>NZ_JBHZRX010000016.1:0-1019 GCF_043641945.1 Yoonia maritima | reverse complement strand
GCCGACTTTCATGCAAACTGCCGCAGCAGGGAAAGTGGTTCCAAAGCAGCCTTTGCGGTGGTGCGGCACCCAATCTAGCGACGGTCAATCAATTCACCGTCGCGCCCGGCCCAAAGCTGCCGTTGATCACATGGTTCGGCGCTGCGGTGCAGTTTACCCGACGCGGACATTGGCGAGCCGCATCTGACTGAGGTGCCAACCACTAAGCAACTCAAGTCCGTCTTGACAGCGCGCAATCGTGAATTACGGAGCACTCTTCCATTTTACCGGGGTAACGTAAACTACCTCATCACCAACACTGACCATCACATCGCCGTCTTGAATATTAATCTGTAGCTTCATCGCGCGGCTTGCCAGTTTTGTTAGTGCGCCCGTGTCGGTCTCGGAAAAATTTATCACCTGAAGATTATCAAAACGGGTGGTGCTGTTTTTGATCTTGTCCCACCAAATATCAGCAGTCCTGCCGCCATAGGGATAGACAATCACCTTTTCGGCTTTACCACACGATTGGCGCATCACCTTCTCGCTTGGAAGTCCCAGGGCCACCCACACATCAAGCTCTCCGCTCAGGCTTTTCTGCCAGATATCTGGTTCATCATCTGTTGAAAGGCCTTTCGTCATTTCCAAATGCTCATGTGCATTTAGTGCAAACGCGACAATGCGCACCATCAGCCGTTCATCCGTCTCTGAGGGATGCTTAGCTATCGTCAGCTTATGGGTCTCGTAATAGTGACGATCCATGTCGGAGACTGAAAGTTCAACTTTATAAATGGTGGCATTTTGCGCCATGTTTTGTCCCAAACCTTAAAAGATTAGGATGCCTACTGTCTCCGATGACATTTGAAAAGCAGATACAAGCAGAACGCATAACTGCAGTAGACCTGCGCCACTCCTGCCAAAAGCTTTCATCCATGCCACACGCAGACACTGCAATGTGACTTCCCTATGAGATCGACAATTTGGGTTCTGTTTCTGGCTTGCACGATGAGTCTTGGGGATTGAACACGATCAAATCGAGC
>NZ_JBHZRX010000015.1:0-1520 GCF_043641945.1 Yoonia maritima | reverse complement strand
ATTATGCGAATACGTAATTGTAGCCGCAAAGCTAAAATGTCACCCATCTGCAATTCAGGAATGTCACTCTCGCCCGTAACGACAACAGGCAGAGAGATCGGGCACGGGATGGGTGATTATGAGCGAGCGCGAGCTGAACCGCGTAGAAGTATTGGCACAGGTTGATGATGGTCGGCTGAGTGTCGATAATGCTGCGAACATGTTGGACCTGACACGACGACAGATTTTCAGGCTTTTGAAGCGATATCGCCAGGACGGTGCGTCCGCGATCCGGCACAAGGCGCGCGGCAAACCTCCGAACAATCGCATCCATCATGCCAAGCGTGACTATGCTCTGAACCTGATCAAAGAGAGCTATGCTGACTTCGGGCCAACATTGGCGGCTGAGATGCTGGCCGAACGTCACGGTTTCAAAGTCTCGCGCGAGACGGTTCGCAAATGGATGCAGGAAGACGGCCTTTGGCTCTCGCGCAAACAACGCCGGACATTCCACCAACCGCGTTTGCGTCGAGAGTGCTTCGGTGAGCTGATCCAAATCGACGGATCAGATCATCGGTGGTTCGAGGATCGCGCTGGTCCCTGCACCCTTCTCGTCTTCATTGACGATGCAACCAGTACCTTGATGGAGCTGCGGTTCGTGGAATCGGAGAGCACATTTACCTATTTTGATGCCTTGGAAAGCTATCTACTCAAGCATGAGCGGCCGGTCGCATTCTATAGTGATAAACACTCCGTCTTTCGGGTCGCCAAGCCGAGCAAGCATATGACCGGCATGACCCAGTTTGGGCGTGCCCTGGCTGAGCTGAACATAGAGATTCTGTGTGCAAACAGTTCCCAGGCCAAAGGCCGCGTCGAACGCGCAAACCGGACACTTCAGGATCGGCTTGTAAAGGAGCTGCGCATCGCAGGCGTTTCTAACATGGATGATGGAAACATGTTTCTGGCGGGTTTCGTTGAACGCTACAATGCCAAGTTTGCAAAGGCTCCTGCCCGGCCCGACAACCTGCATCGCGCACTGAACGTCGAACCTGACCGCCTTGCCGAGATCTTCTGCCTGCGTGACAAACGTTATGTCACCAAAGACCTGACGATCAAGTACGACCGCAAGCGGATCAAGCTGGAAGTGAACGATCTGAGCCGCGGTCTCGTGGGTAAATATGTTGATGTATATGAGTTGGCTGACGGACGCATTCAGGTACGGGCAAAGGGCGTCGCCCTGCCCCATTCCATCCTCAACCCCGAGCGCCGGATCACGCATGCCGCCATTACCGAGAACAAGCGCCTCGGCGCAGTTCTGGCATTTATCAAAGAAGAACAGGACAAACCTGCGCCAAAGCCCAAGGTCAAACCGATCAGCGCAAAGAATGGCTACAAAAAGACTGGCCGCCGATCGCCCGGAGCACCGTCAAAAATGGAAGCCTACTATGAGCGACGACGGGCCGAGCGGGCGGGCGAAGCCGCTGCGGCAAGCAAAAGCTGACCTTGTGATATTGATGATCAATTACCGCCTTGCGGACGAA
>NZ_JBHZRX010000014.1:0-1938 GCF_043641945.1 Yoonia maritima | reverse complement strand
AACACGAAAGTAATACGTGTCACGTTTTGGAATGATTGGCATATTACCTCAGCCTGAACGAAGCTGAATCGCCAGCACCTTGATCGACTGTGAAACGCAGAACGTTTCCGTTTCTCACTTCGACAAGTTGGCAGTTGTAGGGGATCTGATCACCACGCCATTTCATCTCGCGGCAGAAGTAGCCCTCCCGCCAACTCCAGCTACCGCTGATCTCCCATCCAATAGCAGCACCTTGGATACGACCGTTCCCTAAAACGTTCAGCCGTACACCATAGAGATTGTTGCGCAGTTCCTTACCGTCGACCAAAGACAAGAACGTTGCCTCATCGTAGATCGGAGCGAAGTTTTCGGCGACGGTCGGCGTCGCGCCAAGGGCGAGTGTCAAGGAAAGAACAAGATGTTTCATCGGGCGCCTCATCATTGGATCCGTAACATTTATACGTAAGCGACAACGATCTGGTTCACTCGACCTTTGGAAGATCAGCGCATTTAGCTGTGAAACGACTTTATGCTGTCGTTTCGACTGATCACTACAAAACTACTTCAAATCTCTGAGCAGGCGTATGGTATCGCGCAATTTTACGGGGTCGTTCATTCAGCGAGCGGCCGCGCCCGGTTCGGCTTGGCTATGCTGCAACCTTAGGAAGCCGCGCAACGCACACCAACGCCAAGAGTTTCAGCGCGCAAGGCAACAACGCATATAGAAAATTCAAACGCTGCAACGCGTCGGCTGTGTTTGCACCACCTGGCGAGAACCCCGCGTATTGCAATGCCGGCAAAACAAGCGCAGCTGCTAGCGCCAAAGATATCTTCGCAGCAAAAGCCCAAACGCCAAACCCCATGCCCGTGGCTACGCCATGTTTCATGAGCGCAGTGGCAAACAATGCAGGCAAAATGACCATATCTGCGCCCAAAGCCGCACCCGAAGCCGCGCAAATCATGCCAAACCGCCATGCGGCTCCAACAGGTAGACTATAGGCCCCAACAAATGAGATAATGGCGAGGCTCATCGCGAGCAATAAAACCTGACGGGCACCAAACCGGGCAGACGCCCATGACCAAACCGGTGCAGACACACCCGCTGTCAGAAAGAACAATAATAGAAAAAGCCCCGCAAGGTTGCTGAGATCAAGGCGGTCGTCGACAAAAAACAAGAAAAGTGTCGACGTAATGGCAACAGGCAGCGCGTTAAGAAGAGCGATCAAGAGTAATTGAAGTATCTTGGGCTGTGCCAGTTCGCGAAACGACTGGCTTTGTTGAGTTTCAGCTACAACTGGTCCCCAGAATGGTCGGCTCAGTAGCCAAATGGCCAGCGATGCAATTACCAGCACCACGCCAAAAAGCGCATAACCTCCAAGTACACCGTAGTACCCTCCAAGCAATCCGGGCAAAATCGCCGCCACAACAATGCCGACGAGCGCACCCGTTTCGCGTACCCCAGCAAACCGTAAGTGCTCGCTTTCGGCGCTGCCCCCAACGATTGCGGCACCCTGTCCGTAAAAAAGGATTGTGCCTAGGCTATAGGCTGTAAAGACTAGAACCAATCCGGCGACCAATCCGAACAGCTTTGGCTGCATTACGAAAGCGATCCAAAAACCAAGCCCCATACCCAAGAACGCGATAGCCACAAAACGCGATCTGTAAGCTGGAAATCGATCAACCATGCGCCCAAGTATGGGATCTTGAATAAAGTCCAAGGCACGTAAACCAAACAGGACATAGCCGATGGTGCCCAAGCCAATTCCTAACTCGGCCGCAAAACTTGGAAGGTGGATGTACAAAGGGATGCCAGCCGACGCCAGAAACGCGGCGACCAACGGAACTGTCACTTGATTGGCCAATGTATCCCTCCAACTACTTATCGATTACGTTGAGAGCGTTAGTATGGATCAGTGTGGAGGGTTCCCATCCCAACAAATTTCAAATTACGGACGAATG
>NZ_JBHZRX010000013.1:0-2092 GCF_043641945.1 Yoonia maritima | reverse complement strand
TAGATTGGGTGCCGCACCACCGCAAAGGCTGCTTTGGAACCACTTTCCCTGCTGCGGCAGTTTGCATGAAAGTCGGCAAATCAGTGTTTTTCGTTGAACGAACAGAACTTGCGCAACCTCCAGAAAGCGTCGATGCTCACTGTGCGGCAGAAGATGGGATTCCGACTTTGCGAGAGAGATTGAGTTATCGAAACTTAAGGGCCGGGTTGACTACCATTTACGTCTTACTTTTCGGGTTCATTGCGTGTGGCACACCGTCAAAAAGCTATGGGCAGGCGGTTGAGGAGCTCTCGCTTGAAAATATTCAGACAAGAGTATTAGAAACGGCGGATACGCTTCCAATTGCCATCCTTTACACCTCTGACGATGGCTCTTGCACTTTCTGCATGGAAGCTAACGCGCGGTTTACCCAAACCGCTAAGGACTTAGAGGAAACCTATCAGTTTTACACTGTAACCTTTAACCCTTGGAGACGACTTTTTGATACTACCGAGGGACAGGCACTTGTCGCCTTTCATGAGGAAATCAACTTACCGTTGATCGCTGTACCGATGGTAGCATTGTTTGCGGACGAACAGCCCGTTCGGATGGTTTCCGCAAACGCACCCGATCAGGCAGAAGCACTCAGACGCGCAATTGACATTTGGACAGAGCAATGGGCGTCGCCGCGTGGCGACATTGTGGTCGCAGAAGTTGCACACTAGGATGTGCCGGCATCGCTTCGACGACTTGATGATGATCGCCCCATCGTACTGACACTGACCTCAACAGGCACCTCATGCCGCCGCTGTCTGACCGGCAACGCGTTTATTGAGGAAGCTTCGCGCTACTTGTCATCGGATTTTATCTTTCTCAACGTGTATTTTGATCCATCGCAAACGGTTCACACCGACAACGATCTGCGGTCATTTCTTAGCGGGATCGGTGTCAGTTTTTCGGAGCTGCCAACATCCCTTGTTTTCTACAATGGGTAAGTACAAAGGTGAGTGCCCACGCTGGGTCAGAATTTACCCGTTTCGCTGTCGCAGGCCCTGCCTTTGATCAAAAACTAACTCAAAAACTGGAAAGCTGACACATGATACGACTTCTATGCCTTCTTGCCAGCTGCGCGCTCGGCGCGACACAATTGTACGCGCAAGAGCACAATTTTGAAGTGGAGCCAGGTCAATGGCGTTTCGAGGACAGCTTCAATGTGCCCGGTCTTCGGATTGCGGATTTTCGTACGACAACCAAATGTCTTGCAGAAGCTGACTCGCAGAAAAGCCTATCGGAGATAATTCGTGACATGACTGGTGGTCCCGACAATGATTGCAGTGTTTCGAACATGTCACAACTTCCCGGTAGTATCTCTTTGGATATTGCCTGCCAGACAAGCAAAGCAGGTTTTCAGCTCCAATCAATTGGACGAATGAGTTACGAATACGCCCGTACATCGTATTCAGGTGACATGTCCGGCAGTTTAGTTCTGCAAGGTCAAGAGTTCCCATACGAGGGGCAAGCATTTGCCGAACGGATTGGCGACTGCTGACGATTCAAAAATTGTGGCGTTCCGTGCAGAAATGTCAACTGCGAAATACCGTAGTAAAGTGTGAACTTAGCTTCATCTCATTTTGCGGTAGTGTCGAAAGCCCGCTCTGACGGGTAGCATCGCAGCATTGGTTTGGGGGGATCAATGGCGCCAACGGGCCGGACGTCAAACCTGACGCATGGCCCGAGGAGTAGGGTAGGTGCCAAACAACTACTTTTGGTTCGCGACAACAGGATCCCACTCTAGTTGTTGGTGTTGATGAGCCGAGTTGCAGCGCTAAGCACACCAGCGCGATTGTTCACCACACTTTGACGTGTCCGTCCTGCATTGCCACTTAGGCGCTAGATTTGCAAGCAGACGCTGTAGTGTCAGGTTTGCACCCATGAGGTGTTTAGTTCGTTAAAACTAGGCGAATTCCTATGTCGTTGATATTAAAGGGGAAGGAGTCCCTTTAATTCTTAAGGATTCCGACAATGTTCTGAGTCTAAATTAGTGTTGCAACCAAGTAGAAATGTCACCCGGAGTGCAAAGCAGAAGTGTCACCAAAAGCGCTGACGGTAGCAA
>NZ_JBHZRX010000012.1:2500-5826 GCF_043641945.1 Yoonia maritima | reverse complement strand
TTGGTTGCGGGAGTAGGATTTGAACCTACGACCTTCAGGTTATGAGCCTGACGAGCTACCGGGCTGCTCCATCCCGCGCTATTGTGCCTCTTGGTGTTTTGTGAGGTCTTTTTTGTTATCGTATAGAGAGAAGTGTTTCTTATTAGGTTTGGCAATGACTTACTCTCCCACGCCTTAAGACGCAGTACCATCAGCGCAGCGGCACTTAACTGCCGAGTTCGGGATGGGATCGGGTGTTTTGCTCGCGCTATGATCACCAAACCAAAAAAGAAACACCGGCTTGGACCGAGGTCCTAGCCGATAACATCAGGCTTTGTTCCATTTCATCGTATACTGATGATTGTGTGTGTATGTGTTTTGATTTTTTCCAGTCTTACTATTACTGGATCAAATCAAGCCTATCGAGCCATTAGTACCAGTCAACTGAACGCCTTACAGCGCTTACATCTCTGGCCTATCGACGAGGTGGTCTACCTCGGCTCTCAGGGATATCTTGTTTTGAAGGGGGCTTCCCGCTTAGATGCCTTCAGCGGTTATCCTGTCCGATCATAGCTACTCTGCACTGCCGTTGGCACGACAACAGATCCACCAGTGGATCGTTCACCCCGGTCCTCTCGTACTAGGGGCAACTCTTCTCAAATATCCTACACCCACGGAAGATAGGGACCGAACTGTCTCACGACGTTCTAAACCCAGCTCACGTACCTCTTTAAACGGCGAACAGCCGTACCCTTGGGACCTGCTCCAGCCCCAGGATGAGATGAGCCGACATCGAGGTGCCAAACGGTGCCGTCGATATGGACTCTTGGGCACCATCAGCCTGTTATCCCCAGCGTACCTTTTATCCGTTGAGCGATGGCCCTTCCACTCGGGACCACCGGATCACTATGGCCGTCTTTCGACTCTGCTCGACTTGTCAGTCTCGCAGTCAGGCTGGCTTCTGCCATTGCACTCAACGAGCGATTTCCGACCGCTCTGAGCCAACCTTCGCGCGCCTCCGTTACAATTTGGGAGGCGACCGCCCCAGTCAAACTACCCACCACGCAGGGTCCCGGACCCGGATAACGGGCCGCGGTTAGACATCAAGCAGAATAAGGGTGGTATCTCAAGGGAGGCTCCACCGAGACTGGCGTCCCGGTTTCAAAGCCCACCACCTATCCTGCACATACTGTGCCTGATGCCAATGCGAAGCTATAGTAAAGGTGCATGGGGTCTTTCCGTCTAACCGCGGGTATCCTGCATCTTGACAGGAAATTCAATTTCGCTGAGTCCACATTTGAGACAGCGGGGAAGTCGTTACGCCATTCGTGCAGGTCGGAACTTACCCGACAAGGAATTTCGCTACCTTAGGACCGTTATAGTTACGGCCGCCGTTTACCTGGGCTTCAATTCGGAGCTTGCACTCCTCCTTTTAACCTTCAGGCACCGGGCAGGCGTCAGACCCTATACGTCGTCTTGCGACTTCGCAGAGCCCTGTGTTTTTAGTAAACAGTCGCCACCCCCTGGTTTGTGCCCCCGCCCAAAACTTGCGTTCTGAACGGGCCTCCTTCTCGCGAACTTACGGAGGTATTTTGCCGAGTTCCTTAAATGTGGTTCTCTCAAGCGCCTTGGTATTCTCTACCAGTCCACCTGTGTCGGTTTAGGGTACGATCTTATAGGAGGGCTATTTCCAGGAACCTCTAAGCAGCCCATTCAATCCGATAAGGATGAACTACCTTCGAGATCCGTCACCACTCCATGGCCCAGGAATATTAACCTGGTTCCCATCGACTACGCCTTTCGGCCTCGCCTTAGGGGTCGGCTTACCCTGCTCAGATTAGCTTTAAGCAGGAACCCTTGGACTTTCGGCGAGGGAGTCTCTCACTCCCTTTGTCGCTACTCATGTCATCATTCTCACTAGTGATCTCTCCACCGGATCCCTCACAGGCCGGCTTCACAGAAAACTCCTTGCGTCCAATATTCCCCGAAAGGAATTAAGGACGCATGGAATTATGTCACACTACGCTCTGCTACCATGCGATAAATCGCATCCTAGACTTCGGCTCATGGCTTGAGCCCCGTTACATCTTCGCCGCAGGACAACTTATTTAGACCAGTGAGCTGTTACGCTATCTTTAAAGGATGGCTGCTTCTAAGCCAACCTCCTGGTTGTTTTGGTCGTCCCACCTGCTTTCCCACTTAGCCATGAATTAGGGGCCTTAGTCGTAGGTCAGGGTTGTTTCCCTCTCCACAACGGACGTTAGCACCCGCTGTGTGTCTGCCGGATATTACTCCTCGGTATTCGGAGTTTGATTAGGATCAGTAAGGCTGTGGGCCCCCATTACCCATTCAGTGCTCTACCCCCGAGGGTATTCGTCCGACGCTCTACCTAAATAGATTTCGCAGAGAACCAGCTATCTCCGAGTTTGATTGGCCTTTCACCCCTAGGCACACCTCATCCCGACCTTTTTCAACAGGTGTGGGTTCGGACCTCCAGTAAGTGTTACCTTACCTTCATCCTGGACATGCCTAGATCACTCGGTTTCGGGTCTGATCCACCGAACTCATGCGCCCTATTAAGACTCGCTTTCGCTGCGCCTACACCTAACGGCTTAAGCTTGCTCGGTAGACCAAGTCGATGACCCATTATACAAAAGGTACGCTGTCAGGCCTCAAGGGCCCTCCAACTGATTGTAGGCGTTCGGTTTCAGGTACTGTTTCACTCCCCTCGTCGGGGTGCTTTTCACCTTTCCCTCACGGTACTGGTTCGCTATCGGTCAGTAAGGAGTACTTAGCCTTCGAAGGTGGTCCTCCGATGTTCAGACAGAATTTCACGTGTTCCGCCCTACTTAATACGTCCTATCATGCTTCTTATACGGGACTGTCACCCACTATGGTTGGCCATTCCAGACCATTCTAATCACACTCAAGGCTCGGCTGGTCCCCGTTCGCTCGCCGCTACTAGGGGAGTATCTATTGATTTCCTTTCCTCCGGGTACTTAGATGTTTCAGTTCCCCGGGTTTGCTTTTGTAAACCTATGTATTCAGTTTACAAATACCTGTTTTACCTCATTATTAGCTGCCCTTACGGGCAATAATAACAAAGTATCAGGTGGGTTGCCCCATTCAGAAATCCATGGATCAAAGCTTATTCTCAGCTCCCCATGGCTTATCGCAGAGTATCACGTCTTTCATCGCCTCTTACTGCCAAGGCATCCACCAAACGCCCTTTTCGCGCTTGATTTGATCCAGAAATAGTCAGACTACTTCTGTGGCCACCCCCTTTTGTAAAATCAAAGGTGGCCTAAATCAAAATGCATACATTCCAGTGCTTGCCGCTGGTTCGC
>NZ_JBHZRX010000011.1:0-76054 GCF_043641945.1 Yoonia maritima | reverse complement strand
CATCTAGATCTGCCGAAAACCCTCTAACGAACTGCGTGTGACGCTGTGCGTCACACATCCAAATATGGTCAGTCACTCCTGTCAGCCTCTCTTGCACGTAAATTCAGAGCAACCATAGAGTAGTGTTGAATATAATGTATATGGGGAACCTAACATTGCGCGCATGCATCTTCCTGCCCTTGCCAAATTCCCCTGCACACGCAGCACGACAAAAGCAGCCATTCATCGTAAATTGATCAAGGTCGGTTCTGTCCCGCATAGCTGACCTCGGGCGTATCAGAATGTTGTGCTCATTCGCCAATGTCGGATTTCGGGAAGCTGCATCGCAGCGTCGATAGTCACGGCCAATGTCAGCAAAGGGCCGTCCCTTACGAACGGCCCGAAGGTTTAGATTTCAATAGCCTCCGAAATTGCCAAGGCGTCTTCAAGCTCAACGCCAAGATATCGCACTGTGCTGTCCATCTTGGTGTGACCCAGTAACAATTGAACGGCACGCAGATTGCCTGTCTTCTTGTAAATCTGTGTGACCTTCGTCCGTCGCATTGAATGCGTGCCATAGCTGGAGTTAGATCTTAAGGGGAACCGCAGCTAGAGTGAAGGACCTCGAAACGCAGACAATTAGCTACCATTTTACGAGGTAGCCCGTGCTCGCGTTGTGCATGAAATTTCCCAGACTGGTAGCAAATGTTCGGCCGCTTACAAGCACCAGAAAACATCTGCATCATTTTAGATACTCGTAATCAGCGTAATGCACCCGGGTTCAATTTTGCACGCGAAACTGCGCCTTTACATCCGGGACATAACGTGAACACAACTTGAATGTATTGTCACGGCGAAGCTTCTCTCATGTCGGCTTTCGCCAACGTACAGCTTCGAAACGCCAGAATTACATGTGAAAAACGAAACGAGGCCAATCTTGCGACAAATCGAAAGCCTATACCAATTGGAAAAATTTGGCCGAACACGCCTCTCGCAGCATTTCTTTATGCGAGATTTTTTACATTCTGAGGTCAGCGACTTTTACAGGGTAGGCAACATACCGGACAACCCGGATCTTGCAATAAAATCAGGTAGGCACCTGTGTACTGAGTTACTGGACCCGCTGGTCAACACTTTCGGGCCTATTCATGTTCGGTCCGCGTATCGGTCTGCTAGAGTAAATGCTGAAGGCAACACCCGTGGCCATAATTGCGCAAACAATGAAGCAAACTTCGGGGTGCATGTCTGGGACCACAAGGACAAAGCAGGTAACATCGGAGCTACCGCCTGCATCGTTGTTCCTTGGTTTTCTGACCAATATGATAAGGGGCGCGATTGGCGCGACCTTGCTTTTTGGTTGGATGATCACCTGGAGCATTCAGGGGTATGTTTTTACCCTAAGCTCGCGGCTTTCAATTTGTCATGGAGCGAAGCGCCCAAACCTAGAATTTTCTCCTATATTGCGCCGAGAGGTACCTTGCGGCATTTTGAATACCCTGAAAAATTCGAAACCTGCTCAGCGAACAAGGATGTAATCATTGCGCAGCCCAGTCAGAAGAGTAGATATTCTGACTTCCCTAAGTTCTGTGGCATTTGCTTTCCTTCAGCTCCAAAAGACTGGTGAATTCAGCGATTCAATCCTCGTCATATACAGAGTTTCTGTTTTTCACCGAAAACCACTGACTAAGCGCATGGGATACGTCATAATCTCGAAGGGCCATTTAGAACTGGCGGGAAGGTCGCATTACAATTCTAGCTTCATGTCTGAAGATTAAACTTCGGTGAACCCGGGTGCATCGTGAGGTGAAACTCCTATTGAACACGTACTACACCTTGTAGTGCATCTGCATTCCCACGAACGAAGCCACCAAAAAACCTAAGTGAGTGTCCTCAAAAATGGGTTGCAATTGACCAATTGGGTGGACTGATAGGTGGATACATTTTTATACAATATCGGTAACAACATGATTACATGACAAAAATTAGATTTAAGTGGTGCCCGCGGCCGGACTCGAACCGGCACGGCCATACAGCCGGGAGATTTTAAGTCTCATGTGTCTACCATTCCACCACGCGGGCACGGTGCTATTCCTACGCGGACGCGCCCGGAGGGGCAAGCGGTGAAAGCCCTTCTTCTTTAACTGCTTGCATCGCAACATAGGTCGACGTGTTCGCGACATGTGGCAAAGTCGATATTTTATCTGCTAAAACAGCGCGGTAACCAGTCATCCCTGCGGTCCGAACCTTCAACAAATAATCAAATGACCCCGCGATGAGATGGCATTGTTCCACCTCGGGTACCCGCATTACGGCCGCGTTAAAGGCTGCCAATGCTGACTCTCGGGTGTCTGTTAATTTGACTTCGACAAAGGCAACATGGTCGCGCCCCAACCGAATTGGATCGAACAGCGCACGGTAGCCACGGATAACGCCGTTATCCTCTAGCCGTTTTAGTCGCGCTTGGGTTGGTGATTTTGACAGGCCGATGCGACGCGCCAGCTCTGTGACGCTGACGCGTCCTTCAACCGCAAGCACGTCAAGAATCTTGCGGTCAAAACCATCTAAATCGGAACTCATATCGACCATTTACTCTGCCCTCTTTGGTGCAATCGACTAACAGGGCCACAATTACCAACCAAACGGACTGCACACAATGGGATAGAATAGGGAAAAGCAACAAGGACCCCCATCAATGCATAGTGATCAGACCGACCTGCGCTCAGAAATCGACGCTGCAATGTATTGCGATGAATTACAGGCGGTGAAAACGCTGGCGCGGGCTGCTGCCCTCTCACCGGAAGACCGGGCTCGAATTAGCGCAAAAGCCGCGGATTTGGTTCGGGAAATCCGCGGTAGCGCGGAACCCGGCCTGATGGAGGTTTTCCTTGCTGAATACGGCCTATCCACGGACGAAGGCATTGCATTGATGTGTTTGGCCGAGGCCCTGTTGCGCGTTCCCGACGCGGAAACCATCGATGCGTTGATCGAAGATAAAATTGCGCCGTCGGACTGGGGCAAGCATCTTGGGCATTCCGCGTCGTCGCTGGTCAACGCATCGACCTGGGCATTGATGCTAACGGGGCGCGTGTTGGACGATGAAAAGCCTGGTATCACCCGCCACCTGCGCAGCGCGGTAAAGCGATTGGGCGAACCCGTAATTCGTACCGCTGTCGCCCGTGCGATGCGTGAAATGGGCCGCCAGTTCGTCTTGGGCGAAGATATCGGCAAGGCGATGAAACGTGCCGCTGGAATGCAAGCCAAGGGATTCACCTATAGCTATGACATGCTGGGCGAAGCCGCCCGGACAGAGGCCGATGCGCGCGCCTACCACCTGTCATATTCGCGTGCGATCAGCGCGATTGCCGAACATTGCACACATGAAACCGTTGCCGAAAACCCAGGCATCTCGGTCAAACTATCCGCGCTGCACCCTCGGTACGAGGTCGCGCAAGAGGCCCGCGTCATGACCGAACTAGTCCCGCGCGTGCGTGCATTGGCGATGCTCGCAAAATCTGCTGGCATGGGTTTTAACATTGACGCAGAGGAGGCTGACCGCCTTTCCTTGTCGCTTGATGTGATCGCCGCTGTTTTGTCAGAGCCTGCACTATCTGGATGGGATGGTTTCGGTGTCGTCGTGCAGGCATACGGACAACGCGCCCCGCTCGTGATCGACCAGCTGCACGCATTGGCAACAAAGCTGGATCGCAAAATCATGGTCCGCTTGGTAAAGGGCGCTTATTGGGACGCTGAAATCAAACGCGCACAAGTCGAAGGTATCGACGGGTTCCCCGTGTTCACATCAAAGCAGCACACTGACATCAGCTACATCAGCAACGCCCGCAAGCTGCTTGGTATGACTGACCGGATTTACCCGCAGTTCGCGACACATAACGCGCACACAGTTGCTGCCGTTCTCGACATCGCATCGACGATGGGGCTGACACCGGCAGCGTATGAATTCCAGCGCCTTCATGGCATGGGTGAAACCCTGCACACACTGGTGCTGAACGCGGAAAGGACGCACTGCCGTATCTACGCCCCGGTCGGCGCCCACGAAGATTTGCTCGCCTATCTTGTTCGGCGTCTGCTGGAGAACGGTGCGAACTCTAGCTTTGTGAACCAGATCGTCGACGAAGACGTGGCGCCCGAAGTCGTGGCCGCCTGCCCGTTTGGTGCGATCGGCCATGGTGTCGACCTGCCCAAAGGGCCAAATATCTTCCTGCCAGAGCGCGTTAACTCGCGTGGGTGGGATTTAACCCATGCCCCCACCCTGTCAGCGATAGAAACTGGGCGTGCGCCGTTTTTAGAAACACAGCTTCAAGGGCATCCCATTATCGCAGCGGGTCAACCGACGGAACCAAAGACACCCGTCATTAACCCGGCACGCGCAGAAGATATTGTCGGTCAAGTTCAGGTAGCTGGCCCTGCCGATATCACTGCGGCGATTGGATACGCGAAACCGTGGGGCGCAGATGCAGCCACACGTGCTGCTGCGTTGAACGCCGCCGCCAACGCTTATGAAGCCAATGCAAATGAACTGTTCGCGATTCTGGCACGCGAAGCTGGAAAGGGCTTGCCAGATGTCGTGGCTGAACTGCGCGAGGCCGTGGATTTCCTGCGCTATTACGCAACCCAAGCCAGCGACGACACAAAGGCGCGTGGCGTCTGGACATGCATCAGCCCTTGGAACTTTCCACTGGCTATCTTTACCGGACAAATTGCCGCCGCGCTGGCCGCTGGCAACGCTGTATTGGCCAAACCGGCAGAGCAAACACCTCTGATCGCGACCCGTGCCGTTGAAATGCTGCATGCCGCCGGCGTGCCAATCGACGCATTACAATTGCTTCCCGGAGGCGGGAACGTTGGTGCGGCGCTTACCTCTGATGCGCGGATAAACGGGGTGGCCTTCACAGGTTCTACCGCCACTGCGTTGAAGATCCGCGAAGCCATGGCCGCCAACTGCGCGCCGGGAACACCGCTGATTGCGGAAACCGGCGGCTTAAACGCAATGATCGTTGATAGTACCGCCCTGCCCGAACATGCTGTGCGTGACATCGTGAACGGCGCATTTCGGTCCGCTGGTCAGCGGTGTTCGGCCCTGCGTTGCCTGTATGTTCAAGAGGACATCGCAGAGCCTCTGTTGAAAATGCTGAAGGGTGCGATGGATGAGCTGGTCGTTGGTGATCCGTGGCTGCTATCAACCGACCTTGGCCCCGTTATTGACGCGCCCGCGCATACGATAATCGCAGATCACATAGCCCAAGCACAGTCAGATGGGCGGATTATTCACCAAATTAAAGCGCCAGCAGATGGCGGGCATTTCATCGCGCCCACGGCCATTCGGGTGAACAGCATCACGGATATGGACCGTGAAATCTTCGGCCCAGTGTTGCACGTGGCAACGTTTAAGGCGGATGAAATCAACAATGTGATCGACACGATCAATGGCACTGGCTACGGGCTGACCTTTGGTCTGCACACCCGGATTGATGACCGCGTACAGACCATCCTTGAACGGGTTGAAGCGGGGAATATTTACGTAAACCGCGACCAAATCGGCGCTGTCGTGGGCAGCCAACCTTTTGGCGGCGAAGGTTTGTCTGGGACTGGACCCAAGGCAGGCGGTCCGCACTATCTGCCGCGCTTTACTGCAAACCCTGTGCAAAGCGCCATGTCTGAATGGACGGCTGACAGTGACCTAGCCGCCCTAAGCACACGGTTAAGCGCAACAAAGTCAGTTACAGCACAAACACCAACTGATCTGCCTGGGCCAACAGGCGAATCCAACCGTCATAGCGTCCGCCCACGTGGTCCGATCCTTTGCATGGGTCCAGGCCCAGAGGCAGCAGAAACGCAGGTTCGCGCAATCGAGGCGCTTGGTGGTATTGGGATCAGCAGCGAAGGTACACTGGCCCCCGACCATCTGACGACACTAACGCCTTTAGCGGGCGTGTTGTGGTGGGGCGACGCCGAAACAGGGCGCGCGATCGAAACCGCCCTTAGCAAACGCCAAGGCCCAATCGTTGCGTTGATCACAGGCATGCCTGACGTAGCCCACGCAATGCATGAACGGCACGTTTGTATTGATACAACTGCCGCAGGTGGCAACGCCGCACTGCTGGCCCAAGTCGCGGATCAAGCTACCGCTTGACCACGGCGCGGACATAAATCACGGTCGCGGTATGATATTCCCATTCCGCGACCACAACCCATCTGAACGCGTGCCTTATGTCACGATTGCGCTGATCATATTGAACGTACTGATTTTCTTGGGCAGCTATGCCGCCCAATCAGAACGCGCGATTGCCGAGATTTTCTTTCACTACGGATTGGTCCCCGCGCGAATTTCTGCAGGAGAAGGCTATGTAACCGCCCTCAGCTCAATGTTCTTGCACAGTGGCTTTATGCACCTCGCCGGGAACATGCTGTTTTTGTGGATTTATGGCGATAATCTAGAAGACAAACTGGGCCACGTGCCGTTCTTGGTCTTTTATCTGCTATGCGGAATCGCCGCTGGCTTAGCGCAGTTCGCGTCAGAGCCATCCTCTATGATCCCGATGGTCGGCGCATCAGGGGCGATTGCAGGCGTGATGGGGGGCTATCTGTTGTTGTTCCCCAAGGCGCGGGTAGATGTGTTTGTATTCTTCATCGTGTTCTTCCGCATTTTTCCAATACCCGCGTGGATCACGCTAGGGTTTTGGTTTGCGGCGCAGCTATTCAACGGTTTCAACGCGATGGCAGGAACGGGCGGCGTGGCCCATTGGGCGCACGCAGGCGGCTTTGTCGCAGGCTTTGCGTTGATGTTGCCAATCTGGTTGACGCTAGGCGGCACAGGGTTTTGGCGGCGCACACATGGGCACCCGGATCATCCGGAAACCCAATACGGTCGCAGTAATATTCCGACTGTTAGACGTTAGCCTTGCGAACAACCTTTGAAAAGTTTTCAAAGATCGGTTCATTCGAACAGATAACAGCGCCATCGGCCAAGATATCACCGTCGGGACGGATAGGTTCAACCATGCCGCCAGCTTCGCGAACGATGATCAGGCCAGCTGCCATATCCCAAATCTTCAGGTTCCGTTCCCAGAAGCCGTCGTAACGACCTGCGGCAACATAAGCCAGATCAAGCGCAGCAGCGCCGAAACGGCGTACACCGGCACAAGCAGGCAAGATACGCGCAAGGTCTTGCAGTGTTTCTGGCAGATCAGAGCGACCAGCGAATGGCAGACCAGTCGCAAAGATGCTTTCGATCATGCGGTGACGTCCGGAAACGCGCAAACGGCCTTCGTTCAACCAAGCACCGCCACCTTTTTCTGCATAGAACATTTCGTCCTTAGCGGGGTCATACACAACACCAGCAACGATCTGGCCCTTGTGTTCCAGTGCGATTGAAACAGCCCAATGTGGCAGACCGTGCAAAAAGTTGGTTGTGCCATCCAGCGGATCAACAATCCAACGACGGGTTGGATCAGCGCCTTCGATCTCTTTGCCTTCTTCGCCCAAGAACCCATAGGATGGGCGCGCGTGCAGCAATTCTTCACGGATTGTTTCTTCGGCGGTACGGTCAGCACGGCTAACAAAGTCGCCAGGACCTTTCGCGCTTACTTGCAATTGCTCGACTTCGCCAAAGTCTTTCAGCAATGCACGCCCTGCTTTACGGGCGGTTTTCATCATCACGTTCAGGTTTGCGCTGCCAGCCATCACATCTTCTCCGGGTTCGGGATCAAGCGCGGCGTATAGGCCCAACGCGCGTGCGTAACAAGGGGTAAACCGGCTTTTCGGGAAACCCTGTCAGATGACGCTACGCGGATCACCAATACCCCGTCAATTTCGTTGCAGTTTCACCGCCTCTTGTTTGGCCAGTCGGATCAGATGCGCCATGAACGGGCGCGACGTATCCTCGGACCGGGTTGCGGCATAAAGACGACGGGTAATACCGTCTTTGGTTAACGGTCGGGTCACGTAGTCAGAATTATAACGTACTTGGCTCACAACCCAATCTGGCAGCACGGCAACGCCACGGTTTGAGGCGACCAACAATAAGATCACAGCAGTCAGTTCAACCTGCCGCACTGCGCCCGGTTCAACCTTGGCCGGAGTCAAAAGCTGTGAAAAGATATCAAGCCGCGCACGGTCAACTGGATAGGTGATCAGCGTTTCACCCCGAAAATCCTCGGCTTCGATCACTTCTTTCTGCGCGAGCGGATGTGAAGACGATGCTACAAAGACGGGTTCATAGTCGAAAAGCGGCGTAAAATCGGTGTCCGGCAGTTCCTCTGGATCAGAGGACACAACCAAATCCACCTCTTCTTTTCTCAGCGCAGGCAAGGCATCAAACGCAAGGCCGGGACGAATATCGACATCGACCTCGGGCCATGCCTTGCGGAATTGCTCCAACACGGGGAACAACCATTCGAAACAGGCGTGGCATTCAATTGCGATATGCAAACGACCGGAACTACCTTTGATCAGACCCGAGAACTCCGCCTCAAGTGCGGCAACCTGTGGCAAGATCGATTCAGCCGCGGCAAGCATCCGCATTCCAGCGGCCGAGAGTTTCAGCGGTTTAGATCGGCGCACGAACAGTTCAACGCCGGCCTGATCTTCGATCCCTTTGATCTGATGGCTTAGCGCACTTTGCGTGATGTTCAGCTGATCAGCCGCACGCGCCAGACCACCCGTGTCATGGATTGCCTTGATGGTCCGAAGATGCCGGAATTCGATGTGCATATGAGCCACCCTCATGATCGTGGTGAAAGTTATGAATTTGCCTCAACTCATTAAAGCTGAGATAACAGCATGGCAAGAGAGAGGTCCGTCCATGTCAACGCCGTCTGTATCATTCGAATTCTTCCCGCCCAAATCGCTTGAGGGTTCGTTCCGCCTTTGGGACTGTGTCAATGTGCTGGCCCCATTGGACCCGACGTTTGTTTCTGTGACTTACGGCGCCGGTGGCACCACCCGCAAACTTACCCACGAAGCAGTGGGCACGATTCACCGCACCAGCGGCTTGAACGTTGCCGCGCATTTGACATGTGTCGATGCGACAAAAGCCGAGACATTGGAAATCGCCGATGGCTATGCCCAAGAAGGCGTGCGTGAAATCGTTGCCCTTCGTGGCGATGCCCCAAAAGGGTCGGATGGCTTCAAACCACATGCCGAAGGCTTTGCCAGCTCTGTCGAACTGATCGGCGCATTGGCTGACACCGGAAAATTCAACATCCGAGTGGGCGCATATCCTGAAAAGCACCCAGAGGCCGCAGACCAAGCCGCAGACATCGCGTTCCTGAAGCGTAAAATCGACGCTGGCGCGACTTCTGCAATCACCCAGTTCTTTTTTGAGGCCGACACGTTTTTTCGGTTCCGTGACGCATGTGTAAAGGCGGGGATCGACGCTCCGATCCTTCCGGGCATCCTGCCAATCGAAAACTGGGCCGGGACACAGCGGTTTGCGAAAATGTGCGGCACGACAATTCCACAAGTCGTGACTGATGCATTTGAACATGCGACCCGCGATGGAACGACTGATCTGCTCGCGACTGCGTTGGCGACCGAACTATGTGATGATCTGCTGCAAGGCGGCGTTGACCACCTGCATTTCTATACATTGAACCGCCCTGAACTGACGCGCGATGTATGTCATGCCTTGGGTGTCACACCAAAAGGCCGGTTGCAAAACGTAGCCTAAGGGTACAGCTTCGGGCGAAACAACGCCCGAGGCCCTATGACCACTATGCCATACACCCTGCCTGACCGTGACAGAATGCTGTCAATGTCAGGATTAGAATATCTGCAAACAACGCTTCAAGAGCCCGCATTGAGCGCTCCTATAAGCAAGATCATGAACTACTGGCTTGAAACGGTTGAGCTTGGTAAAGTCTCTTTTCGTGGCAAACCGCAATTTGAACACACCAACCCAATGGGCGGCATTCATGGCGGCTGGTATGGAACGCTGCTAGATAGCTGCATGGCCTGCGCGGTAATGACCACAGTTCCCAAAGGGGCGATCTACACGACCCTTGAATACAAAATTAACCTGACCCGCGCGATCCCAATCGGGACCGAGATTATCGCGACTGGTTTCCTTGATCATGGCGGCCGGACAACCGGCGTGTCACATGGCGAAATTCGCGGCGCCGAAGATGGCAAGCTTTATGCGACGGGTTCAACCACTTGCCTGATTATGCAAATCCACCGCGATTGACGGCTCTAGGATGTCGGCAGCGATTGTTTCATGCATGCGTTCTGATGGATCGTTGCCGACCACCCTCGCCTTGCGCGCAAGGAAGATCTTAGCCCAGCCGCGCCAGCTGCCGATAGACGGTGCATTTACGTCTTGAGGGAACCTGTCGTACCAGCCGGTCGGCAAAGGGACTTCGCAGTCGGCCAACCGCTCTAGCATCCAAACAAGCGGGATATTGGCAAGCGGCCGTGCTTGTGGGTGCTCCCAGACCTGCCCACCGATATCTGCGTGATTTCCCCGGAACCAAACCTGCTCCATATGGCCGGTCCAATCGGGCCGACAATGCCACATCACGGGTTCATAGGCACGGCGACGTTCATCAATCGCCAGCGCGTGAAATCCATTCAGCACATGCGGGCCCAGCGCGTGGTTGTGAAAATCGTGCTGTGCAGGCGCCCAGCGCCACAAGACCGGCAAGCGTAACCCCAATGCCTTGACGGTATCCCAGACTGCAACGGCTTCGATCTTGACGTCATCGTGGCAATAGATCTCGCTAAATCGCTTTGCGGCCGGGTTCACACCACCATTTCGGTAATGCCGATAGGCCTGCCGCACTGCCCGTACCGTTGCGTGGTCGGCCTGAACAAGACCAATCGTGTCAATCACCCCAGCCAACGATCGTACCGCATAGGCACCTCGCGAATAGCCAACCAGAATAATCTTATCGCCGGGCCGATAACGTGAGGCGACAACACCATACGCACGTTCAATCTGCCTGTTGATACCCTTTCCGGTCATCACATCCCAAGTACCAGACCAGTCGCGCCACTGAATTCCTGCTTCGTAATGGACAGTCAGGTTGCTGGTGCGGCTCACCTCGTTCAAGAGCTTGAACGTCAATCCGGCGTTTGTTTCACGCCCGGGTTTAAGCGATGACATTGTGCCATCAAGGATAACCACATGGGTCGCTGGTCCACGACCGCGTACCCCGCCTTCTTCGGTGCGCGCGCGGCGCCCAAATAAACCAAAGAGCCAATCACGCAGCTTCACTGTTATTCTTAGCCGCCTCTATCGTTTGCCAAATTCGGTGTGGCGTGAATGGCATTTCGACATGCCGCACGCCCAAGCCCCATAATGCGTCAACAACCGCATTCGAGATTGCGGCAAGCGCGCCGACAGTGCCCGCCTCCCCGCAGCCTTTCATCCCCATGGGGTTGTTCAGCGAAGGGGTTGGTTCGGTCGAAAATGCGATCATTGGCATGTTGTCGGCACGTGGCATCCCGTAATCCATAAAGGTCGCAGTCAGCAGTTGGCCGTCTTCGTCAAAGACCACCTGTTCGGTTAACGCCTGCCCAATTCCTTGGGCGACACCACCATGTACCTGCCCTTCGGCCAGCATCGGGTTGATGAGATTACCAAAGTCGTCAACCACCGTATATCGATCTACTGTGACAACGCCCGTTTCCGGGTCGATCTCGACCTCTGCCACATGCGCACCATTCGGGAAGCTGCGGTTTTCCAGATCAATCGTCGCCGTATGCGCCAGCAGGTCATCACGCCCTGCATCACGGGCCAGATCAACGACCTCTAGCATGGTGGGCGTTAGGTTTGATCCAGCAATCCGGAAACGTTCGTCGTCAAAGCTGACCGCGCTGGCATCAACGCCCTGATTATCGGCAAGGAAGACACTGAATGCGTTGATCATCACGTCAACGGTTGCCAGTGTCGCGGTGTTTTGCACGGTGACCGACCGCGATCCACCGGTGCCGCCACCCTTGGCAATCTGGTCGCTATCACCTTGCACCACAGTAATCTGATCCGCAGGGATACCCGTTTGGTCTGCGAGGAATTGCGCATAGACCGTTTCGTGGCCCTGCCCATTCGACTGGGTGCCGACATAGATCAACGCACCGCCATCAACGAATTCAACCTTCGTGGTTTCTTCGGTGTCACCCAAAATGCTCTCGATGTAGTAGCAAAGACCCTGCCCACGCAGTTTGCCGTTGGCCTCTGTCGTGGCTTTGCGGGCGGCAAAGCCATCGCGATCTGCCTCTTGTGCAGCGCGGTTCAGCACTTTGGCAAATTCACCGACGTCATAGGTCACATTAGTGACCGACGTATATGGGAACTGATCCGGGGCGATGAAATTCTTTTCACGCAGCGCCCATGGATCGATACCCAACTGACGGGATGCTTCGTCCATCATCCGCTCTAGAACAAATATCGCCTCTGGACGGCCAGCCCCACGGTATGCATCGACGGGTGTTGTATTCGTAAACACCCCCACGCAGCGCATATAGGCAGTCTGCACATCGTACGTACCCATCATGACCTTCGCGAACAGCTCTGTCTGGATGGGTTGCGCAAAGGCCGAGTTATAGGCGCCCATATTGGCGACTGTATCCAAATGATAGGCGACGATTTTGTGGTTTTCGTCAAACGCCAACGTTGCGGTCGTGGTCAGATCACGCCCCGCGTTGTCAGACAACATCGCCTCTGTCCGGTCAGACATCCAGCGCACAGGGCGGCCCAAAACGCGGGCAGCATGGGCTACCGCGAAATATTCAGGGTAACGCATACCCTTCATTCCGAAACCACCGCCGACGTCAGGGTTGGTCACGCGGATTTCGGATTTATCCAAGCCAAAGTGTTTCGCCAGATCATCCTTAAGCCCCCAAACGCCCTGCCCACCAAACGCAAGATGCAAACGACCGTCCGTGACTTCGGCAAAGCAACCGCGTGGCTCCATTGAGTTGACGATAATCCGGTTGTCAAAGACTTCGGCCGTCACAACATGTGCCGCGCTATCAATTGCGGCTTTCACGGCATCTTCATTGCCAAGGCCAAAATCGAAGGCGCGGTTTTCTGGGGCCTCTGGATGAATTGCGTCGCCACCAACAGCCAAATCAATATGCACAGGCAGATCGTCGATCTCGAGCCCGATCACTTCGGCTGCATCCTTGGCCGCGATCAAGGTATCAGCGACAATCATCGCAATCGCCTCGCCCACGTGACGCACGCGGCCTCGCGCCAAAATCGGACGCTGTGGTTTTGCACCACGCGTACCATCGCGGTTCTTCACGACTGTCGTGCCAAGCCCAATCTTGACGCCAGCAGCAATCAAATCATCGACGGTTACAATCAAATGCACGCCAGGCATTTCACGCGCGTCGTCTAAATCCAGCGCGGCAATTTCGCCATGCGCCACCGGAGAGCGAAGAAAATAAGCATATAACGCATCAGCAGGAGCGATATCATCAACATAGCGCCCATGCCCGGTCACAAGGCGCACATCCTCAACCCGCTTTACCGATTGGCTTTTGCCGAACTTTTCCATCCGCTGGCTCCTCGATTTCCATCCAAGAACCACCCTAAACCCAGTGCCCGCATTGTCCAGTGACGGCATTCGAAGAAAATAATTTCGATTGCCGGGATTAAAAGCCATGCCCCAGCCGTTGTTATCGTAACTGCCGAGTAAAATCGGCAGCAAACTTAACACAAAATAGGAGTATTATTATGAAACTTTCTCTTGTCGCTTTTACAACAATCATTGGCCTAGCTGCATGCGACGATGCATATGCTGCGGGGCATTCAAGTGCACCAGCTGTTGATACAAACGGCATCCTTACCAATGCTGAGGGCATGAGCCTTTATACATTTGATCCAGACACGGCCACATCATCGGCATGTAACGCTGGCTGCGCAGCCAGCTGGCCACCGCTAGCTGCACCGTCTGATGCGACGGCCTCTGGCTCGTTTACCGTCATCACGCGTAACGACGGAGGCAAACAATGGGCTTATGGCGGTCAGCCGCTTTATCTTTGGGTGAACGACCGCGCGCCGGGTGACACGACCGGCGACGGCGTCGGCGGAAAATGGCATCTTGCCCGCCCCTAAAACCAATATCTTTACGCACCCAATCCCGGCCGCTACCGTAGGCCGGGATTACAACCGGACGTGGGGCTGGCCAATCCATATGGGTGATTTTCATCAGCAGATAGAAAACTGCCTACCTGATCTTTGGCGTTACGCGTTTGCGCTGACGCGCAATCGCGACGCGGCAGATGACCTGCTTCAAGACGGCGTAGAACGTGCTTGGCGCAAACGTGACCTCTGGCAACCCAGTGGCACATTTAAATCTTGGGCAATGAAAGTCGTTCTAAACACTTATCGCAGTCAGCTTCGTTCGCCTGCGCAGCGACAGGCCGTTGCCCCACTGGACGATATTGCCCAAACTGTCGCAGCAGCCGATACCTTAACAGATCAGCTTGCGCTGGGTGAAACGGCCCGCGCGATGGCCGACCTGCCCGAAGAACAACGCCAAGCGTTGCTAAGCGTCGTTGTTGGTGGACTTAGTTACAAAGAGGCCGCAGAAACGCTAGATATTCCAATTGGTACGCTCATGTCGCGCTTAGGACGTGCCCGCGCGGCCCTAAAGGCAGCAATGCAAACAGACGAAAGCCAAGTATCATGACCGCGTCCGAAAACGGCCCTGTTACAGAAGAAATGCTGCACGCCTTTGTGGACGGGCAACTTGATGACGCGCAGATGAAACAGGTTGAAAGTTATCTGAACGAACATCCTGAACGCCTTGACGATATGGAAACTTGGGCAAATCAGAACGCCGCTATCAACGCGCTTTACCCCCACCGCGACACGCCGCCGACAATGCCTGCCCTTCCAACCAACGAAATACCCGCCAATGTAAATACAATGCCATCCGGCCTGTCTTGGTCAGCAATTGCTGCGTCACTTGTGATGTTGGCCCTTGGCCTAGCCGGTGGATGGGTGGCACGTGGAAACCAGCCCAACACGGCAATGGTCGCAAGTCTTGTCCAAGAGGCCGTCCAAGCTCACGCGATCTATAGTATTGACCCACACCGCCCGGTCGAAGTCGCGGCATCGGAAGAAGAAACCTTGGTCCGATGGCTATCAAACCGCGTGGGCGAACAATTACTGGCCCCGGACCTTACGCCAAAAGGTTTTACACTTGTTGGTGGTCGATTGGTATCAGCGGCCGAAGGCCCCGCCGCGCAATTCATGTATGAAGATGCAGATGGCAAACGGATCACCCTTTTCGCGGTAAAAGGGGCAACCGGGCAGCTTGCGTCATTTAGCTATAACCAGACAGGCGAAACAGGCAGCTTTTATTGGGAAGACGCCAACCTGAGCTACGCGATTGTCGGTGATGTCGACCGCGAGGCGCTAAATCAGATCGCGATCGGTATCTATAACCAACTATAAGCCCCTTTCCCTTAGCCAGCCCATTCGGTATTCGGATTCCAAACCAGATTGGGGACGTGACAATGGCCATGGACAAGACATTCGACGCAAAAACCGCCGAAGCACGCATCTATGAGATGTGGGAAAACGCGGGCGCATTCAAAGCAGGCGCAAATGCCAGCCGCGATGAAACATTCTGCATTCAGCTGCCGCCGCCCAACGTCACGGGCCACCTGCACGTCGGTCACGCATTCAACCACACGCTGATGGACATCCTAACGCGCTGGAAACGGATGCAGGGTTACGACACCCTTTGGCAACCAGGGTTGGACCACGCGGGAATCGCAACCCAGCTTATGGTCGAAAAAGAACTGGCCGAAACGCAGCAGCCGAAGCGCACTGAAATGGGCCGCGAAAAGTTTCTTGAAAAAGTCTGGGAATGGAAAGCCGCCAAAGGCGGAATGATCGAACAGCAAGCGCGCCGTTTGGGCGACAGCATGGATTGGTCACGCTCTGCATTCACTATGTCTGGTGCCGAAAGCGCGCCAGAGACCGAAAAAGACGGCAACTTCCACGATGCCGTGCTTAAGGTCTTTGTGCAGATGTACAACGACGGGCTGATCTATCGCGGCAAACGTTTGGTGAACTGGGACCCGCATTTTGAGACAGCGATTTCGGACCTTGAGGTCGAAAACATCGAAGTCGACGGCCACATGTGGCATTTCAAATACCCGCTCGCAGGTGGTGAAACCTACGAATACGTCGAGAAAGACGAAGACGGCAATGTCACCCTGCGTGAAACCCGCGATTACATTTCTATCGCCACAACCCGCCCCGAAACCATGTTGGGTGATGGTGCAGTTGCGGTGCACAAAGACGATGAACGCTATGCGCCTATCGTCGGCAAACTGTGTGAAATTCCTGTCGGCCCCAAAGAACAGCGCCGCCTGATCCCGATTATCACTGATCCGTACCCTGACATGAACTTCGGCTCGGGTGCCGTGAAAATCACTGGCGCGCATGACTTTAACGACTACGAAGTCGCCAAGCGCGGCGGCATCCCTATGTATTCACTGATGGATACCAAAGGTGCGATGCGCAGCGATGGCGCGCCCTATGTTGAGGAAGCAGAAGTCGCACAGCGTATCGCCAACGGTGAAGAAACCTTTGATGAGGCGATGATCGCCGCGATGAACCTTGTGCCCGAAGAATACCGCGGGTTGGACCGGTTCGAGGCGCGTAAAAAGGTCGTCGAAGACATCACTGCCGAAGGCAACGCGGTCATGCATGACGTGACCCGCACTGAAAAAGACGAAGATGGCAACAAGGTCGAAGTGACCGAAACTGTTCCATACGTCGAAAACAAAAAGATCATGCAGCCCTTCGGCGACCGTTCCAAGGTCGTGATCGAACCTGCGCTGACCGACCAATGGTTCGTCGATACGTCCAAGATCGTTGGCCCAGCGCTGGAAGCGGTGAAAACTGGCCGTACCAAAATCATGCCTGAATCAGGCGAAAAAGTATTCTACCACTGGCTCGAAAACATCGAACCATGGTGCATCTCGCGCCAACTTTGGTGGGGGCACCAGATCCCCGTGTGGTACGGGCTCGACCTTGGCGTTGAAGACGAACACAACCCATCAGGTGATCTGGACGAAGTCGAAATCCTTGGTCTGCTTCTTGAGGGCATCGTTCACCGTGGCAATGTCATGCATTGTGCGCCCGACTTCGAAAGCGTCAAATCTGCCTTCGTCTTTGACAACGCGGATACCCCTAGCCCCATTAGCCATGCGAAAGTCGTCGAAGTCGCGGATAAAGCAGAAGCCATCGAACGCTTCTCGGCTGGCCTTGCCGCCTATAACGTCACTCAAGACCCGACCAAGCTGGAGTTCCCAGTCTGGCGCGACCCTGACGTGCTTGATACGTGGTTCTCGTCTGGCCTCTGGCCATTCGGCACGCTCGGCTGGCCCGAAGATACGCCTGAGTTGGCAAAATACTTCCCCGGTGACGTGTTGATCACTGGGCAAGACATCCTGTTCTTCTGGGTTGCCCGGATGATGATGATGTCCCAAGCCGTGCTTAAGGATGACCCGTTCCACACGGTTTATCTGCACCAGCTAGTACGCGACGCGAAGGGCGAGAAAATGTCCAAAACGCGCGGCAACGTCATCGACCCATTGGACATGATCGACGAATATGGCGCCGACGCGCTGCGTTTCTCAAACGCACAGATGGCGGCACTTGGTGGTGTTCTAAAAATCTCAGAGGATCGGATCAAAGGCTACCGAAACTTTGGCACGAAACTGTGGAACGCGTTCAGCTTTGCCGACCATTATGAAATCGCCTATCCCGGAGATGCGGTACGCCCTGCGGCCACGCAAACGCTGAATAAATGGATCATCGGCGAAACGGGCAAAGTGCGTGAAGAAGTCGATGCTGCGCTGGAATCCTACCGTTTCAACGACGCGGCAAACGCGCTTTATGCGTTCACATGGGGCAAGGTCTGCGATTGGTATCTCGAATTCTCAAAACCAATCCTGCAAGGCGAAGACGCGGTGGCCAAAGCCGAGACAGAGCAAACTCTGCGCTGGGTTCTGGACCAATGTCTGATCCTACTGCATCCCATCATGCCGTTCATCACCGAAGAGCTTTGGGGCCTTGCAGACAACCGCGCCAAAATGTTGGTCCACGCTGATTGGCCGGCCTACACAGCGGCCGAATTGATCGACGCAGACGCGGATCGCGAAATGAACTGGGTGATCGACCTGATCGACAACACACGTTCCGCCCGCGCGCAAAGCCACGTTCCCGCTGGTGCAAAAGTGCCGCTGGTTGTCATGGGACTGGACGACAAAGGCCAATCCGCGTGGGATAACAACCATGTGCTGATCCAACGCCTTGCCCGGATCGAAAGCCTGACTGCGGTCGACGCCTTCCCCAAAGGCTGCGTCACGATCCCAATGGACGGCGGCACATTCGGCCTGCCGCTTGCCGACCTCATAGACGTCCCAGAGGAAATCGCGCGGCTTGAAAAGACACTACAAAAGCTGGCTAAGGAACTGGGCGGTCTACGCGGACGCCTGAACAACCCCAAATTCGTGGCCTCCGCCCCTGATGAGGTTGTCGCTGAGGCCAAAGAAAACCTCGCGCTACGTGAAGGCGAGGAAGCGCAGATCAAAGCCGCCATCGCGCGCTTGAAAGAGATTGGGTAATAGTATTGGGCTGCCTGTAGCGGGCAGCCCCTTAACTCTCTTAGCTAACAAAATAACTAAGTTGAAATGTCAGTTGCGCGATACTTTTCTGCACTCGCTACGCTCATGCGAAGGCCCAGAACTATTTTTTCGCCTGCGCGCACAGGGGCAAATGAAAATCTCGACCTTCGGTATCAGCTACATTCCTGCAGAGTGGTTGACATGATTTTTTCGTAATCCGATTGGAAAGAGGCGCTTTGCGGGTTCAATTGGAAAACTTGGGCACTGGCACGTGCAAGCCCCATGCATTCATACTCATCGAACGCATCAAAAAATCTAGCGCGAATTCTATCTTCAGGCCTTGACGGACTATGCGCGTGATATGCCGCAACGACAAGGTCTCTCTCAGCCTGTGTCATGGTTAGGCATGTTGATAAATTGTACTTAGCTTTGGCCCCATCGAAATACGATGACACGTCTACATTCGGGTCCGAAATTCCAATCAGCGATGCGACATGTGCTTCGCGTGCCATGATCCAAAGAAAGTACTTATTAATTGCGTTGGTTGTGCCCTGATCTAAAGATGGATCGATGCCTATCGGGTTGGTGTCCTCCCAAAGGTCAGTCTCTAACGCGGTAAGAGCTGCCCATTCAACCGGACAATTGGCTGCCGCAATATCGGGACGGCTAATTGTTTCCAAGTCCTCTCCGTTCGAAGCAGTACTTGTTAGAATGAATGCCGATAGTAATGCCAAACAAGCGGATGTGTTTTTCATTTTTTAATATCCATGGTTACGACTTACCTATGGTGCTGCGTTCAAATTGAACGCCTTGTCGCATGCGTCAAACTGACGATAATGCGTCCTAGATGCGCCAGTTGTTGCTCTAGCAACTAGTGACGAGATGGGCTCAAAGTGGTCTCACCCCACTGAGCTAACATACGTCCTACGGCACCACCCGCTCAACCGCCCGCATCATGCCCAGCGCTTTGTCATAGACCAGCGTCAGCACACGGCGTCCGCCAGCCTTGGTGGCAGCCTGTGGAACGGCGCGTACTGCGACGGCTGCGCCAGTGCTTGCGAGGAACCCGCGGCGTGATAACTTCATTCGAAACCCTCCTGTTGCGAATGATTCTCACATAATCACGATTGCATTGGATTCAAGGCCGGGCTTATCTAGCCGCCATGACAAAACCCGTGCTTACCCCCCTCGCCCAATCGCTGCCCGCTTCGGTGCCGTTCGTCGGCCCCGAAGCCGCAGAGCGGGCCAGCGGCAAACCCTTCATCGCCCGCCTTGGCGCAAATGAGAACACATTCGGCCCCTCGCCCCGCGCGATTTCCGCCATGCAAGAGGCGGCATCCGAGGTCTGGATGTACGGCGATCCCGAAAGCTTTGAATTGCGCAACGCATTGGCCGCACACCACGGCGTCGCACCAGAAAACATCATGGTCGGCGAAGGGATCGATACGCTCTTGGGCGTACTCGTCCGGCTTTATGTGGGGCAAGGAGACGCTGTAGTGACCTCAGACGGGGCCTACCCAACGTTCAACTACCACGTCGCAGGCTTTGGCGGGGAACTGCACAAGGTGCCCTATGTTGATGACCATGAAGACCCGGCATCCCTGATAGCAAAGGCCCGCGAGGTTAAAGCCAAGCTGATCTACATCGCCAACCCCGACAACCCGATGGGGACTTGGCATGCAGCAGATGTAATCAACCAGATGATTGCCGATATCCCGGATGGGTCGCTATTGGTACTGGACGAGGCCTATATCGAAATGGCCCCCGAAGGGACCGCGCCTGAAATGCAGGTCGACAACCCGAACCTGATCCGCATGCGGACGTTTTCGAAGGCGTATGGGATGGCCGGAGCCCGTGTCGGTTACGCGATTGGCGCGGCTGAGGTGATCGATGCGTTCAACAAAGTCCGCAATCACTTTGGCATGTGCAGAATATCGCAAGCAGGTGCGCTTGCCGCGCTAAAGGACAGCGACTGGCTCGCGCATGTGCAGTCCGAAATCATCACCGCGCGTGAAACCATCAAACAGATCGCCGCTGACAATGGGCTGACGACCATACCTTCAGCCACCAACTTTGTCGCAATTGACTGCGGGCAAGACGGAGCTTTTGCACGGCGTGTTTTGGCAGCGCTGCTCGAAGACGGCATATTCGTACGAATGCCCTTCGTCGCACCCCAAGACCGCTGCATCCGGGTCAGCTGTGGGACGCCTGAGCAAGTGGAGGCGTTTGCTAATGCATTGCCGAGGGCCTTGGCAAAGGCGCCGAGTTAAACGTCTGATCTTTAGAAGCCCTGATTCAGTATCGGATCGGGACACTCGCAAACGAACTAGAGGCTGGTTTAGCTAGAGACGCATCTTAGCTTTGCCCCTGACGCTTGAGTGCCTCTGCGAGCGCCGATCCAAGCGCGCCTGAATTAATATCGCTGGACTTTGGGCCAGCGCTTGATCGGGTGCTGTGGTTTGGCTTGGACTTTGTTGTTTTGCGTGAATGTGATGCAGGTTCAGCACTGTTGTCCTTGCGCATCGTCAGGCCGATGCGTTTGCGTGGGACATCAACTTCGGTCACGCGGACGCGTACGACGTCGCCGGCTTTGACGACTTCATGGGGATCTTTGACAAATTTGTCCGCAAGCTGACTGACGTGCACCAAGCCGTCTTGGTGTACGCCGATGTCAACGAACGCACCAAAGGCTGCGACATTTGTCACGGTCCCTTCAAGTGACATGCCCGGTTTGAGGTCGGTGATGCTGTCGACGCCTTCGGCAAAGGTTGCGGTCTTGAAAGCCGGGCGTGGGTCGCGGCCGGGCTTTTCCAACTCTGCCAAGATATCGCGAACTGTGGGCAGACCGAAATTCTCGCTGACGAACTGCGCTGCGTCTAGTCCCGCCAATGCGGCGCTGTCGCCCATGATTGCCCGCACATCTCGCCCGCAGGCCTGCACGATTTGGCGGGCAACGCCATAAGCCTCGGGGTGAACAGACGACGCATCTAGCGGCTCTGCGCCTTCGGTAATCCGCAAAAAACCTGCGCTTTGCTCAAATGCTTTTGGCCCCAAGCCCGCCACTTTGAGTAGGTCTTTGCGAGAGGAGAAAGCCCCATTCGCGTCACGATGCGCGACGATATTCTGTGCTAAGGCAGGCCCAAGCCCCGCAATATGTGAAAGCAGCGGCGCCGATGCCATGTTCAAATCAACGCCCACGGCGTTTACGGCGTCTTCGACAACTGCCGCCAGCGACTGTGCAAGTTGGCGCTGATCGACGTCATGCTGGTACTGCCCGACGCCAATCGCCTGCGGTTCAATCTTGACGAGTTCGGCCAGCGGGTCCTGTAGCCGCCTTGCGATCGAAACAGCACCCCGGATGGAAACATCAACGTCAGGGAATTCCTGTGATGCAAGTTCGGACGCCGAATAAACTGATGCGCCCGCTTCAGATACGATAACCGGTGTAGGACGAGCGACGCCAGTTGGCAGAGTCTTAAGAACGTCTGCGACCAATTTTTCGGACTCGCGGCTGGCGGTTCCGTTGCCGATAGCGATCAGGGCCACGCCGTGTTTGCGTATCAGATGCAGTAGCGTCTCTTCCGAGCCACGCAAATCTTGGCGCGGCTGAAACGGATAGATGGTCGCAGTGTCCAACAGTTTGCCAGTCTCATCCACGACGGCGATTTTACATCCGGTTCGAATTCCCGGATCGAGGCCAAGCGTCGCGCGCGCACCCGCAGGAGCAGCCAGAAGCAAGTCTTTGAGGTTTCTTGCGAACACCTCAATCGCTGTCGCGTGGGCGCGGCGGCGTAGGTCGGTCAACAGGTCCATGAACATCGAAAGGCTTAGCTTTACCCGCCACGTCCACGCCGCGGCATCTTGCAGCCAGATATCCCCCGGTTCCCGTCCCGGAATGCCGATCTCTGCCGCAATGATCCCGATGACGCGGTCCAGCCCAGTCTCTTCGTCAGGGGCGATATTGATCGCTACGACTTCTTCTTTGGCGGCACGCAAGATAGCCAGCGCACGGTGCGACGGGATTGAAGCCCATTTTTCGGTATGCGCAAAATAATCCGAAAACTTTGCACCGGATTCTTCTTTGCCTTTGTTCACACGCGCCGTTACGACGGCTTCTTCTTGCATGAACTGCCGCAACCGACCCAAGAGCGCAGCATTCTCGCCAAGCTCTTCTCCTAGAATATCGCGTGCGCCGTTCAAGGCATCTTTGGGTGTTGTGACTGCCTCTGACAGATAGCCCTGTGCAAGTTCGACCGGATCAGCAGCACGGTCCGAAATAATAGCTCGCAACAATGGGTCCAAGCCGTTTTCGCGGGCGATCATCGCCTTTGTCCGGCGCTTGGGTTTGTACGGCAGATACAGATCTTCCAACACTGCTTTAGTGTCAGCCTCAGTGATCGATCGAGCAAGCGCGTCCGCCATCTTACCTTGGCTCGTGATTTCCGAAAGAATGCTTGCCCGGCGTTTTTCAAGATCGCGCAGATAACCCAAACGTTCAGCCAGCTTACGTAGCTGAGCATCATCCAAACCACCTGTCACTTCTTTACGGTAGCGGGCAACGAAAGGAACAGTATCACCGCCATCAAGCAACGCGACCGTCGCGACCACCTGTTCAGGACGCGCATCAATATCAATTGCGATGTTACGGGCGATGCGGTCTGCGACGGTGTTCATGGCGGCCTCTCAAATATGTTTAGAGAGCTCTGATAACGATGATCACGCACCTCGCCAAGGTCTAGTCATCAAGAGAATTTGAGGCGTACTGAAACGCGGCTAAGCGCTAGGTGATCAAGAAACCCCATCGAGCAGTCTAGTCACCTTTTTCCTCTTTTCCATACTGGAAGGATAACACTACCGGAAGCAGTGCTAGAAGAATTGCGCGCTCTAATAGAGTTCCATTTACCGGCCATAGATAGACGAACAGCGGTAAATACAAGCAGTTCCCAGCTGCATATTTCTTCCAATTCTGCGTTCGAAAAGCAAACGTTGCGGTAGCTTTCAAGCTACGGATGTCACGATTGAAGCGCGGATGTACTTGCCTCTATACAACTGACCGCTATCTCTGTGACTTGGTATAAGCAACTGACACGATTCATTTCAACAAATTCTATATCACATCCGCCCAAATCGGCAAATGGTCCGACGCGTGGTGTGCAGGTCCTTCTTGCACGACACCCGCGTCGCGCAGTTCTATCTCAGATGACATTGCAATTCGGTCGAGTGTGGCGATGGGTCGTGCTAAGTGTTAGCTGTGGCCGGGGGCGTGGACCTTGCAGTGCTCAGGCCCTTGTGAAGCGCTCACCTTAGCTAGGAATGAATGCGCCCGAAAAGTGCATAATTCCGCAGGAAGTTAGCGCGATCAAAAGTAGCGTTTTCATAGCCTTTGTACGATAGAATGACTTGGGCCAACGCATCATAAGAGTTCGCGCTGCCGACCTCCGCTTGGCGAAAGGCGGGACTTAGCTCTGCCATCTTACGGTAAACCCATCCGGAAGGTGGCGTGCGGTGGTCTAACAAGGCCATTGCCATTCGCGCGCACTTCTGACGGTTCATGTGTCTTCGGATCAACAACACTAGATCCACTCGCTTGATAGATGTATACCGTCTGGCCAACATGATTGCCGTTGACGACGCCCAAAGTTGTGATCGGGTCTAAGGAATTTAGGACACGATAGGCAACCGGTTCACCTATTTGCTAAGTGAAGCAGTCTCGAAATAGGGGGCGAATGGCCAAACCAATGACTGCGTAAAGCTGATAGCTGATAGCTGATAGCTGATAATACAAAGATCAAGGTGCCACAAAAGCGGGGGATAAGGAAAGCCAGCAGAATCCTGCTCCATGGTGCACACTGAACGTTGTGAAGCTTCTCTGGTACCGCGTCCGGCCAAAACGAGCGCGGAGGTCGACCTCTTCAAAAAGCAACGGCGTGTGGTCTTGGATTGAAACTTCCTCAAGCATCTCCAAGTTGCTGAAAGAAGGCTGCAACTTAACCTTTTCAAGCCGATGCAACCAGTAAGAAATCAACCTATAGAAGCTCTAAAGCAGGGTATGAGCTGTTTCTCATTGGGTCCACATAATTCACGAGCGGCCCACCGATCCCCTATTTAATTTCATCGAAGACCAGCAGCACGAAATGAACAGGAGGAGAGGAGCGACAAGCCGCCGTTCCTCCTATGTTTTATTATGCGCTGGAAATCACTTCAGATGCTGCCTCAAGCGCGCCTCGTCCGTGTGGGATGTTGAGTGCTTTCAGCCCCGCCTCGATCGTTCCGAGTGCCCCCATTATCATATGCCCACTGACGTGGCCCATGTGGCCGATCCGGAAATAGGCGTCCTCTGGTTCGCGACCCAACCCGATCCCGAGCGTGAGCCCGCATTTGCTTTCGGTCCATTCACGCAAGTCCTGGCCAACTGACGAACCTATCGCGATAGAGGTTACGGCATGCGACCGATGTTCCGGGTTTGGCACGTTCAATGACATCGGCCCGTCAGAGCCCCAGACATCGATTGCCGCCCAAACAGTCTGTGCCAGCTTTGCGTGACGTGCGAATACAGCGTCGAGCCCTTCGGCTTTGATCAGGTCCAGCGCGGCGCGTAGGCCGTACAGGTGATGCGTTGGCGCGGTTCCTGCGAAATACTGATAGTAGACGGCAGGGTCCACCCGTGGTCGCCAATCCCAGTAGCGGGAGACGCGTGCGGACTGCGCCGCATCAGCTTTGTCGTTGAAGAACACAAAGCTGATCCCTGCTGGTGTCATCAACCCCTTTTGACAAGCGGCGACCATGACGTCGACGCCCCACGCGTCCATCTCAAACCGGTCACAGCCCAAAGAGGCGATACAATCAGCCATCAGAAGCGCAGGGTGCCCAGTCCGGTCTAAGACGCCGCGCAGCCCTGAGATGTCGCTTTTGATACTGGTTGACGTGTCGACATGTACCGCAAGCACCGCTTTGATCTGGTCTTCAGTATCCGCAGACAGCCGTTCTTCGGCCCGCGCCAGATCGATCGGGGACTGTACGCCGCAATCAATGACTTCGACCGTTGCACCAAGACCGGTAGCGATTTCGCCCCAGCCAAGGCCAAACCGACCTGTTGCAAGCACAAGAACCGTATCACCGGGGCCGATGACGTTTGATAGCGCCGCCTCCCATGCCGCGTGGCCGTTGCCGATATAGATCGCGACGTTATGGTCTGTCATCGCCACGGATTTCAGATCAGGGATCAGGCTACGCGTCAGGTCGTGTAATTCGCCTTCGTAGATATTCGGCGAAGCACGATGCATCGCCTGCAGAACCACATCTGGAATGACAGACGGGCCGGGAATCGCCAAATATGGGCGACCATTAGACAAGGACATGGGAATGCTTTCGATAGTGGTTACTAGTGGACAGTACGCCTGAGATATCCAAGGTCAAGCGTAGTGAACTTGCCCCGCCCCCTTGTTAAGATTAGACCGTTGGAAACCTGAACTGAAAGATCCGCGATGCCCGCGCCTATTCCCCCGACAGACAAGAGCAAATCCCAATCAGCGTTTTCGTTGTTTTGGTGGCTATGGAAAGACTACTTGCGTCCGCATAAATTGCTGCTGGTTGTTGCCCTGATCCTGATGGCGATCGAGGGTTCGATGCTCGCGCTTTTGTCGCGGATGGTTCAACCGATGTTCGATGATGTTTTCGCTGCCGGTAACGAAAGCGCGCTGTATTTCGTCGCATTTGGTATTCTTGCGATATTTATCATCCGGGCTATCACGTCGTCGGGGCAGCGCCTGTTGATGACGCTAGTTGTGCAGTTGACCTCTGCCAGCATGCGTAAGCACCTGCTGCGACATATGATGACGCTGGATAGCGGTTTCTACCAAATCCACCCTCCTGGTCAGCTCATTGAACGGGTACAGGGCGATGTTACCTCGATCAATTCGGTCTGGAGCAGCATCATCACCGCTTTGGGCCGCGATCTGATTTCGCTGATTGGCCTGTTTGGCGTCGCGCTATGGATTGACTGGCGCTGGACGTTAATTGCGATCATCGGCATCCCGCTGCTGGTTATGCCTTCCCTTCTCGTGCAGGCTTACATTCGCCGGCGCGCCCGTAATTCGCGTGAGATCGCAGGCCGGGTATCAACCCGCCTAGACGAAGTATTCCACGGCATTAACCCGATTAAACTAAACGCCTTAGAAGACTATCAGGCGAACCGCTATGACAGCCTGATCCAAAAGGGCGTAAAGGCAAATATGCGTACCGCCGCTGGTCAGGCTGCTGTACCTGCCTTGATCGACATCATGACCGGCTTGGGCTTCATGGGCGTCATGCTTTATGGCGGCGCCGAGATTATCTCGGGCGACAAAACCAACGGTGAATTCATGGCCTTCTTTACAGCCATGTCACTGGCCTTTGATCCATTGCGGCGCCTTGGCCAGATGAGCGGCCAGTGGCAGATGGCTGCGGCCAGCGTTGAGCGGCTGCAAGAAGTTCTGAACCTCAAGCCAACGATCCTGTCGCCTTCCGAGCCAAAACAGATCGTCACCGGATCACCAGAGATTGTCTTTGATCAGGTCGAAATGAACTACGGTGAACTGCCTGTCCTACGAGGAACCGGCTTTGTTGCCAAAGCGGGTAAAACCACCGCGTTGGTCGGCGCGTCTGGCGCGGGCAAGAGCACGATTTTCAACGTCTTGACCCGCCTTGTCGAACCATCGTCAGGCAGTGTGACCATCAACGGAACCGAAGCAAAGGATTTTGATCTTACCGATTTGCGTGGCCTATTTTCGGTCGTGAACCAAGATGCCGCGCTATTCGATGAGACGCTCCGCGACAACATCCTGCTTGGGCGTGAAGACGTAAGCGAAGACCATCTGAAATCAGTTCTAGATGCGGCCCATGTCAGTGACTTTCTACCAATGCTGCCTAATGGGCTGGATAGCCCGGCTGGCCCACGCGGTTCAAACCTATCGGGCGGCCAGCGGCAGCGCGTTGCGATTGCCCGCGCCCTTTTGCGTGATACGCCCATCCTACTGCTAGACGAGGCAACCAGCGCGCTGGACACGAAATCTGAAGCCATCGTTCAAGACGCTCTTGAACAGCTCTCGACCGGCCGCACGACCCTCGTAATTGCGCATAGGCTTTCGACGGTGCGCAATGCGGACTCCATTGTGGTCATGGATCAGGGCCGGGTCGTTGACCAAGGCACCCATGACGAACTTCTTGAACGCGGCGGCATCTATGCCGATCTGTACAATCTGCAGTTCTCGCAATCTGAAAGCAGCGACAATGACTGACCGCACTATCCTATCCATCAGCGGCGAAGACCGCGTATCATTCCTGCAAGGGCTGATCACAAATGATGTCGACAAAGCCGCAAACGGCATAATCTACGCGGCCCTTCTGACGCCTCAAGGCAAATACATCGCCGACTTCTTTGTAGTCGGCCAGCCAGACCGGTTGCTAATCGACGTTGCATCATCTCACGCGCCAACGCTCGCACAGCGTCTCATGATGTACCGCCTGCGCGCCGCCGTCGTGATTGAAGAATGCGACTTGATCGTTTCACGCGGTACTGGCCCAGCCCCGGACGGAGCCCTAAACGATCCGCGCCACCCACAAATGGGATGGCGACATTACGGGAACACAGACGTTAGCGACGATACCGACTGGGACGCCTTGCGCGTGGAACACGTGATTCCAGAAACTGGCATCGAATTGACACCTGACACCTATATTCTCGAAGCGCGGTTCGAGGCGCTAAATGGCGTCGATTTCAAGAAAGGCTGCTACGTTGGCCAAGAAATCATCGCGAGAATGAAGCACAAAACAACCCTGCGCAAAGGGCTTGCCAAAGTCACGATCGATGGCACCGCACCAGTCGGAACCCCAATCCAAAACGCTGATGGCAAAGACGCAGGCACGCTATTTACACAAGCAAACGGCGAAGCAATCGCGTTTCTACGATTTGATCGCGCTCAAGGAAATATGACTGCTAACGGCGCTGCCATTCGGCTATAAGTCTCTGCCATAAGGTTAAATTCTTAAGCACAGGAATTATTGCGCGTAAACGCACCAAAACTACGACTAGGGTCAAAAAAGTGGCTACCTTATGAGTGGTATTGGCAACACTGTAGCTCCGATTTACTCGTGAAAGTAGACGCACGCAAAACTCCGCATTATCCGTTAGCGGGTGGATCGAGTGATAAAGATCCCCTCAAATTTATATAAAACCGCTTTAGGAACAGAATAAGTGCCAACATATAGCCCGTCAAAAAACCTCCCAGTTTTAGCTCTCATTTTGACCGCTGCATGTGGCTCCGATTCTGGTGGTCGTTCCAACACTACCGTAGGCGATGTCGCTAACCAATTCGCTTCGCTCGGTAATGAACTAGCAGGTAGCAACTATGTTGAAACTTCGGACATTCCGACAACCGGCGCTGCTAACTATCAAGGCGCGGCACTCTTTACCAACAGCGATGGCGATGATGGTTTAGTTGGCCAAGTAGATATGACTGTCGGCTTTTTAGGGGGCGGACGTGTTGATGGCAGTATCGATGACTTTGTCTACATAAATGACATTGTCGACGCGGCAAATAACAACCCTGACAGCTTGGGACATAACGTAAATGGCGTACTGACTTTCACAAACGGTGAGATTGATCGCACCGCCGCTACAGGCGACGTGCAGCTATGGGCAGATCTATCAGGCGACTTAAACGCGTCGGTTGATATGTTTGGTGCAGGCACGCATGTCGCAGTTGATGCTGTATTTGGCGCGACATTTCTCGAAGGCGGCTTAGAGGGGGAAGTTTTCGGTACGATAACCCCATCCGGAGGAACGCCCGAGGTCATTGGTGGCGTCGTTCTAGCGACTGAACAATAGCGTTTTCGCGATATCAACTGTTCCTAGAATACTCTCATTCCGCAGAAGCAAAGATAGCATTTTGTTAGACTATTGGCTCACAAAGCCAATACACGAAAACAGCTCTAAACATCCACGTGAATCAACGAGTTAGAAAAGCATAAGAGGGTCGCGTATACGCGACCCTTTAACACAAGCTAGGCACTATTTTACGCGCGCTCGACATACTCGAAAATCTCTGTGTTCACGACGATATCTTCATCCTGCCCAACGAACGGCGGGATCATGACGCGTACGCCGTTGTCGAGAGTTGCGGGCTTAAAGCTGTTCGCCGCGGTTTGGCCTTTCACGACTGGCTCGGTCTCCGCGACTTTGCAGACGACCTTCTGCGGGAGCGTCACGTTCAGCGCTTCTTCACCGTAGTATTCGATCTTAACGGTCATGCCGTCTTGGAGGAACGGGCGGCGGTCGCCAAGGATGTCGGCTGGTAGTGCGATCTGATCGTAGGTTTGGCTATCCATGAACGTTAGCATTTCGTCAGCTTCGAACAAGAACTGCTGGTCTTTTTGTTCTAGGGTCACGCGCTCGACCTTATCCGCAGAGCGGAAACGTTCGTTCAGTTTACGACCGTCGCGTAGGTTCTTCAGTTCGACCTGTGCGAACGCACCACCTTTACCAGGCTTAACGTGGTCAATTTTCACAGCGGCCCAAAGACCACCTTCGTGTTCCAGCACGTTGCCGGGACGGATTTCGTTACCGTTGATTTTGGGCATGGGTCACTTCGTTTCGATTTAAAGGAAAAGGTTGATTGATGCTGGTTCAAGCCTATATATCCACAGTGATGAGCTGGCAAGATCATGGAATGCAGCGTTGCGGCGCCATAAGCCATGCATAAATTGCATGGCTGCCATTCCAAAAGAGAACCCCCGAATCGGGTTCAAACATGCATATTGCCCGTCACTCGGGGACTACAAGAGCAAAAAGAAGGAAGCATGATGAGAGATTTCGTCGACGGTACTGCGTTTAACAATGAACAAGGCAACCGTGCTCGTAAGTTATTTGCTGCTGTCGTACTCGCTGCACTTGATGACGCCATCGCTGATGACAAGAAATACGGCAATGGCCCCGAACAAATCGCCCGCTGGGCACGTTCACGCGACGGACGCGAAGTCCTGTCTTGCGCGGGTATCGACCCGAACGAACGTGTTGTAGGCGGCCTGATGGAATTCGTTGGCAAAGGTGTTCGTACATCTGTTGCCCTGTCTCGTGAAGAAAGCGAACGTCGTAACGCGGCCGAACAGGAAGCACGTGCTGCGTAAACATACGCAGAAAAACGTAATAGTTTTATGAAAGCGCGGCCCTTTGGGGCTGCGTTTTTATTTGTGCTTTCGCCTGCCTTTATGGGCACCTATTGTCGCCGCGAAAGCGAGGTGCAATGACCAAAGCGATTATGATCCAAGGGGCTGGCTCCAACGTGGGGAAATCCATGTTGGTTGCTGGAATTGCGCGCGCTTGCCTGAAACGGGGGCTGTCGGTCGCGCCTTTCAAACCACAAAATATGTCGAACAACGCGGCTGTCACCGCTGACGGCGGCGAAATCGGCCGCGCACAGGCCCTACAGGCCCGCGCATGTGGGCTAGAGCCGCTTGCGGACATGAACCCAGTGCTATTGAAGCCAGAGACTGACACGGGCGCGCAGGTCATTGTGCAGGGGCAGCGGTTTGCCACGCTCAAGGCGCGCGACTACGGAAAACAGAAGGCGCAGTTGATGCCTGCAGTCTTAGACAGTTTTCGTAGGATTGGTGCCGGGCGCGATCTAGTCATTATTGAGGGTGCAGGCAGCCCGGCCGAAGTAAACCTGCGTGCGGGTGACATTGCGAATATGGGCTTTGCCGAGGCCGCGAACGTTCCCGTCGTTCTGGTCGGCGATATTGATCGTGGCGGTGTTATTGCGCAACTCGTCGGGACCCACGCTGTCCTTCCTGACGGGGATAACAATCTGATCAAAGGTTTTGCGATCAATAAGTTCCGCGGTGACACCAGCCTGTTCACGGAAGGGCTGGACATCATTGCGCAGCGCACGGGATGGGCCAGCCTTGGTGTCGTTCCTTGGTTTGCGGATGCGTGGCGCCTGCCTGCCGAAGACGTAATGGACATTGCAAGCCGTAAAGGCGGCGAAATCAAAATCGCTGTCCCCCGCCTGAACCGGATTGCGAACTTTGATGACTTGGATCCGCTTTCTGCGACGCCGGGTGTCAGCGTCGAAATTATTAGCGCAGGTCACCCGCTGCCCGGTGATGCTGACCTGATCATCATCCCTGGCTCCAAATCGACGATTGCCGATCTTGCAGACTTTCGTGCCCAAGGATGGGATATCGACCTTGCAGCCCATGTACGTCGCGGAGGTCACGTGCTGGGCATCTGTGGCGGTTACCAGATGCTAGGCCACGAAGTCATTGACGAGGACGGCATCGAAGGCCCACCCTGCCGTGTTAACGGGCTTGGATTGTTAGACGTCAAAACCGTGATGAAGCCGCACAAGCGGCTGGCACGGTCAAACGCAACCTACCTGCCAACTGGCGATGATGTCAGGGGCTATGAAATCCATATTGGTGAAACGACAGGCCCGGATTGCGACCGCGCATGGCTTTCACTAGACGGTCGGGGCGAAGGTGCGGCCACCGCCAACGGACAGATCATGGGTTGCTATTTACACGGGCTATTTGAGGCCGACGCATTCCGCGAGGTGTTCTTATCCCGCCTCGGAAAACCCGTCACAGGACATCAATATGCTGACGGGGTCGACACAACACTAGATGCGCTGGCTGCCCATCTAGAAACACATCTCGATATTGATCAGTTAATCGCGCTGGCAGAGCCGGTTTAGTCGAGGCCCTTGCTTACCATCACGCGGTTAATTTCACGGCGGACCAATTTACGCACGTTTCGTGTGATGCGTTCGCCCAATTCACCACTTAGCTCTTGGTGAACGATTTCAACGACTAGCGCACGTAATGCGTCTTCGTCGATACCAACTGCGGGCGCTTCTTCGTCAGCAGTTTCTTGCTCATCTGCAAGCGCCTCGCGGATGATGGGCGGATAATCCTGCAGATCAGACGAATCGAGGACCCGTGACTGAAAGGCGCTTGCCGCCCAAGCCGTATCATCAAAGCTTTCGCCTTCGTCTGCTTCCCAGTCTTCGGATTGCGATGTTACTGCAGCTTCTAACTCTGCAATTGTCGCCTCAAGCCCAGCGCGGTCAGACCGTTTCGCAGGCTCAAGAACCAAGACCTTGCTTACTTCATCTGAATGACGAAATGCCGGTTCTTCTGTTATTTCTTGCTCTGCGGGCTCGGTGACGGACTGCTCGATATCAACCCGCAATGCCGGTGTTAGGATCAAACGTTCGGGTGCAGGGGCAACCTCTTGGCCTGTTCGTACAGACACAAGGTTACGTACCGATGTCAGCAAAGCGTCGTCAACATTACCTGTTCGTGCAGTGTTGGACATGCTGTTTCCCTCGCTTGCTATCCACCCTCAAAAAGGTAGCTGAAAACGAGGGTATAAACAACAGGTTGCTTATTCTTCGCCGATTGCGCGAAGGACGCGGTCAAGCGAACGCCCCTGCTCTGACAAGAGCGGAGGAGAGTCTTTGACCATGTTGTAATAAGCCGACGGATCATATTGTTGGACCGGCAGTTTCAGGTGCTCAGCAGTCAACAGACCCATCGCAGCCAAAACAGCGTAAGACGCGATGACTTCGTCAGCTTGACCAGAAATCCGGTTCGCTTCGGCGTCTAGCAACTCTTGCTCTGCGTTCAAAACGTCAAGCGTTGTGCGTGAACCCAGTGTTGCCTCTTCGCGGACACCATCGAATGCGACGCGTGCAGCGCTGATCTGGCGATCTGATGCTTGGCGTGCGGCACGAGCAATCTGCAAGGACGCGTATGCGTTACCCACCTGCTGTTCTACAGAAGACATCGTCAGGTGCAGGCCTGCGCGTGACGCATCACGGTTCGCGATCAGCTGGCGCATGACACTCGCGATCTGACCGCCCGCGTAAATTGGGCCACCAACACTGATGCCGATTTGCGCAGCCTCGACAGAATCTTGGTTCGTCGAAACCGAACCGTCCAGCGTGACAGATGGGATAACGGCGGTTTCACCGCGACGGATATTCAGTTCGGCCGCAGCAACGGAGTGCTGAACCTCAAGTACATTGGGGTGGTTACGCACAGCAAAGTCTTTTGCCTCGCCCACGCTTTGTGAAACCGGTGCGGGCGATACAGAAGCAAGCCCTGACGGCCCGCGACCAACTGCTGCCCGGTATTCTTCGATCGACTGAACCAAGCCACCCTGTGCTGCCGCAAGAAGGCTGCGTGCAGAAGCAAGGCGAGCCTCGGCCAAGGCGACGTCCGTACGGGTCACTTCGCCGACTTCAAAACGGTCTTGGGCAGCGCGGAACTCTTGGGTGATTACGCGTACGTTGCTTTCGCGCAGCTGAACGAATTCCTGATTGCGGCGTACATTCATATAAGCCTGAACAGCACGCAGCAGAATGTCTTGCTCAACGCTGCGCAGTGATTGGCGTGTGCTAAGGACAAGTTCTTTTTGCGCGTCGATTGCCAAACGGTTTGAACCACCGTCATACAATGTCAGGCTACCGCTAATCGCGGCCAGCGCAGTGTTGTTTGCTTCTCGTTGAGACGGCGGCAACGCGTTGTTGATCGAGCTTGAAGCCGAAAGCGACCAGTTAATCACTGGCAACGTGGCGGCAACCGCCTGCGCTACGTTTTCATCTGCCGCGCGCAGCAAAGCGCGGTTTTGTTCAAGCAAACCAGAGTTGGTATATGCCGCGGTAAGCGCATCTGATAATGTCTCGGCCTGTGCTGCTGGCCCCGTAATAATCGAGACTACCACCGCGATTGCAGCGAACCCTTTGCGTTTGATCATTTTTATCTCACTCACTTTTTTGGTTTGCACTGCGCTTGTAATATCAACGCATTAGAGTGCGAATTCTGCCGTTTTCTCGAAACCTGCCAAAACCGGCGCACTTGCGTTAAATGCGAACCGCCAGTTAATTAAACCGTCCAACTTGTGACCAATACGTACAACGCCAAGGTTACCCTCAGCAAAGACACATGCAATACGACCGCCTTCGCGCAACTGCGCAAGCAAGGCATCTGGAACGGACTGCACGCCGCCTTCAATCATGATGATATCATAAGGACCCGACTTTTCGGACCCTTCTGCTAAAGGACCAGCCATGACTGCGGCATTATCGACACCCTGCCCCGAAAGAAGCGCCTGTGCTTCTTCTGCGCGTGCCTCGTCATCTTCGACTGCGACAACGAATTCGCAAAGGTTCGCTAAAATCGCAGTAGAGTAACCAAGACCACAACCAATATCCAAAGCAACATGGTTCGGCTGCACATCCAACGCATCAAGCATTTTGCCCAAAGTGCGCGGTTCTAGTAGAACCCGACCACCGCCAACATCAAGGTTTTCACCGATATATGCAGCTTCACGAAGCTGGTCAGGCACGAATTGTTCACGCGGAACAGAAAGCATCGCGTCAATGATTGGGAACTTGGTTACATCAGAAGGGCGCACCTGAGTGTCGACCATCATTGTGCGGCGGGATGCGTAGTCTGTCACGATCTAAACTCTTTCGTTCAGTATGTTTTCTGTTTCATGCCACAGAAGGGCTAGCGCGGCAACGCTGATCTAGTCCCGCATCACCGGCAAAGCAAGCAGCCGAAAGCAAACATGTAGCATGTTCAGCCCCCAACAGGAACAATATGGTTATCCCACGCCAAACGCGCCGTCTTCGAAAGCGCCAATTGACCGTCTGTGATCTGCCCCAATTCGCCGTAACCTGTCGTGATAATAAAACCAGCTTCACGCGCTGCGACCCCGCCCGCGTCTGCGGCGGCTATGCGATAGGTTAGCTCTTTGGTTTCAACATCATAGATCTGCACAACGCCGCCAACGGGTGACGTGGCCGCGACACTATTTCCGTCAGGCGCAAAGGCGATACTCCCAACATAACCACGCATTTCGCGCATTTCAGAAGACCCTGCAGTCAGCAGCTCAATCTGCCCGCCAAGCTGATGAACCCCAGCAAGCACAGCAATTTCTGTGTCCCCCTGCCACTGCATCCCGAATGCAACTAACCCCGAAGCAGCGACATCAAGATGCCTGATCGAGTTCTTATGCAGACTAGGATCAAGCGCGACCGTTTCGATCAACCGCCCATTGGTAACGTAAGACAGGTTCGGTTCCATCGTCGCGATATTCAGCTTGGTTCGGCCGCTGTCAGGATGGGTATCGATACCGCCATTCGCGATCACAATTGTGTCAGTGCCCGGCAGTAGTTTGATATCATGCGGCCCAACCCCGCCGCTCGCGAATTCATCTGCCCGCACGTAGCCCGCAGCCACATCCCAAACACCAACACAGCCCTGCCCGGCCTCATAGTCATTTTCAGTTGTAAACAACCATTGTCCATCAGATGAAAACGCGCCGTGCCCATAGAAATGGCGCCCTTCGGGTGCTGCCATTGTGGCTTTGGGTTTTCCACTCAGGCAATCAATTACAATCGCAAATGTGCCGGGGCGGCGGGCAAAGGCCACTGCCTCTGGCCGGGCTGGGTGTGCTGCTGCAGCATGGCCGCGCGCAGGAAGCGGAATTTGGAACAAGACGTCTTGGGCGGCACCGATCCCGCAAAGCACATAGCTTCCGTCAGGCAGTGCTGCCGCCGATAGGTACTTTGGCGATCCTGCATCCGCCCACGTCGGCGTTGGTACCAATCCGGTCGCAAGCAACCCTGCCAGAAACTGACGCCTGCTGGTCATCTCAATCACCATCCAACGCGTTGAACCCGGCGATGACGCCAAGCTTGGGTCCCAGTTCATCGCGCACCACGGTTCGGATCGCGTTTACGTTTTGCTGCAAGACTTCGACCTCAAATCGCCCCATCGGGTCCGCAACACTCGCGAATACGGGGTCATTCAACCCTTCAACCCGCCGCAAGGCCTGATCAAATGCAGCGGTCATATGGTCTGTTAGTGCCGCATCGCCACTCGATAACCGCAGAGCAAGGTCGCGCAATGCAGTAAGCGACACTTTGACGTGACGGGCCGAACGCCCCGAACGCCAAGCCTCTGCTCGTTGGGGGCGTGGGCGGTCAAAGGTGCCTAACGGTCGCCCCAAACGCGTATCCGCAACAAATTCGAGCCCAGTCGAAACCGCTTTGAACAGTTCCTGCGCCGTCTCTTCTTCGGTGTGATACGTGCCTGCGTCCGATGGATTTAATAGCTGATCTGCATAGCTTTCATGCCATTCAGCACTAATCGCCGCCGTTGTCGTCGCAATATCTGCGGTCACCGTCTGGATCAGCGTACAACGATATGCGTCCGAACCGGCCTGCGTGATCGCATCGTCGTACAACAAGAATTCAAGCGCATAAAATCCACGCGCCGCGATTGAAACATCAGCATAATCGTCCGGGTTCAACGCAATATCATCTTCGGACGCGATCAATGCCGATAGCGTCTTTGGCGTGACCGATCGGCTGTCTGGCCAGAACGCAAGAGCAAACGCCCGGTCATCCCGCTCACTGGGACCGAAACGCATATGGCTCACGCCAAGCCACGCATCGAATGCCTCTCCATAGGCCACCCGCAATGCAGGTGATGTCGCATTGCAGTCATCGCGCGCGACGGTAGCCAAAGCCTGCGATTGTTCAGCCAACAGATCATATCCCGGCAAAACATGGTTATTCACCGCATCTGCGGTCAGTTCTGAAATAGATTGGGCCGCCAAAGGTGCCGCGCCCCAGACCATTGCACAGGCAAGAAATACACGTCTCATAGGCTCTCCAAGAATGTAATTAGATCATCGCGATCTGCTTTGGGCATTTCGACAACTGCATCACGCATAGACTGTGCTTCGCCCCCATGCCAGAGAATTGCCTCAAGCAGGCTTCGCGCCCGGCCGTCGTGCAAGAAATATGTGTGGCCGCTGACTTGCTCTGTCAAACCAACACCCCAAAGCGGCGGGGTTCGCCATTCGGTTCCCGTCGCACGTGCTTCTGGCCGGTGATCAGCCAACCCTTCGCCCATGTCATGCAACAAGAGGTCCGAATAGGGCCAGATCAGTTGAAAGCTTTGTTCGGGTCGGTCTTCTAGCCGATGCGTTACGAAGCTGGGCTGGTGACATGAGATGCAACCGGTTTGATAAAACAGCTCTTTGCCGTGCAGAACCCGCGGGTCATCAACATCCCGGCGGGCAGGCACACCCAAATTGCGACTATAGAAGGTCACAAGATCAAGCCCCTGGTCATCAACTTCGGTCACGCGCGCATCACCGTCACCATGCGGACCAGCCAGGCAGTCGACTTGAGCAACGGTGCATTCCCCTGCCCCATTTGGGAACAAAGGTGATGAGATACCGATGTCACCAGAAAACGCTGCAGCCGACTGGTGGCGCACGGTAGGCGCACCCGCCTTAAGACCAAAGCGGCCAAGCATGGGCAGATCAAATTCAACGGACCAAACAATGTTCGCACGACCAGAAATCCCGTCATCGTCTTCGTCGTCAGGGTCGGTATTAGCCAAAATATCTGGGGCGGGGATCGCCTCTAGCAAACCAAGGCCGATCATTTGGGGTGCGACACGTGGGCTTAACATCGCGTCGGGGTGCAGTGGGCCATAACCGAGGTCAGCCGCGCGATAGGTTGGACGGCGCAGGCTGACGGTTTCTCCACCTGCCAGCGTTACGGTTTCTTCGGCATAGGTCACTTCTAACCGGTATTCCGCCGGATGCCCTTGCACGGCGAAATCCTGTAGCTGCTCACCGTAAGTCGGGTCAGGAAGCGTTGCGATGTAGTCTTCGATGTCTGCGATATTGTCGTCGTATCCACCCGGAATAGAAACACGCAAGAACAATGAAACCGCGCTATCAGATGCATTTTCAGGCGTATGCCCACGGCCGTCCTTTAGGTGGCAGCGCTGACAGGACCGCGCGTTATACAGCGGCCCCAAACCGTCAGAGGCAAGCGTCGATGATGGCGATGACACCCACAATTTGCGAAAGAAACCGTTACCAACCTTAAAAGTCAGTTCATCCTCAAAACTGATATTCGCCGACGACTGCGAAAACGCATCTGCATCAAGGCGCGCGCGGACAGTGGCAGCGCCTGCAGATTTTTCTTCGAACCGGGCGGCGGCGCTGAAATCCGTTGTCGGTTCCGTGACAGCTTGGATTCGGGCAATTTCAGCTTCGGTACGGGGAATGATGTTCAGATGTGGCTCATCCAACACCCCTGAAACGGCCGCAACGGGCGCACAAATCAGCGCGAAGCCAAGATTAATAACAGAACGGCGCACAAGATATCTTTCTAAGCTCGGATATTTCTGATAGTTATAGTCGGAATTCAAAAAGCGCGAGTCACTTTTCATGGCAAAACCGATCCTGAGCTGCGACATGGTGGCACGACCTTTGACCAATGAACCAGCGCGTCAGCCCCAAAGCCCACCAGATATGGCGGCACAATGGCGTGACGTGTTGAACGCACTTCGCGTGATCGCATTGGAATGTCGGGTAGCTGCGCAGATGGACCTGTTCAAAGCCTGCGCCATGTTGTCCACCCAGCCTGAAACCGCGCGCGATGCTCATGCCCGCGCTTTGATCAAATGCTTGCGCCAAGTAACGAGTCGCAAAACCACCTTCTTCCGGCCCGGAACCGAAGAGATTTCATTTGATGAAGCTTGGCTTGTGCAGGCTCTCAGCGCGATTAAGCGCGGCGACGGCGATAGTTTTTCATTCCTCATTCGGTCTCGCGTACCGCGCGAACACCAACGTCATATAGGTTTTCTAATCAAGGGAATTTCCGAGCAATTCTCTCAAGTTTAGAATTATTCTAAAAAGTTCTTGGCATTTACAAAAACTGCTATAAATAAGGCGATAAGCAAGCCAGCTTTTCGCCAGCCAGCATTAATTTTTGTATCGCAGGAAGAACTGACATGACACAGACTGCCATCACTCTTAGCACAGACGCAAAAGCAGCAATCGCAGAAGCACTGAACCAGACAGTCGCCGAAACTGCGGTCACGACGATGCTTGCGCAAAACTTTCACTGGAACGTCACCGGCATGGCATTCGGCCCGCTGCACGACCTTTTCCAGAAAATGTACGAAGACCATTTTGTCGCCCAAGACGACCTAGCAGAGCGCATCAAAGCAATTGACGCGCACGCCGAAGGTACACTTGCTGGCATGATCAAACGGTCCAAAGTTTCCGAATTCGAAGGCAAAGCCACCGACAAGGAAATGATCAAAATGATGCTCGACGCGCAGGAAACGCTGGCTGCTACATTGGCAGGCTGTGGTGAACTGGCTGCATCACACGGCGACACATTGACCGAAGACCTGTGCATCGCACGCGGTCAAACACACGAAAAGTTCGCATGGTTCCTGCGTTCGCACCTCGCTTAAGTTTTTTGTTTAGTTAACGAGTTCAAAAGGCGCTTCGGCGCCTTTTTTCTTGCACTTTTTCGCATAGGCAATGCGCCAACCTGCGTATTTCCCCATGACCTCTTGCTGCGCCATCAGCATGGTCACGAAACCTTCGCGCTGGCTGTCTTTCTTTAACTTCTTAAAGATAGACTTTTGCGCCTTGGTCATCGAACAACCAATACAGTGTCCTTCGCGCTTGAATTTGCACACGTCAATGCAGGGACTTGGGGTCTTTGGCATGTTGGCTCCGACGGAAAAGGGCGGCACCCCTTTGGAATGCCGCCCCAGTTTAATGTGATTAGTAACCGGTTTCTATTCGAAAACCGCCTCTGGATCGTCAAGGCTGTCAGAGCCTTCGAATGCAATCTGATCAACACCAAGCGCCGCGACTACGCGTTCAAACGAACGTGTCTGGTCGATCAAGCCGTTCACACCACCCATAACCAGTGCTTCACCTGCTTCGTTTCCACGCTCAAGCATTTGATCATAAGCAAAACCAGCTTCGGCAGCTGACTTGATACGGCCAAGTGCAAGCATTGTTGTGGACAGTTTGGTTTGCACTTCGGTGTCCAGACCTGCGTCTGTTTCTGCAACCAGATCAGACAGTGACGGACCAGTGACCAAAGTACCGTCTACGCGGATGTATTCACCGCGGTAAACGTTTTGCACACCCAAACCGTCGTAATAATGGCTGTTGTGGGTATTGTCAGAAAAGCAATCGTGCTCTTCCTCTGGATCATTCAACATCAGGCCAAGGCGCATACGCTCACCAGCTTGCTCACCGTATGAAAGTGAACCCATGCCAGTCAGGATAGCAGAAATACCAGTTGCTTCGGTTTCGGTCAGCTCTACGCGCGCGGCACCACCATCAACCCACTGTGCAGCCATCCATTCCAGATCGGACACCAACAGATCAGTCGCTGCTTTCAGGTATTCACCGCGACGATCACAGTTGCCGCCCGTGCAGTCATCACCAGCGGCATAGTCAGTCCAAGGACGGCTACCCGCACCAGTGCCGTGACCGTTCAGGTCTTGCCCCCACAGCAGGAATTCAATCGCGTGGTAACCCGTTGCAACGTTAGATTCGACACCATCAGCCTCGTGCAGCGTCTCTGCCAGCAACTCAGGTGTGATCGCAGCCGCGTCAACTTCCGCGCCGGACAGCGTGAAGGATGGGTTCGCTACAACGTTCAGCGCAGCAAATGCGTTTTCGTCAGTCGCACCACCGTAGGACGTGTCAACATAGTCGATCAGACCTTCATCAAGCGGCCAAGCATTCACTTTGCCTTCCCAGTCATCAACGATCGCGTTGCCGAAACGGAAGACTTCGGTCTGCTGGTAAGGAACGCGCGACGCGAGCCAAGCGGATTTTGCAGCTTGCAGTGCCTCGGCAGATGGGTCCGCAATCAACGCGTCTACAGTCGCTTGCAATGTCTTGGCAGTGATCAACGCATCGTCATAGTTGGCCGCAGCGATATCTGCATACGTGTTCAAGACGTCAGCCTTTTCAACAGCCAGTGCAGGCGTTGCGAGGCTAAGGCCAAGCGCAGTTGAAATCAGGTAGATACGTTTCATGTAGTCGTTCCTTTGGTAAAACATACAGTGATGAGGATATGGTTCGCGGCGGCCTGTGACCGGAACGCGGGTCTTACTTGGTCAAAATCAATTTGCCTGCCCGCGTGATCCGCAGCGTATAAGTCTGGTCGCCAAGCGTTATCAGCGCACGGTCACCGTCCTGTGTAAGGTCCGATGCAGAATACGTTGGCAACTGCTGAGGCTCTGCTGGTTTTGAACGCGGAAGCGGAAGTACTGACATTACGCGTGCCCTCCTTGGCGCTCGAACCGATCCAACACCCACTCAAGGCTCAGCCCTTCAGCTGACGCTGCCTGGTACAATACGTCCGCAAACTCAGCGCGCGCCGGACGATTTGCCCTACGGTCTGTGTTGGTCTCGTTAACCTTTTGTGTTCCCTGTCGCATCGCAAGGTCCTTCCACTGGGCTGCCTAACGGCCTCCCCAGCTGGTTTGGGGATAAGATACCCTTACCTGAGGAATTTAGTCAATTAAGTCAACCTGACTTTTTCACTCGGATATTGTATTTCGTGAAAAGTAATGGTCTTAGGCTGGCAGCTCAAAAAAATGGAACGACCGGCAACTATTGAACGCTAGGCCGCTTTGGTGTCTGCATTATTTCGAAAACTGACTGAGCAAATCATAAAAGCTGACACACATTTGTGCTCAGCGAATGGCAGGCATGAGCCCAAAGTGGCCAATGCTGCAGAATGCTCCAATGGCTCCTTTGCGGAAGACCGGTTTTCTGAAATGCTAAGCTAAAGTTGCGCGGTCGCGGCAACCAATTAGATACCAGGCCGTTCAACAGTGCGTTTTGAATATTTTTTTGAACTTCTTTAATACATTAGTAGCTCTGCGTCACTGAGGACCCTTTATGACTCTAAGAAAACTAAACTTCTTCATCATTGTATGCGCGATTGGGTTATCGGCTTACGTATTTTTGACCGGAGCGAGAGACAGAATGTTCATCGCCTGCTTGAATGGCAACAACGACGCCGAGGATGTATCGGCTTGCTCCACGCTGATTGAGAAACCCGATGGCGTAGATACCGCGCTTCTCGCGCGATTACATCTAAGCCGCGCACAGAAATATGTGCGACTGGACCAACATGCGGCTGCGTTGCCGGATCTAGACCGCGCAATCGCATTGGACGAAGACAATTCGACCAATTACACACAACGCGCCATTGTCTATTCGAGACTTGGTAAATCCGAGATTGCCTTGCTGGACTTTGCGACGTCTTTGCGGTTGTCCCCAAACTCTGTTTGGACATTGCAATGGCGCGCAAACACATATCGCGACACGCAAAAATATCGGGAAGCCCTCGCGGACTACGAAGCAGTGCTCGTCATTTCACCGGAGCACCTTCCAGCTTTGGCAGGTCGGAGTCTCAGCTTGGCGTGGCTGGGTCGTATGGAAGAGGCCTTGCACGCCACTTCTGATCTTCTGGATTCCTTCCCTGACAACCCTTGGGCGTTGCATACGCGGGCCACTCTGCATGCAAATACCAACAAGTTCGAGCTCGCGATTGAAGATCTTGAGCGTTACATTCAGATCGAACCGGGGAATTCTGATGCCCATGAAAAACTAGGGCACTATCTAGGGAAGATTGGCGAGACCGACGAGGCCGTTAAGGCTTTTGATCGGGCCATAGAATTGAATTCGGACAGTATTAGCCCCCTAATGACACGCATTGGTATGTGGTTGGACATGGAGAATTATGAGCAGATGTTGGTTGATGCGGAAAGGGCTTATGAGCTTGCTCCCCGCGATGATACCGTCCTCACGATCCTGTTCACGTCATACTCAAAGATCGGACAGGATGCCCTTGCAGATCAATACCTCGATTTATGGGCGAGACAGTCGCCCGAATTTTTGGACGATCAGAAAAGACTAGAATATTTGTTAGGCGAGGATCATCCACTGGCATCGTCGGACACGAATGTTATGCTTTTTAAGGGTTTCATCTACGGCAGTCCTCCGCTTGAAAGAACAGACTTGGCCATGGTGGCTATTGAAAGTTATTTTGAGGGAGGCGGTCCGGATTCTATTTTGTTCTTCCAGAGATTTCTGGATAGAATCGGGCTCTATCGTGGTGATTTCACAGGCGTATATGATGATGCTACATCGAAAGCGCTTGCGTTGTGTGTGGAAGTTTCTGTGATGTGTTTGGGAGAATGGTCAAAGCAATCCGCGCTTTGATGTGTCTTCACGAACATCAAAGCTGCAATTGGTCCAATAGCAGCAAAGATACAGTTTGTCCCGCAAATGAGACGCCTGCAAGATTTGCCATGAAGATATGGCTAGGGGCGGAAATAGTCTACGATAGGATCACAATTACTTGGTACATTAACATGCCAAATTTCTGGCAAGTGCCTCATCCCGTCTAATAAGTTTGACGCTCAACAGCGGCAGCGGTGCTAGCATAATTACGGTAAAATTTGTTAAGCGTGTTCTGAATTCCGACAATCAATCGAACGGCTTACGGCCAAGCAGCGAAAGACTGCGGAGAGCTATCGTCTTTGACTCTATTGGCTTGACGAAAGGCACCGGGGTTTTCGCCAACCTGTCGCTTGAAGAACCGTGTGAAATACGCGGGGTCAACAAAGCCGAGCCGGAATGCGATTTGCGCGACTGTCGCCCCGGTATTCGCGAGAAGCTCCATCGCTTCGCGGATGAGCGCTCGGTGAAGATAGGCTTGCGGTGACAACCCGGTTGATCGCTTTACCGCTGCACCTAACCGATCCCGGTTAACGCTTAATGCCTGCGCATAGCGGTCAATGGTCCAATGCTCGCGAACACGTTGTGACGCAAGCAACACAAACCGTTCTGCCAACCCCTGCGGTGCACGCCCCTGTGCCACGATATCTGTTCTTGCGAGCCGCCATATCTGAACGAGAATAAGCCCTAAGTAATGAGCCTGCCCAATGTCAGATCCGGGTTCGCCGCTCGCCTTTTCGTTTGCAAAGCCGTCAATCAGTTCACTCAGCCGATCAGTCGTTTCAAGCGGCGCGGATAAGTCTCGGCTGATCGTTTGCCGCATCTGATCGCCAAGCGGCGTAGCCGGTAGCGCCTGCAAGAGCGACACGTGCGGGATCGACAACAGCTTGCCTCTGGCTCCACTTTCGACAACCAGTTCGCTACCACCATCTGACAGCCAAACCAGACGCGGCCCTACGAACGCATCTTCGTCAGTCACCTGTGCGGCGCCTGCAAACAACAACAGTAGATGCGTCCGCCCTGCCGCCAAAGAATAACCCGACCGAGTTAGCGGGCTTTCGATACGCTGAACGCTGGGCTGTTCGCGGCGGGGGCTGATAGGGCGCATAGACATTTCGACACAACTGACAACAAATCATCACCCAAAATCAAGCAAAAGTACAATTATTACACCCATATGTGCATTTATTGGGGTCATGTAGCCAGTCTATGGTGATTCACAGTTCCATCGCCGCCAAGGGAGAGGTGTGATGGATGAACATAGGTCCGGGATCAAAACTGGACCACTAGGGAGGACATCATGAAACGTATTACTCGGCGCGCATCCTTGCGTGCACTGTCTATTAGCGTGGCTTCAGCAATCGCATTGTCGTCAGGTCCAGCGATCGCGCAAGACGACACAGTTACCATCGGCTATGCCGTTGCTCGCACTGGCCCCAACGCGACTGGCGCTGGTATCACGACAATCCCAAACTATGAACTTTGGGTTGATACAGTGAACAAGTCCGGCGGGCTGACTATGCCCGATGGTTCACGACGCATGATCGAAGTCGTTGAATACGATAACCGTTCCTCGAACGAAGATCTGGTTCGCACAATCGAACGCCTTGCCTCGCAGGATGAGGTCGATCTGATCCTGCCACCTTGGGGAACGGGCGCGAACCTTGCTATCGCACCCCTGATGGCGCGTTTTGGCTATCCACAGCTGGCAGTCACTGCAGTCACCGACAAAGCGCCCGAATTTGCCGCGCGTTGGGATCGGAGCTTCTGGATGCTGGGTGGTGGCCACGATTATGCTGCGGGCCTAGTTGATGTGCTGTCAGCGGCACGCGATGAAGGTACGATCAACGATAAGGTCGCCGTAGTGTCAGTTGCCGATGGTTTTGGAATCGACCTCATTTCTGGTGCACGGCCAGCATTTGAAGAGGCCGGTTTTGAACTGGTCTATGACGAAAGCTACCCGCTTGGCACATCCGATTTTGCTGCAATCATGAGCGAAGCCCAAGGATCGGGAGCGGACAGCTTTGTCGCGTTTTCCTATCCACCGGGCAGCTTTGGGATGACCAAAACCGCGCAGTCCATGGGTTATAATCCCAAAGCGTTCTACATCTCGGTTGGTGGCGCGTTCCCGATCTATCCGGGGATCGCAGACGGCAAAGCCGAAGGTGTCATGGCAATCGGTGGTGTGAATGCCGACAGCCCTGCGATTCAGGAATACTTTGCGCGACATACCGAATTCGTGGGCAACCCACCTGATAGCTGGGCATCTGCAATCACCTATGCATCGCTTGAAATGCTGGCACAGGCCATCGAACGTGTCGGGCTCGACCATGAAGCCTTGGCCACCGAAATTTCGACAGGCACCTTTAACACTGTCATCGGCGAGGTGAAGCTTGAGGATAACCAACTGCGCGATTTGTGGTGGGTAGGTCAGTGGCAAGGTGGGGCGTTCCGCGCGATCAACCCTGCAGATGCCGAAGGCGCATCCGCGCCCATCATTCCAAAGCCTGAATGGTAAATCCAAAGTTGTGCGGCGGATAACCCCGCCGCACACACCCTAAAAAAGCAGAGACATCATGATCTTAACGACACTCATCCTCGGCCTTGTGCTGGGCAGTACTTATGCCCTTCTCGCGCTTGGTCTAACACTACAATACGGGATCGCTAGGATCATGAATTTGGCCTATGGCGAGCTTACGCTCGTTGGCGCATTCGTCCTCGTTGCAGTATTTCAACAGCTCGGATTATCTCCACTCATCGCGATGATACTGATCGCGCCAGCAGGCTATGCGCTTGGGTGGTTCCTCTATCAGGGTATGATGCGCCCATTGGTTAAGCGGTCAGGTGCGCGCGGCCGACTCGAGGTCGATAGTATCCTTGCCACCTTTGGGCTGCTGTTCCTGATCCAGGGCATTTTGCTTATGTTGTTCGGCGCAAACTTCACCTCAATTTCCTACCTCGATCGGGGCGTGAACGTTCTTGGTGTGTCTGTTGCACTAAACCGGCTGATTGCATTTGGTATATGCGTTGTTGCGGGCGGCGCATTGGTTCTAGCGCTCGCAAAAACACGCTGGGGCCTGATCATGCGTGCAGTCGCGTTAACACCCGGCTCTGCGCCGCTTGTTGGTATTGATGTGAACAAGGTCGCACGACAAGGATTTGCGTTGGGAACCGCGCTTGCTGTCGTCGCGGGTGCATCCATTGCTATGTATCAAACGTTCTCGGCTACTGACGGCGTCGTGTTCACCATGAAGGCCCTCGTGATTGTCATCATGGGCGGGGTTGGAAATGTTAAAGGCGCGTTGGTCGCAGGCATCGCCTTGGGATTGCTTGAGACATTCGTCGCAACCGCAATTGATCCCGGCCTGACCCTAGCAGCCACCTTTGCAATCTTCTTGGTCGTCCTTTTATGGCGCCCGCAAGGCCTGTTCGGAGCACGCTGATATGACCAAACTCATCATTCCTCTCGTCGCTCTAGTTGCGCTGGCTTTTGCGCCCAATTTCGTCTCGGCCTATGGGCTTGGCCTGCTTATTGGCGCGGCGACTTATGTGACGCTCGCCTCTGCTTGGGCGCTGTTTTCTGGACACACGCATTATGTGTCGCTTGCTACGGTCGCGTTTTACGGGACGGGTGCATATTGCATGGCCGTCCTGAACGAGGCGCTACCCTATTGGGCTGTTCTGCTGTGCGCTGGCGGCATTGGCGCCACGATGGCAGCCTTAGTTGGTCTGTCAACGCTGCGCCTTCAGGGCGTCTATTTCGTAATCTTCAGCTTTGGCTTGGCGGAACTCGTTCGGCAGCTGATCACATGGTACGAAGTGAACGTCACAGGCACGTTGGGGCGCTATATCTTCCTAGATATCACAGCACGCGATATCTATTGGCAGATGCTAGCACTAGGTGCCGCAACCATCGCGCTAACGGCATGGATACATCGGTCACGGCTTGGCATGGCGCTACGCGTTATCGGTGACGACGAAGCCGTCGCAGCACATTCGGGCATTAATCTTGCACGCGTCAAACTGATCGCATTCGTGTTGTCAGCGGTCATCCTAACGCTGGCAGGTGCAATAACTTCGCCACGCTATGTCTATGTAGAACCCGCAATTGTATTCAATCCAACGGTCAGCTTTCTGACAGTGATCATGGCGTTGCTCGGTGGGGCAAATCGGTTGTGGGGACCGGCGCTTGGGGCTGTCCCGCTGTTTCTGGTGTTCGAGTGGCTATCTGCCAACTTCCCCGACAGCTACCCGATCTTCATGGGGCTGTTGTTCATCGGCGTCGTTTTCCTACTTCCAGACGGCATACTTGCAGGCATTGAAAAACTACGCGCGCGTCGAAAGGTCCAGTCATGAGCTTTCTTGCAATAGAACATGCCGTAAAGCAGTTTGGCGGATTGCGCGCTGTTGACGATGTATCATTCAGTTTGAAGCGTGGCGAAATCGTCGGGTTGCTTGGGCCAAATGGGTCTGGAAAGACAACGCTGATCAACCTGATCTCGGGCGCATTGCCTGCCAGCGCGGGGACAATCACCCTGAATGGGCAACAGCTTACGGGGTTACGCCGCGATAAGATTGCGCGTTGCGGCGTTGCGCGGACGTTTCAACTGGTACGCATTTTGCCATCACTCACACTGATCGAAAACGTCATGATCCCCGCCGTCTTTGGGCATAAGGCACATTGGGGGGCCGCAGCTGAACGTGTCGCAAAAGATGCGCTCGCGATGGTTAGCCTATCAGAACGCGCCACAATGTCAGCCGGAGATCTAACATATATCGACCAAAAGCGATTGGAACTTGCCCGCGCACTGGCGGCGGAACCCGATTTGCTTTTGCTCGATGAATGGTTGGCAGGCCTTAACCCGACTGAACTCGAAGAAGGTATCAAGCTGATCGGCCAACTGCGCGACAGCGGGCTAACCATATTAATGGTCGAACATATTATCGATGCGGTTCGTGCACTTTGTCCGCGTGTCGTCGTCATGAATTCAGGAAAGCTGATCGCGGACGAACAAACTGACAAAGCGTTGACAGATCCAGCCGTTGTCACCGCTTATCTAGGAGAAGACGTCGATGCTTGAAGTTGAGAACCTGACAGTCGCCTACGGCAAACACATCGCGTTAGACAACGCATCTATCAGCGTTCAAGCGGGCCAGATGGTAGCAATACTGGGCGCGAATGGTGCTGGAAAATCATCACTACTCGGGGCGATTGGTGGACGCGTGCGCCCGCAATCAGGCGCTATTCGCTATAATGGCCAGTCCTTGCTCGATATGCCCGCACATAAACTTGCGGAACACGGTATTGCTCTTGTTCCCGAAGGTCGTGGGATATTTCCGGGACTAAGTGTCGAAGAAAACCTGCGCCTTGGCGCAATCCCAAAGCGTGCACGCGAAGGCGCGCCCGAAACCTTAGCAGAGGTCTTCAACCTGTTCCCAAAACTGGCAGAACGGCGCAGCCAGATCGCAGGCACAATGTCTGGCGGCGAACAACAGATGGTCGCAATTGGGCGGGCGCTTATGTCCAACCCCGAAATTCTACTACTGGACGAACCGTCATTGGGGCTCGCTCCTATCGTCGTCAAAGAAGTATTCTCGGCCCTCACCCGTATCCGGGCAAAGGGTCTAACCATCGTAATCGTAGAACAGAATGCGCGGGCGACACTCGCACTCGCTGATTACGTCTATTTGGTCGAGGTCGGTCGGATCACCGGATCAGGCCCCGCCGAAGAAATCAAATCCAACCCCTCCGTGGAACGTGCCTTTTTAGGCGGCGCCATGGCCGAAGCAAATTGACAGGAGCAAAACATGGAAAAAATCGATCTTTATATCGACGGTGAATATGTGCCCGCAGAAGGCAACCGCGTGTTTACCCATCGCAATCCCATAAGCGGCGACATCGTGACCGAAGCTGCCGCCGCTTCGCTCTCGGATGTGGATCGGGCGGTTGACGCCGCAGCGCGGGCCTTTGCAGAGTGGTCCGCCACAGGCCCCGGCGAACGGCGGCGCAAATTGCTAGCCGCCTCTGAAAATCTAAAAGCACGCGGTGACGATATCGTCCAAGCGATGAAGGATGAAATTGGCGCGACTGAAGCATGGGCGCGATTCAATATCATGCTCGCGGCCGACATGCTGGTTGAGGCAGCATCGCTTACAACTCAAATTAAGGGCGAAATCATCCCCACGAACCGTCCCGGCTCAACCGCAATGGCGATCCGTCAACCCGCAGGCGTCGTTTTGGCGATTGCGCCATGGAATGCGCCAGTCATTCTTGGGGTGCGGTCAATTGCGACACCTTTAGCCTGCGGTAATACGGTCGTGATGAAAACATCCGAACTATGCCCACGCGTGCATGCCCTAATCATCGAGGCCGTCTCTGAAGCTGGCTTTCCTAAAGGTGTGGTCAACGCTGTGTCAAATGCCCCTGATGAAGCGCCCCAAGTGGTCGAGGCACTGGTTATTCACCCCGCCGTTCGTAGGGTCAACTTTACCGGATCGACCCGCGTCGGCCGCGTGATTAGCGAATTGGCAGGGCGCAGCCTCAAACCAGCACTGCTTGAACTGGGTGGTAAGGCCCCGATGATCGTGCTCGAAGACGCCGATATTGACGCCGCAGTCGCTGCTGCCGGATTTGCGGCCTATATGAACCAAGGGCAAATCTGCATGTCCACGGAACGGATTATCACCGTCGGTGACGCTGGTGATAAATTCGTCGAAGCATTCAAGGCAAAAGTTGAATCATTAACAGCTGGTGATCCGCGCGACGGGACCGCGCCATTAGGGTCACTAGTGAACGCCGGGGCCGCCGACCGCGTCCGGGAACTCATCACTGACGCCGCCGACAAGGGCGCGACATTGATAGCGGGCGGCGGCCAAGGAACGATTTTGAACGCTGCGGCATTGGATTACGTCACGCCAGACATGCGCCTCTATCATGAAGAAAGCTTTGGCCCTGTCGTCGCAATTATTAGAGCAGGCTCAGAAGACGAGGCTGTCAGGATCGCGAATGAAAGCGAATTTGGTCTATCCGCAGCGGTTTTCGGCCGCGACACGATGGCGGCACTCGCGATCGCCAAACGTATCGAAAGCGGTATCTGCCACATCAACGGCCCAACAGTTCACGACGAAGCCCAAATGCCATTCGGCGGTGTGAAAGCGTCAGGCTATGGGCGCTTCGGCGGTTCATGGGGTATCGACGAATTTACCGAACTACGTTGGATCACAATGCAAGACGGACCGGTCCATTATCCGATCTAAAGGTATACTCGTCGATTGAGGTGCATTTATTTTGCATCAATTGGGTAGAATCGTCTCACTGTTTACAGAACAGGCCCGCTGATTAGTCATTTTCGGCTAATCAGCGGGCCTTTTCGTTTAAAGCCCCCGCAGTAATCCGCCCAATATTTAAGTGTTTGCACAGATTGTCGTCGCGTTAGGTGAAATGTTACTTGCCATTTTGACCTACTGGTCAAAGGATTAAGGATCGACGCGAAAAGCGTACGGGACAACAAACACTCCGTTTGGCAAACGGGCATAAAACAGGGAAAACTCATGACGTTTAGATCAACATTGATGGCCACTACGGCCGCTGTTCTTACAATTGCAGGTGGAACTGCCTTTGCTGACGGCCACGCAACACACCCCGTCACTGGCGAAGTTCTCGCAGCTGATCAGACATTCACCTATCGCGACTTAGATGAAAGCCCATCGATCGATCCGGGTATGGTTGAAGACGCCGCTGGCGGCGATATCGTCCGTGACTTGTTCGAAGGTCTGCTGAACCAAGACGCTGATGGCAACATCGTGCCCGGCGTCGCGTCCAGCTACGAAGTTTCCGACGATCTGATGACATACACATTCACCTTGCGTGACGCGAAGTGGTCGAATGGCGACCCTGTTCTCGCGAGCGACTTTGTTTACGCGTGGCGGCGTGCGGCATCACCTGAATTGGCATCCCCCTATTCATGGTATCTGGAACTGATGGCCGTTGAAAACGTGTCTGAAGTTATCGCAGGCGACATGCCAACCGATGCATTGGGTATCAGTGCCCCAGACGACAAAACAGTTGTCGTGAAAATCACCCAGCCCCTGCCCTATTTCCCGCAGATGCTAACCCACTACACAACATTCCCTGTTCCCGAGAAGGTTGTCGAAGAGCTGGGTTCTGACTGGACGAAACCCGGCAACATGGTTTCAAACGGTGCTTACGTTCTGACCGAGCACGTTCCGCAAGAAAAATTAGTGCGTGAACGTAACCCAATGTATTGGGACAACGAGAACACCATCATCGAAAAAGTAGTTTCGCTGGTCATCAATGACGAAGACACTGCGCTGACACGCTACCTTGCCGGTGAGCTAGACCGTACGGATATTCCTGCGGGTCAATTCCCAGCTCTTGAGGCCGAGTACCCAGAAGATGTGATGTCGGTTCCTAACGCATGTTCATATTACTACACCATCAACATGACGGACACGACGAACCCTGCACTGTTGGACGTCAACGTGCGTCAGGCCCTGTCTTTGGCAGTCGATCGTGACATCATCGTTCACAACGTCCTCGCCGGTGGTCAAAAGCCAGCTTATACGTTCACGCACTGGGCGACTGCTGGCTTTGAGACACCTGAAACGCCGATGGTTTCAATGACCCAAGCTGAGCGCAACGCCAAAGCCGTAGAACTGATGGAAGCCGCTGGATACGGCAGCGACAACCCACTGTCGCTAGATCTGATCTACAACAGCTCTTCCGCACATGAATCTGTTGCAGTGGCGATCAGTCAGATGTGGAAACAAACGCTGGGTGTCGAAACAACGCTTGGTAACGAAGAATGGCAAGTATTCTTGGAAACCCGCGGGAACCAAGACTACCAAGTTGCACGGGCTGGTTGGTGTGCGGACTATAACGAGGCCTCTACTTTCCTTGACCTCATGCAGTCTGAATCTGGCTATAACGACGCGAAATATGCGAACGCAGAATATGATGCGCTGATGGCAGAGGCAAAGACCTCTGACAATCCACAGGCGGCCTATACTGCGGCGGAACAGCTGATCGCACGGGATGTTCCTATCATCCCAATCTACCATTATTCGGCTGACAAAATGCTACGTCACAACGTTAAAGGCTGGCCGTATAATAACTTCCAGCAGAACTGGTACGCGCGCGACCTTTACATCGTCGCAGACTAAACTTAGTCGACTGCCCAGTTGATCGCGCCCCTTTGTGATATAAGGGGCGCGACACTCACTGCTTTTCGCTTGGAAAATTCAACATGTTCAGCTTTGTCGTTCGTCGCCTCATGGTGGCGGTGCCAACCCTATTGATCCTTGTGATCCTGTCTTTTGTGCTGATGTACGCAGCGCCCGGCGGTCCGTTCAACTCTGAGCGTCCGTTGCCGCCCGAAGTGCTCGCCAACATTGAGGCTAAATACGGATTGGATCAACCGTTCTGGAAACGGATCACCGATTATATCTGGGGTGTTGTCGCACATTTCGATTTTGGGCCATCGTTCAAATTCAAAGACCGTTCCGTCAATGACATCATCGCCCAAGGGTTTCCGGTGACACTGACCTATGGTTTCTGGTCATTTGTGCTGGCGACGGTTGTCGGTGTGACGCTTGGCACGGCTGCGGCGATCAAACAAAATAGCTGGCTGGATTATCTGGCCGTTGGCTTCAGCGTAGGCGCACAGGTTCTACCGAACTTTGTGATGGCGCCGATCCTGCTGTTGGTCTTTACGCTATGGCTTGGCTGGCTGCCCGGCGGTGGTTGGAACGGTGGCGAATGGCCCTATTTGATCATGCCCGTGATTGCCCTTTCCACGTCATATATGGCGTCGATCGCCCGAATTATGCGGTCTTCGATGCTTGAGGTGCTGAACACCAATTTCATCAGAACCGCACAAGCCAAGGGTATTCCGATGCGTCGCGTCATCCTACGCCACGCAATGAAGCCCGCGATCTTGCCGCTGCTGTCCTATTTGGGGCCAGCATTTGTTGGCATGATCACCGGTTCCGTCGTGATCGATGCGTTCTTCTCAACAGGTGGCATCGGCACGTTCTTTGTGAACTCGGCCTTTAGCCGCGACTATTCGGTCATGATGGGAATCACCATTCTGGTGGGCACGCTGACCATTCTCTTTAACCTTGTGGTTGATATCCTCTACGCGTGGATTGACCCCAAGATCCGCTACTGAGGGGGTCACCAAATGTTTCCCAATCGCACAACTGTAGAAGATATCGAAAACGCCGCTGCTTTGGCCGAGGTACAGGGCCGTTCGCTCTGGGCATCGGCCCGTGCACGGTTCATGCGCAACAAGGCGGCTGTGGTATCACTTATCGTTTTGATCCTCGTCGCGGCCTTTGCGCTGTTTGGTGGGTTCTTTGCCCAATGGGAACGCGACTTTGTCGATTTCTCATTAATGGGACGCAACGCGCATTTGGGTGTCCCGTCGTTTGAGACTGGCCATTATTTTGGCACGGACAATAGCGGTCGCGACCTATTTGCGCGAACAGTTCAGGGCACTGGCATTTCCCTGATGGTTGGCATCGTGGGCGCGATGGTCGCCGTTCTTGTTGGTACGCTTTATGGGGCGACGGCCGGTTACTTTGGCGGTCGCGTTGACGGCATCATGATGCGTATCGTTGACGTGCTAATGTCGATCCCATTCATGTTCGTTCTAATCTTGATGCTTGTCATCTTTGGACGTTCAATCCTGATGCTATTCATCGGTATTGGGCTTATCTCATGGCTCGATATGGCGCGGATCGCGCGTGGTCAGACACTGACCATCAAAAATAAAGAATTCGTAGAAGTTGCCGTGGCAACTGGCGTTCATCCGCTGCGGATCATCTTGCGGCATATCATTCCGAACCTGCTGGGCATCGTGGTCGTCTACGCGACGCTACTTGTTCCGAATATGATCATCTTTGAAAGCTTCATCAGCTTTCTTGGCCTTGGCGTACAAGAACCAAACACCAGCCTTGGCGCGCTGATCAGCGAAGGTGCCGGGAACATGCAATATGGCACTCTGTGGCAGCTTCTTTTTCCACTGTTTTTCTTCGTCCTAACGATCTTTGCCTTCTTCTTTGTCGGTGACGGTCTGCGCGATGCTCTCGACCCAAAGGACCGCTGATATGAGCCTTTTGAACATCCAAGACCTAAAGGTTTCATTCACCACCCCAGAGGGCGAAGTGAACGCGGTCAACGGCCTAAACCTCAGCCTAAATGAGGGTGAGACGCTCGCGGTGGTCGGTGAATCCGGGTCTGGCAAAAGCCAAACCGCATTTGCAACGATGGGCCTATTGGCCAAAAACGGGCGGGCAACGGGCACGATCAACTTTGACGGGCAAAACCTGCTGGGCATGTCCACCAAGGCGCTGAACAAAGTGCGCAGTCAGCAAATCGGAATGATCTTCCAAGACCCGATGACCTCGCTGAACCCATACCTACGGATCAGCGAACAAATGGCCGAAGTCCTTACCCTGCACAAAGGCATGTCCAAGCGGGACGCGATCACTGAATCCGTCAAGATGCTAGATGCGGTGCGTATTCCTGACGCTCGCAACCGAATCACCAACTATCCGCATGAATTCTCGGGTGGGATGCGGCAACGGATCATGATCGCTATGTCGCTTTTGTGTCGGCCACGTCTGTTGATCGCTGACGAACCAACGACAGCGCTGGACGTGACTGTTCAGGCGCAAATCATGCAGTTGCTGGGCGATATTCGTCGTGAATTTGGAACGGCCATTATCCTAATCACACATGACCTTGGGGTCGTTGCTGGCTTCTGTGACCGCACGCTCGTGCTGTATGGCGGCCAAGTCATGGAAGAAGGGCAAACTGAAACTGTCTTTGCCAACCCGACCCACCCATACACCTTGGGACTGCTCCAAGCCGTACCGCGACTTGACCGCGAAGAAGTAGAACTTGCGACAATCGCGGGCGAACCGCCAGATATGTCACGCCTTCCCGCAGGCTGCCCATTTTCACCACGTTGCGCCGTCGCAATGGACAGATGCGCCACCCAGCGCCCTGCCCTCGAGACACTAGAGGCGGGCCACCGCCGCGCATGCCACAAACCAATTGCGGAGGTCGCGTAATGTCGACAATCCTTTCGGTAAAAGACCTATCCGTCACCTTCGACATCCGCCGCCCGGGTGCATGGCCCTGGACACCCGCTGACAAATTGCATGCGGTGAATGAGGTCAGCTTTGATCTAGCTGCTGGCGAATGCTTGGGCATCGTTGGGGAATCCGGGTCAGGCAAATCGACCCTCGCGCGCGCGATTGTCGGAACCGTTCCATCTTCGGGTGGTCAGATCATGTTCGAAGGCGGCGACCTTGCCAACATGTCCTCCGCCGAACGCCGTGTTCACCGCCGCGACGTGCAGATGATCTTTCAAGATCCGCTAGCCGCGCTGAACCCCCGCATGACCGTGGGCGAAATCATTGCAGAACCTCTGATAACCCACGAACCAAACACGCCACGTGCCGAGGTCAAAAAACGCGTCGCCGAACTAATGGAGCGTGTGGGACTGCTACCCAACCTCATCAACCGCTACCCGCACGAGTTTTCTGGTGGGCAATGCCAACGGATCGGGATCGCGCGTGCGCTCATCCTCAAACCCAAGCTATTGATCTGCGACGAACCCGTGTCGGCGCTGGACGTTTCGGTTCAGGCACAAGTGGTTAACTTGCTCATGGGGCTTCAGCGCGACTTTGGTCTTTCACTGATCTTTATTGCGCACGACCTTAGCGTTGTGAAACACATCAGCGACCGGATCATGGTGCTGTACCTTGGGCGCACAATGGAACACGCCGACGCCCATGCGCTGACCACACAACCAGAACATCCATACACTCAAGCGCTGATATCATCAGTGCCGATCCCGGACCCGGTACTAGAAAAAGCACGCAGTCGCCCAATCTTGGAAGGCGAACTCCCCTCGCCCCTTGCTCCACCATCCGGCTGCGTATTCCGCACGCGCTGCGTAAAAGCGGTAACCAGCTGCGCCCAAGACCGACCTGCGATGATTGACATTGGCCATGAACACTATGTGGCATGCCCGTATCACACGCCGAAACAAGTGCTGGAAACGGCCTAGAGTGCCCAGCGCGAACTGTGCCGGTAACACTATGAAATAATAGACTTGCGACCGACTTGCGTTGGCAATGCGTCGGTCCAGTCGGCGGAGCACATGAACGCTCCGCCGCAGTTTTTATCTATTTGCCGAACGCTTCAAGCCGTCTTTTTAGGTTCGCTTTCTCTTCGCGCAGCACTTCTACCTTATTTTGCTCATTGCTAAGCTTAAAACGGCATTGTTCAAGGTTACTGCGCCAGAACTCGATCTCGGTTTCGGGCGATTGATTTGCAGAACTGCCATAGCGCCATACAAGCCAACCAAGCAGCAGGCCCAGCAAAAATGTAACGAGCATAAAACCGAAGATTTGGATCAATAGTGAAGACATCGGAAGCTCCTTATTCGTCTACTGTGTCTGACGCGGGATCGGCGGCAGAGTCTGGCGTAGTTTCTTCTGTTGGTTCGGTTACTGCTTCGTCAGCGATGTTATGCAGCTTCCATTCAAATGTGATCCGGCGGTTTGCGGCGCGCCCTTCACTTGTGTCGTTGGTGGCAATTGGGTTCGCTTCACCAAAGCCCACGGCCTGCATGGTTTCGGCATCAACACCCAAGCCAACCATGTAGTCCAAGACGGCCTGCGCCCGTGCTTCACTTAGTCGTTGGTTATCGGCCTCGCCGCCTTGGCTGTCAGTGTGCCCACCGATCTCAATCATCAACCCTTCGTTTTTACAGCCAATTGCAAGATCACGCAGTCGTTCAAGTGTTTCCACAGAACTGTTGTTGATCGTTGTCGTGCCGGTAGAGAAGCTGATTTGCGATGCTTCAAGAAGCCCTCTTGCCCATCCCATACACACTTCGGCCAATTCGTCAGCTGGCATCGCCGTGTCGCCAATGCCAAGGCGAAGCATTTCGATTGTGCTCGTTTGCTTTTCCAAAAGACCTGTCAGTTCGGCGATCTGAGTATCACGCGCTTCAATCTCGGCGGCGCTATCACTGCTTTCAGTGGCGGCAGTGGCTTCGGCAATTTGTGTTTCAAGCGCAGAAATTGCGGCCTCACGTTCAGCCAAAGTCGCGGTTAGGGTTTCAATTTCGGCGGTTGCTTCATCCTGCTGTTCAGCGTCGGCTGCCTCGCTTGCCTGAGCGGCCTCGAGGCTGGCGATGGTCGCGTCCCGCTCTTCAACCGCTGCGGTCAGTTCTGCGATCTGGGCGGTCACTTCCTCATTCGGTTCTTCGCCTTCCGCCAACTGCGCTTCTAGCTCTGTAATAACGGCATCGCGCTCTGTCGCAGCAGTGGTCAACGCTTCGATTTCCGCTACCAGATCAGCCGTTTGGCCTTCTAACGCCGCAGTGGCTTCTTCGCTGGCCTCTGGCGTCGATACGGCTTCCTCGAGGCTCGCACGCAGTTCTTCAATCTGCGCATCGCGCTCAATAAGATCTGCTTGCAGCGCACTCACTTGGGCGTCGACCGGTGCCGGATCACGCTCAGCAACTTCAGCAACCGAACCGCTTTCAAGCTCTGCAATACGGGCTGCAGCACTAAGCGCACCTTGTTGCAAGGCCGCCATCTGCCCAGACACATTTTCCAACTCAGCTTGGCTGGTAGCGATCGTTTCATTCAGGGTTGCAATGGTTGCATCCGCATCCGCCAAAAGCGCGCTGCGCTCAGCGAGTTGCGCTTCAAGTTCGGTCAAATCAGATGAACCTTCAGAACCATCTGCTAGGGCCGCAAGTTCAGCGGTCGCAGTCTCGGCTTCCGCGGTTGCTTGCTCCAGCTTTGCAACGAGATCATCGCGTTCCTCACCAAGGGTTTGAAGCGACTGGGTCAGCGTGCCGATCTCTGCTTCAAGCGCTGTTTTAGATTCTTGCAAGCCTGCAATCTCTGAGGCCATGTCTGACTGAATTGCCAATTGCTCTGCACTTGGCGCCGCTTGCTCTGCAGTGATCGCCTCCACTTGTGACGTCGTCAGTACAGACGCCCCATAAAACGTAAGCCCAGTTAGACCCACAACAGCTGCAATGAGAGGTGCTCTCATGAAAATTCATCCTCAATAGTCCGTCGCCGAAACCCAAAGTTTCAGCCTTCTTTCGCCCTGCTTAGGAACCAAATGGGTCGATTTTTGGGCGGGAATGTCTCTTTTGTCCGAGCAAACCGTGAAGGTTTGAAAACGGTAGCACTGGCGCGTTAATCACGAACACTAACCAACTTCCATATTTGGAAGCGCGAAACACATCCCATAGCGGGACGAATACCTTCAATATGTGAAATTCCGTGGAGGCGAGCAACGGAATCGAACAGGTGTACACGGGTTTACAATCCGAAAAGATAGTAATCGAAAACAAATAGTTAGTGGTGAAAAACGCCGCCTGAAAAAGTAAAAAGAAAGCGAAAGTTTCAAAGCCAAATTCGCCGATTCAAAACGAAAAAGCCCCATCACAGCAGCAACTGCAAACCGGGGCCAAATAGAAAAATCCTGTCAGCTTTCACAGTACGTTAGCATGAGCCCGCGCCACACCGCAAACTCGGTCGCACTGCAAAACTATGCTGTCGCGGACAAAAGCCATTGATGAAACAGCGTCGTTTGTTGTCGCTTTTTAAGGTCGGGATGCGCGACCACATAAAAATTGTTTTGGGTTTTAATGGTTTGCTTGAAGGGCTCGATCACAGAACCACACCGAATGAACTTTTCGGAGAATTTTTTATTAACAATAGCAACGCCACGTCCGCTTGCAATGCTTTCAAGTGCCAAAAGCGATGAGTCAACCGGCATCCACGGCGATGGCACAGGGCTTTCTAATGCTAGAGCCTGAAACATGCGCGGCCAATCGTTTTCGGATCCTATGATCGGAACGATATCTGCGTCCTTCAAGGCAACTGGGTCGTTTTGAAAGTGCGCCGCGTCTGTGGGATTACACACAAGCGTCGCCTGCCCTTCACCTAGAGGCCAGATGTCTTTTTCCGGCCAATCACCGTTACCATACCGAATATCGACATCAATCGTCGCATCAGTCATGCGGTCCGACCAAACGGTTGTGGACAAAACTATGCCTATCTCTGGGTATCGCGACCGGAATTCATGGAGGCGCGGTGCAAGAACAAGGACAGCAAAGGAGATCGACGCGCGCACATGAAGGGTCGTTTTAGACTTTGGCTTAAAAAGCCCATCAGTTGCGGTTTGAAGGTTTAGGAACGATGCGCGTACAGGTTGTGCATACGCTTGACCGATGTCTGTCAGTTCGACTCCTTTTGGAAGCCGCTTGAACAACTTCATCTCAAGCGTTTCTTCCAGCAATTTGATCTGCTGACTGACTGCCGCAGGTGTCAGGTTCAACTCATCCGCCGCAGCGGCAAAAGAACTATGGCGGGCCGCCGCTTCGAAACTGCGCAACCAAGTCACATGTGGAAGGCGTCTCATGACCCGTCTCCTGTTTGTTTAACCCAATGGATGCCTCAATATTTTTTACCCATCAATAGTGTATGGGCAATAATATTTACCCCTAAGCCACAAAAGCAGTTGTTTGATTTTTGGTCGAAACGCATCGCAAATTACGGTCCTAATAAGTGCGGACACGGCTCATGGACTTCTCGGAATTCGATTACGTAATCGTGGGTGCAGGGTCCGCGGGTTGCGTTTTGGCAAATCGCCTGTCGGCGTGCGGAAAGTTCTCGGTGCTTTTGCTGGAAAGTGGTGGAAGCGATGCGAGATTTTGGATTAAGGTCCCTCTGGGCTACGCGATAAACGTATCAAATGCTGCAGTAAATTGGGGGTACCTGACATCTCCGGATCCTGGTCTAAATGAGCGATCGTTCCCCTGGCCGCGCGGCAGAGTCATTGGCGGATCAAGCTCGATAAATGCAATGGCTTATGTACGTGGGTTGGCCCGAGACTTTGATGATTGGGTTGCAGCCGGAGCGTCAGGCTGGAACTGGGATACCGTGCGCGCGGCCTATGAGCGTATGGAAACCATAAGTGAAATTACGCCTCAGGGCAGAAAGATGCGTGGCGACGGTCCAGTTTGGGTAACGGACCTATCTGACCAAATGTCACCGTTTTCTGCCAATTTCCTAAATGCTGCAAAAGACGGAGGATATCCGGTCGTTCCAGACATCAATGCCCCGGATGTTGACGGAATTGGTTACTATAGGAGCACCGTGCGAAATGGGCTGCGCTGGTCATCAGCGGATGCTTTTTTACGGCCTGCACAGCGACGATCAAATCTTTACGTCTTACGCAATGCAGAGGTTGAGCGCCTGATGTCAGAAGACGCAGCTGTCACAGGGCTTGTCTTCCACCATCGCGACAAACGCCACGAGGTGAAGGCACGTAAGGAAGTTATCTTATGTGCGGGGGCAATTAATTCCCCTAAAATTATGCAGCTGTCCGGTTTTGGCCCCGCCGATATACTACGGCAAAATGGTATCGCAGTGGTACGTGATTTACCCGAAGTTGGGCGCGGACTTCAGGATCATCTGGCAGTGTCCTACCAATTTCACACGAACGACCGCACGTTGAACAACGCCCTAGGTCGAACATATGGAAAATTCGGTGCAGGATTGCGATACCTGTTGACACGCAAGGGACCATTAGCAGTCCCCGTGAACCAAGTTGGTGGGTTCGTGCGCTCAAGCCCCCATCATGATGCCCCGGATGTGCAACTATACTTTAACCCCATCTCTTACCGGGTATCTGAATCTGGTGCGACAGTTGTTGATAAGGCATCAGGATATCAAATCTCAGCGCAACCTTGCCGCCCTACAAGTACTGGCAACGTGGAGATAATTTCATCCAACCCACAAGATGCCCCGCGCATTATGCCAAATTCGCTACACAGCCAAAGTGACCGCGATACAGCTCTTGCCGCAAGCCGCGTTCTTCAGAAGTTCGCTAGAACCGCCAGTCTGCGCGCAGTGACGACCGAGGCAAAAGCGCCAAACTTGATGGCTATGGATGACGCAGCACTGCTAGATGATTTCCATAACCGCGCCTCAACGGTCTATCATCCAACCTGCACCTGCCGAATGGGAAAAACGGATCAGGATTCAGTTCTAGATGCGCGTTTACGGGTGCATGGCGTTTCTGGGCTCCGTATAGCGGATGCTTCGTCCTTTCCGAACATTACCTCAGGCAATACGAATGCACCGACAATGATGCTGGCCATGCGGGCGGCAGATCTTATTCTGGAGGACGCTTGATGAAGCTTGATACCCTAGAGACCTTTGTTGTTGGCAACCCACCACCCCGTCATGGAGGGCGCTACTTCATTTTTGTGCGGCTGACCACAGCCTGCGGAATTACAGGCGTGGGCGAAATTTACAACGCCACCTTCGGCCCGAATATCTGCTGCGCCATGGCGCACGATATGTTTGGCCGCCACTTTGACGGTGCTGATCCCCATCACATTGAAACGTTTTTCCGCAAATCTTACGGGGCAGGTTTTACGCAACGCCCGGATGTTAGCGTGATGGGCGTATTTAGCGGGCTCGAGATGGCCTGTTGGGACATCATTGGTAAGGCTGCTGACAAGCCAATATACGAATTATTGGGTGGGCGCGTAAACGACCGGCTTCGTAGTTATTCCTACATCTACCCACCCGCGGGTGACGTATATCCGGACCCTAACACGCCGAATGCTTATAATGACGCAGGTATCGCGGCAGAGGTTGCTGCAGGAATGATCGCCCAAGGCTTCACAGCCGTAAAGTTTGACCCCGCCGGTCCATTTTCTATCTATGACGGTCGCCAACCACGCCTTGAAGATATCACGCTTAGCGTGGATTTCTGCCGCGAAATCCGCGCAGCCGTCGGCGAGCGAGCAGATCTATTATTTGGCACCCATGGCCAGTTCACGGTATCTGGAGCAAAACGCCTCGCGCGCGCTTTGGAACCCTTTGACCCTCTCTGGTTTGAAGAACCTATTCCTCCTGAAAACCCGATCGATATGGCCCAAATTGCGGCCTTCACCTCGATCCCTGTTGCCACAGGAGAACGGCTGTGCACCAAGCACGAGTTCGCACGGATACTTGAGGTTAGTGCAGCCTCTATTTTGCAGATTAATCTGGGCCGCGTCGGGGGGATACTTGAAGCCAAAAAAATCGCGTCTATAGCCGAGACGCGATCAGCACAGATTGCGCCACATCTTTACTGTGGCCCCATCGTCGCTTCAGCCAACATCCAGATCGCCACCTGTAGCCCAAATTTTTTGATACTGGAAAGCATTGGTACATTTGACGGCCCTTACATGTCTGCGGTCAAAGGCGAAATCATGTGGGACAACGGCTATATCATTCCGCCGACCACCGCCGGTTTGGGACTGGAACTTGACGACGCTGCAATCGCAAAAATGCCATATGAAGGCGCAGAGCTTCACCTAGAAATGGCACAAACCCCGATCACCCCATAGGAGATGCAAACCATGCTGACACTTAACAAATTCTATATTGATGGCGCATGGGTGAATCCTGCATCTAGCGCCACCATGCCGATCATGAACCCCGCGACAAATTCCCAAATCGGGACTGTATCTATGGGCAATGCGAAAGATGTTGATCGCGCTGTTGCAGCGGCGAAACGCGCGTTTGAAACCTTTTCGCTAACCAGCAAAAACGAACGCCTCGCACTTTTGCAAAAGCTGCGGATCGAAACGGTGGCACGACTAGAGGATTTGGCCACGGCCATGACATCAGAAATGGGCGCGCCTGCAACAATGTCGCTAGAGGTACAGGCCCATTCTGGCTTAGGTCACCTCGACGACTTCATTACCGCGCTAAAGCAGATGGAAGATGAAGAGACGTTGCCAAACGGCGATATCCTTAGCCGCGAGCCAATTGGTGTATGCGGTTTGATCACGCCTTGGAACTGGCCGATAAACCAGATCGCTTTGAAGGTCATTCCGGCCTTAGCGACAGGTTCGACCTGTATTTTAAAACCATCCGAACACACACCAATATCAGCCCAAATCTACGCGGAAATCGTAGATGCAGCGGGCTACCCCGCGGGTGTGTTCAACTTGGTACAAGGCGATGGTATCGCAGTGGGATCGGCCATGTCGCGACACCCAGATATTGATATGATGTCATTCACAGGTTCCACCCGCGCTGGTACCGCTGTGTCCAAGGACGCAGCGGATAGTATCAAACGTGTGACCTTGGAATTGGGCGGAAAATCTCCAAACCTTGTTTTCGCCGACGCGGATTTGAATAAACGTGTCAAAGAAAGCGTTGAAGGATGCTTTTACAACACTGGCCAATCGTGCAACGCGCCGACCCGGCTTTTGGTCGAGCGCAGCTGCTATGACAACGTGCTAACCTTAGCGAAAACTGCCGCAGAAGCGCAAAAAGTAGGCGACCCAACATCGATCGGAGATCACATTGGACCGGTTTTCGATAAAATCCAGTACGACCGTGTTCAGGCGATGATCCAGGTGGGTATTGATGAGGGCGCACGTTTGCTTGTGGGTGGGCTTGGGAAACCAGATGGTTTAGAGAACGGGTGGTATGTAAAGCCGACGATTTTCTGTGACGTAGACCATAATATGCGAATTTCACGCGAAGAAATCTTTGGCCCGGTGTTGGTGATCACCCCTTTTGACACCGAAGAGGAAGCCATCGCGATGGCTAACGACACCGAATATGGGCTTGCCGCATATGTGCAATCAGGTGATGCCACCCGCGTAGCACGCGTGGTACGTCGTCTACGCGCAGGCACGATCCAGATAAACGGACGCGGCCCTGATTATGGCTCTCCTTTCGGCGGCTACAAACGATCTGGAAATGGTCGCGAAGGCGGTACATTCGGTCTGGAAGAGTATCTAGAAATCAAGGTCCGCCCACCGTTCTTGACGTAATGGTATCATTCGTTGCAAGAGCACGGCGCAAAGAAGTTTGTGCCGCGCTCTAGTTTCGAAATTATAGTATCCGATCACTATTCACCGATACGCAAAGTTCTGAAAAACCGGATATTATCCGAAAATGCAAGTCACAATTCCTGCGGAATATTATGCGCCCCACACGCCAAGGCTAATTTAGAATGCGGGCATTGGTGTAATATTTCTAGCCCTAAAGCGGCAAAATAGCGCCTAGTTTCAATTCTGTATGCAGAATATGCATGATGCTGACAATGACCGCAGATGCAGATGCAGGATAATAAAATGCTACATAAATCAACATTGCTCACCATTTCATTAGTTGCGAGCGCATCAGCCGTTCAGGCGCAGGAAGCCTGTACAACCTATACAATTCAAGCAGGCGATTCACTCAGCACGATTGCAAAATCAGCGTATGGGACCATCGCGTTCCAGACGATTTGGGATGCAAACAGAACCGCCATTGGCGGCAACCCAAACATCATCGGCGTCGGTACGACGCTGCGATTGCCTTGCGCTGATGGATCTTTGCCCGGGCAAAACACAGCAGCGGCGCCAGCTGTCATCGAAACAGAACCTGAAGCCCCCGCAGATGATGAACCGATCACAATTTCTCTTGTCACCGGCAGCGGCTATGCACCGTTCACAGACGAAAGCATGGAAGGTGGCGGGATTTACACGCAGCTGGTGCGTGCTGCGATGGACACCGTTGAACCCAAAGCGACAACTTCGATCATTTTCGTTAACGATTGGGGATCACATTTGGAAACACTATTGCCAAGTAACGCATTTGACGGCGCGTTCCCATGGCTACGCCCAAACTGCGAAGCTCCAGAAACGTTGACAGAAGATTCCATCGCGCGATGTGAAAACTTCCTGCACTCTGACCCATTCTACGAAATTATCGATGGGTTGGTTGTTGATGCAACATCTCCGCTCGCAACGACACAAGACTATGCAGATTTTCACGGAACTACGATCTGCCTACCACAAGACTACACAGATGCCCTACTTGCTGCCGATGGTCTTGTTGAACCAACTATAACGTTGTCACGTCCGGCTGAACCAGAAGACTGTATCCAGCAACTGAATGCTGGCGAAGTGCAAGCGGTTTCGATGGAACAACGTCAAGCCAGCGATATCATCACGCGCCTTGGTCTCGATGAAAAATTTATCTTCAACCCAAACCTGAACAATGTCAGCACGCTGGCGGTTTATGTTGGCAAGGACAATCCTGATGCCGAACAAATCATTGCACTACTGAACGAAGGCTTGAACGAAATCCGTGAAAACGGTGTCTGGTTCAACACAGTGCGTACAGGTTTCAACGCCTACTACGCTCAGTAAAAGTTCATGAGCGTCTACTCCCAGTGAAAATAACAGTTAAAAATTAAGATCGGATATATTTCATGTCATTTTGTAACTGGGTGAGAGTAGATGCGACAACTAAGATCTCTTTCGCTATGTTTCGTCGAGTGCGCATTGCAGCGCCTGCGCTATGTGTTTTAGTAGCCAGCAACGCGTTGGCGCAGTCGACCAATCAAGTATCGCTTAGGTTCAACGACGAAGGTGAAAGTATTACTGGTGAACTCTTAGAATACACAAATGGTAACTTTCGAATTCAATCCAGTATTGGGTCTGTGACCATTCCAGGTGACGATGTATCGTGCATCGGGGACGCTTGCCCTGAGGGTACCAAAGCAGAAACAACCGGCCCGCATCTAAAGCTAACCTCTCCAGATGGGTCTATTACAGTTTCCGGCAACCTTATTGAAATTAAGGATGAATCCTACATTTTAGCGACCAGCTTTGGAGAGCTCGCTGTCGAATTTGGCAGTGTGATCTGCGAAGGTGACGGATGCATCGAAGAGGTCAATACACCTGTAGATACTACGGTGATATTACGGAATGGGGCTACTGAAATCCAGGGGGAACTCTTGGGCTTAGACGACGATTCATATTTGATTCAAAGCGATATACACGGCGAAGTGCGGATCAAGCGAAACGCCTTTTCCTGCGAAGGGGATGCCTGCCCGTAAAGAAAGGCGCGGCTTGACGAAACGTATTGAGATTATCTTGGACGGGCATGAAATTCTAGTTTCCCGCTTGCCCGTCCTGTCTTTCCGCATTTTAGTGATAGATACTAACGTTAAGATGACTGTTCGCGTGAAGCGATCCGATATGTGCTACGCATTGCTGCGCGATCTGTATAGCACCCCCGCAAATGACGGCTGCCGCTTTCGGCAACATACCCTTCACGGCCATGCACGACACGATGATTATCAAATACCACGCAATTGCCCGACTCAGAGCGGAATTTTATTACAAACCGTTCTTCTTGCATCATGCGAATGAATTTGATGAAAGCTGGATAGTATACGTCCAGTAATTCCTGCGGTAGGTCCATGTTATCTTGCAAATGCTGTGAAATCGTAACCCCGGTTACATTTCCATCCTGATCAGTTTCAATCACCCGCTGGTGCGAACGATAATCCAACGTGTCGTGACGATAGAAGAATGGAATTTTGTGCATGGCCAGCAGATCAAAGGCTGCTGGATCTTCTTCTTTAAGAGCAAGCGCAACGGCCACGCCATCCAAAAACAGCGAGGCTCCACCATCTACAGTGTTTTCAATGCAATGTAGGAACTGCACCCCCGGTGCGGCCTCTTCACCGGGCAGGTCTGTGTGCATTTCCAAGGGCCCAGCAGTGAATGCCAGATTTGTTGGATTGATCTCTACGCGTACGTTAAAGAATAGCCCTTCGCCGGATGGTGTGACCGGGCCTATTGCATTGACCAAGTTGGGAAGGCTGTCTTCTGTTGCCGCCATGTCTGTCACAATGGCAATCCCATCTTCAATCAACGCACGCGTTAAGATGGCACGGCCTTTCGCGGTTTCAATGACCGACTGCTGCGACACCCGTGTAATATGGGGCATATGATCACTATACCACACTTTGCGTGGCAATGCAGCGGCATCCGCGGCACGCCCTTCAGAAGCGACTTGCTCCAGAAGGCTTAAAGCAATCTCGCTAGGCGCGTCTTCTAATTCCCACTCCACGACCAATTTATCGCCACGGATGAACAATTCTTTCGCCTTAGGTGCAGATAGTAATTGCGATACATCAAAAATTCGCTCGCGCGTTTGCGGGTCAATGCTAGAGCTGCAGGCATCACGTAGCCAATAGTAATTGAAGTATTTGGGGCCGTTTGACAAATGAACGATAACGCCATTGTCTTGAAGTTCAAACTGAGTGTTCTTCATGGTCGATTTCTCGTGAATGGAAGGAGGGGTTAACTTGCGTAATCGCTGTTTTCACGATCAAGAATCATGCGAATTTCCGACAGATGTGCCTCAGCTTGACCTGGGTAATCGTCCAGTTCTTGGGCGGTTTTTTCGGCAATTTCGTCGGACAATACACGTAATTTTTGGCCGGTTTGCAACGCGCGTACATAAGTCTCTGCAGCGCGTTCAAAGTAATACAATCTATTAAACGTATCAGCGACAGAACGGCCTACAACCAAAACACCATGATTACCCATGATCATGACTTTCTTCGTCGGGTCAGACAGCATTTGAGCACAGCGGATACCTTCGGATTCAAAAGCCAAGCCGCCAAAGCTATCATCGACCAAATAACGGTTAAAAAACGTCGCCGTGTTTTGATCAATTGGCGGCAAAGAACTATCTGCCATACAGGCAAGAACCGTCGACCAAATCGAATGGGTATGCATCACACAGCGCGCGTGGGGACACAAACGATGGATTGAGCCGTGCAAGCCCCACGCCGTTGGGTCGGGGGCATTGGGTGTGTTCAACGCATCAGTATCATTTGCATCCAAAAGCAACAAATCTGACGCTTTGATACGTGAAAAATGCACTTGGTTCGGGTTGATCAGAAATTGGGTCCCTGTGTCATTCACTGCAAGGCTAAAATGATTGGCGACGGCCTCGTGCATATTCAAACGGGCCGCCCATTGGAATGCTGCCGCAAGATCGGCTCTCTCGTCCCAATAGTTTATGTTTGCTTCTTTCATCATGCTAACCGGCCATCACAGGCTTGGTCAGACCAGATGGGACGACCTCGTAACCTTGTTCTTCAGGTTCGTCGTCGGTCAATTCAGATGGAAACCCAGGCGCCGTAATATCCAAACCCGTCATGTCTTCGAGACGACGGATAATGTTGGGGGATAACTCGCGTTCACCATATTTCGCGATGCCGTCATTAAAGATGTCCACCATCAACGGGCTGATTTCCAGTGGAACGCCTGCGTCTTCGGCAAGCTTTTGAAACAGGCCGATATCCTTTTTTACCAAGTCCATTGTAAATGAAATATCACGCGATCCATTCAGGATGACTTGGCTCTCAGTTTCATGCACGAACGAGGTTCCAGAGCTAATTTTCATCGCTTCGTATGTCGTGTTCAAATCTATGCCTACGGCTTTCATGGTCACCAAAGCTTCGCAGCAGGTCAGGAGATTCGCAGTCGCCAAATAGTTTGTCATAACTTTTAACGTCGAGGCAGAGCCGATTTCACCTGTGTGCAACACGCGTCGCCCCAACGTCGTCAATGTCGGCAACATCCGTTCAAACGTTGCGCGATCGCAGCCTGCAAAAATGGAAATGTTACCCGTGTCCGCTCGGTGGCAACCGCCTGAAACAGGACATTCAATCGCAGACCCGCCCCTTTCAGCAACGAGAGCGGCAAGGCGTTTAACCTCTGACACCTCTGTTGTAGACATTTCCATCCAAGTTTTAGTGCCGTCCACTTCGGGCAGCATCTCTTCCACGACAGCGGCACAGGCAGCGGGAGAAGGTAAGCAGGTAATCACCGCGTCACAAGCACACATCAAAGCAGCGGGGCTTTCAGCAGACTTTGCGCCTTTATCAACAAACTCAGCAACCAAATCAGCGTTCAAGTCAATAACGGTCAGATCAAACCCGTTGCGCAGCAAACTTCCGGCCAGTTTGCCACCCACGTTCCCAAGCCCCACAAATCCCATCTTCATTTAATCGTACTCCGTCCTGTGTCACACACATAGACTTTAGCCCCAACGAAAGATCAAAATGAAGCAATGAATTTCTACCCATTGGGGCAGTTTGAAGCGCGTCTGAAGTGACCGGATACAACTTAAATGGGCACGATCTGAACGAGATTGCAGACATTCTTTGCAGTGCATGCAGCCGGTAACTGAAATTCGGTGCCAATCCCGCTGCAATCAAGCGGGAGCTATTGGCTATCGCCCATGCGCCATGACAAAACGTGAGCTACCTAAGCACGTATACCGCCAACGCAACGGGCTGTATTTTCAGCGACGCGGATGGAAGTCTCAAAAATTCTCAGCCGAGTTTGGAACACCCGAATTTTGGAGCGAATACGCCGCCATACTGTCCGGAAAAGTTCCCACTTCAAAAGTAACGACGCGTTCATTCATTTCTCTCATTCGAAGCTACCATCGATCAAGCAGATACACCCAACTCAAGCCACGCACAGCGCTGGATTACGACAAGTATCTGCGTTTTTTCGAAGAGGTCATGGGCGATGCAAACCCGACCAACATGAAACGCAAAGACGTAATCCGGCTGCGCGATTCAAACGCCGACAAGCCCTACTTCGCTAACTACTCGCTGCGGGTGCTGCGTGTCCTGTTAGAACACTGCGTAGATTTAGGATGGTGTGAAACTAATCCGGCGCGCGGTGTATCAGAGATCAAAACCATCAAGAAAGCGCGGGCACCTTGGCCACAAGAGCTTCTAGATCAGTACCGTACCGCCTGCCCTCTTGGAACGCGTGAACGCCTCGCCATGGAACTGTGCGTCGGCACAGGTCAACGGATTGGCGATGTGATCGAAATGCGATGGTCAGACATTCAAGACGGTGGGTTCACTGTGCGCCAAAACAAAACTGGCAAACAACTCTGGATTCCCATCCTACCAGAACTGCAAGCCGCACTCGACGCCGCAAGCCGCCACTCAGTCTTTATCCTGACCAACGAGCGAGGAACAAACCGTTGGTCATATCGCGGCGTCGCGCAAGCGGTGAAGAACGTCAGGCAACAGATCAACGCACTCGACTTCGATATTCATAGCTGGCGATACAACGCAGCATGCGAACTCGTTGAAGCAGGGTGCGGTGACGACCTTGTCGCAGCCGTTACAGGTCAGAGCGCAGCCATGGTTCAACATTACACCAAGCAGGTTCGTCAACGCGTCAGAGCGATTCAGGCGCAACAAATGCGAACAGAACAAAAACAGAATGTTTAGACATTTGTTTAGACTTCAATGCTCCGAAAATTTGAAATCCGGCTAAGTCATTGAATCTAAATGGAGGCGAGTACCGGAATCGAACCGGTGTACACGGATTTGCAATCCAGAAGGAGAAACAGCGAAAACAACGGGTTAAGGGTGCAAAACACCCCCTGACAAAAAGTGAACAAAAAGCGAAAGTTTCAACGCTTATTGCGCGCCAGAATGCTCACAAAAACGCTTCTAACCTTGAGGCACTGCAATGAGCTGGGCGGTCGCAAATGAATGCGCCGAGCGCCGCTTTGGCAGTGCCGCACGCAAGCACATCATCATGTTTCTGGCCGACAAGGCGAGCGATGATGGCTCTGGTATCTGGTGCTCCAAGGGGACTATCCAGCGCCACACAGAGCTCAGCGAGAGCACGGTGAAGCGCACAATCATCGACTTCCTGCGCGAAGGCATTTTGATTGAGACAGGGCGGCGGCACTGCAAGAATGGCTACACCGTCATTTACCGCATTGTTCTGGAGCGGGTGGCCGCGCTCGAACCCACGGCCGAGCCCGATATTGAGACGGGGGTCACTGTGAACCCCGTCCAGCCTGAACCCGGTACGGGGTCCACCGTGAACGGGGGACGGGGTTCACGGTGGACCCCAAACCATCCTAAAACCATCCATAAACCTCCTACGCACAAGCGCGAGGCCGCGGAGGAGGTTGAAGATATTGAAGCAGAGAGGATCTTGGCGGCCTATCCCGAAGACAGGATCCGAGATCGGCGGACCAGTCTGCGCCTAATCACAGCGGCTGTGAAAGCCGAGGTGGAGCCCGATGATCTGAAACAGGCGGTCAAAGCCTATGCCAAGGAAAGCGAGGGCTACACGCGCAGCAAGGTCTGTTTCTCGGACAATTGGTTCAAGATGCGCCGATGGGAGAAGAGGCTTGCACAGGTACAGGCCGACCGCAAGAAGGTGCGAGAGGCCGAAGCCAAAGGACGCGCCAGCCTCGCCGAGTGGATCCACGAGCGCCATCCCCTGTGCCGCCATATCACCAATCGGCAGATTGAGGACCTTATTGCGTTGAAGCTGGTTACGCCCGAACAGGTGTGTGCTGCGGGTCTGCAGGTGTGAGAGTTGTTGTGCAATTTGAGATATGTCTTTCGTCATCTCAGAACCCGCACTGTTTCGTGAGTTATCGCGTATAGTAAGTTTGCTCTTTATGGCTTCTAGATCATATTTTCTTTTTATGATCTGTGGATCATACAAGGCGGAAAGCGAGCTGACATGTAGCAACTCGTATGGGCGGCCAGACTAAGCTGTAGTTGCGAGAACGCAGGAGCCTCGCTCTATTCGATGCATTGGATTTTCCATGTTGGTGGGCGCTAGAGCGGACGTAAACGCAGATTGCCGCGAAGGTCTCAAAAGAGCCCAGAGCGGACCTCTTGATTTTGTGCTGCGTGCGCTTGCAGCGCGGAAATTGCTGCAAAAGCGTAAATCTGTACGCCGCTGCGCGGCGGGAAAAGCGGTCATTCATGCGAGCCGAAGCGAAAACGAAACGCTCAAATATCAAGTTGCGGACGTTCCAGACATTTGCTGCGAACGCGAGATCTGACGTCGCTCATGCATTTCCAGTTACTAACGAAATGAATATCTTGATGGGTTAGTTGTGTAGGTCGAACGATAAATTAGGCGAGATACGTCGGCAGCAACCACACAGCGAATCTCCAATTGAGCTTGAAGAAATGCTAAACGGGCTCCCGTCCATTTCCCTCAAAGACCTATACAATTTCTTATGTTTCTAGCTTTAGATAATTCTTTTGATTAAAAGGTAGAGCAATTTTGATAAAGCTGACCCGTCATGAAAAACGCGTTAATTTTCCGATTGTTCAAATACCTAACGACCTGCGCAGTTTGCTTATTTGCGGGTACATCTTATGCGGATGACCTTTGCTATATCTTGTCAGAAGAAAGCCAAGTCGACACCGAGGCTTGTAAAGCAGGCTGCAGGCCTGATCCGCAAGCACATGCGTATTTGTATAAACCTCTACCCTGCAATGCTGAGTGTAGCGTCGTCATTCAGGGCGACGAGTATATTTCAGGAGATTGCTTCAGCCAGGCTAGTCCCAACAACCAACTTGTTTTGACCAGTGCCGATGGATATTGGATGTTTCATTTGGACCACCGACAGGATGGCCGAACTGAGGGTTATTGGAACGTTCAGATGGACGACAATGGTGAACCGATCCGAACAAGATACGCTTCGGCATCGATGGGTCTGTTGTCACAGATCGGCGAATGCTGGCGCAACGCTGAACATAAGATTTGCGTTTATACCGATTAGGTTGTTTTTGTTCCTTCCATGTCTGACATCATTTCAAGTCAGATAGCCAGGAGGTCAGTGTTATGATGTTTGAACGTCCAACGATTATGCTTACGGTAGGCGTGTTATCTTGCCTTACACCGTTTGGCTCGGGTTCGGCTGGTGAACTTTCAGTAGCTGAGTGCGCAGCACTTCAGAACACCCTAACCACACTGGCCGCACGAGACGAACGCAACGCGGAAACAATGCAGGCCCTTGCGACATTGACTTACACCATCCTCAGCGAACTGAACCCGACTGAAGATGGTGACGTAATAGGTGTCGCCAATGAAATGAAAGAGCTCATTACACGCCAATCCAATCTCGAAGTGGATAACATCTTACCCGGCATTGCAGTCTTTAAAGACGCCTGCTCCGTCGAATAATTCCTATAACGGCGTACAGAGAGACTCGCGGTTGCAAAGGTGAGAGCCTGAGGAAATTGGTTAGACCATTTGAAATGGATCTGCCTATTCAATTATTCGGTTACTGTTAGCGGTCGGTTTGCGATAGCCACTTCGTCCTGTCCTAGAAAATATCTCAACTCATACTGGCCGGGCACTTCTGGTACGATGATCGTCAATGGATTGCCTTCGTAGGTGTAACTCCAGCTTTCTGATTGGTATCCCTCTTCATCCAATGCACTAATCGCGACGAAGTCATACTCGTAGCCTGGACCGTCCCAGGTTACAGTTAGTGTTCCGCCTGATTTGGCCGTTTCCGCCGCTTCGAGGCTCGCTGTGACTGGTGTCAGATTAATTGTACTGGTGAATAGAACAGTGTCGTCCTGCCCCGCATAATATCGGATTTCATACTCACCAGGCACAATCGGCAACAACAATGGTGCCGGGTTTCCTTCATAAAGGTAAACGAAGTTGATGTACCCCTCTCCACCAATCTGACCGACAGCAAGGTAGTCCCCTTCGTTTTTTGGTCCGATCCATGGCAACATCAGCGTTTCACCAGCAGGCGCTGTAGCGGGCACATCAACGTGAATATCTGCCGCATTCACTTCAATAGATCGCGCGAAAACAACTGCGTCGTTCTGTCCTTCATGATATCGGATTTCATAGACACCTGGCTCAACGGGGATCACCAATGGCGCGGGATTGCCTTCGTATAGATAGGTAAAGTTAATGTAATCTTCGCTCCCCGCCGGACCAACGGCGAGATAATCCCCTTCGTTATCAGGGCCTGACCAAGTCAACAATAGCGTTTCACCAGCAAAGGCAGTTGCAGGAGCATCAATAGTTGCGTCAGCAGGCGTCACAGTGATGCGATGCGTTGCTGCGATCTCATCGTTTGGAGCGTAGATATAGCGAATTTCATACACACCAGGGTCAGCCGGCATACGGAGTTGAGCAGGTTCACCTTCTGCAACATACACAAAGTTCACAAAACTCTCGGTATCCGGAAGCGCGATGGTCAGGCTATCGCCAGCAGCTGCAGGGCCACTCCAACGTACGTTGATTGTTGCACCTGCGACAGCGGTCATGGGCGCATCAAGTGTTGCGTCGGGCGTAAGAAGCGCTTCGGTTTCAGTTTCGGGTTCAGCAGCAACTGTCGCAATAGCGTCTTTAAGTTCCGTCGCATCCGCAGCCCTGAGAAAGCGACCGCCAGTTTCAAGCGCGATGCACTGCATTTGACCAAGCGCGACAGGATCATCCACGTCGAAACCAATCACGTGTGCCGTAAAACTTACGCCCGCTTGATCGAGACGGCGTGCGGCTGCACAGGGATCTGGATTGCAGGTCTCAACCCCATCGGACACCAAAATGACGGTTGCGGTTTGGTTGGTGTAATCAAGAGCCTCCGCGGCGGCGATGATGGCATCTGTCATTGGCGTTTTGCCAAGCGGTCGAATATTATTCACCGCAGTACGCACCTCGGCTGTAGTGCCAGCTGCAGGGGCAACGATCGTCTGGATATCGCTACAGCTACCTTCCTGCCGGTGCCCATAAAGCGTGAGGCCTAACTGCTGATCCTGCGGAAAATCATCCAAAATCGTATGCACAGCCTGCTGCGCAATGGTGATCTTGGCTACGCCATCAATCTGCCCCCACATAGACCCAGAGCCGTCCAGCACCAATACGGTACCTGCACTGTCTTGCGCGACAGCAGCCGTCGATATCGTTGCAGCCAAAACCAAACCAAAGAAGCGCATGCAAATGTCCTTACGAGCCAATCTTCCGTTGCGTAATGAGCCGGAGGAACATTTGTAAATAGGTCGCAAAACCATCCGCCATTTTAGGCAGAAATGAACCGATTACGTATGAGAAGTCGGCCGCACTTGCCACCCTACTCATATCAACGAAGCTGGTTGCTATCACTCAAACTAAAGTCAGCTAAAATTGTGACTCTACCATCCAGTGGATCTTATGCTCAGGTTAACACCAACGGCTGCCTTCGCCCTATTGACTTGGGAATCCCAATCCGCGCCAAATTAATGACTGGCCGACCAACACGATCGCCCTCGTCTTAACTTCCCGTTGCCGAAGCGGGGCCCGTGAGGCCGGGCCACCACTGCAAGCGCCAGATCACCCTTGTACGCATCCGCCGCTCATGCACGAGGCCCCAGCCACCTACTCTGGGAAATGTAATCGGCAGATGATTCGTTGATCAGAGTAGAATTTTCCAAAGCACAGACTCAATAAAGGGGCGCGAGCACGCGCCGCCGCAGGTAAACACGAAAGTAATACGTGTCACGTTTTGGAATGATTGGCATATTACCTCAGCCTGAACGAAGCTGAATCGCCAGCA
>NZ_JBHZRX010000010.1:0-96095 GCF_043641945.1 Yoonia maritima | reverse complement strand
CCTATGAGATCGACAATTTGGGTTCTGTTTCTGGCTTGCACGATGAGTCTTGGGGATTGAACACGATCAAATCGAGCGTCGAAGAGTTTTGGCGACATTGATGCATTGCGGTTCGCGCCAATCGTAAGCCTCACAAGAATTCACACACCATACCTCGCAATATTATTTGCCACTGAAAATAAAACTGTTTCGATTGGGGTATTCACGCGCGCGCATGCGATGCATAAGTGCGCAGACGACACTCGAAGTTACAGGATCAACAAAATTGATACTCCCTAGTTACGATCTCTTTGTTCTCTCTGCTGGCGCGATAATGTTTGGGCTATTTTTGTTGATCAAAGGCGGCGACTGGACGATTGATGCTGCGGTTTTTATTGCTGAGCGGACCGGACTATCGCCATTGTTCATCGGTGCGACAATTATTTCGTTCGGGACATCTGTGCCAGAGCTGTTCACATCGGTGAACGCAAACCTTCAAGGGTTTCCGGGTATCGCTTTAGGGAACGTTTTGGGGTCAAATATCGCCAATATTCTGCTGGTGCTGGGTGCTACTGCGATCGTTTTTCAAATCGAAGGTAAAGCCAAGGATTTGATAAAAGACCTCGGAATGATGCTGCTTGCGACGGCTATTTTGACCTATGGAATGTTTGTCGGTGTCTTTTCTTTCACACTGGGCCTCGTCATGTTCGGCATTCTCGCTGGCTTTGTTTTCTACCAGTATAAAACTGACAGCCTTGATATCGAAATCGAGGAAGCCGATGACGAATGTGGTATTTCATCAATGGGCGCTGCTCTTTTGGTGTTGCTCGGCGGGCTTTGTGCGCTTGCGGTTGGGTCAGAGATGCTGGTGAAAGGTGCCGTAGTAACTGGCACGTTGATTGGTGTGCCTGAGGCGATCATTGGTATGACGGTTGTTGCATTTGGTACATCCCTCCCAGAACTTTCCACTTGCATTGCGGCTGCACGCAAGCGTTCTGTTGGCCTGATCCTCGGAAATATTATTGGATCAAACACCTTTAACATTCTGTCGATCGTTGCACTGACCTCAATCATCAAACCTCTAGAGGTAACACCTGTTTTGATGGGAATGCAGCTTTGGGCAACCGTCGGTATCGCAGTCGGCTTTTCGATTTGGATGCTTACAGTCGGCAAGATCACCAAACCCGTCGGGATCGTCATGGTTGCTGCCTACATCGCCTTTACTGCTGCGCAATATATCATTCCAGCTGGGGCATAAAACAACGTCGGGAAAACTACGAACAACGTAAGTTTTCCCGTCACCCCCGTTTCCATCCCTGTACGGACAGCCTATACGACTGTCGAAATCGTATTACTCGGGGATCCCGTAAATGAGCAACGCAGAGATCGGCCTGATCGGCCTTGGCACAATGGGTGCTGCACTGGCACTGAACATCGCTGACAACGGCTTTGACATCGCTGTCTGGAACCGCACCAGCACAGTCACCAAAAGCTTCCACGCAAACGCAGGTGACCTCGCGGACAAGATCACGCCGACCGAAACTCTTGAAGAGTTGGTAGCGTCAATTGCAGAACCTCGTTCGATTATTTTGATGGTGCCTGCTGGGCAGCCTGTCGATGATCAAATCGCCGCATTGCGCCCGCTGCTTGGTGATAACGATCTGATCATTGATGCAGGAAATGCGAACTTTCACGACACCAACCGTCGTGCTGCCGAGGCAGGTGATCTACCATTCTTGGGCATTGGCGTCTCTGGTGGCGAAGAAGGTGCGCGCTTTGGCCCGTCCATCATGGGCGGCGGCAAGCGTGAATACTGGGATCGCGTTGCACATATCCTGACAGCCATTTCCGCTAAGCACGAAGATACGCCTTGTGCAACTTGGATGGGTGAAGGTGGTGCAGGCCACTTTGTCAAAGCAGTGCACAACGGTATCGAATATGCCGATATGCAAATGATCGCCGAAGTCTATGGGATCATGCGTGATGGCATGGGTATGGACAATGCAGCGATTGCGGAAACATTCGCCAAATGGGACGCTGGCCCGCTCAAATCCTACTTGATCGAAATCTCGGGCAAAGTTGCTGGTGCGATCGACCCGAAGACAGGTCAACCGATGTTGGATGTGATCGTTGATGCGGCTGGCCAAAAAGGTACCGGGCGTTGGACTGTCATCGAAGGGCAACTATTGGCCGCGCCAATCCCTGCGATCGAAGCAGCGGTTGTTGCGCGTAACCTTTCATCTCAGTTGGAAACACGCGCAGCTGGCGAAGCGTTGTTTGGAACTGCACCACGTCAACTACCGCATGATACGTTGACGCTCGATACATTGGAACAGGCCCTGATGGCTGGGAAAATCCTGTGCTACGCGCAAGGTTTTGAAATGATCAACAGCGCTTCGAAAGAATTCGGTTGGTCCCTGCCCTTGCCTGAAATCGCAAAGGTTTGGCGTGAAGGCTGCATCATTCGTTCAGATATGCTGGATGACATGTCTTCCGCGCTTAGCGAAGACGAAGCCCGTAACCTCATGTTTGCGCCAATCTTTGCCGACAAGTTGAAAGCAAATCACGATGCGCTGCGTCAGGTCGTTGCACAAGGTGCGCTGCACGGCATCGCCCTGCCCGCCTTGTCATCTGGTCTGGCTTATTTTGACGCCATGCGCACCGCACGCGGTACTGCAAACATGATCCAAGGTCAGCGCGACTTCTTTGGTGCGCACGGGTTTGCACGTACCGACGGTGGCTCTGGGCACCACGGCCCTTGGGGCAACAGCAATAGCTAAGAAATAAAAAGGTGGGCTAAGGCCCACCTTACACCATTCAGTGTCTAACCAAGCGCATACCCTGCGCCGCGCACCGTGCGAACAGGGTCATCGCCACCATGTTGCGTCAGTACTTTGCGTAAACGCCCAACGTGAACATCGACCGTACGCGTATCGACATAGATGTCACGCCCCCAAACCCGATCTAGCAGCATATCGCGCGACCAAACCCGACCCGGTTTTTCCATAAAGGTCGTCAGCAACCGAAATTCCGTCGGACCAAGCTTCAGAGGGTTTTCTGCGCGCGTGACCCGGTGCGTTTCGGCATCCAGCACGATGTCTTCGTAGGTTAAAACCTGACCAACTGTTGCCGGTCGTACCCGTCGTAATTGGGTACGCACACGTGCCATCAATTCAGATACTGAATATGGTTTCACCACGTAATCATCGGCACCTGTCTCAAGACCACGAACCTTATCGACCTCTTCTGATCGCGCGGAAAGCATGATGACAGGGATCGCGCGTGTCTCTGACTTTACCTTAAGCCTGCGACACACTTCGATCCCCGACAAATGCGGCATCATCCAATCCAAGATGATAACGTCAGGCGTATCTTCCTCGACACACAACAACCCTTCCTCGCCGTTTTCGGCGCGGGTGACGCGAAACCCTTCCGCCTCTAGATTGTAGGCAAGGACTTCGCACTGTGCGGCTTCGTCTTCAACGACAAGAACGTGTGGTTGTTGTGCCATCGGTCTTAGCCTGGTTCCGCTACAAACGCTGTCTTGTCGCTTTTGGGGCGCGCATCATCAGGCATTTCGCCTGTGACGAGATAGATGACCTGTTCAGCCATGTTCGTGGTCAAGTCGCCCATGCGTTCGATGTTCTTCGCCATGAAGTGTAGGTGCATACAGGCCGTGATATTGCGTGGATCTTCCATCATGAAGGTCAGGAATTCGCGGAACAACGCGTTGTACATCTGGTCGACTTCTTGGTCGCGTTGACGCACGACTTCGGCCAATTCGGCATCACCGCGCAAATAAGCATCAAGCGTGTCTTTCAACATTTGCTCGACCTCACGGGCCATCCGGCGCAGTGCGGTATCGGCACCGCTTACGGGGCTCATCTCGACTAATACACTGGTACGTTTGGCAATGTTCTTAGCGTAGTCGCCAATACGTTCGAGCGAGGCTGACAGGCGCAGGACCGTCAAAATTGCACGCAAATCTTTTGAAACTGGTGCACGCAAGGCAATCGTGCGTGCCGCTTCTTCGTTGATCTGCTCTTCCAGTGCGTCAATGGCTTTGTCTGCCTTGCGGACTGTTTCGGCCAATTCCACATCGCGATCAGCAAGCGAATTGGCTGACCGCAAGATTGCCTCTTCGACTAGGCCGCCCATCTTCATGATGAGCGTGGTGATCCCTTCAAGGTCGCGGTCATAGGCGGATGAAATATGTTCGTTCATCGGGTCTGCTCCTTAACCGATCCGGCCGGAAATGTAGCTTTCCGTGCGGGGGTCTTGTGGGTTGGTAAATATTTTGTCGGTATCATCGAATTCAACGAGATTACCGAGATGGAAAAATGCGGTTTTCTGGCTCACACGCGCAGCCTGCTGCATCGAGTGGGTCACGATCACAACCGAGAAGCTTTGGCGCAATTCATCTATCAATTCTTCGACCTGAGCCGTCGCGATAGGATCAAGCGCCGAGCATGGCTCATCCATCAACAGCACTTCGGGCGCTGTGGCAATCGCGCGAGCGATGCACAAACGCTGCTGCTGGCCTCCGGACATGCCGGTGCCCGGCGCATTGAGGCGGTCTTTGACCTCGTTCCAGAGTGCTGCCTTGCGTAGGGACTGTTCGACGATCTCATCAAGGTCAGCCTTGTTGCGGGCTAGACCGTGAATCTTCGGCCCATAGGCCACGTTGTCATAAATCGACTTTGGAAATGGGTTCGGCTTTTGGAACACCATGCCCACCTTTGCGCGGAGCTGAACCGGGTCTACCTTTGGATCATAGATGTCTTCACCGTCGAGCAGGATCTTTCCTTCGACACGACAGATATCAATCGTGTCGTTCATCCGGTTAAGGCAGCGCAGGAATGTCGACTTGCCGCAACCAGACGGGCCAATAAATGCCGTCACTGTTTTATCTGCGATATTAACATCTACGTCTTTAATCGCATGGTTGTCGGCATAGTAAACCTGAACCCCTTTGGCTTCGATCTTGATGTCTTGCTGGGTACTCATTGTGCGGTCCATTTGAATCATATCTTCCATTTTTGCTCTCCTCTACCAGCGTCGTTCAAAGCGGCGACGCAGGTAGATCGCGACCGCATTCATGATTAGCAGAAAAACCAGCAATGTAATAATCGCACCGGATGCACGCTCAACAAAGCCAGGGTCAGCACGTTGTGTCCAGTTGTAAACCTGTACTGGCAGCGCGGTTGAGGCTTCGCCAAACAAACCGCTTTCTGGGGTAAAGGCGGCGGGGTATTCGCGTACGAAAGCTACCATCCCAATCAGCAACAAAGGCGCGGTTTCACCCAATGCCTGCGCAAGGCCAATGATCGTCCCTGTCAAAATCCCAGGTGCCGCCAAAGGTAGAACGTGGTGAAATACGGACTGCATCTTTGACGCGCCGACACCCAATGCCGCATCGCGGATCGACGGCGGTACAGATTTCAACGCAGCGCGTGTTGAAATGATGATTGTTGGCAATGTCATCAACGTCAGAACCAAACCACCAACAAGTGGCGATGATTGGTTGAATTCCATGAAGTTGATGAAAATCGCCAAGCCAAGAATACCGAACACAATCGACGGCACCGCAGCAAGGTTTGAGATGTTGACCTCAATGATATCAGTCCACCGGTTTTTTGGAGCGAATTCTTCAAGGTAGATGGATGAGGCAACACCAATCGGCAGCGCCAAGCACAACACAACAAGCATCATGTAAAGCGAACCAAGGATCGCAACACCGATACCCGCAGCTTCTGGCCGTTGGTCCGATGCGTCAGGCCAAACGAAGAAATTCCAGTTGAATTTTGTCTGCATGACGCCGGCATCGGCCAGAGCTTGGGCAATTTCCAATGCTTCTGGTGATGTGTTGTTATCAAGCGCGGCACTTTCCATCGTGACGCGGCCTTTAAAAAAGCCATCAACCCGGCCAGAGGCAAGCACATCAAAACGAACAGTTTGTCCGATCAGATCTGGGTTACCCAGAACGCGGTTACGTACAGTTGCGGCGGCTTCTTTTGAGATCATATTGCTGATCTCTTTGTTCGAAAGTTCGGTTTCGATGCCCTGCTCGGCCAATGTCGCCAGCAGTGCGTTGCGCAAGATCGGAGCGTAGCCAATGGTGGTGACCTTGGACATCACCGCAAGATCGCGGACGCCCGATTTATCCAGCTTGTCTTCGGGCAGTTCCACTTCAAGGGCGATGAACGTCTGCTTAAAGGAGCTTAGGCCGTTGCCTAAAACCGATGTCAGCAAGATCACGAGTGCAAACATCGCAACGATGATCGCGCCCAGCCCATAAGCCTTAAAACGTGCCTCGGCTGCGTTTCGCTTTTTTGTGCGTGCGTCCGTTGTTAGCAAAGAGGTGCTCATTCGTACTGCTCCCGATATTTACGCACGATAAACAGCGCAAAGACATTGAGGCCCAAGGTGATGACAAACAATGTCAAACCAAGTGCAAAGGCTACCAGTGTCTCTGGGCTAGCAAAGTCGGTATCACCAGTCAGCTGACTAACGATTTTAACGGTGACGGTCGTCATCGCCTCAAATGGGTTAAGCGAAAGCCGCGCGGCGGCCCCTGCCCCAAGTACCACGATCATCGTCTCGCCGATGGCGCGTGATGCAGCCAACAGGATTGCACCAACGATCCCGGGCAACGCCGCAGGAATAACCACCTGACGGATGGTTTCGGATTTCGTGGCACCCAGCCCAAATGACCCATCGCGCATCGCCTGAGGCACAGCGTTAATGATGTCATCTGACAGTGAACTTACGAATGGGATCAGCATGATGCCCATAACAAGCCCAGCGGTCATCACTGACGATGCGCTTTGCCCCAACCCCAGTGGTGAAGCAAAGTAATCGCGCAAGAACGGACCCACTGTCACCAGCGCAAAAAGACCGTATACAATCGTCGGGATACCGGCGAGGATTTCAATCGCAGGCTTTGCGACAGACCGCATACGACTGCTTGCGTATTCAGACAGATAAATCGCTGCAAACAGGCCAATAGGCACCGCAAAGGTAAGCGCGATAAAGCTGATATAAAGCGTACCCCAAAGAAGCGGTAAAATACCCAGATCAGAGTTCCCGCGGAAGTTAGGTGACCAATTCGTCGAAAAGAAGAAGTTCCGCCAGTCGTATTGTTCAAAGAAGTTGAACGTTTCAAACAGCATGGAAAACACAATGCCAACCGTCGTCAGAATTGCGATGGTTGAAGCAAAAATCAACAGCCCCATGATCCAACGCTCTGCAAAGGTTCTTGCACGGGTTTCTGTTTTGATACCGATAAGTGAAAGCGCAAAGCCAGTCACCGCCAAGGCAATTACGACAAGCGTAAACAGCCAAGACCCCTCTGCCTCTGCGAGGCGACGGTACAGCGAAAACAAAACGATCGCCGCAAGTGGCGGGATCGCAGTGGCAAGAACAGTATTAAGGGCATGTTGTTTGGGCAGTGAAACCAACTTGCGGATGTCTCCGCCAGCGACTTGCAATGCCCGCGTCTTGGCTAGGAAGTAACCTGTGATGGTCAGGCCTAGAATCACAAGAAGCGGAAGGGTCAGCGATTGCATGATCGTTTCCAACGTATAAAGGGTTCGCATGAGGCACCAGAGTGGCGCCCCATGCTAATAGTAAACTTAAGAGCCGCTGCCCATAGTAACTTCGTCAGCAACAGTCGCTTGTACCGCTGCTAGCTCTGGATCAGAGACCAGACCGTATTCAGCCAATGGGCCGTCTGGGCCTGCAATATCGTCAGATACAAAGAATTCAGCGAATTCTTTTACACCTGGGATCACACCGATGTGGTCAGCCTTAATGTAGAAATACAGTGGGCGTGACACAGGGTAGTCACCAGCAGCGATGCTTTCGGTTGTTGGAATAACTCCGGACATTGTCGCAACTTGCAGCTTGTCTGTGTTGTTTTCATAGAAAGCCAGACCAAACACGCCGATGCCGTTGTTGTCAGCTTCGATGCGCGCCAATGTTTCTGTGTAGTCGCCGTCGATGTCTACTGAACGACCGTCAGTGCGGATCGCCATGCATGTGCCTTCGGCTGCATCTTCGTCGCCGCCGTTCAGACCCATAATCGCTTCCATTGCGCCGCTTTCTTCACAGCCAGCAAGGATCACTTTTTCTTCGAATACTTCACGTGTGCCGTGCTTTGTACCCGGGATGAAGGCTTGGATCGGCTGTGCCGGGAACGCAGGGTTTACTTGGTCCCATGTTTCAACAGTGTTTGGAACCAATGCGCCATCTACGACAACTTCGGCAGCCAAAGCATTGTACCAATCAGCAGGTGTGAATTCGAAACCATTGCCGTTGATGTCAGAGGCAAACACGATGCCATCATAACCGATACGAACTTCGATGATGTTTGTAACACCAGCGGCGGCACAAGCTTCAACCTCAGAAGATTTGATGGCGCGTGACGCGTTTGCGATGTCGATGGTGTTTTCACCAACGCCTTCGCAGAAGCGCTTTAGGCCAGCAGATGAACCACCTGATTCTACAACCGGTGTTGGGAAGTCAAAGTTTTCGCCGAATACCTCAGCCACGATAGATGCGTATGGCAACACAGTGGAAGAACCAGCAACCTGAACGTTGTCACGTGCAGCAGCAGAAGTTGCGGTAAGGGCAGCAAGAACTGCGGTTGTCGCAGTCAGTTTCATGATCGACATCAAATCACTCCAGTCAGTCAAACATCAGTTACACGCGAGCCGCGCAACCATTGCGCTCCGTCTAGAAGCGGCGCTCGAAGCTTTTGTGACATTAATGTAAAAGTTTTATGACAGCTACTAAATTGGTAAAAAAACTGAGATCGTCGTTCCCAAACCTTCTTCACTTTCTATCAGAAGACGACCGCGATGCCGGTTTACGATGTGTTTCACAATGGCCAAACCAAGACCTGTTCCCCCAACTTCGCGCGAACGATGGCTATCAACCCTGTAAAATCGTTCCGTTAAGCGGGCGATATGATGGCTCGCGATACCTTCGCCTTTGTCGGCAATGCTGATTTGCACCGCCTGCGCTCGAAGCCGAAGATCCATGGCACGCGGATGAATCGTTACCTTAACGATCCCGCCGCTCGCCCCGTATTTGATTCCGTTTTCAATCAAGTTGGTGAACACCTGAACCAACTGACCAGCATCACCCTGTACCATCTCGCTGCCATCCGCAGTGTCCAGAACCACAGTCACGCCTGCATCAGCGGCTTGCGGCTCTAGACCTTTGATGACCGAATTTAACAAGGCTGGCAGATCGACATGTTCACGTGGACGCACGCGTTCATCTTCTTCGACGCGCGACAGCGACAGCAGGTCATCGACCAACCGGGTCATCCTGCTTGCCTCATGCGCCATGATCCCTAGAAACCGGTCACGTGCTGCTGCATCATTACGTGCCGCCCCGCCCAGCGTTTCGATAAAACCCATGAGCGCAGTCAGTGGCGTCCGTAATTCGTGACTGACGTTAGCCACGAAATCACGACGCATTTTACCGGCATCCTCTGATGCGGTCTGATCTTCAAAGCTAAGGACAATGTCTGACCCCGCTGGTGACACAGTAACACGATACACCGTATCCTTTGCACCATCGCGGCTAATGTAACGTACAGTTCCCGCAGCCCCGCCACCCCGCAAGGTTGTAATAGCTTCGACAACGCTGGGCTGGCGCAAGGCAGATATATAGTGTTTTCCGACTAGCCCCGTGCCTAAAATACTTTCGAGCGCCGGATTAACCGCACCCACACGGTCATCGCGTCCAATAACCATAACAGGCATCGGAATCGCCGTAATTACGTCTGCAATGTGAATATAAGTCAAAATAGGTCCTTAATACTGTCAGTTAGCGTGTTTAAACGTCAAAAACTGTTTGCGCCAACACTCTTATTACGCAACAAAAGGTAACCAGCCACGTGGTCACTGCATCAGCGAAGAAAAAATGTACAAGTGTTCTTTGTTGCTCCCGATAATATTCGCCCAAGTTGTGCCCCCTAAACCGAGGTAACGAATGGCAAAGACCAAAACGATCGTCATCGGCGATGTCGCACGTTGGAAAGCACAGGGGCGGAACCTGTCTCCCACTGACGAGCTGACGTTTGTTTCCATCGACGCGTTATGCGCCCAGACAATCGCCGAAGTATCGCCCGATACGATACTATCCCCCCTCGTCGCGGATACGTTCGATGCGATGGAGGTCGCTGAAACGCTTCATCAAATTGGGTTTCAGGGTCAATACTGCGTAGTTGCTGATCCGCTCCCCAATAAAAACGCGGTCATTGCCGAAGTCAAAGCCAGAGCACCCGGACTTCGGTTCGATATCGTTACAATGCCCGTCTAAACCGGCTTTAGATCGCGCGAAAATCGTTCGGCGTTTTCTTGGTAATGAATTGCAGAGGCTTTTAGGGCCGCGAGCGATGCAGCGTCAAGTTCGCGCACAACTTTGCCCGGTGCGCCCATAACAAGTGATCCATCGGGTATGACTTTGCCTTCTGTGATCAGCGCACCTGCCCCAATCAGACAGCCCTTACCGATGACTGCGCCGTTTAAAACAGTGGCACCCATCCCGATCAGGCTGTTATCACCAATCGTACAGCCGTGCAGCATCGCCTTGTGGCCAATCGTGCACCCTGCCCCGACGATCAGCGGATAACCCATATCGGTGTGCATGACGCAGTTTTCTTGCACGTTGCTGCCGGCGCCGATGGTGATCATCTCGTTATCGCCACGCATCGTAGTCCCGAACCAAACCGATGATTTTGCAGCAAGGGTGACATTTCCGACAATATGACAGCCCGGAGCAACCCAAGCATCATCTGCGACCGACGGACGAAGGCTACCTAGTGCATAGAATGTCATTCCCGTTCTCCAAATTGTGTCTGCAATTCACGCACGTGATTCACTAGATCAGGTTGTTGTGACCGGCGAAGGCGTTCAGCACTGATGATTGTCTTAAGGCGCTCTTCGGTAGCGTCCAAATCATCGTTTACCAGTACATAATCATACCCGTCCCAGTGGCTGATTTCATCCCAGCTTTTTTGCATCCGTTTTTCAATGACTTCTGGCGCATCCTGACCGCGGCTGACCAACCTGCGATGCAGCTCTGTAATCGATGGCGGTAGAATAAAGATCGACAGTACGTGTTCCTGCAGCGCTGAGTTACTGATCTGCTGTGCACCCTGCCAGTCGATATCAAACAAGACATCACGCCCCGCTTCGATCGCGGCCTGTACGGGCGCCTTGGGCGATCCATAGTAGTTCCCGAAGACCCGCGCATGTTCCAGCATATCGCCACTTGCGACCTGCTCTTGAAATTCGGGCACTGACACAAAGAAATAGTCTTTGCCGTTCTCTTCGCCTTCGCGAGGTTCGCGCGTGGTTGCCGAAACAGAAAAGCGCAAACTATCGTCCCAATTGCGTAAACGCCCAGCGAGCGTTGATTTTCCCGCCCCCGAAGGTGACGAAAGAATGATCAAAAGGCCGCGTCGGGACATCAGTTACTCCACATTCTGAATTTGTTCGCGCATCTGGTCGATCACGGCTTTCAGGTCAAGCCCGATTGCGGTCAGTGGCGCGGACTGCGCTTTTGCGCAAAGTGTATTGGCTTCGCGGTTGAATTCCTGCGCGAGGAAATCAAACTTACGGCCAGATGGTTTATCATCGGCAAGCAAATCGCGGGCCGCTTGAACATGCGACTTAAGCCGATCTATCTCCTCGGTGACGTCGCTTTTCATTGCAAGCAAGGCAAGCTCTTGGGCGATACGCCCTTCTTCGACTTCTGCAACGTCGTCCAACACGCGGCGAAGCGCATTCGTTAGGTTTTCTTGCACTTGTGGCGCACGGTCAGCCGCAGCTTTCGCCGCATCCTCGGTCAGTACCGCGATCTGGTTTAGCTGCCCTGCAACAACATCGTGCAATGCGGCGCCTTCGGTACGGCGCATTTCGCAGAAATCGGCCAAAAGCAACGGGATGTCTGATTTTAACGCGGCAACCAGCTGTTCAGCGTCGTCTTGCGGCTGTGCAGCGACCAAAACCCCGCGCTGCCCCAAAACATCAGCCGCTGTCGGCTGCGCAAGCGTCACACCCTTCGTGAACGCGCGTTCTTGGACGGTATCAAGTGCCGCAAGCACGGCGTCTAGTCGGGTTTCGTCGATGGCCAGCTCACCGGCTGTCTCTTCGCGGTTTATCCGTAGGTTCACGGTCACATTACCGCGCGCGATAGCATCGCCAACCGCAGAACGCAGCGCGGGTTCCACGCCGTCCAGCCCTTCGGGCAAGCGTAACCGAAGATCAAAACCACGCGCATTCACGCCCCGCATTTCCCAGCTCCATGATACAGGGCCAAGCGCCCCTGTCCTGCTTGCAAATGCTGTCATCGATTGGGTCATGTGTCACCGCCTACGCTACTGTTTGCATTGGTCCTATTGGATAAATGGCCCATTGGGCAAGCCTGCGCGCGTTAACCGTTTAACACTTTGTTAAATGAAACCATGATCAAACTGTGTTAAATTCTACTTAAAGGAAAAGCTAATTGTCCTAAGTTTTGAGTTTAAAGGATCATCGAGGATCACATGGAAGTCGTTAGTAATATACCGTTTCGCCCCAGCCACGAAATACCCGGCGCGAATGATCCCATCCTGCAAAGCCTAGAGGCATACTGGCAGGCACTTCGTCATGCCCGCCAAATACCTTCACGAAATGACATACAACCGCGTCAAATTGACAACGCCCTGCCCCATACATTCATCTTACAGCGCATATCACCCGGCGTTGCCCGGATGCGGGTCGCAGGGCAGCAATTGCATGATTTACTAAAAATGGATGCGCGGGGTATGCCGATTGGGACCTTTTTTGCACCCAGTGCACGTGATGAGATCATTGCACTGGTCGACACAGCCTTTTGCGAACCCGCGATCATTGCCGTGCCACTATGCGTACCGGGAAATATTGTGCGTGCACCTTTGACAGGAACCATGCTGATGCTGCCCTTGCGCGACGAAACGGGCCAAACCAATCGTATGCTAGGTGCTATCGTGACCGAAGGCCCGCGTGGGAACCGCCCCCGCCGGTTTGAGATCGCCAAAGAGATGCCACTGCGCCACGAAACTCTAGGTGTGAAGCTGGCGTCAGCCCAAAGCCACCCGCAGCCCGCCCACGAAAAAGGGCCAGACGCAACACATCCGGCCCTTCGATTGGTTATCAATAACGGCTGATTAGCCTGCTTTGGCTTGGTCCAGCTTGTTACGGCGTGCCGACAGTTCTTCGGAAACTAAGAACGCCAATTCTAGCGACTGAGACGCGTTCAGACGCGGATCGCAAGCTGTGTGGTAACGGCTAGACAGGTCTTCGTCTGTCACGGCACGGATACCGCCGGTGCATTCAGTCACGTCTTTACCTGTCATCTCAAAGTGCACACCACCTGGGATCGTGCCCTCTGCATTATGAACAGCAAAGAATTCTTTGACTTCGCGCAGCACGCTATCGAATGGACGCGTTTTATAGCCCGTCGTCGATTTGATCGTGTTACCGTGCATCGCATCACAGGTCCAAACGACGTTTGCACCTTCTTCCTCAACGGCCTTGATCAGGCGAGGCAGGTGTTCACCAACGGAACCCGCACCAAAGCGTGCGATCAACGTCAGACGACCTGCTTCGTTTTCTGGGTTCAATGACGCCATCAACGCCTTAAGGTGACCAGAGGTCATCGACGGACCACATTTCAGGCCGATTGGGTTAAGCACACCTTTGCAGAACTCTACATGCGCACCGTCTGGTTGACGTGTACGGTCACCGATCCAGATCATGTGACCTGAACCCGCGAGCCACTTACCAGAAGTCGAATCTAAACGGCAAAGCGCCTCTTCATACTCGAGCAATAGCGCTTCGTGGCTGGTGTAGAAATCAACCGTCTGTAATTCATGGTTGGTATCTGTGGTCAGGCCAGCAGCTTCCATGAAATCAAGCGTATCAGTGATACGGGCGGCCATATCGCTGTATTTCTTAACTTCGTTGGTGTCAGTAAAGCCCAAAGTCCATTTATGAACTTCGTGAACGTTCGCGAAACCACCTGTTGAAAACGCGCGCAACAAGTTCAATGTCGCAGCCGCCTGCATGTAGGCTTGCGACATACGCTCTGGGTCTGGGATACGCGATTCAGCTGTGAAATCGAAACCGTTGATGATGTCACCACGGTAGCTAGGAAGCTCAACGCCGTTTACTGTTTCAGTTGGCGCTGAACGTGGCTTGGCCATTTGACCAGCCATACGGCCAACCTTAACCACAGGCACCTTTGCGCCATAGGTCAAAACCATCGCCATCTGAAGCATCACTTTGAATGTGTCGCGAATAGCGTCGGCACCAAATTCGGCAAAGCTTTCGGCACAATCGCCACCTTGCAGCAAAAACGCTTCTCCACGGCTTACCGCGGCAAGTTGTTGTTTCAGTTTGCGTGCTTCACCAGCAAAGACCAATGGTGGATAACTGGCAAGACGACCTTCTACAGCGCTAAGCGCAGCTGCGTCGGTATACTCAGGCATCTGTACCCGGGGCTTGCTGCGCCAGTCAGATTTTTGCCAGTTGGTCATTTTATTGCTCCATATCCGTGTATAGTGAATTAAATTTAGGTGGACCGTATAACCCGCACAGCCCAAAGGGCCAATACGAAAGTGTATTGCTGTCCAGAAACCCAAATTCATGTGATTGGGGCTTGATCACGAAAGTCAAAACTGGTTCGGTCCTTCGATACCTTTTTCGGACCTATCTCGTATGTATGCAGACCCACAAATCGTCGATGTTGACCACAGCGGCAAACCACGCCACTTCGTGTTTGTTCTGCTGAACAATTTCACGATGCTTAGCTTTGCAGCAGCCGTGGAAAGCCTGCGTATAGCAAACCGGACTGCCGGAAAATCACTATATACTTGGACAATCGTCAGCGAAGATGGCGAAGACGCCGTTTGTTCCAATGGCTGCGCCTTTCGTGTGGAACATAGCCTAAGCGAAACTGATCGTGACGATACTATCATGGTCTGCGGTGGGATTAGCGTCCAAATCGCTACCACCAAACGGCTGCTAAACTGGTTACGACGCGAAGCGCGACGCGGCGCTACAATCGCAGGCCTTTGCACTGCTGGTTATACAATCGCGAAGGCCGGGTTGCTTGATGGCAAACGGGCCACAATCCACTGGGAGAATCACGACAGCTTTCTTGAAGAGTTCGAAGATGTGACGCTCACCAAATCTGTTTTCGTCATTGACGGAAATCGGATTACGACCGCCGGTGGCACCGCGTCTCTGGATCTGATGATCAAACTGATTGCCGATGATCACGGCGAAGACCTTGCCAATGCAGTCGCGGACATCCTGATTTACTCAGCCATTCGAACAGATCAGGATACGCAGCGCCTTTCCATCCCGACGCGTATTGGGGTTCGTCATCCAAAATTGTCACGTGTTATCCAGATGATGGAACAAAACATCGAAGAACCGATCAGCCCTGCGACCCTTGCAACTGATGTCGGCATGTCCACGCGTCAGTTGGAGCGCCTATTCCGCCGTTACCTATCACGCAGCCCCAAACGCTATTATATGGAGCTGCGCCTGCAAAAGGCCCGGAACCTTCTGATGCAGACAGACATGACCGTCATTAATGTCGCCTTGGCCTGTGGTTTTGCATCACCGTCGCATTTTTCAAAATGCTATCGGTCGCACTATGACACTACACCGTACCGCGAACGCGGCAGCCACGCCTCGCGTGCGCCATCCTGAACAAAGCCTGTTTTCAACTAGGATTGATCATAAGCCGTAAAAACTTAGACGTTTTTACCGTTTTAGGTCGATGATTCAGTGAAATTGACCTTTGGTTCCGACTTTCCTTTTGGAAACACGCTGATAAGCTGGCGCGCAGGACAATAAGATCCAACTGGGAGTCTAAAATGAAAAAACTACTGATGGCGACATCCGCCATGACAATGATTGCTGGTGGCGCAATGGCTGCTGACGAAGTGAAAATCGGCGTTGTGCTTGGCTTTACAGGCCCACTTGAGTCGATCACTCCTGCCATGGGCGCAGGCGCAGAGCTTGCAATGGCCGAAGTCACCGAATCTGGTGCACTTTTGGACGGCGCGACAGTGACTTCTGTACGCGGCGACAGCACATGTATCGATAGCGGTGCGGCGACAGCGGCGGCAGAACGTCTTGTAACTTCTGATGGCGTGAACGCGATCATGGGCGCGGATTGTTCTGGTGTGACGGGTGCGATTTTGCAGAACGTTGCACGTGCAAACGGCGTTGTGATGATTTCTCCATCCGCGACATCACCGGGCCTATCGACTGCCGAAGATGACGGCCTGTTCTTCCGTACAGCACCTTCTGATGCGCGTCAGGGTGTTATCATTACTGAAATTCTTCAGGATCGTGGCGTTGAAGAAGTCGCACTGACTTATACAAACAACGACTACGGCAAAGGCTTGGCTGATGCGTTCCAAGCAGCATTCGAAGCTGCTGGCGGTACAGTAACAATCTCTGCAGCGCACGAAGACGGCAAAGCTGACTACTCTGCTGAAGTTGGCGCATTGGCATCTGCTGGTGGCGAAGTTCTGGTTGTCGCTGGCTACGTTGACCAAGGCGGTTCAGGCGTCGTGCGTTCATCGCTCGATTCTGGCGCGTTCGACACGTTCTACTTCCCTGACGGCATGGTTGGCGCAAAGCTGAACGAAAACTTTGGCGAAGAACTTAACGGCTCTTATGGCGCTTACCCCGGCACCGACAGCCCGGGCGCTGCAAAATTCGTTGAAATGGCCGAAGCAGCTGGTTTCGACGGCACAGGCGCATTTGCACCAGAATCATACGATGCTGCGGCACTGATCATGTTGGCGATGCAGGCTGCTGGTTCCAGCGATTCTGCTGCATTCAAGGACCACGTCTTTGACGTTGCAAACGCACCCGGTGTTGAAATCTACCCTGGTGAATTGGCAAAAGGCCTTGAGCTGATCGCAGCTGGCGAAGACATCGATTACGTCGGTGCATCCGCAGTTGAACTGATCGGACCCGGTGAATCTGCTGGTAACTACCAAGAAATCGAATTCGCTGACGGCGAGTATTCGACAATCGGTTACCGCTAATATATCGCACCAAAGTCGAAGCGGCGCAGGAGACTGCGCCGCTTCATCTAATAGACATGCCAAAAAGGTGTGCGAGAGGAAGATATGATCGTTGTCGAGAATTTGGTGAAAACCTTTGGTGGTTTTCGGGCCGTTGATGGGGCGTCGTTGCGCATCGAACAAGGGTCTATCACGGGCCTTATCGGACCAAACGGCGCCGGAAAAACAACGCTTTTCAATGTGATCGCAGGCGTTCTTAAGCCAACATCTGGCCGTGTGACCATGATGGGCGAAGACATCACAGGGCTTCCACCGCACGAATTGTTCCACAAGGGGCTGCTGCGCACCTTCCAAATCGCGCACGAATTTTCGTCTATGACAGTGCGCGAAAACCTGATGATGGTGCCCGGCGCGCAATCTGGCGAAACGCTGTGGAACGCTTGGTTTGGCCGCAAACGGATCGCGAACGAAGAACGCGCCTTGCTTGCCAAAGCGGATGAGGTTCTTGAATTCCTGACAATCGACCACCTGAAAGACGAAAAAGCAGGTAACCTGTCCGGCGGACAGAAAAAGCTGCTCGAACTTGGGCGGACTATGATGGTCGACGCCAAGATCGTCTTCTTGGACGAGGTCGGTGCAGGCGTTAACCGCACCCTATTGAACACGATCGGCGACGCGATCATTCGCCTGAACAAAGAACGTAATTACACATTCGTCGTGATTGAACACGACATGGATTTTATTGGCCGCCTTTGTGACCCAGTTATTTGTATGGCCGAGGGCCACGTTTTGGCCGAAGGGACATTGGCCGAAATCAAAGCCAACGAACAGGTGATCGAGGCTTACCTCGGCACCGGCTTAAAAAACAAAGATAAGGTTATGACATGAAATTCTTACTAACCGTGTTGCTCGGTGCCGTATTGGGCGCAGCCGGCACATTGTACTATATCTACCTCTATCACGCGGATGGATCCGAGCAGGCGCTGATGCGCAACACGCTAACCACCTATCTGCCCTTCTTGTCGGAGTACATTAACAAGTGAGCGAACCGTTTCTGATCGGCGACGCCATGACCGGTGGCTATGGCAAAGGTCCTGATATCTTGCATGGCTGTACGATTGCCGCCGAAAAAGGCGAGATCGCAGTGATTGTTGGTCCCAATGGGGCTGGCAAATCTACCGCGATGAAAGCCATTTTTGGCATGTTGAACGTCAATTCAGGCGCAGTGCGTCTGGATGGTGAAGACATCACCAAACTGTCGCCGCAGGAACGCGTGGTTAAGGGGATGGGCTTTGTGCCCCAAACCCACAATATTTTCACGTCGATGACGGTTGAAGAAAACCTAGAAATGGGTGCCTTTATCCGTCGCGACGATTTCAAGGATACGATGACGCAGGTTTACGACCTGTTCCCGATCCTTAAAGAAAAACGCAACCAAGCTGCAGGCGAATTGTCAGGTGGTCAACGCCAACAAGTCGCCGTCGGTCGCGCACTCATGACACAACCCAAAGTGCTAATGTTGGACGAACCCACCGCAGGCGTGTCGCCCATCGTGATGGACGAGCTTTTCGACCGGATCATTGAGGTCGCCCGGACAGGCATTCCAATCCTGATGGTTGAGCAGAACGCACGACAAGCACTTGAAATTGCAGACAAAGCCTATGTTCTTGTTCAGGGTCGGAATGCACACACAGGTACAGGTAAAGAGCTGTTGGCGGACGAAGACGTACGGCGGAGTTTTCTGGGCGGATGAAGCAGTTATCAACATTAGGTGCCGTAGCTCTCATGCTGCCCGGATGTATCTCGGAGCGACCGTATGCAGTTTATAATAACGGTGCAGCCAGATCGGCGTCTCTAACAAGCGAAAAGCACAGTGATACTATGGTCTATCGCTGTGATTTACAGGGTGACGATAAAGCCATGACGCTTCTTCTCCAGAATGAAAATTCCAGTGGTCCGGGAATGTACTGCGAAAGCTCTTTTATCGGTGACGCCATGAAATGCTATTCGAGGTCATCGGTCGATGGTGCTGAAATATACCATCATGATGGGCAGTCACATATCGGGCGCGGTGATACTCTTTCAGTATATGAAAGTGGTTTAGCGCGGTTCGAAGAGATGATCGTCGAATACACTGCAAACGAACCAGTCGTAACTGGTTATCGTGAATATAGCGGAACCTGCACCAGAGGACCTGGACACTAATGGACTTCTTAAACGCCCTTGTGGCCCTCGCTAACTTTGTCATCGTACCGGGCCTAGCCTATGGTGCTCAGCTCGCTATCGGTGCGCTTGGTGTCACGCTGATCTATGGCATCCTGCGGTTCTCGAACTTTGCTCATGGCGATACTATGGCCTTTGGCACGGCGATGACGATCATCGGGACCAATGCGCTACTTGCGCTTGGGATTACCTTTGGCCCACTGCCAACCGCCCTTCTCGCCTTGCCATTCGGAATTGGTGCCACGATCCTTTTGGTGCTGTTCACCGATTGGCTGGTTTACAAATTCTACCGTGACCAAAAGGCCAAGCCTGTCATTCTTGTCATCGTGTCTATGGGTGTGATGTTTGTGATGAACGGCATTGTGCGCTTTATCATTGGCGTACGCGATATCCGCTTTGCCGATGGTGAACGGTTCTTGATCACGGCACGCGACTTCAAAGAAATGACTGGCCTGCGTGAAGGTCTTGCCATTAAGACGACGCAGGCAATCACCGTTGTCGTCGCGATTATCGCCGTGTCACTGCTGTTTTGGTTCCTCAACAAAACCCGTACTGGTAAATCCATGCGTGCGTTTTCAGACAACGAGGATTTGGCACTTCTTTCCGGGATTAACCCTGATTGGGTGGTTAAGGTCACTTGGATGATTGTCGCCGCACTCGCGACCACAGCAGGTGTTCTTTATGGGTTGGATAAGTCTTTCAAAGCCTTCACATACTTCCAGCTACTGCTGCCCATCTTTGCTGCTGCCATCGTTGGTGGCCTTGGCAATCCACTGGGTGCCATCGCAGGTGGTTTCGTCATCGCATTCAGCGAAGTCACGATCACCTACGCATGGAAAAAAGTGCTAGTGTATATGATGCCAGATAGCCTTGAGCCTGATGGCCTCGTCCAGTTGATGTCTACCGATTATAAATTCGCCGTCAGCTTTGCGATCTTGATTATCGTTCTGCTGTTTAAACCGACCGGCCTGTTCAAGGGGCAATCCGTATGAACCCTGCATTGAAAAACACACTGCTTTTCGCATTCGTCGGCCTGCTGCTCGTTGGCACCGGATTTGTCCAAGGCTGGAACTCTGCCCTGTTCATCCTAAACATGGGGCTTGTGTCCGCGATCATGGCACTTGGCGTAAATCTGCAATGGGGATTTGCCGGGCTGTTTAACATCGGGGTCATGGGCTTTGTCGCGCTTGGCGGGTTGGCCACCGTTCTGATCGGCATGCCCCCCGTGGGCGAGGCATGGTCAGCTGGCGGCTTGCAAGTTATCGCAGGACTGCTGCTGGGTGTTGCGACTGTGGTCGCCGTTGTGTTCCTCCGCAAGAAACTAACAGGTCGTGCACGTACATTGGGTACGATTGCCGCGCTTATCGTTGGTTTCGTGATCTACCGCGCAGTCTTTGATGCAGGTGTGGTCGCGATTGAGGCGGTTGATCCTGCATCGACTGGTTACTTGGGTGGTTTGAACATCTTTGGCCCGCACCGTGATGCCAACGACATGCTCCTGCCCGACTATTTCATCCTATTGGCATGGCCCATGGGTGGTCTGCTGGCCGCTGGTGCTGCTTGGATCATTGGAAAAACAGCGCTTGGCCTGCGGTCTGATTACTTGGCGATTGCGACACTTGGCATTGCAGAGATCATCATCGCTGTCATGAAAAACGAAGACTGGTTGGCACGTGGCGTGAAGAACGTGAACGGCCTGCCCCGTCCCGTGCCCTATGAGGTCACACTACAAAGCGATCCGGGCTTTATCGCGCGTGCGGCAAGCTTTGGCTTTGACCCGGTCACTGCATCCACGATCTACACTAAACTATGCTACACAGTCCTGTTCGCGATTGTGCTGCTGGTACTGCTTTGGTTGGCGCAAAAGGCACTTAACAGCCCATGGGGCCGTATGATGCGCGCAATTCGCGACAATGAAACCGCAGCCGAGGCGATGGGCAAAGACGTAACCGCGCGCCATCTGCAGATTTTCATCCTTGGCTCAGCAATCTGCGGGATTGCCGGCGCGATGATGACCACGCTTGATGGTCAGTTGACACCCGGTACGTATCAGCCACTCCGCTTTACCTTCCTGATTTGGGTCATGGTGATCGTTGGCGGTTCTGGAAATAACTTTGGCGCTGTTCTTGGTGGTATCCTGATCTGGTGGCTATGGGTTCAGGTTGAACCAATGGGCCTTGGTTTGATGAATATCCTATCCAGCGGCTTGGCTGACGGCAGTGAACTCAAGGAGCGGATGATCGAATCTGCAGCGCATATGCGCCTACTGACCATGGGGCTTGTCCTGTTGTTGGTGCTGCGTTTCAGCCCAAGAGGCCTGATCCCAGAACGCTAGCTTGTTCTTCCTGATAGCATTGGTACAACGGGGCCAACAAAAAACCCCGAGGTTCCTATGGCGCTGATTTTCCGTTGGCTTATCTGGTTCGCAACTGCATTGATTGTTCTTTGCGTTGCGACCGTTACACTGGCCTACTACTTTGCCTCGCGGTCCCTGCCCGACTACGATGCCCAGACCGATGTGGCTGGAATTAGCGCGACGATTGAGATAGTGCGCGATAACGCCAACGTGCCCCATATCTTTGGTGCCAACGACCAGGACGTATTCTTTGCGCTTGGCTATGCCCATGCCCAAGACCGGCTATGGCAGATGACGATGTTGCGCCGCACGGTTCAGGGCCGGCTGTCTGAACTATTCGGCGAACGTACGCTAAAGATCGATGAGGCGATGCGCCGCTACGACATCTACAACCTCTCTGTCGCTTCAGAAAAGGCGCAGGATGAGGAAACGACTGCGGCCCTGAATGCTTATTCTGCTGGTGTGAATGCTTGGCTGAATGAAGTGAACGCAGGAGCGCGTGGTCGTGGGGCGCCCGAAATGTGGCTGTTTAGCCATCCCGTTTCGCCTTGGCAGCCAGCGGATTCCATCGCAATTCTAAAACTAATGGCTCTGCAACTTTCGCCAAATCTGGCGAATGAAGTATTACGCGCGCGCACTTCGCTTTTGATCGACAATGACCGTCTGCGTGACATCATGCCTGACGATCCTACAAGTGGAATCGCTGCCCTACCCGCATACGCGAGCCTTGTGCCCGATGTCCCGTCGTTCACACCTGATACGCAGTTGGCGTCCGATCCATTGTCGCCATTTCACCCGCCAGAGCTTGCCGGCGCGTCAAACGCGTGGGCCGCAAATGCTGACCGTTCGGCAACCGGATCAACGCTACTTGCTAACGACCCGCATCTGGGGCTGACAGCTCCGACTATCTGGTATCTCGCCCGGCTAGAGCTGGAAAGTGGCGGCGTGATTGGCGCTACGATTCCGGGACTACCGCTTATCATGTCGGGCCGCGGTGATAGCCTTGGTTGGGGCATTACGGCGGCTTATGTCGACGATCTTGATATCATGATCGAAGAAGTGAACCCCGACGACCGCGACCAATATCGCGGGCCTGATGGTTGGGTGCCGTTCCGCACCCGTGACAGCATCGTCAACATTAAGGACGCACCAGCCGTCACATTGCGCTTGCGTTGGACCGCAAATGGGCCGGTCATGTCGGGCAATCAGTTTAACCTTGGGACAATCACGCCACCGGATCACGTTACCGCAATCGCGTGGAGCGCCCTATCAGATCGCGATACGTCGATCTCTGCCGCCATGGGCATCATGCGCGCCCGGACAGTGAATGAGGCCATTCGGGCCGGCGAAACCTTTATTGCACCTGCGCTGAACCTGACGCTTGCGGATCGAAACCGCATCGCGATGAAAACCATTGGCGCAATTCCGGCACGTGATCCGAACCATCAAAGCCGGGGTCGTTTTCCATCATTTGGGTACCTGCCGGAAAACCGGTGGCAGGGTCGTTTCCCCTATAGCGACAACCCGATTTTCCTGAACCCAGAAGGCGGGATCATCGGCAATACCAACAACAAGACGGTTGATCGCGAATTCCCGCGCCATGTGTCGTACCTTTGGGGCGACACGCAGCGGATCAATCGCTGGCGTCGACTGATGCAAGCTCGTGAAGTGCACACCCGTGACAGCTTTATTGAGGCGCAGTTGGATACCGTCAGTTTCACAGCGCGGACGCTTTCAGCACTCATGGGCGCTGATCTTTGGTACACTGGTGATGCGGCCCCCGAAGGTACACCCGAACGGCGCAGGCAGATCGCACTTGATCTCCTATCGGCGTGGAACGGTGAAATGAATGAACACCTGCCGGAGCCTCTGATCTATGCGGCTTGGGTACGCGCGGTGCAGCAACGCCTAATCCGTGACGAACTAGGGCCACTCTCGGCTGAGTTCACGCATGTTGCCCCTGTGTTTATTGAACGTGTCTTCCGCAATGTTGATGGCGCTGGCATTTGGTGCGATGTAATCCAATCGGCACCAGTCGAAACCTGCACAGACATCGCCCGCCAAGCTCTGGATGACGCGTTGATCTGGATTACCGAGAACCACGGCACGGCAATCGAAGCTGTCCGTTGGGGCGATGCGCATGTCGCAAAACATGATCATGCCGTTTTGGGCCAAACACCAATTCTGAATTGGGTCGTCAATATCCGTCAATCAACAAGTGGCGGCGACAATACATTGCAGCGCGGCAAAACGTCCGGTGTTGGGCCAGCCCCGTTCCAGAACGTACATGCCGCAGGCTATCGTGGTGTCTATGATTTTGCTGATCCTGACAGTTCAGTCTTTGTTACGGCAACCGGGCAATCCGGGCACCCTCTTTCGCGCTACTATGACAACCTTGGTGAACTATGGCGGCGCGGAGAGTATATCCCGATGTCGCTAGACCCGGCGTTGGCACGGGCGGCGGCTGTGGGGGTCACAGTACTGACCCCCAAACCTTAAAGTCGGGCGAAACGTTCGCGCTGTAGCGCTGTCCAGAACACGGTAAGATCGTAACCTGTTTCGGTCTGCTCTTCGTTCGTCACGATACCAGCGTCGAACAACCACGCGCGTTTCCGTCCATCGGCAAAGCTAAGATGAATGCTTTCCTCGGTGCGCGGATCTTTAAGCTTGTCCGGGATCGCCGCCAATAGCGCGTCCATCCCTTCGCCGGTGATCGCTGACACTGCAAACAGATCATCTGTGCGTGCCGCTTGCGTGACCATCGCGTCGTGATCTTCCGGCGATAGCTGGTCGATCTTGTTCCACACTTCAATCAATGGGGCTTCTTCGGCAACGCCGAGGCTTTGCAAAATTGTCATCACATCTTGTGACTGTTCTTCGGACTGTTCGTGGCTGATGTCACGCACGTGCACGATCAGATCGGCATCAAGCACTTCTTCAAGTGTCGCACGAAACGCCGCAACAAGTTCGGTCGGCAAGTCACTGATAAAGCCTACAGTATCCGACATGATTACTTCGTCACCCGTAGGCAAAACGATCTTGCGCATTGTCGGGTCAAGCGTCGCGAATAACATGTCCTTAGCGAACACTTCGGCACCTGTCAGTCGGTTGAACAGCGTTGATTTCCCTGCGTTGGTATAGCCAACCAAAGCAACGATCGGGAATGGCACCTTGGCACGAGACGCACGGTGCAATTCGCGTGTCTTAACGACCTTTGCCAACTGACGGCGCAAGCGCCCCAGCTGTTCGTCAATCGCACGGCGGTCAGCCTCGATCTGGGTTTCACCCGGACCACCAACAAAGCCAAGCCCACCACGTTGACGTTCAAGGTGGGTCCAAGCTCGTACCAGACGCGTGCGTTGATAAGACAGGGCTGCCATCTCGACCTGAAGCACACCTTCAGAGGTCCGCGCGCGATCGCTAAAAATCTCGAGGATCAAGCCGGTCCGGTCAAGCAGCTTAACGCCCCATTCCTTTTCAAGGTTACGCTGCTGTACGGGTGTCACTGGACCATCGATCAGAACCAGCTCGACCTTATTCGTCTCGAAGACTGTCTTTAGCTCTGCAATTTTGCCTTTGCCAAACAGCTTACCCGGATGGATTTTTGGCAGACGTACAATATCAGCACCCACAACCTGCAAATCAGGCAAGGCGGCCGCAAGCGACACGCCTTCTTCAAGCGCGGGGCCTGCGGCACGGCGGCTATGGTCTGTCTTTAGATCCGGGTGAAGTACCCAGGCCCGCGTTACGGGCCGATCATGTTCTAGCAATCTTATTCTTCGCCTTCATAAAGGCTGATAGGCTGCGCTGGCATGATTGTCGAAATCGCGCTTTTGTAGACAAGCTGTGCTTGCCCGTCGCGACGCAGGAGAACGCAGAAACTATCAAACCATGTGATTACACCCTGCAACTTTACCCCGTTCACCAGAAAGATCGTCACCGGAACTTTGGTTTTACGAACGTGGTTAAGAAATGCATCTTGCAAATTTGCTTTGTCGGCGGCCATTGTGACACCCTTTTTTTGTTATTACGGCCGCGCATCGGCCCCTCGCTGTTAGCCGCAGTATGTCGCGACCCTGACAGAGTTTCCAGCCCCAAAAGGAAAACAGACTAACCTGTGTTAACCGCGCCAAATTTCAGGGTTAAATAGCGCGATAATCGCAAGCGTTTCGAGGCGTCCTAACACCATTGCAGCGGCCAAAATGACCTTAGCGCTATCAGGTATCCCTGAATACGCGATCGGTACTTCGGCAGCGACTGCGGCCAGCGGCCCTGTCGTTGACAGCGCCGACACGCTAAGCACAATTGAGGTTTCGAATTGCACACCCGTTAATGACATCAGTGTCATGATCGCGGCAATGCTAAGCGCAAACAGCATGAAGAATATCCAAGAGATATAAGCGCCCTGCTTACGAATGCGCCGCGCCTCGCGACCTCCACCACCAATGGATGACGGATGCAGCAGGCGTTCTTGTTCACGTTCGCCGTGCCGATATAACGCGTAGATGCGCAGGAGCTTCACACCGCCTGCCGTGGTCGCAACACCGCCCCCAATCAACGCCATTCCCGTCAGAAATAAGCCCGGTGTCTGCAACCCAGACCAAGACGCGGCACCACCCCAGAAATGCGATTCAAACCCTGCCGTTGTCAGAAATGACGCCACGGTGAACAGAGTACCCCAAAGTGCTGCAAAGACCTCTTGGATGGTGACAACGGTCTGTCGGTCCGCCGCAGCGATAAAGTGGCGCAAGAATAACCCCGCTGTAACAAGACCGATAAGAACCAGAGCCGTCCGGAATTCGGGGTCACGTTTTAGGCCCTGATCACCCTCGCCAATTAATCCGCGGCTAAACGTCAAACGCGACAGAGCGAATACAAAGAAGCAAAAAATAAGCAATTCGCCCCAGAAACCGGATGCCGCATAGTAAAGCCCATCAATGGGTGAAATCCCCGAAGTTGATAACGTCGACATCGCGTGGCACAGCGCGACATAGGGCAACTCTCCTGCGACAACCAGGCCGATCCACAGAAGGAACGTTAAACCGAGGTAGATCGGGGTCAGCGTGAGAGTATAGCGAACAAGCCGCTCAGACGGATCCGCAATACGAGAGATTTGGCTAAACCCAGACACAGCACCTTTGCCGATGTTCGTGGTTGCACGCACCTCAAACCCACCAAGGTTCATTGGAGCAAAGATTGATACAGCCGTCACCCAGATAAGCAAACCGCCAAGCCAACCAACCAACGCCCGCCAGAGGTGCAGTGATGGTGTGAGCCGCCCAGATGTATCATAAACCGTCGCCCCGGTGGTGGTGAAGCTGGAAACCATTTCAAACCACGCATTCAGATAGGTCGTGTTTCCAACCGCCTCGTAGAACGGGACAGCAAACATAAGCGGCAGTATCGTGAATGCGGACAAAAGCCCGATCAATTGGCTACGTGCAACGTTTGTCGGCGCATAGCCAGAAGTCGCCAGACCGACGGTCACTGTCAGAATTGAGAACAGCAAGAACCCGTAAAAGAACACGCGCATAGTGGTGAAATCTTCCATGATCACGCCATGGGCAGACGGCACGAGCATAGCAATCGCACCCAACCCCATGAGGATCACGAAAAACGGGAGCTTAACGAGCCATTTCATCAGAAGAAATCAATCGAAACCTGCAAGAGGCGTTCAACCTCTGGCACGTCATTACTCATCGCGAAAATCGCAATCACGTCGCCTTCTTCAATGCGTGTTTCGCCCGAGGGCTTCACAAATTTGTTCTGCTTCATCAGACCACCGATCAACGTCCCCTCTGGGAAATCGATTTCTTTGATCCGTTGCCCTGCAATTGGCGATGTACCAAGCACTTGCGCTTCGATGACCTCTGCCTCTGCGTCGCCGATGGAATAAACGCCACGCACACGGCCATGGCGGATATGACGCAGAATAGAACTAACTGTCGTTGCACGTGGGTTAATATAGGCGTCGATATTCAATGGGCCCATCAGCGGCACCAGTGTTGGGTCGTTGATCAAACAGATGGCCATCGGGCAGCCCATCTCCTTGGCGCGTACGGACACCAGAATGTTGGTCTTATCATCGTCGGTCACGGCAAGGACGGCATCAGCAGTCGAAATACTCGCCTCGTCAAGCAGCCCACTGTTTAGACCATCACCGTGCAGAACGATTGTTCTGTCTAAAGTATCGGCCGCGTTTTCGGCGATTGTACGGTCTTTTTCGATTACCTTAACACGTACGCGTTCCGTACGCGTTTCAAGCGCTTGTGCGACGCCAAGCCCAACATTACCACCACCAATAATGACGATGCGTTCTTGTTTTGAATGTGTTTTACCAAAAATCTCGAGCGTGCGCGTCATGTCCTCGGTCACGCAGAAGATGTAACAATCATCGCCTGCAAAAATCTGGTCGCCAGCTGAGGGCACAAACAATCCGCCATCACGACGAATGCCGACAACAATGGCGCGCAAAGTCGAAAACAAATCCGTGAGCTGGCGCAGCGGCGTATTGATGACCGGACAGTCATCATCAATCGTGATCCCCAGCAGTTGGGCGCGACCTTCTAAGAAACTCTCAGTGTCGAATGCCGCGGGCGCAGCAAGGCGCTGCAACGCTGCTTCGGCGACCTCTTTCTCAGGGGAAATCACCACATCGATCGGCAAATGATCCCGGCGATAAAGGTCAGAATAAATCGCGTCGAGATAGTTTTGCGCACGTAGACGCGCGATCTTGCGCTGGACGGCGAAAACCGAATGGGCCACCTGACAGGTCACCATATTTACTTCGTCGGAATGGGTCGCTGCGATAATCATATCAGCGTCACGGGCACCCGCACGATCAAGGACGTCAGGATAACTTGCGTGTCCTGCGATACCCTGCACATCCAACGTGTCGGTCGCGCGGCGCACCAGTTCGGGATTGTTATCCACCACCGTTACGTCGTTCTTTTCACCCGACAAATGGCGCGCGATCTGCCAACCGACCTGACCCGCACCACAGATAATGACCTTCATTACGCTTCGTCCTCGACATAGGCGACACGACCGCCCGCCTTGTTTGTTGTCACTACGCCAAGCGATTTGAGCTTACGGTGCAGAGCGGAACGCTCCATTCCGACAAAAGTCGCTGTCCGACTGATGTTACCACCAAATCGGTTAATCTGGGTCAAGAGGTATTCGCGTTCAAATAATTCACGCGCTTCACGCAGAGGCAGTGTCGCTAGACCACCAGCCAAGACAATGCGGCCTTCGTCGCTGCCGCCACTTTCCTCACCGGTTGGCAGCTCTCTTGCAGCGATGTCACCGGTATTTTCACCAAGAATTAGAACACGTTCCACAACGTTCTTAAGCTGGCGCACATTTCCCGGCCACAGCATGGTTTGCAGCAATGCACGCGCATCGTCTGCAAGTTTACGCAGTGGCAGGCCCTGCGCCTTGTTAAAGACCTCGATGAAATGTTCGGCCAAAACAGGGATATCTTCGCGACGTTCCTCAAGCGATGGCACCCCAATCGGCACGACATTGAGGCGGTGATATAGTTCTTCGCGGAAAGTACCGGCGTCGATGGCTGATGGTAGATCACGATTGGTGCTTGAAATGACCCGCAAGTCGACCTGTACCTTGTCGGTGCCACCTACCCTTTGGAAACGCTGATCAACAAGAACACGCAGGATTTTTGACTGCGTTCCCAGTGGCATATCGGCTACTTCGTCAAAGTAGATTACCCCGCCGTTTGCCTCCTCAAGCAACCCTGGCTCAATGCCGCGTCCGCTATCTTCACGGCCAAACAGGACTTCTTCCATGCGGTCGGGCTCAATAGATGCGGAGTTCACCGTGACAAAAGGTGCGCTGGAACGGTTAGAATTCGCATGGATGTAGCGCGCGGCGATTTCCTTACCGACGCCTGCTGGGCCGGTCAGCATGACCCGGCCATTTGATTTCGTTACCTTATCCAGTTGCGACTTCAGCGTGCGGAATGCGGCGCTATCACCAAGCATCTCAGCGCTTGCAACGTCACCACGTTTCAACGCGACGTTCTCACGACGCAGTCGGGACGTTTCCATCGCACGACGAATAACAACCAGTAACTGATCGATGTTAAACGGTTTTTCAATGAAATCGTAGGCGCCTTGCTTAATTGCTGCGACTGCGATTTCGATGTTTCCGTGCCCAGATATAATCACCACCGGGATATCCGGGTGATCACGTTTGACCGATTTCAGAATATCGATCCCGTCCATGTTGCTATCCTTGAGCCAGATATCAAGGATCATGAGCGCCGGTGGCGCCTTAGAAATCTGCGCCATGCATTCGTCGGATGTGCCTGCAAGTCGGGTCGTATAACCCTCATCCTTTAGAATATCCGAAATGAGTTCTCGGATATCACGTTCATCATCAGTAATTAAAATATCGCCCATCATCGTCCTCATGCTGGTATCTTTATGGTCTGCGCACCGGCAGACATTAATGGTAGTTGAATGATTGCACAGGCACCGGCGTGGTCCTGCCCGTCAAAGATCTCAGCGTCGGCAAGTGTCAGCGTCCCGCTGTGTTCTTCGATAATTTTCTTCACGATTGGTAGGCCAAGTCCGGTGCCCTTGTCCCGTGTTGTAACATAGGGTTCGAACAACCGCGCCCTGTCTTCGGGCAGCCCGATGCCATTGTCAGAAATGCTAATGCGCACGTGATCGTCATATTGTAGCATTTCGACGCGGACTTCAGGTTTATACTCAGCTGTGCCGTGTGTTTCTTTATATGTTTCAGTCGCTTCACCAGCATTCTTAATCAGGTTGATCAACGCCTGACTGATCATCGTACCGTCCATGTCGGCCAGTATCGCGCTTTTGGGAAGCGACGCGGAAATCTTAACAGCCGGCTGCCCGGCCTTCTGCAAAGCCACAGCATCCGCAACAAGCTGGGTCAGGTCAGCAACGGCCATTTCCGGTTCGGGCATTCTAGCGAACTTTGAAAAATCGTCGACGATACGTCGCAAGTCATTGGTCTGACGTACGATGACATCTGTCATTTGTTCAAGCTTGCTCGCATCGTCACCCAATTGCTTGGCAAACTTACGCTTAATACGCTCTGCTGACAGCTGAATGGGCGTAAGCGGGTTTTTGATTTCATGGGCGATACGCCGGGCGACATCACCCCAGGCGGCCATCCGCTGCGCACTGACCAGGTCGGTCACGTCGTCAAACGCCACAACATAACCTTCGAGCGCCCCATCCGCGTTCCGGCGTGGGGACATCCGCACCAAAAGGCTTTCTTGCTGGCCTTTACGTATTAGGTTTACTTGTTCTTGTACGTTGTCAGATCCCGCGCTGATCATTTGGCTGAACAGATCCGCAAACTCTGGAATTGCGACAGGCAGTGCCGTCGGGCCACTGTCAGGGTTAACTGATAATAGGCGCTGCGCTGACGGGTTTACCAATGTGACACGGCCGTCCGCATCCAAACCAACAACCCCTGACGTCACAGAACTAAGCACCGAGTCAAATAACCGACGGCGCTGTTCGGTCATCCGGTTCGTTTCCAACAGCTCATCACGCTGCCCCTTTAACTGCCCGGTCATAAGGTTAAAGTAGTGACCTAGCTGCGATATCTCATCATCGCCGTCGTCTTCGATAACGCGTACGTCCAAGTCCCCACCGCCGACGCGCTGTGAAGCGGAAACAAGACGTCCAATCGGCCGCGATAAGCGCTCTGCAAACCAAAGCGCGCCCCAGATAGCGGCCAAAATCAAGATCACCGCAAAGCCAAGGTACAAGAGGCCAAACTGGAACAACATCTTACCTCGCTCTGTTGCAAGCAGTTCGTACTGTTCAACAGTTTGCGTTGTGTCATTAAGCAATAACAAAACGTTACCGTCCACACTTCGTGTCACATATAAATAGCGATTGCGAAATGCGGTCAGTGGCATCAAGGCGCGGAATTCGTTGTTTTCAACGTCCTCGATGATAGCGAGACCATCACTGTCCGCGACGGCAAATATCTCGGCGCTTGGGCGTTCGTAGTCGAAATCATAAGAGCCCGTGCCACGCGCCGCGATATCACCGTTTCCATCGATAACAAACGCCTCGGACAATGATCTATCGATCTGTGGCTGCACGTCCCCCAGGGCGCGGCGCACTTCGCCATCGTCCATAAACAGGTTTGCCTGCCTTTCGCGGTTCAGATAGCCGGCGAGGCCCCTTGCATCTCTGGTCAGTTCTTGGCGGTGCTCTTCTTCATAGGCTTGCGCAGTCGTCAGTGACGTTCGCAGGACGTTCCCGACAGGCTCGGAAAACAAGCCTTCAAGCGCGACGGAAATAAGTAGAACCGAAAATACCGCAACCAGAACCGTCGGGATCAGGGCTGAGAGTGCGAAAACACCGGTCAGGCGCAGGTGCAATCTCGAACCAGCTGATTTTGCGCGTCTCGCGGCGACCATTCGTGCGACTTGCCGCATCACAACGGCCATCACGATTAAAACGTAAACAAGATCGCTGAGCAGGATCAAACGCAGCGGCGGTGAGGATGCACCCTGACTTAACGGGCCAACCACAATGTAGGTCGCAACAGCCAAAACAGGCCCCGCGACCACAAGAGCCGCAGTGACAAAGCTTTGAATATGGCGTTGGCGTTGCCAACGGCCAAACCGCATCAAATAAGAGGCCCAATAGGTACGCCGCACGCCTCAGTCTCATTTATTTAGGTGGGTTTTCCCACGTTACCGCCGGTACGCGTGGCAGCTATGCATCATAGAAGCACATCAGCCACGGTCCTGTTGCGGTTTTACATCAATTTGCGGCGGCGTGTCACGCGGATATCGAGGTCAGTGATCTTCTTGCGCAAAGTATTGCGATTGATACCAAGTAAATCAGCACATTTGGCCTGATTTCCGCCTGTTGCGTCCAATGCGATCTCAATTAATGGCCCTTCGACCTCTTTTAAGATCCGATTGTATAGGCCCGGGGGCGGCAAGACTCCGCCGTGCAGGTCGAAATAACGACGCAGGTGCTTACCAACGCTAGCTGACAGCTTCTCGCCCTCGCCGCCTGACCGCAGTGGTTCAATAGCCGGCTGGTTACCCAAGACCATCTCGACTTCTGCGCGAGTGATCTCTTCTTCAGCAGCCGTAAAGACCAGGCGGCGGACCGCATTTTCTAACTGGCGCACGTTGCCGGGCCAGCTGTAAGCGCGAACCAATTCCAACGCAGATTCGCCAAAGCGACGCACGGGTGCACCGTCACGCTCTGAGCGGGCTAGGAAGTGTTCAGCGAGCAGCGGGATATCGTCGACGCGTTCGCGTAGTGAAGGTACATCAACCGTGACACCGCCAAGCCGATAAAACAGGTCCTCCCGGAATTTTCCTTCTTCCATGCGTGCCATCAGGTCAGACTGCGATGTCGCCATGATGCGTGGCGCATTATCACCCAGCGCATCCAGCATACGCACAATACGGCCTTGAGCGTCGTCTGATAGATCACTGACCTCGTCAAATAGGATTGAACCACCCTTTGCGCGGCTTAAAACCGCAGATGGGCCATCCATGCCTTCCAAATCGGAAGCGGAGACAACGACAAAAGGAAGGCTCCGGCGATCCGAAAAGTCATGAACCGCGCGAGCGATCAGGGATTTCCCGGTACCGCTTTCGCCGGTGATCAAAACGGGCAGTTGCGTGTTCATCACCCGTGCGACAAGGCGATACAGCGCCTGCATGACGGGAGTGCGACCAACTAAAGGCAAATCACCCGCCTGTTCCGATGCGTTAACATCGGGAGCACGGGTATTGGGCGCACGGCGTTTAACTTCAAGCGCACGCGCAGCACGCTTCATCAGATCAGGCAAATCGAAGGGTTTCGGCAGGTAGTCATATGCGTCTGCCTCGGCTGCTTGGATAGCCGTCATAATAGTATTTTGCGCAGAGATCACGATGACAGGCAGGCCCGGTCGCGCTGCTGCAATCTTTGGCAATTGATCAAGCCCATTACCGTCAGGCATCACAACGTCCGAGATCACAAGGTCACCCTTGCCCTCGTCTACCCAACGCATCAACGTCACGAGCGACGAAGTCGCGTGCACCTTGCACCCTGCCCGCGTCAGCGCTTGGGTCAGTACGGTCCGGATTGTCCGGTCATCATCTGCAACAAGAACGGTACCGTCCATTAGCTTTCTCCTACTTCAGTCTCTTTTGGTGCCAGCGGCAATGAAATGCGGAACACTGTGCGGCCCGGGACGCTATCGACAGTAATCCATCCGCCCCCGTCACTGATCAGCTTGGACACAAGCGCAAGCCCAAGCCCTGTTCCGTTTTCTTTGCCCGACACAAATGGTTCAAAAATATCATCGGCGATCTCGGGCGGCAGGCCCGGACCATTATCAATAATCTCAATTTGAAGCGGCAGACGCGCCTGTGTTCCGTCTGACCGACGTACACGCAGCGACGTGTCATAAAAGGTGTGAAGCCGGATTGCCCCACCTTCTTTGTTCGCTTCTGATGCGTTTTTCAGGAGGTTCAAAAAGACCTGCAGCAGTTGATCCCCATCAGCTAAGGTCTGCGGCAATGACGGATCGTAGTCTTCGATATAAAGCATATGTGCGCCAAACCCGACCGAGGCAGACTGTCGCGCGCGATCAAGAATGTCATGAATATTGACCGCCTTTAACAATGGCGGGCGTAAATTGCCGAATTGCTCAACCTGTTCAAGCAGTTTCACGATACGGCGGCTTTCTTCCACGATCAGGTCCGTCATTTCCTGATCTTCAGTGCTTAGCCCCATCGAAAGAAGCTGGGCTGCACCTGTAATCCCAGCCAGTGGGTTCTTGATTTCATGGGCAAGCATTTCAGCCATACCGATCGCCGATTTCGCGGCCTTTTCGGACGAATGATGCTGGTTCACGCGGCTCGCGATTTCGCGCGGGCTGATCATCACAATCATGACCTCTTCGCTGCCCTGCAATGGCGCGAATTGCAGGTTACACATCATCGGCGCACGTTCACCGCTACCGACGTTCACGTCGTTCACAAACAGTGACGAACGGTTCTCGCGGGCACGATCGAATGGCTCCTCTAGCGGTGCGTCGATCATGACCTTTTCCCAAATCCGCTGACCTGTTAGCGATTTGCTCGACATGTTCAGAAAGCTTTCAGCGGCAGGATTACTTGAGATAATCAAGTCGTCCCCATCCAACATCAGAGCAGGCACAGGCAAAGACGACCAAAGCGCAGTATCAAGTATCATGCGGGTACCTTTTGGCTAAGAGCTTCGGGAAGATCACGTAAGACATCGCGCGGGTCTGCGTGGGTCAAAATGGCTTTGCGCAAGACTGGATCGGCGTGGGCATCATCCATGTACCAACCCAAATGCTTACGAGAGACTTTGCGCCCCAATTCCGTTCCATAGAACGACAGCATTGCCTCATAATGAGCGCTGACCAGATTGACCAAATCGTCCCCTACTGGGACTTCCACGTCCGGCCCGCCATGAAGTGCGGCTGCAACTTGCGCCAGGACCCAAGGCCGCCCCTGCGCACCGCGCCCGATCATCACGCCATCAGCCCCTGACAGGTCCAACGCCTGACGTGCAGTGGCTGCATCAATAATGTCGCCGTTTGCGATGACAGGGATCGTGACGGCATCTTTGATTGCGCCAATCGCTGACCAGTCGGCGGCACCTTTGTAAAACTGACATCGCGTACGCCCGTGGATCGTAACAAGTTTGATCCCGGCGTCTTCGGCGCGTTTGGCCACGTCCGCAGCATTCAGGCTGTCATCATCCCAGCCTAGCCGCGTTTTTAACGTGACGGGCACGTTTACGGCATTCACTACGGCCTCGATCAACGACAAGGCGTGATCAGGTGTTCGCAGTAATGCAGAGCCCGAATAACCGTTGGTCACCTTTTTCGCAGGGCATCCCATATTGATATCGATCATGGCCGCGCCATTGGCTTCGATCATGCGGGCTGCCTCGGCCATCCAATATGCGTCGCGCCCGGCAATCTGAACCGCTGTACCCTCTTGGTCATAGCCCAGTTCAGCACGTTCGCGTACCCCGGGCTTGGCCTGCACCATTTCCTGACTCGCGACCATTTCGCTGACGACCCAGCCCGCGCCAAAAGACGCGACAAGCTGCCGAAATGGGAGATCGGTAATGCCCGCCAAAGGCGCGAGCGCAACGGGAGGCTGCAAAGCCACATCGTTGAGCGTGATCGATTCGTTGTTTGCCAAAGGAACAGTCATTCGCTTAAAGGGTGTGCGTTGTGCATGACCTAAGTCGAAATGCCTGTTTTCACAACGAAACCCCAAGACAAATCACGAAATAAAATGGCAAATGCCTATTTATTGTGCGTTTAGCCGCGCAAACTGTCGAATTGCGCCCCAGCGGGTTGAAGCATAAACCAGTGCAGACCAAAGGACGCAGCAACATGAAAACAGCCGCAATCATCGTAGCAGCCGGGCGCGGAACCCGTGCAGGTGGTGAGCTACCAAAGCAGTGGCAATTGCTAAACGGCAAGACAATTGCCGCCCATGCGATGCAACCATTCGCAGATCATCCAGATGTCGGGCAGATCATACTCGTGCTACATCCTGATGATCGCGACACTGCAGTTTGGAGTGACACACACCCAGCCACGATTGTGACCGGCGGAGCTACACGACAAGAATCTGTTCTTGCCGGGCTTCGGGCGGTGACGGAGGCGACACACGTCCTTATTCATGACGCAGCGCGCCCAATGGTCACATCTCAAATTATCGACCGCGTGATCGTTGCCTTAGGAACCCACCCGGGAGCTGCCCCTGCCGTCGCGGTGACTGATACATTGTGGCATGGCGCAGATGCGCAAGTCACTGGAACACAAGACAGAAATGGCCTTCACCGTGCACAAACTCCGCAAGGCTTTGCGCTCGGACCGCTGCTTGCTGCACATGAAAAAAGTGACATTACCGCAACCGATGATGTGTCAGTCGCACGCGCCGCAGGACTAGACGTCGCCATCGTGGCAGGCGATGAAGATAACATCAAAATCACGACCCCGAGCGACTTTGCGCGCGCGGAAAAACTCATGAGGCACGAGATGGATATCAGATGTGGGAATGGTTACGACGTACACCGCTTTGGCCCCGGCGACCACGTTTGGCTTTGCGGTGTAAAAGTTCCCTTTGATCGCAGCCTTCAGGGGCATTCAGACGCCGACGTTGGAATGCATGCCGTGACCGACGCCATCTACGGTGCTTTGGGGATGGGCGACATCGGACAGCACTTTCCGCCCACTGATCCGCAATGGAAAGGTGCAGCCAGTCATATCTTCCTTGAACATGCCGTCGCGCTCGCCACCGAACAGGGTTACCGCATTAGCAACATCGACTGCACGCTTGTTTGCGAGTTTCCCAAAGTCGGACCACATCAACCCGCCATGAAATCAGCCATGTCGCAAATCATGGGGCTCGGCGCTGACCGGATCAGCGTCAAAGCAACCACGTCAGAGCGCCTTGGATTTACGGGCCGCGGTGAAGGTATCGCGGCACTCGCAACAGCAACATTGGTGAAACCATGACTCATTTAATCGCGACCTTCTTTTATGTAGGACACATGCGCCCTGCGCCCGGAACGTGGGGGTCATTGGCCGCCCTGCCCGCTGCTTGGCTGATCTATACAGTACTCGGCCCTTGGGGCCTGCTGGCTGGCGCTGTAGTTTCCTATTTCGTCGGCGTCTGGGCCACGAAAGAAGAAACACGTGGAAAAGAAAACCACGACCCATCCGAAATTGTTATCGACGAAGTCTGCGGTCAGTGGATCGCATTGCTGCCTATCGCCTACGGCGCGCATATGATGTCAGCCAACATCACCGCACTGTGGCCCGGCTGGGTCGCGGCATTCTTACTGTTTCGCCTTTTTGACATTACCAAGTGGGGTCCAATTGGCTGGGCAGATCGCCGCAATGACGCGACTGGCGTGATGCTGGACGACGTGATCGCAGGTCTTTTCGCCGCAATCGTCGTTATCGTGCTTGCAGGCCTGTCACACGGGTTACTGATGTGAAAACGCTGATCGATGCCGCCAGCGCCAAAGGCGTGATGATAGCAACCGCAGAAAGCTGTACGGGCGGCATGGTAGCGGCTGCAATCACGGATACAGCCGGAAGCTCTGCGATATTTGACCGTGGGTTTGTCACCTATACGAACGCCGCGAAAATGCAGATGTTGGGGGTAAGTGATAAGACGCTTGCCGCCTATGGTGCTGTATCCGAACAGGTCGCAGACGAAATGGCGCGCGGTGCGATTGCGCATTCCGATGCACAGATTGCGGTGTCGATCACGGGCATCGCTGGTCCGGGCGGATCAGAACACAAACCCGAAGGCCGCGTTTGCTTTGGCATTGCAACAGCCGGCGATTGCCAAACTGAAACTGTAGAATTTGGAGCAATTGGGCGCGAAAATGTAAGGCTGCGCGCACGCGATCACGCGCTCGGACTGCTGCAAACCGCAGTAGTTTCATTTAAGCACAATAATTAATCACACCGTTTATTTTTTGATCATTCAGGTCGCAGTCTACGAACCGATGCAAACTTAGGCAGTTGATTTCCAACTTTGCTACTTTTCTTAGCGTTCCGAATCCGCATTAACGCCGCCTCAATGGGAAAACCCAAACGGAGGGGACATTATGAACGGAGCGGATACAGCGTGGATCATCGTAGCCACGGCGCTTGTACTATTCATGACATTGCCAGGACTGGCATTGTTTTACGGGGGGCTGGTGCGCGCGCGCAATGTTCTCAGCGTCTTTATGCATTGCTATGCAATCGCATGTTTAATGAGCATTCTTTGGCTCGCGCTGGGCTATTCCATCGCGTTTGGCGGCTCAGGCAACGCCTTTTGGGGCGGTCTGGACAAAATGTTCCTTTCTGGCATCGATGCCGACACGCTTAGCGGTTCAATTCCCGAAGTGCTGTTCTTTGCCTTCCAAATGACCTTTGCCATCATCACGCCCGCACTGATCGTTGGTGCATATGTTGAACGTATCGGCTTTGGCTTTGTGCTACTTTTCTCGGCACTTTGGATGCTGCTTTGCTATGCACCTGTGACGCACTGGATCTGGGGCGGCGGCTTCTTGTCTGATGGCGGCATCTTTGGTGAAACTGGTGTACGCGACTTTGCCGGTGGTATCGTTGTTCACGAAACTGCAGGACTTGCTGCCCTGATCCTTGCGATCTTCCTTGGTGCACGTCGCGAAGGCACAAAGCCCCCACATAACCCCGGCATGGTTATGATCGGTGCGGCGATGCTTTGGGTTGGCTGGTTTGGCTTTAACGGCGGTTCACAGCTTGCTGCTGATGGCGGCGCAGCTATGGCACTAACAGTCACACATATCTCTGCAGCAACAGCATCACTGACTTGGGCGCTTTGGGAGCGAATTAAGTTCGGTCGCGCATCATTGGTTGGCATCGTGACTGGTACGATTGCTGGTCTGGCATCTATCACTCCGGCGTCTGGTTTCGTTGGCCCTATCGAAGCGCTGATCATCGGTGCTGTCGCTGGTGTGCTTTGCCAAGAAATGGTCAACCTCATCCGCAACAGCCTTAAGATCGACGATACACTAGACGTATTCGCTGTTCACGGCGTTGGTGGGATCTTTGGTACAATTATGATCGCGCTGTTTGGCGCGGGTTCGTGGGCGGCTCAGCTGGGTTCACTTGCTATCGTTGGTGTTTTCACCACAGTCGTCACGATCGTTCTGATCTATGTCTGCAAAGCAATTACACCGCTACGCGTTGACCAAGACACCGAAGTTCAAGGCCTTGATATCACCGTGCATGGTGAGCGCGCCTACCACTTCGACTCTTAAGAAATTAGGGGTGCTGCGCGAAAAAGCGCAGCGCCTCTTGCGTGGCATCAATGCTGCGCGGCTCTCGGAACGTCCGACGCCCACCCGGCCAAACGTGGCCACCTCCTTCGATCTTGATCAAACTGACCCACGGCACACCGCGCTGCGTGGAATAGTCTGTGCGCGTCACGACGCCACTTCGAACGGCCCGCCGCTGCAGCGACCGAGCAGAAGCTGCTACGAATGCGTGAACGACGTCTTCAACGGCACTAAAAATTGAGGTCCCTCGCGTACGAGGGCCACTACCACCATTGTATGGTACGTTCTGGTCCGCCGTGCCGTGGATCGTCAGCAACGGGACTGGGCCACGGAGCCTATCAGATGCAATATCCATCGTACCCGCGACACCAACGACGGCTGCAACTTGCAAGGGCCGATAAGCGGCGTAGCGTTCCGACATCATGCTGCCGTTTGACATTCCCGTCAGGTAAACACGTCTGACATCCAGATCAAACCGCACCCCTGCGTCGGCAATAACACGATCTATGAATGCGATGTCGTCAACCTGATTGCGCTGGGCTTGGCCACAACAATAGCCGACATTCCACGTTGGTATGCGCCCGGTACCTGCCGGGTAAATCACTGTATAGCCCAATCGAAGCGCTGCATTACTTAGTCCGGAACTACGGGCAAATTGATCAGGGTTTCCGCCTCCGCCGTGCAAACCTAAAATCACGCGTGCCATTGAGGGATCATCGGAAAGGTCGATCCGGTAATAGCGACCATCAGAGAATTTGACGGTCTCGGCTTGACCGCTGAAAGGGATCAACGAAAGCATAAGAAAAAGTATGATACGCATCTGACGGCTCCAATTCATTGGGCGCAATGTCAGATGGTACGTTTATTTGGGCGTTTTCCGTCGCCAGCAGTCAAAAAATTATCCGTAAAGCTCAGATGCCCGGCGCTCAAACGCGCGCACAACGCGCTGCATCGCTTCATTAAAGAACATACCAGCCGCACCCTGTAAAAGCCGGTTCTTGAATTCAAAATCCACGTAGAAAGACACTTCACAACCGCCATCTACGTCTTTGAAATTCCATTGGCTTTCTAAGTGACGGAATGGGCCATCTAGGTATTCGGTGTCGATCCTTTGCGCCTCGGGCCAAAGCGTCACCCGGCTTCCAAATGTTTCGCGGAATACTTTGAAAGAAATCACCAGATCGGCCAGCATAACCTGTTTGTCGCCCTGATCATCAACGCTACGCACGCGTGCTGCCGCAGTCCATGGAAGGAATTTAGGGTAATTCCCCACATCACCGACAAGATCAAACATTTGCTTTGCCGTGTAGGGCAGCGTCTTGGTTTCAGAGTGGGTCGGCATTTTAGGTCTTTCACGGGTGACTTCACGCCCTGATGTCGTAAACTGCGGCCAGAAAATCAACCCTTGTCTGATACTGAGTACCCTATGCCGCACCGCCCCTATAAAATCGACGAAATGATCAGCGCTAAGGCCATCGCGGCACGAATCGAAGACCTTGCCCGTGAAATTGGGCGTGAATTCGCAGACACCGACAAGCTGGTCGTCGTTGGGCTGCTGCGTGGGTCATTCGTTTTCATTGCAGATCTGGTCCGCGAATTTGATTTACCAGTCGAAGTCGATTTCCTAGAGGCGTCATCCTATGGCGACGGCATGGAAAGCAGCCGCGAAGTGCGCATTCTTAAGGATCTGCGTGGACAGATCGAAGGACGTGACGTGCTGGTCGTCGAGGACATCGTTGATACTGGCCACACGTTGAAACACGTGACCGAATACCTGCAAACCCGTCACCCTGCCCGCCTGCGCACAATTGCCCTGTTGGACAAACCCGCCCGCCGCGAGGTTGATTTTAAGGCTGACCTGATTGGCTTTGAGATTCCGGACGAGTTTGTTGTCGGCTACGGAATCGACTTTGCACAGCGCAACCGCAACCTGCCCTACATCGGCAAGGTGCGGTTCATCGACGAACCATGAATATCCGCTGGCTTTTGCGCGCCAAAAGGATCGCAGCGCGTCCGCCGTCTGAAGCCATGTTCAAAATGGTAGTCGGGATCATTCTGTTTTGCGCCCTACTGTACGGAATAGAACGCTTTATCGGGTGGCCCGAGTGGTTAACGCCTAACGAAACACTTCGGGTTCGCCCCAAACCTATGAATTAGGCCATACCCAGCTTTTTCATCCGCGCATCGCGCAGACGCGCGAAATCATCACCTGCATGATAGGATGACCGTGTCAGCGGCGTGGCCGAAACCATCAAGAAACCCTTACCAAATGCGGCCTTTTCATATGCAGCAAATTCTTCCGGCGTTACAAAGCGATCCACTTTGTGGTGCTTTGGTGTTGGCTGCAAGTACTGACCGATTGTGACAAAATCGATGTCAGCGGCCCGCATGTCTTCCATCACCTGAATCACAGATTGGCGGTCTTCGCCCAGTCCAACCATGATGCCGGATTTAGTGAACATCGTTGGGTCGAGCTCTTTCACGCGCTGTAACAGGCGCAGTGAATGGAAGTAACGCGCACCCGGGCGTACTTCTGGATAAAGGCCCGGAACGGTTTCCAGATTGTGGTTAAATACGTCAGGGCGTGCCTTCACTACGACCTCAAGCACTTCTGGTTTGCATCGAATAAAATCGGGCGTCAGAATTTCGATCGTCGTGTTAGGTGATTGACGACGAACTGCGCGAATGGTCTGGGCAAAATGCTCTGCCCCACCGTCTTCGACATCATCACGGTCAACCGACGTAATAACGACGTGGTTCAAGCCCAGCTTTTTGACAGCATCTGCAACGCGGCCCGGTTCAAACACATCCAATGCTTCGGGCGGCTTACCGGTCGCGATGTTGCAGAATGTACAAGCGCGTGTACAAACCTCACCCATAATCATCATGGTAGCGTGGCCCTGCGACCAGCATTCGCCCACGTTCGGACAGCCTGCCTCTTCGCAAACCGTAACCAGCTTGTGTTCACGCATGATATCGCGGGTTTGTTTGTACCCTTCGGACGTGGGTGCCTTAACACGAATCCAATCTGGCTTTTTGGGCTGCGCCGCATCTGGGCGGCGCTGCTTTTCCGGGTGACGCTGCGCCGGAATTTTCAGATCGCGTGTTGGCATGTCGGTCTCCGATGGCTCTTGCTGATTACCTAGCGTCGGTACGGGGAATTGTCCAACGCTGATGATACACGACATGCCAGCACTGCGTTAATTGCATGGGCTGATGCGCTAACCGATCATCGGCGCATACTTTCCGTTGGTGGTTTCGTAGTGGCGCTGCAACCGCTCTAGCGCGATCCGCAGGACGATTTTGCCAGAACGCGCAGACCAACCCATAGATTTTTCTGTCTGTTCCAGACCCTCAAGAAAGCAACAACAGCGCAATACAATGTCACCTAATCCGGGCCCTAAGTCTGCCAGTGCTGTTTTCACGCGCTTGCGGGCATCATCGGCCGGCTCATCATCATCCATGATATCTTCCCAGCTTTTGATGTGATCACCACCCAACTGAGCCAATTCAAAATCTTCGCGTAGCCGTTCACCGACAGCAACCAACGCACGATCCAAGAATGGACTTCCATCGCGATCCTTGCGCCGTGCAAGCCCAACCAGCGGGCTTTCGGTCCCATGATATCTGCGGGTTCTACGCGACCCACCATCGATTGCATCCAGATCCCAAGCTGCTTCGGCGTCGGGATCACCGCGATTGTGACCTAGACCATGGGCACGGTTTTCATCTTCGGCGGTCAGACGGCGCAGCGCGGCACGACCAGTATTTGTGATAAAATATCGTGCGACGCGGCTTTCGGGATCTGGGCAGCTAATCCAATCCTTAAGCGCCATCGCTTGTGCGATTTCACGATCTACACATGCTGTCCGTAGCTGATCATCGTTACCAGCCTCGCGGACAACAACCGCTGATTCCATGTCGCGGGCCACAGCCAATATCGCGCCTGGCTCGCAAAGCCTGCGCAAAATACGTTTTGCTTCTTGGTCGATGCGGCGCTGAGTAAGCTCTGGCCCCGCATGTGTTTCTTTGCACTTGAGTTGCGCGATCATTGCAGTCTTTCCCCGTTTATTCGCAATATCAACTGATGAAACCTGATGAGAGAGCGCATCCAGCGCCGCGTCGATCAAAGGGTCGTCACGGCGTCCCTCAAAACGCCGAACTTGCCGTAAAACCGTGGAAGGATGGCAATCGCTTGCCCGTGCAACGGCACGGATCGATAGACCTTTTTGCGTATGAGCCAAATAATTACGCGCAGCGTTCGGTATCCACACCGGCAGCCGTTCGGACCGTTCTGGCCCCTTATTTAAAGTCATGTCGCGCGTCCTCTTTCGCAGATTTCAATGCGCCATCGCAGGTCCTAAACAACGGTGACACATAGAAAAATCAACCTATGAGTGCTTGGTTACCTAAGTGTTAACGACCATATTGGCCCGTCAACTATTCTTGCCAAATGATAAACAAGTCTGACCAATGCGTTCTTAACAAATCGTCATCCCGCAACACCCACCGGGGCTGTGGCATGTTTCACCGACTCAGCAATACACCGACAAGGGAACGATTATGCTTGATCTGGAAACACGCATTCGCACGCTCAAACGCCCCACGTTACTGGCGCGGGCTGCTAGATTTGGAATGGATGACTATCGCCGTGACGTGCATTTACGCCGCATTATTGCTGAAGAACGGCTCCCCCGACATGCCGAAGCAATTATGCGTTTGCTTGACATCGAAGCTGAGATGAACACGCAGCGGCTGGAGCATTCGGGCGAATATCGCGTCGCCCGACATGTCGATGTTCTGATCGCGATCGCAGGCGAAGCACAGTTAATGCGTGCGACCCGCCTGCGGCTTGTTGAACCTTCGGATTAACCGAAGGCGTCAGGCATGCTGGCCTTTTTGTCAGCAACATAGGCCCGCAACCGTGCCTCGATCTCAGGGTCGAGCGCGGGCTGCTGGTACGTATCAAGCATCTTCTTGACGCGTGCAGTGGCCAACGTTTGCGTATCGCGTGCGCCTTCTTCGTCCCATGTTTCAAACGGTTTGTAGTCCAACAAATCTGTCCGCCAGAATGCAGTTTTAAAGTTCGCTTGCGTATGTGCACAGCCCAGATAATGACCACCGGGGCCGACCTCTGCGATCGCATCCATGGCTTGGCCATTTTCCGACATATCCACGCCGCGTGCAAAGTGGTGCAAGGTACCCAGTTGATCCGCGTCCATGACGAATTTCTCGAATGAAGCAACCATGCCACCTTCGAGCCAACCACAGGCGTGCAACATAAAGTTCACACCAGATAGCAAACCCATCTTCAGGCTGCTGCCAGTTTCGTAACCAGCCTGCGCATCGGGTAATTTGGAACCGCAGAATGACCCAGCTGAACGATAAGGCAGACCCATCCGGCGGGCCAGTTGCCCTGCCCCATAAGTAATGTGCTCTGCCTCCGGTGTGCCAAATGTTGGCGCGCCAGAGTTCATATCGATCGATGTCACCATCGTCCCAAAGATCACAGGCGCCCCCGCGCGCACCAACTGTGAATAGGCAACGCCAGCAAGGACCTCTGCCAATGTTTGTGTCAGCGTACCCGCCACCGAAACAGGTGCCATTGCGCCACCAACGATGAACGGGCTGATGATGCAGGCTTGGTTATTTGCGGCATATACCTCAAGCGCGCCCATCATTGTGCTATCGAACGTCAACGGAGAGTTGATGTTAATCAGCGATGTCATGACGGTGTTTTCTTGCACGAACTCTTTGCCGAACAAGATTTCGCACATCTCGACCGAATCTTGTGCGCGAACAGGTTCTGTCACCGCGCCCATGAACGGTTTGTCACTATATACCATATGCGCCAAAAGCATATCGAGGTGACGCTTGTTCACAGCGATGTCTGTTGGCTCGCATACGGTCCCACCCGAATGATGCAACCATTTCGACATATAGCCAAGTTTCACGAATTTTTCGAAATCCGCGATCGTCGCATAACGGCGACCACCTTCTGCATCGCGCACAAACGGCGGACCATAAACAGGTGCTAGCACAAGACTATCACCACCGATAACGACATTACGTTCGGGGTTACGCGCATGCTGCGTAAATGTTGATGGGGCCGTTTCACATAGCTTGCGTGCCAAACCACGTGGGATGCGAACACGTTCGCCGTCCACTTCCGCACCGGCAGCTTTCCAACGTTCCAGCGCCGCTGGGTTATCAACAAAGTTCACGCCGATCTCGGCAAGCACGGTTTCAGCGTTGGCCTCGATGACCTGAAGTGCTTCTTCGTTCAGCACCTCGTAATTAGGAATATTTCGTTCGATGTACTTAGCGGTTTCGATGCTAATGGCTGTACGCTCTGCCCGGCGAGCCGCGCCACCACCGCCGCGTGCGCGGCGTCCTGATCTAACTGGTGCATCTGACATGAAACATTCCTTTAACGCTATCCTGCACATCAAATATAGAACGCGCCCTCCACGACCTGCTATTTTTGCGCCGTTTCAGGCGCGAAAACGACATCAAACGCCACGAAGCATAAAAAACGAACAAAGCCTCATCCTTTGCTGCAGAATTCCCGCGCGCCTCTTGCACAAATCTGTGACTGGCTTTACCGAAGCGCCATGGAAAACAGCACCCACGAACGCCTTCTCATTATTGATTTTGGCAGCCAGGTTACGCAGCTGATTGCGCGTCGCCTGCGCGAGTTAAACGTCTACTGTGAAATTCACCCCTATCAGTTGGTTACAGATGCATTCCTTGCGGAATTCGCACCTAAGGCCGTGATCCTGTCTGGCGGCCCCGATAGTGTGACCCGCGAAGGATCGCCGCGTGCGCCGCAGTCAGTATTTGATCTTGGCGTGCCAATCCTTGGCATTTGTTACGGTCAGCAAACGATGATGACCCAGTTGGGTGGCAAAGTTGAGTCTGGCCACGGCACTGCGGAGTTTGGCCGTGCCTATGTGACCCCCAAAGAAAAGCTTGCGCTACTTGATGGCTGGTTCCTAACCGACAAGGAACAGGTCTGGATGAGCCACGGCGACCATGTATCTGAAATCGCACCGGGTTTTGATGTTTATGGAACATCGCCAAACGCACCATTTGCGGTGACCGCAGATGTTTCGCGTAACTTCTACGCCGTACAATTCCACCCCGAAGTGCACCACACGCCAAACGGTGCAAAGCTGTATGAAAACTTTGTCCGGATTGCTGGGTTCACCGGTGATTGGACGATGGGCGCGTATCGCGAACAAGCCATTGAAGCGATCAAAGAACAGGTTGGTGACAAGCAAGTCATTTGCGGCTTGTCCGGCGGTGTCGATTCATCTGTCGCTGCGGTCTTGCTACACGAAGCCATCGGCGATCAGCTGACATGTGTATTTGTGGACCACGGATTGCTGCGCCAAGGCGAAGCCGAAGAAGTCGTGACAATGTTCCGCGACAACTACAACATGAAGCTGATCCACGCTGACGAACAAGAACTTTTCTTGGGCGAACTCGAAGGCCAAGACGACCCCGAGACAAAGCGCAAAATCATCGGCAAGCTGTTCATTGACGTGTTCCAGAAATACGCAAATGATATCGAAGGCGCTGAATTCCTTGCCCAAGGTACGCTCTACCCCGATGTGATTGAGTCTGTGTCGTTTTCTGGCGGTCCGTCGGTCACAATCAAGTCACACCACAACGTTGGTGGCCTGCCCGAAAAGATGGGTCTTAAGCTGGTCGAACCGCTGCGCGAACTGTTCAAAGACGAAGTCCGCGCACTAGGCGCAGAACTGGGACTACCGCCTAGCTTTATCGGGCGTCACCCATTCCCTGGGCCAGGCCTTGCGATCCGCTGCCCCGGTGAAATCACACGTGAAAAGCTGGAAATCCTGCGCAAAGCTGACGCCGTCTATATCGACCAGATCCGCAAACACGGGCTGTACGATGATATCTGGCAGGCCTTTGTTGCGATCCTTCCGGTACGCACCGTTGGCGTTATGGGCGATGGGCGCACGTATGATTTTGCCTGCGCATTGCGTGCGGTGACATCCGTGGACGGCATGACAGCGGATTACTACCCATTTACCCACGAATTCCTTGGTGAAACCGCAACGCGGATTATCAACGAAGTCCAAGGTATCAACCGCGTTACCTATGACATCACATCAAAACCTCCGGGAACGATCGAATGGGAATAATGGGTAAGCCCGGCAATGTGCGCCTCACAGGCACGATCGTGATTCCAGCGGACCAACTCGAGGATTTGGTTCCGCTTTTAGAAGAGCATATCGTGCTGACCCGCCAAGAGCCGGGCTGCCTTCATTTCGACGTCACGCAGGACGCCGAAACCCCCGAACTGTTCCACGTCAGCGAACTGTTCACATGTGAAGACGCGTTTGCCGCACATCAAAAGAATGGCGCGGCTAGACGCTGGGGGCCGGCCAGCGCCAACCTGAGCCGCGATTTTCACAAAGAGACATTGTAGCGACTTGCAATTTCCCTTGCGTCAGGTGCAACTGCTCTGATGAATAATATCTTGAAGGCCGGGCTCTGGATGCTTGGCGCAATCGCATCGTTTACCAGCATGGCAATCGCAGGACGTGCGGTTAGCTTCGAACTGGATACCTTTGAAATCATGCTGTTTCGCAGCATAACGGGTATCGTTATTGTGGTCGCTATTGCATCGTATCTAGGAACGATCAGACAGATCAAACGTGATCGTATCGGGCTACATTTTGTTCGAAATATTTTTCATTTTACCGGACAGAATCTTTGGTTTTTCGCGATCGCCACCATTCCACTGGCGCAGGTCTTTGCACTGGAATTCACGACACCCATTTGGGTGATCCTTTTGTCGCCACTCATCTTGCGCGAACGTATGACCCCCATTGGATTACTAAGCGCGCTTATCGGGTTCATCGGTGTTCTTATCGTCACGCGACCAGACGCCGCCACGATTAGTCCCGGCCTAATAGCAGGCGCCGCCTGTGCTATTTTCTTTGCGCTTACGGCAATTTTTACGCGCAAACTAACGATGACAGAGCCCATCACAGTGATCATGTTTTACCTCACAACGATGCAGGCCGCCTTTGGCCTAATCTGCGCGGGTTACGACGGCGATATCACCTTTCCATCCGCACAGACTTTGCCGCTCATCATAATGATTGGCTTTGCCGGCCTTTTCGCCCACTTCTGCCTCACACGCGCGCTCAGCCTCGCGCCCGCAAGTATCGTCATGCCCATAGATTTTGTGCGGCTCCCCACAATCGCAGTGGTTGGCATGTTGGTATTTGATGAACCGATCCAACTGATGGTATTTGTCGGCGCTGCTCTGATCTTTACTGCAAATTATCTAAATATCAGCTACAGTACCCCACCGGCAAAACCTGCGACGCGATAAAAACAGCAACTAAACTGTTCAGTTTATTGCAATTTTATGACGCCACGTTTAGGACGCGCGGATGACGCAGCGTCAAGAATTGACGCAAAGCTAACCCACTCCTTAGGGTCAATCCACGAGGAGATTCATGACAGGGATGAGGACATGAAAAACGTATTTACAGCAGGTGCAGCTCTGCTGCTTACAACAAGCATCGCTAGCGCGGGGGGACTTGATCGCTCGGGTCAAGGCATAGGGTTTATCTTTGAAGAAGGCGAAGCTGCCTTTGGTTCATTCGCGCTCGTAAGCCCCGAGATCAGTTCCAACCCGGAAGCTGCCGCTGGAGATACAGGGCAGAACTATACAAGCCTTAGCTTTGGCTACAAGAAGCCGGTTGGGAATGGCTTGGAACTATCGATTATTGTTGACCAGCCATTTGGCGCCGACATCGCATATGGCACTGGGCCGTTAGCAGGAACCGAGGCAAGCGTAACTTCTAGTGCAGCTACCGGAATTCTACGTTATATGACCTCAGAAAATGTAAGTGTTTATGGTGGTTTACGCCTCCAATCACTACGAGGTGAGGCGAGCGTGCCTGCTGCAGGTTATACCCTTGATACAGAAACCTCCTATGGTGCTGGATACTTGGTTGGTGCTGCATACGAACGCCCCGAAATCGCACTTCGCGTGGCGTTGACGTACAACTCGGCAATTGATCACACACTCGCAGGTGAAGAAGCATCACCAATTCCAGGCGGTCCAGTGACCGATTTTGATGTCACAACACCGCAGTCAGTGAATCTCGACTTCCAAAGCGGTATTGCCGCTGACACTTTGCTGTTCGGTTCGATCCGGTGGGTCGAGTGGTCGGAGTTTGACATCACTCCAGCCCGGTACGCGGGCGGTTCTCTTGTAGATTATTCAGAAGACGTAACAACCTACACTCTCGGTTTGGGTCGTCGCTTTAGCGACGTGTTCTCCGGCCAGTTCTCAGTTTCTTACGAAGAATCACAGGGCGGGATTGCACCTAACCTTGGACCGACTGACGGTTACATCAGCTATTCTGTGGGTGGTGAGTACAAAGTTAACGACCAAACTAAGGTTCGCGGCGGCATACGGTACGTTGATATTGGCGACGCACAAACACAGTACTTCGCATTCGAGGACAACAGCGCCATCGCTGTAGGAGCTAGTGTAGTCTACACGTTTTAAAGTGCAGAAATAAGTCCAGAAGCCCCGCCCAACCGGCGGGGTTTTTTGTTGCGCATAATTCGGGTTGCTTGGCGCGTAGAATAGCGATCAAGTCTTTTTATGAATCAAAAAACGCTTTCTTCCCGTGCTTGGTCCGAACTCGTCTTGCTCAGCGTAATTTGGGGCGGCGTATTTTTGGCGGTCCGTATCGCACTTGATGAAATTGGTTTCCTGACCGCAGTGGCACATAGAACCGGTTGGGCAACGCTCATTTTGTGGGGCTATGTCGTTTTGCGCCGCTTGCCGATACCACGTTCACCCGCAATTTGGGGCGCGTTTTTTGTGATGGGGTTGCTTAACAATGTCATCCCATTCTCTCTCATGGCTTGGGGGCAGCTACATATTTCGACCGGTCTTACTGCAATTTTGAATGCTGCAACCGCCGTTTTCGGTGTCCTCGTTGCAGCTATATTCTTTGCTGACGAGGAACTCACAACGCGCAAATTAATCGGCGTTCTCTTGGGGTTTTCTGGTGTTGCGACCGCAATCGGGCTTTCCTCACTAAGCGAGTTCAATATTCGTTCCTTAGCGCAAGTCGCAGTTATTGGCGGCACGATCAGTTACGCGTTTGCAGGCGTATGGGCGCGCAAGACGCTGGCTGGCCTTACCCCCCAAGTCGCAGCGGCAGGTATGTTAACGGGTTCGAGCCTCACAATCATTCCAGTTGCTTGGTATATTGAAGGGCCGATCAGCTTCGACCTAACGGCGCAGACTTGGCTTGCCATTGGGTACTATGCGGTGATCGCAACCGCGCTGGCCTATTTGCTATATTACCGGATCCTTGCGATGGCGGGCAGTGGAAATCTTATGCTATGCACCCTGCTCATCGCACCAGTCGCGATCATTCTTGGTGCGATCATATTGGGCGAATCCCTGCCCGTGCGTGCCTACGCTGGTTTTGCCCTGCTCGCGCTCGGACTGGTCATAATCGACGGTCGATTACTGTTCCAGCACTAAGGCAACCGTGCCAATACGGCGCGCGCTGCACGTAGGCCCGGTGCTTCGCCCCCACGACCAAGCAGATCCATCGTCAAATCCATCGCATCGTTCTGGGCACTTGGGTCCGCCAATACACCTATGACCGCATCCACAATGTCCGAAGGGATGCAGTTCTTGCCAATAAATTCCGGGATCACACGCGTGTCTGACACCAAATTCACTAACGTGACAGTATCAACCAATAGCATCCGGCTGATGATAATCCGGCTCAGCCACGCCATGTCATAGGCAATCACCATCGGCGTACCGTTTGCAGCCAGCTCCAGCGAAACGGTCCCAGAGGCCGCTAACGCGACGTCTGCCCGTTTGAACCACGCAGCTTTGTCGGGGCTGTTTGGTGCCAACACCGTCACCGGCACATCCCAGTCGGCGACCTTCTCTTGGACGAGCGCATGCACGCCTTCTGTCGTCGGAATGACGAACATCGCATCGGGGGTTCTGGCTGCGATCTGCTTGACGGCTTGACCAAAGCGGTCAGCTAGACGCCCGACCTCTCCCTTGCGGCTACCGGGAAGCACGAGCACCACCGTGCCCTGCCCCAATACATTTGCCTGTTTCTCTGTCGCGATTGGCTCTGCCACCACTGGATGTCCAACAAAGTCGCAGTCCATTCCTGCGGCATGCATATAAGGTGGTTCGAACGGAAAAAGCGCCAGCACGTGATCAATATGATGAGCCATCTTGGCGGCGCGACCGGCTCGCCATGCCCACACCGTTGGGGCCACATAGTGCACGGTGCGAATGTCGCTCTCTGCCTTCACCAGTTTGGCAACGCGGAGGCAAAAATCAGGACTGTCGATTGTGATAAGAACGTCCGGCTGCGTCGCAATAATTGCATCCGCCATTTCGCGAATCCGAGCTTTCAGCGCACGGTATTTCGGCAATATCTCGGCCAACCCCATGACGCTGAGTTCATCCATTGGGAAGCGGCTAACTAGGCCCTCCGCTTGCATCAATGGTCCGCCAACCCCGTCAAAGGTCACTACCGGGCAAAGCTGCTTGAGCCCGGCCATCAACGCGCCGCCCAGCTTATCCCCTGAAGGTTCACCCGCAATAACAAAGACCTTCATGCCCCACCTCTGGGGCGCACCCATAAAAACATGTCCTGCGCATCAAGGATGCGCCGCACGGCAGATAAATCGAGCACCATGACGCCGCCCGCCTCAACGACAATACCATCTAGGCCGGCTTCGGCAGCTAGCATTGCGGTCCGTGGGCCAATAAGTGGCAGATCAGCACGCCAATCTTGTTCGGGCTTTGGCGCCTTGAACAAAATGCCTCCTTCAGCGTTTTCAGCGCGCTCTGGGTGACCTGCAAGCCAACGTCGAACTTCCTTGGCTGCTGCGGCGGTTGCTTCTATGCCCCACTGTAACGGATCACCGGGCATGCTTTTGCGATCGTTTGGCGCGCATAGTTTTTCCAACATGGCATCCGTACCATTTGCATCTTCGCGTAAGATGATCGCACCATCTCGGACGACGCACGCCTGACCTGTATCCGAAAGACCCATCTCAACGACGCATGCTTCGCCCGTGAAGGCATCAACCGTGTGCCCTGCAGCTGGTCCCTTTTTGGTTAGCACACCTGCGCGCGGTAACAAATCGTGCGCGACGTCATGTGCCGCCATGACCTTGAAACCGTGCTCTTCAAGGATCGCGATGATGATGCGCAGCGCCCCATCGTCACCTTGTGTCAGGGCAGCTTGGACCTTTGGCACCAGAGGCATGGTGGCGGCGTCAATCTGAGCCGGATCAATCTGCGGGCGGCGCACTGCACCGGCCATACAAATCTGCGTCACACCCCGGTTTTTGAGGTCCGCCAAAAAGCTGCCCAGATGCTCCATCCGAAAAGTAACATCGGGGGACATGCTGGGTTCAAAACCTCGCATGGCGCAAATCAACGGCCGCTCTGGCAGTCGTGCCACAAGCGCGGCAGGCAGATCACCCGTCCCTGCGATCAATGCAAGCATCAGCCGGGCGTCAAAAAGTTGCGGTCTGTATCGCCAAGGATAAAGGCCACCATCTGTTGAACGTATTCGCTATCGCTTTCATCCGACAGCCGTTTTGCGCGGTCTTGAAACGTACCTTCACCGTCTTTCAGCATCTGGAATGCAGCGCGAAGTGCAGTGATATCAGACCGTGCCACCCCTTTGCGTTTCAAACCAACTAGGTTCAAACCATCCAAGACACCACGCGGCCCTTGGACCAAGCCGTGTGGCACTACATCGTTCGTGACCATCGTAACCGCGCCAATAATGGCACCTTTGCCAATCCGCACCCATTGGTGCACGCCACATAGCCCACCGATGATCACGTCATCCTCGATCACGCAGTGGCCAGCAACGGCTGAAGAGTTCACGACAATCACGCGGTCACCGATCCTTGCATCATGTGCGATATGGCAACCCGCCATGAACAAGCCATCGTCACCAACACGAGTCTCGCCGCCACCTTGGGCCGTGCCCGTGTTCATCGTCACATGTTCGCGAATGCGGTTGCGCGCACCGATGCGCAGGCGCGTCGGTTCACCGTCGAACTTTAAATCTTGAGGGATTTCACCAATGACGGCGAACGAAAAGATGACAGTATCGTCACCAACATGCGTATCGCCATCGATGACCACATGACTTTTGAGCGTCACCCCGTCGCCCAACACGACCTTAGGGCCGATCACACAAAAGGGACCGATGGTGCAGCCTGCCCCAATCACAGCACCGTCAGCAATGACGGAAGAAGGGTGAATATCGCTCATTCTTTTGGCAGGTCCATCATCGCGGTAAATTCTGCTTCTGCAGCCATTTCACCGTCGACGGTTGCAACGCCTTTGAATTTCCAAACCTTGCCGCCGGGTTTGCCACGTGTTGTTTCCACATGCATTTCAAGCACGTCACCGGGCACAACTTTGCGGCGGAATTTGCAGGCATCAATCGCCATGAAATACACGAGTAGATTGCCTTCGGTCAGACCAAGTGTTGTGCCAACCATAACGGCTGTTGTTTGCGCCATGGCTTCTACGATTGTGACGCCGGGCATGATTGGGTTGCCCGGAAAATGCCCCTGAAAATGAGGTTCATTCATCGTGACATTTTTGATGCCAACGGCCGACGTGGTGCCATTGATGCTGTGCACTTTGTCCACCAACAAAAACGGATACCGATGTGGTAGAATTTTTTGGATCAGAATAATGTCGGCTTCGGTGACAGGATCAGACATCGGATGGTATTCCTTGTTATTGCTGCTGATCTGAGTACCAAGGGATTGCCGCGCGGGCAAGCACGCGCTAGCGCGTGCCATCACCCAATTCAGCATCGACACGGACAATTACGTCATCCGTGATATTCGCGGCGCGTACAGACATGACAACGTTGCGCTGTTCCATAACGATCACTGCCCCCCGTTCAATCATCACATTGGCAATAATGCCCTGCACGCGGTCTTCGAACACAGTGCGCTGTTCAGCATTCTTGGTCTGAAGCTCAATGTTCTTGGCATCCCGCACGCGGCGCACTTCTTGGACCTTATCGTCAAATGCATCGGCTTCGGCGCGAAAGTCCTCAGGCGCCATATCGGGGCGACGTTGTGTTAGGCTGCGCTCTTCTTCCGTAAGGGTCGCAACGATCTGTTCGTTTTCGGCCTGCACTTCTTGGGCAGCGGCAGCCAAGTCTGCAGCGATCCGACGCCCATAAAGCGTCTCAAAGTAAATGCGATCACTATCGATGATCAAAATCTGTGGCGCGGCATCTTGGGCGACGACGGGCAAAGCCAACATCCACCAAACAACAATGGCGCGCCACAGTTTCATCAGAAGCTCGTCGAGATGGTCACGTCAAACGCTTTGGTTTGGTCGCGATCTTGTGCATCGAGTGCTTCGGTAAAGTTGAACCGCAGTGGTCCGATTGGCGTTGTCCAGAACAGTGACACACCTGCGACGGCACGCGGGGTGAAGTCATTGTAGATGACCGCTTCGCCGTAGGTTTCACCAACGTTCCAAACGGAACCGTAATCAACGAACGCGCCACCGGACAACCCATACTCGCTTGGTAGCCCCAGTGGGAACTCAGTTTCCAAACGCAGCACAGCATAGGCGTTCCCGCCAAGCGCGTCATCAGTGGCGTCATCACGTGGACCAATTCCGCCAGCCTCAAAACCACGCATCACGCGGCTACCCATGAAGAAGCGATCAGTCACACGGCTGCTACCATCTTGATACTCAAGGTGACCACCCTCAAGTGTCGCGCGTAGCGTCACCTCTTCGTTCAGGATCTTAGTTTCTGCACCGAGAAGCGCAGTCGACTTGATGAATTGGGTATCACCAAATCCAAATTCCTGACCAAAGCGGAGAAGAACGCCTGCATTCGGGTTTAGACCTGTACGACGCGTGTCATAACTATAGCTATAACCAAGTGCGTTTGTGGTTACCGCACCCTCGTCAGCTTCGTTGTGAATAATCTGGCTTGCCGACGCCGCGACATCAGTAAGGTCGTGGTATTCAAACGCGTATAGCGCGGTCAGACGACCGTTCTCACTTACAGGGAAGCTCAGTGATGGGCTGAAACGCAAGATTTCGGTATCATAAAGCGCGTTTTCATTATCGGTTGTCGCATATGACAGATCGATACCCAAACGTAGATCACGGCCCAAAAGCTGCGGCTCTGTAAAACCAAACGCCAAGCGACGGTTGGTTTCCGCTGTCGACAGATCAAAGTTCAAACGCTGACCGCGTCCTTGAAAGTTTGACTGCTTATATGACGCAATCAAACCGACCCCAGTGTCAGAGTTATAGTTTGCACCAAAGCTAAGGCTACCTGTCGGACCTTCGACAACATCCACATCCACGATCACCTGATTTTCCGTAGTGCCAGGACGTGCGTTCACAGACACGTCTTGGAAGAACCCAAGCGAACGAATGCGGCTTGCACTGTCACGAATTGCACGTGGGTTGAATGGGTCACCCTCGACTACTTCAACACGGTTACGGATTACGCGGTCAAGTGTTGTGCCGTTGCCCTCGATGTCGATACGCTCAACAAAAATGCGCGGACCGCGGACAAGCACATAGGCCAAATCCAAGGTCAAATCGCGGGGGTTACGAGTGATGCGTGTGTCTACCTGCACAAAGTTTACACCGCGGTTCACAGCCAAACGTTCGATACGCGTGATATCTGTTTCAATTGGAACAGGTGAATAAGTTGCGCCGCGACGAACCCGGATCGCATTTTGATATGGCGCGGGATTAAGTCCTTCGATTTCGCTGGAAACCGTTACCGAACCGAATTCGAATTTCTGACCTTCACGTAGGTTATAAGTGACCAAATACGCGTCGCGTTCACGGGTCAGTGCAACATCGACATTTTGAACGACGAAATCTGGATAGCCACGTGAATGGTAAAAGTCAGTCAGCAGTTCGCGGTCGGCCGCCAGGCGTTCCGGTGAATATGTATCGCGACGGATCAGTGCGCGCAGTGCGCCCGCTTGCTTTGTGTCGAGCACCCGACGCAAACGTGATTCCGAATATGTCCGATTGCCAAGGAACGAAATCCGCTCGATCTCGGTCACAGCGGATTCTGTTACGACAAATACCAAATCGACGCGGTTATCTGACAATGGAATGATGCTTGGCGTAACGGTCGCATTGATGCGCCCTTGTTGCGCGTAGGCCTGCGTGATTGCCGCGGTGTCTGCCTCGGCCTGCGTCGGGTTATACACCCGGCGTGGCTGTGACTGCACAACCTGAATCAGTTCGCTATCGCGAAGACGCGCGTTACCTTCGATGTTGATGCGATTGATGGTTGGATATTCGACCACGCGAATAATCAAGGTATTCCCGCTCGGAATTACGTCTACGCTTTCGAATAATCCAGAAGCTCGGATTTTTTGCGCCGCATCGTTCAGATCACCTGTGCTAAGCGCCTCACCTTGCGAAATACCTGCGTAGGTTAGGATTGTGCCGTCGGCGACCCTTAGGTTGCCGTCAATTGAAACGCTATTAAAAATGAAACTTTGTGCGGATACGGCGCCTGCCGTAAATGCTGTGAATATAGCAACCACACCAATGCGGCGAACTGCCGCTTTGCCCTGCGCCGCAAGGCGCCCCACAAATTTATACATTTTGCCCGCCTGTTTTTTTACCCTGCTTCCTAAGGAACTAGCCGGATTATGGTGCGATGTCAAAACTACAAACGTCTAATGAAAGGCCTTAAGGACAGAGTACGGTATCGTTCAAGATCGTGAATGGGATCATCGTCAGGATCAGCGCAAGCCCAATAAACATGAACACTTGGATCGCTTTTTCTGTCGGCTTGCGACGGGCGACTGCCTCGTAAGCGTACAGGACCAAATGACCGCCATCCAAAACAGGAATGGGAAGCAGATTCATCAGACCGACTGCCGCAGACAAGGCACCAATCAGCCAGATAAAGCTTTGCGTTCCTTTTCGCGCCATAGACGCGCTAGTTTCCGCAATGCCAACCGGACCGGATAGGCTACAGGTCGAGATATTGCCCAGCACCATATGCTTCATCGCTGACAGTGTCGTGGTCGCGGACAACCACACGCCATTTGCACCGTACTTAATAGCCGCCCAAGGGTTGATCGTTTCGGTCAACGGCTCAAAGAAGAAGCTGCTGCTAACACCAATCAGGTATTTGGTTTCAAAACCACCACCCGTCTTCGGCACGTCTGTCCGACGCGCGGTCAGGGTCACATCACGCGTTTCACCTTCGTTCCAGAGGCTTAGCGTCACAGGTGTGCCTTCGGCCGCGATCACGTGCTGTTGCAACTGCATGAACGAAAACACAGGTGCACCGTCGACGGCGGTGATGACGTCATTCTTGACCAGCCCGGCCTCATCAGCGGCTGACCGCGGAGTAACCTGCCCGATAAGTGACGGCATGATATAGGGGCCGGTGACTGTTGTTTCTTCACCATCGCGCAGGACCGTATAGTCGAGCTGCTGCTGGCTTGGCAGTAGATCAACCAGACCTTCAGTACGCTCTGGGTCGTTGAATTTCAGCCCTTCGACCGCAACCAGCACGTCGCCATATTCCAATCCCACTTCAAAACTGGGTGGAAGGTCGTTCGCACTATCAAAGGTTAAAGGGTCAACTGCCTGCCCCTGCACCATCGCAGAACCAGCGAACACCAATACGGCAAGGATAAAGTTAAACACTGGGCCCGCAACAACAGTCGCGGCGCGCGCCCAAAGTGGCGCGCCTAGCATTGTACGTCGCGGGTCAATTTCAGGCGCAACATCCTCTGACCCGACACTCGCGGCGTTCGCGTCGCCCAAGAATTTCACATAGCCGCCCAATGGCAGGGCAGCGACCTGCCAGCGGGTCCCGTGTTTATCAACCCAACTGAACAGCCGTGGGCCAAACCCTACAGAGAAAACCTCAGCGTGGATCCCGCTCCAGCGGCCAACGATGTAATGCCCGTACTCATGCACAGTCACGATCACCGAAAGCGCTACGATGAAGGCAACAATAGCAAATGCAGCATTACCGAACATCGGCACGATCTGGTTGATTAATTCCAAGGTCTTATCCTAGTTGTGCAATTACTTCGCCCGCGTGAATGCGTGCAAGATTGTCTGTCTCTAAGACATTTTCAAGGGTAATGGCACCCGCAGTGACCCCATTGTCAGATGACATTTTGTTCAACGTCATCTCAACCACCTTTGCCATATCCAAAAATCCGATATGCCCATCGATGAACCCATCAAGCGCGCGCTCTTTGGCTGCGTTGAATACAGCGCCCGACAGTCCGCCAGTTTCCATAACCTGATGCGCGAGGTCTAGCGCAGGATAGCGCTCTGAATCTGGTGCTTCAAACGTCAGCTGACCAATCTTTGCCAAATCGAGCCGTTCAACAGGCAGTTTGCGCCGTTCGGGCCAGTGCAATGCATAGCCAATCGCGTGACGCATATCGGGTGGTCCGACATGAGCCATGAGCGCACCATCGTTAAAGCCCACCATCGCATGGATCATGCTTTCGCGATGGACCAGCACTTCTATCATCTGATGCGGGATACCAAAGAATTCTTTTGTTTCAATAAGTTCCATCGCCTTATTAAACATTGACGCGCTATCGATCGTGATCCGCTGGCCCATATCCCAATTTGGGTGGCTTGATGCCTGCTCCAAAGTCGCCGTGGCGAGTTTTTCCATCGGCCAATCGCGGAAAGCACCGCCGCTTGCGGTGATGATGATACGTTCAACCGCTGCCATATGTTCACCGACAAGCGCCTGAAACACAGCGGAATGTTCGCTATCTACCGGCAATACAGTGGCACCATGTGCCTGTGCACGCCCTAGCAGCAGTGGCCCCGCTGTCACCAATGATTCCTTATTCGCCAACGCCAGCGTCGTGCCGTGGGCTAATGCCTCTAGCCCCGGAACAAGTCCCGCTGCTCCAACGATAGCAGAAAGCGCCCAATCGACGGGCCGCCCGGCCGCTTCGGCAATGGCGGCATCGCCGGATGCGACTTCGATCCCCGTTCCTGAAAGCAAATCTTTCAGCTCAGCATAGCATTCGTCGTAACATGTGACGGCGACATCAGCGCCAAGCCGCTTTGCGTCATCAGCAAGCTGCGTAATGTTACGCCCCCCTGTCAGCGCAACGACATTATAGGCATCAAGATCGCGCTCAATCAGATCAATGGCGCTTTGACCGATCGAACCGGTCGCGCCAAACAGCGTTACTTGCCTCAAAAGGCTACTCCTGGGACGTTAAACACAGTGGCCACAAGAAGCATGAATAGCGCGGCGCCAAGCAAAGCATCAAAGCGGTCAAACAATCCACCGTGACCGGGGATCAACGTAGAACTGTCCTTAACCCCCATACGACGCTTTAGCGCGCTTTCCGCGATGTCGCCCATTTGTCCAGCAAAGCTAAGCACCATGGAAATTACAACGATCCACGGACCTGCATTTGTGAACAGGGTAAAGATATAGCCGACCAGCGCAGCGCCAATCCATCCAGCGACAGTACCGCTCCATGTTTTCTTAGGGCTAATCTTGGGCCAGAACTTCGGGCCACCAAAGCTACGACCGGCAAAATATCCAAAAATATCCGTCGTAATCACGACAAGCATCAGCCAAAGCAGCCAGATGAACCCGTAATCCATCCGGAAATGAACAAGACCCCAACCCGCAATTTGAATGCCAAGCGCAAAGATAAAGAACGTTACCCGCTCTTTTTTCAGCTGGGTCGCCCCGATCACGGGAACGACAAAGAACAACAAAAGCCCAACAAGCGTGCCATCGGCGATTTGCCCAGACAAAACAGACGCAACAAGTGCGGCCAACAGCATACCTTTGGTCGGTTCGTCATTGCGGATCATCATCCACAATTCCCAAACCATCACTGCCGTCACAAAAACGGCAAGCATTTGAAACCAAACGCCACCCATAATCACAGCAGCGGCCCCAACAATAGTCATCCCAATACTGGACATGATCCGAACGGTCAGATCATCCCAGTTCGAAGGTTTCGAGGTCGTCATATTAAGCGATTACTCCACCAAAGCGCCTTTCACGGCTGCCGTAATTAGCAAGCACCTTGGCGAATTCTTCTGCCGAAAAGTCGGGCCACAGCGTGTCAATAAATTCGTATTCCGAATAGGCAGACTGCCACAAAAGGAAATTAGAAATGCGTGCTTCGCCACTGGTTCGAATAACCAAATCAGGATCAGGCAACACATGTGTATCCAGAAAACCAGCCAGCGTTTCGGCATCTATATCTTTGTGCGAAATGCGTCCCTGCTCGACTTCGTAAGCGAGCCGTTTAGCTGCACGTGTGACTTCGTCCCGTCCGCCGTAATTAAGTGCAACGGTCAAATGCACCAAATCATTTTCAGCGGTTAGCAGTTCCAACTCATCCATCATGCGGACCAGTTTGTCATCCAAACGAATCCGGTCCCCGATAAAGCGCACGCGAACACCGTTCTCTAACAATGCCTTTGCTTCGCGCTCGATATAGAGGCGAAACAGGGTCATCAGGCCGGACACTTCAGTCTGCGTACGCTTCCAGTTTTCAGTCGAGAAAGCGAATATTGTCAGATACTTGACACCACGCTCAGGACAGGCAGCAACAATCTCGCGGACACGACGAGCACCAGCTTGGTGCCCGAACAAACGTGGGCGGTTGCGTTGCTGCGCCCAGCGTCCGTTGCCATCCATGATAATCGCAACATGGGCTGGGCCTGTCTTTGGGTCGTCTTGATCCTTAGGCATACTTGGCCTTCCCATTACGCTTCGCCGGTCCCGTACTGTCTATTAGACCTGCATGATCTCTTCTTGCTTTGTCTCAAGCGTTTCGTCGACTTTTTTGATATATGCGTCTGTCAGGTCCTGCACTTCAGTTTCCCAGAATTTCTGGTCGTCTTCCGACATACCGTCGGCCTTTGCCTTTTTGATCTGATCCATGCCATCGCGACGTAGGTTCCGGATCGAAACACGTGCAGATTCTGCATAGTTGCCAGCAACTTTGCCCAGTTCACGACGACGTTCTTCGTTTAGCTCGGGGATCGGCAGCATGATGATCGTACCATTCAGCTGTGGGTTAATACCCAAGCCGCTTTCACGGATCGCCTTTTCGACCTTACCGACCAAGCCTTTATCCCACACGTTGATCGTAACCATACGTGGTTCTGGCACGTTTACTGTACCAACTTGGTTGATTGGGGTCATCGAACCATATGCGTCAACCATAACCGGTTCTAGCATCGAACCCGACGCACGGCCCGTCCGGAGCGACGCAAGTTCAGTCCGTAGATTTGCGATAGCACCGTCCATGCGGCGACCCAAATCATCGGTATCAAGTTCAAAATCTTCTGACATCTTCTACTGCTCTTCCTTGGCGGGCATTGCCCGACTTTCAATCGTATTACGGGAAACCGTGTCGGTTGTATAGATCAGCGAATGTGCAGCGCTTGTGCAGATCCGGCCATCTTTGAACATACCGACGACTCGCGATCCTGTTATTCGTGGACAATCGTATGTGTACCCTCGCCCGCCAAAATCCCGCGGAAACCACCCGGCTCATCCAAAGAGAACACGATGATCGGCAGATCGTTGTCGCGCGCCAATGCAATGGCGCTCGCGTCCATCACACCAAGGTGCTTTTGCAGAACTTCGTCATATGAGACTTCATCATAGCGCACAGCGTCGTCATATTTTGCTGGGTCTTTGTCGTAGACGCCATCAACCTTCGTACCCTTAAAGATCGCCTCACAGGCCATCTCATTCGCACGCAATGTCGCAGCGGTATCCGTTGTAAAATAAGGGTTACCGGTCCCCGCAGCAAAGATACAAACCCGTTTTTTCTCAAGGTGGCGCACAGCGCGACGGCGAATGTACGGCTCTGCTACTTCGTTCATAGTGATCGCAGAAATAACGCGAGTGTGGATACCCAGTTCCTCAAGCGCGGATTGCATTGCCAGCGCGTTCATAACGGTCGCGAGCATCCCCATATAATCTGCTGTCGTGCGTTCCATCCCCTGCGCAGACCCTTGAAGCCCACGGAAGATGTTGCCACCGCCGATAACCATACAGATCTCGACACCCATATCATGGACAGACTTTACTTCTTTTGCGATGCGCTGAACTGTTGGGGGATGCAAGCCAAAGGTAGTATCGCCCATCAGCGCCTCACCCGAGATTTTAAGCATTACGCGCTTATACGCTGTCTTCTCAGTGTCACTCATGGCGGCCCCCGGCTCTATGTTGTTCTGCCGGGCAAAATGTCGCAAAACGACGCCGAATTCAATGGCACCTTGCCCACAAATCGCGAAGCTGCGCAAATAGAGTAATGATCACCATTTACCCCCACCAACCTGTCCTCATCGCGGGGCCGACCGCCTCTGGCAAATCAGCGCTCGCGCTGCATATCGCGCAAACGCAAGGCGGTGTGATCGTCAACGCCGATGCCTTGCAAGTGTTTGATGGTTGGCGGATCGTAACGGCTCGCCCAGATGACGCAGATTTAGCTTTGGCCGAACATGCGCTCTATGGCCATATTCCATTTGATGCGGACTACTCTGTCGGACACTGGCTGCGCGATGTGACGCCTTTTATTGAAGGCAAAACGCGACCGATTATCGTCGGCGGCACCGGGTTAAACTTCAATGCTCTCACACAAGGATTGGCGGACATCCCTGCCACACCTGAAACATTAAGAGCTACCGCTAACGATATGCCTTTGCATGATCTTTTGTCAGAACTTGATGAAAAAACTGCAGGTCGGATCGATACCCAAAACCGGATACGTGTTCAGCGGGCGTGGGAAGTTCTGAAATCGACGGGACGCCCATTGGCTGAATGGCAGGATAATACACCGCCACCTTTGCTCCCTTTCGATCAAGCCGTTGGGATCAATTTGAACGCAGACACCGTTTGGCTGAATGACCGGATCAGCCGTCGGTTCGACCAAATGCTAGAGCTGGGCGCGCTTGATGAAGCACGGGCTATGCTTGATACTTGGAACCCCGGCCATTCTTCATCCAAAGCGATCGGCGCGCCCGAGCTTATCGCGCATTTACGTGGTGAAATGACCTTAGAAGAAGCGCGCGAAGCTGCTATCATAGGATCAAGGCAATACGCGAAACGTCAACGCACGTGGTTTCGGTCACGCCACAAGCAGTGGCTTCAACTTCCGATTGATTTCGCTGACATATCCGCAACAGTACAGTTTGCAAAATGACGGACGCGTTGATTTAAAACAGTTTTCGATCAGACTGATGGAAAGAGTCAACATTGGGACAACGTTGATGACTATGATGTCGGAAGTAAAATCGGCGCCTATTCTGTCGCCTCTAAAACACCACGGGATAAACGAGCGTTGGCGCAACGAAGCGATGCGTAGTCACGCGACGCCACGGCTGATCCACATTACGAAGGGGCAAGGCCGCATTACGGTTGCAGGCCTGACAAATGGCTACGGGCCGAACAACCTGATCTATATCCCACCGCACACGATGTACGGGATGGAAGTTGGCCCAACCGTTTTCGCGCAGATCATGTCCCTGCCCGATGACGGTGGAATGCCTGCGGTGCCGTTCCACCTTCGTTTATTGGATGTCGGTCCGCAAAAGGAACTGCAGGGTCTATTTGAAGCGATCGAGCGCGAATTAAAACCAACCGGCGACCCACGTGCCGTGAACTGCCATCGCGTATTGCTGAGCATCTTTATCGAACGGCAGTTGAATGCTCGTGAAGACACTGCAAGCGACGCACGACGTAATTCAGCCGCTGCAAAGCTTGTCGCGCGCTACACAACACTGATCGCACAGGAATTCCGGTCAGATCGCACAGTTGCGGATTATGCAGCCGATCTTAAAGTAACGCCAACGCACTTGACACGCTGTTGCCAGCAAACCTGCAACCGCTCTGCTTTGAAGTTGCTAAACGAACGCATCCATTTTGAGGCATGTACACTGCTATGCGAAACCCGCAGCTCGGTTCAGGATATTGCGGATCGGTTGGGATTTCAGTCAGCCGCCTATTTCACGCGTACGTTCAAAGATAGAACCGGCGAAACGCCGACACATTTTCGCAGAGCCGTATAAAAACGGGGCTTAATGCCCCCAAATCACCCGGACGTAATTTTGCGTTTCAGCATAAGGCGGCACATCACCGTAACGCTCGACCGCGCCCGGCCCGGCGTTGTACGCCGCCAGTGCGAGGCGCCAATCCCCAAACTTTTCGTATTGCTGGCGCAAATACCGCGCCCCACCATTTAGGTTTTGTGCAGGGTCGCCGGGGTCCACGCCAAGACCAGCGGCGGTTTGTGGCATCAATTGTGCCAATCCCATTGCGCCTTTTACAGATACCGCGTTGGCATTCCATCCGCTTTCTTGCTGCACAAGTCGTAGGAATAAATCAGCAGGGATTCCGTTACGCGTAGCTGCGTCACGGGCCATTGCCATAAATGGTCCACGGTAGGCCCCATTATAGGGCGCGATGAAGGCCGCGAATTCCGCCCGTGGCGGCTGTAGCCTCTCGGAATTGCGATATTGTGTTGCTGCCCGATTATCCAAAACAGACGTCTGGCTTTGCAAAAGCCGGGTACGGTTCATTGTCGAGACTTGGTCTTGCGCCCATGTCGGGCCGGCAACCATAAGAATAACGACGCCAATAATCGGTGTCTTCATCTGCACGATCCTATCCAGCATCCAATTACTTTGTGTCAACTTGGGCATTCTGCCTCATTCCGGCAATCCTTGCAATTGCAACCGCTCCTTAACCTTGTTGCGACATCCCCAGTCTGTCACAAAAGCGCAAACAAGAATCGTGGGAGATACCGCTATGGCCGGATCAGTGAACAAAGTTATTCTCATCGGGAACCTAGGTGCCGACCCTGAGATACGCACCTTTCAGAACGGCGGCAAAGTGTGCAACCTGCGCATCGCAACCTCTGAAACTTGGAAAGACCGGAACACAGGCGAACGCCGTGAGAAAACAGAGTGGCACTCTGTTGCGATCTTCCAAGAAGGTCTGGTCCGCATTGCAGAGCAGTTCCTGCGCAAAGGATCAAAGGTTTACATCGAAGGCAAACTGCAAACACGTAAATGGCAGGACCAGTCAGGCGCTGACCGCTATTCAACAGAAGTCGTTCTGCAAGGTTTTGACGGCACTTTGACTATGCTTGACGGACGCGGCGAAGGCGGCGGCCAAGGCGGTGGCGGCAACTATGGTGGTGGCCAAAGTGGCGGCGGCTATGGCGGCGGTAGCGGTGGTGGCTACGGCGGCAACGACGGTGGCTATGGTGGCGGTCAAGGCGGTGGCGGTGGTGCCCCTGCTGGCGGCGGCGGTAGCGACATGGACGACGAAATTCCGTTTTAAGCCTCGGAAATATTATCATAAAATAAAGGCCGCGCAATTTGCGCGGCCTTTATCATTTATCTCATAGCTAACATCGCGAGCAGGATTATCCGCGCCCCCGATAAGGTGACACACCTTGGTCGGGAATCCAGACGCCTTCGGGCATCGCGCCGGTTTGCCAAAACACATCAATTGGGATTCCCCCGCGCGGGTACCAGTATCCGCCAATGCGCAGCCATTGAGGTTCAAGAAACTCTGCCAACCGACGAGCGATCGAAACTGTACAATCTTCATGGAACGCACCATGGTTCCGGAACGAACCTAAGAACAGCTTGAGTGACTTGCTTTCGATCAACCACGCACCGGGCACATAGTCGATGACAAGATGGGCAAAATCCGGTTGTCCGGTCATCGGGCAAAGCGACGTAAACTCGGGCGCGGTAAAGCGCACGTTATATGCAACGTCGGCCTGCGGATTTGGAACGCGCTCCAACTCGGCCTCTTCGGGGGTGGCTGGCATAACCGTCGCGCCGCCCAGTTGCTTTAGATTGTTATAGATATCGCCACTCATACGATTTCTCCTATCGGAATGATTAAACGCCGCGTTTGTTGCCCCAGACCAGAACATGCAGTTGTGGCAAGACCCGAGGGGTGAACCAACGGTCAGCCGTCACCTTTTCAATTAACCAATGCAGGCGGTCGATTGTGGCCGTTAGGTCCACTGGCTCGTTTGGGTCGACCTCTAAATTACCCGGTTGTAGGTATAGCGGCAGATGCGGATATTTTTCGGATGCAGCTTTGGCCCAAGCATAATCTTCGTCATCAAAGATCACGATTTTCATCACTATTTCGGGCCCACCTTCTGCAGCAACAAGGCACTTGTCGAATGCGGCCCAGTCAACGGTTTCCTCGCTTGAAGGCGGCTTGGGGCTTAGCACCAGTGTATCAAGATCACCGAACCATGGCTTGGCGATCGAGCCTTGTGTCTCGCAGGCGAATTTATAACCGTCAGTTTTACCTAATGCGATCACTCGCCCAAAGTCTTGGATCGCAGGGTTTCCGCCAGAGATCGACACGGTCAGTGGCCGCCCACCCGAAAGCTGCGCAACTTCTTTCCAGACCTCTACCGGTTCCATGACGTGCCAATCGTGCCGATTAGCGCTGTCCACGGCATGCATCGAGTCGCACCAGACGCAGCGGTAATCACACCCACCAGCGCGGATAAATACGGTCGGTTCACCGATCAGCGCGCCCTCGCCCTGAATTGTCGGTCCGAATATTTCCGCAATACGCAGTGTCATGGTCGATACTCTGCCCAAGTTTTCGGCGTTTCCGAAACCTTAACCGCCGACGTTTCCGGCCAGCGTGCTTTGCACCATTGGTAGAAATGATGCGCCATGTTTTCGGCCGTCGATGGGCCTTCCAGAACATCATTTAGGTGCCGGTGATCGAAGGTGCCGTCGATATAATCCTTCAACGGTTTTAGTTCGTGATAATCACGCACAAAACCATCCGAGTTAAGCGACGCTGCGGCCAGTTCAACAACCACGATGTAGTTGTGACCATGCAAACGCGCGCATTGGTGATCCTGTGGCAGATGCGACAGTTGATGCGAGGCTGAAAAGTGAAACTCCTTCGATATGCGAAACATCAGTTGCCCTCATGTGCCGCAATAGCGGCCTGCCAGAAATCTGGGTCTTCGTATTCCGTCGGGTCTTCAACACCTGCCAAATGGAACGCCTCGCGACGCTCAACACAGGTTCCGCAGCGTCCGCACTGTTTTTCGCCGCCCTTATAGCACGACCATGTTTCGGCAAATGGCGTTCCAACGCGCGCACCTTCGGTCACGATGTCGGCTTTGGAAAGGTGCACAAATGGCGTTGACAGCGTCACATCTGCGTAACCGTCCAGCGCTGCGCGCTGCATCCGGTCAAAGCTTTCGGTAAATGCAGGTCGGCAATCGGGGTAGATAAAGTGATCCCCCCCATGAACCGCTGTCGCCACAGCGTCATCACTGTTCGCGGCGGCAATACCATAAGCAATGGTCAGCATAATCGCATTGCGATTCGGCACCACTGTGATTTTCATGGTCTCTTCGGCATAGTGGCCGTCGGGAACATCGATATCATCCGTCAGTGCAGAACCGCTAAGCGCGGCACCGATTTGGCGCATATCGATGATGTGATGCGGCACACCCAACCGAACGGCACATGCTGCCGCATAGTCGAGCTCTTTGCGGTGACGCTGTCCATAGTCAAAGGACACCAGCCGAGAAAGGTTGCCGTCATTGGCAACCACATGCGCAAGCGAAACGGAATCCAGTCCGCCTGAGCAGATAACAATCGTCTTCATTTTTCAGTCCTTGTTTTGTTGACCGGGTAGGCTGCGACCGGTGGAGCGCCGTTTAGACAAGGCGCGTTCAGAACGCAACAGCGATTAAAGCTGCCGTTGCCCTTCCGTTACGTGCGAGCGCGCTTCAACACGAGCGCATCGTTCAATACCGCAAGAACCTGATCTGATGGGACATCGGAGGTGATAAAAGCCTCCCCAATCCCACGTGCCAAAATAAAGCGTAGCTTGCCATCAAGGACCTTTTTATCTTGACCCATCAGCGCCAAGAGCCCTTCCGCATCCGGCAGATCACCTTGGATATCAGCGACATCCACTTTCATACCCATGTCACGTAAATGCGCACGCACGCGGCTAGGGTCCTCTTGACTACAAAGCCCCAGACGCGCCGACAGTTCAAACGCTAGCGCACACCCGATAGCAACGCCTTCGCCGTGCAGCAGACGATCAGAGTAACCCGTTGCGGATTCAAGCGCGTGCCCGAAAGTATGACCAAGGTTCAGCAACGCGCGGTCGCCCTGCTCTGTCTCGTCACGTTGCACGATGTCGGCTTTCATCTCGCATGATCGTGTCACTGCGCGAATCTGTGCATCCATGTCGCCCGCAGCCAAGGCTGGCCCTTGGGATTCGAGCCAGTCAAAAAACGCGGCATCGCCGAGCATGCCGTATTTCACGACTTCGCCATAACCAGCAAGAAAATCGCGCGCGCTCAGCGTACCCAATAGCGCAGTATCAGCCAAAACTAAGCTTGGCTGATGAAACGCACCAATCAGGTTTTTCCCATGCGGAGAGTTAATGCCTGTCTTGCCGCCAACCGAGCTATCCACCTGCGCCAGTAGTGTGGTTGGAATTTGCACGAAACGCACACCGCGTCGCATGATCGCTGCCGCAAAGCCAGCCAAGTCACCGATGACACCGCCACCAAAGGCGATCACGATATCGCCGCGCTCGACCTTTTGGGCGAGTAACCACTCAACAGAACGTTCTAATTGCGCCCAACATTTCGTTGATTCTCCGGGCGGAAGCGCTAGTGCCTCTGATGTGAACCCTGCCCGCTCTAATCCGGCCTGAAGCTCTGCCAGGTGCAGAGCAGCAACGGTTTCATCTGTCAGGATACAAACATGTTTGCGCCCACCAAGCGCTGCGACATAAGCACCAGCCTGTTCCAAAAGACCCGGACCAATATGGATGTCATATTCGCGACCGGGCAAATCGACGTGTACTGTGGCGGTCATATTAAGTGATCTCCATGATGTCAGGTCGTGAGGTCAAAGCATCTAGCGCGCTTTGTGTTGTGTCTTCGATGGTTGCGTCGCGTGCGACCTGCAAATGAACACCGGCATGTTCATAGATGGGGCGACGTTCGTTGTAGATCGTTGTCAGCGTCTGTTTGGGATTGGGCGTCCGGAGCAGCGGCCTCGTATCTTTGTGACGCACACGATCCCATAACGTATCGAGATCCGCATCAAGCCAAAGCGCAACGCCCATCTCACTGATCGCTGTTCGGTTTCTTTCGGCCAAGAACGCGCCGCCACCTGTTGATACAATGCCCGGCGGGCCAGACAACAACCGGCGTAGCACCTCAGCTTCACGTTCGCGAAAAAACGCTTCGCCGTCGCGTTCAAAGATTTCAGCGATAGACAAGGCGGCTGCGGCCTCGATGGCGGCGTCACTATCAACAAACGGCACACCAAGACGTTCGGCCATCGCGCGACCAATCGCCGACTTCCCAGACCCCATCATCCCCACCAACACAACTGTGCGATGCAGCTGATATTCCGGTCCGTCCGTCATTCGATTATGCCCCCCGACATTCGGCATAATGCCGCCTCACGTAAAATTAATGAATGAATGCCGTGATCTTGCGGAAAAGGCCATATATAAACACTTCAATAGTTGGCATTAAGACCACATACTGAGGCATATAAAGAGGAACGGGGCAGATAATGTTGCGGCTCATCAAGGCACTTTTGTTTTTATTCGTTTTGGCAGGCGTCGGTTTGATCGCGTTTGCCTATATCGGACCGATATTTTTTCCGGCTGATTTTGCGGCCCCTTCAAGCGAGGTAACGCGCCCTGTTACGCTGGAAACAAACTAAACGCGCCGCGCTTCTTTGCTGTGCGATAAGCACGCCCGTATTTGCCCAAGACGAGCCTTTGTCGGCAATCGATTGGCTTTCGCGTAGCGTCCAGCCAAGCGTTGCGGCCATTGAACCCCCTATCAGTAGCGGCGCAATGTCACCGCGTGTCACCGTGACGCCGCTTGACCGCCCATCCAAAGATCCGATTGGCCTGCTGCCAAACGACGTGACAGGGCTCCCCAGAACGCTCTGGTCATCAAGCGATGAAGAAACGCTTGTTGCCCTTTTGCGGGCAGAGCGGCTCGAAACCCTGCCAGCCATCCAAGATTTCCTTAAAGTGCTCATCCTTGCCGAGGCTGATCCGCCACTAAACGCGAGCCCAAGCGGTACGCTATTCTTGGCCCGCGTTGATAAGCTGCTTGACCTTGGCGCGATTGAGCCTGCCAAAGCATTGATTGAGCAAGCAAAGCCGGACACCCCAGCATTGTTTCGGCGTTGGTTCGACGTTGCGCTGCTAACCGGCACCGAAAACGAAGCCTGTGAGGTCATGGGCCAGAAACCATCCATCGCACCGACCTACCCCGCGCGGATTTTCTGCTTGGCGCGTAACGGCGATTGGGCCACTGCTGCACTGACGCTGAACACACATCGCGTTCTGGGCGACATTAGCGAAGCCGAGGAAATGCTGCTCACACGTTTCCTTGATCCTGAACTTTTCGAAGGCGAAGCACCGCTCGATCCGCCTGAACGCATCAGCCCTTTGATGTTTAGAATGCACGAGGCCATCGGCGAAGGTTTGATCACGGCAAACCTCCCTCTCGCGTTTTCACATGCTGATTTGCGTTCGACAGTTGGCTGGAAGGCCCAGATCGAAGCGGCAGAACGGCTAGCACGTCACGGAGCCGTTTCGGAAAATGTATTACAGGATTTCTACACGGCCCACACGCCTGCCGCCTCTGGCGGGGTTTGGGACCGTGCGCGCGCAGTACAAAGCTTTGATCGTGCGATAACAGACCAAGACCCTGACGCCGTGGCAAACACCCTGCCCGCTGCATGGGCCGCCATGAAACAGGCGCGCACTGAAATCCAATTTGCAAAAAGCTACAGCCCCGCACTTCAGGAATTAGCGTTGACGGGAGAGGCACGTTCCATCGCCGTGACGGTTGGCCTGTTGTCACCCGATTATGAAACTGTTGCGATCAGCGCCGCAGACACATCATATGACCCATTCCTGATCGCGCTTGCGCGAGGTCGCCCGCAAGAAGTCAGCGTCACGTCATCCACTGCGCTCGCTATTCAGGCGGCATTCAACGGAGCCCAACCACCCGAAGTCCTCCAAAACCTCGCTGACGAAGGCAAGCTGGGCGAGGCATTATTGCGCGCCACTGCCATTTTCAACGAAGGCTATGCAGGTGATTTCCGGTCGTTAACGGATGCGCTCGCGCTGATGCGTGCCGTCGGACTAGAGGACGTCGCCCGTCGTGCAGCACTTCAGTTGATGATCTTGGAACGTGTGACGTGACGAACGCAGATCAACCTATGGCGCGCTGGATCCAAGTGTTTCTTGAAGCACAGGCCGCCGAATTGGATGCGGCGACGAACACGCAGCTTGCCTATGCGCGGGACCTGCAGAACTTCTCCGCTTGGCTTGCAAACAAATCGCTGCATTTTGCGACGACAACGCGTGACCACGTCGAAAGCTATTTGATCGATTGCGAGAACGAAGGCCTGTCAAAGGCAACGCGGGCGCGGCGGCTATCAGCCATCAAACAGCTTTATCGTTTCGCATTCGAAGAAGGTTGGCGCGAAGACAACCCCGCGATCCAGATCAAAGGACCCGGTCGCGCAAAACGATTACCTAAGACACTGGAAATAGCCGAGGTCGACCGCTTGTTAGAAGCCGCGCGTAATACGCCGCGCGAGGCATTGCGCAACGCCTGTCTGATGGAATTGCTTTATGCGACAGGGATGCGCGTGACCGAATTGGTCAGCCTACCCGTGTCAGCAGCACGCGGCGATCCGCGTATGCTTTTGGTGCGGGGTAAGGGCGGCAAGGAACGCCTTGTGCCCCTGTCCCCCCCTGCCCGCGATGCGCTTGCCATCTACCTTGCGTCACGCGATGCGGCGGAGGATGCCGGGCGTAAAGATGGAAAACCAGCCTCGCCTTTCTTGTTCCCATCGCGCGGAAAACTGGGCCACCTCACCCGGCATCGGTTCTTTGGTCTGATCAAAGAATTTGCCGTCGCTGGCGGTGTGTCGCCAGAAAAGGTGACACCCCATACCTTGCGCCACGCATTTGCCACGCATTTGCTAGCAGGAGGCGCTGATTTGCGGTCAATCCAGACCATGTTGGGGCACGCAGATGTTGCAACCACAGAAATCTATACACATGTCCTGGATGAACGACTAAAAGAGCTAGTGCTTGAACATCATCCGCTCGCAAAAACGAACAAAACCGAAAGACCCTAATGGACACCCTGACTTCTGACGCCACATTCTGGATAACAGCTGGCGCGATCCTCATCCTCTTGATCCTCTCTGGATTTTTCTCCGGTTCCGAAACCGCACTGACTGCGGCGTCGCGGGGTAAGTTGCGTTCAGCGGCAGACAAAGGGTCCAAAGGCGCAGAAACGGCGTTAAGTGTAACCGAAGACAGCGAACGGCTGATCGGGTCAGTATTGCTGGGCAACAACGTCGTTAACATTTTGGCGACGTCGCTTGCCACCGCGCTACTCACCAAAATTTTCGGTCAAAACGGTGTAGCCGCAGCCACGTTGATCATGACCCTCTTGGTCCTGATTTTTGCCGAAGTACTGCCAAAAACATTTGCGATTACCTACCCTGAAACAGTTGCGGCCAAGGTTGCAGGTCCGATCGCATTGGTCGTTTTGGTGTTCTCACCCATGGTGACCGCTGTGCGCTATCTGGTACGCGGCGTGCTGTATCTGTTCGGCGTGCGTACAGACCCAGACAGCAACATTCTTGCCGTTCGTGAAGAAATCGCTGGCGCACTGCAATTGGGCCATTCTGAAGGTATCGTCGAAAAAGAAGATCGTGACCGTATTCTGGGTGCGCTTGATCTGAACGAACGCGCCGTTGAAGAAATCATGTTGCACCGTTCCAGCATTCAAATGGTTGATGCAGACCAAAGCCCCCAAGACATGCTGGCGCAAATTCTTGATAGCCCGCACACACGCCTCCCGCTCTACCGTGGCGATCAGGAAAACATCGTCGGCGTTATCCACGCCAAAGATTTGCTGCGTGCGATGCACAAATTGCTAGCGGGTTCCGACGCCAAAGGCCTCGCTGCATTTGACGTGATGAAGGTCGCAATGCCGCCCTATTTCGTTCCCGAGACTACGACGCTCGACGATCAGATGCGCAACTTCTTGAAGCGCCAAACGCACTTTGCGTTGGTCGTTGATGAATATGGCGGATTGCAGGGGCTGATTACGCTTGAAGACATTCTCGAAGAAATCGTGGGTGAAATCGCCGATGAATTCGACGACCACGAAGAAGACCTGATTGAGGCAACCGCTGACGGCGCGTTTATTGTCGATGGTGGCATGACAATCCGCGACCTGAACCGGGCCCATGACTGGAACCTTCCTGACGACGAAGCCAACACCGTTGCTGGCCTTGTTATTCATGAGGCGCAGATGATTCCTGTCGAGGGACAGGTATTCTCTTTCCACGGGTTCCGATTTGAGGTTCTGAATAAAGAAGAAAACCGGATCGCTACGCTGAAAATCCGGCAGCTTTAACGTAGGGTGGATTATAATCCACCCTACCAATACTTAGCGTGCTTTGAACAAGCTACCCAAGATACCACGAACGATACGACGGCCTGTCGTACCTTTAAGCTCTTTGGCAACTACTGATGCCAACGCACCGCCAAAGCCGCCTCCTGCTGATTTGCGTGATGATGAACGGCTGCGGCTTTCGCTGCGGCCGCCGTCATAACGCCGTGCATTGCGGAACTCGCGCTCTTTTTCATCTGCTTCAGCTTCTGCTGCTTCAGCCTCTTCGGCCTCCTTGGCAGCTGCTTCAGCCTTTTTGGCGAGCATTTCATGCGCACTTTCGCGATCCAACGGAGTGTCGTATTTGCCAGCCATTGCCGACGCATCCATCACGGCCTTACGCGCGGCATCATCAATCGGCCCCAGTTGCGACGACGGTGGGCGGATCAATGTCCGTTCGACAATCTGCGGAATACCTTTGCGGTCAAGGAACGACGTCACCGCTTCACCGGTGCCAACTTCTTGGATCGCCTCAGCGGTATCGAACGCAGGGTTGTCGCGATAGGTCTCTGCGGCAGTCTTGAGCTCTTTGCGGTCTTTCGCCGTAAAGGCGCGCAGCGCATGCTGCACACGGTTACCAAGCTGACCAAGCACATCATCAGGAATGTCGCCCGGATTTTGGGTCACGAAATAGACGCCAACGCCTTTGGACCGGATCAAACGCGCAACCTGTTCGACTTTATCCACCAATGCCTTTGGCGCGTCGTCAAATAGCAAATGTGCCTCATCAAAGAAGAACACGAGCTTTGGCTTATCGGGGTTACCTACTTCTGGAAGTTCCTCGAACAGTTCAGACAGCAACCAAAGCAAGAAAGTCGCATACAAACGCGGGCTGCCCATCAGCTGATCAGCGGCAAGAATATTGATCTCGCCACGTCCGTCGCGCTTACGCATCATGTCGGCCAGATCAAGTGCGGGTTCGCCAAACAATGACGATCCGCCTTGGTTCTCAAGAACCAACAATTCGCGCTGAATGGCACCAACAGATGACGACGCAACATTACCATAGCGCAAGGAAAGCTCTTTCGCGTTTTGCCCTACCCAGACCAGCAAAGCCTGTAGGTCTTTGAGGTCCAGCAGCGGCAAGCCTTCTTCGTCAGCAACGCGGAATGCTACGTTCAACACGCCTTCTTGAACGTCCGTTAAGCCCATCAAACGGGCAAGCAAAAGCGGGCCCATTTCAGCGACTGTCGCGCGAATTGGGTGACCTTTTTCACCAAACAAATCCCAGAAAGTTACTGGAAAGCTATCGTACTGCAGATCAAGCCCGATGGTTTCCGCACGTTTGGTAAACGCCTCGTGCAATTTAAAATCGGCGCTCCCGGACGCTGCAAGTCCTGACAGGTCACCTTTTACGTCAGATAGGAACACAGGCACACCAGCGGCAGAAAATTCTTCCGCCATAATTTGCAACGTTACTGTCTTACCGGTACCAGTCGCACCAGCGATCAACCCGTGTCGGTTGGCCTTATCCAGCAACATGGTTTGCGCCACGCCGTAATCCTGCGCCCCGCCCCCGATAAAGATATGATCCGCCATGCATCTGTCCTTTGATCTATTTCAGGATCAAAATACATCCTTGACCAATTGATGCCAGCACAAAGCATCCCCAAGTCGCAGACCTGCGTTTTAGACCGTGTTTTTCCCCGTCAGACACGGTGTTTTGATTGGCCGCGATTTTTTGTAAGTCACTCAATTCTAATTTGATATTGACGCCCCCAAGCACATTGCGTAGCTTTCATATCAATTAGTCGGCCAAGTCCGGCAGGGAAAAATGGAAAAGGGTTCCTTTCGAGGGCCCTTTTTCTATTTTACCCCTCGGATTTGTGAGCGAAACACAGCCACCACAACGCCATTCCCCGCTGACAGTGGGAAAAGCCCGTGCTAAGCAAGCCCAAAAGCTAAAGGACCTATCTTATGCGCAGTACATTCAAATCTATCGTTGTCGCGGCATTGCTTATGCAAGGCGGCACTGCATTCGCCCAAGAGACAACCGAAGCCCCTACTGAGGCACCAGCAGAAGACGTCACTGATTCTACGGCAGCTACTGACCTTGATCTTGGAGAGCCCGCGGGCCCCGCAGTTGGCCAAGCCTACATTCTACAAGAGTTCGGCGACTGGGCAATGCGCTGCGTCCGCGCGCCAGAAGGCGAAGCGGATCCATGCAACTTGTATCAGCTGTTGAGCGATGATCAGGGTAACGCGATCGCGGAATTCAACTTCTTCCGCCTCCCAGAAGGTTCGACCGCAGTAGCTGGCGCAACCGTCGTTGTTCCTCTTGAAACACTGCTAACACAACAGCTGACCCTTTCTGTTGATGGCCAAAATGCACGCAGCTACCCGTTCCGTTTCTGCAACCAAGGTGGCTGTGTCGCGCGTCTTGGCTTCACTGCAGCAGAAGTAGACCAATTCAAACGCGGCGCAGCCGCGACCGTGCGTCTTGTCCACGCAGCCAACCCAAGCCAAGAAATCCTGCTCGACCTGTCACTGACAGGCTTTACCGCAGGTTATGAAGGTTCGGTTGGCCCCGATAGCGAATAAACGATGGGTACCTGGCCTATGGGTCGGGTACCTTGACGACCCTATAGGTTTCGCAGTGCAAGAACTGCGTTCAGCCCCCCAAACGCAAAGGCGTTTGAGAGAACGACATCGACTTTCGCATCGCGCGCTTCGTTCGGCACTACATCCAACGTGCATTCTGGATCGGGTTCTTCGTAGCCAATTGTTGGCGCGATGACCCCGTCTTTGAGCGCCATGATGCACGCGAGAAGTTCGACGGCACCTGTTCCACCAATGAGGTGGCCGTGCATGGATTTCGTGGACGAAATCATCAGCTGATCAGCATGATGACCAAAGACATCAGCAACAGCGGCACATTCTGTTTTATCATTTGCCGTCGTCCCGGTGCCATGCGCATTGATGTAGCCAACGCTGTCAGGTGAAACTCTTGCATCGCGCACAGCGCCAGCAATGGCACGCGCAGCGCCCTGTTTGGAAGGTGTTACAATGTCGGATGCATCCGAGGACATCGCGAAACCTGCGACCTCGCAAAGGATCTCTGCTCCGCGTGCCCTGGCGTGTTCATAGTCTTCGAACACGAAAACGGCGGCGCCTTCGCCTTGGACCATCCCATTGCGGGTTGCTGAAAACGGTCTGCACGCATCTTTGGACATGACCCGCAAACCTTCCCATGCCTTGATCCCGCCAAAGCATAGCATTGCTTCTGATCCGCCGGTGATCATCACCTTAGACATGCCGCTGCGCACCATGTTGAATGCCTGACCCATCGCGTGGTTCGATGACGCGCAAGCGGTTGCAACAGTGAATGTCGGACCGCGCAGGTTCCATTCGATCGAAACATGACTAGCGGCCGCGTTGTTCATCAGCCGTGGTACAATGAACGGGTGAACCCGATTTTTGCCTTCTTCATAAACAGCACGGTAGTTTTCGTCCTGCGTTGTGAGCCCACCGCCCGATGTACCCAGGACAACACCAGAATTGTCGGCCAGTTCACCAGAAAAGGTCAGACCTGATTGGCTGATCGCCTGACGTGCAGCCAGCAATGCAAATTGCGTAAAGCGATCATAGAGCGCGAGTTGCTGGCGGTTAAAATGGTCCGCCTCGTCATAGCCTTTGATCTGACCACCAATTTGGATCGACAGACGGTCGACGTCTTTGATGTCTAGCGGGCCGATGCCGCAGCGACCTTCGCGGAATGCTTCAAATGTAGTGGCAACATCTGCGCCAAGCGGGTTCATTGTGCCCGCCCCGGTTATGACGACGCGACGCATTACTTGGATTGCTCAGTCTTTAGCTTGACCACTGCATCGACAATGGCCGCAACAGAGGAAATATCAAAATCGCTTTCGCTTGGGTCATTCGCATTAAATGGAACCGTAATATCAAAGGTCTCTTCAATGGCGAAAATGCTTTCGACCAAACCAAGGCTGTCGATCCCCAAGTCAGCAAGCGTGTGGTCCATCTTAACATCCGATGGCTCGAGCATGGCTTGCTCTGCAATAATTACGATCACCTGTTCTTTGATGCTCATGGTCTGAGATCCGTTTTTGTTTAATGGGATTTAGGTCGTTTTGCCTAAGAATGAAACAGTTTCTTAACGTTTTGCCAAACTGCTCAACAATCGTGGCAGACGGCGCAGGGCTTTATAGCTTTCGAGGTGAGTGTGCATTTTGGTGGCTGGATACCCCATCATGACCCGGCCAGCGGGCACGTTTGACAACACGACTGATCCACCGCCCAACACTACATCGGCCCCTATTGTAACGTTATCGGCAATCCCGGCCTTACCACCGACAACAACGCGATCCCCAACAACCGTAGAGCCCGCAACGCCGGCTTGCGCGCACAGAAGGCAGTGTTCTCCGACGATTACGTTGTGGCCGACTTGCACCAGATTATCGACCTTCGTTCCCTTGCCGATACGGGTCGCACGAATTGTTCCTGCATCAACGGTGGACCCTGCACCGATTTCAACATCATCGCAGATTTCGACACCACCGAGTGAATGAATCCGGTGCCATGTCGGATCTTCGGGCGCAGTCATCGGTGCCACGCCAAGCGTTTCACGCGCAAGCTCCACGTTGGAAGGTTCTTTGCTAACGAAGGAAAAACCATCGCCGCCGATCACGACATTCGGTTGTACGATCACGCGATCCCCCAACCGTGATCCACGTTGCAAACGAACCCCAGCGTGCAGCTGACAATTAGCGCCGACAGAAACACCTTCACCAATACTGACACTGTCTGAAATCCAAGTCCCCGCCCCGATCATTGCATCAGCGCCGATCACGGCGAACGCACCGATCACGACATCTGCGGCAATCGTGGCAGTCGGGTCGACGACAGCGTGTGGGCTGATCCCAGAACCCTGCAGCGGTTTATCCAGCATCTGCGTCAAACCGGCCATGGCCAGCCGCGCGCGTGGCGCATAGATCGCGGCTTCCAGCCCTAATGCGTCCCAATCCGCACCGGGCCAAACCACGGCGACCCGCGCCTTGCCTTTGGTCAGCGCATCGCCATATGCAGGCGTCATGGCAAGCGCAAGATCGCGCGAGCCAGCAGTCGCAGGTTCAGAAGCCCCATCGACCAAAAAATCAACGGCGCCAAAGGCCTGTGCCCCTAGCGCCGCTGCGATGTCTTTGACTGAATGTGCCATGGTGCCCCCGGATTAAATTCCGAGGTCAGATTTACCCGCGAACGGCGCGGACCGCCACCCCTTCGCGCGCAAGTGCATTCCAAATGCGGGCGTCACGCCCATAAACGTCGCGACGGAACTGCATCCGACCATCCGGCTTTGTAAACGCTGTCCGGTAAACAAGGTGAACAGGCACTGGATCTTTGAGATCGACGCGCTGTTCGGTGCCCGTTGCCAAACGGCTTTGGAAAAACTCTTGTGGGTTTCCCACCTGCCGCGCCAGCAGTGCATAGGCAAAATCGAACGGGTCAGCTAGACGGATGCAGCCATGGCTGAACGCACGTGTTTCACGACCGAACAAGCTTTTGGCGGGGGTATCGTGAAGATAGATATTGTAGCGGTTCGGGAACATGAACTTTACAAGACCCAATGCATTGCCCCGGCTTGGGGGCTGGCGCATCGAAAACGGAAAGTTCGCAGCGGTGTATTGTCTAAAGTCGACAGAACCGCGGCTAACGGGCCGACCGCGTGAATCAGTAATCAGCAACTGGCTAACAGCATTCGGGTTTTGCTGAAGCTGCGGCAAGTATTCTTTTGTGATGATCGAACGTGGTACGTACCAGCTTGGGTTAATGACCATGAACTCCATAACGTCAGAGAATTCTGGGCTAACGCGATCATCTTGGTTTGCACCAATCACAGAACGCGTTTCAAACGTTACAACGTCATTATCCACGATCTTAGCACTGAAATCTGTCAGGTTCACCCAGATATGGCGCGAACCGCGTGGGCGGTTGTTCCAACGCTCACGTTCCATAGCGACTATGATCGACTGGAGGCGGGTCTCAGGTGCCACATTAATTTCACGAAGTGTACCCTGCCCCACAGTGCCATCGATCGCTAGACCATGGGCCTGCTGGAAACGCTGAACAGCGTTAACAATTGCCGCATCATAGGTTTGTGTATTTGTCCGCTCTAGGAACCCCATTGCAATAAGACGGTTACGCAGTGCTACAACATTGTTACCGCTGCTGCCTGCTTCTAACTTTCCGCCGGGTACTGTTGGGCCCCAGCCGCCATCGGCAAGCAAACGCTCCATCGCCATCTTTTCGCGCATCAGACGTGTATATTCAGGCGAGCTTGGGGGAAGCGCACGCAAAAAACCATCGGGGCTAGATTGCACAAAGGCACGAATAGTTGACAGGCGCGAACGGTAAGGCACCTGACGGTGAATATTGCTATCGACACGCGAAGGAACCAGCATACCGGTCTGAACGTCACGCGCATATTGCAGGAACATGCGTGTCAGTTCGACTTCTGCGCGGCCCTGCTCTCCTGGGGTTGAAGCGGCCTGCAAACGTGCCATCAAAGGTTCAGGATCATAACGTCCGGCTGGTAGGCCGTGATCGCCCGCAGCAGCAAAAGCAGACATCAACGCGTTGCGCCGACGGCGATCCCCGCTTGCGCTCCAGATGCCTTCAAAATTGCGTTCGCGATAGAATGCGGCAATGTCTTCATCTGATGCAGCGGCTTGCGCAACAGCTTGGCGGAAATCGGTGACCTGTGCTTGTGCCGCGGGTGCGGCAAACAGCAGCGTGGTAACTGCGCTAACAATCAACCACACTCGTGCCATCGCGGTGTTAACAGGCGTACTCTTGATCAACATTACTAATCCCCCAAGAAATTGTGGTCCCGACTTAGTCTAGTGGGCCATTAACTTAAAGAAGAGTATGAATATCCTTACTTCGCGGAAGTCCATTCATAATCCCGCGAGCGGCCAATGCTGGGCAATTTGTGTTGCGTCATTGCAGCCTAGCGAACGGACGCAGAGCAAGATTGATGCACAATTCCTGCGCAATTTCTCGCTTATTTCCCCTTTATTAGGTATGTTGACGTTAAACACCCCTTGGTGAACGAATCAAAATGTGCCATAAAATATGCACATCTGGGGACACGATGAAAAAAGCCGCAAAGCGGCATAGTTGAGCGACGGGACAGGCGCAATTCAATGACCAACAAAAACTCCTCTGGGATTACACGTCGCGGTTTGCTTGGTGCATTCGCGGCAACCGCGGTAACAGCCGCACCATCATACGCAAATGCAGCAGGATTTCTTCGGGGCGCAGGCGATATTCGCCGCATCTCGATGCATTCAGGGCGTACAGGCGAACGTCTGGACACGATTTACTGGATCGAAGGTGAGTATATCGCCGAGGCCGTGCGTGAAATTAACGTTCACATGCGCGACTGGCGGACCGGCGAAGCGGTTCAAATGGATCTGCGCACCATCGACATTATGGCTGCAGCAGCAAACCTAATGGATGCGAACGAACCTTACATGCTCTTGTCTGGTTACCGCTCTCCACAAACCAACGCGATGCTGCGCAGCCGTTCATCTGGGGTCGCCCGCAACTCTTTGCACATGAGTGGCCAAGCTGCTGACCTTCGCCTGCAAAGCCGATCTACATCGCAAATGGCAAATGCTGCCGTTGCTTGTCGCGCCGGTGGTGTTGGCCGCTACAGCGGTTCGAACTTTGTCCACATGGACTGTGGTCCAATCCGGACATGGCGCGGCTAAAGCGATCAGTTAGACAAACGATGTAGTTGAGGGGGCCACGGGCCCTCTTTTTCATTGTGTTTTATAGAAGCCTGCAAGCGGGCATGACGCAAATCCAGGTCGACCATAGTGCTTTCAAGCGAAAACGAGCTTTGCATCGCGCAAGCGGCTGTTCTCAATCAGTGAATCGCCAATTCTAATGTAGTGTCACAGTAATTTCGAATCTGGTCACTGGCCCCCAATTGGTAAGGAATGCGCTACTTTACGCAACCTTGCGCAAACCTTACTCTTACCTCAGCCCAAGTATTAGGGCGACAGCCCGACATTTAACTGGGCGAGCGGCCAAGTTTTATGGCCTGCCAAGTAAGACTTACTATCCAACTAAACATTTTTTTTATTGGAGAGACTTATGTCTATTTATCGTAATAAAAGCGCATTTAACGCCCGCGTGTCTGCCGCCGAAATGGCCCGCGACCGCCCTATTCTACAACACAAAGCCAACGGTGACGAACAAGCCTATTCATGTGCTAGGTTCGCACTAAGCTTTACTAAGGGTCTTGATCACGACGACATCGGCCTGATCAGCGACCCGAAACATTTCGCGGCATTTCGACAAGCAATTGATGACGGTTATATCGATGCGTTTAACAATCGCGTTCCCGTACCCGAACCCGAAGCACCCTTTGATAGCCGTCGCAAATGGGAAGCACCGACTGCCGGGCTTTGCTACGATCTGCAAGGCCCAGACTGCCAAGCCATCACCATGGCCCCTGCTCCGGCACTTGGATCTGACGAATTAGCCTTTGAGATGGCCGAGGTTTATGAACTTGCACTTCTGCGTGACGTGCCATTCGCAAACTTTGATGCGGCTGGTGGAAATGCGGATTTGACAGCTGCGGTCGGGCGGCTCAATGATCTTCCCTATGCGACCAGCCACTTTCCAAACCGGCCGCGCAAGACGGCAGAAAACGGGCTAATCTCGCGCCAGGAAGTATTTCGCGGATCTTCTCCGGGCGTGGACGAAGGCCCCTATCTGTCCCAATTCATGCTGATTGGGAACGAAATACCCGGCATTGCTGAACCCAAGGATGGCATGATCGCCTATGGTGCACTGACGGTCGACCAACGCGTGCCCGAGGCCGCCGCGACAGATTTCATGACAACATGGGAAGATTGGCACAATGTGCAGCAAGGTTTTGACGTGCGTGGTCCCGGGGACCCCGGACAGGAATTTACCGGAACGAAAAGGTTCATCTACACGCCACGCGACTTGGCCACCTATGTCCATTTCGATGCGCTATACGAGGCCTACCTTAACGCCTGTCTGATCCTTTTGGGAATGAACGCACCACTTGATCCCGGATTTGACAGCCTGTCGGGTGGCCGCGACAGCTATCCATCTGGCGCTGAAATGGCAGGACGCGCATCAAACGTTGGCGGCTTTGCCCTATACGGCGGCCCCCACATCCTGACGATGGTCACCGAGGTCGCGACCCGAGCATTGAAAGCGGCGCGGTTCCAAAAGTTCAACACCCATATCCGCTGCCGACCAGAAGTCTTGGCTGCGCGAATTGAAAAAGCCGACGACATTGCCGCAATCTTTCCCGATCTAGGCGGAAAATGTCAGGCTCTTGCCAGTCAGATTGACGCAACCGTCCAAGAGGTGATCACCCAAAGCGGTAACGCGCTACTGCCCATGGCCTTTAAGGAAGGATCACCAATGCACCCATCCTATGCCGCAGGACATGCGACTGTTGCGGGCGCTTGTGTCACGGTGCTTAAGGCATTTTTTGATACCGGGTCATCCTTTGTCAAAACGGGCCAAAACGGCATCCCTTCGTTCCGCCACCCCGGCCCTGATGACGTCGCAGTTGCTTACGAGTCTCGTGTGGATGGGACAACGTTAACAGACACCGGCCCAACAAAAGCCCTGACGTTGGAGGGCGAGCTAAACAAGCTGGCGGCTAACATCTCTATCGGTCGGAATATGGCGGGTGTGCACTACTTCTCGGACTATTATGATAGTCTGCGGATGGGCGAAGAAATCGCAATTGGCATGTTAGAAGAACAAGCACTTTGCTACCCAACCGATCCCTTTGTGATGTCGCTAAAGACGTTCGACGGCGACACACTACGGATCGGGGCACGCTAGGACGCAAAACCAACGGTGAGCTAGGTCAGCGCAGGACCGTGAGATGCATCACATGCACTGCGCAGGCCATTCGCGGCTTTTTCGGTTGCTACAGACGGTTCTCACAAGCCCCTTTTGTGCAGATTTCTCACCTTGGTACGAACACCCAAAACGAAAAAAGCGCCCCAATTAGAGGCGCTTTTTTCATTTCTGGCCAATACCTTAAAAGGTAATTGGCTCCAACGGTAGGGGCCGGCCTCACGCGCATAACATTATGATTTAACAGAATAAATTATCCCGATTCTCGTCCGATCACGCAAAGAATCCGCGACGTGTAGTTTAACGTGCCCACGATTGCGCACTTCAGCAATAAGAAATGCGCAACGCCATTTGCCCTCTGGGATTACTGATCATGGTGCTGCCATGGGCTGGAGCAATACAAGCTCTCTGAACGCTGATGGATTGCCTATTTCTTTTGTAGCATAGGTATTCTCTGCCCCTCCTCTGCTGATGCAATCAGCACGCCCAACCGTCTTGCGCGGGTTTCTTCCCGCTTGGCACTCATGACCCACCAAATCGAGTCCCGTTTGTACGAGGGAGCGAGATTTGAAAAGAACGTCCATGCGCGCGGGTTGGCTCTGATCAGGTCCTCATACTCTTGAGAAAGAGGGACATTTTTGTCATCTGCAGAATAACCCTTGGTATCTGTCCTATTCTGAAAGTGCTCAAGACCCGCTGGCTTCATCTGCCCTTGCTTGATCAGTGCCTTAACCTTTTTGACGTTGACCGCGCTCCAAACACTCGCAGATTTGCGCGGCGTAAACCTGATCTTATAGTGGTGTTCGTCAATGGTTTTGCGAATGCCGTCAATCCAGCCGTAGCAAAGAGCCACATCCACGGTTTCGGACCATGACAGCCCCGTTTGTTCGGCACTTTTCTTATAATACCCAACCCAAAGTTCACTGGCATCGGAATTGGCCTCAATCCAGCCTGCAAATTCTTCTTTCTTTGAAAAGAAAATCACCTCGGCCATACCTGAAACTCCAATTGGCCTCGCCTTTATTGACGCAGTAGCGCCATGGCATGATATAGGCCTACTTGTGTCTGGGAACTGCATTTTAGGGTTCTCATATCGTCTGGCCGCATCAGCATTTTAGGAAGCCTAAAATTTTTTGAGGACCGCAACAACAAACATAATTGACCTGCTCTATTGGATGCTTCGTTCAAAAGAGCCTGAGGCCTTCAACTGACGTGCACAGCGCAACTGCGGCGCTGACCCCTTCAATCAAAACCATTCCGGTGCGCGCTTTTAGGTCTTTGTGCATTGTTGCCATCCCCGCACAACCCAAAACTATGGTTCTTGCCCCATCGCGTTCGTTCGCTTTCAGAATTTCCTTGGCCAAGTGCTGGCGCGTTTGCTCGGAGCCCTCTTCGATCGTCAAAACCGGCAATCCGCTCGCACGTACTGAAACGCAATTCAAACCAGTGCCTCTGCAAGCTATATTGCCTTCAATGACGGGAACGGAAGCTGCCACAGAAGTCACGACCGAGAACGGTTGCCCAAGCAAATCGGCCATCACATAGGATGCTTGCCCTATGCCGATGACAGGACATGGCGCGGCACGTTGCATTTCGGATAATCCGACATCATCAAAGCAAGCGATCACAATTGCATCTGCATTAGCGACTTCGTCCGATTGCAGCCCTGCAAGAAGCCCGGTGATGGCAGCCTGTCCATCCTCAATCCCCTGAATTGATGGAGGTCCGTTTTTGTTGGTCCAGCCAACGACCTGAACACCTGGAGCAGCAGCAGCGTGCGCAACAGAAAGGATGCTTTGTGTCATCGCTTCAGAGGAATTCGGGTTCATAAATACGATTTTCATCAATGCCCCTTCCCTGCCTCCGAACTAAATCGCGCACGATGTTTGCCCATGAGCCAGAATGCCAGAAGAAAGAATCCAATGACGCCGAGTGAGAATAGCGTTGTAAGCGTGCCAAGCGCGTAAATGACCGGTGTGGTGACGTTGGTCGTCATGCCAAATATCTCAAGTGGCAAAGTGTTGTATGACCCGGCTGTTAGCAGCGTACGTGCGAATTCATCATATGAAAGTGTAAACCCAAACAGCGCTACCCCAATCAACGACGGCGCAATGATCGGTATGATGACAAATCGGATGGTTTGCCATGACGACGCGCCCTGATCGCGCGCGGCTTCTTCATAGCTTTTGTCGAAACGGTTAAATACCGCGAACATGATCAACAAGCCAAAGGGTAACGTCCACGTCAGCTGACTGCCGAAACCAGACGTGGCCCAGTGCACGCGAAATCCCAGTTGGTTAAAGATCAGACCAACCCCCAAGGATATCAAGATCGACGGGATCACAAGCGACGTGATTGCCAGATAGAATAGCGTCGATGACCCGGTAAACCTTTTGCGGAATGCAAGGCCGGCCATGACAGACCCGACGACGGTTGTGATCAAGACCATAAACCCAAGGAGCAACGACCTTCGGAATGCCCCCCAAATATCACCGACGGCTTGCTGCTCAAAAAGATCGCGGAACCAATGCAATGACACACCATTCATTGGGAATGTTAGGCCACCTTTTGGTCCTTGGAACGATAGAATGGCGATTGTCAGTGTTGGCCCGTAAAGGAACAAAATGAACAACCCAAAGAAGCTGGCAAGGACGTAAAAGGACCGTGGTCGTTTTTCCATCTTACAATTCCTTTCGAATATTCACGAACTGCAACATGATCGCGATCATGATGAGCACAGTGCACAATAAAACAACGGCTGTCGCAGCGGCGGAAGGATACTGCAGAAGCGCAATGTCATTCGAAATAAGCCGCCCGACATTGGCCTTTTGCGATCCGGACATGAAACGCACAGTGATAAAATCACCCATCACCAGTGTTACGACAAAGATGCTTCCAATCATAATGCCCGGCTTTGTCAGTGGAATGATCAGATGACACAGCGTTTGAAACCCACTGGCACCTGCGTCGCGTGCTGCCTCTAACAATGATTTGTCGATCCGCATCATAGTGTTGAATATCGGGACAACCATGAACAGCGTGTAAAGATGTACGAACGCAAGGATCACCGAGAAATCCGAGTACAACAGCCAATCAAGCGGCGCATCGATCACGCCCCAGGACATCAGTGTTTGGTTAGCGATCCCATTACGACCTAAAAACGGAATCCATGAAATCATGCGAATGATGTTCGATGTCCAAAATGGAATGGTGCATAGTAAAAACAGCGCAATTTGTGTGGTTTGGCTTCGAACATGGAAAGCCAGAAAATATGCGACGGTGAAGCCAATTGTTAGGGTAAGGGCCCAAGTGATGAACGCGTATTTAAAGGTTGCGAAGAACACCTTGTAAGTAACTGGAGAAGATAACAAAAACTTGTAGTTATCAAGTTGAAAATCAGGATAAATTGAGAACTCTGTCGCCCCCCAAAAGCTAACGATGACGATCATAATGATCGGCGCCACAAGAAACCCTAACAGGATTACAGCAAGCGGCGCGGCCTGAAGCCAGGTTATAAGTGTTCGATGCATGGCTTCTCTCAATCAAGGACGGCTGCCGCGAAGGATGGTGAACACCCTTCGCAGCGATTTCATCACGATGCGATGAATTCATTCCATTTGCGGACCATGTATTGGTTTTCGTCCATCACGGCGTTCCAACAAGCGACTGATCCCATACGGTCATAGAACGACCCGCCATCGCGGGTCTCACCAGCCTTAGCCAACACATCCCCTGTCGGAGACGTAATATCGCCGGTGGCTTGCTTGCCCTCGAACCAATAGCCCCACTCGTTTTCAGACATGTAGTTCTTCGATGTCTCAGGCACGGCAGAATAGTAGCCCTGACGCATCAGGTAACCACCGACCCAGCCATCAAGGTACCAGTTGATGTATTCATAGGCCGCGTCCAGCTCCATGCCGGACAGGGACTTTGAAAGACCGATGCCACCACCCCAGCTGCGGTAACCTTCTTCAAGCGGCTGGTAGACGCATGGAATGCCGCGCGATTTGACCGCCGTGATTGCTGGTGACCACATCGACTGGATCACGACCTCTCCTGCAGCCATCAGGTTTACGCTTTCGTCGAATGATTTCCAGAACGCGCGGAATTGGCCGTTTTGTTTGGCCTCCGTGAAGATCGCAAAAGTTTTGTCGATCTCTTCACGGGTCATATTTCCTTTGTCCGCGTATTGGATTTCGCCCATGGATTCACAAACCATGGCCATATCCATGATCCCGATTGAAGAAATATCAAGGATCGAAGCTTTTCCTTTGAATTCAGGGTTCAAAAGTTCAGACCAGTTGTTGATCGGACGGTTGATCAAATCTGGGCGAATACCCAGCGTATCTGCGTTATAGATCGTCGGGATAAGCGTCATCCAACCAGTTTCCTCGTCGGCAAATGAGTTGCCATCGGGACCATCGACAAAGCCAACACTATGCGGAGCGGTACCCTGCGCGATTACGCTTTCAGGTGTCAGTTTCCCAGACTTAAAGATGCCAACAATCTTGTCGTAATTTGCGATCTTCGACGTATCCATCGCTTGCAGATTGCCTGTCGGCCAGACCTTTTTGCAAATCCAATATTCGATATCGGCGATATCAAAGCTGTCAGGCTGGGTCGCGGCGCGCTGGGTCACGCTATCACTATCCAGCGCGGTCATCGCGAGCGTGAAACCAAGATCTTCTTTTACCTTATTGGCAACGTCATTCAGGTTCGACACACCGGTGCCAAATTGGCGAAGTGTTATGTCTTTGATTTCTTGGGCCCAAACCATTGGGGCCGGCAAGGTCGACGCAGCGACGGCCGCAGCCCCGTTCTTCAAAACCGCACGGCGGCTATAACGCATTTTAGACATATCTATTGTCCCTTGTTGTTAGATTTATGCTTGGAGGCGGTGTAGCCGCCCCTCGTCCCAAGCGAGCGAAACCACGTCGCCTGGATTTTTTGGTGAGTGATAAAAAGTCTCTTCAGGCAGCAGTGCGAGGATCTCGTCACCGCCTTCTGTGGTGGCAGTCATGGCAACATGGGCGCCTTGGAACTCCACCCCAGTAACGGTGGCTGACAATCCCTGATCAGCCAAAGCAACCGCGTCAGCACGCAACGCAACTTTGCTGCCATCCAATGAGATAACATTGTGCCCGCCCATAAAACGGGCGACAAATTCGGTACGTGGCGCATTGAAAACATCACGTGCAGACCCGGCTTGCTCGATGACTGCGTTATTCATAACGACCATGACATCTGCCAATGCGAGCGCTTCGTCCTGTCCATGCGTGACGTGAATAAACGTAATCCCAAGCTCGCGCTGTATCCGTTTCAGCTCTGCACGCATGCGCACCCGCAAAAACGGGTCAAGCGCAGATAGCGGCTCGTCCAGCAACAAGACCTTCGGCTTAGTGATCAGCGCACGCGCCAGCGCCACCCGCTGCTGTTGCCCACCTGAAAGCTGATCTGGCAGACGATCCGCGTAGTCATTCATGTCAACAAGTTCGAGCAACTCGTTCGCTTGACCATAACGCGTGGGTTTATCAACACCCTTCATCCGCAAGGAAAACGCGACGTTGTCACGTACAGACAAATGCGGAAACAGCGCGTAATTTTGGAACATCATCGCTGTTCCCCGCTTAGCTGGGGCCAAATGCGACACATCCAGGCCATCGAGAACGATAGAGCCATCCGATACGCTTTCGTGGCCCGCGATCATCCGTAGCGTCGATGATTTCCCACACCCTGAGGGCCCCAACAGGCACACGTAACTTCCCGCATTAAAAATGTGGTTCAAGTCCCGCACCGCCACGGTATCCCCATAGCGTTTGCTCAGATGGACAAGTTCGAGATCATATCCTGTGCGCATTGCCACTCCAAATGTTTGCCCCCTCAGGTTCAGCGAAACATCGGAAACTGTGCAGCGAATTTCGCGCAAGAACCCTTTACATCAACGGAATGCTTAATTTTTCCTCAACCGAAGCCATCATGTGCGCATCTTTAATCACAATATTGTATACAATTTGTATTCGTGGCTAATATGCACATTCATGCCTTGGCCTTTCGCTGAGACCAGACCAGAATCAATCAAAGGAGTAGGGCAACAATGACAAACACTTTGGTAAAATCTGGGTCTGCTACCGCTGTCGCTGACGCGATCGAACTGGCCATCCATGAACACCGCCTTATTCCAGGAATGAAACTCGGCGAGGACGAATTGAGCGACGTTTATGGTGTGAGCCGAACCATCATCCGCACAGCGCTCCAAAGCCTTTCGCACAACCGCCTCATCGAACTAAAGCGCAACCGTGGTGCCTTTGTTGCGCAACCCTCAGTTACCGAAGCACATGAGGTCTTTGAAGCGCGCGCACTTTTGGAACCTCGCACAGCGCATTCTGCCGCAGAGCGCATGAAAGATGCGGATATTACAGCCCTTCAAGCCCATATCGATGCCGAACACGCTGCAATCGCCAATGGAGATACAGGTCGTGCCATCTATTTATCCGGGCTATTCCACATAGAAATTGCACGCATCGCTGACCAAGCTACGATTGCAGCATTTATCACGCAGCTAATTTCGCGCTCTTCTCTCATCATCGCGCTTTACTGGGAACGTCGAACCGCCCTATGCGAAAGCCACGCCCATCACGCCCTGATTGAGGCTTTCCGAACCCACGATGGAGAATTGGCCGAAGAATTGATGAAAAGCCACCTTATTGACCTCCTAACCTCGCTTGATCTGAGGTCGAGAAAATCCGCACCCGCGTCACTGCGCGAGGCGCTGAAACAATGAGCCCTGTCTTTTTAACGCAAACGTTGTGATCCTTTCGAACATTCTCGATTGCGTGATCATTCACCCTGCTGACACTTCGGCCTCACGAACCGCTTGTGTCTGCAAGCAGAAAACAAAAAACGAGTTTGAGACGTTTCTTGAAAAAGTTTTGGGATGCGCCTTCGCCAATAGAATGCCGAAGTGCAGCGCCCCAAGTGGAGATGGCTGGCTGTTCGTCTCATCGCTCCGACTCCCGCCTGCAGTTTGTATCATCGGATGGGTCAGAGAATGTGCCCGGAACGCGAAAAGCCCCCGCGAAGGAGCGCCTTTTTTTGTTTCCAGCCAACACCTTAAAGGTTGATTTGGCTCCGACGGTAGGGATCGAACCTACGACCAATTGATTAACAGTCAACTGCTCTACCGCTGAGCTACGTCGGAACAACTGAGGGCCGTATAGCAACGTGATTCAGTGGCGTCTAGAGGCTTTTGAATAGTTTTTTGCATTCCTTTTGGTCAACCATCCGAAGTCCCAATAATATAGTATTTTGCATCAAAATTTATCCCGGGGTCAGCCGCGATTTTCTGGCGTTGGACTAGGTCAATGAGGTGTGCAAAGATATTTCTTTGCGCGACTCGCCGCAATCCGGGTGCCAAGTCACGATAAAGCGAATCTGTAATTTCAGAAATGGTCAGCGTGGACCTGGACAGCACGGATAGAATTTGCGCTTCACGCGCGTATCTATGTTCTATCAACCAGCGTAACCGATCAGTCGGATCATCAACGGTGCCCCCATGGCCGGGTAAGAACAACTTAGCAGAAATCTCAGTAAGCCGATGACAAGATTTCATAAATTCGGTCAAGTCGCCATCGGGTGGCGATATCAGAGAACTCGCCCAGCCCATAACGTGGTCTCCCGTGAAGACCACATCTCCCCATCGAAAACAAAGGTGATTGGCCATGTGCCCGGGGGTATGTATCGCCTCAATCTTCCCCCAGCTGCCACTGATCATTGCGCCATCGCCGAGATACTTATCAGGCTGAAAACCGTGATCTACGCCCTCGCCGCCCGTTGTTAACCCACCAGCTATTAGATCGGTCATGATAGTGCTTCGCCCTGCCCCGCTATCACCAAAAGCTATGACTGGAGCATTGGTCTTTGTACTCAGCGCTCCCGCCAAACCAGAGTGGTCGAGATGACTGTGTGTCACCAAAATCCTATCCACACGCCGTCCTGCCAAAATTCGCACTAACGCTACAAGATGTGATTCATCATTAGGTCCGGGATCAATCACAACAACATCATGATCGCCAAGAATATAGGTATTGGTCCCCCAATACGTCATTGGTGAAGGATTTGGTGCAAGCACCCTTTGCAAACTCGGCATTATGGTTTCTGCTTGTCCCGCGACCGGCATCTTTTCTTCCGCCATCATTGTTTTCTTCGCTTTCCGTTTCGGCGCGCCGACGATAGCCTGCGCCTATGTTCTTTCGTTGGCTCAAAAATTACATGCCGCGCGGCATTTATGCGCGCGCCGCGCTCATCTTGATATTGCCAGTCTTACTGTTGCAATTGTTGATCTCGGTCGTCTTCATTCAACGCCACTTTGACGGTGTGACACGGTTGATGACAAGTGCCGAAGCCATTGATCTGCGGTATCTCATTGATACCACCAATCAGGCGCCAGATATCTCGGCGGCACGCACTATGCTGTCGGACATTGGCGAGCCGCTACAAATTGCAACCGAACTACCTGCGCTTGATGTTCCGGACTCTGACACGAAGCCACTTCAGGATCTGACCGGAAACACCGTTATTTCGACGGTCCGTTCAAGTATTCCCAATGTCCATGCAATATCGCTTGCCAATCGCCGGGTCATTGTCGTCTGGGTCGAGACCGCGCATGGCCCATTGCGAATGGAATTCAGCCGCCGCCGGGTTTCTGCCTCAAACCCACACCAGTTGCTGGTAATCATGGTCGTAATGGGTGCCTTGATGACGGCCGTCGCATTTATCTTTTTGCGCAACCAACTTCGCCCAATCAAAAGAATGGCCGTGGCAGCAACAGATTATGGGCGTGGCCGCATCACACCTTTTACGCCGACAGGAGCAATTGAGGTACGGGCCGCAGGCATGGCCTTTCTTGACATGCGCAACCGCTTGGAACGGCAAATTCAAAGCCGAACCCTAATGTTGTCTGGGGTCAGCCACGATCTACGCACCCCACTCACCCGTCTGCGCCTCGGACTATCTTTCTTAGACGAAGAAGATGCTGCGCCTTTGATCAAGGATGTCGACGAGATGCAAAATCTTCTCGATGCATTCTTAGATTTCGCGCGCAGTGACGCCGGCGATGAGATTAAAACGATTGCGCCAGGTGAATTGGTGAAAGCAGTGCTTTCCGACAACAAACGTATGGGACATGCGCTGACCCTTGCTGAAATCGAAGGACCAAATACACCCATCGCCCTTCGCCCGACAGCGATCAGGCGCGCGCTAGATAACCTTGTTGGAAACGCCCTACGCTACGGCAATCGGGCCGAAATCGGCGTCAGCGTAACAGACCGCGCCGTCCGATTTTGGGTCGAAGACGATGGTCCGGGCATACCTCCGGACCAGCATGACGACGCCATGAGTCCATTTGTCCGTCTTGATCCAGCCCGCAATCAGGACAAAGGCAGTGGAGTAGGACTTGGCCTTTCCATCGTAACCGACATCGCCCGCACCCACGGCGGCATATTACGGCTGGGAAAAAGTGAACGCTTGGGCGGACTTAAGGCCGAACTTGTTATTGCACGTTAGCCGCGAGCAAAGATTTCGAGATCCATTAAAAGCTGCAGCGTAGTAAACGTGCACTGAAACAAAAAATCTGTCCTGAGTTGGTATCCTTTTACCTACATAATCTTCGCGCTGACTCGAATAGGAAAAGAGCGTATCTTTTAGTATTGTCCTAGATGAATCTCGTTAAAACTCGTTATCACGCATCCTGCACAGCTGAATAACAGAGCACCGGGAAAGATCATAAACCTACCCGGTGCATTGTGAGTTCTAACTAGAACCTCCGCTCAAATTTTAGGTGTAGGTTTGACTGCACGGTCTCACCGACCCGATCAACGGCGAGGCCTGCGTTGAAGTGTCCAAGGTTATCTGCGGAACGCGAGGATAGTGATATGCCTGCGCCGCCTCCACATTCTTGTGTCGTCGTAGTTCCACTTAGGCTTTGACATACAAGACGCGGTGTTAGCGTCAGGGTTGTCGATCCTTGGCCTTCGACCTCACCAGTGACGGCGATTTTGATCTCTGGCTCAAAGCTCAGCTTAAAGATCGACACTTCCCCGCCTTCGAGAGACACTTCATCAAACAAACCATAAGCGCGCGCATCGAAATCGACGGTGCCAATTTCAGAATAGCCATAGTCAAGTGAAAGATGCGGCCAGAACTCGATGTTGCCGTCACCGTAGACGCCAGTCAGGCTCAAACCTGTTTGGAATGACAGTCCACTGTATTCGCCTTCAAGACCCAGCGTATCATTCGAAAGTGCGAGGTTGTTAATGCCGTAGCCCACTGACGCGTAGCCATCTGCAAAGGCATTCTCGCTAAGCGCGCTTACGAAATAGCTACCCAATGTCAGTGCGTAACCTTCAGCAGTGCCATTAAATTGTCCGGCGATTTCCGAGCGTGAAACATCACCAGCAACATAATAGGCAAGCATGGTATTGTCTGACGTTTCGTGCTCCCAAGCGACACGGCCAGAGATGAGCGCTGAGGTCGAACCGTCGTCGTCTCTGACGATGTTGAAATTGCCCGAGATGACGCGCCAAACATCACCGTTATCGTTGCCCCGCTGACCAAAGAATGATCCACGCGTTGCGAGTGAACCGTTCTGGAATTTCAGATCACCTGTGATATCGAGCGGCACGTCGCGCCGTCCGACACCATCAGGACACTGAATATAGCCAGTTTCGTCAGTAAAACACTGCTTTTCGCGACGATTATTGGCGATGAACCGCGTACGTGCGTCGTCTACCATCTGACGATTAGCAGCCAGTCGGTTTTGTAGATCACGTGTTGCTACGTCTACGACGATGTCCCGGATTTCATCTTCGGATTCTGCAAATTCGACCGCTGGGGACCCGGACTGCACCGTGAATGTTGCCGCAGCAACGTTGCCATTGCCCGCGATATCCTGAGCAGCGTTACCCGCAATATCGACCATCACGACTTCGCCAAGGTTTGGCGTGATATCTACGGTATAGCTCGTACCCGAGCCTTGGAAGTTTGAGACAGTTCCGCCAGTCACCAAGATGTCGTCAATGGTAAAGCCCGTCACGTCTTCTGAGAAGTCGAACGTCAGCGTGAATGTTTCTGTCACATTGTCGCTCGGCCCAGTAATCGCAACCGTCGGCGCAGTTGAATCGTAGGGAACAAGCAAGCTAGAAGCCGCGCTGTTTCGGTTCCCTGCTACGTCGGATGCGACGCTTGTTGGCACAGATACATTCACAACGCCATCTTCAGTCGGCTCAACCGTGAACGTGAAGGTCACATTATCAGTCGTCGACAGATTTGAAACGGCACCGTTCTCAACGACCAATTCCGCAAGGCTAAGCGCATCGATCGGCTCGCTAAACGCGAGTGTCGCCTGGAACGGACCAGATTGCGCACCTGCCGGCATGTCAAACACAGCAGTTGGTGCAATGGTGTCGACTGTGATCGTTTGCGGCTCAGATGGTGCAGAAGTGTTGCCTGCAGTATCTGTAACCGTTGCTGTGACGACGTTGTCACCCTCAACAAGATCTCCAGCCGCAAAGACAAACGACCAGTTGCCGTCTTCATCGGCTGTCGTGGTTCCGACCGAGACATCAGCAACAAAGATCTCAACCACGGAGCTGGGCTCAACCGCGCCGCCGATTTCTGGTGTTGGGACATTTGTGATGTTGTCTTCGCCCGTGCCACTGTCACTTGCGGTGGCAACGTCAACCATTGGCGCACTATCTGGCGCTGCATCGTCCAGTGTCAGGATAGAAGCAGCTGATGGGGCCGATGTATTGCCCGCCGCATCGGTTGCGGTTGTGGTGATTGCGTTGTCGCCCGCGGCCAGATTGCCTGCCGCGAAGGGGAATTCCCACGCACCTGTGCTTGGATCAGCGGTCACTGTGCCAACGGAAACACCGCCGACAAAGACCTCGATCACAGCACCGGGTTCGCCCACACCCGCGATGGTTGGGGTCGCATTGCTGGTTAACGTATCATCCGTCGCGCCGGTGTTCGTCGCATCCGTCAGATCAATCCCGGTCGGCGC
>NZ_JBHZRX010000009.1:0-132412 GCF_043641945.1 Yoonia maritima | reverse complement strand
TGCTGGCGATTCAGCTTCGTTCAGGCTGAGGTAATATGCCAATCATTCCAAAACGTGACACGTATTACTTTCGTGTTGGCATTTAACAAGTCTCTCAGGCGCGCGCAGCTTTTGCAGTTTTTTTGAAAACCTTGAGCCTTGTCTGATCGGCATGGAAGCTTGCGAATCCAGTCATCACTGGGCGCGGCAGTTCCAGAAGCTGGGCCATGAAGTCAGACTGATGCCTGCAATGTACGTGAAGGCCGACGCCAAACACGGCAAATCAGACGCCATCGATGCAGAGGCTATCTGTGAAGCCGTAATGCGCCCTACAATGCGTTTTGTCGCCATCAAGACCGGCGAACAACAGGGCATCCTGTTCCTTCATCGTGCCCGCGACCGTTGCCATGGTGAACAAAGCCGCCCGTATCATTTGGGCAGTCTTGACCGAAAGCGAGCGCTACAGACCTCACGCAGCATAACCAAAAAAAGGAACAACAGAGACGCAAGACAATTGAAATGATGGAGCCATGCCAGCCCGCCAACCGAGACACCCCGTCGAATATCAGCGACACATCGCTGTCCGCGAAGCGGTTTGGGACTTGGTCAGCGAAAACCATCAGATCCAGCGGCCGAGTGTGTCGCGCAAACAGGCCGGACACACCACCGCATCTGACAAACGCTCATATTGGCTCACAAAATGTCTTGCTATGCAGGAGCCATCCACACAGGACTTTCCGGACTTGTGTTTGAAGCTTCAAGGGTTTGTGCCGGCGATACAGGTGAGGCATAATGGCGAGCCGTGGAGGACTCGAACCCCCGACCTGAGAATTAGAAGTTCCCTGCTCTAATCCAGCTGAGCTAACGGCCCGCACTAAGAATGGCTATATCGACCAACACTTCCTGCTATGTCAACTTAGTATTTGAAAGCGCGGGCAATTGCAGCAAATCAGTGTTCAATAACATGGCGTTAATTGGCCCTCTGGTGTCGGCCTCTTAGGGCCGCACCAATCAAAACCCAACGGAAGCATACACCCTAATTTTCACTGGGCTTCTTTCACCGCGAGTGCGGCCATTTCCATGATAGCCTCGCGTGTATCAGCAACTGCGATAAACCGTGCGTTATGACAAAATTTCGCACCTTTTACGCCGCTCGCCGCTTCCAGCGCCTCGTCAGTCAGGCCCGCCCATGCTGCGGGCAAATCGGCACGTTGGTCAAAGGTATCATGCGATAGTTTAATGCCGCCAATCGTCCAACCATCACCACGCGGGTTGACCACAAATAGAATGTGATCCGCCCCTGCGTCTTCCAGCACCGAGCGATAAGGCATTCCTATTGGCAGCTCTAGGATAGGCGACGTGCCTGCTGCCTCAATCGCTTCTAGCACGATGCTCTTTGCGCGTGCTTTAGCCGCATAATTGCGGATCATCGCTTCGACAAAGCTGCGCGCAATTGGCAGTGCCGCAAAAAACGCGTCATCGTCAGCCGTCGGTGACGGATCGTCAAAGACGGGTTTCAAGCTTCCCAAAAGCGTCGGCAGGGTCAAAATCGACAGTGGCCCTGCCACCGACGGGTCCATTGCACCATTGTCCAAAAGGTCGATGGGCAGGACAAACTTTGTATCGAACTTTGTGTGTATCTCTTCGATGTCACCCTCTGGGACCGCCATCGCTGCCAAATACGCGCGGCCATAGTGCGCCCATATCAAGCCAAAAGAGCTGTAGGGCTGCTCATCCTCACGCAAAGGGCTGGGCCGCTGATGGTGGTCAAAAATCTGCGCGACAGCATCATAATCGCCGCCCACGTCATATATAATCTTGCCTTCACTAGGCGTAAGCAATTGCTTGTCACGGCTGCGCACCAGTTCTGCTTCAGGAAATAAGCGCGTCAAAATGACCGAAGACATCAACTCGTCAGCGTGAAAACCGCCCGAGTGGGTAACAAGTTGCGAGATAGTCATTGGGGCGCTCCGAGGCAGAATGAAAAAGGCGACCAGTTTGGTCGCCCTCGAATGGTATTTCAGGCAAGTTTAGAAAAACTTAGTGTGTCCAAGCGCCACGGCGGTTGGTCGCAAAGTTTTCGGCATAGCCGCTCGGCCGGATGTTTGGCTTTCGCGTCTTTGGTTCTTGCACAACAAAATCGATGCCGTGCTCGGTCGCGTAGTCAATTGCGGCCTCTTTAGTATCGAACGTCAGCTTTACTTGGGCCTGCGTATCAACGGATGACGTCCACCCCATCAACGGATCGACCTCGCGGGCTGTTTCTGCGACATGTTCCAAAACCCAGTGGTGTGTTTTGGCTGTGCCTGACGACATTGCTGTTTTTGCGGGTTTGTAGATTCGTGCGCGCATCATGAACTCCATAATTAGGCGTGTTATCGACAAAACAGGCGCTCAGCGCAAGCATACTGACACGTAATGTCAGCAAGAAGGGTTGCAGCGGAACAAAAAGGGATCACATATAGGTTAACCCAAGGAACGTCGCATGCCCTACGCCCAGACCGATAAGTCAGAACCAGAAGCCTTTTTGACCAACCCTGCCCCGGATGTAAAAACCCGCGAGAAATTGGAGGGTGGGAAGAAGTTTGTCCTGCATACGGAATTCGAACCGGCAGGCGACCAGCCCACCGCAATCAAAGAACTGTCAGAGGGGATATTGGCCGGTGAACGCGACCAGGTCCTGCTTGGCGCGACGGGTACTGGTAAGACTTTCACCATGGCCAAAATGATCGAGGAAACGCAGCGCCCTGCGATTATCCTTGCTCCGAACAAAACGCTGGCCGCCCAGCTGTACGGCGAATTCAAAGGGTTCTTCCCCGAAAACGCTGTCGAATACTTCGTGTCCTACTACGACTACTACCAACCCGAGGCCTACGTCGCCCGGTCGGACACCTATATCGAGAAAGAATCCCAGATCAACGAACAGATCGACCGGATGCGGCACGCCGCAACCCGTGCGCTGCTTGAACGGGACGACGTGATTATAGTGGCCTCTGTGTCCTGCATCTACGGTATCGGCTCGGTCGAAACCTACGGCGCGATGACCCAAGACATCCACGTCGGCAAAATGTACGACCAACGTCAGATCATCGCTGATCTGATCGCCCAGCAATACCGACGCAACGACGCAGCCTTCCAGCGTGGCACCTTCCGGGTGCGCGGCGATAGCCTTGAAATCTGGCCGGCCCACCTTGATGACAGGGCGTGGAAACTATCGTTCTTTGGCGAAGAACTGGAAAGCATCACTGAATTCGATCCACTGACGGGATCCAAAACCGGCACCTTCGATCAGGTCCGCGTCTACGCGAACAGCCACTACGTCACGCCCAAACCGACAATGAACCAAGCCATCATCGGCATCAAAAAAGAACTACGCACGCAGCTTGATAAGATGGTCGCCAACGGCAAACTGCTCGAGGCACAGCGCCTTGAACAGCGCACCAACTTCGACCTTGAGATGCTCGAGGCGACAGGCGTCTGCAACGGCATCGAAAACTATTCACGTTATCTAACAGGGCGCGCACCGGGCGAACCACCGCCCACGCTGTTTGAATTCATCCCCGATAACGCCATCGTCTTTGCCGATGAATCCCACGTGTCCGTGCCGCAGATCGGCGGCATGTACAAAGGTGACTTTAGACGCAAATCCGTGCTGGCCGAACATGGGTTCCGGCTGCCGTCTTGTATGGATAACCGCCCGCTCAAATTCGAAGAATGGGACGCCATGCGCCCGCAATCCGTGTTCGTATCGGCCACCCCCGCCGCATGGGAACTGGAACAAACCGGCGGCGTGTTCACCGAACAAATCATTCGACCCACCGGGCTGATCGACCCTGAAATCGAAATCCGGCCCGTTGAAATGCAGGTGGACGACCTACTGGACGAAGTCCGCAAAGTCTCGGCCGATGGCTACCGCACGCTGGTCACGACACTGACCAAACGCATGGCCGAAGACCTGACCGAATACATGCATGAACAGGGGATCAAGGTCCGCTACATGCACTCTGACATCGACACGATTGAGCGGATCGAAATCCTGCGTGACCTCCGGCTTGGCGCGTTCGACGTGCTCATCGGGATCAACCTCCTGCGAGAGGGGCTCGACATCCCTGAATGCGGACTGGTCGCGATCCTTGACGCCGACAAAGAAGGCTTCCTGCGCTCCGAAACCTCGCTCGTGCAAACCATCGGCCGCGCCGCGCGTAACGCCGAAGGGCGCGTCATCATGTACGCCGACAAAATCACCGGCTCCATGGACCGCGCGATGAAGGAAACCGAACGCCGCCGCGCCAAACAAATGGCCTATAACGTCGAACACGGGATCACGCCGACCACCGTGAAAAAGAACGTCGAAGACATCCTCGCGGGTCTCTACAAAGGCGACGTCGACATGAACCGGGTCACCGCCACAGTCGACAAACCACTGCACGGCGCCAACCTAGAGGCCGTCCTCGATGGGCTACGCGCCGACATGCGCAAAGCCGCCGAGAACCTCGAATTCGAAGAAGCCGCCCGCCTACGCGACGAAGTCAAACGGCTCGAAACCGTCGACCTTGTGGTCAGCGACGACCCACTTGCCCGGCAACAAGCCGTCAACAAAGCCGTCGACGACGCGAAAAAAGCAACAGGGCGCAGCACCGGAGGACGACCGGGGCAACGTGGAGGCAAGGCGGGGTATGGGGGGAAGCGGTGAAATCTTTTCCCAAGCTGGTTTAAACTCCGATATTAACTTGATTTTTCAAAACTCGTCGCTATATGTTGCTTTAAAGGTTCCTCCTCGATGATAAGAACCCAAGGGGTTCTCCTGATGGTAGTCGGGGAGGTCAACATCTAATAGTAGTGGCGTGTTCCTGAACGAAATATTTCAAATTCACTGCGAATAAGGTGCTTTATTGTGTCGTAAGCTCGCTTATCTGAGTGTTCCCACTTCCTGTAAATGGCCCAATTCAAATAATCCGCGACTTGAAGCCCATAGTGGGACCGCGAAGCGTGATGCATTATTTTATACGGTGTTGTCGAAGGGAGCTTAGCAGCGAGAACTAACTTTAGCGCTTTTTCTACAGCCTTACGTTTCCTGCTTACAGGAATTGTGTCCGTGATAATAACCAGTTCGCCGATGCCTGTTGGCGTATGTCCCAGCACGTATTTCAACAAATAGCCCAGCATATTTGGATAGAATTTTTCAGGGACCTGCAACGCGGGGCCAGTCTTTGACTTCTCAACAATCACGGTATCTACAGAGTTCACCGCAATCTCCACAGCAAGCAGCTCAAATATCTTCCTTCGCACGTGCGAGTTGTCTTCAGTGCAATGAAAGTGCTCCAACTCAATCCTTGGCTTACTTCTAAACTCAATTAGGTCATATTTATAAGTATCTAGCTTGGTGTGCAGTATAAAGGGTCGCCTCATACTCACACATGTCAGTGTAAAAAACCGTGAACCTCCAGCAGAAAAATCAAAGTTTCCGCCTTCATCAAGGAATATATACAACGTTGGTAACGTGGACAAATCAATCTCTCAAACTATCATCAAACAACCATAACGCGCACTAAGTCAGTAGTGCAACGATATGTTTCTAGGCTCTCAACTTTTCTAACGCTCAGCCTTTAATAAACATCAAATTATTTGAGGGATTCGTTTTCACGAGGACACTATTCGAGCGTAGTTAATATACCTCAGCCCTCGTGCCGGACGCGTCGCCTAATATCTGGCGCGGTATCGGGCAGCCCCCTTCCCTTTCACGCGTCCAAACCTATGCTAGCCCCATCATGACCAAAGACTCCATTAATCCCACCACTCCTGAATCCATTGCGCTCACCAATGACATCCTGACCGCCACGCGGTTTGGGGCCTTGGCGGTCATTGACCCAGATGGCGCACCCTACGTGACGCGGGTTGGTTTGATCTGGGATGGGGATGGTTTCCTAACCTTGGTCTCGCGACTGTCGACCCACACCACCGCACTATTGGCTGCACCCCAATGCGCCGTTCTGGTCGGCGAACCCGGAGACAAAGGTGACCCGCTGACGCACCCACGCCTAACCGTGCAATGCACCGCCGCGCAGGTCGACAAACCCGCGCATAAATCCGCATGGCTTGCCCAAATCCCAAAGGCAAAGCTGTACTATGATTTTCCCGATTTCATCATGTTCCGGCTGACGCCAACCGCCTTCCACCTGAACGGCGGTTTTGGCAAAGCATTCCGTCTAACCAGCGCCGATCTGGCCAAAAACTAACGTGCGGCCTCCGTGCATACGCTGTGTGTACGCGATGTGCACGGGCGGTGCCCCTACCCTCGGCCCAATCCCAGCAAGATAACACTGCCTTCTTGCCAACGTCCCTTAACCAAGAATCCTTTGTCACCAATTTTGGGGAACTCTTGTTTCCAGTCTAGAAAGCGGTCGTTCGTCACAACGCGCAGCCCTTCGTCAGCGGCATGTTTCAATAGGATCGGATCGGCAGGTGTACCACTAGGCGCAAGGGTTACATCGCCCTTGGGCAACCCCAATTGCACCGCCATATCACGCGCGCCCAAATGCTGATCACTCAGCTTATAACCAACGTTCGCATCGAAATAGACGATGGGTTCATAACCACGGTTATGCAGTGCATCCATCACACGTTTCAGCACCACTATCGACGGGTCCCCGCCCCAGTGCATGACGTTCGAACCATCAACAATTATTGGCTTTCCGGCCCGTTCACGCGGTTTTTCGGCTGGTCGTTTGCCGCGCTTTAGCCAACAGCGAAGCTTTAGGGCATAGCCAAGCGCAAGCAGGCCAAAGACCCCAAAAATCGCCTTGCCTAAGGCATCAATCACACGCGGTTTTTCACCGCCTTCGGGCAACAAAACAGCACAGACCACCAATGCGATCAACGTGCAAATCAGTAGCCCCCGAAGTATGCGCATGCCTAGCTCTCATGTTTGTGCTGGGTGGATATCACGTAGAATTTTCACAACCACAAGGCAACATCAGGACGTTTTTATGACCCTTCTAATCCCTTCAAGATCGGGCAATCAGGCCGGTTATCGCCAGCGCAATCCTTAACCAATTCCGACAACGTATCCCGCATCGCAATTAACCCAGCAATCTTATCCTCAATCTCCACCAAATGCTGCTTCGCAATACGACGAACATCACCGCTCGCCCGCGCCTGATCTTCCCATAATGCCAATAGGTTACGGCAATCTTCGATCGAGAAACCAAGCGCCCGCGCCCTGCCTAAGAACGCCAGTTTATGCGCGTCACTGTCCTGAAAATCACGGTAGCCATTCGGCCTGCGCGCTGGCGTCACCAACCCGATTTCTTCGTAATACCGAATGGTTTTTGCGGGCAGCCCGGTACGGGTTTCGACCTCAGAGATATTCATCTTATGCTCCCTTCACCCAGCGCAAGCGGAGCGCGTTTGTTACGACCAGCACGCTCGACAGCGCCATTGCCCCAGCCGCTAGCCCCGGCGACAAAAGCACACCCCAAATGGGGTAAAGCACCCCAGCCGCGACCGGAACCAGCAGCACGTTATAACCAAACGCCCAAACGAGGTTTTCTTTGATATTGGCCATGGTCGCCCGGCTAATGACGATTCCATTCAGTACCCCAGCCGGATCGCCAGACATGAGCACAACATCCGCACTTTCGACGGCCACATCCGTTCCCGTACCAATCGCGATACCGACCTTGGCGGTCGCCAGCGCAGGCGCGTCATTGATGCCGTCACCGACAAAGGCAACCTTGCTGCCGTTTTCCTGCAACTGGCGGATCACGTCGACCTTACCTTCCGGCAGGACCTCAGCAAAAACGTCAGTGACCTCCAATTCGGCACCAATCGCTTTTGCTGTACGCTCTGCGTCACCAGTGATCATCACGACGCGGATGCCCCGCGCGTTCAGCCCTGCAACTGTTGCTTTCGCCGAAGCCCGCACTGTGTCCGCAACGCCAATCACACCCGCAGGCGCGCCATCAATCGCGACCATGATAGGGGTCTTGCCAGCACCAGCAAGCTCTTGCGCTGCTTGTTCAAGTGGTGACGGATCGATGCCTTCGCGCGTTAATAGGCGGGCAGCACCGACCAGCACAACCCGGCCTTCAACCACTGCTCGCAGGCCATGTCCCGGAATGGACACAAAGTCAGTCACGGCAGGCAGCCGGCGGGATGCCCCGGCGACAATTGCTTGGGCCAAGGGGTGTTCGGAAAGAGATTCGACCGCAGCAACGGTTTGCAGAAACTCTGCCTTATCACCCGTTAATGGTTGAATATCTGTCAGCACTGGCTTGCCCATGGTTAGCGTCCCAGTCTTATCAAAGGCAACGACATCAACGCCCTGCAACGCTTGAAGCGCGTCACCTTGGCGGAACAAAACACCAAGGTCAGCCGCCCTACCCGTGCCCACCATAATCGACGTTGGTGTGGCCAAACCCATAGCGCAAGGACAGGCGATAATCAGAACCGACACACCTGCAACCAATGCATAAGACAAGACAGGCGAAGGGCCAAAGATCAGCCAAACGATAACGGTCAACACAGCAATGGCCATAATCCCCGGAACGAACCACTGTGTGATTTTGTTGACGAGGTCTTGAACTGGTAGCCGCGCGCTTTGGGCATCTTCGACCATCGCGATGATCTGCGAGAGCATGGTTTCAGCGCCCACAGCTGTCGCCCTAATTTGAAGCGCACCATTCCCATTCACTGTGCCCCCGACGACAGTGTCGCCTTTGGATTTCTCGACCGGAATAGGTTCGCCAGTGACCATGCTTTCGTCCACAAAAGACGTACCGCTTTGCACAACACCATCAGTCGCCACACGTTCGCCGGGGCGCAACACAATGATGTCATCCCGAACGATTTCATCGACGGGTACATCGACCTCTTCGGCATTGCGTAGCAGTCGGGCGGTACTGGGGCGCAGACTGATTAGCCGCTTGATCGCATTACCCGTCTGGCCCTTTGCCCGTGCCTCTAACCAACGGCCAAGCAGGATCAAGGTTACAATCACGGCCGCCGCTTCAAAATAGACAGACCGCGCCGTTGCAGGCAAAAGCGCCGGGGCGAAAAGCGCGACTGTCGAATAAACCCAGGCAGCACCCGCCCCCATTACAACAAGCGAATTCATATCCGGCGAAAGCCGCCGTAAAGCTGGAATTCCCTTGGCAAAGAACACACGGCCCGGTCCCATTAGAACAACAGTCGCGAGGGTGAATTGGATAGCCCAACTCGTTTGCGTACCAATTGTACGGGCGATGAAATGATGAAATGCCGGGAACATATGCCCGCCCATTTCAAGAACGAACACCGGAATCGTGAGCGCTGCAGCGATCAGGAAGTTGCGAAAAACCTTTGTTGCTTCTTTGCCTTGGCGGTCGTCAGTACGCGATGCACCCTCAAGGACCTTGGCCTCGTAACCCGCGTTACTGACGGCCTGCTGCAAAGTCGCAGCATCGGTCAATGTCGTGACGGTCGCGGTGCCATTCGCCAAATTGACCGACGCCATGATGACACCGGGCGTTTCCAGCAAAGCACGCTCGACCCGGCCCACACATGACGCACATGTCATACCGATTATTTCAAACCGAAGCTTGCTTGGCAAAGCTGGATAGCCAGCGGCCCGCAACGCGCTCACCATTGCGCGACCAGCATCGGCACCGTTCAAATCCACAGTTGCCGATGCATTCGCCAAGTTGACGCGCGCTTGCGTTACGCCAGATACGGCCGAAATCGCCTTTTCGGCGCGGCCAACGCAGCTTGCGCAGCTCATCCCGTCGACGCCAAATCTAAGTTCTGCAGTATGTCCCATGACATGCCCCGTGATTAATCAGACCCCTTACATAGGGGTTCCAGTCACGGGAAGGTCAAGAACCTAGATTGAAAACTTCGTCAGGAAAATACTTTGCTAGCCGAATGTCGGCAGTGCGGGCATGTCCTTCCATGCCTTCGATACGCGAAATGCGGGCGGTTGCTTCGGCGACTGATCTTGTCGCGTCACGCGTTGCGCGCTGCCAAGTCACTGTTTTCATGAATTTACCGACAGATAGGCCACCCGTATAGCGCGCCGCGCCTGATGTTGGCAGAACATGATTCGGTCCTGCCGCTTTGTCCCCGAAGGCGACCGTCGTTTCTTCGCCTAAAAACAGCGATCCATAGGTCGTGAGCCGATCAAGCCACCAGTCAAGATCATCGCATTGCACAGTCAGATGCTCAGGCGCGATAGTATCAGACGTATGCGCCATCTCTTCACGGTCAGTACAAAGGATCACCTCTGCATAATCGGTCCATGCGGCGGCGGCATTGGCTGCGTTCATATCAGGCAAGGTCGCGATCAGGGCCGGAACACGTGCTATCACGTCGTCGGCCAGCGCCCGGTCATCAGTTACCAGCCAAACGGGCGAATTCGGTCCATGCTCTGCCTGTCCAACAAGATCAGCGGCAACAATGGCCGGGTCAGCACCAGCATCAGCGAGCACGAGTGAATCAGTTGGCCCCGCGACCATATCAATGCCGACTTCGCCGAACAAAATACGTTTTGCCTCGGCCACATATTGATTGCCCGGACCAACAAGAATATCGACGCGCGGCAATCCAAACAGCCCCTTGGCCATAGCAGCAACGGCCTGCACGCCGCCCATGTTCAAGATGGTATCAGCCCCACACAAATCCATCGCATACAGGATCGCCGGCGGAATACCGTCAGGGCCGGACGGCGGAGAGCACGCCGTAATATGCTTCACCCCCGCAGCCTTCGCCGTGGTTATTGTCATCATGGCGCTGGCGATATGCGCGTAGCGACCTCCGGGTACGTAACATCCGGCGGCACCGACAGGGATTTGACGTTGGCCTGCTAACAAACCCGGTAGAATTTCGACCTCGGTATCCACGATCGTGTCGCGCTGCGCCTGTGCAAATCGCAGAATATTGGCGTGGGCAAATTGAATATCCGCCTTCGTTTGCTCTGAAACCTGGTCTATCGCGTAATCAAGCGCGGTTCGCGAGACGATTGTCTCGCCCTTCCAATGATCAAACCGCTGCGCCATGGCGATTGCGGCAGCTTCACCGCTCTGCGCGATTTCAGCAAGCAATGCCTGTACGGCAGGTGCCACATCATTTTGATCCGTCTGGGCGGTACGGACCGCGCGTTTAAGGTATTCAACCATTTCAAAACCTATTGTGGCACAGGTTTGATTTGGCGCTAAAAATTTTAAAAGGCAAAGGGTTAGCGACCCTTTGCCTTTCTTGTTTTACTTCATCAAAAGCATTCTTCGGAAAGGCTTAACCTTTGCCCTTCCATGGTACCAAGACGCGCTCGATCCAGCGCATCAGCATGTCGATGCTAAAGCCAATTATCCCGATCAAGATGATACCCATTAGAACAATGTCCGTGCTTTGAAATTTAGACGCGACCATGATCATCATGCCTGCGCCCTTTTCGGCGGCGACCAGTTCGGCGGCAACAACAGTCCCCCAACATACGCCCATCGCGACACGCGCACCTGTAAAGATTTCAGGCAATGAATTCGGGATGATAACATAGCGCATGATCTGCCATTTCGAAGCGCCCAGTGAATAGGCCGCATGCACCTTGGATATCCGAACCCCCGACACCCCTGAACGGGCAGCAATTGCCATGATCCACAGTGCAGCTAGGAACAGCAGGATAATTTTTCCGACCTCGCCAATGCCCGCCCATATGATCACGAGCGGGATCAACGCAAGCGGCGGCACTGGGCGCATGAATTCGACAATTGGATCAAACCAACCACGGAACCAGTTCGACAATCCCATCGCATAGCCCAAGGGAATCCCGACAATCGCACCAAGTAGGAAACCAACGACGACACGAAACAAAGAATACCCCAAGTGTTCCATCAACGTTGAGTTTCGGAAGCCATCAGTCGCGATTTCTGTCATGCGCTTCCAGACAGCTTCTGGCGCGGGCAACCATATAGGTTCCATTTGTATACCTGTCGCGGGGATAATGTTCAGCGTCCCCTTCGCAGACATCGCGACTGTGCCGAAATCGACCTTAACCGACCCTTCCGGGGTAATTGGCTGGCCGTTGACCGCCGTAATAAAGGTATCTTCGTCGCGCCCCATTTCATCATTGCGATCAACCCGCAGCAGCGCGCTGCGATAGCTAGCGATTGCAATGGAGTCGTCTTTGGCGATACCGGCGCCTGGGCTAACCTCTGGCGCTTCGGTTTCAACCGTTGAAGGGTGCACGATGACAGAAACTGTCGCGTCATCAGTCTGCCCATCAGGCGTTGTGATGGTATAGGTAAACGAACCATTCCCGGTAAATGCACCGGGCGCATGCATGAACCCCGGCAATAACTTTGACCCAGTAAACGCGCCCCACAGCACAAAGATCAGCACCACTGACACAACAGAAGCGACTGTGTTTGATGTCACTGCGCTTTCGTCACCAAAGGTCACTGTTTTGAGCGAGCTATAGTCATGTTTCGGCGTCAAAAGCCGTTTGATACCACTCCAGATTGCCATCATCACCAAGATCAGAACGACATAGCCGATAATGTATGGTGCCGCCTTAAATAGCGTCGTTAGAACGGCCCAGAGCTCTGCGCCAAGATTTGAAAGCAGCTCCATTACGCGTTCTCCGTCCGGCCCATGATTTCTTCTTCCATGTCCCAAATCATTGCCAGAATTTCTTCGCGGGTTTCATTGAATCGTGGGTCTTTTTTGACCTGTCTTAGGTCTTGGTTCACGCCCATTTCCGCAAATGGCAGGTTGTATTCACGGTGGATACGACCCGGACGCGGGGCCATCACTATCAGTCGCTCGCCCAGCAACAACGCTTCTTCGACGGAATGGGTGATCAAGATGATCGTCTTGCCGGTCTCTTTCCACAGTTTCAGAACAAGGCCCTGCATCTTTTCGCGGGTCAAGGCATCAAGCGCACCGAGCGGTTCATCCATCAGGATGACGTCCGGCTCATTAGCCAGACAACGGGCGAGTGCAACGCGCTGCTGCATCCCGCCAGACAATTCATAGACAGCCTTTTCTTTGAAATCCTGTAGCCCGACCACATCCAACAGATGATCAACGATCTGGGCCTTTTCGGCTTTTGCCATGCCCTTCATCGACGGGCCAAAGCCAACGTTTTCGCGCACGCTCATCCATTCAAACAGCGCGCCTTGTTGAAAGACCATGCCTCGCTCTGCGCCCGGCCCGGTGACTGTCTTGCCGTTTAAGACGATCTTCCCTTCAGTCGGTGCAAGAAACCCCGCGACAATGTTCAACAGGGTCGTCTTTCCGCAGCCCGATGGGCCAAGCACAGACAATAATTCGCCGGCTTTTAGATCAATCGAGACATCCTTTAACGCCTGCACTGATGACCCATTCGGCAGATCAAACCGCATTGAGAGTTTGTCTATCTGAAGTCCTGACATATCCCACTCCAATAATTTTCTAGAAAATTATTTGCACGTCACAGCATGCATAAGAATTTTCTAGAAAATTCTTGCCCCGGCGCGGGTAAACTGACCGCGCCGGGAACAAAGGATTTACATGTCGTTCAGTGTCGCCAGTGGCCCAGTGTTCACATTGCCAGCATAGCTATCTAGCGCGCTGTCAATTGATCCTGATTCAACGAACACATCGGCGACGCCCTTCATGAACGCTGGTGCGGCGGCACCTAGCCAAGCGTCAGATAATTGTTCGTCGACCGATGGAAACACAAATGTTGCCATCGTTTCAGCCGTCGCGTCTTCGTCCATACCTGCGTCGTTGGCGATCACGGGCAGCATTGCCTCGACACCAGAACCGTCGTTCCATGCAGCGTTTGCCTCGGCAGTGACGGCAAGGAACTTAGCAACCAGTTCTGGGTTCTCAGCAACAAAACTTGCGGGCGCAGAAGTCACGTCAAACACAAGAATGCCAAGCTCTTCTTTCTCCGCCCCGGTCAACAGGACGTTCCCATATTCCTTCATGCGGCGCAGCGAACCGCCCCAGCCACAAGCCATATCAACTGAACCCTGTGCGATTGCAGCGGCACCATCCGGCGGCGCCATATCGACGATATCAAGCGAGGCAAGATCGACGCCGAAGTGTTCCATCTGACGCAGGAAACCATAGTGCGCAGCCGTACCCAGCGGCACAGCTACTTTCTTGCCTGCCAGTTCGTCAGCGCTGTCTTTGTCGATTTCAAGCCCGGACGCAACGACGCAGTTGTCGTTCTCGGCATAGGACACAGCCACGTCCAGAATTTGCAGGTCTTGCCCGGCGGATGCGGCAACCACGAATGGTGGCACGCCTTGGCTGACTGAAATCTGGACGTCGCCAGATGCCATCGCTGCCGACATCGCGGTACCCGCGTCAAAGCTGACCCAATTCACCTTCATACCCAGCGCTTCGTCATAGGTGCCATTCACCTTAGCGAATTGAAACGGCATCGGCCATTCGAGGAAGTAGCCAACGGTAATTTCGCCGTGGGCTTCCGCAGTTGCGGTGGTCGCGCCCGTCATCATCGCGACGCCAGCAGCGGCACCCATTAATACTGTCTTGAGTTTCATTTTCGTCTCCCGTGTTGGGCCCCAGCAAATGAGACCGTGTGTTGGGCAAGGTTTACCCTGCCTCGACAATTTTAGCTGACCACGTTTCACGTCCAGTTCATAGTCCCCAGCACGATCAGCAACAGCGATAGCCGGTACATAGGCTATCATTCACCAGCCAAACCGCGTGAACCACGGCATGTGGCAGGCTATCCAAAGCCAAAGAAATTCGATCCCCTACGTCAATCATAACAAATCCTCCGTATTTTAAGGGACTTACTGCTCCCATTCGGACGCCCGTGAAATTTTCTTTAATTTATTCAATGGCCTATTGGGCAATAAATTGTTGGCGTTCGCAGCATCCCTACCGAATTTGGATATATGCATATGCAAAAACTGGCCCTATTGAGATTGCTTGCGCTATAGGCAAACTGCTCTTGATAGAGGCAGTCACGAATTAGATTCGCGCTGTCCACTTCTCGTTACATAGATGGAGCCTCCTGCATGGACACCAGCAATTTTTCTAATGATCCCGGCCATGTGATCGAGGCAGACCGCGCCCACATCTGGCATCACTTAAGCCAGCACAAAGCGTATGAGACCACCGATCCACGCATTATCGTCGAAGGCAAAGGCCTGCGCGTTTGGGATATTACCGGTAAAGAACATATTGATGCTGTCTCGGGCGGCGTTTGGACCGTCAATGTTGGCTATGGCCGGGAACGCATCGGCAAGGCCATTGCCGACGCTGTGACAAAGATGTGCTTCTTTGGCGGAACGGCGGGTACGATCCCCGGCGCTCAATATGCTGAAATGCTGATTGATAAGATGCCCGGTTTGGACCGCGTCTATTATGCCAACTCTGGGTCCGAAGCGAACGAGAAAGCGTTCAAAATGGTCCGTCAGATCAGCCATAAGCATCACGGCGGAAAGAAATACAAAATCCTTTACCGTGATCGTGATTATCACGGCACCACGCTCGGCGCGTTATCTGCGGGCGGGCAAGATGAACGCAACGCACAATATGGCCCCTTCGCACCGGGGTTTGTTCGTGTGCCGCATTGCCTTGAATATCGCGCCGAAAACGGCCTAACTGGCGAAGCCTATGGTCACGCTGCCGCCCAAGCGATTGAGGATGTCATCCTACGCGAAGGCCCCGACACCGTAGGCGCACTATGCCTTGAACCGATCACCGCAGGTGGCGGCATCATTGTCCCACCCAAAGGCTATTGGGAACGCGTTCAAGAGATCTGCAAAAAATACGACATCCTGCTTCACATTGATGAGGTCGTCTGTGGTATGGGCCGCACCGGTACTTGGTTTGGCTATCAGCAGTTCGGCATCCAGCCTGACATTGTGACGATGGCCAAGGGGGTTGCCTCTGGCTATGCCGCGATTTCGTGCTGCGTTACCACCAATGCGGTGTTTGAGCAGTTCAAAGACGATACGGACAAGATGAGTTATTTCCGTGATATCTCGACCTTTGGCGGTTGTACTGGTGGCCCAGCCGCGGCCATCGAAAACATGAAAATCATCGAAGAAGAAGACTTGCTCGCCAATTCAACTGCGATGGGTGAGCACCTTCAAGGAAATCTGTCCGCGCTCATGGAAGAGCATAAATGGATTGGCGACGTTCGCGGCATGGGCCTATTCGCAGGGATCGAACTGGTCACAGACCGTGAAGCCAAAGAACCCATTGATGAAAGAAACACAGCGGCAATCGTGGCAGACTGTATGGCCCAAGGTGTCATTGTTGGCGGCACAAACCGATCCGTACCAGGCTTTAACAACACAGTTCTGTTTGCCCCGTCACTGATTGCGACCAAAGACGACATGAACCAAGTCACAGAGGCTGTCGGCAAGGCGATCAAACGCGTACTGGGCTAATTTCCAAACAAACTGGCAAGCACCCCATTGGTGCTTGCCCCGGCCCTAAGTTAAGTCCAGAATTGGCACAACTTAGGGCCAATACATGTCAATTTCCGTCGAAACCTTTTTCCTTGATCCATCCGCGGTCGGCACCTTGCAGGCCCGTGTGCAGCAGATGGTTGCACAGGGGATATTGGCAGGACGGTTTCGTCCGGGTGAACGGCTTCCGTCATCGCGCAAAATGGCTGCCCATTTGGGCGTTAGCCGCATTACCGTCACCCTGGCCTATACCGAGTTGGTTGCTGATGATTACCTAACATCACGCGGCAGGTCGGGTTATTTCGTGTCCGAGAACGCGCCCGAACCGCCAGCTTTTCCGGCCAAACGCGCCCAAACAGGAACGGTCGATTGGAACCGCGCCATTGGCCAGCGGTTCACGCCGGGTCTAAACATGGATAAGCCGACCGACTGGGCCAGCTACAAATATCCGTTTATCTATGGCCAAGCCGATAAGACGCTGTTCGATGCCGCTAATTGGCGGCTATGCGCCTTGAGGGCACTTGGAATGCGGGACTTTAGCGCGCTGACGTCCGATTATTATGACCACGACGACCCGCAGCTTGTTGAATTCATCGCGCGGCAAACGCTGCCTAGGCGCGGCATTCTAGCGAATGACGACGAGATACTTGTTACCATGGGCGCGCAAAACGCGCTTTGGCTTGCCGCACAGGTATTGCTAAACAGCCGTAGAATGGCAGCAATCGAAGACCCCTGCTATCCAGCGCTTCGCAACATTTTAGACCAGTCACGATGTCAGTACACACCTGTGCCAGTCGATGCTGATGGACTGCCACCTGATGCGCTGCCTGACGAGACGGATGTAGTGTTTGTAACGCCTAGCCACCAATGCCCCACCACGTCAACGATGTCAGTTGATCGCCGCAAGGCTCTTTTGCGTAAAGCCGAAGAGGATGATTTTATCATTGTCGAAGACGACTATGAATTTGAGATGTCTTTTCTCAAGGCACCATCGCCGTCACTAAAGTCGCTCGATCAAAACGGGCGGGTCGTTTATGTTGGTTCGTTTTCAAAGTCATTGTTTCCGGGCCTGCGGCTTGGGTATTTGGTTGGCCCTGCTGCGTTCATCCGCGAAGCCCGCGCATTACGTGCGACAATCCTGCGCCATCCACCCGGGCATATCCAGCGGACGGTCAGCTATTACCTATCGCTGGGCCACTATGATGCACTGATCCGCCGGATGAGCAAAGCCTACCATGAACGCCGCCAAGTTATGGACGCCGCGCTTGAAGAATATGGGCTGACGATTGCCGGGCATGGAACCTACGGTGGGTCAGCGGTGTGGCTGCGTGCGCCCACTGGAACCGACACCGCCCGGCTCTCACAACGGCTACGTGAAGACCGCGTATTGATGGAACCGGGTGCCCCATTCTTTGCATCTGATACACCGCCAACTGAGTTCTTTCGCCTTGCCTATTCGTCGATCCCGTCATCCAAAATAGCGCCCGGCGTGCGGCTAATCGCGCGGGCGCTGGCCGAAGGTTAAGCAAGCGCGCACTTTTGGCCTTAAGACCCCACAACAACTGGCCCTATCGAAAGGCCGACCCAGTTTCTAATGTGACAACAACATATCAGACATGCCGCTTTGCGCGTCCGATCAAACCCAAAGGACCTTTCCTCATGAAAATGACCACCGAAGAAGCATTCGTCAAAACCCTGCAAATGCACGGGATTAAGCATGCTTTCGGGATCATCGGATCCGCGATGATGCCGATCTCGGATATCTTCCCGAAGGCAGGAATCAGTTTCTGGGACTGTGCGCACGAAGGGTCCGCAGGCATGATGGCAGACGGTTACACCCGTGCCACCGGTGAAATGTCGATGATGATCGCGCAAAACGGGCCGGGGATCACAAACTTTGTGACCGCCGTGAAGACAGCCTATTGGAACCACACGCCACTGTTGTTGGTCACGCCACAAGCTGCGAACAAGACAATCGGTCAGGGTGGTTTCCAAGAGGTCGAGCAGATGAAACTGTTCGACGATATGGTCGCCTATCAAGAAGAGGTGCGCGACCCTACTCGCATCGCCGAAGTACTGAACCGCGTTATCATGAAAGCCAAACGTGCCAGCGCGCCCGCGCAAATCAACGTGCCGCGCGATTTCTGGACACAAGTCATCGACATCGAACTACCGATGACCGTTGATTTCGAACGGCCCGCAGGCGGCGAGACCGCGATTACCAAGGCTGCCGAGTTGCTATCAAACGCTAAGTTCCCGGTGATCCTAAACGGCGCTGGTGTGGTTTTGGCAGAAGGCGGCATCGCAGCATCGAAAGCATTGGCCGAACGCCTAGATGCCCCTGTTTGTGTGGGCTACCAACATAACGATGCGTTCCCCGGCACCCATCCGCTGTTCGCAGGCCCATTAGGATATAACGGTTCAAAGGCCGGGATGGAGCTGATCAGCAAAGCCGACGTCGTATTGGCGCTGGGCACCCGTTTAAACCCGTTTTCTACCCTGCCGGGCTATGGCATCGCCTACTGGCCAGAAAACGCCAAAGTTATTCAGGTGGATATTAATCCCGATCGGATTGGCCTGACCAAAAAGGTTAGCGTTGGTATCGTTGCAGATGCTGCAAAGGCCGCGAAAGGTATCTTGGAACAGCTTTCAGATGACGCAGGCGATGCAGGCCGCGATGACCGCAAAGCGCTGATCGGGAACCTGAAATCTGCTTGGGCACAAGAACTGACCAGCCTTGACCACGAAGAAGACGATCCGGGCACCACTTGGAACGAACGCGCCCGTGCAGCCCGCCCCGATTGGATGAGCCCGCGCATGGCGTGGCGCGCGATCCAATCCGCGATGCCTGAAAACGCGATCATCAGCTCTGACATCGGCAACAACTGTGCCATCGGCAACGCCTATCCATCCTTCCCAACAGGTCGCAAATATCTGGCCCCCGGACTGTTCGGCCCGTGTGGCTACGGGCTGCCATCCATTGTTGGCGCAAAGATTGGCCAGCCGGATGTTCCAGTGATTGGGTTCGCCGGTGACGGTGCGTTTGGTATTTCGGTGAATGAACTGACCGCGATTGGCCGTGACGAATGGCCCGCCATCACGCAAATTGTTTTCCGCAACTACCAGTGGGGCGCTGAAAAGCGGAATTCGACCCTTTGGTTTGACGATAATTTTGTCGGCACCGAACTGGACATGAAGGTCAGCTATGCTGGCATCGCGCAGGCCTGCGGGTTGAAGGGCGTGCAAGCGAAAACAATGGACGAACTGACCGCTGTTCTAAACCAAGCGATCAAGGATCAGATGGAAAACAACGAAACCACCCTGATCGAGGTCATCCTGAACCAAGAACTGGGTGAACCATTCCGTCGTGACGCGATGAAGAAACCTGTGCGCGTCGCGGGCGTATCTTCTGATGACATGGCTGCCGAGTAAGCTTTGCCATTTGACTTAAGCCTTGGCACATCCGCGGCCCTTGCAATTGCATTGCTTGGGGCAGCGTTTGTGCGAGGCTATTCTGGGTTTGGGTTTTCGGCAATTTTCATCGCTTTTGCGGCACTGCTGACCAACCCGCTGCCGTTGATCCCCGTCGTCTTTGCTTGCGAAATGATGATGACCGGGTTCCAAGCGCGTGGCATTCGTGGCCAGATCGACTGGCGCCGGGTCATACCTCTGCTTGTTGGGGCGGCTGTTGCGCTTCCCTTTGCGGTTAGCATCGTTCTTTCGGTCGGGGACGAAACGGTGCGGATGGTGATCTCGGCGATTATCCTTACGCTATCGCTGGTTTTGCTTTCTGGATGGACGCTTCAACGCATCATCGGCCCCATTGGGCATGCTGGCGTTGGCGTAATCTCTGGCGTTTGCAATAGCGCGGGTGTTGGCGGACTACCTGTCGCGGCATTCCTATCGGCGCAGCCCATGCAAGCCCCGCAGTTTCGAGCGACGATGATCGTGTTCCTGACGGGGCTCGATATGATGACACTACCGCTGATGTGGCATGGTGGCCTTGTCAGTGGGGATACTGTGCGGGCTGCGGCTTTGGCCTTTCCTATTCTGGGATTAGGCGTCTGGTTGGGCGGTCGCCAGTTTTTGGCCGCTTCCCCGCTTACCTTTCGTCGGTTTGCCGTTTTTCTCTTGCTGATCTTGTCAGCGCTTGGCCTACTTAGGCCGATGATGACATGAAAGGCATAGCCGAATGACCCTCCCCTTCCCGTTTCTTGCCACCGAAACAGCGCCCTGCCCAGCAGGGCTGCTCGCCAAAGCACAAAGCCTTCCAGCGCCAAAAGTTGCCTTGGTCAACGCGGGTTCAGTGAACCCACTGCAAGGTATCCGCGAAGCCGCTGATCTGGGCCTTGCCGACCCTGTACTGATTGGGGACGCTGACAAGATCAACGATACGGCGAAACAAATCGGTTGGGATATCAGCCCCTACCGGATTGAGCACGCACCCCATGCCGCAGCTGCCTCGCGAGCGGCAGAGCTTGCCCGCGCTGGCGAGGTCGATAGCATCATGAAGGGCCAAATTCATACGTCTACGTTTCTGAAAGGGTTGCTGCCTTCGGCGGCTGGCCTGCGTGAAAAAGGGACGCGTTGCGGTCATATTTTTCACATCACGCGCCCCGGATCGGAACGGCCGCTGTTCTTGACTGATGCTGCGCTAAACGTGAATCCAAGCGTCGATACGCGCAAAGCCTGCCTTAGCCACGCAGTAAGGTTGGCCGAAATACTAGGCGATACACAGGTCAAAGCGGGCATTCTTGCCCCGACCGAGGATCCAATTCCGTCGATCCCAAACACGATGGAAGCCGCAGAAATCGCAGAATGGGCCAAAGATGCATTGCCGAACGCAACGGTCCAAGGGCCGATGGCGCTCGACCTGATATTCAGCGCGGCCGCAGCAAAGGCAAAGAACTATGCCTCTGACGTGGCGGGCGACGCTGACATTATGCTGACGCCAAATATCACGTCCGGGAACGCGCTGTTCAAACTTATGGTGCTTGGCATGGGGTGCTGCGCTGGCGGGCTGGTTATGGGGCTAAAGGTTCCTGTCCTTCTTACCTCGCGCAGTCAACAGGCACCCGCACGTATCTGTTCAGCCGCCTTAGGTGCAATCGTGGCGGCGGCATCATGATCCTAGTCGTCAACGCCGGATCTTCATCGTTAAAGGTCAGCCTGTTTCAGGCCGACCTTACGCAAATCGCCGATGGAATCGTGAGCGAGATTGGCGCGAATAGCACATTGAAGCTGGGCGATAGCAAATCCAACGTCGACGCCCCGGATCACGCCAGCGCACTTGCGCAAATGATGACGGCGCTTGACGACGCGGGTCATAAAACAGCAGATATTACCGCCGTGGGGCACCGTGTTGTACACGGTGGCACATATTTTACAGAACCCGCACACGTGACACCGCAGGTCATCGACGCGATCCGTGCCTGCATTCCGCTCGCCCCACTGCACAACCCGGCGAACCTGCTCGGGATCGAGGCTTTGGCCAAGACCCACCCAGACCTGCCGCAGTTTGTGAGCTTTGATACCGCGTTTCACGCAACCAACCCTGATGTTGCCACGCGCTATGCCATTCCTGATGCGCAATACGCCGCTGGCATTCAACGCTATGGATTTCACGGATCGTCCTATGCCAACATGGTTTCAGAGTTTGGGGCTGAACTGCCGCCCCGTCTATTGGCGCTGCATCTTGGCAATGGGGCCAGCCTTTGCGCGATCAAAGATGGGAAATCCGTCGCAAGCTCGATGGGGTATTCGCCCATGTCAGGGCTGGTGATGGGCACCCGCTGCGGTGAAATCGACGGGGCCGCCGTTTTGCGGATCGCGGATGAACTGGGGCTCGCAGGCGCAGATACGCTGTTGAACAAACAAAGTGGGCTGAAAGGTCTGGCTGGCGACAACAATATGAAAAACCTACTGGAACGCGACGATGATGACGCGCGCTTTGCGGTTGAACACTTTTGCTATTGGGCCGCACGGCAAGCCGGGTCAGCGATTGTCGCGATGGGCGGTGTCGACGCCGTAGCCTTCACGGGTGGTATAGGTGAAAACGCGGCCCCCATTCGTGATAAAATCATGGCGCATCTCACATGCTTTGGCGCGCCACCTATCCATGTGATCGCCGCAGACGAGGAAAAACAGATCGCTCGTGATGCGCTTGCCCTAATGAATAGGCCCTGAATGATTGATACCCTGCTCAGCGTAACGAACCTTACCGGCCAAGAGTTCATAATCCTTGTGGTTATCGTTCTAATGGCCGGGGTCGTACGCGGGTTTTCGGGGTTTGCATGTGGCCTATTATTTGCGGTCCCAACGACCATGGGTGTCTTGATTGGACAGCGATTATTCACTGAAACGCTTGCTCCTTACTATCGACCATTCTGCCTTATCCTCTTGATCAGCCTTGCCCTGGTCGGCTTAGTCCGCACCCAAATCGCGTGAAAGGAAGACACATGTCACTAGACCAGCCCAGCGTCGACACGTCCCCCTTTGTATCAGACGAGGTGCGCAAAACGACCTGCTATATGTGTGCCTGCCGCTGCGGGATCAACGTGCATATGAAAGATGGGAAGGTCGCCTATATCGAAGGCAACAAAGACCACCCCGTGAACAAAGGCGTCCTATGCGCCAAGGGCAGCGCGGGCATCATGCAACACAACGCGCCATCGCGGCTGCGGGCGCCTTTGAAACGTGTCGGCCCACGTGGGTCGGGTGAATTCGAAGAAATCAGCTGGGAAGAAGCGTTAGAAACCGCCGTTGCTTGGCTCAAACCGATCCGTGAACAGGCCCCTGAAAAGCTGGCGTTCTTCACAGGGCGCGATCAATCGCAAAGCTTTACCAGCTTTTGGGCACAGGGTTTTGGCACACCGAACTATGCCGCCCACGGGGGCTTTTGTTCGGTCAACATGGCGGCCGCTGGCATCTACACCATGGGTGGCGCGTTTTGGGAATTTGGCCAACCTGACTGGGATCATACCAAGCTGTTCATGCTGTTTGGTGTCGCCGAAGATCACGACAGCAACCCGATCAAAATGGGCATCGGCAAGATCAAAGCCCGTGGAGCCCGTATCATTGGTGTGAATCCGATCCGGACTGGTTACAATGCCGTCGCTGACGACTGGGTCGGTATTACGCCCGGCACCGATGGGTTGTTCATTCTTGCTTTGGTTCACTGCCTGATGAAGGCGGGCAAGGTGGATCTGGATTATCTGGCACGTTTCACCAATGCGTCCGTTTTGGTAAATCAGGACCCCAAATCCGATCAATACGGTCTGTTCTTGCAAGACAAATCAGGACAGCCCCAAGTCATCGACAGACGCACTGGCAAGTTGGCACCATGGAATGGCAAAGGGGTAGAGCCTGACTTGGCCGCCACCCATCGTGCGCGCGGCGTGACCCATCGCCCGGTGTTTCACCTGATGGCGGATCGGTATCTGTCTGATGAATACGCCCCCGAAGCCGTCGCAGACCGCTGTGGTATCTCTGCCGCACGCATCCACCAAATCGCCGCTGATCTGGCACGTGTCGCCTTTGACGAGGCCATAGAGCTGGACCGCGAGTGGACAGATTTCCGCGGCGTGACGCACCGCAAAATGATCGGGCGTCCGGTATCATTCCATGCAATGCGCGGGATATCAGCGCATTCAAACGGGTTTCAAACCTGTCGCGCGCTACACATGCTACAGATCATTCTTGGCACGGTGGAAACCCCTGGCGGGATGAGGTTCAAACCGCCCTATCCAAAGCCTGCAACTGCGCACCCTAAACCGCATTGCCGGGTTAGCCCTGGGCAACCGCTTGATGGGCCGCATCTGGGCTATGTCCAAGGCCCAGAGGATCTGTGCCTAAACGATGCAGGCGATCCGGTTCGCATCGACAAAGCCTATTCTTGGGAAAACCCGATGTCTGCCCACGGGCTCATGCATATGGTGATATCGAACGCCCACGCGGGCGATCCATATAAGATCGACACGCTGTTTATGTATATGGCGAATATGTCCTGGAATTCGTCAATGAATGTCGGCGGTGTGCATAACATGCTGACCGATAAGGACGAAAACGGCGATTACGTCATCCCAAGGATCATCTATTCCGATGCCTATTCATCAGAAATGGTCGCCTATGCTGATCTAATCCTTCCCGATACGACCTATCTGGAAAGACACGATTGTATTTCGATCCTTGATCGCCCCATTTGCGAGGCTGATGGGATTGCCGATGCTATCAGATGGCCCGTGGTCGAACCGGATCGCGATGTGCGGGGCTTTCAGTCTGTGCTGTGTGATTTGGGTGCGCGGTTGGGACTGCCCGGTTTTGTGAACGAAGACGGCAGCGCGAAATACAAAGACTATGCTGACTATATCACCAACCATATCCGCCGCCCCGGCATTGGACCACTGGCGGGGTTCCGCGAAGGCGGCGACGGTCGCGGTGAAGCCAATCCAGAGCAGCTAAAAAACTACATCGACAACGGCGGCTTTTGGGTTTCACATGTCCCCCAAGAGGCCGCTTATTACAAACCGATCAACATGGCCTATCAAGAATGGGCGGTGAAAATGGGCTGCTATGATGTGGTCCAGCCCTATATCTTTCAGCTTTATGTCGAACCGATGCGCAAATTCCAAGCCGCCGCTGAGGGCAACGGATTACGCCAACCCCCAGACCACCTGCGCGAACAAATCCAACGGACGATGGACCCGCTGCCTATCTGGTATGCTCCGATTGAGGATGGTCATATCGATCAAAACGAATACCCCATCCACGCACTAACCCAACGCCCGATGGCGATGTATCATTCATGGGGTTCGCAGAATGCGTGGCTAAGGCAAATCCATGGGATGAACCCGCTGTACGTGCCGACCAAAATTTGGAACGAAAACAACTTTCAAGATGGCGACTGGGCAAAGGTGACGTCTGCACACGGCACAATCACCGTACCCGTTGCCCATCAGGCAAGCCTGAACGAGAACACGATCTGGACCTGGAACGCCATCGGCAAACGCAAGGGCACCTGGGGCTTAGGCAAAGACGCGCCAGAAGCAACCAAAGGGTTCCTGCTTAATCACCTGATCCACGAACTATTGCCGCCCAAAGGCGACGGGTTGCGCTGGGCGAACTCTGACCCGATCACCGGCCAAGCCGCGTGGTTTGATCTGCGCGTAAAAATTGCCAGAACCACCCCTCCAACAGAAGTGCAACCAGAACTGCCCGAGATCAAATCGCCCGTAGGCAAAGGGCCAACTTCGTTAGAATGGAAGGTCGGAGAATGATTGCGAACGTGGTGCCAACTTACGCAGAATGTGCAGCGAGCTATGTCATTTTCGCCAATGATAATGGCCAAACTTCCTATGTCATCCTTTCGCGTTCCGACGGGGCTGACGCGCAAGACCATGCGCTGGGGCTGAAGGGACGGTACATCAAAGTGAATGAGCAGCCCAATGGAGGTCACGATTGCCTCATGTCTGCCAGTCTTTCCCAAAAGGACGCCACATTAGCCGTGGCCGATATCGTCGGCACCGACGAACAAAACCGATTACGGATCGATATTCAGCCGCAAATATCAGGGCGAGCAGTGACTCTGGACGGCTTACGACAAATTTGCCGCGCCGCAGACGCACCTTTTAAGGGATGAAGCTATGAACAAGACAAAAACACTTCTCCTTATCGCTGCATTCGTGACGCTCACACTCGGTAGTTTTAGCTGGTTCATCGTGACATGGGATCCAGCCAAAGAACAACCGATTGGCCAGCTTACGCCAGCACTAATCGAAAGGGCCATCGCATGACCCAACTTCCTCCGCCCTCCGCCAAAAAGCTCGGGTTGGTCATTGATCTGGATACCTGTGTGGGCTGCCATGCATGCGTAATTTCATGCAAAGGGTGGAACACCGAGAACTATGGCGTCCCCCTATCCGACCAAGACCCCTATGGCGCAGAACCATCCGGAACATTCCTCAACCGGGTACATTCTTATGAAGTCCAACCCGACGCTGGCCCAGCGCAACTGGTCCACTTTCCCAAATCCTGTTTACACTGCGAGGATGCACCCTGCGTGACCGTTTGCCCAACAGGTGCCAGCTATAAACGTGTCGAAGACGGGATCGTCTTAGTAAACGAACAGGACTGTATCGGTTGTGGGCTTTGCGCTTGGGCCTGCCCCTATGGCGCGCGTGAATTGGACGCGGACGCGGGCGTGATTAAGAAATGCACCCTTTGCGTTGATCGTATCTACAACGAAAACCTACCCGAAGAAGACCGCCAGCCTGCTTGCGTGCGTACCTGCCCATCAGGCGCGCGCCATTTTGGTGACTTGGCAGATGAAACAAGCGAGGTTTCGCAATTGGTCGCCGAACGCGGCGGGTTTGATTTGATGCCGGAATTAGGCACCAAGCCGGTCAACAAATACCTACCACCACGGCCCAAAGACGTGGCCGTGCCTGCCCAGCATCTGCAACCGGTCGCGCGCAACGGCAAAGGTTTTGTCGCGTGGCTTGACCGGACCCTGTCTGCCCTGCCGGGGAGAACCAATTAATGCACCCAGCGCCATCGGTTATCATTTTCACCACGTTTTCGGGTCTCGGCTTTGGGCTGCTTTTTTGGCTCGGCATCGGGGCAATCGTACCAACGGGACTATCGGCATTCATCTGGTTCACAATCGCTTATGTTTGCGCGGTCGGTGGGTTGCTTGCATCGACCTTTCACCTTGGTCGCCCTGAACGCGCCATCAAGGCATTCAGCCAATGGAGAACAAGCTGGCTAAGCCGCGAAGGCATCGCCGCCGTCCTCGCCTTGGTGATCATGGCGATCTACGGTGCAGGTTTGGTATTTACGGGAACTCGCGTCGCGTTTCTCGGGTGGCTTGGCGCGTTCGGCGCAATCGCCACCGTGTTAACAACCTCTATGATCTACACGCAGCTCAAAACAGTACCTCGGTGGCACCATTGGACCACGCCTATCCTATTCTTGGCGTTATCAATCAGTGGCGGCGCATTGCTGGCCGGTCAGGTGACAATAGCAATCGTATTACTGACTTTGACTGGAGCGCTTCAGACCTACGCTTGGATGACCGGCAGTCAGCGGTTCACCAATTCAGGCAGCGATATACAAACGGCCACGGGGCTTGGTCACATCGGCAGGGTCCGCGCTTTTGAGCCACCACATACTGGCGGTAACTACCTCATGCGTGAATTCATCTATGTCGTGGGGCGCAAGCACGTAACGCGCCTGCAGGTCATCGCGGGGGTATTGGGTTTCATCGCCCCGATCATTCTGCTCGTCCTACCGTTTAACCACATCTTTGCGGCGCTTGCTGTGCTTTGCCATATTGCCGGGGTCCTTTGCCTACGATGGCTGTTCTTTGCACAGGCAGAGCACGTTGTCGGGCTATATTACGGCAAACGTTGAATTACGCGACAAGTCACGCTTTAACTTTAGGGCACGGTATTCTACCAAACCCCTGCCCGATAAAACCTCGGCGTGGATGACGCCGAAGGGTCACCGCGCCACGCCTATCTGTCATACTTAAGGATATTCCATGCAACGTCCCATCATCGCCATTTTGCGCGGCATATCACCTAATGAGGCAGCACCTGCGGCGGCCGCGCTTATCGACGCAGGGATCACCCAGATCGAAGTCCCGCTCAACTCTCCTGATCCGTTCGATAGTATTAGGGCAATGGCAGAGGCCAACGGCGATACGGCACTGATCGGTGCTGGTACCGTTCTATCCCCCGACGATGTTGGTCGTGTCGCCCAAGCAGGCGGTAAACTCATCGTTTCGCCAAACTGCGACCAGCGCGTCATATTCGCCAGCAAAACAGCAGGCATGCAAAGCTGGCCGGGCGTCATGACACCAACCGAATGCTTCACAGCACTCAAAGCAGGCGCAGATGGGCTAAAGATATTCCCGGCAAACCTGATCGGTCCGGACGGGATCAGGGCATTCCGCGCTGTCCTTCCGCAAGGTACGCTCCTCTACGCTGTTGGCGGCGCTGGCCCTAAGAATTTCAAACAATGGCTGAACGCCAGCGCCGACGGGTTCGGCATTGGCTCTGCACTTTATAAACCCGGCATGTCGATTGCGGATATTAGTGCCCGAGCCATCGACATTGTCGCCGCATTTGACGAGGCATCATCATGATTTTCGACGAGACCAAATGCCAGCTTGGCGAAGGCCCACTTTGGCACCCAACACGCAATCAGCTTTTCTGGTTCGACATCCTTGGGCACCGGCTCCACACGAAAGGGAAGCATTGGCAGTTCGACACCTACGTCAGTGCGGCGGGTTGGGTAGACGACGACACGCTGATCGTTGCCTCTGCCAAGGCGCTGCATCGCTTTGACATCACGACCGGAGAGCACAGCGAAATCTGCGGGCTTGAGGCAGGCAACAGTATCACACGTTCCAACGATGGCCGCGCCGACCCGCAGGGTGGGTTCTGGATCGGTACCATGGGCATCAACGCCGAAAAAGACGCTGGCGCAATCTACCGCTACTACAAAGGTGAACTCCGCCAGCTATTTGCGCCAATCACGATCTCAAACGCCATCTGCTTTGCGCCTGATGGCAAAACGGCTTACTTCACCGACACGCCAACTCAGAAAATAATGCGTGTCAGCCTAGATGCTGACGGATGGCCGAACGCAGAGCCTGAACTACACCTCGACCTGTGCGGGACGGATGATCGCCCTGACGGGGCAGTCATCGACCAAGACGGCAACATGTGGAACGCACAGTGGGGTCGCGGTCGTGTCGCCGGTTACAAACCAGACGGCACATTCATCAAAGCCTTTGAATTCCCGGCCCCGCAAACCACCTGCCCATCTTTTGGCGGGAAAGACCTAACAACGCTTTTCTGTACATCAGCGGCAACAGGCCTGCCGGAAAATGACACGAATGGCAAAACCTTCCAAACCGAGACAGACATCAAGGGCCAAGCTGAGCATCAGGTTATTCTCTAGGCCGCATCATCTTGCCCAAAATACTCAAAACTCCGCGTAAGCGGATCGAAACAGGATTGTTCCATGACAGCCTTTGGCACGACGAAAAACGGCGACGCGGTCGAAAAAATCACGCTTAGCGCAGGTGACCTAAGCGTGAGTATCCTGACGCTTGGCGCAATCGTACAAGATGTCCGGGTGGCTGGCGTGCCTCATTCATTAACGCTCGGCTCTGACAATTTGGCCGATTACGAAAACGGAATGGGATATCACGGCGCCTTGGTTGGCCCTATCGCCAACCGGATCAGCAACGCGCGCGTCCGGCTTGAAGGCATGATGTATGAACTCGAGCGGAACGAAAACGGAAACTGCCACCTTCATTCAGGTAGCGACGGAACACATGCGCAAATTTGGCAAATTGCGTATCAAAGCCAAAGCAGTGTCACGCTGACACTTGATTTGCCCGATGGCGTTAATGGTCTGCCCGGTCGCCGTAAAGTCACCGCCACATTCACTGTGACCGCGCCGGCCAGCCTCACGCTTGAGGTCACGGGGACGACGGATACCAAAACAGTGATGAACTTTGCCAACCACAGTTATTGGAACATGGATGGGTCCGATACATGGGACGGGCACAGTTTGCGGATCGCGGCTGACAGCTACCTGCCTGTTAATGACATGACCGCGCCGACCGGTGACCAGCTAGAAGTGGATGGCACCGATATGGATTTTCGCACAGCCCGCATCTTTGATAGGGGATCCCCTGCCCTAGACCACAATTTCTGTCTTTTCGACAGCCCAACAGCATTGCGTGACGTGCTGACGCTGACCGGTAACAGTGGCGTATCAATGTCCATCGCGACGACAGAACCCGGCATTCAAGTCTATGATGGACGCGGTGCGCAACGTCCGGGCAAAGGAACATACGAGGGATTGGCGATAGAACCGCAGCGCTGGCCCGACGCGCCGAACCACAGCGCGTTTCCGTCAATTGCCGTCACACCCGATGCACCCTATCGCCAAACGACGCGGTGGACGTTCAGCGCCTAACTGCCGCGATAGGTCGAAAAGCTAAATGGCGAAACCAGCAGCGGCACATGATAGTGTGACGCTGGATCGTTTATGCCAAACCGGATCGGGATATCATCAAGAAAGCTGATGTCTTCGGTCCGGGCGAAATATGCGCCAGCCTGAAACACCAATTCATATTTGCCGGTCGTGAATGCATTGGCTGGCAAAATGGGGCTATCGGTCCGACCGTCGTCGTTGGTCACCATCGTAACCAGATGTTCGCGTGCGCCATCATCCAAACAATAAAGGTCAACGGTCATCCCTGCCGCAGGAAGACCGCTAGCAGTATCAAGAACATGTGTGGTGAGGAAACCGGTCATTTTAAGCCCTTTGTAATCTGGCTGGATGTTGCAAAATACCACCGCGCTTGTCACGCGGATTTCATCGCTGCATCTGTCCGCGAAAGAAAACCGACAAAAGCATGAAGAATCGGTTTGACACCCCGCGCCCCATTGCTTAATCGGTCCTTCGTGGTCCGGCGCGGTAGCTCAGTTGGTTAGAGCGAACGACTCATAATCGTTAGGTCGGGAGTTCAAATCTCCCCCACGCCACCACCACAAATCCAAATAATTGAAATTCAAAATTGCGCGTTAATTGCGCTATTTCTTTTTGTATTCGTATTCTCTTTCTATTTACGGCCAAACTATCCGAACGGATAGGGCATCTAATTCCAATGATCTAAAACTGTACTTAAGGGCATATTTTAAATTGGTGAAATTTCAGGCAAATATATCACCATGCGGTTGAACGTGGTGACCCTTAATCACCACAAGGCCATTAAAGAGAGAATCGAATGTTTGATGTAGTACTAGTTGCCCTGTTGAGTGTTGGTTTTGTTGTTGGTTCTCCTGCCTCAAACGTCCGCGGAAAAGCTATCGCACAATGGATGCGCAAGACTGTGCAGCATTGTGCGAGGCTGACCGCATAATTCCGCAAATCCCCGACCTACGCACGCAGCAGCTGCAAGCACGCACAAACACTCCGTTTAGGGTTTATTAACCTGAGAATATCGCCTAAGCTCTCACAGGCTGTTTATTTGGTGTTCTAGGTTCTTACATGAACTATGTTTCGTATATTGCTTGTACTCTCGCAGGGCTGATCCTCTGCGCAATTAGCTTCGTCGGCCTGTACAATATTCCGGCGCAACCAATTGAAACTTTAACCATATTGCTAGAGCCGATGGGATATGGTGCCTATTTCGACAATGGGTACCTCTGGGTTCTCATGCTGCTTGGTGTCTGGTTGCTTTTGTTCTTTTTGGTCCGGGTCGCGTCGGGAATCGCTCTCGGGCTTGTGCTGCTAAAAATCATCGTACTAAACGGCTGGGTCCCAATCGCGATTACAATCGGGATATGCATCTTGTTAACTTTGGTCGTTACAACGGCGCATTTCGGGCCAAGCGCCCCGGACCAATAATCGCCACGACACCAAGCACACCAAGCACACCATCGACCTTTCGCTGCTCTCGTTTTAGCGCTAGCTATTTCACACGAGGACGGGAGGAATATTTCTATGAGCATTTGCGACGATATTGCCGCGATTATTGGCAGCGAGCGAGTTTTGACTGGGGCGGATGCAGCCCCCTATGCGACTGACTGGACCGGCCGATACAAAGGTGAACCACTTGCGGTGCTTCGTCCTGGATCTACCCAAGAAATATCCGAGATTATGAAGCTCGCTTATGCTACGGGAACGCCTGTGGTTCCTGTGTCCGGGCATACGGGGCTGACTGGGGCGACCTTGGCGACTGATGCTCTGGTCTTGTCTGTTGATCGCCTCAACAAAATCGATGACATCGACGTCGCTGGCCGTACCGCGACTGTTGGTGCTGGCGTCATACTATCCAGCTTGCACGACGCGGCTGACGCGCATGACCTTATCTTTCCGCTGACATTTGGTGCACGGGGATCGGCAATGATCGGTGGTGTGCTTTCTACAAACGCTGGTGGATCAAACGTTCTGCGCTATGGCAACACGCGCGATTTGTGTTTGGGGCTAGAAATCGTCATGGCCGACGGTCGCATCATGAATTTGATGAGCGCGCTGCACAAAGATAACTCTGGCCTTAACCTACGCCACCTGATGATCGGGGCCGAAGGGACATTGGGCATCATCACAGCAGCGGTCATGAAGCTAAAGCCAAAGCCCCGCGCCTATGCGACAGCCATGATCGCAGTACCATCACTAGATGACGCCCTGTCATTGCTACACACCATGCAAGATAGCACTGGCGGCGCAGTCGAGGCATTCGAGTATATGCCCCGCAACTATATCGACCGTCACATCGCGATCATGGAAGGAGCAAAGCCCCCATTCGATGACAGCTACGACGTGAATATTCTGATAGAAATTGGTGCAACAGCACAGCGCGACGCCACGCCCGGCCCAGACGGCCAAATACCCGTGGTTGCGAATCTCGAAGAAACGTTAGGCACTATGTTAGAGGATGGTCGCGTACTTGATGCCGTCATCGCCCAAAACGAATCTCAACGGACAGAGATGTGGCGTCGTCGTGAAGAAGCCGGCGAAATCCTTGTTAAGGGTGATCCCTTTGTGAACACTGACATTGCCGTGCCTTTGGACAAGGTCGCGACATTTGAACGCGAAATCACCCCACGCCTAAAGGCAATCGATCCAAACTGTGTCGAGGTCATCGTGTCCCATTTGGGCGATGGCAACATTCACCATACCACATTCGTTAGCCGCAACGACCCTGACGCAATGAAAGCCATGGTCGAAGCCGTCGAAGATGTCGTGCAAGAATTGGGCGGGTCATTCAGTGCAGAACACGGGGTGGGCATTTCCAAGCTCGACACGATGCGCCGTCGCAAAGACCCCGTCGCGCTTGATGCAATGCGCGCGATCAAGGCTGCGTTAGATCCCAAAGGCATCTTGAACCCCGGTAAGGTAATCCCACCGACATGATGCAGCTATGGCATGATCGCACGCTTCGTTTTTTCAGCGCGTGCGCCGTGCTTTTTGGCGTCTTCGTTGCGTCATTCGCACCCTATGTTTCGTTACTAGGGATCACATTTTTTGGCCTTAGCGACCAAATGTTCGCGCTACAGATGACCGCTACCTTGCTGGTTTCGGTAGCAACCTCTGTTGGGGTTGGCATTTTGACGGACCGGCACCCATTACGGCGAGTCTTTGCTCTTATCGCTATGGGCGCAATCTGCTCTGCACTTTTCCTCGTTTGGACATTTGGCAACCTCACAGCATTCTTAATCGCACATGTGCTGATCATGCCGTTGGGTGGGACCATCTTTGGCCAAGTCTTTGCGGTCATGCGCCTATACACGTCGCATCTACCCGCATCGACACGTGATAGCCTGACATCAACGATACGCGCATTATTTGCCGTGCCGTTTATCATCGTCCTCCCCATATGGGGTTGGGCGTTTGATAGTGGCGTTCAACTGACCACACTCTACCCGGTTGTTCTTCTGATTATGCTCGCCATGACCGCGCTGGTTTATTTTGAGTGGCCTGCAGATGCTAACGCCCCATGGACCGAAGAAAAATCCACGCTCAGCTTTACGCAGTCCCTACGCGAGGTTTTGGCGTCCAATATCGTCTGGCGGCTGTTTTGGATGGGCGCGATCCATACAGGTTCAACGCTGATGGGCGTGTTGCTTGCGCTTGTGTTTAGTGAGGCCAGCGGGCGTGGACCGGGTGATGTTGGTTTTTTCTTTGGGACATTTGTCGCACTCGAAGTGGTCGTGATGTTCACGGTGAGCCCGCTGCTTCGTTATATGCGTCGCTTGCATATCATCGCTATGGGCGCAGCTTTCTATGCGGTTTTCCTTGGGCTACTGCCAGTGCTTGCGCCATTCGCGCTGGTATGGGTTTTGATCCTACCAGTCGCGATTGGTGGGGGCCTGCTGTACGGGCTGACCATCACTTACCTTCAGGACCTACTAGGCTCACGCGCGGGCGCTGGTGCATCTCTGGTCGCACTACAGCGGCTTGTCTCTGAAGGACTGGCCGCTGTGATCTTTGCGCTTGGCACGTGGCTCGGCGGTTACCACATCGCCGCGTTTATGGGGGCGTTTGTGATTATCGCAGGCGCGGTTAGCCTTTTGTGGATCGACCGTCAGAACTCTTAGTGCGTAAAGAAATCAGGCCCTGCACGAGACAACAATCGCAGTGCCATCGCGTTCCCCATATCAGGGCCAGTTGCGACATGCCCGGTCGCTTCGTCCGTTAGAACGCGCGATCCATCTTCGCTTAAGATCTCGCCGCGCAGGCGTAGCTGATCACCATCAAGTTCGGCCAATGCCCCAATCGGCGTTTCGCACGATCCATCAAGACGGCCTAAAAACGCCCGCTCTGCCGCGATCCGCTGACCTGTTGACCCATCGTGAATAGCAGCAAGCATCGTCTGCGCACGCGCATCGTCTAGCCGCCGCTCGATCCCAATCGCACCCTGCGCAATTGCGGGCAGCATATCGTCAGGTGAAATTGGTGTGTAAGGCACATCATCCATGCCCAAGCGGCGCAATCCCGCAGTCGCAAGGAACGTTGCATCGGCCACGCCATCTGCCAACTTCTTAAGGCGGGTCTGAACATTGCCACGAAACTCTACCACTTTCAGCTTTGGAAAGCGCGCTGCAAGCTGCGCCCGGCGCCGGGTTGAGGACGTACCAACAACGGCCCCGTCAGGCAGGTCAGACAGGCTTTGGTACTTGAGCGAAACAAACGCATCACGAACATCTTCGCGCGGCAAAAACGTATCCATCACAAGCCCACCCGGCTGTGCGACGGGCATGTCTTTGGTTGAATGCACGGCAATATCGATACCACCATCCAACAATGCTTCTTCGATTTCGCGGGTGAATAGCCCCTTACCGTCGATCTCGCGCAGTGGTTTATCTTGGATTTGGTCACCAGTGACCTTGATCACGCAGATTTCAAAGGCATCCTCGGGCAGATCGAAGGCGGCCATCAGGCGGTCGCGCGTCTCATGCGCTTGCGCCAATGCGAGCGGCGAACCACGGGTTCCGATCTTAAAGGTCTGGGCGGGTGTGGGCATTTCAAATGTCATGGTGGTTTGTTAGCGACCGCGATCTAGCTTGACAATAAGCCATGCAATTGGGACCACCGTTGCAATATAAAGGACGACCCTATGACGCAGCAAAAAACCATCCTTCGTGCCCTTGCGGGTGAAACTTTGGATACCCCGCCCATTTGGATGATGCGTCAGGCCGGACGATACCTGCCAGAATACAAAGCAACCCGTGCGCAGGCGGGCGACTTTTTGTCGCTGTGCTATAACCCTGAACTCGCGGCCGAGGTCACGCTTCAGCCAATTCGCCGTTACGGATTTGATGCGGCGATCCTGTTCGCAGACATCCTATTGCTGCCCCAAGCATTGGGTGCGGACCTTTGGTTCGTGACAGGCGAAGGCCCACGGCTGTCGACCACCACCACCGCAGATGAGCTAGCCCAGTTGAAACCCCTTGAGGCCATCCACGACACATTGAACCCGGTTTATGAAACCGTCAAAATCCTGTCGCAAGAATTGCCAAAGGAAACGACGCTCATCGGTTTTGCCGGGGCACCATGGACAGTCGCAACTTATATGATCGCCGGCCAAGGCACCCCAGATCAGGGACCAGCCCACGCGCTCAAGGCAGAAAACCGTGCGGTTTTCGAAGGTATCATGGACCGGATTACCGAAGGCACGATTGCCTATCTGTCCAAGCAGATCGAGGCTGGTGCCGAAGTCGTGAAATTATTCGATAGCTGGGCTGGATCCCTGCAAGGGGACGATTTCGCGGATTTTTCTATTAAACCGATGCAGCGCATCACCGCAGCGCTGAAAGAAAAGCACCCGGGCATTCCCGTCATCGCATTTCCGCGTGGCGCGGGTGAAAGATACGCTGGTGTGCATGCTGCCACCGGCGCAGATTGTGTTGCGGTGGACGACGGCGTTGATGCGGCTTGGGCCGCTGAACATGTACAAGTTGACGGCTGCGTTCAGGGCAACCTGAAATCATCACACATGGTCACAGGCGGCCAAGATTTGGTCACTGAAACGCGCCGTATTTGCGATGCCTTTAGCAAAGGCCCACATATATTTAACCTTGGGCATGGGATCACACCTGATGCAAACCCAGACAACGTCCAACTGATGATAGACACTGTGCGCGGTGGCTAGGCTGCAATTGCCTCTGACGCTGCGCCTCGTTTTTCATGGCATACGCAGCGCTTGGGTCGGCCTGATGATCATGGTCATTGGCTGGATTGGGCTTGTACCTGCAACCGCCGTTGAAAGGTCCGCACTTTCTGCGCCGCTTGGCGTGGAGCGTCCAGAGGGGCTAACATCCATGCGCGTTGCGCGCGCCATGGTTCACTTTGCCCCGGAACGCGCCGCGCGGATGCTTAGCGATTCAACAAATGGAGAGATTTCTCCAGAATTGGCTGGGATGATGCTGCGGCAGATCGCGGAAGGTAATCCAGCAGAGGTTGCGCCGTCGCCCGAAACGCAAGGGCGCAGCATCGACGGACCTAAATTTGTTACGGTTGACTAAGCGTCGTCGACCAGCCGAACCACAGCGCGACACCAACAAGCGCAAGCGCAAGCGCGCGTCGAATAAATTGGCTACGTTTTTCGTCTTCTAGCAAAACCTGCGCCGTCCCCGCCATAGCGACAATTATTGCATGGATCGTGGTTGCAACGAGAACGAACACAGCGGATAGCGCAAGCGTCTGGGACATCACCGTCGTTCCTGGGCTAACAAAGCTAGGAAGAATGGCGACATAAAATACCGCTGCCTTTGGATTTAGTAGATTGGTAATCATGCCACGTCGAAAATAGGTACGCGCAGCGATTCCGCCTGCGACCTCTTTCACCGGTTCGTCTGCATCGCGCCAGGCATCCCACGCCAACCATAGCATGTAAGCCACGCCACCAAACCGCAGTGCCTGAAATAAAGTAGGAGAAGCATTGATGATCGCCGCCAAACCAAGTGCCGCAGCGACTCCTACCAGCGCGAGGCCAAGTGCGACGCCTGCAACAGCAGCAAACCCTAACCTACGCCCCTGACTAGCTGCGACAACAGCCAGATAAACCATATTGGGACCGGGGGTTAATTCAATCAGCATCGCAGTACCTGCAAAGGCAAGCAGCGCCGCGGGGTCGATGCCGCTCAGACCCATTTGGCCATCGGGGGTAGGCTCATCAGTACAGCGTTTGCATCGTGCCCCGTTGCCAGCCCGAACTTGGTACCGCGGTCGTAAACAAGGTTATATTCAGCATAAAGCCCGCGATGTATCAGTTGCGTATCTTTGTCAGCGTCGGTCCAAACGGTTTCACGACGCTTATCAACCAACGGCACATAGGCGGGCAAGAACGCGCGCCCGATGTCTTGGGTAAGTGCGAAATCCGCCTCCCAGTCACCTGTGCAACGATCGTCCATGAATATGCCCCCCACCCCACGCGGGCGGTTGCGATGCGGGATGTAGAAATATTCGTCGGCCCATTCCTTTAGGCGTGGATAGAGATCATCGCCATGCGGATCGAGGTATTCCTGCTGCACAGCATGGAAATGGGCGGTATCCTCGTCGTATTCGATGCATGGGTTCAAATCGGACCCGCCGCCAAACCACCATGCATGGGGCGTCCAGAACATGCGGGTGTTCATGTGAACTGCCGGAGCATGCGGATTTTGCATATGCGCAACCAAGGAAATTCCCGACGCCCAGAAGCGCGGGTCTTCATCCATACCGGGAACACCGCGTGCAGCCATAGATTTCTGCGCGGCCTCGCCAAGCTGGCCATATACAGTCGAAACGTTCACACCGACCTTTTCAAACACGCGGCCACCACGCATCACGGACATTAGCCCGCCGCCAGCATCCGCACCGTTATCAGATGCGCGCTTAGTCTCGGTCACTTCGAACCGGCCTGCGGGCGCATCGCTGTGTTGGCGGTCTTCTAGCGCCTCAAAGGCAGTCACAATCTCATCACGCAATGTACGAAACCAAGCCGATGCTTTGCTCTTTTCCGCTTCAAATCCGTTTGACATGACTGCCCCTTCGCGCTGTGATATTGAATAACACTCTATCTTAGGTTCTTTGCAGGATATCAATCAGCTAACGATGATCTAGATCAAGCCCCGGAGAATACCATGCGCCCCGCCCTATTCATTCTACCCCTTCTTGCGCTGACTGCCTGCGCTACGCCGCGCGAACAGTGTATCAGCAGTGCTAACCGCGATGTCTATGTTTTACGCAACTTGATTAGCGAGGCGCGGGGTAATCTGGCACGTGGCTATGCGCTCGCCGAAAGCACTGATGTGCGCACGCTAAAAAAGACGTGTCGTGCGGAAAACGAAAACGACGAAATCTTTACATACCCATGCAACGAAACAGAAACCTTCACGACAACGCGGCCAGTTTCGATTGATCTAGACGCCGAGCAAACAAAGCTAGAGCAGCTAGAACGCCGCCTTATCGAAGCTCAGGCCAATTCCGATCAAATGGTCGCGCAGTGTATCGCGATGCATCCTGAATAATCAGTGACAGGAAACCGCTGCCGGGTCCAATAGGGTCCGGCCGCCATCGACAGTAATGATCTGACCAGTCACAAAGCTGGACGCCTCTGACGATAGGTATTGAACTGCGTCAGATACCTCGCCCGGACTTGCGATACGGTGCAATGGTGTGCTTTCCACGATTGCTTCGCGATCCTCTTCGCACTCTTTCAATGATCCCTTCAGGCTCGCACTCATAACGCTGCCAAAGGCAACCGCGTTCACACGGATACCGTTCGGCGCCAATGCAACAGCCATTGACCGGGTCATTTGTTCAAGCGCAGCAGAGCTGACCGAGTAAGCAAGCAATTCAGGATGCGTACGGCGCGCAGCGATAGAGCTGATGTTCACAATGGATCCCACTTGGCCAGACGGTTCTGCGCCAGCCTGTTTGATCATCCGGCGTGCAACCGCCTGACTAACCCGCAGGGCAGTAAGTGTATTTTGCTGTAACAGCTCTTCGACACTATTGTCATCGGGATCAAGCGGATCAGTTTTCAGAACCTGCCGCGATGCGTTCACCAAAATGTCGACACGCTCGAACGCGTCAATCGTCGCAGAAAGCAGGTTCGCGATTGTCAGCTTTTTGCGTAGGTCGCCCGCAAAGGTGCGCACGTTCTCTTCTTTATCAGCGGCGTCGCCCATTTCATGGCACAGCGCTTTTTCGTCCATATCAGCGAATACAACGTTCGCGCCTTCTTGCACGAAATGGCGACCGATCGCGAGACCGACACCATTGGCAGCGCCCGTGACAATGGCTGTCTTGCCAGAGATAGAAAAGGACATCGCGTTACTCCTTAGCCTTGCTAGCGCAGTGGCCGATTGGCATGAAAAATCTTGAACGCACCATTCCCGCCAATCATGTCCACATTACGGAAACATTCGGACAAGGTTGTTTCATAAGGAAGATGGCGGTTCGCAACCATCCACAGCTTGCCATGCGGGGCAAGCATACGGGCAGCAGATTGGATAAAGGCACGGCCAAGCGACGGATCAGAGGCCCGGCCCGTGTGAAACGGTGGGTTCATAACGATACCGTCATAGGCGGCATCAGGGTGGAATTGCGTGGCATCGGCCCAGTGTAAGGTCGCACGCGGATCGGTCACATTCATCTTGGCGCAAGCAACTGACAGCGCTTCTGCTTCGATCATATCAAGTGATTGCACGCCTGCACGTTCAAGAACTGGCCCTGCAAGGTATCCCCAGCCTGCCCCAAGATCGGCCATCCGCGCGGGCAATTTCGCTGGAAGCGCAGCGGCAAGCAACGCAGATCCAACATCGATAGTTCCATCTGAGAACACACCAGCCGTGGTGAAATACCCGTGCTCGCCCTTTTCTGGCGGCGGGGCGACCCAATCAGCGAAAGCATCCGTCGCAGCAAACCAAAAGATACGACCGTGCCCCTTGGTGATCGACGGTAAAGCGCCCAGACGCTTGCGGCATTCTTTGAATATGCTATCGACGCCATCCGTCTTTTGGCCGTCAACGACGACCAAATCAGCCATTTCACAAGCCTGCGCCACCATAGCACGGGCCAGCGCCTTGGCCCGAGGGACCACAACAATCGCGACAGAAACCTTTGGAACGTCCTGAGACACAGGATAACCCGCGTTTTCCCAAGCGGTGTAATCAGGATAGAACCCCTGGACGATCTGTACCTGATCACGGGCAAGCCCTGCGACATCATAAGTGGCTGACGGCCGCATGATCGCGATCTTACCTTCAGGCAACACGAGAAGGCCGTCATCAAGGGCGGTACTTAAACGAGACTGTGACATGTTACTTCGAATAACGACCGGGCGTTATTCTTTCTCCATCGTGCATTGCAAAGGGTGTTGGTGACGCTGGGCGAAATCCATTACCTGCGCAACCTTAGTTTCTGCGATCTCATGGCTAAAGACACCAACGACTGCAATACCCTTCTTGTGGACGGTCAACATGATTTCAAACGCTTGGGCATGGGACAGGCCAAAAAACCGTTCCAACACCATGACCACAAACTCCATCGGCGTAAAATCGTCGTTCAGGATCATGACCTTGTACATCGGGGGGCGTTTGGTCTTTGGCTTTGTCTCAAGCGCAATCCCAAGGTCGCCGCCATCGTCGTCGTCCCTTTTATCTGCCATCATGTAAAAATCAGCCAACATCGCTTCGCCCTGTTTGGTGAGCATCATATATAGGACACTCATCGCGTGTGAAAACCCCTTCGTTCTAAATGTGAATCACGCATTTAGCGGCATGGATCAAGACCGACACAACATGTGCCAAATGTCGCATTATGATCACCAGAAAAGTCTTTGAATTTAGGGTATTTTCTGAAAACCGAACTTATGTTAGCGTTTCTGCATAACAATAAGGTCACCGAAAAAATTCGGGACCAGAGGCAGTAAATATAAGAGGCAAGCGACGTGGCAAGTCGTCCGGGACAATTGGCCCTAAGTGGGCTGTATCTATTCGCATTCTTGATCGTAACTTTGTTTGCGCCCATCAGCGCAGCTGCTGCCCCCTATGCGGCAATGGTGATGGACGCACGCACCGGCGAGGTGCTGCATTCGCGCAATGCAGACACCCGGCTCCATCCGGCCTCGTTGACCAAAATGATGACGCTCTACATCGCATTCCAAGCGATCGAACGCGGCGAAATCACGTTGGACACCGAAGTACGGATCAGCCGAAACGCAGCGTCAGAGCCACCTTCCAAGCTGGGGGTGCGCGCCGGGCAAACGATCCGCCTGCGCTATCTGCTACGCGCCGCAGCTGTGAAATCCGCCAACGACGCGGCCACCGCCATTGGCGAAGCCATCGCCGGATCCGAAGAAGCGTTTGCCACACGCATGAACCGGACTGCCCGCGCAATGGGCATGCGCAATACAAACTTTATAAACGCACACGGGCTGACCCAATCAGGTCACATGTCCACAGCACGCGATATGTCTGTGCTGGGTCGCCACGTGATCTATGATTTCCCACAGTATTATAACCTGTTTTCACGCCGCACGGCTGACGCTGGCATTGCAACTGTCCGTCATACCAACCGTCGTTGGCTGGATGCCTATGACGGTGGTGATGGCATCAAAACTGGATACACACGTGCGGCTGGTTTCAACCTTGTTGCCTCTGCGCAGCGTGGCCAAGAACGCATCATCGTGACCGTCTTTGGTGGCTCGTCCACAACAGCCCGCAACGCACGCGTCACTGAACTCATGGATATGGGCTTTAACCGCGCGCCGTCACGGGCAACCGTCCGTCGACCAAACCCACCTGCGGCGATGCTAACCAGTGCGCCAGCAACACAAAGCCGTTCGGTAACGCGTAAATCTGGGCTTGTTAGCCGCAGCCTACGTCCTGTTGCGCGCCCACTGCCAACTTCGCCAGTTGCCGAGATTTTGGTCGCAGCAGCGGAAACGCCAGCAGTTGATGATGTGCTGAACGACGCGATTAATGCAGCATTGGTCGAGGCCATGGCAGAACCAGTTCCCCAAGCTGAACCGGAAACCGTCGTTGTAGCCGAAGCTGCGCCCGAAACAGTCGCCACACCAGATCCCACAATCGCGTCGCTGATCGCTACTGATACACCTGTTTTAACGCCACATCTTCGCCCCGCGAGTCTGCAAACGACAGCGGTTGCAGCAGTCGAAGCGCCCGCAGCCAAACCTGCCGCACCTGTAGCCGTTGTCGCAGATGCCGGACCAGAAGTGGTGACGCGTATTTCAACCTCCGGCGGCCGCCATTGGGGCGTGAACGTTGGGCGTTATAACAGCCGCTATGACGCCGAACGCGTCCTGCTACGCGTAGCCTTGAACGAGATGAGCACATTAGACGGCGCACTCCGCCGGGTCGTGCAACGCTCTGGTGGGTTTGATGCAAACTTTATGGGGCTAAGCCGTGAAGGTGCCGATCTAGCCTGCCGCCGCCTACAAGCACGCGGCACGACATGTTTCATGATTGGATCTGAGGGCTAATTATAAGTTCTCTTTCCACACGCACTTGCGTGTGGAAAGATGAAAGCCAGCATAAAACTCGAAGTGGGTCACATCTCACCGTGACCACTCGGCCATACTGGTAGATAACCTAGTTGCTCGCATCTTTTGGTGCAGGAGTTAAAATGAAATTTTCTCTGGGCACACCAGAACATGGTTGGGTCGAACTCACGATTACTGACGACATACATCGCTTCGAAGTGATCGTATCTAATGTTCCAAATGACTTCATCAACGACACCATGATCGCCCTTTCACAGCTTCTCACTTATGAGAACAAGCGACAGGTCTGGTTGAGCCTCGAGCCAGCTTACTACCTGATGTCGATAGCACGTCAAACTGACGTCTTCACAATCACTATCGATAAGGGCGTATCAGCTTCAAACGTAGTTTATTACCAAGCCTCCGGAGACTTCAAAGAAGTTATTCTTCCAATTTATCGTTCACTCAAAAGCTTCTACAATTCACGCAACGAGGATTTGCATTGGCCAGCGGTCAATCAAATGGAGTTTCAAAACATGCTCGAAGCTGTCGCTCTGTACAAAGGCTAAATCACCAAAATGGTCCGTGGGTGAACGGTTGTTAACTCCACATTCAAGGAATTAGCTCCAAGATTTCGACCTTTCAAACCACCTTACCCTCAAACGCTGCCGCCATCAGCGCGCGCGTGTATTCGGTTTGCGGTGCATCGAAAATCGCATCGGCGTCACCGGCCTCGACGATGTCACCTTGTTTCATCACCATCACCTTATGTGACAGGGCACGAACAACCTTTAGGTCGTGGCTGATGAACAAATAGGCCAGCCCGTATTTTTGCTGGAGGTCACGTAACAACTGTACGATCTGCACCTGCACGGTCATATCCAATGCGCTGGTGGGTTCGTCCAAAATTAGCAATTTAGGACGCAGGATCATCGCGCGTGCAATCGCGATCCGCTGGCGTTGCCCGCCTGAAAACTCATGTGGATAGCGGTCCATCGTGGCCGGATCCAAACCAACCTCGCCCATGATCTCGGACACCATGTCGCGGCGATTTCGACCTGGATCAACACCGTGAACCCCCAGCCCTTCGGCAATGATCTCGGCCACTGTCATGCGCGGACTAAGCGAGCCATAGGGATCTTGAAACACAATTTGCATTTCGCTGCGTAATGGGCGCATTTGTTTGGGGCTCAGGCCATGAATATCCTTGCCTTGAAACGCGATCTGTCCTTCAGACCGGATCAATCGCATCACAGCAAGCGCGAGCGTCGTTTTACCCGACCCGCTTTCGCCGACAACGCCCAGCGTTTCCCCTGCCCTGATATTCAGCGTCGCCTCGTTCACCGCTTTCACATGGCCGACAGTACGTTTCAAAAGCCCTGCGTGGATCGGGAACCAAATTCGTGTTTTGTCCGTGCTTAAAACAATCGGAGCATCCGGCGCTACGGGTTCTGGCAGACCAGTCGATTCCGCCGCCAAAAGCGTTTGTGTATAGGGATGCTGCGGGTTCGCAAAAATCTCGGCCGTGGGGCCAGCCTCAACAATTTCGCCATCTTTCATCACACAAACACGATCTGCGATTTTGCGCACGATTGTCAGGTCGTGTGTGATGAAAAGCATCGACATGCCTTCGTCACGCTTGAGTTCAGCAAGCAGTTCCAAAATCTGCGCCTGAATGGTCACGTCCAAGGCAGTTGTCGGCTCATCCGCGATCAGCAGTTCAGGTCCATTCGCGAGCGCCATCGCGATCATGACACGCTGGCGTTGCCCACCGGACAGCTGATGTGGATAGGCATTTAGGCGGCTTTCAGCATCGCGAATACCAACACGCTTAAGCAATTCTAAGATGCGTTCACGCACCGCCGGACCGCGAATGCCTTGGTGCAGTTCGATGCTTTCCGCGAGCTGTTTTTCAAGCGTGTGCAGCGGGTTGAGCGAGGTCATCGGCTCTTGGAAGATAAAGCTGATGTCGTTCCCACGCACGCGGCGCAGCGCGCTTTCATCTGCGCCAACCATTTCCTCGGCGTTGTATTTGATCGACCCGGCCATGACCGCGCTGTCGTCTAGCAACTGCACCGTAGACAAAGCAGTGACAGACTTTCCCGAACCGGATTCACCGACCAAGGCAACGGTTTCACCTTTGTGGACCTGAAACGACACGCCGCGCACGGCATGTGTCACGCCGCCATCTTGGCGAAACGCCACGCGCAGGTCGCGCACATCTAATACCGCAGTCATTATTCTGCCCCGTTTTCGTTGCCAAAGGGCAGATCAGCCGTATCAACCTTGCCGTCAGCGACAAAGGTTTTGCGCGGGTCAAACGCGTCGCGGACGCCTTCAAAGATGAACACCAGCAGCGACAACATGATCGCAAAGGTAAAGAAGGCAGTGAAGCCCAGCCATGGGGCCTGCAAGTTCTGTTTAGCCTGCAATGTCATCTCGCCCAAGGACGGCGCAGATGAAGGCAAACCAAAGCCCAAGAAATCTAGTGATGCCAGTGTCGCGATTGCACCGGTCACCAAGAAAGGCAGCATCGTCACCGTTGCGACCATTGCGTTTGGCAGCATGTGGCGGAACATGATTGTACGGTCCCTTACGCCAAGCGCCTTGGCAGCACGCACGTATTCAAGGTTGCGTGCACGTAAGAATTCCGCCCGGACAACGCCGACCAAAGCAGGCCAGCCGAACAGCACCGTCAAAAACACAAGCAGCCAGAAACTTCGCCCCAAGATCGCGAACACGATAATGATCACATAAAGCGATGGGGTTCCTGTCCAAATCTCGATGAAACGTTGGAATATTAGGTCAGTCCAACCACCAAAATACCCCTGAACAGCACCAGCGACGATCCCGATCAGCGACGATGCAACTGTCACCATCAACGCAAAAACGATGGACAGGCGGAAACCATAGATGACCCGCGCCACAACATCGCGCTTCGTATCATCTGTCCCTAGCCAATTGTCTGCGCTTGGTGGGGCTGGGGCAACGCCCTTCACATCCACAATTGTCTTATAGGAATAGGGGATCAGCGGCCATATGACCCAGCCCTTATCGAAATCACCCTCGAGCGTCTGCCCATCATCAACGGCTTGGATCAGAATTTCAGGGTCGTCGAAACAGCTGTCCAACCCACCCGTCACGATCAGGCATTCAACTTCGGCATCTTTGTAGACCGCCTCGGTCGGGAAATCGCCGCCAAAGTCACGCTCTGAATAGAAGCTAAAGATTGGCATCCGAATTTCGCCGCGATAGCTGACGGCGATCGGCTTATCGTTGGCGATGAACTCGGCCATGAGCGAAAGCCCAAAGAGTATGCTAAAGATAATCAGCGACCAGACCGCACGACGGTTCCGCTTGAAATTCCGCCAGCGGCGTTGGTTTAGGGGCGATAGCATCTTCATCCGCGAGCCTCAAAATCGATACGCGGATCGATGAAAACGTAAGTCAAATCGGTGATAATCCCAACTACAAGACCAATCAACGAGAACGCAAAGAGCGTACCGAAGACAACGGGATAGTCGCGCGCAACGGCGGCTTCAAAGCCCAAACGCCCTAGCCCATCCAGCGAAAACAGTGTTTCGATAATCAGCGAGCCACCAAAGAACACGCCGATGAACAACGCTGGAAATCCGGAAATCACGATCAACATCGCGTTTCGGAAGACATGGCCATACAGCACTTTGCGCTCTGACAGGCCCTTTGCCTTGGCGGTGATCACATATTGCTTTTTGATCTCGTCCAAGAAGCTGTTCTTGGTCAGCAGGGTCAACGTCGCGAATGCGGAAATCGTTGAGGCAAAGACTGGCAGGGCGATGTGCCACAGGTAATCAGCCGCTTTGCCGATCAGGCTGAGTTGGTCGAAATCCGAAGATGTCAGGCCACGCAGCGGGAACAAACGCCAGTATGAACCACCTGCAAAAAGCACGATTAACAAGATCGCGAATAAGAAACCGGGGATCGCATAGCCAACGATAATCGCGCCAGAGGTCCACGTATCAAAGGAAGAGCCATCGCGTACCGCCTTTTTAATACCCAGTGGGATAGACACGAAATAGGCGATCAAAGTCGACCAAAGCCCAAGCGTGATGGACACTGGCATTTTCTCCATCACCAGATCGAACACGCTGATCGAGCGAAAGTAGCTCTCGCCGAAGTCAAAACGCATGTAGTTCCACATCATGTTCAAGAAGCGTTCCAACGGCGGTTTATCAAAACCGAATTCGCGCTCTAGCTCGGCTATGAACTCAGGCGGCAGGCCGCGGCCACCGATGTATTCGCTTTCAGCTTCGCCACCAAAACTGGCGTCCCCGCCCCCACCTGAAATTCCCTCAAAAACGTCACCGTTCCCTTCGAGGTTCGCGAGGATCTGTTCAATCGGGCCACCGGGCACGAATTGGATAAGTGTAAAGTTGATGATCATGATCCCTAACAGCGTAGGAATCACGAGCAACAATCGTCGGAGAATATAGGCGCCCATGTCAGTTCTTTACTGGAACGCGCCAGCGGCCGTCAAAGCCTCGGCCTTTTCCGGATTGATCCACCAATAGTCCAGGTAGCCCAAGCCAAACTCCGGAAGATTATTCGGGTATTCGTACATATCGTAGTAGGCGACCCAATTTTTCCCAAGATACCAAACGGGAACGATATAGTAGTCGTAGCGCATGACCCGATCGATGGCACGTACGGCAGCGGCCATTTCATCATAGTCTTGCGCAGCGGTTACAAAATTCGCCAATTCGTCAACGGCTTCAGAACAGTAGCCAGCGGGGTTGAATACATCGTCTTTGTCTTCGCAGCCAAATTTTTGCGTAATCCCGCGTCCCTCTTGAAGGCCGTTGGAATAGTAGCTGAACATCATATCAAAGTCGTTCTCTTGGGTGCGCGCTTGATATTGCGATGGGTCAACACGGTTATAGGTGATGTTCACGCCCAACCGACGAAGGTTATCAATATAAGGTGTGATAACACGGTCAAAGCTTTGACGGGTTTCAAGAAATTCGATGTCCAGGGTATTGCCATTTGCATCGCGCAGAAGACCATCGTCGCTGCTGGTATATCCTGCGGCTTCCATCAACACGAGAGCTTGACGCATGTTGTTGCGGTCCAGCGCCCGTTCTCCGCTTTGATGCGGCAGCAAGGCTTCTTCGGTAAAGATTTCAGTTGGCAGAAACTCGCGAACGCTTTCTAGCAATTCCAATTCGCGGCCTTCGGGCAAACCTTCGGCCTTTAGACGATCATTTTCCCAGAAACTCTCGCGCTGTTGGAACAGACCATATTGTAGGTTTTCGTTGGTCCACGTGAAGTTATACATCAAGCCCAAGGCACGGCGCACGTTTCGATCTTGGAATTTCTCGCGGCGCAGGTTGAAAACAAATCCAGTCGCGGCAGGAAGCGTCCCATCATCTAGCGTATCGCGCACGACCCAGTTCTTTTCGATTGCTGGAAAATCATATGCGGTCGCCCAGTTCAGCGAACTATTCTCACGACGGAAAGTAAACTCACCGGCCTTAAAGGCCTCGAATGCGGCAGAGGTATCGGCAAAATATTCGATACGAATCGAATCATAGTTGCCACGGCCAACATTGATAGGAACCTCTGCGCCCCAGTAATCAGGGTTGCGCGTATAGATAAGTTGGCGACCCGGATCGATTGAACCAACCATATATTCGCCTGTTCCGGGTGATGTCTCCATCCGTGATTCGTCTAGCCGTGCGCCAGTTTCTTCGAACCAAGCCTTAGACATAACAAGCTGTCCACCGACCTGTGACAGACGACCACGTTCAGGTGCATCTGCATTGAAAGTGAACTTGACCGTGTAATCATCCAGCGCTTCGTATTTGTCGACCAACTGAACGATTCCTGCGCGGTAAGACGGTGTTGACTGCTCGCGGAGCAATTCATGCGTATAGATGACATCAGCGGCGGTCATTGGCGTACCGTCGGAAAATTTTACGTCCTCACGCAGATGGAAGATCACCCATGAATGATCTTCGGGATACTCAATCGTCGTGCACAACAGGCAATACTCTGACCCAACCTCATCATCCGTTGAGGTCATGAGCCGCTCATACATGATCGACGACATCAAACCCGGTGTGCCGCTAAGGGTCGCAAACGGGTTCATATTGTCGAACGTACCACTGGTTGAAATGCTGATCTCTCCACCGATGGGTGCTTCGGGGTTAACATAGTCGAGATGTGTAAAATCTGGCCCGTACTTTAGCGCATCATATTCGTTTATGCCGTGGCTTTCGATAACCGTAACATGGCTATCGGCCCGCAATGCATCCGCCCCGAACAGTGCGCCAAAGACAACAACAGACCCCGCAAACCAATGCATTAAGCCGCGCGATTCATTTTCGCGCTTTAAAGCAATAGCGCGGGCCTTTGGTCGATCTTGCATCATAGTCTCCGGTCACAGCAAAGCATTAGGTTACGGGCAAGGCTACGTGACAGTCCGGTTAACATTCAAGTTGAGAATGCGCGATCACGCCATCTTCACAGCAATTTGGGCAACAAAAAAGGCCACCCCAGATCGGAGCGGCCTTTTGTTTGGGTATCGCGATGCGATTAATCGTCAAGGCTGTCGAGGTATGCGATCAGGTTCGCGCGGTCTTCGACCTTGCGCAGACCGTTATAGCCCATTGCAGTACCTGGTGCGTAACCTTTGGGGTTTTCAAGGAAACCGTTCAGATGATCCACATCCCAAACATCAGCAACCGCGACCAACGCGCCAGAGTAGTTAAAGCCATCAGCTGCCCCGACTGGGCGGCCAACAATGCCGTACAAAGAAGGGCCAGTAGAGTTCACGCCAGGCTCAAGTGAGTGGCAAGAACGGCAGTTGCGCCAAACGCCTTCACCGTCTGCTGCGCTTGCTGTCGCCATCACCGCAGCAAAGTCGACTTCTTCGACGACTTCGTCGTGGCCGTCAGCGCCTTCAACTTCGATCACATAAGCTTGTGAGTGGTCGCCGTGACCACCGCCACCAGCGTAAATGAGATCGCCGGCCCAAGAGCCCAGCAAGAAAACGAGAAACGTGCCACACAGGCCGCCTACTACTTTGGTCATAGTCATTGTGTCGAACATGTCGCGTTCCATTCAGTTCACAGTTTTGAGGGTATGTATCCGCTTCCCATACCCGGTTGCAAGGTATACTGCCGCGACCAATCGCCCATTTTTCACGGGTGCCGTTCGGAGGGCACGCTTATGACGCAGAAAATCGCATTCCAAGGAGAGCTTGGAGCCTATGGTCACGAGGCTTGCGCAGCCGCCCGTCCCGATTTCGAACCCTTTCCCTGCCGGACATTTGAAGACGCAATCGAAGCCGTCCGGAAAGGCGATGCCGACCTTGGCATGATCGCCGTTGAAAATTCGACCTACGGCCGCGTTGCTGACGTGCATTCGCTGCTACCTGAAAGCGGTTTACACATCGTTGATGAAACCTTTGTCCGGGTTCACGTGAACCTGCTGGGTAAAAAGAACGCTACGCTTGATGATATTACAGATGCATATGGGCATCCTGTTATCCTGCCGCAGTGTGCGGGTTTCTTGCGCCAACAAAACATTCACGGCCACACCAGCACAGACAACGCCCGTGCCGCACGTGAAGTATCTGAAGGTGATGACAAAACTGTTGCGGCACTCGCCTCTGAATTGGCTGCGGACATCTATGACCTAAAAGTGCTTGCCCGGCACATCGAAGATCACGACCGGAACACAACCCGTTTCTTGATCATGTCGCGTGAACCCGATTACCGCAAACGCGGCAAACACGGCATGATGACCAGCTTTGTTTTCCGGGTCCGCAACATTCCAGCCGCGCTATATAAGGCGATGGGTGGGTTCGCGACCAATGGTGTCAATATGACCAAGCTCGAAAGCTATATGGTTGATGGGCATTTCACCGCGACCCAATTCTATGCCGAAATCGAAGGTCATCCCGATGATCGGAATGTGCAACTCGCGCTTGAAGAGCTGAATTACTTCACCGACAAACTACATGTGATGGGCGTTTATCCAGCCGCAGCGCGTCGTCACGAAAAGTAGGTTACTTACCTTTGCGGTAGCTGTCTTCGATATCTTCCGCAAACTCGACCACGCGTGCCCGAAAGCGCTTGTTTAGCTTTGCTTTGGCAAGTTTCATTGACTCAAGCACAAGGCGCGCTGTGAATGTTTTCGATCGCAATTCAATTCCGACCATAATACGCGTACGAGTCGGCGACAGAGCGACCAGTTCAATACCGGTACGGATTGTCATGCCATCCGCGATACCCGCGACATGATACCCAACCGGAGAAGTGATTTCAGTCAGCTTTGCCTCAAGGGTTCGACTGCGTCCGCGAAACTTGAAAGCGATCTTCCATTCTGAGCCTGCTTTGGGCGCACCTTGGTCCTGATCAGACCGCGTAACCTGTGCACCATGACGCAACGCCTTACGCTCAAAGGAAGCGAAATCCGTAACTTGCGCGAAGACATACTCAGCAGGTGCTTCGATATCCTCTCGTGTACTGAATTTCATCTAGTGGATCCCTTTTGGACGTTCATAGTGCTTATTGGTTAATCGAGTCGGTCTGCCAACCAATTTTCTAACAAAAAATGTGCAATCGCACCCTTTCTTGCCGGAAGTATCTCTGGGTGCTGCCCCGCAAACGCCCGCGCAATATCTTCGCGTGTGACCCATCGTGCGTCTTCAATTTCAGCGGGATCGATGGTGATATCGGTACTGGTCGCAACGCCAGAGCACCCAAACATCAACGACGACGGGAACGGCCAAGGTTGACTGGCAAGGTATTTCACTTCGCCAACGTGGATACCTGATTCTTCCAGAACTTCGCGTCTGACAGCAGCTTCCATCGTCTCACCGGGTTCAACAAACCCGGCAAGCAAGGAATACATGCCTTCTGGCCAGCCCGGCGAACGGCCCATCAAGACGGAATTGCCATGTGTGATCAGCATAATCACCACGGGATCGGTACGTGGGAAATGATGCCCACCGCAGGCTCCACAGTCCCGTTGCCAGCCCCCCATTGCGAATGCACTTTCTTGACCACAAACCGCACAAAAGCGGTGTGATCTATGCCAGCCAAATATCGCCCGCGCAGTCGCTGCCAATTCCGCATCAAGCGGGGCAAGCTGGCTCATTACTGTACGCAGTTCTACAAACACCGCGCCTTCAGGCATTGCCGGGTGATGCTGTTCAGTAGCATCAGCAAAGCTGTTCAATGCTTCAACGTCCAAATCTTGGGGTGTCCAAGCTGACATATCTGCCGCGAAGATAGGGTTGGTGTCCTGCCCCAAGAATATAAAATCAGGGCCTGCATCCTTAATCACAGGGTGGTCAAAGGGAACCCGAACCAATGCACCGTCCTTCAGCATTGGTTTTCCGCGCCACAAAAGAATGGCCCGAGAGTCCTGATGTTTAGCAATATCAACCGCCTGTACGCGCAATTGAGCCGCACGATCAAGGCCAGACCCACCAAATGTAACCGTCTCTGCAATCTTCATAAGACCGAAATGGCACGGTAACGACAGAAGTTCAATTTATTCCGTATCTAGGTGCTGGCGCCCGCCAACACACCGCCTATAGTTGCGCCATGAATACTGAAATAGTTGATTTTCGTGAACGCAATAATAGGAGTGTCGCCCCTACAGGGCACCTGCGCATCATGGAAACGACAGATTTGCATATGCAAATTCTTGACTACGATTATTTCGCAGACCACCCTGACAAAACGACAGGCCTTATTCGGCTTGCCAACAAAATCGCAGCGCTGCGCGCGGACCCCGATGTAACGACCCTACTGATGGACAATGGGGATTTTTTGCAGGGAAATCCCTTGGCCGACTATATTGCTGCCAATTGGGAACGAGGCCGCCTGCACCCGATGATCGCCGCCATGAATGTCATGGGCTACGATGCCTTGGGGCTTGGCAACCATGAATTCGACTATGGTATCGACTTTTTGCGCAGCGCCTTGGACGGGACAGAATTTCCGGCGACCTGCGCCAATCTGCGCCTGACGGACGGACAGGAGCTTGTCCCACCCTACGCGATTCTTCAGCGCAACATTTCTTGCGATGACGGCATGACGCGGGCGATAAAAATCGGCGTCGTTGGGTTTCTGCCTCCGCAGGTATCAGATTGGAACCCCGACAAACTAAGCGGCATTGCCGAAACGACCGATATCGCGGCTTGCGCCAAACAGATTATCCCTACGATGAAAGCCGAAGGCGCAGATATCATTATCGCCTTGTGCCACTCTGGGATTGGCGCGAACGATCACTTTGAAGGGATGGAAAACGCTGCCGTTCCGCTGGCCTCGATCAATGAGATCGACGTTATCCTTGCGGGACATACGCATGAGTTTTTTCCTGACCCCGATCGTTCGGTCAGCGATATTGTCGATCCGGTTTCCGGCACGCTACATGGAAAACCCACGGTGATGCCGGGGTTTTACGGCAGTCGGCTTGGGGTCGTTGACCTGAAATTGCGCTGGGTCGATGATACATGGCAAATCCGAAGCCATAGGACCCGGCTTGCCAAAGGGGACCCGGGGCTAGCGCCCGAAAGCGCCTTACCTCAACGGCTGAAGCAAGAGGTTTTTGCCGCGCATGTTGCAACGCTTGCGCATATTCGTCAGCCTATCGCGACGACGAATGATCATGTCCACAGTTACTTTACCACGATTGGCCCTGACCTAAGTCAACGGTTACTGGCCCAAGCACAACGCGCGCACGTCAAAGAGGTTCTTGCCGGAACAGAACACGAAAGACTACCTGTGTTGGCTGCGACAGCGCCCTATCTATTCGGCGGGCGCGCCGGGCCGGGCCATTATATCGACATCCCGCCCGGGCCAATCGCGCTGCGTGATGCGGCCGCAATGTTTCCCTTTACTGACAAGCTATGTGCCGTGCGACGCACCGGGGCCGAGCTGCGCAATTGGATTGAACGCGGCGCTTCTCATTACATGCAGGTCACTGTCGGCGCGCACGATCAACCGCTTATCAACCCATTCAGTCCCGGCTATAATTGCGATGTCATCCACGGGCTGACTTACGAAATCGACCTTAGCCAACCCGCGCGCTTTGACACAGCAGGAGCGCTTATCAGTTCACAAAATTCTCGCCTGCGCGATCTGCGATATGATGGGAAACCCGTCCTTGATGATGACCTGTTTGTCGTCGCGGCAAACAGGTATCGGATCAATGGCGGCGGCGGCTATGTCCGCTGCCCAGACGAGGACCTACTATATTTGAGCACGCTTTCAGTACGGGATGTTTTGATCCAGTCTTTTAAGGGACAATCGAACATAGAAAGCCTTCCCGCGAAAGAATGGGAATTTACTCATCATCCAAACACTAGCGGAGTGTTTCCCTCTGCGCCTGCCGCACAAGATCACCTTGCAGAGCCAATTTCATATGTTGGCCACGGTGAAAATGGCTTTGACCTTTACCGATTTACGTTCTGACGCTTGCACTGATGCGTCACTGGTCATATATGGGCATTGAGAGGTTGGCGCGGGCAAGTGCCTCGCCAACCTGGTCAGGTCCGGAAGGAAGCAGCCACAACGAGCCCCACTTGGGTCGATGTCCAGCCTCTCACCTAAAGCGAAATCGCCCAGCGATTTTGCGAACACGGACAGAGCGAAATGGCGACGCCGTTTTGCGGAGTCCGCAAAGGCAAGCCGTGAACAAGGAGAACATTCATGATTGTGCTATGTCCTCTCCCGGTTTGGGTGCGCTGAAACGAATTCCGTTCCCTCGTCCGGCTTCCACTGGTAGAACAACGCTACCAGCCAACGTATTTCCTTTGACGAGGACACTTCATTGACAGATTTTACTCGCGACGCCCTTGGCTGGTCGCCATTCTTTATGTCTCAGCTCGATATTGATGAGCTTGAAACACTTACCCCCGCCCGCATTGCCACTGTCCATCGTGACCGTGTCGTGGGCTTTTCTGAAATCGGAACGCTTGAATTGACGCTTGATCCCGGGATCACGACGGCTGCGGTAGCAGTTGGCGACTGGGTTCTAGCCGCGCCTCAGCAATACCGCTTGATCAAGGTATTGGATCGCAAGACAGAATTGTCGCGCGGCACCGAATTCCATACGGGCGAAAAGCAACTGATCGCAGCGAATATCGACACGCTGTTTATCACGACATCTTGCAACAATGACTTTAACCCTGCGCGGCTCGAACGGTACCTTGCGCTGGCGCATGATGCGATGATCACCCCCGTGATTTTGCTGACCAAAGCGGATCAATGCGACAATCCAGATAACTACGTCGATCAAGCGCGCGCACTCGGTCGTGGGATTGAAGTGATCGCCTTTGATGCAAAGTCAGACGACGTCATCGCAACCTTGGCACCTTGGTGTGGCAAAGGGCAAACCGTGGCGCTGACCGGATCGTCTGGCGTTGGCAAAACCACCATCGCCAATGCGCTGACAGGCGGTAACGCCCTAACGCGCGACATTAGAGAAGACGATGCACGCGGTCGCCATACGACAACCGGGCGTTCGCTGCATGCGATGCCATCGGGTGGTTGGCTGATCGACACCCCTGGCATGCGCGGGTTGGGCTTGGCCGAAGTGTCATTTGGCATCGACGCAACATTCCCAGAAATCTCGGAACTTGCTGAAAACTGCAAATTCCGGGATTGCGCCCACGATAGCGAACCGGGCTGCAAAGTGCAGGCAGCTATCGCAGCAGGCGAGATCGATCCAGATCGACTAAAGCGGTTCAAAAAGCTGAAGCGCGAAAACATCCAAGCGACTGAAACGATTGCCCAAGCACGTGACCGGTCCAAAAAACTGGGCAAACACATCAAAAGCGTCATGAAGAAAAAGGGCCGCTAACCATTCGAGGAAACGAAAATGGCGATTACACCCGTTATCCCTCCTGCTTTCCAAACGGCTTATGAACAAATCAAAATGTCGCCCGGTGTCCTATCGGGCGACCACCTTTTTCTGACGGGCATGACGGGCGGCGATCCAGATGGTCAAATGCCATCTGACCCGGCCACGCAAATGCGGAACGCATTTAATAAGATCGGCTTAATCCTTAGCGAAGCAAAACTGCCCTTTGCTGCGATTGCAGAAATGACGACATACCACATAGGGCTGCGCGACCATTTCGAGCTGTTCAATCAGATCAGGCTTGAATACTTACAGCCACCCTACCCCGCATGGACGGCCATTGAGGCCGCAGGTTTACGTCGTGAAGACGCAATTATTGAAATCAGAGTAGTGGCCAATGTCGGTACGCAAACAGAATAATATTAACCGCGCCGCGCCCATTCCAATTGGGCAAGCGTTTCAACCGCGCAAAGCCGCGCCCGCCGCAGTCGCATCAGTGCAGCGTCTGGGTCTTCTCCGGCCGCAATCATAAGCCGCAGAACAATCATCCCTGACCTGCCGCAGCCACCTTTGCAGTGGACCAGAACCCTTCTACCGGCGCTTAAGTGTTCAAAAACACTGTCGCGCACTTTGGGCCAATTCAAATGACGAGGAACGCCAAAATCCGGAACGGGCAAATGCAGCCAAGCGATGCCTGCATCCGAGAGGTCTTCACCGAATTGCCCTGCGCCAAACTGCTCTAGCTCGGTCATGGTCGTCATGCTTAGGACAATCGCAGGCCCCCACGCCTGTAGGTCGGCTAAGTCGCAGGGATACGAGCCGCTTGTCCCCGGTACTGGGGCGAGCGCAAGTTCGCCCCCGCCCACAGCAAGGTTATGTATCGCAAAGTCAGACAATTCCGTGGTCCACAACTTGGCCCGGATGTGCCACAGCCCAGTCAGTTAGAAATGATGACACCCTTGGGTTCCCCGCAAACTTGATCGCCTTTTTGGGTAACGCGACCCCATGTTCCAACGCAAGTTCCAAACACGCAAGGTGGTCGCGTTCTTTGCGATCCGGGCAGTTTTCCGACCCGTGAACAATGGTGCTTAACAATGTGCCACCGAAGCCATTCACATAGCTAAGGTCCGGCCCCAGCTGTAGAAAGTAGTCGGTCATGTCAGGCAACCCTTGCCATCCAGCAAGCTGCACAGGCGGCACCCCTTGTCCGTCCGGCGCATCCCACGGCATGCCCACAGCGACCAACGCACGTACATGCTCCATGCGGTTAGGCAAAACCAGAACCTCGTGCAGGACATTTTTGAACGCCTGCGGAACCTTGGCGGCATCTATCCAGCGCCCCTCAACCACATTGCCATCAGCGCAATCCGCAAGAATATGTTCGACGTCGGTCAGGGTCGTATCAACGCTCCGCGCCTCCAGCGCATCGCTTAGGGACTGGTTTCCGAAAATCCGCGCAGCCGCATAGGTGCTTGCGCCATGAAAGGCTCGGTTCGGGTCAGCGCCAGCGTTCAGCAATATTTCGACCATCTTCGGCGGTGATTGACGGCGTGCTGCGTGATGTAACGCAGGCATAGCTTCGTCAGGGGTTGCGCCAGCCACGAGCAGCATTTCAACTGCAGCAACATCATGGAAATCCATCGCTCGCAAAAGCGCATTGGTCCCGACCGGATTCGCGCCATATTCAAGCAGCAGCTTTAGCCCCATATGGTGGCCCAGCTCAGTCGCGTGATACAGGCTTTCGCCATCATCTGGGTTCGCGCCGTGCTCCAGCAGCCAGCGCGCCATTGGGATATTCCCCGCGTGGCCAATCGCGCCATACAATGCAGACAACAGATGCTTGCTGCCGGGATGTGCTGGGTAGCCATCATTCACGTCGGCACCAGCACTTATCAACAGTTCTGCAATCGCGAGCATATCTTGTTCTTTTTCAGGCCAAGCCGTCAGCATTTTCGAGAATGCCAAATGCAAAATTGGACGACGCGGACCAAGTTGGCGGGTCGCGATATGTGGATCATCTTTCAGCGTTTGGATCACAGCATCCAGATCATACAATGCGACCTGCAAACCAAATGCGCCCGCAGCCAAATCTGGCGTATCAGACAGCAGTTGTTGCACGACATTCGTCTGCCCATGAAACAGTGCCGTTTTTAGACGTTGCAGTTTCGCCGCACGATACATGCCTTGGGTTTCGACTGCAGTCTTTAGCTGCGGCCAACTGGTAAAATCATTCTCGCGTGCGATGATGTGCAGAAAATCGGCGCGCTTCAATTCACCCGCGCGTGGTTTTACCGCATTCACACGGGTATTCGCGGCACGGTTACCGGATTGATACAGTTTTTGACGGGTTTTCGCCTGCTGACGCAGCGCGTCTAATGGGTCTGTCATTGGCTTCCTCACCAGATAGGCCCGCCGGTTCGCTATCCCGGGCAAATGAGAAAGACCACATATGTGGGTCGTTCAGATCATATCCGGGTGCTCTGCGCTTTCCGCGAACCAAGGATGCCCCCCGATATCGGCAGTTTTAGGTTAGCTCTGCAGCCTGCGCGATGCAACACGGTTCGGATGATCCGCGCGAAGGGCAAGATCATGGTCAAACAGGTGGACCTTGGCGGCGAGCACCCTTAGGCTGTCCGCGATAGAATCCACTCAACAAAGGCCGCCATGACCGACACCCCAGCCTACCAAGTGCTCGCGCGCAAATACCGGCCCGAAACCTTTGTTGATTTGGTCGGCCAAGATGCCATGGTCCGCACCCTGAAAAACGCGTTCGAGGCTGACCGGATCGCTCAGGCCTTCATCATGACGGGTATTCGTGGCACCGGGAAAACGACGACCGCGCGGATCATCGCCAAGGGCATGAACTGCATCGGGCCTGACGGAAACGGCGGGCCAACAACGGAACCTTGCGGCGAATGCGAACACTGCACTGCCATCATGGAAGGTCGCCATGTTGATGTGATGGAAATGGATGCTGCTTCCCGTACAGGCGTGGGCGATATCCGCGAAATCATCGACAGCGTTCACTATCGCGCGGCCTCGGCCCGCTATAAGATTTACATCATCGACGAAGTGCACATGCTATCCAAGAACGCGTTTAACGCGCTTTTGAAGACGCTTGAAGAACCGCCCGCACACGTCAAATTTATCTTTGCGACTACAGAAATTAGGCAGGTTCCCGTGACCGTCCTATCACGTTGTCAGCGATTTGATCTACGGCGGATCGAGCCTGAAATCATGATTGCGCTCCTGCGCAAAATCGCCACTGGCGAAAACGCCGAGATCAGCGATGACGCGCTCGCATTGATTACCCGCGCCGCCGAAGGGTCTGCCCGCGATGCGACGTCCCTGTTGGATCAGGCCATTTCCCACGGCGCTGGTGAAACCACCGCCGATCAAGTCCGTGCAATGCTTGGCCTTGCCGATCGCGGTCGTGTCCTTGATCTGTTTGATATGATCCTACATGGTCAGGCCGCCGAAGCCCTGACTGAACTTTCCGGGCAGTACGCCGATGGCGCCGACCCGATGGCCGTGCTGCGCGATCTGGCCGAGGTCTGTCACTGGGTCAGCGTGATTAAGATCACCCCCGAAGCTGCCGAAGACCCCACAATCAGTCCCGATGAACGCACCCGCGGTCAGGCGATGGCTGCCGATTTGCCCATGCGGGTCATGTCGCGGATGTGGCAAATGCTATTGAAAGCATTGGAAGAGGTCGCAATGGCACCCAATGCCATGATGGCCGCCGAAATGGCCGTGATCCGACTGACCCATGTCGCTGACTTACCGACGCCAGATGAATTGGTTCGCAAGCTACAAAACGCAACGCCGCCAAACGGAGGCCCATCGGGCGGGCGCCCTGCCCCGGCAGCAGGTAGCGCAACAAACGCAATGTCGAGCACGCCAGCCCCGACGCATAGCGGGCCCAGCGGGCCTTCTGCATCAGGAGCACAAACTGCAGTCGCCTTGTCGACCGACGCCTTACAACGCTACGCGCGGTTCGAAGATGTCGTTGAACTGATCCGTGCCCACCGCGATGTGAAGTTGCTGGTCGAAGTTGAAACCGGTCTACGACTCGTCAATTATCAACCCGGTCGGATTGAGGTGAACCCAACGGCTGATGCAGCCTCTGACCTTGTCGGGCGGCTTGGGTCGCGACTGCAAGCATGGACGGGCAATCGCTGGGTCATCACCGTGATGAACGAAGGTGGCGCACCCACCATCGCTGAGGTGCGCGATGCGGCCGAAAACGCGATCAGGCAAGAAGCATTCGAGCATCCGCTTGTGCAGGCGGTGATAGCGGCCTTTCCTAAAGCGCGGATCACTGACATCCGCACAGAAGCCGACAAAGCGCAGGATGCGCTCGAAGATGCGCTGCCCGAAGTGGATGATGAATGGGATCCTTTCGACGAAGACTAAGCCTACGTTGCCAATTGCGCGCGCAGACCCTATCTGAAGGCCAACAAGACAGGAGATACAGACATGCTTAAAGGACTAGGTGGTCTTGGCGACATGGCCAAGATGATGAAACAAGCCCAAGAAATGCAGGGCAAAGTTGCCCAGATGCAAGCCGACCTCGAAAACGTCATGGTCGAAGGCGTCAGCGGTGCAGGCTTGGTAAAGGCAACCGCAACCGCCAAAGGTGAATTGAAGGGGCTGGATATCGATCCATCCATCTTTAACGGTGACGAAAAGGAAGTGGTCGAAGACCTGATTTTGGCCGCCATCAAAGACGCGCAAGGCAAAGCGGCAGAGCGCAGCCAGCAAGAAATGGCAAAAATGGCCGAAGACATGGGGCTACCTGCGGGAATGAACCTACCTTTCTAAGGCGAATGAATTTTCTAGAAAATTCATGACACAGAACAAATTTAGCTAAATTTGTTCGCGGCACCGGGAACCGTATGACTAACGGCACAGACGACCTTGATAATCTGATTGCGCTGATGGCCAAGCTTCCCGGTCTTGGCCCTCGCTCTGCGCGTCGCGCCGTACTGCATTTGATCAAAAAACGTAGCCTCGTGCTGATCCCGTTGGCCGAGGCGATGCATCGCGTCGGATCAACGGTCCGCGAATGCCTGAATTGCGGGAACGTGTGCACGTCGGACATCTGTGACATTTGCCAATCTGAAAAACGGGCCACTGGCCAAATCGCTGTCGTCGAAGACGTGGCGGACCTATGGGCGATGGAGCGGGCGAATGTATTCAAGGGGCGCTACCACGTATTGGGTGGCACACTTTCAGCCCTAGACGCCGTTGGCCCCGATGAATTGCGCATTCCCCAACTGTTGGACCGCGTAAAGACCGAGAACGTCACCGAAGTTATCCTTGCCCTAGGCGCAACCATCGACGGGCAAACCACAGCCCACTACATCGCTGACCAGCTACCGGGTGTCAGCGTCACGTCTCTCGCGCAGGGTGTCCCTGTAGGTGGTGAACTGGATTACCTTGACGATGGCACAATCACCGCTGCACTGAACGCGCGTAAGGCGCTCTAGATATGTGGCATTTGGCCTAGCGCCTTTGCCAAAGCATCAAACACAATCCGGATACGACGGCTTGTGTGTAATTCCCGATGTGTCGCCAACCATATAGGAAAACGGATCGGTTCGAGTTCGGGCAAGACCTGCTCGACCCCTGTTACTTTATCCCAAGTCTGGCAGGGCATCGCTGCAATACCCAACCCCGCACGCATCATTTCCCACATCACAACACCGCTATCTGACGTGCTGCGAAACTGATCCGGTGATAGCTGGATCCCCCGCGTGGCAAAGAACGCATTCATCTCTGCAGGGTCGTTTGGCCCAATAAACGCGTGCTGTTTGAGGTCATTCACGCCTTTGGGTCGACCATATTGATCAAGATATGACGACGCTGCAAACAACCCGGCATCAAAATTGCCGATTAGCCGTGCAATCAATTCGGGCTGCGTCGGGCGCACATTACGTACGGCAATATCAGCATCTCTACGCGTCAGATCCTCAATATGGTTCGAGGCGACAACTGCAATCTCGATCCCCGGTGCGGTCTCGCGCAACTGCATCAAGATGCGCGGTAGATATGCCGCCGCGAACAGATCGCTTGCCGTAATTGAAACACGGCCTGACACCGACTGCGACTGCCCGGCAGCGACCATAGAAATGCGGCTCGCCGCGTCGCCCATGGCCTGCACGTGTTCAAGCAAGTCTTTGCCAGCAGTCGTAATTACGAGGGCCTTGCCGACACGCTCGAACAGGGTAACCCCTAAGTCAGCCTCTAGCCCGGCTACTTGCCGCCCCAAGGTCGGCTGCGTTGCCCCCATCGCACGCGCGGCTGCGCTTAGCGATCCCTCTTCGGTGGTCGCTAAGAACGCGCGGATTTGGTTCCAATCAAATGATACGGCCTGCCAATTCATACATATATGTATATCAGATCGCCATTTTTAGGCAATTCATATACAAAATCAAAGCAAGTAGAATGTCAGCAATTCAGAGGATCAGCATTTACAAAAAAGGAACCCCAAGATGTCGACCGCAGCCTTCTGGGATAAAATCGCCCCCAAATACGCTAAGAAGCCCGTACCTGATGAATCCGCATATCAAGCCACGCTGGAACGCACGCGCAGCTATCTTAACCCTGCAGATCACCTGCTTGAAATCGGATGTGGGACAGGCAGCACCGCGCTGAACTTAGCGCCAGCAGTCGCACATATTACTGCGACAGATATCTCGTCCCAAATGCTGGCTATTGCAGAGGCCAAGCTAAGTGATGATGCGCCAAGCAACATCAGCTTTCTTCAGGTTCCGGCGCTAAAGCCGTTGGCCGCAGCCCCGTTCGACGCGATCTGCGCGTTTAGCATTCTGCACTTGCTTGACGATTTACCTGCCGCCATCGCGCATTTAAAAGCGCAGGTTAAGCCGGGTGGATATGTTATCTCTAAGACTGGCTGCATCGGCGATATGAACCGCGCCATTCCTTTGGTTATTCGCCTCATGCAGCTATTCAAAAAAGCCCCATTCGTGAACGTATTTACGGCTGATGCCCTAGAGGCCGCGTTCCGCGATGCCGGCTTTCAGATCGTGGAGACTGGTCATTTTGGTAAGGACGAGACCACTCATTTCATTGTGGCGCGTCGCCCTGCATAAAAAAAAAGCGCGCCACCACATGGTGACGCGCCTTTGCATGATCAGTCAGACAGCGATTAATCGTCTTTTTCGTCGCTATCGGGTAAGTTAAAGAAGCTGTCCGCATCTGTGACATCACGATTGTCTTCTTCGTCCTCATCGTCGCCACGTGGGTCAGACAGGCTGAATGTTTCCAGACCTGAAATCGCCGCTGGGATCTTTGGCTCTGGTTCCATGCCAAGAGATTGCTCGGTGCTGACCAGCTTACGACGTTCGTCATCAGACATCGCGCCGCCTTCGGCTGCTTTTTTAGCGTTCGCTTTTTGAACAGCAGCGTCCAATTCAGATTGCTTACATAGACCCAGCGCAACAGGATCGATTGGATCGATGTTGTTGATGTTCCAGTGCGTGCGTTCACGGATCGCCTGAATGGTTGGCTTGGTGGTACCAACAAGCTTGCTGATTTGGCCATCGGACAGTTCCGGGTGGAACTTAACCAACCAATAGATCGAAGCAGGACGATCCTGGCGTTTGGACAGTGGTGTGTAACGCGGACCGCGACGCTTTTCTTCGCCCGCAGATGCTGGGTTGAATAGTAGCTTCAACTTGTGAAGCGGGTTCGCTTCAGCTTTGTCGATTTCTTCTTGGGTCAGCTGTTTGTTGGCAATCGGGTCAAAACCTTTGACGCCAACCGCGACATCACCGTCAGCAATGCCTTGCACCTCTAGCTCGTGCAGACCGCAAAAGTCAGCGATTTGCTTAAAGGTGATGGTTGTGTTGTCGCACAGCCAAACAGCGGTCGCTTTGGCCATAATCGGTGTATCGGACATCTTTCATCTCCATCGTAATTTCAGACAAGCCTTTCCCGCGCCCTTAAACTGGGCAGACTGTGGGAACAGCCGGGTTCGCATTGTCGGGGAACTTGAACCCTATATAGTAGCCCAAACGACTTTAGGAAAGATCAAAATGCGCAGGCTTATTGCCCTACTACTGCTTATCACATCTTCAGCCCAAGCACAGGATGCTGCTGGAGACTTCGATTACTACGTCCTCTCACTCTCGTGGTCCGCTAACTGGTGTGAACTGGAAGGCGATGCACGCAATTCACCGCAATGTGAAGAAAGCGAAGATTTCGACTGGGTTCTTCACGGCCTTTGGCCGCAATACGACCGTGGATACCCGTCGTTTTGTCACACATCCTACCGTCCACCAAGCCGCGGCCAAACAAGCGACATGGCGGACATCATGGGTACATCTGGGCTTGCGTGGCATCAGTGGCGCAAGCACGGCGTATGCACTGGCCTTTCACCCGATGATTATTACGATCTATCGCGCGAAGCATATGCGCGCGTTGTCCGTCCGCCGGTCTTTCGTACCATTGACCGTGACATCACGATGCCTGCACACGTGATCGAAGAAGCATTCCTAAAGGATAACCCAACTCTTGAGGCTGATCAGATCACCATCACCTGCAAATCTGATTACATCCAAGAGGCACGTATCTGCATGACACGAGACCTAGAGTTCCGCACTTGTGGGCCAGATGTCATCCGCGATTGTAGTATGACGGACGCACAGTTCAGCCCAATGCGCTGATCGAAAAACAAAAAAGGCGCCAAATATCTGGCGCCTTTTGGGAAACTAGAATCTGCGCAAACTTATGCGCCAGTATTAACAGGCTCTTGTTCGGCCTGCATTGTGCTGCCATCTTTCAACGTAATCAGGCCACGCTCTTCACGGCAAAACGGTGTACCGTCCCGGCGCAAGCGCGGAGTCATGTAGCCTTCGATGCCATCGTCAATATACCAGTGCTGACACCCATCTGGGTCTACCCAAATCGATGCGATGCCGTCAGGAAGCGGCCCGCCGTCAAGTCCACCGTCAACAGTGCTACCGTCTTTGCGCGATGCCTCGCATCCGCTAAGAACGCCCACCACTAGAACAAGGGACGCAGCCCGAACCATATTTTTAGTTTTCATCTTCGTCCTCACAACGACAACCATACTCAATCGATTGCACTTTACACCAGATTTACAATCGATGAACGCCTATCACGTGTAAAAACACGTATCTAGTGCGCATAATGCAACAGCAAACATGCTTATTGCTAAGAAACTTTAACTCAATTGTAAGTTGTTCCACATAGTTTACGTGTCAGGTCGCTCCTCGGATCACTTAAGCCTTCCACGACGTCAAAATGATTTTTATCAGGTTCAACCTCAAGGGCGCAGCCCCACATATCTGAGAGGGCATGAGCCTGATCAATAAATACTGGCCTTTCGCTACCACCCACCCAAACGATCACCGGGATCTGTGGCGCGGACATATTCACAGGGCTTTCAACCCTAGCAGTATCAAAATCAAGCCTTAGATCCGCGTTCATTGAGGTGCGCATCAGCGGAACCAAATCAGCGACTGGCGATACTGGAACAACCCGGGTCAACCTATCGTGCCATGGCTCTGGCAGTCTGGGCGCTGTCATACGTGCCACCAACTGCCCCCCAGCAGAGTGCCCAACCAAGAGAATCGGTCCCAAAACACGCTGTGAAATAACGCCTATCGCAGCCGATATCTGATCTCCGATTTCGGGGATACTGGCATCAGGACACAGATCATACGACGGTATCGCCACTGCCCAACCATGCGCCATCGGGCCAGCAGCCAGATGCGACCAATACGATTTATCAAACTGACGCCAATACCCTCCATGCACAAAAACGACCACTCCGCGTGCCAGACGGGGCGGATGGAACAGATCAAAGCGGTGCCGCTGGCCTTCGCCATAAGGCAAATCCAGTTCGCATAACGCTGTCGTGCGAAACGCTGCGGCAAGTGCAGCCCATTTATCCGGGTAGGTATCCCCATCTGGGATATATGCCGCATTGGCAAATGCATCGTCTAATTCCATGGTCCCCCCTTTACGCCGCCCTAAGTGCAGGGTCAGATAGCGACAAACATAGGGAGCCTAACATGCTTGATGAATCGACCAACCTCAAATCCATGCTCACGCGCCCTGATCTGGTTTGCGAAGCAGCCTTTGTGTCAGGTGAATGGGTCCCGGCAGCAAACCGTGCCAACTTTGAGGTCACAAACCCTGCGCGCGGTGATGTCATTGCCGTGGTTCCAGACTTGTCCCGCGCCGAAGTAGCCGAGGCTATCTCTGCCGCTGAAAAAGCGCAGAAACCTTGGGCCGCCCTTGCCGCTAAGGAACGCGCCAAGGTCCTACGCAAATGGTTCGACCTGCTAATGGAAAACCAAGAAGACCTTGCCATCATCATGACTGCGGAACAAGGCAAACCACTGGCCGAGGCCCGTGGTGAGGTGGCCTATGGCGCGTCATTCATCGAGTGGTTCGGCGAAGAAGCAAAACGCGTCTATGGCGAAACTATTCCGGGCCATATGGCCGACAAGCGGATCACTGTCATCAAACAGCCAATTGGTGTCGCTGCCGGCATTACCCCGTGGAACTTCCCCAATGCGATGATCGCGCGCAAAGTGGCCCCTGCCCTTGCCGCTGGCTGTGCCTTTGTCGTGCGCCCTGCGTCACAAACGCCGCTGTCCGCACTTGCCATGGCGAAGCTGGCAGAAGAGGCAGGCGTTCCCAAGGGGCTGTTTTCCGTTGTGACATCAAACGCGGCCGAGGAGATAGGCAAGGAATTCTGCGAAAACCAAATCGTACGCAAACTGACATTTACCGGGTCGACCCAAGTCGGCCGCATCCTGCTGCGTCAGGCTGCTGACCAAGTCATGAAATGCAGCATGGAACTGGGAGGCAACGCACCGTTCATCGTGTTTGACGATGCTGATCTTGATGCCGCCGTTGAAGGGGCAATCACCTGTAAGTTCCGAAACAACGGTCAAACCTGCGTTTGCGCCAACCGTATCTATGTCCAAAAAGGTGTCTATGATGCGTTTGCGGCCAAATTCACAGCGGCGGTCGAAGCCCTGCGCGTCGGTGACGGCCTGACAGATGGCACAACGCTTGGCCCGCTGATCGAACCCAAAGCCATCGACAAGGTCCAAAGCCATCTTGATGATGCACTTGCTAAAGGCGCAACGGTACTGACGGGCGGTAGACCGCACGATCTGGGCGGCTTGTTCTTTGAACCAACGATCATCAGCAACGCGACCAAAGACATGGCTGTCAGCACCGATGAAACCTTCGGCCCATTCGCGCCCCTATTCATGTTCGAAGACGAAGATGACGTGATTTTTCAAGCGAATGACACAATCTTTGGGTTGGCCTCCTATTTCTATGCCAAAGACCTGTCACGCGTGACCAAGGTCGCCGAAGCACTGGAATACGGTATCGTGGGCGTCAACACTGGCATCATATCAACCGAGGTCGCCCCCTTTGGCGGCGTTAAGCAATCCGGACTTGGCCGCGAAGGTTCATCACACGGCATCGAAGATTACCTCGAGATGAAATACATCTGCGTCGGTGTTTGATTAATCAGAACCGAGCCAAACGCCATGCCTGCTGACAAAAGCGGGCATGGCCACAAAGCGTATCCATCAAGAACGCCCAATACATCAACGCAACACAACCACAAGTAATGTTGCCGAATTGCGCACAATACAGCAAACCAAGTGCGAATTTTCAAAAACTGTGCGCAAACCAGCAACAGTTGCTGTCAAATCTCAACAAATCATCGTACAAACTTAGGCTTCATTTTCAGTCTTTATCTGAATGTAAAATTTTTAACCAATTGGAATAATTTACATTTACGCGACCCCGTTACGAAACTGTCACGTAACTGTAACAAAACTGACGTGCTTTCGAGGCATCTGTATGGCCGCCAATACGAATGGCACCACAACGATCGTCCAAACGAAAGGCCAAGCACATGCACCTCAACCTCACACCTTTAGCGCGACTTGCCGTCGCTACCTGTATGTGTCTGGCCCAGCCAGCTTTTGCGCAAGAAGTTTCACTAACCACCAACGATGGCGAAATGGCGCTCGCGGGTGAACTGATAGAATTCACCAACGGATTCTATATCATGCGCACCGACATCGGGCAGGTCCAAGTCCCCGCTTCGCTTGTGAGCTGCTCTGGTGCGGCTTGCCCTGTCGGTGGTCAAGCTGCTCTCGACTTCACCATCAAAGGCTCGGATACGATTGGCGCAGAGCTCATGCCGCTGTTGGTGCGCGGCTATGCCGAAAGCCAGCGGGCTGTCGTCGAAAACCAGACAGTGGGCGAGCGTCAACATGTCCTTACAGTGATCGGTGACGAAGGCATCGGTGACACACTTTTTACAACGCTGATTGAGGATCACGGCTCAAGCACAGGCTTCCGCGGATTGCTTGATCTGTCCACGCAAATTGGCATGTCATCTCGCCGGATCAAAAGCGCCGAAGTCACGGCCCTTGCAGAGGCAGGTTTAGGCGACGCGCTCAGCTTTGAACAAGAGCACGGGATTGCCGTCGACGGCCTGCTGGTGGTGGTTCACCCCGATAACCCAGTCGATGCGCTAACCGAGAAACAGATTTCTGATCTGCTATCGGGCAAAGTCAGCAACTGGTCTCAATTGGGTGGCGCCGACCTGCCGGTGACCGTTTACACGCGCGATGGGAACTCAGGGACGTTCGCAACCGTTGCAGGTAAGTTTCTTGACCCTTTCGACGCATCGCTTACTGCGCAAGCTCGGATCGTAGCAGGCAACTCTGAAATGTCTGGCTCGGTTTTTGGTGACCCCGGAGGCATCGGCTACGTGGGCTTTGCGTTTCGCGGGGACAACAAACCATTGGGCCTAATTTCAAGCTGTGGGATCGCAGCAGAGGCATCTACTTTCGCGGCTAAGACAGGGGAATACCCACTCCAGCGGACGTTGTTTCTATATACGACCAACGCTGAACTGCCTGCGCGTGCGCAGGGACTTCTTGCCTATGCAAAATCACCAGCTGCTGATGGGATCATCGAAAAATCTGGTTTCATCGGGTTCAATATCGACAGTCGCGATCTTGCTCGCTCTGCCCAAAGCATCCGCACGCAAATCGACACCAACGAAAGCCGCCAAGAACTCGCCGCCTTGCGGGAACTATATATCGACATGCTCGAATGGCGCCGACTTTCCCCCACCTTCCGCTTTCAGACGGGTTCCTCAAACCTAGATAACGCGTCGCGTCGCGATCTACTGCGCCTGACCAGCTATCTTACAAATGATCCCAACATTTCCGAAGTGGCCTTGGTGGGCTTCACGGACGCAGACGGTGCTTTCGATGCAAACCGTACGCTAGGCTATGCACGAGCCGAAGCGGTGCTGGGCAGTATTTCCTCCCAAGTTGCCGGATCGAGCTTTGACCCCGCCAACGTCCAAATCAAAAGCTACGGAGAGCTAAACCCCGTCGCCTGCAACTCTGACTTTGCAGGGCAGCGCCTGAACCGCCGCGTCGAAGTCTGGGTGCGCTAATAATGACCGGGTGACGCGTAACGTGCCGCCCGGTTTCACCCATCCATATTTGTGATCTGATCGGCAATATCATCGAAAATCAGCCGAAAACTGCGCTTCATTCAATCGCGCCACATATCGCACACAAATAAATTTTCAGATGTCGCCAAGGATTGACCATTCCACCGCGTCCAACCACCGTGATGCGTATGAAAACCAGTGACGAAGACCTCGCGGAAGCAGCCGCAAATGGCGATGGGGCGGCTTTTGCCAACCTGCTTGATCGCCATTACGATAGGTTATTCGCGTTTTGCTTTCGATTGACTGGCCAAAGGGCCGAAGCCGAAGACCTGACACAAGATATTTGCGCCGCCCTGCCCGCCAAACTGGGCAGCTACCAACGCCGCGCCAAAGTGACGACATGGCTATACCGCGTCGCCGTAAACGCAGCACACGACCGCCGCCGAAAACGCGCAACTTACACTAAGGCGACGTCTGGCTGGGGCGATTGGGAAATCGCACGTAAAGCCGAACAAACAGAGACGACCGAAGCACTGGACTGGCTGACGGCCGCGATGAACCAACTGACCGACGACCTACGCGATACGCTCGCGCTTGTTCTTGATGATATGACCCATTCCCAAGCCGCTGAGATCCTTGGGGTATCCGAAGGCACAATCAGCTGGCGCATATCCGAAGCCAAAAAAGCCCTACGCGCCATCAAAGAAAAGGAGGCCGCAGAATGACCGATGATCTCGACGACCTCAAATCCCTGATGAACATGGCCACGCCGCGCGCAGATGAAACACGCCGCGCCGAAAACATCGCGCTGGCCCGCAAAAATTTCGACGACCTCCAAGGATCACGCGAAGCGCCGCGTCCTACTCCTGCAACTGGGTGTAACGCCCTCTGGACAGGAGTAACAACCATGCTGAACGCACTAACATCCAAGGCCGCGCTTGGAACAACCACCGCGCTTGTCGCTTGCGGTTTTTTGTTTCTAACGCCCCAAGGCCAAAGCTTGCTAACGCCGCCCGCTGCGACGGACCCCGTGCTAACGAAATTGACCGAGGCACCAGCAGCTGATGATACCCTCGCATTTGAAAGCGCAGAACTACGGACTGCCGAAGAAGTCGCCGTTGTTGACGCTATTAGCCCCCCGGTATCGACTGTCGAACGCGACCATCCACTTACGCCCGAGGCATTTGCGATAGAAGGAATTAATGAGGAAGAGCCTGCGGCGATGGCGGCCGCAACCGCCCCGCCAATGCCCGCTGCGCCAGCAACAGGTCTACCTTCACTAAATCGTTCAGAAGCATCGCAACCCTCTCCTAGCCTGACGGATACTAGCCGTGAAAGTGCTCGCCTATACACGACCGCACCAATGGAAACCGTCGAGGAGGCCGAGATCGCACAGCCGCAAGCCCAAGCGCTGTCAACGCTCTCAGTCGGCGACCGAATTGCCCCAGGCCAAAGCCCCGTTGCAACCCAATCAACCACAGAGACATATGCCAACGCGGCCCCAAACCCTCTGAAAATCACGTCCGAAGAACCCGTTTCAACGCTTTCAATCGACGTCGACACGGCCAGCTATTCAGTGGTGCGGTCGTCCCTATCGCGGGGCCAGTTGCCGCCTGCAAACGCCGTGCGTATTGAGGAATTGATTAACTACTTCCCATACGACTACCCAGCCCCCGACGCGGGCGATGCACCTTTCCGCACCACCGTTTCCAGCTTTGAAACACCGTGGAACCCAGACACGCAATTGGTGCATATTGCACTGCAAGGGCAGATGCCCGCGTTGGATGACCGCCCACCGCTGAATTTAGTATTCTTGATCGACACGTCGGGATCAATGAACAGCCCGGAAAAGCTACCGCTGCTCAAACAATCCTTCCGCATCATGCTTGACCAACTGCGCGCGCAAGATCAGGTCGCGATAGTTGAATATGCGGGCAGTGCGGGACAGGTACTTGCGCCCACGGCGGCCTCTGACCGCGAGACGATCTTGCAAGCCTTGCAATCGCTTGGTGCAGGTGGGTCGACTAACGGACAGGGTGGTCTGGAACAGGCCTATGCCGTGGCCGATACGATGGCCGAAGACGGTGAAGTTAGCCGCGTCATCCTTGCCACAGATGGGGATTTCAACGTCGGGATAAATAACCCCGAAGCGCTGAAGGATTTCATCGCCGATAAACGTGACACTGGGACATACGTGTCTGTGCTGGGCTTTGGCCGTGGCAATTTGGACGACGCGACAATGCAAGCGCTGGCGCAAAACGGCAACGGGACCGCTGCCTATATCGACACATTGTCCGAGGCGCAAAAAGTTTTAGTGGATCAGTTATCGGGGGCGCTGTTCCCGATTGCGGGCGACGTGAAGGTTCAGGTCGAATTCAACCCAGCCCGGGTCGCCGAGTATCGGCTGATCGGATACGAAACCCGCGCGCTGAACCGCGAAGATTTCAATAATGACGCGGTTGATGCGGGTGAATTAGGCGCGGGCCATACCGTTACGGCAATCTATGAAATCACCGCTGTCGGCAGCCCCGCACAACTTAGCGACCCGCTCCGCTATGCGCCAAACACGGTCGCGGCCACGTCGGAAGAATTGGGCTATGTCAAACTGCGCTATAAGGCACCGGGCGAAGACATCAGCCGACTCATTGAAACGCCGATCATCGGGCAAAGCATCCCCGGCACCGAAGCCAGTTTTGCAGCAGCAATCGCAGGCTTTGGGCAACTGCTGCGTGACGATAGCTATTTGGGCGACTGGGGGTATGAAGACGCCATCGCACTGGCCAACGCGAACCGTGGCGACGACAGCTTCGGCTACCGGACAGAGGCCGTGCAACTGATGCGCCTCGCACAAAGTCTTTCAAAGTAAGGATCAGTATCAGGGCGGGTCAGCGTACCTGCCCTATTATGAACCTAACGCATATAGGCCTTCGCATCCATAAAGTGCTGTAGCGTCTGGTCTTTTTGTGGGCGGAACTTACCTGCTTCTGTAAGCTGGCCGATCCGATCCAATCGGAACATTCGAAAATCATTTCGTAATTCGCACCAGCAAACGGCAGTCCAGACTTTACCCCAGAACCAAACGCCAAGCGGGCGCACGATCCGCTGGCTTTCGTTACCTTTCTCATCTTCATAGGTAATATCGAACCGGATCAGATCTTCGGCTGCAGCTTCGAACTGGTCGATATAATCCCGCCAAGTGCCGCCGTGCCAAGGCATTGTCACAGCATGCACGTTGACTTGGCCGACCTTTTGCCGGGCGTCATCGGGTAGAACAGTGTCGATCTTGACCAGCGCCTCTTGAGCGGCAGCGGCCATTTTTGTCCCGCCCCAGCTTTGCAAAATCCGAGCGCCTGCAACCAGTGCGACGATCTCTTCTTGGGTGAACATCAGCGGCGGCAAGTCATAGCCATCACGCATGAGGTACCCAACACCTGCCTCACCATCAATGGGCACACCCGACCCGATCAAATGCGCGATATCGCGGTAAATCGTGCGCGGTGTGACCTCTAGCTTTTCGGCCAACTGCGCGGCCGTAATGAGCCGACCGCCCCTAAGATACTGAAGTATCTGGAAAAGACGGTCGGCCCGGCGCATTAGGACGCGGCCTCGAATATACCCAGTGAGTTGCCGTCCAAATCTTTGGCGTAAGCAAAGCGCCCCGGTGGGATCGTAATGATTGGGCTTACGATCTCGCCACCTGCGGCTTCGCAACGCTTCATCGTGGCCTCCAATCCGTCCGGTACATATAGGTGAATGGTATTCCCACCATCTGCCGCCGGTTTTCCGGGGTACAGATGCCCGCCGATTGCATTTCCGGTTGCACCGAACATCGCCATCGGGTTGGGGCCGGAGTTATCGATTGTCATACCAAAGTCAAAGACGTCATTATAAAACGCGACCGACTTTTCCATGTCGGTCACGGGGATTTCTGTCCATGCTACTGCGTGTTTGGTCATCTCTCATCTCCAATGTTTGAGGTTGATGACAGTAGTTAACCATACCCCTACTGACAGCGTTGTGTCAGCAGTGTTTCAGTAGGGCCGATATTTTAGGAAATCCATGCAAGCCCGTCTTGTGTCGTCTTGGATGGCCCGTATTCGCCGCTGACCCATCCTTTGTAGCCGTCGGCATCTAGCTGGGCAAAAAACGCAGGATAGTCGATCTCACCTTTATCAGGCTCAGTTCTATCTGGCGTTTGGGCGACTTGCACGTGAACCGTATGTTCACGCATGCGGTCCCAAGCCGCCATTACATCGCCGGTGATCTTGGCAGCATGATACGCGTCAAATTGCAGGCGCAGATTGGGTGCATCGACAGTTTTTATAGTCTCGGCCGCGAGATCGAAATCATTCATAAAGTAGCCCGGCATGTCGCCGTGATTGATCGGTTCAATTGTCAAACTTTGCTTTGGGGCTTGGGCTGCGGCCCATCGCAGGTTTTCGATGTAGACCTTTTTGGCGTGATGGCCTTGGGCCTGACCCGACATGATATGCAGGTGTTCCGCGCCAAGGGTTTTGGCGTATCTGACCGCACGGTTGAAGTCGCGCTGAAACCGATCTTGAAGGTCCGGCACAGCCGCCCAGCCCGGTTCGCCACCTGCATAATTCGGCGGCGGGCAGTTTATCGAAACCATTTTCAAGTCATGCCTTGAGAGCTGGTTCACCACATCTTGGGCATTCACGTCATAGGGAAACTGTACTTCAACGCCGTCAAACCCTGCTTCTTTGGCAGCGGCAAAGCGTTCAAGAAGCGGCAATTCAGTAAACAGCCATGTCAGGTTTGCACAGAATTTCGTCATGTGTTTTTGCCCCTTAAGACCCATTGCGCAGGAATATGGCGCAGTGTTAGCAAAACAGCCGACGCCTCACCATATCTTGCCTTGCATCGCGATACGGCATGGCCAGTATGCACCAAGGTTACAGACACCGAGAAAGGGTCGGTATGGAACATGATTTTTGGCATGCGCGCTGGGAAGGGAATAGAATTGCCTTCCATGAAGGGTCCGAAAACGCGCTGATAAGTGCACATTTTTCAAAACTGCAACTCGCGCCTCGTAGCAAAATTTTCGTCCCCTTATGTGGCAAAACGCGCGATATCGCTTGGCTACTGTCACAAGGTCACAGCGTTATCGGCGCGGAATTAAGTGAACTCGCTATCAGTCAGCTATTTAGTGAACTTGGTGTCAGCCCCAAGATCACCGATCTGGCCGACCACAAACACTACCATGCGCCGCACCTGGATATCTATGTCGGGGATATCTTTGCGCTTACGAGCGAAATGATTGGCCCGGTTGAGGCGATCATCGACCGCGCTGCGCTTGTCGCACTGCCAAGCGACATGCGCGGGGACTATGCGGCCCAGCTAACAAGCTTAACAGCTAAAGCGCCCCAATTACTTGTGACCTACGAATACGATCAGTCAGCCGCGAAGGGGCCGCCATTTTCTGTCTCTGCGAATGAAGTGCGTTCACTGTACGAAAACGACTACGCCATTGCTCTGCTAAAGACGGTTTCCGTCGAAGGTGGGCTACGCGGCACAACACCCGCGACTGAGACTATCTGGCAGCTAACACCGTTTTAATCCAAATCGCTTGCCGGAATGATCGGAAAGAACACGCCACCCGATCGCACACCAAACCATTCATCACCGTCATGGGTGGCTTTCTCACCAATCTCGACCAGACGGTAAAATGACTTTCGATCAATCAACGCCTCAAGGTTTGCACGGATGTGAACGTATGGGCTGGGTTCGCCTGTGTCAGCATCACGTACTACCCGGATTGGATGGTCTGGGCCTGCTTTCACACTGTCCCCAACATTCGTTTGGAACACCAGTACGCCATCAACCACGTCGAAATCGACGGCAACAAAAGGTGCGTCATCGACCGTAATTCCGACCTTTTCAACCGGAGTAACCAGTACATAGTCGTCGCCGTCTTTGCGTAGAATCGTCGAAAACAGGCGCACCAGCTCGGGGCGACCAATGGGCGTGCCCATGTAAAACCACGTCCCATCCCGCGCGATCCGCATGTCGATATGCCCGCAATGCGGCGGATTCCACAGATGAACCGGGGGTAAACCGCCTTTTTGAGCGGCTCGCGCGCTTTTCGCGATGCTTTCGGCCGATGGGGTCACAATCTTTTGTGTGCTCATTGATTTTGCCATTGGGGTTCGTTCGAATATCTGTTGGTATAGACAGATATAGTTCAACCGGAGGAAAGTCATGGCCGATCTCGCCGATCTTGTCGCCCAAATTGAAAGTCTGGGCGCAAAGCTGCAAGACGCACGCAGCAGTATCGCCGCGCGCTTCATTGGCCAACCCCGTGTTGTTGATCTGACTTTGACCTCGCTTATCTGCGGGGGCCACGCTGTTTTGATCGGCCTGCCCGGCCTTGGCAAAACGCGTCTTGTCGACACGCTATCGACGGTGATGGGCCTTAACGGGAACCGCATTCAATTCACACCCGATCTGATGCCCGCCGATATTCTGGGGTCTGAGGTTCTGGAAACTGCAGAAGGTGGCGCACGCAACTTTCGCTTTATCGAGGGGCCGATTTTCTGCCAGCTGTTGATGGCCGACGAAATCAACCGTGCGTCCCCCCGGACGCAATCCGCGCTACTGCAGGCGATGCAGGAAAAAGAAGTCACCATCGCGGGTGAACACCGCCCGCTGGGTGAACCGTTCCATGTGCTTGCGACGCAAAACCCGATTGAACAAGAAGGCACCTACCCTCTGCCCGAAGCGCAGCTTGACCGCTTCCTTGTCCAAATCGACGTGCCTTATCCAGACCGCCAAACAGAGCGCGATATTCTGATCGCAACGACTGGCGTAGCCGAGGCAGAAGCGACACCAGTGTTCACAGCCCAAGAGCTGCTTGATGCCCAAGCCCTGCTGCGCCGTATGCCTGTAGGCGACAATATCGTCGAAATGATCCTTGATCTTGTCCGCGCCTGTCGTCCTGATGAGGATGCACCAGATATTATCCGCCAGAATGTCAGCTGGGGCCCAGGCCCGCGTGCCGCGCAGGCGCTGATGCTGACCGTACGTGCCCAAGCATTGCTTGATGGGCGGCTTGCCCCATCGGCCGAAGATGTCCGCGCAATGGCTGTTCCGGTTCTTGAACACCGCATGGCGCTATCCTTTGCTGCCCGCGCCCGTGGCGAAAGCATTGCCGAAATTATCAATACCGTTGCGGCCCAAGTGACCGAGGTCGCAACCGCCGCATGACTGCACCGCTGAACCTCCGCGCCGACGCCGAAAGCTTGGCCGCGCCGCTGCCCGCGCTTTTGGCCGAGGCAGAACATCTGGCCACAACCGTATTGTTGGGTGACCACGGGCGGCGGCGCGCGGGTGTGGGGGACACATTTTGGCAATACCGCCCCGCGCAACCAACCGACGCTGCACGTAGCATCGATTGGCGGCGGTCGGCCCGATCCGACTCTAATTTCGTTCAGGACAAAGAATGGCAGATCGCGCAGTCGATCTTGCTATGGGTCGATCAAGCGGCATCAATGGGCTTCCAGTCCGGCGATCTACCCACCAAAGGCAACCGCGCCCGCATGCTGGGGCTAGCAACTGCGATTTTGCTTATTCGTGGCGGCGAACGGGTCGGTCTAACTGGGTTACGCCTGCCACCGCGTCGCGGTGAAGCCCAGATCATGCAAATGGCGCAGATCCTTTCAGAGGACAGTGACCATGATTACGGCGCGCCCGAGACCCAAGGCATGCTACCGCATTCGCGCGCACTATTTATCAGCGACTTTCTAGGGGACATCGCACCAGTAGAAGAAGCCCTGCTGCGCGCTGCCGACCGTGGCGTGCGCGGTGCGCTTTTGCAGGTCCTTGATCCGCAAGAAGAAGACTTCCCCTTTGACGGGCGCACGATCTTCACCTCGATGACTGGCGCGTTGGAACATGAAACGCTCAAAGCCGGTGATCTAAAACAGCGTTACCTCGACCGATTGGCCGAGCGTAAAGACAGCCTGACGCATTTGGCCCGGACCACAGGTTGGCAATTCCAGACCCATCATACGGGACAGCCGGCAACGACTGCCCTTCTCTGGCTTTACGGCGCATTGGAACGGCGGACATGATGTGGACACTAGGCCCGATAGGTTTCACCGCGCCTTGGCTTCTTGTTGCTTTGGCGGCGCTGCCCATCCTATGGGTTCTGCTACGCGCCGTACCACCTGCGCCAATCCGGCGGCGTTTTCCCGGCGTTGCATTGCTGCTTGGGCTTGCAGACGAAGACAGCCAGTCCGACCGCACACCTTGGTGGTTGCTTTTGCTTCGGCTGTTGGCTGTGGCTGCCGTGATTATCGGTTTTGCCGGACCAGTACTGAACCCGCAGGCCGCACGCGATGGTAAAGGGGATTTAGTCATTGCATTGGATGGTACATGGGCTGGGGCAGCGAATTGGCAGGCCCGCATGGATCGTGTGAACGCGCTACTGACCGAGGCAGCGCTTGCCGATCGCCGCGTTGCCGTTGTTTCCTTGACGGACCTTCCGAGTGACACGCTCCCATTTACTGCCCCAAACGAATGGCAAAACCGTTTGCCAAATCTGCAACCAAAGCCTTGGCAACCGCTGGACGCAGCAGATTATTTCAGCGCGCAACAAGGCAGCTTTGAAACCTATTGGCTGTCTGATGGCGTTGATTTTGAAGGGCGCGACGCATTGCTTGAAGCCCTTGAGGGCGCAGGTTCTGTAACCGCTTTCCAAACGCCGCAACTGACAATAGGGGTGCGCCCCGCGCGGTTCGAAGATGGCCAAGTCATCGTATCAGCAACCCGCACGCCAGTCGGTGCCGCCTATGAAACTCAAATCACTGCAGTCGGCCTAGATCCTGCTGGCGTTGAACGCCAGCTTGCCACCGTTCCGCTGGCATTTGAAGCGGGTGACGCAGATGCTGAGACAGCAATGGTATTACCACCAGAGCTTCGCAACCGGATCACACGGTTTGAGATCACTGGAAACCGATCTGCCGGGGCAGTCAGCCTGACGGATGATGCGCTGAAGCGTCGCGAGGTTGCTTTGATCGCAGGAAGCGACAGCCGTGAAGGTCTAGAATTGCTTTCGCCGCTCTACTACCTGCGCGAGGCCTTAGAACCGACTGCCGATCTTATTGATGGCACCCTGTCTGATATCTTGCTCGCCAATCCAGATGTGATCGTCTTGGCAGATGTCGCGACGCTAAGTGAAACTGAAACAGACGCTGTCCACGATTGGGTCGAAAACGGTGGCATGCTGCTGCGTTTTGCAGGGCCACGGCTGGCGGCAAGTGACCTTGGTCGCAGTCAAGAAGACCCACTTTTACCCGTTCGCTTACGCAGTGGTGGCCGCACCGTCGGCGGCGCGATGAGCTGGGGCGAGCCCAAGACGCTGGCTCCGTTTGAAAACGACAGCCCCTTCTTTGGCCTTCCGATCCCCGAAGACGTAAACGTCACCAGCCAAGTGATGGCGCAGCCCGATCCCACGCTAGCAGATCGCGTCATCGCGCAACTGGCCGATGGGACGCCGCTGGTCACACGCAAAATCACAGGCGAAGGACAGGTCGTATTGGTCCACGTCACCGCAAACGCGGAATGGTCCTCGCTGCCACTGTCAGGACTTTTTGTACAGATGCTTGAACGACTGGCAGTCTCGACCCGCCCCGCGACACCCGACGCGACAGAACTTGCTGGCACGACATGGTTGCCTAATAAAGTTCTGGACGCATACGGCAGACTTGAAGACGGCAAGCACCTACCCGGCGTCGCCGGTGAGGTGCTTGCCACTGCTGCACCTGGTCCGTTGCTTCAACCTGGTCTTTACGCGGGTAACGACCGACAGCTCGCTGTTAATGTGATTGGGTCCGAGACCGTCTTATCCGTTGCAAACTGGCCTGCCCGCATCGCGGTCGAAGGTATGGCCACACTGCGTGAAACCGCATTAAAGGGCTGGCTGCTTAGCGCTGCAATCATGCTGTTATTAATTGATGTCATTGCATCGCTTGCCGTTGGCGGGCGTCTGCGCGGCCCAAGAGCCGACGTTGCTGCATTGCTTGCGCTCATGATGTTCAGTGCGCCCGATGCACAGGCACAAACTGACGACGCCTTCGCGCTTCGCGCCACGTCGCAAGTCGTGCTGGGCCATGTGATAACCGGCAATGCCCAAGCCGATGAAATCGCCGAAGCGGGCTTATTGGGGCTATCGCAAACCCTATTCCGCCGTACGTCGATCGAGCCGTCAGCGCCTATCGGTGTCGACTTAGAGACCGATGAGCTCGCGTTCTTTCCGTTTCTCTATTGGCCAATCACCGCAGATCAACCACTGCCGTCACATGATGCATACGCTAAATTAAACCGCTATCTGCGTGCAGGTGGCATGATCATGTTTGATACGCGTGACGCTGACACCGCGCGATTTGGATCGGGATCACCCGAAGGTCGCAAGCTGCAAGCCATTGCGCGATCGCTTGATATTCCTGCGCTTGAACCTGTGCCGTCAGACCATGTGCTGACGCGTACTTTCTATCTTTTGCAGGATTTTCCCGGCCGTTATGCGAGCCGCGACGTATGGGTCGAAGCGGCCCCCATTGGCGCGACCCAAGTCGAAGGCATGCCATTCCGCAATCTGAATGATGGGGTGACACCTGTTATCATTGGGGGCAACAATTGGGCTGCCGCTTGGGCGGTGAACCCGAATGGTTCTCCCATGCTGCCCGTTGGGCGCGGAATGGCTGGTGAACGCCAACGCGAGATCGCACTGCGCTTTGGCGTGAATGTCATCATGCACGTGCTTACTGGGAACTATAAATCAGACCAAGTCCATGTACCGGACCTGCTGGATAGGTTGGGACAATGACCGAGACTTTGATTTTTGATCCGCTGATCCCATTGCCAATGCTTCTTGGCGTAGCGGCAATGGTTGTGATCGCCTTTGCATTTGCGCTTTGGCGCCGCCTGCCCGGCAGTTGGCTGCGCGGGGCGGCGGGCCTTGCGTTGCTTGCCGCGATCGCAGGTCCGTCTTTACAACAAGAAGACCGCGCGCCGCTGTCGGACATTGTCTTGCTTGTAGTTGACGAAAGCGCCAGCCAAAAGATCGCTGACCGGGTCGACCAGAACGAAGCCGCAATTGCGAATGTCGAGGCAGAGCTTGCAAGGCATCCAAACGCTGAGCTGCGGATCGTGCGGTTAGCCGATGGAGACGGCGACAGCGGCACCGCCCTTATGACCGCAACATCCGAGGCGCTGTCCGAGGAACCGCAAGGCCGGATCGCCGGTGTAATTCTACTTAGTGACGGGCGGCTTCACGACATCGAACGCGCACCGCGCCTGCCCGCCCCGATGCATTTGATGCTAACCGGCCAACCGGACGATTGGGATCGACGGCTTGTTGTGTCGCACGCCCCCGCCTTTGCCATACTGGGCGAACAAGTCACCTTGACCCTGCGAGTAGACGACCAAGGTGCTGTCCCGACAACTGATGCGGTTGTGCTATCAATTGCAGTGGACGGTGACACGCCAATCAGCCTGCCGATCCCCATTGGCCAAGACATCGAGATCCCAATTGAACTGCCCCATGGCGGCATGAACGTCCTACAGTTTTCGATCCCAGAGGCTGATGGCGAACTCACTGCGCGTAACAACACTGCCGTCGTACAAATCAACGGTGTACGTGATCGTTTGCGTGTTTTGCTTGTTTCGGGTGAACCGCATGCAGGAGAACGGACTTGGCGGAACCTTTTGAAATCTGACCAAACCGTCGACCTCGTTCACTTTACCATTCTGCGCCCACCCGAAAAGCAGGACGGCGTACCGGTCAACGAATTATCTCTGATCGCGTTTCCGACACGTGAATTGTTCTTGGACAAAATCCATGACTTTGACCTGATCATCTTTGACCGCTATCGCCGCCGCGGAATTTTGCCCGCCAGCTATTTCGACAACATCCGTCAGTATGTTGAACAAGGCGGCGCAGTGCTGGTGTCATCTGGGCCTGAATACGGCGCAGCAGAAAGCATCTATCGGTCTCCGCTCGGGCAAATCCTGCCCGGTGCACCGACTGCACGCGTATTTGAAGAAGGGTTCGTGCCTCAGATCACCGACATCGGACAGCGCCACCCGGTGACCGAAGGGCTGGAAGAATTCTCACCCAATCTGGAGGGCGAAGGTCCCGGTTGGGGGCGCTGGTTCCGGCTGGTTGACGTTCTTGTTCCAACAGAGGCCACGACGGTCATGTCCGGCTTAGACAACCGTCCGCTGCTGACACTGAACCGCATCGGAGAAGGGCGCGTTTCGCTGATAGCCTCGGATCATAGCTGGCTATGGGATCGCGGTTTCGAAGGTGGCGGACCACAATTGGAACTCCTGCGTCGCCTTGCCCACTGGATGATGAAAGAACCCGAGCTTGAGGAAGAGGCGCTTTGGGCTGAACCAAGCGGTCAGACCATGCGCATCATTCGCCGCACACTGAGCGAGGAAACTGGTGACGTGACGGTTACCCATCCCGATGGGACTGAAACTGTCCTCACTCTCGAAGAGGTTTCACCCGGACGGTATGAAACGCTATGGAATGGTCCAGAGATCGGGTTGTACCGTTTGGGTGACGGAACAGAGACATCCGTCATCGCGCTTGGCCCCGCTGCACCCCGCGAGTTTGAACAGACCATCGCGACTGGCGAAACCTTGGAGCCTCTTGTTGAAGGTACAGGTGGTGGCATCATGCCGATATCGGACGGCGACATCAGCATACGTACGGTCCGTGCGGGTCGCCCTGCAAACGGACGCGGCTGGATCGGGATTACACCGCGCGGCGCATACCAAACGGCTGATATCAGGATCACGCCAATACTGCCCTCATGGGCATGGCTGCTTCTGGCATCAGTGCTGATTATAGGTGCATGGCTGCGCGAGGGGCGGCGTTAGGTTCGGTCCCGCGCACTAGCAGACAGGGTTCCACTTGCAGTACCAGCGTGTTTCTTCAGCTGGCAATACTGCAGGTTCAACCACGGGTTCCTCTTTACGCAACCAGTCAAACCAGCCACGCTCTTCGGGTTCAGGTGGCGGAGCTTCAGGCGTACTATTAAACGGCCAGAAGTCGAACCAACTACTGAACCATCCAGTAATACTGTCGACGATGTATGTCGCGACGACCAGTACAACGACCCCCAATATAATATAGAAGATCACTCGGCCGAACGATTTACCGCCTTCTCGGGCAGCATTGAACGTAAAGAGTTTCAACGAACGGCTTACAACTTCGCTCCATGGCTTCTTCGAAACACAGTCATCGTCCTGCACCTCATCTCTCATATCCGACATACTTGTACCCTATGTTCGCCCTCGTAGAAGCGTTGATACAATATCGCTGTATCCTTTAAACCGGAAAATTCGCGTAATGCGAGAGTGTCTCCAATACGCTACCGTGCCAGGGTGACTTCGAACAGCTCATCCGACCAACCATCAACGTTGCAGCGCGTGCGGATGAATATGGATGTCGCGCCTTCGGGAATAACAATCCCGGATTGTGATCGCGTGAAGGGTTGTTCATTTTCGTGCGGATGAAACAATTCACGAAACCCTAACCGTTTCCCATCTGCGTCAAGGACTTCCCAACCATCGGCATAATGGTCCCAACCCGTATCGGGATGCAGCACTGTCACATCAACTCTATCGCCAGTTACCGTGACGTTCTGCACTTGGGGTGCATCTGCCAAAGCGGTTGTCGCAGCGAGAATGGGGATCAGTGCATATTTCATATCTTTTCGTTTAGCAGAATACTGCGTGGAATCGATGCAAATTCTCGTGTCCAGACGATCCAGACCGCAACGACAGTTGCGATGATCAATGCAACCGAACCCAATAGCCACGCTAACGCGGCGAGCGAAAAATACATCGCGCGTAGCCCACGGTTAAAGTTTACAGCAGCACGAATATTTAATTCAGCTGCCTGCGCGGCACGTGGAAATGCGACCGGGTCTTTGGGGTCGTTCGGGACCGCGGCCATAACCACAGCACAATATCCAAACACGCGGTTCGCCCAGACGAATTTCAAAAACGCGTTGGCAAGGAACAGCACGGCAAGGCCCAGCTTTAGCTGCCAGACGACCACCGGGACCGGCATATCCGTGACCTCAAGCGCCACACCGCTTAGGGGATCAGTATTCCCGATCAACGCAAGAACACCACCCATCGCCAATAGGCAGGTAGAGGCAAAAAACGATGTGCTTTGCCGCAGGCTGCTTAGGATTTGGCTATCGAATAGGCGCGGGGATCGTTCGACAAACACCTTCATCCAAGTCCGCCGATGTTCCGACATCAACACCGTCACGGATGGTCGCTTGCTTCCAGAGTGGTCGATGAGCGAACCAATCCCATACCACGCAACAATAATTAGCGCCGCAGCGCACCAGTCCCAAAGGGTCAAAAGGCTAAGGTGTTCAATCAGTGTCATATTTCAATATGTAGCCAGTCGGCTTACCACTTGCTATACGTAAAAATTGGTAATATATTTTTACCAATGATGGAGGCCACCCATGGAAATGCCAGCACCAAACGCCAGCGTCCTGTCCCGAAAAGACCAGATTGTCAGCCGTTTACGGGCTGTATTACCCGATAATGCGGTCATTTCTGACGAGGCCGAGACCCGCGCGTATGAATGCGACGCCCTGACCGCATACCGCTGTCCGCCGCTCTGTGCTGTGCTGCCATCCAACACCCAAGAAGTCGCCGCAGTCTTGAAAATCTGCCATGAGATGGGCGTACCTGTGGTCCCGCGTGGGTCCGGCACATCGCTGGCTGGCGGGGCGCTGCCCACTGCCGATTCAGTGATCCTTGGCGTGGCCAAGATGAGCGCTGTGATCGAAACCAACTATCCGGATCGCTATATCAAGGTCCAAACAGGTCGCACCAATCTGTCGGTTACTGGTGCGGTCGAAACCGATGGTTTTTTCTACGCGCCCGATCCGTCAAGCCAGTTGGCCTGTGCCATTGCGGGTAACATCGCGATGAATTCAGGCGGCGCGCATTGCTTGAAATACGGGGTGACAACGAACAATTTGCTGGGTGTCACCATGGTCATGATGGACGGTACGATTGTCGAAATTGGTGGCGCGCATCTGGATGCAGGCGGGTTGGACCTGCTGGGGGTGATCTGCGGCTCCGAAGGCCAGCTTGGCGTCGTGACCGAAGCAACCCTGCGCATCCTGCCCAAGCCCGAAGGCGCACGCCCGGTTCTGATGGGATACGACAGTAACGAAGTCGCGGGTCAGGTCGTTACCGACATCATCAAGGCTGGCGTTCTGCCCGTCGCGATCGAATTCATGGACCGTCCCTGCATTGAAGCTACAGAAGCCTTTGCCAAGGCAGGCTATCCCATGTGCGAAGCATTGCTGATCGTCGAGGTCGAGGGATCAGACGCAGAGATTGACGCGCAACTGGCCCTGATCATGGAGATCGCGGCAAAACATAACCCGGTAGAGTTGCGTGAGGCCAAGTCGGCGGACGAGGCCGCCCGCATTTGGCTGGGCCGCAAGTCCGCGTTCGGCGCGATGGGCCAGATCAACGACTACATGTGTTTGGACGGCACCATCCCCGTGTCACAACTGCCCTATGTGCTGCGCCGCATTGGCGAGATGTCCGCTGAATACGGGCTGGGTGTCGGCAATGTGTTCCACGCGGGCGACGGAAACATGCATCCCCTGATCCTGTTTGACGCCAACAAGCCCGGCGATCTGGAACTCTGCGAGGCCTTTGGTGCCGATATCCTTAAACTATGTGTCGAGGTCGGCGGCTGCCTGACGGGCGAACATGGCGTGGGCATCGAAAAGCGAGACTTGATGACGGTGCAATATGACCCCGCCGATCTAGAGGCACAAATGGCGATCAAAGACGTGTTTGATCCGGCTTGGCTGCTGAATGCCGCCAAAGTCTTTCCGCTTGCCAGTTCCGAAGCCCGGCGCGCTGCCTAACAATTTCGAAAGACCTAGAAATGAAGCCTAACAGCGAACAAGACCTCGCCCAATTGATCACGGACGCCAATGGCCCGCTGCGCATCCAAGGCGGCGGCACCCGCCGCTATGGTCATGCCGAAGGCGGCGTTCTTGATATGAGTGCAATGTCTGGCATCACCCTATACGAACCCGGTGCGCTTACGATTGTCGCAAAGGCCGGAACGCCGCTATCTGAAATCAACGCAGCGCTTGCCGCCGAAAACCAGCGTCTTGCGTTTGAACCGATGGATCACCGTTCACTGCTTGGCACGACCGGGGAGCCCACAATCGGTGGTGTCGTTGCCGCGAATGTTTCTGGGCCGCGCCGTATCTCGGTTGGGGCTTGTCGTGATTTCCTGCTAGGAGTGCGCTTTGTTGATGGGGCTGGGAACATCATCAAAAACGGTGGCCGTGTGATGAAGAATGTCACGGGCTATGATTTGGTTAAGCTATTGGCGGGATCCTACGGCACATTAGGTGTCTTGACCGAAGTCTCATTCAAGGTCTTACCAAACGTAGCCAGCCAAACGACGCTGGTGCTGACAGGGTTGGACGATGCGCAGGCTGTGCATGCCATGTCTGCAGCACTTTCATCCCCGTATGAAGTAACCGGTGCAGCGCACGATCCAGCCGCTGGCAAAACGCGCTTCAGGCTCGAAGGGTTCGTTGATTCCGTTGCCTATCGCGCCAAAGAGCTTGCACATGTGCTTGCGCCGTTTGGAACGCCGTCGGAGGAAGATACAGACTGGGCGGCAATTCGTGATGTAAGCGCCTTTGCAGACCAACCCGGAAACGTCTGGCGGATCAGCGTCAAGCCGTCTGATGCACCTGCGCTTGTCGCCCAGATGGGCGCAAAGGCGGTTCAGTACGACTGGGGCGGCGGATTGATTTGGGCGTTGACCGATGATGGTGACCTGCGCACAACATTGGGCGGCTTCAAAGGCCACGCGACATTGATCCGCGGCGTTGCCGATGCACCAACATTCCAGCCAGAACCCGCACCGCTCGCAACGATCAGCGCGGGACTGCGCAAGAAATTTGACCCACGCAACATTTTGAACCGGGGGTTAATGGCCTAATGCAAACCCATTTCACACCAGAACAGCTAACCGATCCTGGTACTGCGCGCGCGAATGAAATCCTTCGGGCCTGTGTGCATTGCGGCTTTTGCACAGCCACCTGTCCAACCTATCAAGTGCTTGGCGATGAGTTAGATAGCCCCCGTGGTCGGATTTATCTGATCAAGGATATGCTTGAGAATAATCGCAAGCCGGATGAGAAAACGGTCAAACACATCGACCGCTGTTTGTCTTGCCTTGCCTGTATGACGACCTGTCCGTCGGGTGTTCACTACATGCATCTGGTGGACCATGCCCGAGCCTATATCGAAGAAAACTACGACCGCCCCTGGTCGGATCGTGCGCTACGCTGGGTGTTGGCACGCATTCTTCCCTACCCTAACCGGTTCCGGCTGGCCTTACTGGGCGCGAAAATCACGCGTCCGTTTGCGCGGTTCCTACCTGATCCACGCCTGCGTGCAATGATCGCGATGGCCCCCAAAATAATCCCACCAGTTAGCCGTAATGACGATCCGCAGACATTTCCAGCGCAGGGGAAAAAGATGCGTGTCGCGCTTATGACTGGCTGTGCGCAAAAGGCGCTGAACACTGACATCAATGACGCGACTATTCGATTGCTAACGCGGTTGGGCGCAGAGGTGGTTGTTGCCGAAGGCGCAGGTTGTTGTGGTGCCTTGACCCACCACATGGGCAAAGAAAACGAAAGCCATGCAGCGGCAGCCAAGAATATCAGGGCATGGGTGCGCGAGATGGACAAAGGGCTGGATGCGATTGTGATCAACACCTCTGGGTGCGGCACGACTGTCAAAGATTACGGGCACATGTTCCGCAACGATCCACTGGCCGAAGATGCCGCGCGCGTCAGTGCCATCGCGATGGATGTTTCCGAAGTGTTGATGAAGCTTGATCTGCCGATGGGTACCAGCAAAGAAACCAAGGTCGCATATCACGCCGCCTGTTCATTGCAGCATGGCCAGCAGATCAAAACCTACCCCAAAGAGCTGTTAAAAAAAGCAGGATACACGGTCCTCGAACCTGCCGACAGCCATCTGTGCTGTGGATCGGCGGGGACATACAACCTTATGCAGCCTGAAATCTCAGGCCAGCTTAAGACGCGTAAAGTCGACACGCTTGAGGCGCTTTCGCCTGATATTATCGCAGCTGGGAACATTGGGTGCATGATGCAGATTGGTAGCGCAACTGATGTGCCCATCGTTCATACTGTGGAGCTTCTTGATTGGGCAACCGGCGGCCCTAAACCGCCAGCACTGGACAGCGCTGGAAAATCTGACATCAAAGTCCCCATCCTGCGCTGATGCCATATTCCTGCCGTAACTGTCGGCGAAGTTGGCGCAAAGAATAGGGACGACATGCGGCGACTTTTGACTTTTGCGGTTTGTTTGCTGGTAGCTGCATTGCCAGTGCGGGCCGAAGAAACCGAACTAGTAACACTGCAAACGCGACAGGATAGCCAAGGCTGGGAGGCCGTTGGCAGATTGGACATTGCTGGCAAAGGATTTTGCACCGCCGCTCTCATCCGCGAAAGCCTGATCCTGACAGCTGCACATTGTTTGTACGATTCTGACGGGTCGATGATCGCCAGCGAACGGTTCCAGTTTCGGGCAGGTTTGCGTGACGGCCGGGCATCGGCCACGCGCGCAATCAATCGCGCGATCCCACACCCTGATTATCACAGTAACGGCGACGCCTTTGTTCCTTCAGAGGTGGCGATGGATATCGCTGTCCTCGAACTCGATCGTCCGATCCAAAGCACACGTATTCGCCCCTATCTGATCGCTGCGCGTCCACTGACGGGTGATGAAATCGGGGTCGTCTCATACGGTCGCGGACGTGAAGACGCACCTAGCCTGCAAGAAGTCTGTAGCGTTCTTGGGCGGCAAACGGGCGTGATCGTCATGACTTGTGACGTCGATTTCGGTTCAAGCGGTTCGCCCGTGTTTACTATGCGCAACGGCGAAACCCGGATCGCTTCGGTCGTATCTGCAATGGCACAGATTGACGGCCAAAAGGTTTCACTGGGTACGTCGCTTGATGGGCCGCTATCAGAACTGATGGCGCATTTTTCTACAATCGGACCAGCACGTCCGGGCGGAACGCAGCGCCTGATCTCAATCGGTGAACGCAACAACACTGGCGCGAAATTCGTCAGCGTTAACTAACGGTCCTTAGCGGGGACTTGAAACCGCGAAACATCCACCCCAAATCAAATAGACCAAGGCGCCAATGATGGGTCTTGGAATATACCGCCTGTCCCGCTGGGAAGGCATCACAATTGTTATCGCTTGATAAAGGATGACCCGAAATGCGTAGTTTTGACCTAGCCCCCCTGTACCGTGCCACCGTTGGCTTTGACCAAATTGCCGATCTGATGGATCGCGCGCTTGCCAGTGACGTCGGCCAGAACAGTTACCCCCCTTACAACATTGAAAAGACTGCTGATGACGGCTGGCGTATTTCAATCGCTGTCGCTGGCTTCTCAGATGACGATCTTGCCATCGAAGTAAAAGATCGTTCGCTTCATGTGACCGCCCGCAAGGCCGAAGATGAAACCGAACGCAAATACCTGCATCGTGGCATCGCGACCCGCGCGTTTGAACGCCGGTTTCACCTCGCCGACCACGTACGCGTGACCGGTGCGAGCCATGAAAACGGCATGCTTCACATTGATCTGGTCCGCGAAGTCCCAGAGGCGCTAAAGCCACGCCGTGTCGCAATCACCGCAGCGGGCAAAAAAGATGCAAACCTCGTTGATGCGAAATCCGTCAACTAAGTTGAGACGTCTCGTAGGGTGGATTTAAATCCACCCTACTTATCAGTGTGCTTCGGCCCAGTTTGCGCCCTGCCCTGCATCCACCGACAATTTCACATCAAGCTTTACGGCCGGATCGCTCGCGTTTTCCATGATGTCGCGGGCGGTGTCGATCAGCGCGTCGGTGCTGCCTTCTTCCACTTCGAAGATCAGTTCATCGTGCACCTGCAACAGCATCTTCGCTGGCAGGTCAGCAATAGCAGCAGGCATACGGATCATTGCGCGGCGGATCACGTCTGCGGCTGTCCCTTGAATTGGTGCGTTGATCGCAGCACGTTTGGCAAACCCTGCGTGCGGACCTTTGGCGTTGATCTCGGGCGTGTTGATTTTGCGTCCAAACAACGTTTGAACATATCCGTGATCTTTCGCGAATGCGACCGTGTCATCCATGTATTTCCGGATACCGGGGAAGCGTTCGAAATAGCGGTCGATGAACCCTTGCGCCTCGGCCCGTGGAATGCGCAAGTTGCGCGCAAGGCCGAAGCCTGAAATCCCGTAAATTACACCAAAGTTAATCGCTTTGGCCTGCCGCCGAATATCTGGTGTCATTTCATCCAATGGCACATCGAACATTTCAGAAGCGGTCATCGCGTGAATATCCACGCCATCACTAAACGCCTGCTTTAGCGCATCAATACCTGCAACATGGGAAAGAATACGCAATTCGATCTGGCTGTAGTCGAGGCTCACAAGAACCTTACCCGGTTCGGCGACAAAGGCCTCACGGATACGACGCCCTTCTTCTGACCGGACAGGAATGTTTTGCAAGTTAGGGTCAGTCGATGCCAAGCGCCCCGTGTTCGCGCCAGCGATAGAATACGACGTATGCACGCGCCCTGTGTCCGCGTTGATGTGTTCCTGCAAAGCGTCGGTGTAGGTGGATTTTAGCTTTGACAGTTGCCGCCAATCCAAAATCCGGCGCGGAAGGTCATGGATCGTCGCAAGATCTTCAAGCACATCTGCACCCGTCGAATACGCGCCGGTCTTGCCTTTGGACGGTTTCTTACCATCGGGCATTTCCAGCCCCATTTCGTCGAACATGATCTCACCCAATTGTTTGGGTGATCCGACGTTGAACTTGCGCCCTGCCATTTCGTGGATTTCATGCTCTAGCCCCGCCATCTTCTGGGCAAAGGCGTTCGACATCCGCGACAGCGTATCGCGATCAACTTTGACGCCGTGCATTTCCATCTGCGCCAGAACAGGAACTAACGGACGCTCAAGTGTTTCATAGACGGTGGTGACGCGCTTTACATGCAGCTGGGGTTTAAACTGTTGCCATAAGCGCAGAGTAATATCGGCATCCTCTGCTGCATATTTCACAGCGTCAGCAATTGGCACACGGTCGAATGTGATGGCGGACTTGCCCGTGCCCAACAGCGGCTTGATCGGGATCGGGGTATGCCCCAAATAACGTTCAGATAGCACGTCCATGCCATGGTTATGCACGCCTGCATTCATCGCATAGGACATCAGCATCGTGTCATCAATCGGGGCAACGGCGATACCAAGACGAGCAAATATCTTGGAATCGTATTTCATGTTCTGACCGATCTTGATGATCGACACGTCCTCAAGAACAGGTTTCAGCATCGTGAGGCAGCGGTCAAAATCCATCTGCCCTTCGGCAACATCGTCAGAGCCAAACAAGTCATCAGACGCCGCAGCCTTATGGGCCAGCGGAATGTAGCAAGCCTGTCCTGGCTCGACACTTAGTGAGATACCGACCAGATCAACGACCATTTCGTTCAGACCAGTGGTTTCAGTATCAACAGCGACATAACCGCGTTCGCGGATGCGATCGATCCAGACCTGCAAAGCGGCGTCGTCGGACACGCATTCATAGCTATCTGCATCGAAAGGCACCGCCTCTGGCGCTGCGACCTCGGTGGCTTGTGGTGCTGCTTCGATCACCGGGGCCTCGGCCCCAAGCTTGTCAGCGATACGTTTGGTAACCGTCCGGAACTCCATCTGCGCAAGGAACCCCAACAGCGTTTCCGGATCAGGATCGCGTACTTCTAAGCTGTCCAAATCGAATGGCAGGTCCATATCGCAATCAAGCTGGACGAGCTGCTTCGACAATTCGATCTGCGCGCGATTATCGATCAGCGTTTGACGGCGTTTGGGCTGTTTGATCTCTGTCGCGCGGTCAAGAAGGCTTTCCAGATCGCCATATTCATTGATCAAAAGAGCCGCTGTTTTGATCCCGATTCCCGGCGCACCAGGCACGTTGTCGACGGAATCACCAGCGAGTGCTTGCACATCGACCACTCTTTCGGGACCAACGCCAAACTTCTCATGCACGCCGTCAGGATCGATGCGCTTGTTCTTCATCGGGTCAAGCATTTCAACGCCGCCACCGACCAATTGCATGAGGTCTTTATCCGATGAAACGATTGTGACACGCCCACCGGCATCACGCGCCTGGTGCGCAAGAGTTGCAATGATATCGTCAGCTTCGAAACCTTCGATCTCTTCACAGGCGATGTTAAATGCACGTGTGGCTTCGCGCGTCAGTGGCATCTGCGGACGCAGATCCTCTGGCATTGCTTCACGGTTGGCTTTGTATTGATCATAGAGGTCGTTGCGAAATGTATGGCTGCCCTTATCAAAAATGACGGCAACATGGGTCGCGGAATCGGGGCCAGAGTTATTCTCAACATAGCGTTGCAACATGTTCACAAAGCCGCTGACAGCGCCCACTGGCAAACCATCGGATTTGCGCGTCAGTGGTGGCAGCGCGTGATAGGCGCGAAAGATGAACGCCGAACCGTCGATCAGATGAAGATGGCAACCTTTGCCGAATTGCGTTGTCATGTTACCGTCCCCTATTGCTAGACCGGAGTTTTGCCATGTTCCGTCTGATCCTTCCAGTGATCATCTTCGCCGGTGGCCCTTTGGGCGCACAATACTTGGAAACCTGCCCAACCAATAATGAGCAACCGTGCGACCAAATATTGGCTTGCATTGGAACGGACGGGCAATGGTTTAGTGGCATCGCACTTGGGTTTGGCCCATTGAATTCTGTCGTTGGTACATTGGACAATGGGATTGCCTGCACCGGGCAGCGCATGCACTACAACAAAACACTGACTGGTCAGATCACGTTAGAATGCACAGATGAAACGCAGGGCACCGTCGTTTACGAAAACCATGCTCCGCACCAAACTTATGGCACGGGTCATGCTCAACTGGATGATGGCCGCGCCTTCGAGGTCTGGGTCGCACAGGATATCAAGTCAGCGCTACGCGTCGTTTCAGGTGACGGCAACGCAAGACTACTGTGCCCCGATGGCGCAATCAGACTAGATTAAACCTTGCCCTCAAAATCGGCATGCACCAGTTTTGCATCGCAATATGGGCACTCAACGAAACCAACCTCGTGTGGGATCTGCAGCCAAACGCGTGGATGGCCCAGACCGCCCTCGCCACCATCACAGGCAACACGCCAATCGTTTACAATCCGGGTCTCTGGGGCGGGCGTGGTCATGATATCACCTGTTAGCTTGCCGCGGGGCGCTGCCCGCCTTAGATCAGTGCTGATATACCGCAGCCGACGCGCAGGGGAAAGACCAGCATGACCGACAACGCAATAGAAATTTCCGGGCTTAAGAAAACCTATGCTGCCACGGGGCGCAGCCCAGCAAAAGAAGCGTTGAAAGGCATTGATCTGAACATCCCGCGCGGGTCCATCTTTGGACTTCTGGGGCCGAATGGCGCAGGAAAATCTACGCTTATCAATATATTGGCGGGTCTTGTGGTCAAAACCGAAGGGTCTGTGAAAATATGGGGATTCGACCAAGACACTAATCCACGCCAGTCACGTGCATCCATCGGAATTATGCCGCAAGAACCGCATCTTGACCCATTCTTCACCCCAGCCGGGTCGCTTGATGTACAGGCCGGGCTTTACGGCGTGCCCAAAGCCCAACGTAAAACAGCCGAGATTCTTGAACTGATCGGTCTCACCGATAAGGCCGATGCCTATGCGCGTTCACTTTCGGGCGGGATGCGGCGCCGGTTGTTGCTGGGCAAGGCGCTTGTGCATTCACCGCAAATCTTGGTGCTGGATGAACCGACCGCTGGCGTCGATATCGAGCTGCGCAATATGCTCTGGCAGAACGTGCGCAAACTCAACGACGAAGGGATGACGATCATCCTGACGACACATTACCTCGAGGAAGCCGAGGCCATGTGCGACGATATCGCGATCATCAATCATGGCGAGGTCATCGTGAGGGACAGCACCGCGAACCTGCTCGGTCAGCTAGATAGTAAAACGCTGGTGATCACCCCTGATAGCCCAGTTGACCTGCCCGACTTACCTGACGCCATCATAGGACAGAAGCTCGACAATGGCTCTTTGACCTTTACCTATCAAAGCACGACGACACCAGCAGACGACGTGCTGAATATCGTTCGCAACGCAGGCATCACGATCAAAGACGTGAAAACACAGCAAGCCGATCTTGAGGATGTATTTCTATCGCTGACCTCAGCAAAGTAGCGCAGGCATAGATCAAATTTAGCTAAATTTGATCGCCGCCCCTCAGTTCGGCAGCATACGGCCCAACTGCTTACCGCCAATGATATGCATGTGATAATGCGGCACGTCTTGGACGCCATGAACACGGGTATTGGAAATGCTGCGGAACCCTTGTTCTACGCCCATTTGATCACAAACAGCAGCGATCGCTTGGAAAAATCCGGCCTGTTCTTCAACCGAAGCGTCGCGCGCAAAATGATCAAGGCTCATATATGGCCCCTTGGGGATCACCAAGACATGCACGGGGGCCTGTGGCTGAATATCGTGAAACGCGAGCGCGTGATCATTCTCAAACACGGTTTTGTTCGGAATTTCACCGCGTAGGATTTTTGCGAAAATGTTCTGGTCGTCGTATGCGTATTCCATGGGTATCCTCAATCGACAAATAGATGGGGGGTTTCAGCAAGGGCGCGCGCCACGTCAGCGTTCACGCTTAAGAACTGGCCAATGGCGGCAGCGTTTTCATCAATGCTCGCGTTTTCTCGAATTCTTAGCGCTCCGGAGAACGCCTCATCGCGCATGCTGTTTCGTTCGTGGACAATATCGTTACGAATTGTTGGCAACAGCCGGGAAATGGTCGCTTCGCTTGCGTCAGCACCCGCAAGCCCAACGCGTTTTGCATGACCTGTAAGGTAATCGTCATCGAATTCACATTCGACTTCTAGCAATCGCACCGTCGCCCGATCAGAAAAGAAATCCCGCATCAGTTCCAAATCCGCTGTATCCAAGCAGATGACCATGCGATCACGTTGGTAGTGATCAAACAACATACGCAAAAACGCCCGGCGATGGCGACCACGCTTGCTCAGGCTCGCCTCAATACCGCCTAAATCAGGCAGGGGCGTGTCTTCTTCATTGAACAGATACTCAACAGCCGGAACACCCGTATGCTCGCGAATGCCAGCAACTAGGCGCTTGGCAACGTGCCATTTCTTACATGCGACAATCAGCAGTTCACGGCTACGGCCTAACGTTGTCTCGCTCTCCCAAAACCGAGGTGCAAAACGGCGGCCAATACGCCCGCGGTCGGCCAAGAAACCAAACAGGTTCCTGCCCTCGTCAGAGATCACAAAATCCGTCTTATCGCTCGCATACAATTCGCCCAGCTCTTCACGTAGATTTTCGGCTTCGGCGCTAATTTTGCGGGCGAATAATCCGTTCTGACCAAGCAGCAAATCATAATGGTCGTTATAGAACGTCACTGGCATCCCGTAGTCGGTAAACATCAGGAATGTCAGCGTCCGATTGTCGATTTCTTGGCTCGGGACCAAGTGGCGCACGAGAGTTTGAAAGAATGTCTCATCCGGAATCCACGTCGTACGGAAGAAGCGCATAACGTCTTTCCGTTCTTGGACAAACTCTAGCAATGCCTCGATTGTACGCCGCCGCAGACACCACCATTGGCTCCCAATCATGACTTGAATGTCAGCGGGGATCTTTCGCGTGATCCCAAGCTTTTGCTGTAATCCAAGGGAAGTGTAGAACAACCATTTTTGGGTGCGTTCGTTAAAAAAGTGCCGATAAATCAGACGCTCTTCGCGAAACCCGGTCTTGATCCAAGTGCTTTCAAAAAAGTCGTAGCTTTCGATAAAATCACAATCGTGGCCATCAAGAAAATCATGCGTGAACTGCGCCGATTTGATCGGCATGCAGTCCCCAGACACCATGTAAAAATGGCTCGCACGGGGAAATGCATCAACGGCCGCTTCGATTGCATAAAGCGTTGCTTGGACAAGGCTCCATTCGCCCCATCCACATTTGATACGTTTCTTTGCAAAGGTGACGTTAGGATTATCGGACAATGCCTGCGTGATCGTCGCATAGTCCTGCGCATTCGCAGAGCCGTCAAAATGGATCGCAATAAAATCACCAGCCGCCGTCAGCTGCTCCGCCTGCTTAACAATCGCATCGGGGTTCTTGTGGCATAGAAGGATAAAGGCGATTCTTGCCATGTGCGGTAGGCGACCCCTGCAATCAGAATGACAGTTTACGGCTTCTTACCGTGAACAGTCATTGAATAAACAGTGTTTCTTTGCTCTTAAAGGGTAAATGACTGCGCCGTTTCGCAAAAGGAGATAACAATTGCCAAGTTTTCCCGGAACCTGGATGACCACCAGCGAAAGCGTCGTTTATCGGGTGGTCCCAAAATGCGCATGCTCGACTATCGGGCAGATCATGTATTATTCCGACCACGGCGAATTCTTTGATGGCGATATCCACGACGCCAAATCAGGCATGCACAAATGGGCGCTGGACGAAAGCCAAGGACCAATTGCCAACAATGTAGCGCAGCACAAAAGCTATGCGTTCACATGCGTTCGCAACCCTTACACCCGTATCTTGTCTTCTTTCTTTGACAAGATCTGCGGCATTCAGCGTAACGGCAAATACTATCGCGGCAACCTCGTACCGCTTTTGATCCAGAAATACGGGATAGAAGTCGGCGACCCAGAAACCGGCTTTGAATTCGATCAAATCAAGAGCTTTCGTCGTTTTCTGCTTTTCGCGCGTGACACCATCCGCTGGCGCCGCCCGATGGAGCCCGACATCCACTGGTCTGCCATGTCTGGCCATATCTCGACCTACATTGTGAACGGTGGCCGCTACGATAGCATCTTTTGGACTGAAAAGTTCAATGAAGGCATGCAACACGTCCTTGATGAAATCGAAACCCCGCATTCCATCGACCTAGAAACGATTCCACGCTTTAACGAAAGCGAAGGTCACGGCCCCAAACGCCTACACCCCGTCGAAGACTATTTCGATGATCTTTCGATGCACCTTGTCTACGAGATGTACAAAAAGGACTTCCGTATCTTTAAGTACGACTTTGAAAACCCAGCGAACAAAATGCCCATTGGCGAAATCGACCTAGACGAAGTCCACGCAAAGCTGGGAAGCTAGTGCGGTAACAATTTCGAATTTCTTCTCACTTAGCGACATGGCGTTCATTAACCGATGTTTTGTACTCGGTCCGCGCCTTCGGGACGGCAGCAACCCAAGGGTTTCACCTACCCAATCTTTGGCGCCGTCATCTCAGATAGGTCGATTTTACGCTCAAACGCGTTGCCGTCCCTGTCGAATATATGGCAGTCGCCGGCAGAAAAGCTTACCTGTGTTGCTTGTTCAGCCTCGATAATCTGGGTTCCGCTCAGCACGAAGCAGAAATTGTTTTCCTGTTCAGATAGCGCCGCATATCCGATTGTTTGTTGGCCTAGCTGTTCGACAACTGTGGGTGTGACAGACATACTTGCCTCGCCTGCCCCAAGCGCGACGTGTTCTGGGCGGATGCCTAGCGTGACTTGCATGCCGACCAGTGTACTGCGCTTATCCTCCGGTACATGCACGTCGACACGCAGTGGTTTTCCGTTGAAATCGACCTCAAGCCCGTTTTCGGTCACAGCTAGAACATTCACTGGCAGCAAGTTCATGCGTGGGTTGCCAATAAAGCCCGCGACGAAAGTGTTCTGTGGTTTATGATAAAGCTCAAGCGGGACGCCGACTTGGGCGATATAGCCGCCGTTCAACACCACAATACGGTCCGCCATTGTCATGGCTTCGACCTGATCATGGGTCACATAGATCATCGTCGCGCCAAGTTGTTTGTGCAGGCGCGTAAGTTCGATCCGCATGTCCGCACGCAATGCGGCGTCAAGGTTCGACAAGGGTTCATCGAACAAGAAAATCTCGGGTTCGCGGACGATGGCCCGGCCAATTGCGACGCGTTGGCGCTGCCCACCCGATAGGTTGCCGGGCTTTTGTTGCAAGTGGCTGTCCAGATGCAAAATTTCGGCAGCGGCCTGAACTTTCTTACGAATTTCGGCCTCGGATGCGCGTTCAACCCGCAATGGGAACGCGATGTTTTCATAAACGGACATATGTGGGTAGAGCGCGTAAGACTGGAACACCATCGCGATGCCACGCTTGACGGGTGCCAGATCATTCACGCGCTTATCATCGATGACGATGTCGCCGTCTGTTGTGTGCTCTAGGCCTGCAATCATGCGTAACAGCGTTGATTTACCACAGCCAGATGGGCCAACGAAAACGACAAATTCGCCTTCATTCACATCAAGAGAAACGCCCTTTACGACCTCAAAATCACCAAAGTTCTTTATTATATTCTTAAGAGAAAGCTGACCCAACGGGTTCTCCTGACGTCATCTTTGTATTTTACCGATACGGCCTCCGCAGCCCAGCCACCGGCAGAATGGCGGCTGGACCACACGGGGGATACTTATTTGTACTCTTCGATTTCAGCTGCTGCTTCACTTAGCGCCTCAGCTGGTTCCGCGTCGCCAGTCACCACGGATTGAACCATGTCGATCATGACATTCTGGAAACCTTTATAATCGGTGAACAAAGGTTCAGGCCCGCCGTAAGCAATGCCTTCGATGTAAGGCCCCCAGAATGGGCTTTCTTCGACAAGCTGATCAACACGTGCTGACGGACGTAGCGGTGTCAGGCCTGCTGTTGGCGACATTTCGTATTCCAACTGCACGTCTGGCGAGGTGATGAATTTTGCGAATTCGATCGCCTTTTCTTCGACGCCGGATCCTGCAAAGATCGCCAGTGAATCCGTAATCAACAGCGTACCGGGGCCGTCAGCCGACGGGCCAAGCGGCAGGTTCGCAACCCCCCAGTTGATATCAGTATCTGCAAGACGCATCGCCGCGCCAACGGATGCCTGTAGCATCCCCACCTGACCATCCAAGAAGATCGCCCGCATTTCGTTTTGTTCGTATGCGGTCGCCCCTTCGACAGAGTACGGCACGATATCTTGATATGCCTGAAGCGCGGCCAGCACTTCTGGGCTGTCCATCACGATGTTGTCGTCTGCGTCGATGATCTGGCCGTTGTTAGTGTAAACCCAGTGCAGGAACTGGTGCATCGTGTTATCAAAGGTTTTGGCCGATAGCCCATAACCAGCAAAGTCGGTGTTTTCCGTGATCTGTTTTGCAAAGGCGATTTCTTCTTCCCAGGTCGCTGGCGGCGTGTTGGGGTCTAGGCCAGCGGCTTCGAAGATGTCTTTGTTCCAGTAGAATGCCTTTGTCGAAAAGGCGATTGGAACGCCCCACTGTGTGCCCTCAAACGTTACAGTGTCGACGATATGTGGGTAATAAAGCCCCTGCTCTTCTTCGGTCATTGGCACAGGCACAATCAATTCGCTGAGCGCGAATTCTTTCAACGTGCGTGAACCGACATAGGCCATTGCTGCAGGGCTACCCGCTGCGGCCAGAGTGGTGGCTTTGTCTTGGCACTGCGCCCAACCGACGACTTCTGGGGTGACGGTCCAGCCTTCGTTGGCCGCTTCCCAATCGGCGATGTATTTTTCGTGCACCGGGTCAATAGAGTCACCACAGTAGATCCAGCTGATGTCGTCAGCCAAAGCTGGAAGCGCCGTTGTACCGGCAAGCATTACGCCCAAAAGGGTCTTTTGTGTAAAAGTATTCAATTTATGTCTCCGCGTTGGTTGATTGTTAAGTTTCTTATTATTGTTTGATCGCGCCTGCGGTCAGACCGCCGACAAGATACCGTTGTAGGAAAAAGATAATGACAAGCGCCGGGGCGATGCCGACAAAACTGGCGGCCATAAGTTCGTTCCAGATGACCTCTTGCTTGCCGAAATAAGCATATAGCCCGACCGGTAGCGGCATGTATTCGGTCTTGGAATTAAAGGTCAGCGCAAAGATAAACTGCTGCGCATAGGCACCGATGAACGTCATGATCGCCACGACGATGATACCGGGCCGAGCAATCGGAAGGATCACCCGCCGGAAGGTATAGAACTGCGACGCCCCATCCATATAGGCGGCTTCGTTCAGCTCAATCGGGATGCGCATCATATATGTCCGCAACAGCCAGATCGCCGATGGTATAAGAAACGCAGCCCCCGGCACAATCATCGCAAAATACGTATTCAGCAGCCCAAGCGTCCGCATCAGGCGGAATAGCGGGATCAGCAGGACCGCCCCAGAAAACATCGACACCGCCAGAAACGCACCCAGCACCAATGCCATTCCTTTGAACTTAAACCGGGCAAAGGCGTATGCGGCGGGAACGACCAAAACCAATACGATCAACGTTGCGACGGTCGAAATCAGCAGTGAATTGAAGATATACCAACCAAATTGCGGCACGCTTTCCCACATCGTCCAATAGGCGCGGAACGAGCCGTTTTCAGGCCAGAATGAATAGGGCGATGAAAATAGCTGTGACAAAGGTTTAAGGCTGACAAGAAACCCTTCGATAAAGGGCGCGAGCATGAAGAACAGGAATAGCGCGATGCCAGCATAAATTCCGATCAGCTCGTACCAGTTGTAGCGGTCAATCATGGTGCTGGTTTTGTTTATTTTGAATATCTTAGCCATGATTAAGCCCTACCCGTTCTCTGCCATTGCCAGCTTGCGGGTCATCCGAAAGTAAGCGACGCAAAACAGCGAAAGGAACATACAGATCACCACGGCGCGTGCGGCACCCTCACCGTATTTCTTGGATCCAATCGCAGTTGAATAGGTGTCGATGATCATTGTGGTCGTCGAACCCGAAGGCCCGCCCTGTGTCAGGATCCAAATGATGTCAAAGCTGTTGAACGTCGCAATCAACGACAACATCGACATCGTGATAATTGCGGGTGCCATCAATGGCAGTGTGATCCGGCGAAAACGCATCCATCGGCTTGCGCCATCGGTCCATGCAGCTTCGTACAGATCGCGGGGGATGGATTGGATTGCGGCAAGGAAATAGATAGTGACCATCGGCACACCAATCCAAACATCGGTCACGATGGTCGACCAGTAGGCCGTATTTCCGTAAGCAAGAAAAGCAACCGGGCCGTCAACAATACCAAACCGTTGTAGCAATCCGGAAATCATGCCGAACTGCCCGTTATACATCCAACCCCACATAAAAATGCCAATCGCCATTGGCACAATCCACGGCGGCATCGTCAGCAGACGGAACAAATGCCGCCCCGGAACTGCGCAATTCAGCAAGACAGCACCAAACGTGCCGATTAGCATCTTCAGCAGCACTGAAAAGAAGGTCCAAGTGAACGTACGTATGATGATTTCCAGAAAATCGGCGTCAAAGATTTTCTCGTAGTTGCGCCAGCCAACATAATCGACGGTGCGCCGCAGCGAAGCGTTCGTGAAAGACAATCGAAAAGTCTCGACCAATGGCCAAGCCACGATGACCAAGACATATAGGATCGCAGGTGCCAGCAACGCCCATGCAAAAATCCATGCCGAACGGTTCTGAGTCATGCGACAAATTCCTTGGTAGCGAGGGCTTCGTCGTAGCGATCCCAAATAGGGCGCAGGTCGACGACTTGGCGTGATCGCCGGGCGTCGTCAGTTGCCAAAGCTAGAATACCTGCCTCAAGCGCATCCAATGGCGATACGGGCAACGGCCCACCATGCATGACATGCGCCACAACCTTGGACGCCATTTCTTCGTCAGCGCCATAATGCTGTGACAGCGTGCTCGCCACGTAGGTTTTATCGATTTTCGTTTCCTCAGATAGAACATCGGTGACCTTAAAATTTGCACGAATGAAATCACCTTCGGCCTGCCCTTTGGTCCCGAACACCGCAAAGCGCCGGAACTGGTCTGGGGCATTTAGATTGGTGTGAAAATTCATGCCAACACCATTGGCATATTCAATGATCGCCACCTGATAGTCGATAATATCGCCATCACTATCAAAGACCTTGTCAGACCCATTCCAACCTGTCGGCTTGCGATGAAAGATATCCATATCGTTGATCCCTTCGTTACGGGGATCATTTTCGGGGACAAAGGTTTTGCGGCCGCCAAAGCTCGCGACGCGTTCAGGGCGCGCGCCAATCAGACCGTTATACAGGTCCAGGTCATGACAACATTTTTCGAGCATAAAGCTGCCCGACCATTTTTCGTATCTGCGCCAATCACGCATGAAAAACGCACCGTGATATGGGTAGATATGTTCGGCTGCCTCGACCGACACGATATTACCCAACATCCCGGCATCGCGGGCAGCGATCAGATCTTGGTACAGCGGCGCATAACGTAGCACCAAACCAACCATCAGGTTTTCCGGCCCAAACTTGCCCATCAGCGCGGCCAAAGCATAGGTCTGTTCAATCGTCGAAACGATAGGTTTTTCAGAGAACACCTTATTCCCAGCTTCCAACCCCATCTGAATATGCTCAAGATGCAGGTGATTGGGCGAACCAATCATCAGCAGATCATACCCACCCGCTTTGATCAGGTCCTGCGGGGTCGCAAAGGCTGTGCCGGGGTTAATCCCATGTTCGTCTAGCGTGGGCAGCCCAGCGGGTGCCGGATCATAATATCCAACGATCTCAAAATCGGGGTCCATCTCGTTAAAAACGTGACCAAGATAGCCCAGACGAAACCCAAGACCGATAATGGCGACTTTCATGTCGCGCCCCCAGATAAGAAATTTATTTTCTTAGACTGGTCTGAAATACACCTAACCGTCAAGAAATATTCATGGAAAGCCGATAAAGATCTACAGCTTGTGTAATTTGTTTTCACAAACTACTAAAAAAGCAGCAGTTCGATGAAACTGATTTACGTGCTAGGCCGCGATCGTTTTATAATGCTGCAGGCCTAAAATGGCCGCCCCAACCAGCCCTGGCTCGACCGGACACTGCGCTGGCACGATCAAAGGGCGCTCGAATCGACGCAGGCATCTGTCGCGAACGGCAACATCAAGCGCCGCAATCAGCGCCGGCGAATTCGACATACCGCCGCCAACAGCAACGATGCCAGCACCCAACATGTTTTCCATCACGGCCAATGGCCCAGCCAAAAGCGCGATCCAAACGGCAATCGTTTGCGATGCGGCGGGATCGCCCGCCTCCCAATTTGCGACGATTGCGGGGCTATCTTGGCGTATGGCGTGTAGGTGGTGATGGAGGCGTTCAACGCCACGCGCTGAACAAATCGCGTCAAGACACCCGGCCTGCCCGCAACCGCACTCAAACGCGGGTAAAGTCACCGCAGGATCGTCGATAATCCGTTGGGTGATCGGACCATGCCCGATTTCGCCAGCAAAGCCGCCTGCCCCGTTAATCAGCGCACCGCGCACAACAACACCGCCGCCCACGCCAGTACCTAAGATCAGGCCGAACACCACGTCATGTCCGCGCCCCGCACCGACCGTCGCTTCGGCCAAGGCAAAGCAATCCGCATCATTGGCCAGCACGACCGGAAGACCCAAAATCGTCTCCAGTTCGGCCTGCAATTTGCGTCCTGTCAGGCAAGGGATGTTTGCCATATTGGCAACGCCGGTTTCGGGATCAAGAACGCCTGCCATGGAAAAGGCGATCACCTCTGGCTGTGTGTTGGCATTGTCGATTTCATCTTTTAGCACCGCAACGAAAGCGTCAAAATCGTCGGTCGGCGTCGCAACCCGCCCCTTTGGGATCACCTTGTCAGCGCTATAAGCCTCGGCCACCTTGATGGCAGTACCGCCGATATCAAAACACAAGATCATGCAGCTACCTTTACTTTTCGCCCTGCAATCCATGTACCATCAGCCCTAAGGTCAGAGGTCATACAAAAGAAATCTGCATGTGCGCCTTGCCCCAGATGACCACGATCCTCAATCCCAAGCGCGCGCGCAGGCTGCACCGTAGCGAGCTGCAAGGCGGTACATAACGTCAAACCTAGCGACCGATGCACATAACGCACAGCATCGATCAACGCGATGTCAGCACCCGCAAGCGTACCATCGGCAAGCGTTAACCGCCCATCAGCGCGGTAAATCTTTCTCCCGTTCAGTGTGAAACCCGTTTGGTCACTGCCAATCGTGGACATTGAATCAGACACAAGGAAAATACCGGCCGGGCCAGCCTTGCCGCGCAGCGCCACACGCATCGCAGCGTTAGCAACATGATATCCATCCGCGATCAGACCCGCCCAAAGGCGCCCATCATCCAACGCAGCCCCAACCAGCCCCGGCGCGCGATGCCCCATCTGCCCCATGGCATTAAACAAGTGGGTAACCATCGTCGCACCTGCGTCCGCGTAGGCGCGGCCAATTTCATATGTGCAATCAGTGTGACCAAGACTAACCGTCGCCCCGGCATCGGCCAAGGCGCGAACCTGCTCAGGGCTGACGGATTCCGCAGCAACCGTGCAAATCAGGTGTTCGATCTGCATGGCAGCATCGACCAGCAACGCCTGATCCCGCGCTGTCATTGAACGGATTAAAACCGCATCATGGGTACCCTTACGGCTTGCTGCCAGATGCGGCCCCTCAAGGTGCAGCCCAAGAAAACCGTCCACATTCTTGGCATCCCGCGCTGCGGAAACTCCGCGTACCGTGATATCTTCGGTATCAGTAATCAGCGTCACCATCACTGAAGTCGTACCAAACTGCGCATGTGCATTGCAGATCGCGCCGATCGACTCTGCCGTTGGCGCGTTGTTAAACAAAACACCGCCACCACCGTTCGCCTGCAGATCAACAAGCCCAGGCACAATCACGCCAGACAAGCGCTGCGCCGCGGGGGCACGCACTGCAGGCACAATCCCCGCAACGCGGCCATCTTCGACAACAAGGGCGGCATCGTCGTGCCATGTCTCCCCGTCAAAAATGCGGGCAGCGTGAAAAGCAGTTTGCTGAGTCATGCAGCGACCCTACCAAACCGTTCCACGGGCAGCCACGGTTTCAACGCGGGTTACGACACCATTTTTGTGAAATACCATGCGATCAAACAAATTGGACACGACACAGGTGTGGTTTGGGATCACCCGGACCCGCGTACCAACCTCTGGCAAAGGCCCCGCGCAATCCGTCAGATCAACGACAGCGTGCTCCTCTGACAGCGACGTAATCCGCGCGCCGGGTAGCTCTACAATCTCGCCATGGTCAGAAAACCCTAGCAAATCCGAGGTCAGCGCCTTTGATCCAGCATCCAGCACCGCACGCGTCGGCGTTGGCCTTGAGACTACAGTCGCCAAGACGTGCATCGCGATATCGTCGGCCCCACATTCGCCCGCCCGCACCATTGATCTGTCATTGTAAACATAGGTGCCAGCGCGGTGTTCAGTCGCGCTTGGCACTTTGCCCGAAGCAAACAAGTCAGGGCTACCGCCATTACTACGCACAGGGCAGTCGATCCCAAGGTCAGCAAGACGTGCCATTGTTTTGCGAAAGAAGTCTTCAACCGTCGCGGCACCACTGACCGGAGGATAAGTCATCAAGCCATCGAACCGCAGCCCCTTTGCCGCGTTGATCGCCTGCGCTAATTCAACGGCATCGTCAGGTGTTTGCACACCGCAGCGCCCTGCCCCGGTGTCACATTCGACCAGCACTGCAAGCGGTTTACTGGCATCGGCAAACGCATCCGACAAACCCGCAACGGTAACGGCACTATCAGCAACAACGCGCAGTTTGTTCACACGCAAATTCAACTTCTGCAATCGCGCCAACCGGGCGGACCCAAGCAAATTGTAAGTAATCAAAATATCATCGCATCCTGCATCTGCAAACACTTCGGCTTCGGTTACTTTTTGGCAGTTGATACCAACCGCACCCGACGCCAGTTGCTGATGCGCGATCGCCGGAATTTTGTGGGTCTTAATATGCGGACGAAACGCCTTGCCCTGCGCGGTTACATATTCCTGCGCACGGGCAATGTTGTTGGCCAACCGCACTTCATCGATCACAGGCATCGGCGTCAAAACATCGGCCAAGGGGGTGCCCGGTGCGGGCCATGGAAAGTCGTCAGTCTTGGTCATGCAAATGGGTCCTCGACACGGGGCCAGATATCTTTACGCACAAACCGATACGGATTTGTCGCTGGATCGTTCGGGTACGGACGGCCAGCCGAACAATACAGGATTTCCGACGCAATCGGTTCAAACGCCGCATAAAAATGGTTGGTCGATTTGATCACCAATATGCTTTGCGCCGTTGGATCAATTCCCATGGCTGTGAACAGTGATGGATCATAGCTTTGCGCGCGCACGGTGTTCAAAATCACCTCGATACCGATCTCTTTGCCATTCGTATCCAGCAAAGCAATACGGGCACCGGGCCCAAACGGCACGATGCTTTCGCCGAACCCCATTTGAGCACTGGCATTCAGGCGGACCACCTTGATCAACGCATCAACTGGGTCACCTGTCTCCGGCGCGGATTTCCCACCAAAGCGCAAGGGCATCACCGCACCCTCACCCGCAGCCATGCACAGCTTGGCGGCGATGGGGTCCCAAATCGTGCCGACGGCAACGCCAGTTGCCCCTCGAGCGATCAGTTCTTTTAACACCACAGTCGCATCGCCCGCAGTACCCCCGCCCGGATTGTCCCACATGTCCGCCAGAACAACCGGACCAACTGTTGCATTCATCGCGACAGCAACGGCCTCTTGCTCGGTCAAGGTTGGCATCAGGTGCTTACCACGATTGGCGAACAACTCTTGCCCCAGCTTTTCAGCCAAATCATCACCATGCCGCTGATCACCATCCGTCACGACAATGATCTTGCTGCCCATTTCCGGAACATCACCAGCCATAAAGCCGTGAATGACCGACGCCGACAGCACCTTGGGGTCATCATTTTCCAACCCAATCATTCGGTTCACAAAGCCACGCATTGGTTCGCGCGATGTCGGAAACACATCGATCATGCGACAGTCGTAGGTCGACATGACGGGACGCACACGCCCTTGCAGCGTATCCACAACAATTGCCCAAAGGTCCTCGGCCCTTTCAACAAAATCGGTGTGCGGGAATTCCTTAAACGCGACAAAGAAATCCGCAGCAGCCACGCGCTTCGCTGTCAAATGACTGTGTGGGTCCATTTCCGCACAGACCAGCACATCGGGGCCAACAATATCACGCACACGGGCAAGCAAATCACCTTCGGGATCCATGCAGCCCTGCGCGACCATCGCGCCATGCAGGCCCAACACAACAGCATCGACGGGCATCGCATCCCGCAGCTGCGACAAAATTTCATCGCGCAACCCGACATGTGCTGCGCCCGAAACCAATCCCGCGGGATCAGCCCAAGCTGCAGTGCCCTCAATCAATTGCCACCCCAATCTGGCGCAAACCTTGCGTCCAACCGGTATCGGCGCGGTGCACAAGGTGGCCGTGTCAGGATGGGTGCCCGGCGCAGCATAAAAGGATTCCTCAAATGCGCTTCGGTCTATGACGATAGGCGAAAACGTATTCGTTTCCGTTGCCATCGCTGCGACAAAGATGCGCTTTGCGTCGAGGTCAGCCATGCTTATTCCTTGATATGCGGCAAGTAGCCGACGAAACCAGCAATCTTCCAGCGTCCGTCCTGCTTGCGACACCAGTATAGTGTCTGCCAATTCATGCGTTCAGAGGTGCCATCTGTGCGCGGGTTATGACCATCGAACTTCTTGCGCACCAATGCAGCGTCGCCAGTTATCTCGATCTGCTCTAGTCGGGTCGCGTGGTAGATAGCGTCGCGGGGGTCGTTCACGTAAACGCCTGCGTCACACTGCGCCCTAAAATCTTGCGCCTGACGCAACCAGTCATCGCGATAAGCCACCAGTGTCGGGTAGGCCAAGTCATATTTGTCCGGGTCTTCCTGAAAATGGCCGCTGACGCCAGTAAAGTTCTCTGCAATAAAGTCGTCAGCCACCTCTGACCAATCGGCCGCGACGAATGCATCAATGTCCCTTGGGACAAGCATCTCCCATATTTCCCGCCGATCAGCGTCGGTTTCCGGAAATGGGTTCTGAAATGGGTCGCGTTTGGTCATTTATCAGGCGTCCTGTGAAATTAATTTCTATTATGGTGCAATTTATCTGGATAAATCCAGACGAATATGCCTGAATAACATCAAAAGGCGAAAATAAATTTCGTCATTGCCCAAAAATTGATCCCGACGCCGGGGTCCATCGCCTTGCACTGTAAAGGCAACCAGACGAAAAAAGGACCGCAAAGCGGTAGATTAAACATGACCGACCCTTCTGACCCTTCTCTTGCCGCAGGTAACACATCGGCAGGGAACCTCGTTTTAGCGCTCGCCGATGAAGACGGGCGACTATCAGCGCAAGAAAAGAAGTTGGCCGAGACCGTTCTGTCGGACATGGAATTTGCCACCAATGCCTCGATCACCGATATAGCAGAGCGTGCGGGCGTATCCCCACCAACTGTTACGCGCTTTTGTCGCCGTCTCGGATGCGCATCATTTTCTGACTTCAAAGTACAACTGGCCAAATGCGCCTACGTCGGCCTGCGTTATCTAAAACCCGAAGCGGTCACCAGCACACCAGAACAAGTCGCCGAGGACATCGTGACAAAAGCGCAGAACGCGCTTTTTGAAATGCACCGCACTTTGGATCTGGAACAGGTCAACGCGGCGGTAAAGCTGCTGTCGGGCGCGCAGATGATCTATGCCTTTGGGTCTGGCGGAAATTCCTCGATGATCGTGAACGAACTTCAGAACCGCCTGTTTCGACTTGGCGCACAGATTTCAGCGTCAAACGATCACGGCATGAACCTGATGCTTTCTGCTGCCGCCCAGCCCGGCACAGTCGTTTTTGGGGCCTCCGTTTCTGGGCGCAACGAGGAACTTATCAGATGTTTTGAGCTATTGCGCGATCGCGGCATGCCAACGATTGCACTGACGCAAGGTGGGTCGCCGTTAGCTGAAGTAGCCGACGTTGTCGTCCCAGTCAGCCTGCCCGAGGGCAAGAACATCTTTCGCGCCACATCTGTACGCTACGCGTCGTTGGCCGTGATCGATATCATTGCAAACCTGGTCGCGTATCAGGACCGTAACAAATCCACCCAAATATTACGCGGGATCAAAGAACAGCTGCTGAAACATCGTGACGGCGGCGACGATAGCCAAATTTTAGGCGACTAAACAACGCGGCCAGTCGGCGACTGCGCCGACCATGGCCCTTAGGACACGAACGAGGACGACCATGGCGGCAAGCCTTGCTATCATCACCGGAAGCGCCGGCGACATTGGACGCGCCATAGCGACGCGCCTGAAACGCGACCACGACATTATCGTTCTTGCGGATATTGATTGCGACGCAGCAACCCGCGCAGCCACGCAATTGGGTGACGGGTTCGTTCCACTTCGGCTTGACGTCACTGACACATATAGTTGCGCGCAGATGGCGAAGAGCGTCGGGGAAATGGGGCATCTCAAGACGTTGATCAACAACGCCGGGGCCTCGGTCGCAGTCAGCCTCCAAAGCGCGACCGTCGACGACTGGAAAGCGGACAGATCACTAAATCTAGACGGTGCGTATTTCGTGTTTCAGGCGCTCGCGGATCAGCTCATTAAATCGCAAGGCTCTGTCATCAATATCGCCTCTGTTAATGGGATGGGCGTTTTCGGCCACCCCGCCTATTCCGCCGCCAAAGCCGGCCTAATCCATTTCACCCGAATGGTTGCGGTGGAATACGGTAAACACGGAATTCGCGCCAATACGGTCGCGCCCGGCACTGTGCGCACCCAAGCATGGACCGACCGCGCCATCGCCAACCCCAAAGTGTTTGAAGAAGCCGCCGAGCATTACGCCCTAGGCCGCATCGTCGACCCGGTTGATGTGGCCGAGGCGGTCGGTTTTCTTGCCTCACCGTTAGCCGCAGCAATCACCGGTATTTGCCTGCCCGTGGATTGCGGTCTGACTGCAGGCATTCCCGCTCTGGCCCGCACTTTTAGCCAATCAGAAGATTATTAGAAAAACCCCAACAGGACTTTCCCGATGACCTATTTTCTTGAAAATGCGTGGCACCCTTCCCCTGCGCCCGAAGGAACTTGGACGCTGACACTCACGAACCTGTCTGATGCGCCATTAAAGGATTTCAAGCTATCGCTGACCTCGATCACGCGGATCATGCCAGAACATGAACTAACCGGAGCCACGTTTTTACGCCGCGACGCCAATTTCCACGAACTCGCACCAATCGATGACACACCTATTCAGCCGGGTGATAGTTGGACATTTTCAGTGACGGGTATCAACCGCTCACCATTTCACCGCAACGACGCTGCCAAAACTGCTTGGGTAACAGACGCGTCCGGAACGCATACGACCGTGCAGGTAGGTGACCTAATGCACGCGGACCAATCCCCGGCCCGCCCGGTCTCAAGACTGCCCGAGGGGCGACTGACGCTACCCTTCGCGCTGCTGCCATGGCCCAATGAAATCGAAGCCACTGGTAACGCTGCCCCGGTCATTTTGCACGCTGCCAGCGGAACAACTGTCGATCATAAACGTGAGATGCTAGCGGTTGGCGCGCTTCACAGGCGATTATTCCCGACCTGCAAACGGCTATTTCAATTATCCCCGACGCCGGGAAGCCGCGCGGTGGGCTTTGCCGATGATCAGGCCATATCCGACGAGGGATATAAAATCGAATTCGGCGATCAGATCACAATATCGGCAAGCACCAACGAGGGACGCAGATACGCGTTAATCGCTCTGGCCCAAATGATGCATGGCGCATTCACTGATCTAGAGCTCCAATTCCCGGCAAGTGGCACGATTTCCGATGCCCCGCGCTATGATTGGCGCGGTTGCCACCTAGATGTTTCGCGCCACTTCTGGAGCTATGACGAAGTCCTACGCGTCATCGACATGCTTGCTTGGCACAAAATGAATATCTTCCATTGGCATCTGACCGACGACGAAGGCTGGCGGGCGGAAATCAAAGCCTACCCTGAACTAACCCAAACAGGGGCAACGCGTGGCGCTGATGTACCCAACATGCTGCCGCAGCTTGGCGATGGTGCAGCAGCGCGCCACGGTTACTACACCCAAGACCAAATGCGCGCTGTCGTCGTTCATGCTACAAGCCTCGGGATTGAGGTTATGCCGGAAATAGAAACGCCCGGTCATGCGGCTGCAGTTCTGGCCGCCCTTCCCTTTCTTGTGGACCCCGATGAACCCGCGAACAGCTATTACCCGGTCCAAGGGTATTTCAACAATGCGTGGAACCCAGCGGTGCCAGAGACCTTTGCAGTGCTGGATAAGATCTTTGACGAGATCGCCGAAATCTTTCCATCAAAATACATCCATATCGGTGGTGATGAGGTAGCGCATAACGCTTGGCTGACCTCACCGATGGCTAAGGCACTCATGGAAAAGGAAGGGCTGCAAGGCACTTTCGAACTGCAAAGCTGGTTCCTGAAAAAGGTCAAGCAGATGCTAACCGCCCGCGGCAAAACCATGGTTGGCTGGAACGAAATCGCGCATGGCGGCGGGGTGCCACCAGAAGACACACTGCTCATGGCTTGGGAAAACCCAAAAGTTGGAATCGAACTGGCCGGAAAGGGATATGACGTCGTGATGACCCCCGGTCAGGCCTACTATCTAGACATGGTACAAGGCACCGATTGGCTGGAAAACGGCGCAGGCTGGGCCGGACCAGTGCCTCCGGAACAAACCTACAACTACGAAGCCGAGGGTGATTTCCCTAGCGAACTGCGCGGCCAAATGCGTGGCGTTCAGGCGTGCATCTGGTGCGAACATTTCACGACACGCCAGTGGTTTAACGATCTTGTCTTTCCCCGCCTTAGCGCCGTCGCCGAGGCCGCTTGGACCCAGAAAGACAACAAAGACTGGCTGCGCTTTGCGCGTCAGGTGCGACTGCACCCAGAACTATAAAACGGGTCGGGCCGCATTCGGCCCGCTCACCTTCCCAATTACTTAAATTTGTTTCGACAAGGATTATCCTATGCGCATCGCCGTTGGCGGTATTCACACCGAATGTTCGACTTACTCTCCGGTTCTTATGCAGCTTGAGGACTTCCGCGTTTTACGCGGTGACAACCTGACCGCAGACCCCTATTTTGCGTTTCTTGGCGATTATGAGAGTGACATCGCGCCGCTTCTTCATGCCCGCGCGGTGCCCGGTGGACCCGTTTCGCGCGATACATATGAGGCGCTAAAGACCGAATTCCAAAAACGGCTAGAAGCCGCCAAACCATTCGACGCGGTATATTTAGCTATGCATGGCGCAATGAATGTGGATGGCATGTTCGACGCCGAAGGCGACTGGATCGCTGCGGTGCGTGCCGCTGTTGGTCCCGATATGTTAATCGCTGTCAGCTATGATCTACACGGCAATGTATCGCAAAAGATCGTTGATCAGATCGACATTTTTGCGGCCTACCGGACAGCCCCACATATCGACATCGCGGAAACGATGAACGCGGCCTTTGGCATGCTGATGCGCGCTTTAAAAACCGGGTGGCGTCCGGGCGTGGCGCGCGTACCCATCCCGCATCTCCTACCCGGTGAACGTTCCTCAACCGAAGACGAGCCTGCAAAATCGCTTTATGCCGCCTTTCCCGGCTATGAAAACGCCGACATTTGGCGCACTGACCTGATGATAGGTTACGTTTGGGCCGATGAACCACGCGCGGCGGCTTGCGCCGTCGTCACCGCAACGAACCGCCCCGCAGCAGAAAAAACCGCCAGCGCTATTGCTCGCAGCTTTTGGGAGGCACGCAATGAATTCCACTTTGGTCCCACGACAGGCACCTTGGACGACATGCTTGATCTGGCAATCAAAACTGAAACAAGTCCCGTCATTCTAGCTGACAGCGGCGACAACCCAACCGGCGGCGGCGTGGGTGATCGGGCCGACGTTCTGGCCGCTTTAATCGCGCGCGACTGGCAGGACGCATTGGTCGCGGGCATCACGGACCAGCCTGCGGTCGATGCTTGCTTTGTGGCGGGCCAAGGTGCGGAACTGACGTTGAAAATAGGCGCATCGCTTGATCCAAGTGGTGTTAGCGTGACCGCGGATGTGGCAGTCCAGACGTGTCATGAGGGTCCGAGCCCCGCTGATCGACAGGCCGTCGTCCAAATTGGCGGGATCACCGTTGTTTTGGCAGCGCGGCGGCGCCCCTACCACAATATCGCGGATTTCGAATTGCTTGGGTTGGGCCCAACGCAGGTCGCGCTTTTGGTCGTCAAATCCGGCTATCTGTCGCCCGAGCTTGCCCCTATCGCAAACCCTAATCTGATGGCCCTGACAGATGGTGTGGTCAATCAAGACATCCCGCGCCTAGCGAACATTCACCGCCCTAAAGGCACCCTGCCCTTTGAGACACGCGATAGTTTTACGCCAGAGCCGCAAGTCTCGGCACGCTTCAAAGGCTGATAATGGGTCCTTGGTTTGACATTCTAAAACGCCATCGCGTGATGCGCGCGTCGGCTGCGGCTGTATTCCTTTATGGGTTCAGCGGCGCGGCCACGTCGCCCTACCAATCGATGATCGCGATCAAAGAATTGGGGATGAGCGACGGCGGCTATGCAGCGCTGGCGCTTGCCGCAGCATTGGCCAACGTTTTTATGGCGATTGGTGTCGGGATGATTTCTGACCGCTTTCAAAGCTATAGACGCCCCCTAATTTTCGTCAGCTGCTTTGGCATTTTGGGGTTTGGATTGGTCTGGGCGTTTCCCAGCGTCACAACTTTCACCATCGCCATATTGGGGCCACTGGCTTTGTTTCACGCGATGAATTCCATGTTGTTCGGCAACGTCCGCGCACATTCGGCCCGCTTTGACCCAGAGGAAGCACGCATCGCGAACGCATTGATGCGGATCATGATTTCACTGTCGTGGGTCTTGATGCCCGGCGCTGTTGGTCTCTTGCTTGCGGGGCGGGACAGCATGGTCTTTGCCTATCTAATCGCTGCCGTCGTTGCCTTGGGGATTTTCCTAACGGTGACATTTTGGATGGAACCGGACACAAAAACCCGGCCCATTGAAATCACTCCCCGGCCTGCCGCGTTGCACGATCTGCGCCGTATCATTGCGCCTCGGCTGCTTTTGCGGGTGCTCGGTATCGCGCTCATTAGTCAGGTGCTTCATGTGAATGCGGCGCTGCTTCCGCTTGTGGTCACGGGGTCAGCCCAAGGTCAGACTGCAGATGTCGGCTTCCTTGTCGGATTGGTTGCCGTGATCGAAGTTATTTTCATGGTGTTTTGGTCGCGGGTGACCCGGACATTGCGGATCACCACCGCCCTACTCATTTGTTCGGCGCTTTACCTTGCATACCTAGGCGCAATTGCAGCGGCGACCGCGCCTTGGCACATCTATGTGGCAAGCTGCATTGCAGGTTTTGCAGCAGCCGGAATTATTTCGCTACCAATCAGTTATCTGCTAGACCTGATCAGCGACCGCCCAGGCTTGTCCGCGTCATTACTTGCGGTCAACGTCTTTCTTGGCGGTGGATTGGGTGCGGCGATGTTTGGAATTGGAACAACATTTGGTGGTTATGGCCTAGCTGCGGTGCTTAGCGGGATCGCCGGCTGTGTCGGGGCGGGTCTAGTAATGGCATTAGAATGGAAAACACCATGAAACGGATCACGCTGGAGATCTGCGTTGACGACCCCGCAGGAATTGCGGCAGCCGTCAACGGTGGGGCAGACCGGATTGAACTATGTACCGCATTATCAGTCGGCGGTCTGACACCCTCGGCTGGCCTGATGCAAATCGCAGCACATTGCCCGCTACCTGTCATGGCCATGATCCGTCCGCGCGCAGGTAACTTTGTTTGGTCCGCGACAGAACTCAGCGCACAACTCACCGAAATCGCTGCGGTACGTGATGCTGGGCTATCGGGGGTTGTTATTGGCGCGTCACAGCCGGACGGATCGCTTGATGAACAAATGTTGCGTACATTGGTCCAAGCAGCCGAAGGGCTCGACATCACGCTTCACCGGGCAATTGACCTGACACCAGATGTGGATGCCGCGATGCGGTTGTGTCGGGAAATCGGGATCAAACGCATCCTGTCTTCAGGTGGCGCAAACAATGCACTGGCGGGTGCGGATCGCCTGTCGCGGATGGCGGGCCACGGCGTGACCGTCATGCCCGGGGGCGGTATTAGCGCAGAAAACATCGCCGATTTAGCATCACACCTGAACCTAACCGAGGTTCACGCATCCTGCTCCTCGCCTTTGCCTCCTCCCGAAAACGAAAAGGTCAGCGACTTTGGTTTCCAACCAAAAGATGCCCGAAGCACCGATGCGAACCGCGTTGCAGCGCTTCGATCTGCGCTCGATCAACTGGGTGCACGCACCTCTGGGTGAACTTCTTCGTAATAATCACGTAACGCGAGCTTGCTCGCGGCGGCCTCATCAATCACGACGGTCACCTTGCGATGCATCTGTAGAATTGACGCTGGACAAGCCGCAGAAACGGGACCTTCGATCATCTTTGCGACTACATCCGCCTTTGCTTCACCAAACGCGAGCAAAACGATTTCCTCAGCACGCATAATGGTGCCGATCCCCATCGTTATCGCCAAACGGGGCACATCATCAAAGCTATCGAAATAGCGCGCATTTGCTTCCCGAGTGGTCCGTGTCAGGGTTTTGATCCGGGTATGTGATGCAAGGCTCGAGGTCGGCTCATTGAAACCGATGTGGCCATTCGCGCCCAATCCAAGCAGCTGCAAACCGATATCCCCAGCCGCCGCAATGGCATCCTCGTATCGGTTGGCCTCAACTTCTGGGTCCGGGGCATCGCCGCATGGCAAAAACGTGTTCTCTGGTTTGATATCAACATGATCGAACAGTTTTTTGCGCATGTAATACCAATAAGAACATGGGTGATCAGGGCGCAGCCCAACATATTCGTCTAGGTTAAACGACCGCGCTTTGGCCATGCTCATGTCGCCGGCCTTGTAACGTGCGATCAAACGTTCATAAACCGCTTCCATCGTGCCGCCAGTCGCAAGACCCAGAACCGTTTCGGGCTCTTGCTTCAAACGATCCGCGAAAAGGCCAGCAACGCAATCAACTGCCGTAGCTTGGGTTTCGTGAATAAGGACCTTCATCAGATCACAACGGCTTCCATGCCAGCACATCAATCTCGACCTTTGCGTCGATCATGAGACGTGATTCCACAGTCGATCGTGCCGGTGGATTGGGACCAAAGTGTTTTTCAAATACTGCGTTGAATGATGAAAAATCTCGCGTATCCTCAAGCCAGCAATTCACTTTGACGATATCTTCCATGCCGCAATCGGCAAGCGCCAGCACCTCTTTGATATTGGAAATGACCTGTTCAGTCTGCGCCACGATGCCACCATTCACGACCTCGCCATCAACGGTCGGAACTTGCCCCGAAACATGCACATAATCACCGGCGCGCACGGCCTTCGCAAAAGGTCGTTTCTGCCCACCCGCCTGAGCGTCAGCAGTATCATATCGAATAAGGCGTTGTTCAGACATAAGTTACTCCAAATATGAGATTTTTATGTCTTGAGACTAGCCCAACAAACGCGATTGGAGCAAGCAAAGCGAACAGATTTTTTATCTAAACGGGCACCAAATGAGCGTCTTTCTTGTCATCCGAATATGCCTGTTGTGAGAAGGTGCTTAACACGCCTAATTTATAGCTTCAAACACTCGGGAATCGTCAAGATCAACGACCTCTTATTGCTCAGAGCGCGCCAAATGTCACCCAGTGCTGATCATTGGTCCGTTAGTGGCCGCCAATCAGCCGCCCTGTAGCGACTGCTCGTCAGCTTATTCTAGTCACCAATGCTGATTTAAGTGGTGCCCGCGGCCAGCTTTGGAAACATGCCCCTGTACGCTTCAAGTCACGTCTAAGGCGCCTGTAAATATAGACAAAGCCTACCATAAAACGACCCTATCCAAACCATAGTGTCCAACGCAGTCTCATGATATCCAGCCCTTAAAGGTGGATTGTGAGGTGGACGATGGCGGCACATAATAAGTTGACGGCAATGCAACTACGCAACTTACCCAGTGGCAAGTATTCAGACGGAAACAATCTTTTGTTCCACCGGAGGAATGATGGCGGCGCACAGTGGTTTTTGCGTGTTACAATTCATGGCCGCCGTCGTGAGATTGGCCTAGGCGCATATCCAGAAGTTGACCTAAAAGAAGCACGCATCTCCGCGAGAGAATGGCGCTCAGTTGCCCGCACCGGCAAGGACCCCATTAAGGAGCGCGAAAGACTTAAACGGCAAGCTGCACGCTCAGACAACACGCTGCAAGCCGTCGCAGAGGCTGCCTTCGAAGCACGTAAAGCCGAACTGAAAAACGATGGTAAAAACAGTCGTTGGTTTTCTCCGTTAGAACTGCATGTCTTACCTAAATTGGGACAAGTCCCAATCGAAGAGATCGACCAGCTAGACATTAAGAACACGCTGGCACCAATCTGGCACACAAAGGGGGAGACTGCCAGAAAAGCTATGCGCCGGCTTGGCATTGTCATCAAGCACGGCGCGGCAATGGGATTGGATGTTGACCTTCAAGCGACAACGAAAGCCGCTGCCCTGCTCGGCAAATCGCGGCAAGTATCCAACAACGTCCCTGCAATGCCGTGGCAAGATGTACCGGAGTTCTATCAAACCTTATCGGTTGCCACAGTAACGAACCTTTGCTTGCGGCTTGTCATTTTGACCGCTGTTAGGTCGACTGAAGCGCGCGAAATGCACATCAATGAGTTAGATGGCGACATTTGGGTTATTCCCGCTCACAGGATGAAGTCAGGAAAAGAGCACCGTGTTCCCCTGTCAAAACTGGCCCAATCGGTAGTCGATGAGGCAAAACTCCACGCAAGAGACGGTTACCTTTTCCCCGGCACTAAACGAGGTGTCATTTCTGATTCAACAATGTCCAAGCTAATGCGGGCACGAGCACTGCAAGCCCGCCCTCACGGATTCAGATCCAGTTTCCGAACATGGGCTGCAGAAGCGACAGATGTGTCTCGTGAGGTCGCAGAAGCGGCATTAGCTCACGTAATCGGTTCTCAAGTTGAGCGTTCATATCGCCGTACCGACTTTCTCGAACAACGCCGCGTGCTCATGGAAAGATGGGCGACTCATATCTCCAGTGACGGCATACAAGCGCTCAAATCGATCAGTTCATGACACAACGAACACCTAAGCAAGTCGAAAGCAAAACCCAACAAGACAAGATGTCTCGCATTGGGACGACAACAATCATAATCCCACCGTATGGCCCATACGATCAAGAAGGTTTGGCAAATGTACTTGTACAGTCGTCCCGCAGATCACTGTCGCCAGTTAACCTGGAAGATATCAAGAGTTTTCTTGACACGGTTAAACGTAGCGCTGCCAAAACAGGCTCAAAACACCAAGACCCACAGAAAGAACTACTATCTGAAATGGCATTTATTGATCGTGCTTCAGCTAGCGTCAGAGACATCGAGGAGCTGCAAGAAAAAATCAAGGATGATACTTCAGATCAATCAAGTATCGATCACTTAATAGCATTTAGTGTTCGCTTGGGGAGAACGTTACAAGAAATGGAAATGCGTAAACGTTTCTATGATGATGTTCATGTTGGATCTGAAGTGAGCAGAGGTGGCGTACGAGGAGGTCGCCCCCCGAATGACAGCAGTGGGGATCGTATAAAGCGCATGCGCCAGCTTGTTACGGAAGGCAAAACGATAGCGGCAGCCGCAAGGCATTTGAACAAAGAAAACCCCAAATGGTCAGTGACATCTAACTGCCGTTTGTATTACCGGCACAAAAGTGTGACATAACCCGCTATATGTCGCACTCTTCTGAATTATCTTGCCTCCATCAGAAGCACTATGGAGCACTAAAGATGAGTGAAAATTACCTGAAATTGTCGGAGTTGATGGCCTATCTAAAATTGGGCAGGAGTTCGATCTATCGTCGGATCGAAGACGGCTCGCTGCCAAAACCGATTAAACCAGGTCGGCTTTCCCGTTTCAAACAATCGGAAGTTCTTGAGGCGTTGTCTCGCATGGAAACACGACGGGACAATTAGCAGCGACCACTGAGGGTTCTGAGGGCTGAGCCGGCCATTATCCACTTAGTTGGAATGGTTTGGGTGTTTTGGCTGACTACTTCAACGGAGCTTTTTGCATTCTCGCTAATACACAACGATCTCTTACACCGGTGTAACTATGTTCGCCATTTCGGCGTCGAGATCAACGAAGCAGTACAGCCATAAGAAACTAGCTCAATACCATCGCGGGAACAGTCTAAAGCCTCAAGAACTGGACTAGCTATTTTCCGAACGTAGCTAACCCACGCATGACATTCATATCAACAACTTAAACCTAATATTAAGATTTTGAAGGGAGTCTAAAAATGAGCCATCGAGCCACCACTTGGGCCATTGAACAACGAGGACTTAACCCGGGACCAAAGTTGCTACTTTTATTACTAGCCGACCGTCACAACAAAGATACAAGACGATGTTGGCACCAGCCAATCAAAGGATCGATGATATGTCCTTCAAGGACCTGACAGCCAGGGCTGCGGCCGCAATGAAGCCGAAGCCTGCGAAGACCCCTGCCAAAGAGAACGAGTCCAAGGCCGTTGGCAAGGAAGCACCAGCGAAATCCAAGACATCTTGAGATTTGCACCGGCCACGCGCCCCATTCTAAGCGGGCGCGCGGACCACCCGCAGCAACAAGGGAAAGGACCACACTCATGGAAGAATTGACGAACAAGACCGTTGCGGTTTTTTCCCGCCCGTTCACCGTTCCAGGCTTCAACGAGACGCTTCCGGCGGGAGAGTACGAGATCGAAACGGAATTGGTTTCACCCCCGGGTCAACAGGATCCCGCAGCCTGGAAAGCCTCCGTCATGGTGAAACTTCATCCCCGGACATCGCATCCGGGGCTTACACGGTCTCTGACCGTTTCCCTTGCCGATCTGGACTATGCCCGCGCCAGGGACAAGCTGACAAGCAGAGCGTTGTCCGACGTCTTCCTTGAGGAAATGCTGGCTGATCCGATGGTGCGCCTCGTGATGGAGGCCGACGGGGTCTCTGCAGCACATATGCGGCATCTCTATTCGGGGCACCGAATGCCGCAGTCTGACAGTGATGTCCTGGACCGGAACCTGGCGCGTCTAGGTGCATGTGAAACGGCGTCAATCCATGCTGCTGAAAACGAGGGCATGCCTCCACGACCGACCGCGACGTCGGCTATGCGCACGAAAGTCAGCGCGGATTTGACATGATCACGAACAAAACCTCGGTCGACGTAGCATTTTCGGACATCGCCCGCAGGAGGGCCTTTGGCGACGTACCACAAGAGCGTCCTTGTCTGAGATGCGATGTTGTTTTCTGGAGTGAAGGCTTTGGAGAACGGATCTGTCGGCGCTGCAAGGGTTTGAGCGCCTGGCGGAACGCCGTTCCCGTCAGCCCGGGTGCATCCTGGCGCCGCTGATCCCCACAGGCGCGCGGCGTCCTCCCAGTACCGTACTGGACCCGTCAATTCGGCCTTTCTAGAAATCGCTCAAATCACGCCGACCGATGTCTTATGGGGCGACGAGGGCTTGGAACTTTACCACCGTCACAGGAAACGCAGACGGCTCTATCACAAAGCGCACGAAAGCAGCCTCTTTCGCAATCGCAGCGAATTCACCCTTCGTCCCGCACAGCCGACCTTTGCGTTCGGTGCAGCGAATGGCCGGAGTGAGCCCACATTGCCTAATTGATGTCTCGCAGCGAATGTCCGGATCAGGAAAACTGGCGGGATAACCCCGATTTGCATCGGCGCCGGATTCCGTGCAAGTCTTATCCCTGCAATATTTGTGGTGCCGCTGCATTTCGTCATCGTACAAACAACCAGAAAGTCCCTCACCGCATGCAGTTTTTTAAAACCAAATCCATCTATCTAACTATGGCGATATTATTTGCAGGACCTGTAGCTGCGCTAACGGATGAAGAAGCGCAAAAAATAATATGCGATCTGTGGGGGGGAAATGTCGAGAATGCGTATGGGATTTATGAAGTAATGGTCTCGGACCATATGTCTGATCCAATCGGTCAGACAAGAGAAGTTATGGAGTATTCGTCATTCGAACCAGGAAGTGCCGGTCATATTATGCTGAGCATGGCCCTAACTGGTATTGAAACTGGTCTGCCGGTCGATCAAACAAAAGCGTCCGTTGTGTCGACATGCAATCAGTTTTCTCCTGATGCCGTGGATCCTGCAAACGCATATATACCTTTATCTCAACTCGACCCCTGATCACACAGGTTGCTTGTGCGGTAGTAAATCTGCGTTCTCAGTTTCGGTATGCAGGTGAATGTATCGACAAGAGAGACGAAACACCCTGTGTGATTAGTGAATTAAGGACTTGGTGTGGCCAACACTCAAGACCAATCTGGATTATAATTCAACTTTCAAAACGAGACAGCCTTCGATGCCGAAATTTGTGCGTTCTATAATAAAAAGTGGCGTCATTCTCATATTGCTCTTGGGCTGGTATGCTTGGATGGACGCAAGGGGAGAAGCTCGAAGAGCGCAAACCAACTAAAAAAGACATGCTCTTCAGCATAATTTGAACGATCCATCTGCGCCCCCGGTGCTATCGAACACAATGTTGGACCCAGGTTGGTCGATCAGACAGTGGCTGGAAGTAGGTCGAAAAAGTAGTGACTGCGCAATGGCCGATGAAATGATGGATCAGAATGCAACGGTCAAAGTCATTTCAAGAAGGGGAGCACAAAGGCGATATTATCTTTCGGATTACGTATCATCTTGTCAGAACTTTTATGAACGAATGTTTTTCGAAATTGTTGGACCCCAAGCAGACAAGTGGTGTCAATTCCGCGAAGACAGCGTCAGACTTAAGCAATTATGTGATGAATGGACGGAAAATAGAGAGGCTTACTTGCAAAGCTTACGGTCTGCGACGGGTCCAACAATTGAAAGATACCGTTTGTTTATTGGGCATTAGTGGAGCGAATTTCAGCGTCGTCCAAAAATGACCTTTTGTTGAACGGTCAGAATTGCAGTCGACCTTTAGCCGTTCGTTCAAAAGCGGCCATTGGTGCAGCTGGGGCGAACGGCAACTTCGTCCCTGTAATTTTAACTGATCGCAGCAACACAGGCGTCAAATTTCTCTGCTGGGGTTTGGTATTGCAAGGTCTTTCTAGGCCGTTCGTTGAGCTGGCGAGCGACAGCGCTGAGTTTGGCTTGGCTGAAGCCTGATATATCGGTGCCTTTCGGGAAGTATTGGCGAAGCAACCGGTTGGTATTTTCGTTGCTCCCGCGTTGCCAAGGTGACTGCGGATCACAAAAATAGACGTCGATCTTTGTCGCCATGGTAAACGCCACATGTCCGGCCATCTCAGAACCACGGTCCCATGTTAGTGACCGATACAGTGCTTTGGTCAACTTGCGGGCCTGCTTGATCAGGGCCGTGATAACACTTTGGGTGTCCTTGTTCTCGACTTTGGCCAACATCACGAACCGGGAATGGCGTTCTACCAGCGTCGCGATGTAGCTGTTGTTAGCCCCCACGATCAGGTCGCCCTCCCAGTGCCCCGGCACGGCGCGATCTTCGATCTCGGGCGGCCGTTCGCTGATCGGGATGGCGTTCTTGATCTTGCGCAGCTTCAACCCTTTCTAAGTTGCGTGCCGTGACCGCCTGATGGCACGCGGGCTGCGCAAACACTCCTGCAATTCCTTCTTTAAGACCCCACGCGTCTGCACATAAAGGCTGCGATAGATCGTCTCGTGGGACACGCGATGCTGCTCCTCGTCGGGATGTTTCCGCTTGAGCCAACCAGCAATCTGCTGCGGCGACCATTTCCGACGCAGCTTGCGTGCAATCAGGTGGCACAATGGATCATTGAACGAGAGTTTATATGATTTGGGACGCGTTGCGCAGTCCCAAGCCCGCTGATCCGAGCGCGCCGCGCGGTAAGCCTGACGCCCGCCATTCCTGCGAACCTCTCGGCTGATCGTTGAAGGCGACCGGTTCAGGCTCTTGGCGATAGACCGCAACGACCGCTCTGAAACCAAGCCGCGAGATATCTCCTCCCGCTCCGTCAGGCTCAAAGCAAATCGCGACCTCTTACGGGCAGCGGGCCGTATCCCGCCGAACTGTTTCAAATGCGGGAAGATTGAAGACGATGCGCGATTGAAATGCCGCCCAATCGAACTCATCGAATCCCCGCGCTGCCACCGATCCCACATCTCAGACTTCTGTTTGTCCGTGTAAAACGTCCGCGTCCGATATTTCATCTCTCACACTCCATCTTTCCAAAAAGATTAAAGTGTTGCGCTCACCCGTTGAAACCGCCCCCGCATAGCCGACATCGACATGCTGACTTTGCGCCGAACGACATTCGCAAGTGCGGCGAAGGTCGGCTTCGAGCCCTAATTTGACCGATGCTGCGGCTCGTACGAATGGCTGCGAACCGCGGCGAGCGACATTCGGCTTTGCAATTACATCCCGTATTGATGACCGCAACAGTAGACGAGGAAAGCGTCGCTTGCGGGTTAACCCCCTTCGCTCTCCTTGATATATTGATCTAGGACGTCGATGCAGTCGCTATGCCACTATGTGCCGTGGCCGCAGATACCAGTACCAAACACGGTAGGCCTCAAGCGCGATCAGGGAGGGGCAAAGTGACAACCAGGGCGGGTGCTGCTCCGTTCCAATCATGCAAAGCGGCCCAATGTACCAGTGTAAACACGGCTGCGGCATAGGTCCAGCGTTGCAGCCACTTCCACCATGTGCCCATTTTTCGCACGAAGTAATCCACTGATGTCAGTGCCAGCGGTATGAAGATGATAAACGCCACCCAGCCAGTCCAAATGTAAAGGCGCGGCAATTCATCAACAACAGTGGTCAGTGACGCCTTATCCAGCAGGTAGAACACCGTGTGCAGCAACGCATAGCCAAATGAGGCGACGCCCAAATAGCGGCGATTGCGTTTCAACCATTGCGGCCCCCGCCATCCCTTGAGCAGCAGCGCCAAAGGGGGTTGCCATCATCAGCACGACCAACAACCGTGCGGAGGTTTCACCGGACGGGTGCACGAGCTGGTGGAAAACCCGCGGATCATCGGATGTCAACGCGGTGAAAGTCATCATGACCCCGGGGGAGGCAAGCACTGCCCATGTGAGCTAAGGTGAGGTCGCTGCGAAGAAACGTTGCATTTTTTGTCCCGTCATATGTGCTTTTATAAACATACGCCTGAGCCATGAGTTTTCGCCGCGGCTCGGGCGGTATTCTCACATCTTGAGCGCGGAGAACATGCGTGCCAGCGTGCTGTCCTTGCGCACGAACTAGTTGAAAATGGCCGCGTGGTGTTTGTCGTAGTGATACGAACCCGCCGCGCAGTTCTATCGCGGCGGGCCAGACTTATTTTTGCGAGATCATCGGTGCTTTGCCATGAAGGTCTGCGCGATCCAAGGCTTCGATAAGCCACTGCGCCACGGAGGTTCGTGAGATCTGCATCACGGGCTTAGGTTGGTTGGCTCCGCCCACCACATAGCTTTCGATGACTGGGGCCGTGCCTTCCTTTTTTCCCAGCATCATCGCGCGGCCCACTGTCCAATCCAGTCCAGACGCGGCGAGCGCATCCTCGACCATTTCGTGATCGCGGTAGGCATGGCCCAAATGGGACCACTTGATGAGCATCCGCATCAATAATGGTGCGGTGTCATAGCTTTCGTTCGCCCCTGCGGCCCCCAATGACACGATGCGGCGCAGGCCTTGATCGTGCATCGCGGCGATAGTGACATCAATGATATCTTTCAACAGCGAGTCCCGGTTCACCAGCTTGGAAAACGGGGAATCCGAGGCGCGCGCATTATTCAGCGTGCTGATAACCACGTCGCAGCCCTGCATCGCCTCGGCCACGTCATCGGCATCTTCAGGCGTGCCTTTGATAAGCGTCAGTTTGGCGTCGGTTTGCGATATTACGGCCGGATTGCGAACCAAGGCGCGCACGCTGTGTCCTGCGGCCAAGGCCTGTTGCATCACAAATGTTCCCGTGCGGCCAGAACCGCCGTAAAGGAGGATTGTCTTCGTCATCTTCGTTTCCTTTGACAAATGGTGGGCACGCCATCGTGACGGACCCCGTTTTGGTTAGATTTTGCGCGACACGATCATCCGCCGTAGCGTGCCATCTTTGCGCACGAACTGGTTGAACAAGGCGGCGGCAGCATGTGTCGTGATCAAACCAAAGAGCACCATATTCAAAAGCCGGTGCGCGTAACCCAAATCAGCAACGCCGTTCCATGTCATCCCGCCCGTGATCACCATACCGATCAGCGCGCCGTAAAGCGCCCAGTGAACAGTTGTTGCGATCTTGGCCTGCATCGGGGGTGTGCCGGGGGCGTGACCGGGCGTGCCATAGCGGTAGCGCAGGTACAGCCTTGCCAACACAGCGAGAAAGATCGTTGATCCAAATCCCACATGTACCCAGGCCATCGTCATGTCATTTCCGGCCGGTGTGGTACCGATCTGCATTGCGTGAATGGTGCGTTTTATGGGCTCGTTAAAAAGCCACTGCACCCAGATGGCCGCAAAAACGACCCAGTGCAAAATGATCTGAGCGGGGCGGTAAGATTGAGGTTGTGGGGGCATTAGGTGGTCCTATCTACTTATACGCAAAGTAACGTTGACACCTGTGGGGTCGGTGCCGCGAAAGACATCGCCGTCTTGGCGCAGGTGAGAGGAGGCGACGACGTCCACGTTGGAGATCAGCTCGTAGTGCACCAATCCAGCCATATTTTGCGGCCTAGGCGGGCGATTTGGCCCAGCCCAGATATTCATTGCCAACCGGTGCGTATTGGGTTGGCCTGCTCCCATATCGGCAAAACCCCAGTTATCCAGCGTCAGGTGACGCTCAAAACCAAGGGTCTCGAACCAATCCAAAGCGGACTCGAGTGCTGCGACCTTAAAGTGCAAATGCGCAAGGTAGGTGTCACCGGCCAAAGGGGCCATAGGGTCCGCCCCTGCTGCAAAGGCAAGTTCAACACTCACATCAAGCAGTCCGCGGCCAGAATGCCGGTTACCGTCAACATCGAACAAAGTCAGGCCCTTAGACATATCTCCAAAATGGCTAAACCGTTCTGGTGTCTCATATGTAATCTCAATCTCCAAACCGTCGGGATCGTGGAAGTATAGCGATTTCGCCATCAAGTGATCCGTCGGCCCTACTTGAACATTCAAGTGGATCAAGCGGGTCAGCAGGCGCGAGAATTCCGCCTGGCTGCGGACACCAATCGCGACGTGGTACATGCCCGTATAAGGCGCGGCGACAGGGGTGTTTGCACCGGGACGAAGGACGATCAGTGTGCGATCTTTCGTACCAAGTGCGATGCCGGGAGATGCAAGTTCGCGTTTGACCAGCCCCAAGGCCGAGGTCCAGAAAGCGACCGAACGATCAAGGTCTGTCACCTGGAGTTCCACCATGCCCCAAGACAGGCGGTCAATTTGCGTAGGGTGGCCAGTGTTGGCAAGGAGGGGGGTATGTAGCATCGAAAGCAACCTTTTGAGTAATAACGCGCTCTGGCAAGAGGCACCAGAGCGCGAGCCGTGATGGACTAACCGCGTGGAGCAATTGGTGCCTTGTTCGCGCGTCCCCAAACCACCAAAGCGGCCAGTGCGAACAAAACGGCGTTCACTGGAACGACTTCGAATTCACCGCGAAAGATATGCACACCGGCAGCCAGAACCATAACAACACACAGGCCTACAGCAGCTAGTTTCGTCAGTTGTGGCATAATGCGGGTGGCAGCTGGAAGGATAAGGCCAAGTGCGCCCGCGACCTCGCCCAGACCGATAAACTTGATCAAAAGGAGGGGGGCGTTCTCGGCCCAGCCCATCCCCATCGCAACCAATTCGGCCGATCCGGACATCAGCTTTGTTGCGCCGGCCATCAGGAACATCGCAGCCAACAGGGCTTGGACGACCCAGAGGCCAATATTCCAGCCCTTGCTGGATTGTACGGGGTTTGTGTCAATCGTTGTCATGTCGTTCTCTTTCATAAATCTGCTGTTGAAGCGTATTGTGATGAGGACATGAATAAAGATTTCCCATTTCGGCATCATCAGTTTATTTATTGAAGCAACATTTACTATGAGTTGATGATGGACACACTTCTGAGCTTGCGTGTTTTTGTAGAGGTTGCAGAGCACAAAAACTTCTCGGCCGTTGCAGAGCGCCTAAATATCTCCCCTGCGATGACCAGCAAACACGTCAAACATGTAGAGACTCGCGTCGGTGCGCGTTTGCTCAATCGCAATAGCAGGAACGTTAGCCTGACCGAGGCTGGCGCGCAGTATTTGCAAACAATCCGCCCTTTGCTTGACGGGCTGACCGAAGCTGAAGCGCAATTGACCACAGACAGCCTTTCGCCGCGCGGTACGCTCAGAATGTCGCTACCTGTTTGGATGTCTAATCCGGCCTTTGCGAAAATTCTGACCACCTACCATCAGCAAAATCCGCATGTAACCTTTGATATCGACCTAAGTGGCCGCAAGATTAACATGGTAGAAGAAGGTATTGATCTAGCATTGCGCGTTGCGTTCAAATTGGACGACGGGCTGATCGCGCGAAAACTGGCGGAGGTTACGTTTCAGCTCGTGGCAGCCCCTTCCTTTTTAGACCGCTTTGGCCGCCCCAGAACTCCGGAAGATCTGAACAACGCCCCGATGCTTGCGTATTCTCAAGTTGCCGCGGACGGGCGGCTCAAGTTTGGCGGCGAAGACGGGATTGATGTCAAACTCAGGCCAATTTTGGTAAGCTCCAACGAAAGCATTCTTCATCAAGCAGCGGTAGCCGGAATGGGCTTTGCGATGCTTCCGAACTGGGCCGCCCAAGACGACGTGAAAGACGATCGACTTGAAGCCGTGTTGCCAAACGTAGCATGGCCGAAATTGCATATTCAGGCCATTTACGCTGATCGTAGTTATCTGCCTGCCAAGGTAAGAAGTTTTCTGGACTTTTTGGCTGGGTCGGATGGGTTCCCCGCCGTTTTGAAGTAGTGTCTCGACAACCAAATGTGTGACCTAGTTGGCCCAGTCCTATGTTTTACCACCATGGTGTCACGTATGCAGACCACAGTGATGTTCTTATTCTCGTTGGCGTTTTTTGCGGCTGGCGAAAGGCGAGGATAGCGGCCCTTCAAACCAAAAGTGTCGACGGCATCTTTGTCCGCATAACTAACCTCGAGGATTAGAATTGCTACACATGGCGTGAATGTTTGGTTTGTGGAAGCTGCATCGCAGCGTTAGGCCAATCCGCGAAGGTCCGCTTCGGGCCGTTCATGTCGATCGACACCAAGGGCGGGTTGCGGTCATTCGCTGCGGACGCGAAACTTTAGCTAAGTCGTGCAAAAGCGGACGTTTAGCACTACAAATTGTTTAAGGATCATAATCGGCAGTTCAGGATCCGACGTGTGAGCTGCCGTTGCTGCGCATCACCTGTCTTCCTCGTTCACGCTTGAGGCTGCCGAGCAGCCATACAACAAGCTCGACTTTAAGCATGTTCAACCAATGCGACCTGGTTCTTTTCGTGCCGAAACGCCAATTTGCGCCCCCTGCGACCAGAGACCAATTGGCGGCAAGGCTGAGCCTCGTAATTGCGTTCAATAAGTTCTGGGAAGAGCGCCATGATTTCCGCGCGCGCTTCCGCTCCGACCGATTTCAAGGCCTGTGGACCAGTGAAGAGACTCTCCGTCCATGCCCCGTTTGACCAGATTACTTCATGGCGCTCGAACAAGAGATGGAAGTATTCCACGCCGTCGCAATCTGTGATTTCGGACACGCCGTCGACAGACTGAAGGAACTTGGCGGCTACCAATATCTCGGAAGCGTGGAACATTCTGCGGGCGATCTTGGAGCGTACGAGTACGCGGTGCTGGGGTGATACGACGAGGTCGCAGGACGGCGTGTTATTCCCCAAGGCACCTTTGCGGATTCGAATAGGGCGCAGGTTTGGTTCGTCTTCAAGACGGCTTCCCGACACCTTCTGGCTGCCGATCCATCGTAGCTGCTGGTAGCCGTTATCTGCCGTCAGAACCAAGTCGCCTTCCGACAGGTCCTCTACCGCAACTTCGCCTCGATCGGTCATAATCTGTGTGCCACGCGAAAAACAAATTGTATCGCGGAAATCAAGATCGCTGATCAAGGGCACCGCGCCGGCGCCATCGGGGGCGGTGTCATTGTCGGTGTCGGCCAGCGTGAAATTGCCCGATGCGTCGATGTCGGCGTCGTTAGCGTCGTAACCAACCACATCGTCCACAACATCCTTTATACCGTCGCCATCGGTATCGGCAGAGGCATCGATGGCAGCCTGCGTAACACCATGGCCGGCCTCGTCTGTATCGCTGATGCCATCGTTGTCGCTGTCGGTATCCAGAAAATCAGCGGTCCCATCACCGTCAGTGTCTACCGGAGCAAGTCCGCCAGTTTCATAGGCATCGTCGAGCCCATCACCGTCAGAATCAATCCCGGTGGGCTCAATATAGCCCGCTGTTGTCTGCGCCTCGACGTTGTCGGTGATCCCGTCATTGTCGCTGTCCAGATCCAAGTAATCGGCGATACCGTCACCGTCGGAATCCGGCTTCGTCTCCAATGTAAGGAACAGATCATCAAAAGCGAGCGTGTTGTCGGGCGAATAACTGTTCTGTTCGTCGAACAGATAGAAACGCAAAGTGTATTGCTGACCAGCCACCATTTCGAAGGGTTCGATGGACTCGATGCTGATCCCATATGACCCGTTCGGTGGGGTGGGCTGATACCCATCATCGTAAATTGTGGTCGAAGAAATAAAGCCATCGTCAGACGCGCTCACTGCGACATTATAGCTGCCTGCGGCTGTGCCACCCCAATCCAGTGGAACGATACCGTGCTGAATTTCGGTCAGATATGCATCTTGGGTAAGTGTGAAAGAGACCTCGACATACTCATCCAACGCGACCGCTTCGGCGAGAGTGTTCGCGTCGGCGCCCTGAAGGATATGTTCCCAAGAACTGGTCGGTGCCACGAATCCTGAACCAAACGAAATGGAGCTTGTCGAGTTGAGGATCGAAGCCGCATCTCCGTTAGTGTTGGCGAGGTACGACGTCCCGCTGCCGTCATTGTGATCCCAATAGACCTGACCGCTGCTAAAGCCCTCGTCCGTGTCTAATATCCCGTCGTTGTCGGAATCGAGATCCGCGCTGTTGACGATGCCATCCCCGTCCTTGTCGAACGCGCTTGCTGTGTCGCGATAGTCAAGGTCGGTGGTGGTTGGCGCGGCGTTGCTGCCATCTGGTGCGGTGTCAAAATCGCTATCAGCCAGCGTAAAGTTTCCCGCGCCGTCGATATCGGCGTCGTTAGCGTCGAAACCAACCACGTCATCCACGACATCCTTGATACCGTCGCCATCCGTATCGGCAGATGCATCGATAGCGGCCTGTGTTACACTATGGCCAGCCTCGTCAGTATCGCTGATGCCATCGTTGTCGCTGTCAGTATCCAGAAAGTCCGCGGTGCCATCGGCGTCAGTATCCACCGGAGTAAGTCCGCCAGTCTCATAGGCATCGTCGAGCCCATCACCGTCACTGTCAATACCAGTAGGTGCCACATATCCTGCGGTGGTCTGCGCCTCGACGTTGTCCGTGATGCCGTCATTATCACTATCGAGGTCAAGATGGTCAGCGATACCATCACCGTCTGTGTCGACTTCGGTTACGACTTCAGCAACCGAAAAGGTATGGCTCGTTGAGCCGCCGAAATTTGGGTTCGGCCCTGAGTCGACAACGGTTACTCCGTCAACTTGGACGACATAGCTGGCGGGGTCGCTGCCGTTAAGCCCGTTGCCAAAGGATAAGAAACCGCCATTATCATTGACGGTGAAGGTATAATCACCCACCCCGTTCACCGGAACGTCCGTAATTTCGATCACATTGTTGGCAATTGTCGTGTCACTTGCGATTACGGTCCCACTTGGATCACGCAATTCCCATCTTGTATTGTCGCCATCAGCCCTTTCATCGGCGTCAAAGATGATTGTGATTGTCGTCGGTACTGTGGTGCTCGCACCCTCATCAATGTCGAGGATTCCATCGCCGTCATCATCGATATCTTCGGAATCGATGATCCCATCGCCGTCGGTATCAACGTAATTGAAGTCCAGAACGTAACGATCAGCGGTCATGCCGTAGGTATCGGTTCCGCCAGAGGGTGCCGCAGTGCCAAGTGTTACCGACTCGATCGGCTTTGCCTCTAGCGCGTCCGAATAGGCGTTGGGGCCGGTTGTCGGTGGCAGCAGATACAGGCTTCCGTCCGTGTCTTGCATTACGATCGCATCGACTGTCGCGGTCGATCCATCCGTGTATTGGATCACCGTGCTGTTATAGAGCATCGTCGTGTCATGCGTTTGGAGCGCACCGCCATCGATCGAAAACGTCTCGTTCTCTATTAGATTTTCGGCCCCATACGCGTCCGCATTCACACCTCCAGTGTAGGAGTTGGTCGCATCAGGTGACAACGTCTGGAGGTTGCCCGAAATGATGTCGCTGGGCCCGCCAAACACTAATCCGTTCAGCGCATTGTGATTCTCGGACGTCAGATTGCCTTCGACGGAGTCGATTTCTGGCGCTATGCCAAGATAGAACAGAGAGAATGTCGTTGCCATAGTGCCAGCTAGTGCCTTCAGTAGCTATTCTTGATTTTCAGTTTAGGTCCGACTTTATGCACGCACAAGTGGCAAATCGGTCAATTGTATCGCGTTTTGGGTTAGGGTGGTGCTCCACGGCTTAAGTGGAGGTCTGTGAAGATATAGATAGCCTCAAGCCGAATTCGGCGTACGGTTTGAAACCGTGCCATGGTCCATCTCCAATCCGATTCACGACATCTAAGGAATAACGCGATTCCTAGTCCGCACGAGCGTGCGGAAAGGATAGGCGAAAGTGCAGAAGGATTACGCCACTATTCGTAGGTGTAGGTTTGATCGGGAGGATCGATCGCCATTTGGAAGAGAGGCAAGTCTTTGGGATTTCCTGCAAGCCCAAGCTGAGCCCGGATTGTACGGTCTTGAAAGCTGGCGGTATCGTTCAACTTGTGCACCACAGCAGTCTGAATGCTAGAGTCAGCATCACAGACAGTTAGGGCACACGCGCCACAGTCTGCTTTGCGCGCGCAATAACGCAACGTCTCATCGTTGTTTGCGCCCGTTCGCGGCGTTTTATAGGCACGGCGGTATTGCTTGAGCTCTTTGCCGCCCGGGAAAATGTATAGGTCAAAGGCACTGATATATCAGGCTTTAGCCAAGCCAAACTCAGCGCCGTCGCCCGCCAGCTTGACGAGCGACCTAGAAAGACCTTGCAATACCGAACCGCTGCTAAGAAATTTGAAGCACGTGTTGCAGCGATCAGTTGAAACCACCCCCGCATTGTGTGAATTCGCGGATCACCTGATTTCGCATTTGCAGCGAATGGCTGGTCTGGCAGGCCGCACCGCAGCATCTGGAAGACATGGTCAACGGCGGCTATGGGCCGTTCTTAAAAGGGGGTGGCGGGACCCAATTGGCAAAATGCTGCGACCGATCTGATGGCGGCAGTGAGCCCATTTTGACAAATGCTGCGCTCTGCTCAAATGACGGCTTCTTGCGAACGAGTGCGTATACGGAAAACTGCCTCGGTGTGCGTCAGAATGCGTTAGTTTGCAAGTTCACCGCGCAAACCCGATCAGTTGCGCTGTTTGTGCTGCTATTACTTTCGAAGGGAAGCTAACTAACACGGCACCGAACGAGCTTAAACGCATTTTTCATACGCGCCTTAATCTGCGCTTGGCCCAATCGATCACTCATAAAAAACACGAACTTTATCTTTGGATCGGCCCAGAGATCAGGACCTTCGAAACACGAACGATCAACCAAGATGTTATCGTCTTCGACCCATAGTTCAGGCGAGAAAAAGTCATGCCGAGGCCACAGCCGCTT
>NZ_JBHZRX010000008.1:0-189623 GCF_043641945.1 Yoonia maritima | reverse complement strand
GCGGGCGGGCGAAGCCGCTGCGGCAAGCAAAAGCTGACCTTGTGATATTGATGATCAATTACCGCCTTGCGGACGAAGCTGCCATTGGACCCAATTCTGCCTGCGACCGCTTTTTGAGCCAACAAGTAGAAGATCAGATACCGATTTGTTTTCGAATATCTGGGTTTTTGATCTTGTCATCATTACTTAACATGACAGCCTTCGATAGTATCTCCGAGAACGTTGCGTCGCCCTCAAAAGGAAGCATTGGGCGGTTTGGATCGCTGTCTTTTTTGGGAACGATGCAGATATGCTGATTGCGCTTTGACAGGGTGATAGCGGCAGAACCAAGGTGTATTTGGTATCGGTTGCCTGTGTTGCCAACAACCAGCAACCAGTCATTTTCCAATGTCGTGACGGGTGCAATTGCGAGTTTCGGAAGAAGCCGTTCAAGAACAGTACGCCGCAATGCGATAGCTTCCTTCGACCCACTGACAGCGAACGCGTCCCGGTAAGACAGCGAATCTGGGGGGAAGTTTGCGGGGTGACTTGTATTTTCACCAAGGTCTTCCCAATGGTGATCTCGCCCGATTGATGTGGCACCAACAACCACTTCGATATCGGTCAACGCTTCCGAAAATGCCCTTGGGGGCACATCCTCCAGCTTCATCGGTTTTTTGGACAGATGTCCTGCATCGTCGATAGCAAAAAATTGCACCCGATCAGTGGCGACAAACTCATAGTTGTCGGCACCATATTCGTGATTGGTATATTCAGCGGCTCCGACGCCTGCCACCCAGTATTCCGCGCGAATATGATGGGTCGGGAAGTCAAGCCAGTTCCGTGCCTTTAGATCATCCTGTCCCGTCCCCATTTTGCTGCCCGCGTTCCAGCCCCGTTTTCTGAGCATTGCGACAAAGGTAGGTTGGTGCAGAATATGCCCTGCAAAACGGTTAGAATATGTGCGTGTTTCTTCTTCTGGCGGGGTTAGCCGATAGATTGTCCGCCACGCTTGCGCGAAGGGTTGGCGAATATCCAGAGCGGCGAGCCTATCGGCCCAATCAATAGCATCGGTTGTGCCAGGCGAGAGTGGGTGCCAAACTGCAATTCTAGCTGTGTCAAGTAATGTGCCGATGCGATTGCCCGCAACGTCACAGAAGTCACGCCCATCGTACAAAGCTTCAACCGACGTGCCATCAGACTGTGTTATTTGCCAGATAATCCGTCGCGTTAGGGTTGCGACCAGTTCATTGACCAAAAATCTCTCATGAAAATCTGACCAAGCCCAGCTTCGCTCATTGCGCATTGCAGCGACAAACCTTTGTCGTGCTTCCGCAAGTAACGTTGGGATGTCAGTTGCGGCTTTCTTGAGCTCTGCCGCCAGTTCCTTGTCTTTTTGATCGACAATAGCCGCCTTGATTATGCCGCGTTTGGACGGCGCATTAGCGTCGTCCCATGGCTGACTTTCAAGTGTGACACGGCGTGATGAAACAACGCGCAAGGTTACACGGCAGTCGCCCAATCGCTCTATCCTTAGACCTGCATTGGTAATACCCCAATCATCGGCTGAGAGTTCTTTCATATCATCCAGATCAAGGCCGACTTGTTGCCCGGTTTCCGTCAGGGCCTTGTCGATCTGCTTCGATACAGCCTTGTCGCGGGCTACTGTGCGACGCAGGCGGGCCAGCATGTGCACTGCATCCCGCGTACCAATCTGACCCAACACCCAAAGGGCAGCGTTACCGGCTTTGCGTGAACGAAACGCGCCAAAGTTCTTTTGAAAGCAAAAAGTACCCGCTTTTTCGATGCTTTCGAGCGAGGCTCCTTCGGGCCAATTTTCCATAGCCCAAAAGATGCCCGTCATGATGCAAACATTGACATGCGAAATCTCCCCGCGATGTTGCATCTTTTCAGAGTGTCCGCTGTGTTGCCATTGGCGCCTTGCTTGTTCTTCGTTGACATAGGCTGGCATCCGCATGATGACGAGTGCCGCACGGTTTAAGATCGTAGTGTCGACCTTACCTTGATTACGCTCTGAAATTGGCGTTTCTGCGGCGCTCCACCCTCCACCCGCCAACCGTCGGGCAGCTGCTGGGACATCACCAATCAAAAGCGTTTCGAAGAAAGCGTCATCCAACTCAACCGCATACCCAAGCCAAGTACGAAACCCACTAAACACGACGTCGGGGCCAATACGATAGATGTGTTCGCGGGCAGTTTTGCGCCACGCAGCTGTTGGTTTGGCCGTGGTTGCCGTTGCCAAGTGGGCTAGCAACTGACCATCAGGATCGGCGCCACCAAATGTAAAAAGTTCGATATCCGGCACGGCATCGCTGCCAAACGAAAACGGAAGGGTATCAGTATCTTGAGCCAGCAGTGTTTCGAGTGCGCCGACCCAATCATACATATCATCATATGCATTAGGTGCGATCATACGTTCATAGGTTTCAGCTGACAGAATGGCACACCCGGCACCTTGCGGGTGTGGACGTAACCACCAACCAAACTTTTCCTGCTCATCGTCAGTGGTGCCAAAAGTTGCAGTGTAGGCGGTTTCATCACGCCACCACGCTGGTTTGCCGTGTGTGTCTTTGAATTCGCTAACCAATATCTTGAGACGGTCCTGCACCTTGCGGAAATCGGCAAGCCACATTCTATAGTTCCCGTTAGGGTCGGGATGCCCAATGCGTGGGGCAGGTAACTTGCGCATCTTGTCCAGAAAGTTGTCTTCTTCAGTTCCAGCAAGCTGCATCATTGCCTTGTGCTTAGGTAAGATTTTTCCACCAGGGCTCAAAGGGCTCTTCATAGAACCTGAATTGCTTTGGAAAGTGGATTGTGCAATTGCGATGGCAAATGGCCGTGCGTCTTCCGGCAGGTCTTGATGCGTCGGGAAAAGCTTGGCCAAGCTACGTAGGACGGTCATCTTGCGATATTCAGAAATCAAACCATACGGCGCCTGATACTCCTGCGCTTGGCTCACAAAATGCAAGATATCCTTGGCCCAGCTGGGCTTTGGCGTAAATCCAACTTCACACAGTGCAAATAACACATCTTCGCCATGACGAAACATTGTGGTCTCTGGGGATAAAAAACCATCCCATCCACCAGCGCCCTTTTTTCCAACAGTTGCGCACCAATCATACTGCTTTCTTAGCGCATTCAAGGCTTGAAACAGATCAGAGCAGAATGGTTCGCCAGCATTTCTCAGTAGCTTAAAAACGGTATCGGATGGCAGCGTTTCACAGACGTCTAAAGGAAAAATGCGGTCTAATATTTCGACATGTGCACCTTCTTCAAGGTGTTTTGCAATCTGGTCTACAAATGGCTCCCGCGCTACTTTTAGCGCATCGCGTCTGTCTTGCATGCGCTGCGAAATGCCTTGCCGTGACCTGTCCATCTGAGCACTTGAGACTTCGGTATCTCCTGTTGTTGCTGCGCGCGATCCGCCAAGCAGTTTCTTGAAGCTTCTGAACATTAGCCACCTTTCAACGGAATTATCCGCAAAAATTCCACAAGCGATTCTGCATGTAGATCGACCAACTGATCGAGCTCTGTTAGCTGCATGTCGTCGACGATGACAAATAATCCATTTTCTGTAAAACTTCTAATCGCATGCTGTTCTGCTGACCTTTGGTCCAATCGCGATGCCGCGGACACTGCCACATCGTGATTACCGTCAGACAACTCTGCCCTGACACGCGTGACGATCAGGTCGCGAACGGTAATTTTGTCTTCAGTTGGCACCTGAATAGGCACATTTTTTACCGGCCCAGTAAGCCCCTCACGATCCTGCACAAGAATATCTAGCAACGTCTGTACCTCTTTGGGTCAAGGTATCCGACCAAATAGTGGCTGTATTTTGACAGGACCTTTGATAAATTCACAGACTACCAAAGCCGTCATTCGCTGCACAACAGAAACCTAGCACAAAGGGCTCTTTTGACACCTTCGCTGCTGTGAGTGCGAACGTCCGCTCCCCCTGTCCCGCAAAGCCAGCCAGGGCTGCGATGTGTGAGGTCTCCGCCCTGTCAGGCTTTGCTACCGTCAGCGCTTTTGGTGACACTTCTGCTTTGCACTCCGGGTGACATTTCTACTTGGTTGCAACACTAATTGTAGCCGGCGCGCGCTACTCTCAACTGCGACTCTTGTTAGAAAGCAGCACGTTATCTGACAAGAGGAATCGATATGGGAACAACTTACAAGTAGTTGGGTATCTCAGAACGTCGTAAAATAGAACGCTAGGAGACACGCTAAGGTCCGTGTAGATCAGATGGCGCGTGTGCTGAAGCGCTGTCGCTCGACGGTTTTTCGCGAGCTGAAGCGCAATGACTTCAGTGACGAAAGCATGCCCACACACGATGGATACTACGGTGCTGTTGCTCAGCTAACGACAGCGGATCGACGTGCGCGAGACCGCGAGACCGCGAGATTATCAGGCACCCTGCATTGTGCAAACACGTGATTGATCTGCTCAAGAACGGCTGGACGCCCGAGCAAATCGGCAACCGTATAATCCATGAACAAGCACCACTTCGGGTCTGCCAAGAAACGATCTACCGATATATCTACTCGAAAGAAGGTCAACGCGATGATATGTGGTGGGAACTGCCCACCCACCGTGTCGCGCGCAGGTCAATCACCTTTGATCGCGGAACAGAGTTTGTGAGTCGGCCACATCTTCAGGTAGAGATTAGCACCCAAACCTGGTTCTGCGGCCCCTCCTCGCCTTGGCAAAAAGGTACTGTCGAGAATACAAACCGACGATTGCGACGATGGCTACCGCGAAACCTCGACATCAGATCGATGACGGAGCAGGATATGAAAGAGAGCTGCGATCGTCTCAACAACACACCTGGCAAGTGCCTCGGATGGAAGACACCCACCGAAGTATTCCGTGAAAAGATGGTGGAGGAAATGCGATGACATCCCTACCCTGACACTAACTAGAGTCGCGGTTCACGTATCGCTCAGATATCCAATGTCTGTCTGGGTTTTGATCGGGGCTTAAATGATAGTGGTGCAGATATGGGGGCAGTGCCACTCTTACAGACCTAACTATTCGGAATTATAATGCTCATCAAAGTTGGCGATGCCCGCACCCCAAATATTGATCTGGTTCTGGCGGGCCTGCTTTCTTCAGTTGCTGGTGCGCTGAACGCCGTCGGATTCCTTATTGCCGGTTCGTTCACTGCAAATATGACAGGAAACATCTCGGCATTTTCTGACCACATTGCTAATGGCGCTATCCCAATCGCGTTTTCCTTTTTGGGCCTAGTCGTGGCCTTCATCTGCGGTGCCAGTATGGCAGCACTTGCCATTCAAGCTGGCGAAAGAAAACATATCCGGTCGGTCTATGCTTTAGCAGTTGCCGCAGAGGCAATTATACTTCTACTGGTAGGTACGACTCTTGTGATGTCATCGGCCACAGAGCACGAGATATCTCTGGTCATCACCCTCAGCTTTATCATGGGTCTACAAAACGCTGTGACAACGATGATTTCGCGGGCGCGGGTCCGCACAACCCATGTGTCGGGAATGGCGACTGACATCGGAATAGAATTGGCGGCATTGGTCGGGAGTGAAACGTCACGGCGAGCGGTTGTGCCAAAGCTCTGGCTGCACAGTTTAACACTTGCCTGTTTTACCTCCGGCGGTTTTTGCGGTGCGCTGTTGTTTCAAATTGTCGGAAGCTGGCTTTTTATATTTGCCGCAACACTATTGCTGCTCATAGCAGTGCCAGAAATTTTTAGAGCACACCGTTCTTGAGTACCTTCCCAAAACGACGGTTTGTTGAACGACACCTCCAACGCGGCCATTGGCGCAGACGCCGCGAAATGGCGTTTCGTCCTGTGTGGATGGCTCCCTTTTTACAAGTCCTATTTGTGCTGGGCGTTTTTGTCAGATGCAGTCTTGTGTTCGGCCTGTGAGAGCGACGCACATGGCCGCTGGCCCTGATGGTTTCCACCAACCAAGTCCCATTCCGCACATCGAACAGCAAGCGTTCTGGACAAAGCTCGGGGTGTCTTGGTTTTAGGGCTGACAAAGTTCCATCACTTCATTGGTCTTGCAAACTCCTATGTGTCGGTTCGCGTGTTTAAACGGTTCTTACTTTGTAGGGCTCATTCTTTGTCAGCACAGCCCAGATCATACGAGCGGTTTTGTTGGCCATGGCAACAGCAGCCACTCTGCTTGGTTTTCGAGACAAGATGTCTGCGAACCATGGATCGAATTTTGCTGGCTCCAACCTAATGGACTTGATGCGGGAGGTCATGCCTAGAACCAATAATCGACGTATATACTGGTCACCCATTTTGGAGATATGGCCCAGCCGCTCCTTTCCACCACTTGATCGATTGAGCGGTGTCAGCCCCAGCCACGCGGCAAACTCTCGCCCGTTGTTGAACTGTTTGCCACTGCCGACGGTTGCAACGATTGCTGATGCTGTAATCGGACCAACGCCAGGTATGGTGCGCAAAAGTGCCACCTGTTTCTCCCGCTTGGCAATCTGGGTCATATGCCGTGTGTGACGCAGGATCTTCGAATGTAAGAAGAGCAACTGCTCGCACAGATCGAAGACCATTTCTTGGGCGTCCATTGGCAGGTTGGGTTGTTCTCCACCCACGCAATCCTTAGCAAATTGCAGCGCGTGGTAAATGCCTTGCGGCAAGATAATACCAAACTCGGCCAGCTGTGCCCGCAGCATATTGATGGTCTGCGTACGCTGTCTCACGATTAGATCGCGTGTGCGATGGACCGAGAGTATCGCCTGTTGCTCAGGCGTCTTTACTTCAACAAACCGCATTGTTAGGCGCGCTACCGCTTCACAAATGGCCGCAGCATCAACGGCATCAGACTTGCCACGCTTGACGTAGGGCTTCACATAAGCTGGTGGGATCAGCTTCACATTATGACCAAGCTTGATCAATTCCCGTGCCCAGTGATGGCTCGTTCCACAGGCCTCAATGCCAACCAGACACGGCTCCAGACGTTCGAAGAATGCCAAGACTTGTGCCCGTCTCAGAGCGCGGTTGAACGCGACCTCACCATGATCATCAATCCCGTGGACCTGAAAAACGTTCTTAGCCAAATCTAGGCCGATTGTTGTAACATGCATTGGGCGGCTCCTCTCATACGCAGGTTATGACACCTGCACTATGGCGCATTGCGACGCCGGTTGATGCAGGAGCCATCCACACCATCCGCACTGCAGACTTTGGCGTAGCGGATGCTCAAAGCCCGGCTTGGGTCAGAATTTCATGACATTTGGGCCAAGAATGCTTGACGCACCAGTGCCAATTACTTCAGGAAACCACTCCAAGTCGGGCAAAACGCTCAATGGCGGGAATATAACCGTATTTTTGAATAATTAGAGGCGACGGCTCTCCGTACATCGGCAGATCAATCGCTGCTCAGGAATAACGCTTGAGCGCCGGCCTTTTGGCGGTCCGGTTGGTCTGTTTTGATCACAGGAGAACGCTCTTGGGGTAGCAAATGCAATACATCCGATGGGGTTGGTGCGGCCCTCAGGCGTCAGCCGTCGACAGGCAGACCCAGCTTGCGCCGATTAGACCGGTGTCCGCGACCGTAACGGTGCGGACTTCGTCGTCCATAGTATCGCTTGTGAATGGACCGGGGCAGAGTATTCAAAGTGTCTCGACATTGCCGCACACGCTGATTGCTTGACCCGCGATATTTGCGCCTGCTGGTGAACCTAGAAATAGTGCCATGCCGGCGATGTCCTCTGGGCCGACCATCCGGCGAAGCGAGATATTCGCGACAAACTCTTGCCCTACATCTGCTAGGCTGCGCCCTTCGGCATCTGCTTTGTCGCGGATTACGCCGTCCATGCGCGGGCCCAAGACCGGCCCGGGTAGGATCGCATTAACGCGGATCTGACGTGGGCCCATCTCTTTGGCGAGGCTGGCGGTCAATCCAACGATACCCCACTTGGCAGCCGCATATGGGGTACGTAGCGGGTACCCAAGCCGTCCGGCAACCGACGCGACATTGATTATGGACGCATTGGAACTTTGGGCAAGCAAAGGTACAGCTTGGCGAATGACGATGAATTGGCTCAATAGATCGATGTCGAGCGTCTTTCGAATGTCATCAAGCGCCAGCTCTTCGATTGGACCTGTCGGTCCGGCGATACCAGCGTTGTTGATCAGCATATCCAGACCGCCAAGATCACGTTCAACGGTTTCAAGCATATTGCTGACTGCAATTGGGTCAGAGACATCTGCAACGATGCCACAAACCCCAGTGTTTTCCGATGTAAACTGTTCAATCGCTGCTCTGTCTACATCACAGATTGCGACCTTTGCCCCTGCTTCTAAGTAAGCCTTTGCAATGGCCGCGCCGATGCCAGACGCCCCAGCTGTGATCAGCACCTTTTTGCCCGGCTCCGGGCGCATACGTTCAATATAACTCATCTCGTTCCTGTCGATTTTATGTTTTTTTCTGATTACTTAGGCGACTTCTAGCCAGCGGCGCCGTATATCAGGATCATCTGCCAGCGCCTTTGGGGTGCCTTTAAAGACCAGCTCACCATGGCCCATGACATGGACTTCGTCGGCAACCTTCAGCGCGATCGTCAGCTTTTGTTCTACGAGGACGACGGCGACACCACGTCGGGCGATGTCTAGAATGACTTCCATGACCACCTCGACGATCTTAGGGGCTAGGCCCTCGGTCGGCTCGTCGATGAGCAAGAGCCGCGGGTTACCGAGTAACGACCGGCACATGGTTAGCATTTGCTGTTCCCCACCAGACAAATAACCGGCGTTGATATCGCGTCGCTCTTTCAGACGTGGGAAGTAGTTGTACATTTCGTCGACGGTCCATTGCGGAACGTCTGAATATGCTTTCTGGACACCCATCATTAGGTTTTCTTCGACGGTCAGGTTCGGAAAAACCAAACGTTCCTCGGGGACATAGCCGATACCGCTGCGGCAAATATCGTAGGGTCGCTGACCAGCCAGCTCCTGACCGACCAGTTGAACTGATCCAGCGGTTGGTGGGACAAGACCCATGATGGTCTTCATCAGTGTTGAACGACCTGACCCGTTGCGCCCCAACAGCGAGACTATGGACGCCTCGGGGATTGCCATGTTGATACCATGTAGGATGTGGCTTTTGCCGTAGTGGGCATGCAGTCCGTTGATTTCAAAAAGATTCATGCTGCGTCCTCGCCCAAATAGGCCTGCTGGACCGCACTGTTCTGGCTGATCGCTTCGGGAGTGTCGGTGGCAAGGATGCTGCCATACACCAGTACCGATACGTAATCGCAAAGGCTAAAGACCACGCTCATGTCATGTTCGACCATTAGCAATGTCTTGCCTTCGGTGACATTGCGGATCAATTCGACGGCCTGGGCAGTTTCCTCGCGTGACATGCCTGCGGTTGGTTCATCGAGCAAAATCACTTCGGCCCCGGTCGACAACGTCATACCGATTTCCAGTGCGCGTTGTTCCGAATAGCTAAGATCGCCTGCGAGATGATCTGCCCGTGCAGCCAGACCGACCGTATCCAAAATTTCAGCGGTTTCGTCGTTTACTGCCCGCATCCGTGAAATCGGACGCAAAAGGTCAAATCGTGTCTTGTGGCGAGCCAGAACGCCCATACGCACGTTTTCAAACACACTCATTCTATGGAATATATTGGTAATCTGAAAAGATCGGGACAATCCTGCCCGATTAATCTGATGCGGTGTAAGGCCCGATATGCGACTGCCGTTCAGAAGTATTTCGCCCGCAGTCAGGGGAAACATCCCCGAGATCAAATTGAACAACGTCGATTTACCCGCCCCGTTTGGTCCGATCACCGCGTGACGCTCTCCTGCCTTGACCGACAGTTCGACCCCTTGGATCACCGATAGAGCGCCAAAGGACTTGCCGACATCTTTTAAGGTGAGCGCTTCGTTTGCCTGTTCTGTAGTCATGCTTGGACCCCTTCTTTGTCGGTGACGCTGTGGTCTAGTTCACGGTTGTCATCTTGGGTGTCGTTGATCTGTTTTATGGCCTTACGGATTAGCCATATGCCTCCGATCAACAACGATGCGGGTAATGCCCAAGTAATCGGTGAAGTGGGTGACCATGTTCCGCCTAGCAAGGCGAATTCAGGGAAGCCGCCCTCTGCGCTCCGACGCAGATTTGCGTATTCCAGCCCGAACAAGATCGAGACAGTCTCGGTCACGAATACAACGCCTGCCGTCACCAACATCCCGCCGATCAACGCGATCCCATATGGTTGTGCCAGTCGCGACCAATTGAGTTCACGCCAGTGGCGGACATGATAGGCGATTGCGCCGCCGATCCCGTTGGGTGCGTACAGCATTACAAGTACGAATATCAGCCCTTGATAAAACAGCCAGCTACGCGTCAGGTCAGAAACCAAGAACGCAAAAAGCGTAAACGCGACAGCACCAAAAACTGGTCCGAAGAACAGTGTTGCGCCACCGACGTAAGTATACAGTACGACTTGCGCAGAAACATGGGACGCAAAGAGCGCATAGTTCGCTGTCTCGTTCGACATTGCCTGCAAAGCACCTGCGACGCCCGAAAACATTGCGGAGACCGCAAAGATCACAGTCTTAGCTATATGGGCGTCGTACCCCATAAAAAGAACACGTTGTTCGTTGTCGCGCAGGGCTAAAGTCAGGCGCCCAAAAGGTGTACGGGTATAGGCCCATAGCAATGCGGTGCAGACGACAACCCAAGCAAGGGTGAGGTAGTAAACTTCGAGTACAGTGCCAAAGTTGAAACCGGCCCAAGGCATGCGCATGCCTGAAATCCCAGATTCGCCTCCAAAGAGGTTCTTGAGGTGCGGAGCAAAGGAATGGAATAGTTCAGCAATCGCCAATGTAACCAGAGCAAAATATACCCCTGATCGCATCGTGGCAAACCAGCCCGCACATACGCCAGCGATCAATCCGGCTAGGGCGCCTGCCAGAGGCAGCATTGGTGTCGCGACTGGTAGCCCATCTTCGATTGCTTGCATCAAATGCAGCGCAGCAAAGGCCCCAATTCCGAAATATGCAGCATGACCAAAGGACAATAGTCCCGCTTGCCCGGTCAAAAGATTGAAAGACAACGCGAACAAGCTTGCGATCAGCATAGTATTGAGCGCGTTTTGCCAGCCAGCATCTAGAAACGGCGGCATGATTATCAGGGCCAACAAAACTGCAGTTCCCAATGTTAATTTTGCTTTTATGGACATTAGTTGCGCTCTCCCATGAGTCCGGCAGGGCGGACCAATAACACTAGCAGCATCAGCGCGAATGGAATGGTTCCGCTGATCGATGAAACTTCTGTGGTTAACAGACCACCCACGGAACGTGCCCAATCACCAAGCCCGACTAGTCCGAGCAGATTGGCCAGAGACAAATCAATCCCGACCGCAAAGGATGAGAATAGGCCGATCAACAGAGATGCGAGCAGTGATCCCTTAAGAGAACCGAGCCCACCGACGACAACGACAACAAAGACGATCACGCCTAGTTCAGCGGCCATGTTTGGATTGGTTGGATAGAACGCCCCCGCGACCGCCCCTGCCAAGCCCGCGAGTGCAGCGCCAGCGCCGAAGACACACATGAATACAACGGGAATATTATGGCCAAGTGCTTCGGCAATTTCGGGAAGCCGTTCAGCCGCGCGTACAACGATACCCACGCGGGTACGTGACAAAAGGAGCCAAAGGACCACGAACATCGCAACCGCGACCGTTCCGATAAACACCCGGTAGAACGGATAGTCTGTCCCAAATACAGAGAACGCTGCAAAGCGTAGGTCGTCGGGGATCTGATAAGCGACCGGGAAGTCGCCAAAGAACAGCTTGACCACCTCTGCAATGATCAACGCCAGACCAAAGGTCAGCAGCAATTCATGTGCGTGACCATGAGCATGAACCTGGCGAAGCAGGTAACGCTCGGTTAACATGCCAAATAGCCCGACCAGCAAGGGCGCTACCAAGATGCCACCCCAAAACCCGATTATCGGAGATAAGGCATAGGCCAGATATGCGCCAAGCATATAGAATGATGCATGGGCAAAGTTCAGGATGCCCATCATGCCAAAAATCAGCGTCAGCCCTGCCGACACCATAAACAGCAGTAAGCCGTAGATCACGCCATTCAGCGTTGATATAATTAAGAATTCCATTGAGATCTCCGCCGACTTGGCGCGCCAAGTTAGTGTTATCCCCGGCGCACGACTTGGGTCCGCCAGGGTCATTGCGTATCGTTAACCGGGACGTTCCATCGAGCAGCTTTCCTGCACCGGATAGATCGCTTGTTCTGCGGGCACGACGGCCACAGATTGGAATCCCATCTCAGTATCGTCAGCAGGATAAGTGGCGTTTTCGACAACCTTAGAAACTACGACCGGGCGAATGGTCTGGTGATCTTCGGCCCGAACTGAAATCGTGCCGATTGGGCTTTCATAGGTAGCGTTTTCGAGCGCCAAGGCGATATCAGTCACGTTGACTTCACCGCCCCCAAAGTCGAGCCCAGCGAGGGCCTCGCCTAGCATACCGGACGCGAATGCTGCCTGTGGTTCAACAAACCGCGGGTAGTGCCCGATGGCGCTCTTGTATTCTTCAGCGAACTCTTCGGAACCGGCGCTATTGTCATAGTTATTTGCGATATAATGGCCCAATGCGGTCGCGCCCGCATTGGCGAGATTGCCCGGCTGATCCAGAAAGGCAGTGCCAAAGCGCACGTCAAGGCCTGCGTCGCCACTGGCTTTCATCAATAACAGCAAGTCATTCGACCAGTTGCCAGTAATCACAGTATCTGGTTCGGCTGACTTGATCCGGGCGACGAAAGGGGCGAAATCCTGAATCTTATTAACGTCGTGCAGGACCTCGTCTACTACCTGATAGTTGTTGTTCTCAGCCGCAGCGGCAATTGCAGCCTGCATGTCCTGACCCCAAGAATAGTTCTGGTTCATCGACATTACTTTGGTGCCCAGTTCACCGGCCTGCCCCATTGCATTGGTTAGCGCGTTCACACGCATGGGTGCAGTTGTGGTAAATCGGAAATGGTAGAAATGGCACTTCTCGCCAGTTAGCTCCATCGCCTCGGCACCGATGTTCATGAACAAGATCTCGTTGCCGGGATTGCGGATGTTGTGCTTGCGTACATCTTCGGTGATTTGTCCGGCGATTGCGGACGAAGCCCCTTGAATGACGATGTTGACACCGTCTGCTGCTGCCTGACGGAACTTGTCCGCAGCTTCCGTTGCCCCACCGGCGTTGTCGTATTCAACGACTTCAATTGGTTCCCCGTTGAAGCCGCCTTCAGCGTTGATTTGGTCGATGCCAAATTTCACGCCAGCAGCAAATAAGCGCCCGGTCGACGTCTGTGCACCTGAAAGGCTCTCGATGATGCCGATCTTAAGCGGCTCTGCCTGAACTGCTGGTGCAGCCGCAAGAAGCGCCGCAGCTGCTGCGGTCGTTTTTAAAATATGTTTCAATGATTTCCTCCTTGTTTTGCGTATGTCGCGTCGTTCGCGATCTTTATTGCGCCCGCGCATGGGTAACTGGCGCCATTGTCTTGACGATGGTTGCCTGCGTTGCGGCGCGTAGTTGATTTTCCGTGACACCATGGGCGAGCTCGACGATGCGTAACCCGCCCTCGACAACATCAAGCACGCCTAGATCTGTGATGATCCGATCGACCACCCCTGCGCCTGTCAGCGGAAGGGTGCAATTTTTTAGGACTTTGCTGTCGCCGTGTTTGTTGGTGTGATCCATGACAACGACAACGCGACCGACGCCCGCCACAAGATCCATTGCGCCGCCCATTCCCTTTACGAGCTTTCCCGGGATCATCCAGTTAGCGATATCGCCATTCTCGGCCACCTCCATTGCACCAAGAATAGCCATCGCAATCTTGCCGCCGCGGATCATGCCAAAGCTCATTGCACTGTCAAAATATGCGGTATTCGCAAGCTCTGTGATTGTCTGCTTGCCGGCATTAATCAGATCGGGATCTTCTGTGCCTTCATAGGGAAATGGCCCCATGCCGAGCATGCCATTTTCGGACTGAAGCGTGACCGAAACACCATCGGGAATAAAATTCGACACCAACGTCGGAATACCAATCCCAAGGTTTACATAGGAGCCATCTTTCAGCTCTTTTGCTGCGCGCGCTGCCATTTGATTTCGGTTCCAGCTCATTCATATCCTCTTAAAATTACACAAACCCGATGTTTGTGACGGCCTGCGCCCTAACCACGTTTAGGTTTGCGCTAGGCATTTTCAGGTTGCGCCCTTGTTGTTCGCTGCTCGATACGTTTTTCATGCTGCCCAACCACAAGCCGATGAACGTAGACACCGGGTAGGTGGATTTGGTCGGGGTCAAGATTACCTGTGGGAACGATCTCTTCGACTTCAGCGACGCAAACCTTCCCGCACATCGCGGCCGGTACGTTGAAATTGCGCGCAGTTTTTCGAAACACCAGATTTCCTGTTGGATCGGCCTTCCAAGCCTTTACGATGGCCAGATCAGCAACCAACCCACGCTCAAGCACATAGGTTATACTGTCGAAATCCATGTGTGGTTTGCCCTCTGCGACGACCGTGCCGACCCCGGTTTTGGTATAAAAACCTGGTATCCCTGCTCCACCTGCCCTCATGCGCTCTGCCAGCGTTCCTTGCGGGTTGAACTCAATTTCAAGCTCGCCGGCCAGATACTGGCGCATGAACTCGGCGTTTTCGCCGACATAGGACGAGATCATCTTCCTGACTTGTTTGGTCTCAAGTAGCTGCCCCAAGCCAAAGCCATCGACGCCAGCATTATTCGAAGCGACCGTCAGTTTGCGCACACCGCTTGCACGAATGGCAGCGATCAACAGCTCGGGAATGCCACACAGCCCAAATCCGCCAGCCGCGACCAACATTTCATCCCGCAATAATCCGTCCAACGCAGATCCTGCGTCAGGGTAAACTTTGGACAATTTTTCCTCCCAGAATTTACTGGCAATTGCTGCCAGCCTCTTCTCCCATCAATTTTGTGGCATGAGGCGATACGCATAAATATGTTGTATTACGTCATAAGTTGATCATTTTTATGGATGTATTACACATATCGTATCAGGCGCAGATACCGCTCCCTCAGAAGCGCACCAGACCACGCACAGGAACAAGAAATGACTAACTCAATTGCTTCGTTGACTTCCTCCGTACTCGAACAAATCACGCGCGGCGCAACAGAGGCAGAATTACAGCCATTGCTGTTGAAGCTTGGACAAGATGCTGGCGACCCCGAGGTCGCACAAAAGCTACATGCTCAGCTTGCTTCACTCATCAAACAGCCAAGCGGGTCTGCGCTAACGGAACGTGGTCTCAATCTGTTAATCGACACAACACACGACCTTTCGCGCACGTTGTCGCTGCAAGATTTGCTGCGCAAAATTGTCTCTCGTGCAAGAAACTTGGTTAGCGCGAATATCGCTTGGCTTACTATGTTGGATGAAGAAAAGCAGGTGTTCCGCAACTTTGCCATTGAAGGTAACCTTTCTCCTGGCACGGCACATATGTCGAGCAGTGTCGATCGAGGCGTTGTTAGCCTGATTGCTGAAACACGCAGTTTCTTTGTGACGAAAGACTATCTTGGTGACGACAGGTTTCGGCACTCTCGCGATCTTGATCGTCGCTTCGAAGACGAAAGTATAAAGTCTCTCGCTGGGTTTCCGATCCTTGCTGATGACAAGGTACAAGGCCTTTTGTTTGTTGCTGATCGCTATGGCCGAGATTACTCCGGGCGCGAGATATCCGTGCTTGGGTCCTTTGCGCAGCATGCTGGTGTTGCCATGCGCAACGCCAGAATATTTTCGCGCCTTTCCGAAGCCTTAGAAGAGACAGAGCGCAATCGAAGTTCGCTAGAGGAACATATTCAGCGCGTCGAAGCGTCTGCGCAGGCACATGACGACATGATGTCCTTATTGGCGCGTGGCGCTGACCTAATGACGTTTATGCAGCGGATGGCGGGGAACATTGGAGGATCGATTCAATATCTAGACAGCAATTTAACAATCAGAGAAGGATTCACCGCACCTGGGTTTAATGGCACTTTGAACAAGGATATTCGCGCAGGACGGATTGATCAGGCAAAGATGCTTTCGGCGATTGCCCGGTCTCGCGAAAACGGGCGGTCAGCGGTTCTCATCGAGGATAGCAATGAGAGATGCCTTATCTTGGCGCTCCACGGAGGCGCCACACGTGGCGATAGCTTGGTTGTTTGCCATACTGGAAAAATTGATGAAATCCAGCTTCGCAACCTTGAACGAAGTACAGTGGCGCTTTCGATTGCTAAACTTTGGGCAGAGAAACGTCATACAGAGCGTTTGATCGCATCCTCTACGCTACTTAGGCACCTCGTTCTTGTTTCGCCACCCGATGCGCCGACGATCGATTCAGCGCGCAACCGCCTTTCGCTTAGTTCGGAGCAGCCAATCCGCATGGCGCTAATGGTGGTTTCTGGAATGGACCGCGCCGAGCAAACCGAACTGATCCGCGATGCTGGCGGACGTCTGAATGTGTTGGTTGATCTGATCGACGATGCATATCTGGCTATTGGGCCGATTTCGGAGATGGAGAAACTAACAACGATTCTTAGCCGCCGCGTTGGCAAAAAAAAGATTGGTGGTCTTGTCTCAGCGCCATTTACTGAGCTAGAGACCAGCCCCCAGCATTACGCGGAACTTGGCAACGCGATGCGTGCTATGAAAAAGATTGCACCGCTTAGCCGATTTATTGATGCCGCAGACATTAGTTTGTTTGCACGGATATTCGAACGCAGCGACCCAAGTCGCATCAAAGAATTTGTGGCCGATGTACTTGCGCCGATTGCCGCGCGTGATCCGCGAAACCGGGCACATCTAAAGACTACTCTACTGTGTTTTTTCGATAACCACTATAACATTGCGCGCACCGCCGAACGGTTAGATGTCCATGTCAATACTGTGCGCCAGCGTCTCGATACGCTGCGCGAGGTCACCGGCGGTTGGAAAGATCCAATTGCGTCGCTCGAACTTCATGTAGCCCTGCGACTAGATGACCTCGCCTCTTCTGACTGACTTCGGCCGCGATTAGTTTCGCTAGAACCCGACTTTGTCCGCGCCTTTGGTGCCTAGGATACTGCGCGCCTCGTTTGGGGTAGCAATTTCAAGCGAAAGCTCTTCAAGGATTCCACGAATCTTAGTGACTTGAGAGGCGCAAGTTTGCGCAAGTTTTCCACGCCCAAGATAGAGGCTATCCTCAAGGCCGACCCTGACATGTCCGCCCATTACGGCGCCCATCGTCGCCAAACCCGTTTGATGGCGGCCCGCACCCAAAACCGAGAATTCATACCCGTCCCGCCCGAACAACCGGTCAGCGGTACTACGCATCAAGAACAAGTTTTCGGCGTCTGCGCTCAGCCCGCCTAGAATTCCCAATACACATTGCAAAAAGAGTGGCCCTTTAACCAGCCCCTCGTCGACCAAATGCGCCAAGTTATAAAGGTGCCCGACGTCGTAGCACTCGAACTCGAACCGGGTGCCGTGGGCGTCGCCAAGTCGCGAAAGAACTGATTTCATATCGACAAATGTATTACGGAAAATCAGATCTTCGGTGCCTTCAATAAAGGGTTTTTCCCAATCGTGCTTCCAATTCTTGATGCCCTTCGCCGCCTTGTGGAATGCGAAATTCATTGATCCGACATTCAGCGAACACAGTTCGGGTTTGGCCAGAAGCGGATAAGACAAACGTTCGTCTAGTGTCATCCGCGTACTGCCACCTGTTGTGATGTTTATGATTGCATTGGTCGCTGATGCGATCTTTGGGACAAACTGGTCAAACACGGCTGCATCAGGTGTAGGGCGACCGTCCTTTGGGTCACGGGCGTGTAGGTGCAAAACCGCCGCCCCTGCCTCTGCGGCGGCAATCGACTGCTCGGCGATTTCTTCCGGTGTGACAGGCAGATAGTCCGACATAGATGGCGTGTGAACTGCACCTGTCACGGCGCAAGTGATGATGGTTTTGCGCGACAATTTTTGATCTCCCTATAGGTTCTTGCTGCGGCGGGTTGCATGTTCCCGTCATTTGCTTTCCCCCTGACAGACCCCATTGTGCTGGGTCGAACCATGTATGTTTGCCATTTGAACTTAGGTTTCTAATGTGCCGTTTCTACATACCACTGCCAGAGGTGTGGCATTGGCTTCACGGCGAAAGAGCTTAGCAAGCTAGACCGACGTACCATTGACTTGTAGGCTTCACACAAGAATCCTCATTTGAATTGGATGCCTTGTCCATATTAGGCCCAAGTGTTCCGTGTTCCTCTTGTTTGGCGTCCAATGATCATACCCTTGAGGGAGAAGTGAGGTATCAGCCTGACCGTCTACCTCAGGCAAAGTCACAGGACCCCATGGCGAACAAACACTGACCAGCGTCATAGACATTTAATTGCGATAGGAGGGGGAAAGAACATGAAATTATGGACACCTACGGCGGTTGTTTTTCTCGTCACCGTCTTACTTGGTGCGCCGGTTGCGGCTCAGGAGGATCCAGCCGCACGGTGCGAAGCGTTTAGTAATTTTGGAATGGATGCGGCATATGTCACATCGACGAAGATAGTAGAGGCGGCTGAAACGCTACCCGCATATTGTGAGATACGCGCGACTGCATTGCCAGCAATCTCGATTGAGGCGCGGCTGCCGTTAGAGGATTGGAACGGCAAATTCTATCAGGCCGGTTGTGGAGGATGGTGCGGTATCCTTGGTCGTGGGGACGATAGCGGCCGATGGGTCAACGCGATGAAAGAAGGTTTAGAACGCGGCTATGCGACCGCGACGTCGGATAGCGGACATCATGGTCTGTCTGTAGTTGATGGGGCATGGGCCGAGGAAAATACGCATGCAGAACGAGATTGGGGGTGGCGGTCTATCGGCGAAACCTACCGCGTTGCCCAGATTTTGATCGAAGAATTTTATGGCAACGCCCATGAAAAGGCGGTGTTCCAAGGGTGTTCCACCGGGGGGCGCATGGCGCATATGGCGTCACTTCGATACCCGGACCATTTTCAGGGCATTATCTCGGGTGCACCTGCGATGAACGAGACGGGTCTTGCTGGCGTTGCGTTGGCTTGGATGGCTAAGGCCAATACTGGTCCTGATGGTCAACCAATTCTCGGCCCCGGTAAGGATGGGCTGATTGGCGACGAAGTAATGCGCCAGTGTGACGGGCTGGATGGAACAGAGGATGGGCTGATTTCGGACCCGCGCCAATGCGTACCAGATGTTTCCACGCTCTTGTGCCAAGACGGTCAAGACAGCGCGCAGTGCCTCTCCGAGGCAGAGATCGGCGTGGTTACTAAATGGTATCAGGCCCCGGTCAACGCAGCGGGCGAAGAACTGTACCCCGGTGGTGTACCAGCAGGATCGGAACCATTTTGGTGGCTTTGGCTTACCGGAAACACCGAAGGTGCCGTGCCCTTAAATCCGTTATTTGCGCAGTCGTTTGGCGCTTATCTCGCGTTCGAACAAGATCCGGGTGAGGACTGGAAGGCAACCGATTTTGACTTTGAAAGTGACATTTCTCGCATGACCAAAGCGGCAGCGATGTTTAATGCGCATTCTCCAGACATCTCAGAGTTTCGTGCGGCAGGTGGCAAAATGATCGTTTGGCATGGATGGGCTGATGCCATCGTGACACCCGGTCAGACAGTGGACTGGCACAAGAAAGCGCAACAAGAGGCCGGCGGTGCAGATGCGCTAGCCGAGAACGTGCGGCTTTTCATGATTCCAGGTATGGATCATTGCGGTTTGCTCCCGGGTCCTGACGGAGTCGCAATGGAGAGCATCGACCCGCTTACAGCGCTTGAGCGGTGGATGGACGACGGTATCACTCCTGAAACAATTATAAGAGCAAACTGACTTTTATCAGGGGTCGCGCGTTCTGCAGTATAAGGTAAGTGGTTTATTAGCGCGGCTCGTGAGACCGGCCCGTCGGCGGACAAGGCATGGAAAACTTGCTGAACTTAGCGTGCCATTAATTGAAAATTCTAAGTTGTTGATTTCGCTATAACCACAGTCTCAACATTAAAGAACTCCGGCAAAGCTAAAATGTCACCAATCTGCAATTCAGGAATGTCACTCGCGTCCTCGTCCAAGGCGCATGTCGCCGCAGCATACCCATATCGGTCGGGCAGGCATGTCCCTCTTGATTGAACGTCGAATTGCATACTGTTAGAACGCGTGCGGTTCTTCCGCGCCTACGGAACTGACCGGGACGCGGAAGGATTGTTTATTTCGATCAGAACGTTACTTGAACGCCCAGTCCGATTTCGCGTGGTTGTACGATCGTTGCCTCATAAGCGGCAAGGGCCCGTCCGTAACGCATACTTGTGACAGCATCTTCTCCGAATACGTTGTTGACGTAGCCATAGAGTTCGACGTTATCGCGCGGTGTATAGACGACCCGCGTATCAGCAACCGTGTAAGCCTCGATCTTGCTTGCCTCGGTGTTTTCGTCATCCGAATAGTACGAACCGGTGTAACGTACGTTTCCGCTCAGCGTGATATCCTCAACGACCTGCCAATCAGCACTAATGGTGAGTGTATGGCTAGGTGCGCTTCCGAAGCTGTTACCGCTGTAATCGCCCTGTGCGCTGGTGAATTCGTCGGTTTCTGTCTCCAGAAGACCAAGGTTACCTCTAATCGACAACACATCGCTTGGCTCAAAATCAAAGCCAAGCTCTAGCCCGTAGGAATGGGCTTCTTCAGCGTTGACGGTGACCGCTTCAAAATATCCGTCCACCGCTTCTGACGTCACATAGCGCTGCATGTCGTCGAATTCGGTGTAGAACAGGTTGGCAGTCAACCCGAGCCGATTGTCGAGCACCTTCGTACGCGCGAAAATCTCGTAATCAACCGAGGTTTCTTCGTCAAATTCGACCCACTGTTGCGAGGAAAATCCGAGCGTAACACCACCTGGGTTATAGCCGTTTGACACCATCGCGCCGATGGTCGTACTGTCATTCACGTCATATGCGACCGTTAGCTTGGGCAACCAAGCTTCGAAGGTTTTGTCATATGCCACGTCGTTCGGCGTAAACGGGCTTGTCCCTGTACGCTGAACGCGGTCGTTTTGGAAACGAAGTGAGCCGCCCAGATACAACCGGTCAGTCAGGCGGAGGTTAGCCTCCGCAAAGACCCCGACACTGTCTTTTTCGTCTTCAAACTCAGAAATGCCGCGCAAGTTCAGCATTTCGTCGCTTGTTGTGTGCGATCCGAACACCCCTACGACACCACTGACGGCTTCTGTCTCGTCGCCAAAGACAAGACGTATTTCGTTCGAGAAGTTGTCTTGATCAATTTCAGCGCTGCCCGACGCTTCTGGCGAAGTTGTCCGCGTTGTTTGCATCGCTGAATACTGTAGCTGGTTCGTCAATGTGACGGCGCTATCAAATTCATAGCTTAGATCGTGAACAGCAGTATCTGTGATCTGACCCCAGCTTGGATTGCCAGTGACGATACTCTCATAGTCGGAATAATCTTCGGTTGCTGCTTCCCACGTCGGACGGTTGCTGTCGGAATGAGAATACGTGAATTGCGTGCTAAGCTGCTGCAATTGGGAAGGTTCCCACAAAAGCTTAACCCGCGCAGTTGTAGACCTGTGATCCTGATCAGTATCGCCCATCGAGAACGCTGGATTTGTGTAATCGATGAAATTCTCTCGCTGGGTGTGGTCCAATGTGAACCGTGCCGCAACATCCGGCGCAATCTGACCAGATGCCATAAGCCCAGCACTGCGTCGTCCGCCAGTACCGGCCTCAAGCTTAACCGCGCCTTCGCGTGTGAATGACGGATCAGCCGTTTCGATAACCAATGCACCCGCGATGCTGTTTGCACCCTGACTGACGGTTTGCGGCCCACGGAAAAGCTCGACGCGTTCAACGTCCCAAAGTGACGTAGTCGCATAGACCAGTTCATTGTAGCTCAGGTAATGGCCATCAACGTTCACGGCCAGACGCGGTGCGGTGCCACCGAAGAACGCGGTCGCACCCGAGTTCGGACCTTCGCCATTTTGGCCGCGCACTGTAGGCGTCCCGCCCTGTCCACCTTCGGCAGGAAGCGTCACGTTAGCCAAACCACGGACCACATCGCTGACAGAGTCGGCACCTTTGAGTGCTTCGATTTCGTCCTCTTCAACAGCTGTAACCGAGGAAGCAGTACGCTGCTGACTGCGTGTCATCGTATCGCCAGTGATGTAGATGGTTCCTAGTGAATAGGCCTCTTCGGGGCCGTCTTGCGCTAGCACTGATAAAGGTGAGATTGCGCAAATCGCTACAATACTTACACCACCGAGCAATCGCGCGGTTCGCCGTTGTTCCATTCGTTTTCCCTTGGATTTGTCAGGCTGGCTTTGAATGGCTGGCAGTGAACTGAAATTGTCCTACGCAGGCGCGCAGTAAATTATGTGCGCACACTAAGCCCCTATGGCGAGCGGTAAAATAATAAGTGACTAAAATTGTCAGAATGTGATTATTTTGCACCGAGCCCTTAGGTTGAGTACTCTGATCGGCAGATACCTGACTATTATACTAAATTAAATCTTGAAGGCCCCCCAGCACTCTGACATGTTCCGCGCAGGCAGCCAGGCCCCTTGCGGGCCCATTCTGGCCAGCGTCATTGATGCGATGGCTTTGAACTAGCGAACCCACACATAAAATTCGCAGCCGAAGCCGCTATGCGCTGTCGGCATTTTCGTGAACTGGACGCGCATGCAGGCACTCACCCTGACCTTGCGCGTAGTACAGAGGCAGCAAAATGACTTTGCCATTCCTAAACGCCCGCTCAAACGATGGGACCCACGCCACACCTGATCAACCGTTTGCATTTCGCAATAGCGACGGGATGATCTGCGCCGCGGGTCCAGCCCATCCGATTGATCGCGGAAACGATGAGACGCTCAGCGATCGCGTTGGGGCGTTCTTTAACGGCTCAGATGATGGCGCGCTTTTGGGCGGCGCGCTTCCTTTTGATAAATCCGAACCCGATTATCTTTGGCATGTCGACCGTTCCGACGGGATTTGGCCCGGCGATCAGCCGAAATCGCAGTCCCCCATGCAGGTGGCGACCGTATCAAGCCCACGTTCACAGCCTTCCCCGCAAAATTATATGCAAAGCGTTTCCCAAGCGCTTGATATCATGCGCGCAGAGAAAGACGTGCCCCAAGGCCTTAGCAAAGTCGTTTTGGCCCGCACGCTTATGCTGGAACAGACGCAAGAGATCCCAATCAACGATGTTCTTGCCCGCCTTGCCGAAGACCCATCAGTCACCGCGTTTCAGGTTGCGTTGCCCGCAATGGCAGGAAATCCAACACCGCGTCACCTTGTTGGGGCCACGCCAGAGCTGCTGCTGCGCAAACAAGGGGCCGATATTTGGTCACACCCATTGGCGGGATCGGCCCGCCGACTAGATGACGCCGCTGCTGACCACGCTGCGGCGCAGGGCCTAAAGAATTCGGCAAAAGATCAACACGAACATGCGGTTGTCGTGGAATATATCCTTGATACGCTTGCCCCATATTGTACCGAACTGGGCGCACCCGAAGGGGCGACACTGACCACAACCCGTTCAATGTGGCACATCGGCACGCAGATTAAGGGCGTCCTAAAAGACCCAGACACCCCGGCTGTTGTTCTTACGGCAAAACTACACCCAACCCCTGCTGTTTGCGGCATGCCGTGCCAACGCGCAGCAAGCCTTATTCGTGAGCTGGAATCTGTGCCGCGCGATTTCTATGCTGGTGCTGTCGGCTGGTGTAATCGCAACGGCGATGGCGCATGGTACGTCGCGATCCGTTGCGCGGAACTATGCGGCGCGCAAGCGCGGCTTTATGCTGGCGCGGGTATCGTGCTTGGTTCGGAACCGCAGCTCGAAGCGGCTGAAACCGGCGCTAAATTTGGTGCGCTCCTCGCTGCGCTTGGCTTGCCGCGTGACGCCGCATTGCATGACCTTAACTAACCCCAAGGATAAACCACCCAATGGCACTTCCCGGAATTCCGTCCTATCCATTACCGACACAGGACGCTTTGCCAACTGCACGCGCACCATGGACATTCGCGCCCGATCGCGCCGCGCTGTTGATCCATGACATGCAGCGTTATTTCTGCGCCCCTTTTCCACAGGACGCAGCACCCCTGCCCGACATCATCCGCAACATCGCGGCACTGGCCAGCGCTGCGCGGGCCAACAACATTCCGGTGTTTTACACCGCGCAAGAGGGCAACCAACTGCGTGCTGATCGCGGTTTACAAGCGGACCTTTGGGGACCGGGCATGTCGACACGCGACGAACATCAGCAGATCGTGCCGGAACTGACGCCGGGCGACGAAGACATCGTTCTAGTCAAACATCGCTACAGTGCGTTTCAGCGGTCGAACCTTGAAACGCTGATGCGTGCGCGCGGTCGTGACCAACTGCTGATCACTGGAATCTACGCCCACATTGGCTGTCTCGCGACCGCAGCCGAGGCATTTCAACGCGATATCCAACCGATTGCGATTGCCGATGCCCAAGCAGATTTTGACGCACCACGTCATGAAATGGCGATGAACTGGGTGGCGGGCTGCTGTGGCGGCGTGGTTTCAACCCAAGATGTGCTGGCCAACATGCCAAAGGTCGCCGCATGCGCCTAACGGGATTTGAAGGACGCAGCGCTTTGGTCACAGGCGCTGCGGGTGGCATTGGGCTTAAGGCCGTTGCGCTACTGCAAGCCGCCGGCGCAAAGGTCGTCGCCACCGATACCGAAGCCGCAATCAACGCAGTACCCGCAGATCAACGCGCGCAAGCGGTCGACTGGCTGCCCTGCGATCTGCGCGACCCAGAGGCCGTTGCCCATTTGGTCGCCCAAGCCGAAGCCGCCGTTGGTCCGATCAGCCTTGGCCTGCATACCGCAGGCGTCTTGGGTATGGGGCCTTTGCTGGAAACCAGCACAGAGGAATGGCAACGCGTTCAAGACATCAACCTAAATGGCAGTTTTCATGTCATGCAGAATTTGGGCAAACGTCTGATCACACAATCCAACGCCGCCTTGGTGGTGGTTAGTTCCAACGCCGCAGGCATTCCCCGCATGAACATGGGGGCCTATTGCGCGTCAAAGGCGGCGCTGACCATGCTAACACGGTGCCTTGGGCTTGAACTGGCAGAACACGGCGTGCGCTGTAACGTCATTGCACCCGGTTCAACGCTGACCCCAATGCAAACGGGCATGTGGCAAGACGACGAAGGCCCCAAGCGGGTGTTGGCAGGTGATCTGGAAAACTATCGCACTGGCATTCCTCTGGGCAAACTGGCCACCCCTGATGATATCGCCAAGGCGGCGATGTTCCTGCTCTCAGAAGAAGCAGGCCATATCACGATGGCTGATCTATATATCGACGGCGGGGCAACGTTGCGCGCTTAGGCGGGCAATGCGACTGCCGTTAACACCCCTGCCCTGCAGGGGATGAGCAATGGTTTGATCATGCGGCCCGCTGGCCAATCTGGCGCAAGGTCGCATGTCAGCCGCAGATGCGGTGCGCCTTTCGGATCCGCGCACAGCTCTGCCGCGTCAAAATCGAAACGGCGGTTGATCAATGGGCTAAGCGCCTTAAACAGGCTTTCCTTGGCGGAAAATATCAGCGCGACCCACAAAGGGTCAGTGCCAAACGTGACGCGTTCGCGCTGGGTCAATGCGACCGGGGCGATCTCTTGAGCGATTTGGGTGGTTAAATGCTGTTCGATATCGACGCCAAGACCACACCAGTTGGCGGCATTCCCAACCATTGCGACCGAGCGGTCCGCGCAATGGCTGATGGAACCGCGCAACCCTTCGGGCCAATCGGGCGCACCATCTGCCCCACGCCCAGCAAAGCACGGCAATCCGGTCAGACCTTTGCCTGCCGCCGCCGCCGCCAACCGCCCGGCATCATGCTGCGCGGCGCGTCGGTGGCGCCCGCCCCCCGATTGTGGGGCGGACGTATAGTCGGCTGATCGCATCTCGATCCGGCACGCGGGCAAAGCCACACGCAACTGATCAAGACCGACCTGCCAATCATTCTGCGCTGACTGCGCCTTAGCCATTCTTCCGCGCGTCGATCAACGCGGACCACGCATTCAACGTTGGGTCTTTGGCAAGGTCTTCAAAGCTAACGGTGATGCCCCGTTCTTTTAGCTCTGCCGCCAATTTCATAACGCGCAATGAATCCAGCCCATAGTAAATCAGGCTTTCTGCAGGATCGATCGGGCCTTCGTCTTCGATCAGCTTTGATACGCGCGTTTCCAACCAATCGAAATCGGTCGCCTCAGTCGTTGTTACAGTCACGTTCGTGTCCTTCGTCATTGAGTTTCTAGAATTGTGTCGCGCAAAACGCGTTTGTTGATTTTGCCAACAGCCGTCAAAGGCATGGTTTCAACAAAGATAAACCGGTCGGGCAGTTTGTATTCTGCAACGCCCAACCCCATCAGATGGCGGCGTAATTCAACCGGGCGCAGCGGATTGCGGGTCACCAAAACTGCGCAACCACGTTCGCCAAGCCGGGCATCAGGCTGTGCAACCAATGCGGCCTCAAGCACCTCTGGATGGCGCAGCAGCAGACCTTCGACCTCTTCTGCGGCGATCTTTTCGCCACCACGATTGATCTGGTCCTTTACCCGGCCAACCACACGCAAATACCCGTCCGCATCACGCTGCACGAGGTCACCACTGAAATAGAACCCTTCGGCATCAAAAGCGGATTTGTTATGTTCGGGGCTGCGGAAATAACCACGGAACGTATATGGCCCGCGCACCCACAACTGGCCGGGTTCACCAACGGCGCAATCATAGCCGTCAGCGTTACGCACGCGCACTTCGTCATGTTCCGAAATCGGGCAGCCCTGCGTGGTAAAGATGCGTTCTTCGGGATCATCAAAGCGGGTGTAGTTCACCAACCCCTCGGCCATGCCAAAGACCTGCTGCAACTGACATCCCAACAATTCAGGCACCTGACGCGCCAGCGCTTCGGCAAAGCTCGCTCCGCCAACCTGAAGCAACTCAAGGCTTTTCGGGGGTGTCTTGCCTTCGCGCACGGCCTCTAGCCAAAGACCAACCGCAGATGGCACCAACGCCGCCACCGTGACGCCGTGCTGTTCCATGATATCAAAACACAGGCTTGGGTCTGGATTGTCGGCCATCACAACCGTACCGCCCGCAAAAAACACACCAAGCGCACCCGGCGAGCTCATCACATAGTTATGCGGCGCTGGAAGCGCACAGAGGAACCGGGTTTGCGGGGACAATGCGCATATTTCGGCACTGGCACGCACGGAATAATCATAGTCGTTATGCGTGCGGGGGATCAGCTTTGGCGTGCCGGTACTGCCCCCCGAAAGCTGGTAAAATGCAACGCTACCGGGATCGAGTTTGGGCAATTCGGCGATTTCAGCGACCTCTGGTGCCATCCATTGCTGCAAATCAGCCCTCGGATCTGCATCATCAAGATAAAGACACAGCTTCAACCCCTTTGAAATCTCGCGCAGTTCCGTTCCAAAGGCATCATCCTTGAACAAGGCATGTCCCCGCGACCCAATGAACAATGTCGGTTGCAACTGTTCCACATAGGACCGCAATTCAAGCGCCCGGTGATTAAACAGCGCATTCACAGGCATGATGCCCGCCTTCAAAAGCGCAAAAAACGTGATGTAAAATTCCGCGCAGTTCGGCAATTGAACCACAGCGCGTTCACCGGGCTTCAGACCGTGGGCCGACAACCGCACGGCAAGAGCTGACGACATTTGATCAAGATCGGCATAGCTGATCGCCCGCGCACCGCACTGAATCGCGCAGGCGTCGGGGCGGGCCTGGACCTGAGAGCGCAACCCATGCGTTAGCGGCTTGTCGATCCAATATCCTTTTTGCCGATAAAGTTCCGCCAGATTTTCTGGCCAAGGGGTGAAATCAGTCATCGCGTATCCGGTTCTTTTCGAAGCAGCCTGTACCCACCCCGAGATTTATCTTCGTCCAAATCCAACGCGTCAGCCGGTCGTTTTTCTAGAACCGACAACAATTTCAACATTTTACCGGCAATTTGTAAGGCGTGCGGATTCCACAGGTTGACGTGCTCTAATACTTGAGTATTTATGTCTGGAATTGTCAACGGGTGATTGCAGATGTACGAACTAACCGCGATGCAGGCCGCCTGCTGGGTCAATGGACACGCCAAAGGCGAGGACGAAAAAAGCCCCACGGCCCATCTCTATGTTGAATTGGACAGCACCGATAATCAGCCCGCTTTGGACCCCGATCGGCTGTCTGTTGCGGTTTCTGCACTGATCACCCGGCACCCGCAGTTGCGACTGGCGGTCGATGCCCAAGGGCAGCCCAGCATCGCCGAACCATCTGCGCTGCACCGATTGCACTTCAACGATCTGCGCGGGCTTGATCCTTTGGGCTGCGACGCCGCCCTTGCCCGCATCCGCGATGAAAAAACACACCAGCGGCTTGCATTGGCAAACGGCGAAGCCTGCGAATTCACGCTGACCCAATTGCCCGAAGGGCGGCATCGGCTGCATATCGATATCGATATGGTCGCCGCCGATCCGTCGTGTTTTCCCTATCTGATGGCCGAACTCGCACAGCTTTACGAAGCCGGGCCAGACGCCCTGCCCGATGATGCTGGTAATTTTGCGGCCTACCTGCAGGCGCGTCGCAATGACCCTGCGCGCACTGGAAAAGAGGCCGCCGCGCGTGATTTTTGGAAGGTCAAAATTCCGACGCTACCGCAAGAACCCAATCTTCCGGCCCCCCGCGTTTCACCGCGTGATCGGGGCACCAACACGACCCGGCTTGCAGCCACGCTAAGCCCCGAACAATCCTCCGATTTCATAACTTTGGCCCGCGCGTTTCGGGTGACACCATCGGCGCTGGCGCTTGCTGTATTCAGCCAAGAACTTGCCAAAGCCTGCGCACAACCCGCACTGCGATTGACCGTTCCAATGTTCCACCGCGCCGACTGTGCCACGACAGTTGGTGATTTCGCCGATTTCACCTTGCTGGGGGTCAAAAACACAGGCGCGGATCTAGGGGTTCTGGCACGTACTGTACAAACTGACCTGATCCAAGCCGTGACACGCGCCGCCCGCCCCGGCCCACAGTTGATGCGCGATCTCGCGCGTCACTTGGGTAATGTGCCGAATGCGCCCGTTGTGTTCACCGCTGGCTTTGACCACGAACTTGGTTCGATCCTGCCCGAAAACGCCGCCAAAACGCTTGGCGATCTTGTCTGGAGCGTTTCACAAGGCCCCGGCGTGGCCCTAGACGCACAGATCGCAAAGCTGGGCGATCAGATTCTGATCAACTGGGATATCCGACTGGATCTTGTTGACCAAGAATGGATCGAACAGCTGTTCAACGGCTTTGTTGCCCGGCTTCGCACCCTGCTGGCTGAAAACGAAACTGCCGCAAACAGTCAGCCACTGTCGCAATTGCAACGCGCCTATATCATGGGCCGCGACAAGGCGCTTCCGCTGGGCGGTGTCGCCATGCAAGAGGTCCGCTTGTTTCGCGGCACGCTTGATTTGCCACAGCTACGGGCCCGGCTTGATGCGCTTTGCGCGGCCTATCCCGCACTGCGCGCCCGCGTGAACGCAACCGATCTGCGGCTAACCTATCTGCCGCAAGTACAGTCACCCATTGAGGTACGCGATCTTAGTGCCGATCAAACCGCAGCAGCACAGCTTGACGCGTTTTGGGATAAATACGCGCAAACCCCCTGCCCGCTTGATGGCGCGTTGTGGCAGGTTTTTGCGGTCCAGATGCCCGAAGGTGAACAAGATGCCGTCGCCGTCAAGTTCGACGCAATCGCGCTAGACGGCCCCGCAATCGCGCAAATCTGCTCAGAGATGTTCGGGCACGAACCACTCGTACCAGAGAACCCATCAAAGACACCTGCAGCGCCCGCGCCCCAACAACGGGCCGACGCCGCATATTGGGCCAAGGCGCTGCAATCCGTCGAAACCGCGCCGCGCCTGCCTTGGCGTACACCACTGCATCAGATCGAAACGTCGCGCTATCGCCGTTGCATCCGGCAAATTGACGCCACCCAAAAACGCCAACTGCGCCGGGCTGGGGCAAAGGATAAGCTGTTTTTGAATAGCTTGCTTAGCTTTGTGGTGCTGGACGTTTTGGCGCGCTTCACCCCAGACATGCGGGTTTGCGTTGGCTTACCAACCGCGCCCGCGCTTGAACAAACGGGACTAGGCAATCGGTCATCCTTTATTGCCGTGGACCATGACGCCCGTGTTGGCACGCCAATTGAACGGGCTGCTGCGCTTCAAACCCAAACGATGGAAGGGCTGTCGCATATGGGGTTCGCTGGCGTCGATATCGCGCGCCACCTGCTGTCGCAAACCCAAGAACCGCTTGCCTTGCCAGTTGTGTTAACCAACGGGCTGAACTGGACAACGCCAAATGGCCAGATGCAAGAGGTCGCCGGCCAAACGCAAACGCCGCAAGTCGCGCTGGATATCAGATTGATGAACGCGCCGGGTGGCGGGATCGAGATCGCCGCCGATTATGCAGAAAGCGCGCTAAACGCCGATACGATCAACACCATGCTTGATGCGATCACAGCCACACTTGTCGAAATCTGTGACCAAGACACACTCTGCCTGCCTGTTGTGCCCGCCAATCAGCCGGATCAACAGCCAGATATTCCCGACCCTGTCGCACACCTACCCAAAATCGCCGCGTATCTGCGTGCCGGACAAGGCACCGCGCTGGTCCAAGGCGAAACACAGCTAAGCTATGCAGACCTGCATACGCGCGTCAAAGCAATCCTTGGCGGATTTGCCGAACGCGAGGTTCATGCGGGTTCTGTACTCGCCATCCATTTGCCACGCGGCATTGACCATATTGCGCTCCAACTCGCAGCATCGCTTGCCGGGGTGATCTGGGTGCCGCTTGATGCATCGGCCCCAACCGAACGCCGGGATTATCAGCTTTCCCGCTGTGCGCCGACGCTTGTTGTTTCAAACGACGATATCGCTGATTGGCCCTGTATCCGGCCGGCCGATCTGGCGGCACCGGGCGGCGCTTTGCCATCAGACGCTGTGCTTGCTGAACGCAGCTTGACCCGCGAACCTAGTTATTACCTGTTCACATCGGGCACCACCGGAGCACCGAAATGCGTCGTGCTGAACAACCGCGCGACGGCCAATGTGTTGGAACAGTCGCTCGATGAATGGCAAGTCGGGGCAAACGACGTTCTGATGTCGGCCACCCCGCTGCATCACGACATGTCACTGTTTGATATCTTTGGCGCGCTTAGCGCGGGTGCCACGCTGGCCATGCCAGACATCGGCCAAGACAAAGACGCGATGGAATGGGCCAAGATTGTCGCCCATCATAAGGTAACGATCTGGGTGTCAGTCCCAGCCATCCTTGAGATGCTGTTGGATAGCGCACGACCCGAACAGCTGCGTTCATTGCGGCTGATCGCGCAGGGTGGTGACTATATTAAGCCTGCCCAAATTTCCCGCCTGCATGAACTGCGCCCGAATGCGCGGCTGTTTTCGTTGGGCGGTCCGACAGAAACAACGATCTGGAGCATCTGGTACGAAATCGGGTCTGAAACCGGGGCCGTGCCATATGGTCGCGGCCTAAAGGGCGCTGAATACCTCATCTGCAATCCCGAAGGCGAACTGTGCCCCACCGGCGTTGTCGGGCGCATCCACACAGCGGGTGATTGCCTGTCGCTTGGGTATCTTGATGACGGCAAACTGGTGTCGACAGATTTCGTGACCCTGCCCGACGAAAACGGCAATCAGCGACGGGCCTTCCGTACAGGTGATTTGGGCCAATGGACGCCCGAAGGGACCATCTTGTTTGCGGGACGTGTCGGCGGCTATGTCAAAGTCCGCGGCGTCCGTGTGTCGCTTGGTGAAATCGAAACGGTGCTGGGCGATCACCCTGCGCTGCGCCAAGCGATGGTCGTTGATATCGCATCCGCCGATGGCCGCGAGACAACGATTGCGGCACTTTGTGTCGGACACGATGACGCCCAGACGAACCCCGCCGAATTGCGGACCTACATGCGTGACAGGTTACCGCAATCGCATCTGCCTGATCGGTTCATGCTGGTTCCCGCTTTGCCGCTTTCGGCGAATGGCAAAATTGATAGGGCCGCCGCGCGGCGTTTGGCGAACGAACGCCCGACAGCCCCGGCCGCACCAAAAGTGGCAGAACCGGATCAGGATCTCGTGAACCAAGTGCTTGGGATCTACCTTGAACACTTAGGGCCGCATGAAAACGCGACCGCAGACAGTACCTTGCTTAGCCTTGGCCTGCTGCCGAACCACCTCGCGGTTATCGCGACCGCAATGAATGAACGTTTTGGAAGCAAGCTTAGCCCAGCACAATTGCTTGGGGCACGCACAGCACGGCAAGCCGCCGCGCTGATCGTACGTCAGCCAGCAATCTCTGCGACTTAAGGCGAAGGAAACCCAATGTCCGCCCAACCAACCGCTGCGCCCTGGCTTGATCTGACGCTTGCCCAGTTTGATTTCTGGGAAGAATTCCGGCTGCACCCAGATCGGTCGCTTTCAACGGTGGCCCACTGCACCATCATCGAAGGACCGGTGGTCGAGGCCGCGTTGATCGGCGCATTAAATCAGCTTGCGCAGGAAACCGACGTTCTCGCGCTGCGGTTTCGCGATGGGCCAGACGGGCCGCGCCAACAAATTGATCCCGCGCGCATCCCAACGATGCATTATCACGACCTGACATCTGATACGGACCCCGAAGCAGCGGCGCGTAAAATGATGGAAGCCGACATCGCCAAGCCGATTGATCTAGAGCGTGACCAGATATCCGCGCTTTGGTTGTTGAAGCTTAGCGGCACGCGGTGGCTTTGGTACCTTCGCGGTCATCACATCATGCTTGATGGTTACGGCGTTTCGCTAATCGAACGCCGCGCTGCTGCGCTTTATGCGCAGGCGCTTGGGCATGCGGCTGATTTGGGTGCCTTTCAGCCGTTCCCGCGTTACCTCGAAGAAGAAACCGCCTATCGCGCAAGCCCCCACCATACCCGCGACCAAGACCGCTGGACGCAAACGCTTGCCGATGGTCCCGACCTGACAGTGTTGGAAAAAGACGAAGAAGACTACGGTTGCTCGCCACTTAGCGCGGCCCCCGAACTGCCGCCAACATTGCCCACCTTGCTAAGGCAAACCGCCGAAAACAACGATATGGGCTGGCCTGATCTGCTTACGCTGCTTAGCGCGGCATGGGTCACACGCGACCTATCCGCCGATGGTCCGGGCCTGCCGGTTTGGCTACCATATATGAGCAGGTTCGGCAGCGTCAGCGCAGAAATCCCAGCGCTCGTCGTGAATATTTTGCCGCTGATCGTCACAAACGTCGCTGATGAAACGCTGGGCGATTACCTTGTGCGGATGGGCAAAGTGCTGCGCAAACTTCGCCGCCACGGGCGGTATCGGGTGGAACAGCTTGCCGCCGACCGTGGCCTGAAAGAAGGGCAACGGTTCTTCTTTTCGCCGTTGATCAACGTCATCCCATTTGATCCACCCCAATTCATCGGCTGCACAGCAGAACGCGAAGTGCTGGCCGCTGGTCCGGGTGACGGGTTTAACCTCACGTGGGGCGGTGCATCCGATGCAGATGGACTGGGATTGTGGATTGATGCCGATCCCGCATCACAGACGCAATTCACCGCCAGCACCATTGACCTGGTGCCGTTTATCATCCGGGCCTGTGCGGATGGCGCGTTTGATATGCCGCTTGCAGAATTGCTCCGGCACGCGGCACCTGCCCGGCCCATAGCTGCGCAAAACAAATCAACACCAATCAGGCCCATCGCTGGCCGTTTAGAGGGCGCATGAAACGTCGATCATTCATAACCAGCGGCGCATGTGCCGCAAGCGCATTTATGTTGCCGACCACTGTTCAGGCAAACTCCGGTTGGCCGCGCACAGTCATCAATGCAGACGGCAGCGAAACGACCCTTCAGGCGCAGCCGAAACGAATACTTTCGACCTCTGTCACGCTGTCAGGCAGTCTGCTGGCCATCGACGCGCCGCTTGTCGCCAGTGCCACAACGGTGCGCGGTGACTATTTTGGGCAATGGCAAGATATCGCAAAAGAACGCGACGTTGAAAAACTGTGGCGTGCAGGTGCCGTCGACCTCGAAGCCGTCTGGGCCTTTGCCCCTGACCTGATCGTTGTGTCCGCCAGCGGCGCGGATTCCGCCCTTGCGCAACGTGCCGCCCTAGAAGAAGTCGCACCCGTTCTGGTGCTAGATTACGGCGCGATCGGCTGGGAAGATTTGGCATCGCAGCTTGGCCAAGCCATCGGTCACGAGGCCGAGGCCGATGCGCTTCTCAGCCTATTTGCAACCGAACTGCAAACCACCCGCGCGCAGCTACAGCTACCCCAAGGGCTGACAAATATCATCAGCTATAACGGCCCCGGCGCACCTAACCCGATTGCCACAGCAGGTGGCGTACACGGTCGGTTGCTGAACGCGCTTGGGTTCCAGCTCGAAGATCCGCCGCGCAGCTGGCAAAGCGCCAACACCCCACCAGCCGCCGATTTCATCCGCGCAGCCTATGAACATCTGACCGAACTGACCGCGCAGACCACATTTGTTTTGGCAGGCACGGATGAGGACGCGCAGCGCTTGCTGGACGATCCAATCCTAAACAACCTGCCATCGGTGCAGCTGGGCCAAGTTTACGGGCTTGGGCGCAATTCATTCAGGGTCGATTATTACAGCGCCTCGGAAATCGTCGCTGGTATCGCACAACGCTTTGGCCGGGCCTAAACACATGACACCGCCCCTTTCACCCATGCCGCGCCTGCTGCTTTGGGGTGCAATTCTATTCGTTGTGTTGACCGCAATCGCCAGCCTCTTTGTTGGCCCACGAGCGATCACTCCGGCGACAACATTGACCGCGCTACTAGACTTTGACGCCGCGAACGGCGCACATCTGTTGGTGCGTGACCAGCGTCTGCCGCGCGTGATCATTGCGCTTTGCGTCGGCGCAGCGCTTGGGACCGCAGGCGGGGTGATGCAAACGCTGACGCGCAATCCGCTGGCTGATCCGGGGCTATTGGGCATTTCAGCGGGCGCGACGCTCGCCATTGTTTGCCTGATCGCTGCGACTGGCCAAATCAATATCGGTGCCTCGCTTTGGGCGGGCATCTTTGGGGCCGGGGTTGGTGGCGCAGCCGTATTTTTGCTGGGTGGGATGACCAAAACACATGATCCGGTGCGGCTGGTGCTGGCAGGTGCGGCGTTATCTATCGTGCTGATGACGCTGACACGCGTGATCACGTTAAACGCCGAAGCCCATGTTTTCGATCAGTTCCGCCATTGGGCTGTCGGATCATTGCAGGGACGCGGTTGGGATGTTCTGTGGCCCAGTATCTGGCTGACGCTCATTGGGGGCCTTGCGGCGATCGCTTTGGCGCGGCCGCTTGATGCGCTGGCATTGGGCCAAGATTTCGGTCAAAGCCTTGGTGCTGATCCGCGCCGTGTCTGGTTTGCCGCAGCCGCCGTGATCGTCGTGCTTTGCGGGACAGCGACAGCCGCAGCCGGGCCAATCAGCTTTGTCGGTTTGGCCGCGCCACATCTGGCACGTCATATCACTGGTCCCTCGCATCGTGCTTTGCTGCTTCTTTCCATGCTGATCGGCGCGGCGCTTGTCAGTGTCGCTGATCTGGCCGGGCGGCTGATCGACCCCGCTGCACAAATCGATGTTGGTATCATGTCCGCACTTATCGGCGGGCCGATATTCGTCGCTTTGGCACGGCGCCTAAAGATGAGCGGGCTATGACGATTGCACCAAACATTGTCCTGCGTTGGCGGGGGTGGTCATTGCTTTTGGCACGCCGCGCGTTTTGGCTGAATGTGATCCTGTTTGGGCTGCTCGTGATTGGCTCGACTACTGCGCTTATGCTCGGGCGGCTTCCAATCGGGACGCAAGAGATTTGGCAAGTCATCACGGGCAATGCCCCATCGCGCGCCGTCGAACATGTGCTAATCGACATCCGCCTACCTCGGCTTTTGGTTACAATCGGCGCAGGTGCGGCACTTGGCGCGTCGGGCGCGGTGTTTCAAACGATTTCACGGAATCCGCTTGGCTCGCCTGATGTCATCGGTTTTACCGCAGGCGCTGCGACTGGTGCGCTTATCTGGATTATCGTCTTTGGGGGTACAGGTGCCAACGTCGTGCTTGCGGCAATGGCCGGCGCACTTCTGACTGGCGTCGGCGTGTACCTGCTGGCACGCAAAGACGGACGAGTCAGCGCCTATCGGCTTGTCCTGACAGGGATCGGCGTTGGTGCAGTGCTGCACGCGATCAACGCACTGCTGCTGGTAAAGGGCGATCTAGACGTCGCGATTTCGGCGAACCTTTGGCTGGCAGGGTCCGTCGACGCGCGCGATTGGGGGCATGTTTGGCCGCTATGGCTCGGGCTGATCGCGCTGATGGTGCCGATGCTTTTGGGAATGCGGCCACTCGGAATGATGGAGATGGGCGACGATTTGGCCGGGCCACTAGGCGTGCCTGTCGAACGCGTGCGCCGCTGGATGCTACTGGGCGCGCTGATACTCGCCGCCCTCGCGACAAGCGCCACCGGCCCGATCGCATTCGTCGCCCTGGCAGCACCACAGCTTGCGCGGCGGCTGGGGCGTGCACCAACACAACCGCTTATCGGGGCGACGTTGTTTGGCGCGTGCCTCATGCTTGGCGCGGACCTTCTGACACGCGTTGCGCCCTTCGACCTGACCATGCCAATCGGACAAGTCACCGGGATCATTGGTGGGGTCTACCTGATCTGGTTACTGGCCGGAAATCGGCTGCGGAACGGCGCCCCGTAAATCCGACAAAAACACTTGACATTATGGTGGCCCTGCCCTTGTTTACACGCGCCAGATCCGGGCCCTCGCACAAGGGTCCCCAGCCCAAAATGACGCCCCCCGGAACCAGCAGGACACCATCATGACCAAGCATAACCCGCATACCGACGACCAGTTCGGTTCTCGCCCTGCGACACCAGACGAAGCGCGGATATGGCTTGAACATATGCAGACAGAAAACGGTCTTGTGCCTTCTGTTCAGCTTGTCCAACTGCCTGCAGAAACCGAGCCGGGCACAATCGCGGCGGCTTTTGTCCAATTGGTGATCGATACGCCGGAATTGGGGCGGAGCTATCATTTCGATGATACGGGTGAATTGCTGGTGCGTCCGTCACAAACCACGGCTGGCCTGCAAATCCGCTGGGCGCAAAACGCATCACAGGTGGCACAAGTCGTAACAGATTTGGCTGCCGAGACCTGGGATCTAGCGACGCGTGGACCATTGGGGCTCGCGCTGATTATGGCGGAAAACACGACACATCTTGGGTTGATCCGGCACCCGATTGCGGCTGACCTGCCAGACAGCAACTCGCTGTTGGCGACACTTGCTCCGAAAGCTGAAAATCAGGCGACTGACCTGGCCCTTCAGGATACAGCGACAGATCACACGACACAAACCATCCTCGATGAATTCCGGCTCGCGCTTGATGCACCCGAAATGGCCGCCGACAGTGATTTCTTTGATTTCGGTGGGCATTCGCTGGTGGCCACACGCGTCATCGGGCGGCTTGCGTCGCAACATGGGATCGAACTGCGGTTCAACGACCTGTTTTCACATGCCACCGCTGCGTCACTGGCCAAAGTCGCCAAGATCGAAACGCCTGCCACCGATCAGCAAGCGGACGATTGGGCTGCGGTGAAACCGGGGCCGCTTCCGACGCTTTATGAAACCACAGAACGCACGCCCCTGTCGCACGCGCAGGCGTCATTGTGGAAAATCTACGCCGCACTTGGGTTTGGCCCAATGTTCAACATCCCCTTTGTGCTGCGTTTTCTTGATCCGGTTGATGAAACCATATTCGCCGCAGCCTTCCGCGATATTCTTGAACGCCACCCTGCCCTACGCAGCCGGTTTATCGCCGAAGGCGACACCGTCGAACAAGAATGCATTCCGATGTCAGAGGTAGACCAACAGCAATGGTTCTGGCCGTCCGAAGGGGTCCAAGACCCCGCGCCGATCCTAGGCGCAGAGGCCGGTTACGACTTTGACCTGGCGCGTGAACTACCGATCCGCCTGCGTTTTGTGCGTGACGCCGAAGGGCAAACACTGTCGTTCCTGTTCCATCACATCGTCGTTGACGAATGGTCCGTGAACCTGATGATGGATGACCTTGCCAAGGCCTATGCCGCAAGGGTCGCGGGCAACGCATCTGACTGGGGGCAACCAATCGCGCCATTCCACGCCTTTGCCCACAAACAAGCGGCGTCTGGATTTGACCAAGACGCGTTGGACTACTGGGTTGATGCTCTCAAAGACGCGTCACCGCCACAGCCAATCCGCGCCGCGACAGCCGCACCTTGGCAGCCGCCAACAGATGGTCATGCCGCCGACGGTGGCTGGACCGAGATCATGCTTGATCGGCCCGTTTCAGACGCGCTTTACGCGCTATCCAAAGATTGCTCTGCTTCATTGTTCAACACCGTTTACGCCGCGATTTCATGTGCGCTGCAACGGCTTGCGGGCCTCGATGATCTGACAATCGGAACATCGGCATCAGGGCGCACCGACCCCGAATATTTCGACACCATCGGGTATTTCACCACTGTGACCGCCCATTCGCTGCGCACCCCCGGCCATCTGACGCCACGGGCGTTGATCGGCAACGTCCGCGACATGATCAATGGTTCGCTGCCTTACTGCGAAATCCCAATTGACCTTGTCGAAGATGCGCTGACGGGTGGCAAAGCCCCATTGGGCGAACACATGTTCGAAGTCTTCATTCAAATCCACGCGCAAAACAAACTGAACGGCACACTAGAAGGACCCCAAGGCCCGATCCGGTTCCGTCAAGTCGACCCCGAGAAAAGCGACTCGGTCCTTGGCCTACAGTTCGAGGTCGTCGAAGACGTGATCGAGGGCGCAAAACGCCTGCGCGTAATGATGAGCTATCGCACCGCGCATTACGGTCCCGATGATGTCAAAGCACTGATTTCAGCAGTCGAAAATAGCTGTGCAGTCTTCGCCAGCGACAATGCCGCAGATCGTCCGCTCGCCGAGCTTTTACCCTAATCCCTTGCCCGTAATTCGCCAGTCAGAGGCCACCTTGAACGCAATTTCACGCTCTCATAACGCCCCCAACCAGCAGCCCACCACAAACACCCCGCGCCTTCAGGCGCAGGGGCTTTCGCTTAGCTATGCTGGCAAAACGGTCAGCGCCGACATTTCGATGGGCGTCGAAGAGGGCAAGTTCTCCGTCATTATCGGCCCGAATGGCTGTGGAAAATCCACACTATTACGGGGGCTTTGTAATCTGCTGCCGCCAAGCGCGGGTCAGGTTCTTCTTGAAGGGCATGACATCGCGCGGCTCCCCCCGCGCAAGCTCGCCCAAGAAATCGGGTTGTTACCGCAAAGCGCACAGGCCCCGCCGGGGATCACTGTCGTCGATCTTGTCGCGCGCGGGCGCTACCCACATCAGGGCCCGTTCCGCCAGCAAAGCGCGGAAGATGAACGTATCGTCGCCATGGCAATGGACGCCGCCGGTGTCGCCGATTTGGCACATCACGACGTCGAAGCGCTCTCTGGTGGCCAACGCCAACGCGTCTGGATCGCACTTGTCCTTGCCCAAGAAACACCAATCTTGCTGCTGGACGAGCCGACAACATATCTTGATATCGCGCACCAGCTTGAACTGCTTTCGCTGCTGCGCCAGTTGAACCGTGAACGGGGGCGCACGATTGTGGCCGTGCTGCATGACCTTAATCAGGCCTGCCGCTACGCCGATCATCTGGTGGTGATGACCGCTGGCAAAATCGTGGCCGAAGGCACGCCAAAGGCGCTGATGACGCCAGATTTGCTCCAGCAGGTGTTTGGGCTGGATGGGATCATCATCGACGATCCCATCAGCCATACGCCGATGATCGTACCGCGTTGATTAGCTCGCGACTGACCACTTTTTGACCGCACCCTGCGCCGCCCACATCCGGGCATAGCGGCCGCCTTTGGCCAGCAAATCGGCATGCTTTCCTGCTTGCATAAGGGTACCGTCTTCGATCACCAGAATTTGGTCTGCACCAACAATGGTAGACAGGCGATGGGCAATCACGATCACGGTCTTTTGTGATACCAACGCATCCAGCGCACGCTGCACGGCCAGTTCGCTTTCGGTATCAAGCGCCGCAGTTGGTTCATCCAAAACAATAATCGGGGCATCTTTCAACAGCGCACGCGCGATTGAAATCCGCTGACGTTCACCACCAGACAAACGCCCACCAATTTCGCCCAACGGGGTCTGCCAGCCCTGTGGCAAGCGTTCGATGAAATCCAAACATTGCGCGGCCTTGGCAGCGGCGCGGACTTCTTCGTCTTTTGCCTCGGGGCGACCCATGCGGATGTTGGCAAGAACCGTGTCGTTGAACAGGTACACATCCTGAAACACGACAGAAATCAGACCATTGATGCGATCCGCAGGGATTTGCCGCAGATCAACGCCGCCAATTGTCACTGCACCATTCTGTGGATCGAAATGCCGTAGCAAAAGGCGGGTCAGAGTCGTCTTGCCACAGCCCGATGGACCTACAAGCGCGGTCAACGACCGTTCGGGCAGATCGGCGTTAAAGCTGCTGATCGCCTGACCATCGCCCTGCGCATATGTGAAATCGACATCCTTAAACTGGATCCCGAATTCCGTGGGCACCTGCGCTGGTTCGGTTTGCGGCAAAGGCTTGGTTGCCATCAACGCGCCGATGCGTTCAAGCGCGGCTTCCATCACCTCTAGCATCGCGGTGTATAGGATAAACGTGGACAGTGGTTCTGACAGGCGCACCACAATCACAAAGACAGCACCCAGCGTTGCGGGATGCAGGCTTCCGGCAACGACCAGCCAAACGCCAAGGCCCAAAACTGCAACTAAGCCAAGCTCAACAACGCTTGCTACGATGATGTTCGGCTTTGCGCCCTTGCGGTGGCCGAACGCCTGAATCGATTCCAGTTTATGGAATGTCTGGGAAAGCTTCTCGGCCTTTTCGCCAGCGCGACCAGCGGCCCGCAAAATCGGAAGCCCCTGCGTATATTCCAACACGTCGGCGCTCGCTTCTTGGTGGGCTTGGCCCAAAATACGTTTGCCGCGCCCCAGCGCGGGCCTGCGCCAACGATAAAGCGGCACGATGGCCGGGAAAATCATCAGCAACAGCAGACCCAGCCGCCAGTCAAACATCACGATGCCAAGCGCGGCACACAGTGGCGTAACAATCGCAGTGAACACCAGATTAAGCACCGTCAGCGCATAAAGCAGGTTCTCATCGACGTTGCCAAGAACCATCGAGTTCAACTCTCCGGCGCGTTTGTTCTGTAATTGCTCTAACGGGATTTCGCGCAATTTCGCGCCCAACTGGCCCCGCAATCGCCATGTCGCACGCACCATGCGGCCGTCGAAATCAAACCCTTGGGCAAACCAGCGCAAACCCGAAGCCGTGCCCATCAGGGCGATCATCACGCCAAACCAAACCAACGCCCGGCTTAGGTCCGGATCAGTCGCGGCGGCAGTGAACAGCGGCGCAATCGCGGCTAGGCCGAAGCCCTGAAAAGCTGCGGCAGCGATCAATCCAGCCAATGACCAACGCAGGCCCGGCGCGGCCTCTGGTCCGACGCTATCGGCTAGCTGACGGAAGGTCGTGAAAAAGGAACTCGCGCTTGTTTTACGCGGCGGTACATTTGCGGCTTTTTGCATCATTTCACCATCTCGATCACGGGTGCTTCGGGGGTGCGTGCACCGCCCAGCGACCAGTTTTGCGCCTGTTCATAATTGTTCCATAGGCGCGCATAGACCCCGCCCTGCGCGACCAAATCATCATGCTCGCCACGTTCGGCAATCTGCCCGCGATCAAAGACCAAGATTTGATCGGCGTCGCGGATCGTCGCCAAACGGTGCGCCACCATGATGACAGTCCGCCCGCGCATCAGCTCGGACAGGGCGGCGATCAGCTCGGCCTCGTTTTCGGGGTCGGCAAAGGCTGTCGCCTCGTCCAGCACCAGAATGGGACGGCTTTGCAAAAGTGCCCGCGCAATCGCGATCCGCTGCCGTTGTCCCCCGGACAAGAACACGCCCCGTTCACCGACGGGCGTGTCGTATCCTTGGGGTAGATCACTGATGAAACCATGTGCCTGCGCAGCAGTCGCAGCGGCAATTACGTCTTCGTCACTCGCGTCCGGCTTACCGATGCGAATGTTTGCGGCGATCGACTCAGCAAATAGAAAGCTTTCCTGAAACACGAACGCGACTTGTTCCATCAACTGATCAGGGCCCATGTCGCGGATATCATGACCGCCCAAAGAAATCGCACCCGATGTCACATCCCAAAATCGTGGGATCAGACGCGCGACTGTTGTCTTGCCTGCACCCGATGGCCCGACCAAAGCGGTAACGCTACCTTCGGCAACTGAAAAGCTGATATCGCGCAGCGCGGGGTCCAAATCAGGACCATAGGAAAAGGTCACGTTTTCAAACTGCAACGCTGGCGCTGTTGGGTCCAAGGTTAGCGGCGTTTCCGATGGCGCCTTTGCGCCCTGCCCCAGTTCGGGCGCAGTCATTACTTCTTCGATACGCGCAACGCTCAGCGATACTTTCTCGATCATGTGGCGCAGCATCATCATCGGCATCATCGCTTCGGCCATGCCGGTACAGATCAGCAGCACGCCAAGCCACCGCGATACAGATAAATCACCCGCTGATGTCAGCCAAAGCCCTGTACCCAACACCAAGGTCAGCGTTGGCATCGGGCTAAGCACAAGCCAAGAGAACCGCGCCGGAAATCCAGCCGCGCGGTACCAATCCAACATCACCGTCAGATAGCCGTCCAACGCATTCTGATAGCGGCCAAAGCTCATCTTGCCGCTGTCAAAGTTGCGCACAACAGGCATGGCCTGCACGTATTCGACGACCGCCGCGCTGACCTGTTCACGTGCGGCGTTATATTTGCGCACCATGTCACGGCGGCGTTTTTGTGCGCCGTTCAAGATGCCATAGCCAAACCCGAGGACGATCAAGGTCACAAGGGCCAGCCGCCAATCCAACGCAATCAACAGTGCTAGCGTCACGACCGGTGTCACATAAGCACGCGCATAAAGCGGCGTACTATCGGCCACAAAAACATGCAGCGCCTTCACATCGTCATGGATCACCTTGGCCAGCGCACCCGCACCTTGGGTTTCGACATAGCCAAGCGACACCCGCGCCAGACGCTCTGCCAAACCAGTGCGCAGTACTCGTTCCAACCGAAACGCCGCATAATGCGCCTGATTGAACGCGCCCAGCCGGGCGACATAGGCACCGACTGTGCAGATTGCAGCACCCGCAAACCAAAGCCACGGAACCGTGGTTGGGTCTTCGATCAGGCGTTGCACAACCATCATCAGTTGCAGCATCACGGCCAAACCAAACAGCGCCGAACTGGCTGAAATCGCCATCGCCAGATTAATCTGTGTCTTGACCGGGGTAAGAATGCGCCAGGGCGAAACGCGTTTTGGTTTCGGGGTTTGTTCTGCGCGCGGCTCTTTGATCGCCATTGCCTGCCTCTTCATGCTTTATGCGGGACTGTTGGCTAGGCTTTCGGCGGTGCCGCAGCAGCTTGGCTGATCGAGGCGGACGATAACAACCGCGCACCACGACTACAAGCGCCCGAGGTCAGTCGGACGCAATTTCTTTGATCGCTCAGAAACTGATTAATGTTGGTTAATCAGCCATTTCCATGATGGCATAGGTGATCTGCGCTGTCGTGAAATCGGACACGGTGCTGTCGTCATGGGGGGCCAGTTCAACCACATCAAACCCAACCAAACGACGCCCCTTTAGGGCATGACGGACAAGGTTCAGCGCCTGATAGTACCCCAGTCCACCCGGCACGGGCGTCCCCGTCGCTGGCAAGATCGACGGATCCAACCCATCAACGTCAAAGCTGACATAGACGTCGTGGGGAAAATCATCGGGCAGATCGACCGCGCTAATGTTTTGCGTCACCAATTCTTCGGCATCGCGATAAAAGACACCGCAATCGGTACGGCGCGTGGCCTCTTCGGTGCAAAGCGCCCGGACGCCGAACTGGGCAATGCGAATGCCGTCTTCTTCAGCCAGCAATTGCATGACCGATGCATGCGAATGGCGTTCATCTTGATAGGCAAGCCGCAAATCAGCGTGGGCGTCGATCTGGACAATACCAACATCGCGGCCCAAGCCGCGCACCACACCGCGCACCGCACCATAGGAAAGCGCATGTTCGCCACCCAAGGTGACAGGAACAGCGCCTGCCTTTACGGCGCCTTCGGTGCGGGCGGCAATCCGTTCCATGACTTCGGGCAATGGACCGGAACAATCCACAAAATCTTCGGTCGCGATACCCTGCGCACAGGGTTCGGAATTGCGAAACAGGCGCTCTAGCTCAACGCTGGCCTCAAGGATTGCATCAGGGCCGCCCGCCGTCCCTGCCCCGTAAGACACGGTGCGCTCTAACGGCACGGGGATCACCCGAAACTTGGCCGACTGCGGATCGCGTTCGCGACCTGATAGTTCGCCTTCAAGAAAATAAGTCATGACAAGCGCTCCAAGAAATCTTCGTAGGTAAATTCGCGGATCATCCGCAGGTCATCAGTGTCAGAATTCCAAAGCGCAATCGCAGGCAAAGGAACCCCGTTAAACGTATTGGTTTTCACCATCGAATAATGCGCCTGATCCAAAAACGCGATGCGGTCGCCCGGTGCCAATTCCTGTGCTGGGGTGTAGTCACCGATCACGTCACCCGCCAAACACGATGGCCCGCCCAAACGATAGGTCGTGCCCTCAGTAACCTCACCCAATAGATCAGGACGATAAGGCGCTTCGATCACGTCCGGCATATGGCATGTCGCCGAGATATCCGTGATCGCCAGCGGCATATCGTTTTCGGCAACATCCAACACTTCGCCGACCAAGATGCCTGCATGCAGCGCGCAGGCCTCGCCCGGTTCCAGATATACGGCGACGCCGTAGGTTTCTTTGATGTGCTGGATCAGCGCGATCAATCCCGCGCGATCATAATCAGACTTGGTGATGTGATGCCCGCCACCAAGGTTCAGCCACTTCATGTTCTTCAGCCACGGCCCAAGACGGTCTTCAACCGCATCCCAAGTCCGCTTGAGAGGTTCAAAACCCTGTTCGCACAGTGTGTGCATATGCAGCCCGTCGATGCCAATCAGATCAGCCGCGCTGACCTTTGATATCGGCGTACCGAGCCGCGAACATTGCGCGGCCGGATCGTATTTTGGGTTCCACCCTTCGGAATGTTCCGGGTTGATACGCAGACCAAGGCTAATGGTTTCGCCCGCGTCCCGGGCCGCTTGTACCTGGCTGGCGAAACGCTGATGCTGGCTTGGTGTGTTAAAGATCAGGTGATCGGACAGATGGATGATTTCATCCAGATCATCCGCCTTGAACCCGGCGCAATAGGTGGTGACCTCACCCGCATATTTTTCGCGGCCTAGCCGGGCCTCATAAAGACCCGACGCGCAAACACCCGACAGGTATTTGTTGACCAAAGGCGCCGTCGCAAACATCGAAAACGCCTTGAGCGCCAATAGAACATGCGCACCTGATTGCTTGGCCACATCGGCCAAGATGCTCAGGTTACGTTCGATCGCGACTTCGTCCACGACAAAGCATGGCGAAGGCACACGGTTCAGGTCAAACCGCGCAAAGCTCGTGCGGGAGAGTTCTTCGATATCCATCGTCCGCTTAGAACTCTGGATGCCCGTCAAGCTCGACCACCTGCCAAGGCAGACCATCGGTGTTCAGCATGTCCATGAATGCGTCTGGGTCCAGCTGTTCAGTGTTCCAAACACCCGGTTCCAGCCAAATACCTTTCATCATCATCGCCGCACCAATCATCGCAGGTACACCAGTGGTGTATGCAACGGCTTGGCTGCCGACCTCTGCAAAGCATTCTTCGTGATCGCAGATGTTGTAGATGTAATAGGTCTTTTCGCTGTCGCCCGCAGGACCTGTGATGATGTCACCAATACAGGTTTTCCCTTTGGTCAACGCACCCAAATCGCTTGGGTCTGGCAGCACGGCCTTTAGGAACTGAAGCGGGATGATCTCGTGGCCTTCATAGGTCACAGGTTCGATGCTGGTCATGCCGATGTTTTGCAGAACAGTGACGTGGTTGATGTAGGCATCACCGAAGGTCATCCAGAAACGCGCCCGCTCGATCTCGGGGAAGTGCGTTTTCATGCTTTCCAGTTCTTCGTGATACATCAGGTACATGTTCTTTTCGCCCACAGCAGGGAAATCGAACGCAACCTTATGCGACATTGGCGGTGTTTCGACCCAATCACCGTTTTCCCAGTGACGCGCAGTTGCGGTCACTTCGCGGATGTTGATCTCTGGGTTAAAGTTGGTCGCAAATGGCTTGCCATTATCGCCACCGTTACAATCCAAAACGTCGATCAGGCGAATGCCGTCCAGCTTGTGTTTACGAATCCATGTCGCAAAAATCGATGTAACACCCGGATCAAAACCAGACCCCAGAACAGCCGTCAAACCCGCCTTTTCAAAGCGTTCCTGATAGGCCCACTGCCAGTGATATTCGAACTTGGCCTCGTCTTCGGGTTCATAGTTGGCGGTATCCAGATAATGCACGCCCGCCTCAAGGCAGGCATCCATCAACGCCAAATCCTGATAAGGCAACGCAAGGTTCACCACCAGCTCAGCACCAGTTTCCTTGATCAGCGCAACCGTGGCGGCAACGTCCATCGCATCCAGTGCGGCAGTCTTGATCGTCACACCAGTACGGGTCTTAACGTTTGCCGCAATATCATCGCACTTTGAAACCGTGCGGCTGGCCAATGTGATCTCTTTGAATATCTCGGGGTGCATCGCCATCTTAACGACTGCCACGGCACCAACGCCACCGGCCCCTACAACCAGAACTTTTTCCATGTTTTGATCCTTCATTTTCATTCAGCCGTCCGTGCCAAAGTAGGTCGAACCTGCAAGACTATCTTTATAAGCTGCCATCATCGTACGCCGTTCCGCGGCATTCACCTTGCCCGCTTTCACGGCCTTTTCTACCGTCTTGCGGAACGTGGCAAGACAGTCTTGGGGGTCGTATTCCACAAAGGACAACACCTGCGAGATGGTGTCGCCTTCGACTTCGTGTTCGATGTCAAAGCCGCCTTCGCCATCAAGCGAAATGGTTACCACATTCGGGTCACCAAACAGATTGTGCAAATCGCCCAAGGTTTCCTGATACGCACCCACGAAAAACACGCCGATATAGTAATCCTCGTCCTTGCGCAGCTCGTGCACAGGCAGCGCGCCGGAAACACCATCAGCCAGCACAAACTGATCAATTTTACCGTCACTATCACAGGTAATATCGGTCAAAACAGCGCTACGCGTCGGTTCTTCGTTCAGGCGCTGTAGCGGCATGATCGGATGCAATTGGTCAATCGCCCAAACGTCAGGCAGCGATTGGAACAACGAGAAATTGCCGTGGTAGTAGTCAACAAACCCAGTCAGCTGTTCATCAATCTGGCCTGCACTATCTTCCAGCTTTGCCGCAGTCTTGAAACGCGACAGCAGATATAGGAAAGCCTGCTCTGCACGCGCCAAAAGCTGCAGGTCGATCTGACCACGCCGGAACAACGCACGGATTTCATCACGATAATAAATCGCGTCGTTCAACGCCTCTTGCAGGCGCGCGCCCGCGATATAGCCTTCAACCGCCAATAGATCGCTTAGCAGGTGGTGATCACCTTCGTGGACCTCGGGCTTTTCCGAATTGTCGTATAGCGTCGCGCCCAAGATATTGAACACAAAGATCGCCGACTGCGCGACGACAAAGCGCCCGCTTTCGGTCACGATTGTTGGGTGATCAATGCCCGCTTCGTCCATTGCATAAGCGACGGTTTCCACAAGGTTCGTGCAGTATTCGTTCACGGTGTAATTGACCGAATTCTCATCAGGGCGGCGTTCACCGGTATAATCAACGCCCAAACCGCCGCCCAAATCCATATAAGAAAGCGGCGCACCCAAGCGGGTCAGTTCAACGTAAAAACGGCAGGCCTCGGTCGCGGCACGGCGGACATCCATGATGTTGGGCACTTGCGACCCCAAATGGGTGTGCTGCAACACCAGACAATCCATCAATCCGGTTTCTTCCAAACGCGCGGTTAGCTTGACCACATCCAGCGCGCTTAGGCCAAACACAGAACGGTCACCCGATGACGCCTGCCATTTGCCGGTCACGGTTTCAGTCAGCTTAATCCGCACGCCCAGCGTCGGGCGCACATCCAATTCAGACGCAATCCGGTACACAGTTTCAAACTCGTGCAGGCTTTCCAGCACGATGATCGTGTTAAAGCCCAGCTTCTGCGACAAGATCGCAAGATGCATAAAACCCGCATCCTTTGCCCCGTTACAAATCAACAATGCATCCGGCGACATGGTTTGCGACAAGGCGATCAACAGCTCGGGCTTTGAACCGACCTCAAGGCCAAAGTGATACTGACGCCCAACTTCAGTCAGACGCTCTACAACATCGGACTGCTGGTTCACCTTGATCGGGAAAACGCCGCGATACTTGCCTTTGTAGTTCACCTCGCGAAATGCAGAGTCAAAAGCGGTATGAAGGCGGTCTAGCGCACGGTCCAAATAGGGCTGAACGCGCAACAAAATCGGTGCCGAAATTCCGCGCTGCGTTAGTGCGTTCATCACCTCTGGCAATGATACCGGCGGGCTGTCGTCATGCGGATTACGCAGCGCCAAATCGCCGCTATCAGCAACATCGACCAAGCCATCCGACCAAGAAGAAACACCATAAATGTCAGTAACTTCGTGCTTAACGTCTCTCATGGATGCACCGTATTTTTGTAATCAGACGGCATCAATGTGACGTATATTTTATCTAAGGTCATATTGCTGCCCGCTATTGATGAATAGCTAGGTAGGTAACATGCGATACAGGTATCAGTTTACCAACCGGGCGGTTGTCCGAATGCATAGAGCCATGCCAAATAAGATGCAACCATCTTTGGATCGGTAATTGGCCGTCCCCCGCGAGGAAATTGCCGAAATAAAACCAAGGCCGAATAACGGCCTTGGTTCTGTTGCTATGTCAGCCAAGATGCTGCGCCAAGAAATCCTGTGTACGTTTGTGGGCTTGTTCGGCTGCGTCATGGTCGTAGTCGGCTGGTCTTGCGTCGTTGGCAAAGGCGTGGCCAGCGCCTTCGTAGCTGTGCACTTCCATTTGCGGAAAATATGCGCGGGCAGCGTCAAGCATTTCAGCGGGGACGTGGCTATCGTCGGCGCCCCAGTGCCCTTGGACCGGCACCTGAAGCGGGGCGATTTGATAGCTAGGCAGGCGCGTGCCGTAGAAAGCGACCGAAGCCGCGACATCAAGGATTTGCGCCGCGCGAATGGCCAGACCACCGCCCCAGCAAAAACCAATTACGCCAACTTTACCGCCCTTCACCTTCAGCGCCTGCACGGCAGCATCGACGTCTTTCATTGTCGTATCAAGTTCCGCAGCAAGCATCAGATCGCGACCGCGCAGAGCTTCGGCAAATGGAATAACCGCGCCCTTTTGTTGACGATCAAACAGCGCTGGGATGGCAACGTCATAGCCCAGCTTGGCATAGCGGTCCGCGACGCCCTTTAGCTGGTCGGTAATGCCAAAGATTTCCTGCAAGATCACGATACCGCCCCGGCGCGTGCCCTGTGCCTCGGCCATCCAGCAATCAAGCGTATGGCCATCCTCGGCCGTAAGTGTCGTCATCATGGTTTGATAATCCTTATAGAAATGAAGTGCCGTGACCTGCCCCAGCTATCCGGGACAGGTCGTTTGCGATTACTCGCCGACCGGAACGCCAGCTTCTTCGTAAAAGCGGATAGCGCCGGGGTGGTATGGCGTCACACTTGCCGGGGCCATGGCATCAAAGTTCGCACGGTTGAATGCGCCAAATGATTGGCCAAGTGCTTCTTTGTTGGCGTGGATGACTTTGACCAGTTCATAAACCATGTCGTCGTCCGCATCGGCGTTGGTGAGTAGCATCCAAGGTATGCTGACAAAATTTGCACCCCAGTCTTGCAGGCCATTGATGTTTTCGTTTTGTGGCAGCGTCGCGATTGTGCCGCTTGGCAGAACCTCGGCTAGGGCCGCCGCTGCCTCATCGCCGCTTTCCATCGATACATAGCACAGACCACCGCGGCTTTTCAGTTGGACGGCTGCTTGCTGACCAGCGCCAGCATTCAGACTAACCAGCGCAAGATCGACAAGCCCGTCACCCAACGCATTGATGCCCGCAACAAAGCTGGACACTGGCACCTGTTCGAAATCGTCATAACCCAGACCGCCAGTCGCCAAGGCACCCTTGATGTAGAACGGAATGATCGTGGATGATGTGTATTCTGATGCGATGCGCAAATCATTGCGCCCCTTCAGGTCAGCAACGGATTTCAGCCCTAGATCACAAGCCGCCATAATACCCGTGGTCAGACCAAACATTTCCCCAACCAGACGCACATTCGGGTGCTCGCGGCTAAAGTTGCCAGTGCCCGTCAGGGCAAAGCTTGCCTCGGCGCCGTTAGAATAACCAAAGTCGATCTCGCCCGAATTGAGCAAAGGCATATAGCCCACCAATGGCTGCGTGCGCACGGTAATGCCATTGTCGTTTGCGACAACTGCAACGGCCTGACCAGAGTTATAGGCCAAAGACCCCTGCGCCCCGGTTGCCATCGACACAACCTGCGCTGTCGCGGCACTGGCCAGCATCATCGCGCTTAGGCCGATGCCTGCAAAAGTAAGTCGTTTCATTTCGTATCCTCCCATGGATTGTTAATGTCTTATGTCGGTTGGCTGCTGTTTTGCGTCTTTCCACCTTTCAGCATGAACAAGGCACCTAGCCCCAGCAGCGCCGCCGCTGCGGCAAAGTGGATCAAGATTGAAATCGTGATGAACCCAAGCGGCAGCGCCAACGCCCCCAGCCCACCAAAGGCGACGCGCATCAGGTTGCCCAGTTTCTGCCCCCAAAAACCAACGATGCCGATTGTCACCCCGGTTACACCGATAGCGGTTAGGGCGGTTGCGGTGATCACCTCTTGTGCTGTGCCCTCAAACAACAGCGCGGGTGTTGCAACAAATGCGAATGGCAAGATGAACGCGGCCCAACCGATCCGCATCGCCGCGGCACCAGTAGCAAAGGCCCCTGCCCCCGAAATGGTCGCCGCAGCAAATGCCGCAAGTGCCACGGGCGGGGTGATCATCGACATCATGCCAAAATATAGGATGAACAAATGCGCCGCGATTGGGGTCACGCCGGCCTGCACCAATGACGGCGCGACAAGGCTGGCAAGCAACACATAGACCCCAGACGTCGGCATCCCCATCCCAAGGATGATGCAAACGACCGCTGAAATCAGCAGCAACAGGAACAGGCTGGATCCCACGGAATCCACCAACACCAGCGTCAGCGCAAAGCCTAGCCCGGTGACGTTCAGCACCCCGATGACAAATCCAGCAGCCGCGACCACAAGGATCAGATCCACCATCGACGTTCCGGTTTTCACAAAGACCTGACCAAAAGTAGCCAGCGTAAGGCGCGTGCCCTTATATCCTCGGATGCCCCCCACAGCCACAATCGCCAGCGATGCAAGCAGCGCAGAATCCTCTGGGTCCAGCCGCATCACAAACAACGCATAAAGCAGTACCGCAAAGGGGATCAGAAAATGCCAACCAGCGGCAAGTACTTTGCGCACGGTAAGATCAGCGTCTTCTGGTGCCTCGATCCCGTCGCGCGCAGCGATAAGATCAACCTGCGTGAAAACGCCAAGATAATACAAAAGCGCCGGGATCAACGCAGCAGCAGCAACCGTTGTGTAAGGAATATCAAGGAACTCTGCCATCAAGAACGCAGCGGCACCCATAATCGGCGGGGTTAACTGACCACCTGTGGATGCAACTGCCTCGATCGCGCCAGCGTCTTCTTTGGAATAACCACCGCGCTGCATCATCGGGATGGTGATGACCCCTGTTGTGGCAACGTTCGAAACGGCTGAACCCGAGATGGAGCCAAACAGCGCCGACCCAACAACCGCGATCTTTGCGCTACCGCCACGTGCCCGGCCTGTTGCCGCCATGGCAAGGTCGGTAAAGAACGCCCCGCCCCCTGCAGCAAACAACAACTGTCCAAAGAAAACGAAAAGCAAAACGGTGATCGTACCCACCGCTAGCGGTGACGAAAACACCGCTGAACTGTCAAAGCCCACGTAGTCGACCAAACGCACCGGCGACATCCCTCGCCCAACAAGCCGACCGGGAATACGATCCGCAAACAGTGCGTAGATCAAGAACACCGTCACAATCGAAAACAGCATCCACCCCGCACGGCGGCGCACGCCTTCCATCACGCCCAGCACCACAACGGTGCCAACAACGGTGATCTGCCAAGGACGATAAAACTGCTCTTGCAGCAACCAAACAAAATTGGCGGCGGCATATAGCAGCGTCGCCAAACAGATCACGGCAATCACAAGGTTAATGATATGCGGTGCCCGGGCGACATTACCCCGAAAATCATAGCTAAGAAACGCAATCGTTAGCGCAAGACCAAGCTGCAACGCCATGTATTGCTGCCGTAGCACGGCAAAGCCAAGGCGGGTATGGGCCTCAATGTTCCACAGAATGCAAACCGCACACATAGTCGTCGCAAGAACTGCAATTGCACGGCGTGACCAAACGGCTTGGGTTACTGGCTCAGTCATTTGCCTGCTCCTCTGGCCAGTACAGGCGCATCGGATTGTCGACCAACAGCTTGCGCTGCTGCTCAGCGGTGGGCGCGATCTGCGGGATCATATCCACGAGCGCTCCGTCATCAGGCATATGCGAACGCATATTCGGATGCGGCCAATCTGTCCCCCAAAGCACACGGTCGGGATAGTCCGCGACCAATTTGCGACCAAACGGCACGACATCACCATAAGGCGGCCCCGCAACAGTTAGGCGTTCCGGGCAGGACACCTTAATCCAAAACCGATCATCACGATCCATCAAACCGCGAACACGGGCAAAGCCAGGGTCTTCCAACCCATTCGCAATGTCAGGGCGGCCCATATGGTCAATCACGATGGTGCCGGGCAGCGAAGTTATGAAAGGCGCGAGATCGGCCAATTCATCAGATTCAAAATAAACAACAATGTGCCAACCCATCTCGGCGGCACGGGCAGCAACGCGAATATAGTCATCCTTGGGCGCGTCACCGACAAGGCGCTTCAAAAAATTGAAACGCACACCGCGCACACCACCGTCGTGCAGGCGGGCCAGCTCGGTATCTGATGTGTCCTTTTCAATGACCGCGACGCCGCGCGCGCGACCCTCAGATCGGGCAATCGCATCCAGCATCGCTGCGTTGTCAGTACCATGGCACGTTGCCTGCACGATGACATTACGGGCAAAACCCAGATGGTCCCGCAAGGCAAACAACTGCGAAGCAGGCGCATCAACGGGCGTATATTTTCGGGCCGGCGAAAAATTGAACTGCGCCGCAGGACCAAAAACATGGCAATGCGCGTCAACTGCACCCTCTGGCGAGCGGAACGCCGGACGCGATGGGGCAGGATGAAACGATAGGTAATCAGGGGCAGGCCCCGACAGGCCATCGCCCATGCTTTTTGCTGCGTTCAATTTCGCCATTAGAATAATCCTCCCTCCACATATGTTGCCTGAGGGCTATTCATTTGAAAAATGGATATTCGTGTTCTAAAACATCATTTAAAATGATGGCGAATTGAAAATGCTTGCAAATTTTGACCTCAACCTTCTCGTCGTGTTCCACGTTCTTCTCCAAGAGCGTAGCGTCACGCGGACAGGCGAACGGCTGGGCCGTACACAATCAGCAATTTCGAATTCCCTAAAACGGCTGCGGGATCGGTTCGAAGACCCGCTTTTGGTGCGCACCCCCGACGGGCTTAGCCCGACACCACGCGCAGCAGAACTTGCGCCGCTGGTTGCCCGGATTGTGCAAGACGTGAAATTCTGCGTGACACCAAAGGCCGATTTCGACCCCGCCACCGCCCAAGCCAGTTTTTCAATCGGTGCGCCCGACAGATTCAGCCTGCCTGTGTTCTTGCCGCTACTCAAACATCTGGGAAAGGTCGCGCCGGGCATCGTGGTTAACCTGCGGACAACCGACCGGGACTATGCCACCCGCCTGATCGAAGACGGCGAAATCGACCTTGCTGTGGGTTGGATCGACGGCACGCCGCCACATCTCAAAAGCAGCTTCGCCTACGAAGACCAATTTGTCTGCCTATGCCGCCGGGATCATCCGCTTTTGGCAGAAACGGAACGGCCCAGCGTCGATGACATCCTCAAATACTCCCACCTTGTCGTAAGCTCGACCAGCGACCGCCGCGCCGCTTTTGATGCGGTGCTCGCAGAACACGGGGTCAAACGCACCATCGCAGCCACATTGATGAGCTTCACCATCGTGCCCGAATTGCTGTTGGAATCCGATCTGATCGGGGTCTTCACACACCGGGCCAGCGAATACTTCGCATCGCGCTACGCTCTGGCAACGGTACCTGTCCCACTCGAAGTCGCACCAATCGCCAACCACCTGATCTGGCACTGCCGCTTTGAAGAAGACCAAGCACACGCCTGGCTACGGCAACAAATCGAAATGGCCTTCACCGGCAAAATGCGAGATCCCGAAAAACCGCGGCGACGCAAATAATGCGTCAGTACAAGATTTCATAGCTTGTCGAACGCCCGCCGGCCTCTGATCGTTCCAGCACCCCTGCCTTTTCCAGCGCCGCCAGATCGCGGGTGGCAGTGGGCGCTGTGGTTTTGGCAATCTTACGATACCCCTTCGCACTTAGGCCAAGCATCACTCGGTCAGGACCTTGCGCGAACACCGCCGTCAGCGCCTTGTGCTGACGGGCGTTTAGATCAGCCGCATGGCGCACAAAGAAATGATTACGACGGACCAAATACATCGCCTCTGCCCGGCCAGCATCAGCGGCACGGGTCAGCGTGTTCAAGAACCAGACCACAAACGGGGTCGCATCAATGCCCCCCCTGCCCTCTTGGCGACCGGCCTGAAGGGCCGCGTAGTAATCCAGCTTTTCTTTCTCAATTTGACGCGACAGCGAAAAAGGCAGCGGATGAGACGCGGCAAAAACCGCCTCGATCAGCGCGCGGCCAATCCGGCCATTCCCATCCGAGAACGGGTGAATGGATTCAAACCACAAATGGGCAATCGCCGCGCGGATCGGCACAGGCAACGCGACCTCCTCCGCCAACCATGCGGTAAAGTCCTGCATATGCCCCGGCACCAAATCAGGCGGCGGCGCCTTATACAGCACATCATGGGATCCTGCGGTCGCAGAGCGTACGATCTCAATATCGAAACCGCGCCAAGCACCAAGGTTTTCAACCTCAATCCCATAGAACAACAAACGATGCCATTCGCACAGGTCTTGCCCTGTCACAGGTCCCTGCACATTGCGGGCGGCCATCATCAAGGCCGCAATCGCATCAGACCTGCGGGCAATAGCGGCACCCTCGCGATGTTTTATCGACGCGATGACAGAGGCTTCGATCTCATCATGGTTAAGGGTAACGCCCTCAATCTCGAACGAAGCAAGCGCCTCTTGCACGATCTGCATGCGGCGTAGCTCGGCCAGATCATCTGGCCCCATACCAGCATGAACGCCCTGCACCTCGCCCAGAACCTGCATCGCATCCGCCAAATGCGGTTCCACTGCTACGTGATCGTAAATGAACTTGGGCCAAAGCCCCGACTGCCATATCTGTACCATGAGGTGATTGTAGCAGCTATTCAGATCAAATAAAGAACTATTTTGATGTGAAAAACCCAGCCAATCACTTCATAGCATTATCCAGTGATCCGCACCGTCGTCACACTTGGATCGCAGGCCGTAACCGCAGCCAAAACACGCCCCGCATAATGGGTTTCAATATAACGCGCAGCAAAGGCGCTTGGCGCCGCCAATTCTAACCGTGAACCATCACGACCGACTTCGGTAACCTTCGAAAACCACGCCGCATGCACTGCCGGGTCATTGTCGAACATCACCCGCGAAGCAGCCGCCCAAATTGTCCCGTCGTTTTGCGGGGCCTCTGCACCCGCCTTGGCAAAGGGTACCACGTTTTCGCTCGCTGGCTGTTCTTGGGGGCCCTGCCCCATCCGTGCAACAAAGTCAGGGCCAACCAGTGGCCAGCACAAACGAGTGGCGTCCAGCACAGCGTTCAGATGCACACGATGTTCTGTCACCCTGCCCCGCGCCGCATTGCGATGAACAGAAATCCACCCACGCGCCCGCATAAGCGCCAGCTCGCGTTTTGTTGTCCGCTCAGTCACAGACCACATCCGCGCAATCTCGCGCAAGCCAACGCAGAATGTCTCAGATTGCCAATTAAACCGTGCGGTGATCAACAAAGCCAGACGTTGCGCAAGGCGGCCATCAATACCTTTATCATGCAGCCCCAGCGTCATCAGGGCTGTTAGAATATCATATTTGACGACGGAAGCCTTAGGCCCCGTTGCTTTCACCTGCATCACTGCTCTCCCGTGCGGCACTGCCACGGATAGTTTGAACGCTGCTTCGTATATTTGTTATGTACCAACCGTACGGTCGATTTACGAATTTACAACGCTATTCCGAACCTCGGCGTGATTAGCGTTGAGTTGGGATGAATTGTCAAGGATTCGTGTTTTTACAACCCCATTCCCAATCAAAGAAAAAAGAAATGGGTATATATAATGGTATAGGGGGACATGCAGGGTGTCACCCTATTGGGTCTTGATGTCCCCCCATCAGCTAGAAGAACACATCCCGTGTCCCCCTAAATATGGTCACCAACCCGCAGGATAGAGCCTCATTGCTCCGAATCGGTTCACCTGCCTGCGGCCCCTTATTTTCCTTGGGGACCTTCCCCACGGGGAAGATATAAAAAAACGATATCGCGTGTAGACACAACGTGCAAATTAGGCGTATTTAAAAATTATACAAGAATTAGCGTCCGAGGAACTAATGTATACACACGAAGACCTGCGTGACATGCAAACGCGTTCACTGAAAATGCAAAGCTGGATCCGCCAGCAGACCTTCTCTCCAGAGGATCAAAAGGTGCTGCGCCGCTTCTCCTCATGGGAAGTGTCAGAGCTGATCTTGGGGATGAACCAGTCTACCTTTCGGGGGCGCCTTGCCGCTGACCCCACCTTCCCCGCGGGGAAGGTCGAACCAGACGGGCGGCAGCGTTGGTTTTCATTAGAAGAGGTGAACACCCTGCGCCGCAAGATGAAGGTTAAGGGTAAATCCCTGATGCCCGCCCGCCCTGCCGGCCGCGCTTTCCGTACTGCTATCGCCAACTTCAAAGGCGGTGCTGGTAAATCTACCGTCGCTCTGCACTTCGCGCACGCCGCCGCACTTGATGGTTACCGGGTGCTGGTGGTCGACTTTGACCCCCAAGCCACGCTCTCACACTCTATGGGGCTGACTGACGTCAGCGAAGAACAAACCGTCTGGGGCATCATGGCGCGCGATCTGGTCCGCGAAACAGATCGGATGAATGCAGCGCCCGTTGCCGCCGAAAGCGGCACCGCCCTGCCCCGTCGGTCAATCCCGGATTCAATTCGCGGGCTCGGCCTTCAGGATTTGCGCATCGGAGACTTCGTGCGTCCAACCAACTGGCCCACGATCGATATCATCCCATCCTGTGCGAACGCGGCCTTTGTTGAATTCGCCAGCGCCCAGTACCGGCACTTGAACCCCGAATGGTCGTTCTTTGCGGCTGTGTCGCGCTATCTGGATCAGCTGCCTGACGACACATGGGACCTGATCTTTTTCGATTGCCCGCCAGCAATTGGCTACCAGTCGATGAACGCTGTGTTCGCCGCCGACATGCTCTGCATTCCATCCGGTCCTGGCTATTGGGAATACGACAGCACGACATCCTTTATCGGTCAGCTGGCCGAGGCGCTTGAGGATTTGTCAGACGGGTTCACCGGATCCTTCCCCGCGGGGAAGATCGACCTGCCCAAAGTATTCCGCGAAATCCGGTTTTTGCTGACGCGCTATGAACAAGGCAACGATTTGCACCGCGCGATGTATCAGGCATTTGAACAGGTCTTTGGCGATAGATTGGCAAAACACCCAATTGAAACCACAAGGGCTGTCGAACAATCCAACCGCTTCCTTAGCTCGGTTTATGAAATCGACTACCGGGAAATGACGCGCGAAACATGGCGCCGTGCGCGTGGATCGTTTGATCAAGCTTGGACCGAATTCCACGATGCTATGCTTCCTGCGTGGGAAAAGATGGCCGCAGAAGATCTTCCCCGCGGGGAAGATGTGACAGAATAAGGATCCGAAGATGAGCAAGAAGAAACGCATTTTTGACATCGCGATGCCCGACATGGCCGAGCCTGAAAAGCCGCGTGTCAGTACCCCAGATGCCAGCACACGTCGCAAAGGTCCGATGGCCAGCGCAATTTCAGAAAACGCGGGTGCATTAAATGAACGCGCCGCAGCCGAAGCAAAGATCAGAGCCGAAAACGACGCACTTGCGCATGAGTTCGTCGCGCTGAAACGGGCAGGGCTGGTCACCGCCATGATCCCGCTTGATGCTATCGTAACGCAGGCGTTGGTGCGCGACCGCAAGCCGGGCCCAGACCCGGACCTGTCCGAATTGGTAACCTCTATCCGTGACGTGGGCCTTTCAAACCCGATCCGTGTCGAAGAACGCGACGACGGCAAATATGAACTGATCCAAGGCTTCCGTCGACTGTCAGCCTATCGCGCGTTGCTTGCAGAGGATGGCGAAGGGTGGGGCGAAATCCCTGCTGGTATTCTTCCCCGCGGGGAAGGTGTCGCCGGATTGTACCGTCGCATGGTTGATGAAAACCTGATCCGTAAAGATTTGTCATTTGCAGAAATGGCGCTAACTGCGCAGGCATATGCCGCCGATCCTGACACCACACCGATGAATGTCGATGACGCGGTTGCCGAGCTGTTCCAATCTGCCAACTATCAGCGCCGCAGCTACATCAGATCATTTGCGCGGCTGATGGATTTGGTCGATGGCGTTCTCAAATACCCCGAAGAAATGTCGCGTAATCTCGGGCTGGCTGTCCTAAAGCTGATCGAGACAGACCCAAAGGCGCTGCGCGCACTGCGGGCTAAGCTGGATGGTTGGGACAACCGTTCAGTCGCTGATGAGCTCGGCGTGCTCCGCGATATGGTGGCGGACACACCAGCGCGGACAACCACCAAAGCAGCCAGTGAAACAGGGCAGGGCGCAGGCCGCCGTCCACGCACCACATTCGAAGTCGGCGAAGGGGCCGACCGGGTGAAATGCGTCGCAGGGGTCGGGCAACTGACATTGAAAATGGACCGTGATCTGACAGCCGTTGACCGGCAAAAGCTGGAAAACGGCATCGCAAGGCTGCTTGCAGCGCTAGATTGACGCGATTACCAGCGTAGAACACTGTTTTGTCTAGGAAAACAGATAGGAAGGCACCTTAACTATATGAAAAATATGTATTTTTGATGCCTTCTTAACCTATTGCCTTACGTTTTGAGCCTATCTGGGTCGTTATCGCCTCCCATATAAAACCGGCGGCCCATGCGTTGTGTAGGATCCCTAAGACAACGCCCGCCCAAACCCCGCAAGGGGACCGCATTTTGATCGCGCCTACGCATGAGACAGCGATTAGTGCGCCAAGATAAATGCCCGGCCAGATCAGCAGTGGCTTCCAAAAAATTCCGAAAATCAGACAGTCCGCGATCAGCGCAAAATTGATGACTGGAATGATTTGGCGCAGGCGTGGTCGCATGCTGTGTTTCAAAACCGTCTTCGCGCGCCCACGGCCATAGGTCCAATATTGGCGGAACAACCGACCGGGGGTAGGGCGCATTTGATAGTCGAGCCGGATATCCGCCTCTAACCAGACCCGTCCGCCTGCCAGCCCCAAACGGTGGTCGTATTCGGCGTCCTCGTTGTGGCTAAATTCCGGATCATACCCGCCGATGCGCTGAAACCAGTCTAGCCTAAACCCTGCGTGATGCGCGTGATCGACCCAGCCAGATTTTGATCCGCCACGGTGTGCCGATCCACCCGATCCTAGCGGCGTGTCTACGACCCAAGCAGATGCGTGTTGAAAACATGATGACCCTTTGGCGTCCATCACTGTCGCTACCGATGCTGCCTCTGGGTGCCGTTCAAATGCGCTGACGATGTTACGGACATAGTTAACGGGATAGATCGCATGGGCATCACAGCGGATAAGCAGCCGATGCTGTGGCGCGGCGTATTGCGTGACCGCGATATTGATGCCGGCAGACTGAAGACGCTGTGGGTTATCGACAAGGTGCAGATCGGAATGGTGGCGGGTGAATTGCGCAACGATCTCTTGGGTGCCATCCGTACTGCCACCATCTGCCACAACGATCTTAACCCGCGCCATAAACGGATCGTCATCAATCAAGGACCTAAGGCATTGTTCTATATGATCGGCCTCGTTCAGGGCGGGGATGACAACCAGAACTTGATTTGAATGATACAGGTCGGCCTGTTCGTTCTTGGAAAGCGACATTGAAAAAACCTTAGAACAAAGTTCCGGACACTGAAAAATAAGCGATTAAGAATGCAGCAATGATCGCAGTCCGACAGGACCTGTCAAGCCATTAGGTTGCGGGACTTGAACGAGAATCCCGAATCGGGCAGTGTAATTTTATTCGACGAGGGCGCATTTTAGTCTTCGGAGCGTACATTTTTGCAGTGAATTTTTTGATGGGATGTTGGTTATGGATGATACGCGAGGTCTTGCGATCAGCGTCGAAGGCGTCACGCTTGTCGTCGATCTAGATGATACTTTGATCCATACAGATATGCTGCTCGAGACATTCTGGGCGGCCATTTCTGTGCGCTGGCTGAATATCATTCCGGCAATGCGCGCCCTGTTCAAAGGTAAAGCTGCGTTCAAACGTGCCCTCGAAGAAATGGGCACGGTTAGCCCTGAATTACTGCCATACAATCAAGAAGTTATCAGATACATTGAGGATTGGCGTAGCCGTGGTGGCCGGACCGCGCTTGTTTCCGCATCCGATCAACGTGTTGTCGAAAAGATTGCGTCGCATCTAGAGCTGTTTGACGAAGTTTGCGGCTCTGACGGGGTGCGAAACCTTAAAGGGCCAAATAAGGCCGCGCATCTGAATGACACCTACGGCAAAGGCGGCTTTGTCTATATCGGCGATGCCGAAGCAGATTTAGATATCTGGCGCGATGCGGCCTGCGCTGTGACGGTAGATGTGTCTGCGTCGCTTGCGGCACGGGTGGATGATCAGGCAGCCAGGGTCGAGCATCTGACAACGCGCGGCAGCAGGCTAAAGCCGCTGATAAAGGCCATGCGCCCGCATCAATGGTTGAAGAACGTTCTCGTTTTCTTGCCCATGATGGCGGCGCATCAGTTCAACTTGGTCACTATTGGCCAAGCGATGCTGGGTTTTGTGGTGTTTAGTCTGGTCGCATCGTCGGTCTATTTGTTGAATGATCTTCTCGATCTAGCCGCTGACAGGGTCCATCCGCGCAAACGGCTGCGACCCTTTGCGAGCGGTGATTTACCTTTGCTGTGGGGCACATTGATCGCACCTACTTTGCTGATTGTTGGCTTTGCTTTGGCGCTGCTTTTGAACCTGCAATTTGTCGGGGTGATGCTGTTCTATTACGCCGTGACGACGGCCTATTCCTTTTGGCTGAAACGTGAATTGATCGTCGATATTTGTACATTGGCGGGCCTTTATACGCTGCGGATTATTGCAGGTGGGGTCGCGACCGGGATCCCGCTGTCAGTCTGGTTGCTGGCCTTTTCGATCTTCTTCTTTTTGTCGCTTGCCGCGATGAAACGTCAGGCCGAACTAAAGGCCAGCCAAGCCGCCGGTCAGCGCAAGGCCCATGGCCGTGGTTACCAGACAACCGACCTGCCTTTGATTGCCAATATGGCGGTGTCTTCGGGCTACGTTTCGGTGCTTGTTATGGCGCTTTATTTGAATACCGACGCTGTTTCTGGGCTGTATTCAAATCCAGCTCCGCTTTGGGGGATTTGCCTTGTTCTGTTGTACTGGCTTAGCCGGATGGTGATGATATCCCACCGTGGCTGGATGCATGATGATCCCGTCGTCTTTGCCGCAAGGGACCGGATTTCGATTATTTGCGCCTTGTTTATCTTTGGGTTTGCCGTTCTGGGTGCCCTGTGGTGAGCCGCCTTTCCCATCTTGGCCTTTACGTGGCTTTTGCTGTTCTGGCGACCATTGCCAATCTCGCAATGCAGCGGCTCGTATTGGCGGCAAATGACGGTGCAGTTGGTTTCGCGTTTGCGGTGTTTTCAGGGACGCTGGTTGGGCTACTGTTGAAATACGTGCTGGATAAGCGCTGGATATTTGAGGACCGATCGACAGGTGCGGCAGCGCATAGCAAAAAGTTCCTGCTTTATAGCGCGATGGGCCTGATCACGACGGCGATCTTTTGGATCACAGAGACAGCGTTTTGGCTGACGTGGCACACCGATGCGATGCGTGAATTGGGGGCGGTGATCGGCTTGGCTATTGGCTATACCGTCAAATACCAATTGGACCGCCGCTTTGTTTTCAATGACGCGGAAAGTGCTAAGATCGCATGATGCGTACTTCTGAACTTATGGGGTGGGGGCGCTACCCCCGGCGGCCCGGCCCGCTTGGCGCGCCGCGCACAGTGGCCGAGGCATGTGATCTGGCAAAGCTGCAAGGCGTGGTCGCCCGTGGCAATGGGCGCGCATATGGTGACAGCGCCATGGGTGCCGCCGCCACGATTGATATGCGTAGGTTGAACCGGATGATCGCCTTTGACCCCGAAACAGGCCAGCTAGAGGCTGAGGCGGGTTTGATACTGGGCGATGTTATCGATGCGTTCCTGCCGCGCGGTTGGTTTCCCTATGTGACGCCCGGGACCAAGTTCGTATCGCTTGGCGGTGCCATTGCCGCTGATGTGCATGGTAAAAATCACCACAGCGATGGGTCGTTTGGATCATTTGTTGATTGGATCGACGTGATCGGCGCAGATGGTCAGATCACGCGGGCAAGCCGTGATGAAAATCCTGATCTTTTTGCATGGACCATCGGTGGCATGGGGCTAACTGGGGTAATCTTGCGTGCCGCCGTTCGGCTGCGCCCGGTGCAAAGTGCGTGGATCAAGCAGCAAACCATTGTGACCCCTAATCTGTCATCCGCTATGGCCGCATTTGAAGCCGCACAGGACGCGACCTATTCGGTGGCATGGATCGACTGTTTGGCGACTGGTGCGGACCTTGGTCGATCGCTGGTCATGCTGGGCGAACATGCAACCGACAGCGACTTACCGCATCAGCACCGGCTGCATCCCTTTAAGACGCCAGATAAGTCGAAAAAATCGGTGCCGTTTGATGCACCATCTGCCGCGCTAAACAGCCTGACAGTCAAAGCCTTTAATGCGCTGTACTGGCGCAAAGGCAAACGCGCGGCTGGCGAGACTTTTGTTGACTGGGACAGCTATTTCTATCCGCTAGACGGCATCTTGGGCTGGAACAAGATCTACGGGCGTCGCGGGTTTATGCAGTACCAATGCGTTCTACCGCTATCGACATCAGAGGCCGGATTGACCGAGATACTGACCGAAACAGCCCGCACGGGGCAGGGGTCGTTTTTGGCGGTTCTCAAACGCTTTGGCGCCCAAGAAAGCCGGTTTTCCTTTCCGATGGAAGGTTACACGCTCGCGCTTGATTTCCCGGCGAATGCGCGGACGCTAACCCTGCTGGACAAGCTTGACGCGATTACAGTCGCCCATGGGGGCCGCGTTTATTTGGCAAAAGACGCCCGTATGGCCGCGACAACACTGCATAGCGCCGATCCACGCGCCACCACATTCACCAAGATGCGGCATGATACTGGTCTGCATGACCAATTCACATCCGCACAATCTGAAAGGCTACTTTTATGACCGGCCCGACCACGAAACCTGTCGTTATCCTTGGGGGCGGCTCTGACATTGGGCTGGCCATCGCGCACCGATTTGCGCAGGCAGGAAACCCCATCATCCTTGCCGCGCGTAATGTCGAACGGCTCGAATCCAATCGCAGCGATATCGCCCTGCGCCACAACGTCGATGTGACGTTGACCGAATTTGATGTGCTTCAGACCGGCGCGATGGCCGCCTTTGCCGACAGTATCGACCCCGCGCCATCAGTGGTCATCTCGGTTATCGGGGCAATGGGCGAACAGTCTGACAATGAAAAAGACCCAGACGCCGCCGCAGTCGTCATGCGGTCCAATTACGAAGGGCCAGCGTTGATGCTTGGCATCTTTGCAGAACGGATGGCGGACGCAGGGCAGGGGGTGCTGGTTGGCGTTAGCTCGGTCGCTGGTGACCGCGGGCGGGCAACCAATTACGTCTACGGTTCGGCCAAGGCGGGCTTTACCGCGTTTCTGTCGGGGCTACGTAACCGGCTGGCTAAGCAAGGGGTGCATGTGGTCACTGTCAAACCCGGCTTTGTCGCGACCCGCATGACCGAAGGCATGGACCTGCCAAAGGCGCTGACAGCCGCCCCCGAAGAAGTCGCTGAAAAGACGTTCCAAGCCGTCGAACGCCAACGCGATGTGATCTATGTGCGCCCGGTTTGGTGGCTGATCATGCGGATCATTCGCGCAATCCCGGAACGCATCTTCAAAAAGATGAGCCTGTAGCATGGACGGAATGGCCAGTAATCCTGTCGCGACGATTGTGATTGCTGCCTATTGCGCGGAAAAGACGATCCTGCGCGCACTGCAATCCGCCAGTTTGCAGACCGCCCCGGTCGAGATCGTGGTCGTCGATGATTGTTCGACAGACGGGACCTATGCCATTGCCCAAGATTACAGCCAAACCGACCCAAGGGTCCGCGTTTACCAACAGGCCCACAACACGGGGCCGGCGGGCGCACGTAATCTGGCGATTAAGAATAGCACCGCACCGTGGATTGCTGTGCTTGATGCTGATGACTTTATGGCGCCGGACCGCATTGCGCAGCTTGTCCAACAGGCAGAAGCCGACAACCTTGATCTGCTTGCCGATGATATCTACCGGGTAACCGATGCCGACCTAAACGCCACGAACAAACGGCTGTGGAGCCAAATAGACATTGGGCAGACCACGGTGACATTCGCGCAATTCGTGGATGGCAACCGACGCAATCGCAACGGACAACGCGGCGAATTGGGCTTTGTAAAACCGTTGATGCGCCGTGCGTTCTTCGATGCAAATGATCTGGCCTATGATCCCGATCTGCGGCTGGCCGAGGATTATCTGCTATACGCCAAAGCGCTTGCCGCAGGTGCGCGTTTTCGGTTGGTCGATCCGTTGGGGTATTTCGCGGTCTATCGCGACGATTCACTCAGTTCCCAACACAGCACCAAAGACCTTGGCGCAATCGTAAAGGCCGACCTGGCCCTCGCCCTGCATCCCGCCCTGACACCAAAGGACCGCGCCGTTCTGCGGCAACACTGCCTTGATACGCGCAAGGAATGGGCCTGGCGGCGGCTGATCGATGCGGTGCACGACAAAGACCTGCGGACGATGGCCAGCCTATGCGCCGAGCCACCGCGCGTGGTGCTTTCGCTCGTCGGAAAACTGGTCGAACAGGTCTGGCTTCGCGGTGCTGCACGGCTTCGCAGGGCAGGGTAAGGAACCATTCGCGTGCCCGCGCGTTATCCCAAGTTACGTTCAACGCAGATTTTGGCGTCTGGATTCAAAGGGGATATGCGATGGACGACACACGTAAGATCAAAAACCTGTTGATTGGGATATTGCTTATACTGTCGTTCGGGGCCGTCTATTTCGCACGCGATATGCTTTTGCCCATCGTCATTGGCATATTGGTCGCACTCACACTTAGCCCAATCGTGCGCGGCCTTGCCCGCGCTGGCATCCCAGAAGTCATATCAGCAATCGTTTTGATCTTTGGCGCAACCATCCTATGTGCGGGTGGGGTTTACGCGCTATCGGGGCCAGCCGCCGATATCATCGAACGCGCACCGCATTTGGGAACAGACTTGCGCGCCAAATTAGGGTTTTTGTTCGATTCCTTAGAGGCTGTTCAGGACGCCACGGATGAAGTCGAAAGCCTTACCAATGGCGGCGGACAGGCACCAACAGTCGCGATAGAGCAACCAAGCCTGCTTGCCTTTGCAGCAGGAAGCGTCGCGAGCTTTTTCTCGCTTGGGTTCGTTGGGATGATACTGGCGCTGTTTATCCTCGCGTCTGGTGATCTGTTCTATGTGAAATTGGTGAACGCCCTTCCCAACTTGTCAGACAAGAAGCTCGCGGTAAAAACAGTCCGCGATGTGGAACGCAGGCTTTCACGCTATTTGCTAACCATCACGCTGATTAACGCGGGTCTTGGCCTGTGCATCGCAGGGTCACTGTATTGGCTTGGCTTGCCCAACGCGATCCTGTGGGGCGTGTTCGCATTTGCGCTTAATTTCTTACCTTTTGTCGGCGCGATGATCGGGGTCGCCGCCGTTGGCGTCTATAGCATCATCGCCTTCGATACGCTGGGTTTAGGACTAAGCGCACCGGCGATTTATCTTCTTCTCACGTCCCTCGAAGGCCAATTCGTGACGCCCGCAATTCTTGGCAGACGGCTCGAGATGAATACCGTGTCGGTATTCCTTGCCGTCATCATCTGGAGCTGGCTGTGGAGCCTACCCGGAGCGCTCATGGCTGTGCCATTCTTGGTCGTGACGAAGGTCATCTGCGACAACGTACAACCCTTGGCCACGTTCGGAGACTTCTTAGGCGCCCGAACAAAACAAATCGTTTAGTTGGGGCCTACGAAATACCGAACGCGTTTCCAAAGAGGGACAATTTAGTCAGCCGTTTCAGATATTGCCTCTCGCAATGCTTCGACGCGTTCCTGAAAGTTCCGTTCTTCAAAGGGGTTGTCCGGTTGGTAGACTTCAAGCCATCCCGCTGCGCTTGCTCGGACGCCGCTTGAAGAAAAGCTTGCGGGACGATCAAGATAGAAACCTGCAGTGCCAATCAGGCAGTTACCATATTCGGGGCGCAGCTCATCACACATCTCCTTGAGCGAGATTAAAAACGCGCGGCGATCCTCAGGTGTTTCATGGGTATTGCCCTCGGTCTCATCTGGAATGAAAGCAGATATGAAATCGCCGCCTTGGATGCGTTCTACGTCGCCAATAGTATAGTTAGGAACGTAGGCAAAATCAGCGCGTACCTGGTATTGGTCATCGCCCCGATCGTGGACGGTCGCTTTGAAGATTTTGCATTTGCTCGCGATCTCTATCAACGTGTCTTCGCAAAAATGCATCATATGGCGGGGTGCGCGCATGATCGCATAACTGTGGCGTTGCTCTTCGGGAGGCATTGCCTCACCTTCGCGTAGTAGATCGTCGAGCGTTAGATTGACTGAGAAACTGACACGGCGCTCACGATTTAGGTCGGTCAGGCTAACTTTGCTTGCGATATCGTTGGAATTCATGACCCGGTCGGCCAAACTGCGATAACCCCCGCTTACCTCGGATTCGACGACGTCTGTTTGTTGATTAAGCGATATAGCTGCAGGCATAACCTCGCTATGGTCTCCGCCAGCGGCGGCGCGAATAAGATCAGTATAGACACGTACAATTTCGCTTTCACGCTCGGCCTCAGTACCTGTCACAATTCGGTTATGGGTTGGCATGTGAACCGTTGTAGGCGCGGTTGGCATAGTAATTGGCTCTGCCGGTATCTCACCCACAAGGATCGTGCCGGCACGCTCAGCATGTATTAGGTCCTGCGTGGGGCTTAGGCCAAGTGCGTCTTTGAACCAAAACTCATATGAATCGAAGCCTTTGTCCTGACCAAACAGCAAATTCCCATCCATTGAATTGCCTCCTTTGGCACCTGCCCAAGCACCCCAGCTTTCGTCAGGTTTCCGGAAGGGACGGGTCATACATTCGATATCGCCGGGGTCGCCGCGAAAATCATAAAAGCGTGTTTGGTTAGCGTCTCGGCTTGACCGCACAGCTTCGAAACTTGCATTGCCGATCATGCCCGTAAGCGCAGAAGGCCCGCCAGAAATCATTGCGATATGGGCAATTTCGACACCGGGTGCCGCATGGATATTCCACAGGGTGTTACTGCTTGAGGTTTGTAACGCAAGATAAAGCGGACCGCTGGTGTCAGTGACAATAACGTCGAGGATTCCCATTTTGCCCCGAGGAACTTTGATTAGACCCGGTGAGTGCCCTTCACCGATAGCTTCTTTGGCCGCATCGCGGATGATTTCATTGATGCTTTCGGTGTGAATGGTTTGGATCGGTCCAGTGGTATTGGTGCGGCTGACGTTAATGTTGACGAATTTTTCATCAGCACCGATGGGTCGCAACGTACAGTTTTCATTCGCTTCGAATGCTTGGATTTCCCCATGCACACTATTTGGCCCGCTAGGTTCAAAGTTTGCAACGATCGCATTTAACGCCACCGCTTCGCCCGATGCAGCTACGGCATAGTCAACGCCGTATTCTGGCCCCATACGCGATGTTGTAACTGGGTCGGTCGGGGGTGTGCCTCTCCAGTCACGCTCTGGTGCGATCAAGGTACGGCGCCTCTCCTCTTCGTTTTCGGCAAGCGTCGCTTGTGCCTGCTTATCGACTGAGTTGAACGCGGATTCCACCAGGATGTCGTGTACATCGGGCAGAGCGGCCATTTCAAAAGTTGTGAGGTCTTTCAAGCCAGCAAGAAATTCGCCCTTCCAATCTTGAAAGCTTGGCGATGTGATGACGGCAGTAGTGCCGCCGCCGACGATGAGAGCAATCCCGACAACAAACACTACACCTGCAATGGTTTTTGATCCTGATCGGCCAGAGCCCACTGTTTCAATAGGAGAACCAAGGTCGCCAGATCTTTCTTGGATACGTTCAAGGCGCTTTGCAAAATCGTTGCCGTCGTTCGTCATGCGTAGAACTCTTTAATACGTTATAGTTAGGGCGTTTAGCGGCGAGAATGAAATGAATCAAAATCAGCTCTAGGATTAGCCGCAGGTGATTCAACTGTCACGCAAGTATTTTGGGAATGGTAGATTGGTTTGGAGCCGACGCTGTCGGGCGCAAGCGTTAGCTTTTGGTGATGACTTCGTCGATCATTGCACGTGTTTCGGCGGGTGTTTCGACGAAAGTGGATAAGGGCAGGGCGAATAATGCGTCGCTTTTCTGTTTTACTTCGCTGCCATCGTTCAGGAGCCTTTGGATCAACGCAGGGACTGTCGTTTCGGCGGGTTCGTCAAAATCCCAACCTGCGTTCCATTGGTTGATCATGCGCGCTGTCTCTGTCCCTTGTGACGTAATTGCCGGGACGCCGAAATAGCCGCCCTCGTAAATGCGATTAGGGATTTGCCAGATGGAGTTATGCCCTGCCTCGTACCAGTCTGCCGCCCAGACAGCATCTAGATCGCCGTATATTTTCGCCAAGTCTTGAGCGCCGTTGTAGCGCCCGTGGTAGGTTAACCCCGGTGCGTTTTTGATCTCCGCTTCGAAGTCTGGGAAGACATTCGCGGCTGGATAGCCGTGGATCTCAATCTGAAGCTGGGGCGCGAATTCTTCGCCGAGTTGTTTAAGTAGGCCGAGCGTGCGGCGGCACCGCAAGTTGCCAATCCAACCGAGCTTTAGTTGCCCTTGGGCGGGATTGGGTCGTGACGTTGGGCGTGGTCCGACATCTGCTTGGTTCAGGCGGTTTTCGACCAGTCGTTTGCTGTAGTCGCCGGGATGATGGATCGCGAAGTATTGGTCGATGTAGCGTTCGGACGAATAGACAAGCATATCACTGCGTCGGAGCAGGATACCTTCGAGCCATTGTAGAATAGACGTTTGTAATTTGTTGCCTACCAATAGAACATGTATGTCCAAGCATTCATAAACGATTGGTATTTTCAAACGGTTGCGTAGCCGAAAGACGTGTGCACACATCAGCATGTCGAGATTGCGGGCATAGATCAGATCAATATTGCGTAGCTGTGCGTGACGGCGCGGCGTCATCGCAAAGCTTTTGACTAAGGTGCCCAGCCGACTGAAATAGCTATTGTCGTGTGTTTCGCCCAAGGACAGTAGATCAAATGGCGTTGGATCCAATGTGCCTCGGTATGGCATGACGCCAATCACTTCAGCACCAGCGAGTTTAAACAAGCTAGTTCTTTTACGCACCGTCGGTTCGTTTGAGTTGTGACCGAAAAATGCCACTTTCACCATCTTGTTATGCCTTTTCGTAGACCGGCGCCGTCGTAGTCAAAACCCGCTTCGATTTTTCGGAATAATTCTATGTAAAATTGCTTTTCCAGCTACTGCCCCTCGTTCTCTAGCCAAAATTAGTGGTTCGTGAGCGCTGCAACTGTGCTTCAGAGGAGTTTAAATTACCATTTAAAAGCATTTAGCGGTAGGGCGCCGCGTTCGCGCACTTTTGAACCGCCTTGCTGCGGTTCCATTTGGACGCCGGTACGGAGCAGGATGCGCCCTAATCGGATGACTTCGGTTAAGTCGCCTTGGCGGATTGCCTGCCGCACGGACCAGAGCAGGCCACGGCCAAGGCTGCGTGTGATTTGTTTGCCGATCGTTCCGGAACGTTTGAGCTGGGTGATCCGGTGTTTGTGTTTTGCAGTCAGATGGACGCCGTGCTTCCCAGAAACAGCCCGTCTGCAGATATCAAATTCAGTTGGTCCAAGCGGCGTCGCAGGGGCAATTTGCGCGGCGGCTGCAAGATCGTCGAGCGCGTAATCCCATAGGTCGTGCCGTGCGAAGATACACGCGCGTTCGATGTGGGCTGCCCGTTTGACCTCTGGGTCTTCGCCTTCGTACATCGCTTGTATCAGCGATAGAGGGATATGGTCGCGCAGGCTGTCAAAGACGATCCTATCTTGCGCGGCCCATACGTTATCAACGGCTGATGCCGCGTGCCGCATACTGGCTGGGCCGCGATCGCCGTCATGTTTGCGCTGAAGGAACATCACGTCCTGAGACATGTGAATGGGGTATCGGGTCGCCAGCCTAACCAGCATTTCATAGTCGATGGAGCGTGCGAGGTCTTCGCGGAAAGGGCCGACTTCATCATAGCAACTGCGCCGCACGATGGTCGCGTTCTGGAATAGGTAGATATCTTCTAGCAGGTGGCGCAGGGGCGTTCCGTTATCCAGATCGGGCCAGTAACCGGGGCCTGATAATTCACGTCCGTTTTGCGTATCGCGAAAACGCTGATAGCTGCCGCCGGAAATGCCGATGGTTGGATCGTTGTCCAGAACCCGTGTCAATTCTTCTGCGGCGTCAGGCACGGCGAGATCATCGTCGTCGCAAATCCAGATATAGCAGCCACTGGCAAGCTTCATCGCTTGGTTCAGGGCAGCGGATTTGCCCGCGTTTTCGGCACGATGGTATTGCAACTTTGGATCATCGAAACCAGCCATCACATCTTGGGTGCCATCGGTAGAGCCATCATCCCAGACGATGATTTCATCAACCGGGCGAGTTTGGGCCTGCACGGATTCCAAGGCTTCTAACAGAAAGTCTTTTCGATTGAAGGTCGGGATTATTACGGAAAGCGTAGACACAATTAACGAGCCGCCCAAAAAATTAAAATGATCGCGTATAAAAATGGTGCAAGTCGTGATTCGTTCGACTTGATGAAAAGACTATCGGCATTTTGATATCAGCGCAAAATAAGTCGCGGGATGTCGCCAGTTTGTCCCTTTGAGCCGCCGAATGGGGCGGGTCCGCGCTAGCCTAGAACATTGACCGAACGCGTAAAATGCCGTAATTATTCGGTGTTTATTACTTATTCGATTTATAGCTGGCGTTGGTCGAACGACGAGGTTCGACCCGTTTTTTGTTGGAGTTTTTGTTTGGATCAAACTGGCTTTCACCGGATTCAGCCCCCGGTGCCACAAGGTATATCTGGCGGTCGACGCTATCCGGATTTCATAATTGGTGGTGCTCCCAAATGCGGGACCACCTCGCTGCATTTCATTTTGGATCAGCACAGCGACATTTCCATCCCATTCGATGAGGTCCATTTCTTTGACGCTGACGATCCAATTGCGCATCCTGATTTCCTAAGCGTACAGCAAGGTCGGCTTGTTTGGTGGGACTCTGGTCCTGCGGCGGATGATAATCTGGATTGGTACGCAGATCGGTTTGCCAACGACGATGCGGCCCAGCTCATCGGCGAGGATTCAACAACCTATTTGATGTCAGAAGTCGCAGCCGCCCGTATTCATGCGGTGTTGCCTGACGCGCGCCTGATCTTCATGCTGCGTCACCCGGTTGAACGCGCCTATTCGCAGTATTGGCATCTGGTTAAGACCGCGCGCACGACGGCAAGCTTTGAACAGGCGCTTATTCAGTTTCCGCAAATTCTGCTGGGGTCCAGCTATGCCTGTGGCATTCGACGGTTCATTGAAACCTTTGGCGCGGATCAGGTGAAGCTGTGCCTGTTCGAAGATTTTCGCAAAGACAATCAGGCCTGTCTGGACGACGTGACCGATTTTATCGGTGCTGCTCCAATGAAGATCGACCCTGAAAAGTCGTGGTTCAATAAGACCAAATACCCTGCGAACCTGCGCGTGCAACGCGTCGCAAATCTGATTGGTGGGCCGCTTGTGCGCCGCAAATATCGTGGGCACATGGCACAGGGCAGGGGGTTGCGTGGACGGGTCATAAACAAGCTACATTATTGGTGGTTCAAACATGTGAACGCCCGGCTGATGACCGCCGACCGACCGCCGCCGATGTCGCCCGCGACCAAAGCCTATCTTGAACAGCATCTTACAGCGCGTAATGCAGGTTTATCCGATCTACTTGGCCGCGATATTTCCGCGGTTTGGGAGGGAATGAAGTGCTAGAATTGGATTTGGATTTGTAAACTTGCTTTGAATGGCAGTGATCTGCCATCATTTCGGCATCTTATTAATTAATTGTTTTTCGGAGTATCTAAAGTGAATCGACAGTATGGGGCTTTTGATTTTATGGTCGACGACCAGCTAGATGCGACGCCGCGGGAGTATGCGTTTGGAATTGCGGACGTTGTTTTATTTCTAAAACGTCGTTGGTTGATGATTGCAGCCATCGCGGCGGTGATCGTCATTTTGGTAGGCGCGATGCTTACGACCATCCAGCCGCGCTATACTGCGACTGCTGAACTTACGCTGATCGATCAAAGACAGCAAAGCACGCCGATTGCCGATCTGGTGACCGGGGTACCGCTAAGTCGTCAGCTTGTTCAGCAAGAAATCATCACCATGCAGTCCAAGGCCTTTATGATTGAAGTCGTTAAGCGGCTTGAGGCCGAAACGGGTGAATTGGTTATTGATCCCCCGGCAGAGCCTATCTTGCCTGTTCGGGTGCTGCGTGGCGTGAAACGGTTTGTGTCTGGGTTGATTATGCCAGCACCTGCGCCTGTCGAAGTGGCTGAACCCGTCACCCCATCGCCGACAGTGGGCGAGGTTGCCGAAGGTGACGTACCAACCGAAGCTGTCGATCTGACCCAAGAGGCCGCGTTTGTTGTCTTGGCCGCTGATCTAGAAAAATATGGTGATATGGCTGACCAGCTAAGCGGGATGATCAGGGTTGCCCAGCTTGGCAACAGCTATGTGATCGGCGTGTCGGCGCAGTCAACTGATCCCGCGCTTGCCGCGCGGATCGCCAATGCGGCCGCTGCTGAATACACCCGTTTTAGTCTGAACATCCGGGGCGATGCGATTGAAGAACAGGTCCGTTTGCTGCGCGACCGCGTTGATGATTTGGGCCGTAATCTGGAAGAGGCGGAAACAGCCGTTGTTGATTTTCAGCAAGGCGTTATGCGCGTCGATAACACCAGTGCAGACCGGTTAACGAGCCAAGTTTCAGACCTAAGCCGTCGTTTGGTTGATGCCCGTGCCGATGTCGTGCGGGCGAATGCGCAGTACCAAAAGGTGCTTGAGATCGTATCAGAACAAGGTGCCGTGACAGCGGCAGATGTTCTGACGTCGCCTATCCTTGCCAATGTTCGTGCAGAACTCTCGCAACTGCGGATCGACCGCAGTCGCGCGATTGAATTGTTCGGGCCGGAGTCGAGCCAAGTGCGGGGAATTGACGCCGTCATTAACCGCATCTCGGAAGAGATTAAGATCGAGACAGCCCGGATCGTGTCGGAGTATGAGACCGAGCTAAACATCACCGAGACAATCGCGGCAGGCATTAACGAAGACCTGCTCGAGCTGGAAGAGGTCATGTTATCCCGGTCGCGCAACGCAGTCGAGCTAAGTAAGCTGCGCCGGATCGCTGACGCGAACCGTATTGCATACGAGGAATTCCTGACCATCGCGACGGAATCGGCCCAGTATAAGGCGCTTCAGCAATCGACGGTGCGCCTGTTGTCATATGCAGAGGTGCCCAAAGCACCTAGTTCGCCAAGATCGCTGCTGTTGCTTGGTGCGTCGGGGCTGGCCAGTCTTGCGATTGGCCTAGGCATCGCGATTATGATCGAAGCGGTGAACAACAACATCAAGACGGATCGCCAGTTGCGGCAGGTATCGGGGCTTCCTGTTATTGGTAGCTTTAGCAAGATTGCCACCGGAAATGCGCGCAAATTGCGTGACAGTCTGCGGGCCGGTGTTCGGCCGAAATTGACCCGCGATGAAAAGACCCTGATGGCTGAAGGTCATGCGGTTTCATCGTTCTTGCTGAATGTCATGGACGAGGAAAAAGGGACGATCTTGGTGACCTCGGCTGTGCCGGGCGAGGGGGCATCTACTGTAGCGTTGCTATTCGCGGATGCACTGGCCAACCAAGAGGAATCCGTTTTGCTGATCGATGCGGTTCATGGTGGCCCAACAGCGGCGTCCGTCCCGACCGATGGCGCGGTGACGCAAAACTGGGATCCGATCCAGATTGTCAAAACGGAATCTGGTGTCCCAGTCTTAACGCTGTCTGGCGCAGCGCAAACCGACCCACGACTAATGTCAGAAAAGCGTAAGATGGAGCTGATGAAAACCATCACCGCTAAATATGATTACATCGTGATTGATGCACCGCCTGTATTGTCTTCGGCGGTTGCCTTGCGGTTTGTGCGCGATGCGGATGCGATTGTGATTACGTCCCGCTGGAATTCAACGGCGCGCCAAACCGTCGAAGCCTGTGTTCAAAAGCTGCACGATCTCGCTGCCGAGAACATGTATATGGTGATGACACAGGTAAAACGCAGCGCGGAACGCAAATACGAATACGCGGGATTCAGCAAATCGCTGAAGGCTGGAAAGGTCAGCAAATGAACGGATGGCCTAAAACGATTTGCGCTCTTTGCATTGCATTGATCGCGCTACTCACCCCCGTTTTCGCCGCCGCAGAGGAATACCTACTTGGTCCAGAAGATCTCGTTTCGGTTCGTGTGGCGACGTGGGACGATGCAACGGCCACTTATGTTCCGATGCAGGCAATCACGGGCGACTATAAGGTTTCTGTCGGCGGCATGATTTCATTGCCGGTGGTCGGCAGCGTGATGGCCGAAGGCCAAACCCCAGAGGCATTGGGAGACCGTGTTGCCGAACGTCTTCAATCCTCGGCCGGTCTGTTTCAGTTGCCGGCTGTTTCCTTGCAGATCGTAGAATACCGCCCGATTTACATTACCGGTGACGTTAGTAATCCGGGGTCTTATGCATGGCGGCCAGCATTGACCGCGACAAAAGCCGTAGCTCTTGCCGGTGGTGTGCTGCGGGCGCGCGAAGATGCATTCGATGAGGCAAGCGGATTTCGCGAGGTCAATTTGCTGCAAGCTGTTCAGGTCGAACTGGCCCAGCTAAAAACCCGTGCTGCCCGCCTAGAGGCCGAGCTAACGGGAACGTCGACAATTGATTTCCCTGATCCAATTTTTCACCCTGACGGTCCGCATGTTGTTGAACGGATCAAGGCCGATGAACGTGAAATCATGGCCATTCGCCTTGAATCACAAAAGCGGTCGATTGAATCAAATGAAGCCTTGATCGCGCTATATGAGACTGAACTTGCCAGTCTAGAAAGCAAGATTGTGGGTCAACAACGTCAGTTGGAATTGACCCGCGAACAGGTTGAAAACCTAAAATCACTAGAGGAACGCGGATTGGTTCCCGCAAATCGTCTGATCGCGATGGAACAAAACCTGATGGATCAAAGCGCGGAAGAACTGGACCTGAACACAGCGATTTTCCGGGCACGGCAACGGATTGGCGAAACGCAGCGCGACCTGCTGCAAATCACCGACAACCGCCGTCAGCAAGTGATGTCAGAATTGCAAAGCACCCGGCATGAGATCGTCCTGCAAACGAAACGCGAAGAGATGCTCGCCGGGCTAGCCGCGATGAGCGGCGTGCGCCCGGTGAACACAACCTTTGTGACTGACATGCGCGTGCGCCGGTCCGAGAATGATGAAGTTTCAGTCGTATCAGTCGGCCCCGATGACATGATCCTGCCAGGAGACGTCTTCGAGGTTGAGCTGAGGTTGGAAATGTCCAGCGAGTAAAGCTTACTCGCCGTTCATCAGGTCGCTGCACTGCGGTGTATCTTGCGACGGCGGGGTATAGGAGGCGCATTGCACTAAGGCATTACCTGCCGAGGTTTCCGTGGCCTGACCTGCCCAGTCGGCTTGACCTGTTCCACCTGCCCAGAGATCGAGGTAGATTTTTGCTGGTGGCACGGGAACTTCGTCAGGATCTGAAATGCGGAATAGTTCTGTTTCTCCCGCGTACCATACGAGTGAGTCTTCGTTCCATTCAAACGCATAAAGACGGGGCCTTTCAGTGGAATCAAAACCAAGATCCATCCATTTAGGCTCTTCCAGTGGCTGGCCGTCACGATAACGATTCAGGTGAATCTTATTCGGGTTGCGTCCCAAGAATTCGATATCGACTTCTTCGTGCGTGTCACCGAAATACGGGCCAGTGTAGAGGTAAAACGCCGTGATTAAGCCGTCACCACTGGCGGGCTGCATGATGACTTCGTAGCGTCCATAACCATACCATTTGTTGCGTTGCATTTGGCCGCTTGTGAACGCTTTCGTCGTCATACCCTCACCGATTAAGGTGCCGTCGTCCTCTTTGAGCACGGATGCCTCAACGATGTTATCTTGGTCCGTCGCCGTAAGACTAAAGGCGATGCCTGCAGCGCCCAAATCAACAGAGGATTTGCGCCAAGCTGTTTGAAACCAATTTGCAGGATGATCGTATTGTGCGATCCACCATTGCGAACCGAGTCCAGAGAATGGAAACACGCTCTGGAAGGGTTCGCCGAATTGGCGTTTTCGTTGATTGGTCTCGGCTGCATCTTGAGCATGGGCAATTCCTGCTGCAAGTTGCGCCGCTATAAGACTCGTGCCGAATAGAATTAGCTTGGCAAAAAAACGCTTTAGATTCATCTTTTTATTTCCATACATGTAAATATGTTCCTCGTTTAAACGCTTAATAAATATCCTTGCTTTGTCTTGTATCGAGTGCGCAGCGACAGAAATTATGCCGTTCGCGCATGCCTTGGTTCCCGCGGAGGTGGAGCACCAAAATTGCGGAGCAAATATCACCCGCGCAACTTTTAAAGAGCGGTATGCAGGCTAGCTTAGTGTGACATTCTAGAGAGAATATAGATTGATGCAATCGTGCTGATTGCTGTGCATCATCACGGCAATGCGAGAAATCCCGTTTCAACCTTAAGACTTGCGATTAATTCATTCATGAACAACACTAAAGTTGTTTCAAGTCTTTACCTGTCTATTTATTTCTAAGGTTATTATTATGATCAGTGCGAAAACCAAGGTAACTGTGGGGGCGTGTACATTTCGACGGCCTGATGGCTTGACCAATCTCATAGAATCGTATCGGTCGTTAAATGTCCCGGATGAAATTGAACTGACATTTATTGTTATTGATAATGATCTAACACCCTCTTCTTATGAAGTTTTCGAGCAGATAACACGGGATTTTCCTTGGCCATTTCGCTATGTTCATGAACCAGAACCTGGAATTCCAATAGCGCGTAACCGCGTTGTTCAGGAGGCGGGAACTGAAGGGTATTTGATTTTCGTTGATGATGACGAAACTGTAACGCCAAATTGGCTCGTGGAGCTGTGGCGAATCGAACAAGAAACCAATGCAACGTTCGTGCAGGGGCCAGTTCAGATGCTGGTTGATAACAACGAGGATGAATGGTGGCTAAAGACGCTGTTTTTTCGGCAGAAAGAGTTTGCTGACGGTGCGAGCCGGATCGAAAGCTGGACGAACAACGTATTGGTAGACTTAGCATTCCTTACCGAGAACGACTGCCGTTTCGAAAATCGGCTGCGGTACGATGGCGGAACTGACACATTATTCTTTCAAGACATTGTAAACAGCGGTGGCTCAGGCGCTTATGCCGCGAATGCTTGGGTGCGCGAAGTACAGCCGCCAAATCGTCTAACATGGAAGTGGGCGATTAACCGGCAGTTTCGATATGGAACGACGCGCGCGATGACAGTACTGCTTCGCCGATCTCGGCTAGAGGCTACATTATATTGTCTTGTGCGCGGGTGTGGGATGGCTGTTGTTGGTATTGGCTTTTTGGTAACTGCCTTGCTCAGAGGACGAATTGGTATTGCGAACGGAGTCGCGCTGTTGTCGCGCTCTGCTGGGATACTTTCCGGCATGGTTGGACGCCGAAAGCTGGAATATGCGCGATGACAGCGCCGACTGACATCGATATCGCGATCTGCACCTTTCAACGTGATCATATCATCACGACTTTGAAATCGATTGCTGATGCTTCAGTTCCAGAAGGATTAACTGTGCGGGTGATTGTCATAGATAATGATGACACACCGTCGGCGCGCGTGCGCGTTGAGGCTTGTGAAATGCCCTTTGCGCTTGCCTATATACATGCACCTGGGCGCAATATTTCGATCGCAAGAAACGCGGCCCTTGATGCTGCAACCGCGCCAATATTGATCTTTATCGACGATGACGAATTGGTAAGTGTCGGATGGCTCGACGCGCTGGTTGCAGAGCAGAAGGCTTCAGGGGCGGAAGTCGTGCTAGGGCCAGCCCGTGCTATTTACCCTGACGATGCGCCCGGCTGGATGCGCGCTGGCGATCATCATTCTTCACGTCCTGTCTATGTCCACGGCGAAATCAAGACTGGGTACAGTTGCAATGCGCTTTTGATGCGGACCGCGCCGAGCGTCGTGGGCCTTAGGTTTAGTGAGAAGCTGGGCCGCAGCGGCGGCGAAGACACGATATACTTTGCGAGCATTCATCGAAACGGTGGCAAAATTTCATATGCCCCGGACGCGGAAGTCACAGAAGCGGTTTTGCCGCAACGCGCGTCGCTTTGGTGGTTGTTGCAGCGCAAGTTTCGGTTCGGTCATACTCACGGAGTGATGTTGCAAGCGGGACTGAACGGTTCAATCGTTGGTCAGCTGCGTGAGTTTTTGCGAGCTACCGGCAAGTGCCTTGCGTGCTTGGGTATGATGATAATTACAGCCCCGTCCGCACAAAGGAGCATCTCTTGGTTTTTGCGCGGGACGCTTCACGCAGGCGTCGCTTTTCAGTTCTTGGGAGGACGTTCGCACGAGATTTATGGCAAGGATCAACCAACATGAAAGAGGTTGCTAAGCAAACTGTGAGGTTGAGCCCACATGTTTGATAATCGCACGCTCATCAACAAAGTAGGATTGTCAGGGCTGCAAAAGCGGTTTGATGATTACCGAGGGCAGGGGCGTCAACACTTTGCAATTAATGTTGGCGATCAGAGATTGGGGTATTGCTACATCCGCAAGAATGCCTGTTCGAGCTTCAAGCGAATGTTTCTTGATCTAGCACCCGCGAAGTATGAGCGTCGGACGGATGAACGACCAATTGATTTTATGCGTCGACATCACCTTATGACCGAAAGTGATTTGGCCCAATGCGACCGGCTTGTGCTTGTTTATCGTGATCCGGTGCAGCGCATCATGTCGATGTTCCGTAACAAGTTCATTGCCGTCAATGGCGCCGTCGATATCCACCGGAACTTTGAAAGGCTGGAGGAACGACAGGCGGATGAAATAACATTCCGCTATTTTGTAGAACGCTATCTGCAGCGCGATTTTCATCAAGTTGACCGACATGTTCAGCCTCAGTCGGTGCATCTGAGGCGTGCGGTTTATACTGACGTCATTCCGGTCAAGAAATTGCATGAGGGTATGACCGAAGTCCTAGGCCCCGAGATTGCAGACAGGTATTTTCAGCGTCCCGTCAATCGGACGTCTGATATTGAGCTGAGACATGTTGCAGGGGCGTCGGAGCTGCCGTTGGCTCAGGTCCGTCAGGTTTTCGAAGAGCAAGGATTCATGCCCGACAATGAAAGCTTTCTACCTGCAGATCTAAAAGGTCGCCTTAAGGCGCGATATGCTTCGGACTACGGTATGATTGAGCGTTTTCGAAAATCTTCAAAGCGTAAAAGTCGGGCTCAAGTAGGACAATGAGCCAGCTTCCCTTCGTTTCTGTTGTGATAGCGGCCCACAACGCAGAGGCATTCATCGTTGGTGCAATCGACAGCGCGTTGGCCCAAGGCGGGGTCGAATTGGAACTGCTTATTGTAGATGATGCTTCAAACGATACTACCCAATCCGTCCTTTTAGAACTGTCCCAAAAGGACGACCGCATTATCCCTATTTTCAGTCCGGTGAATGTCGGCCCGGCCGGCGTGCGTAATCTTGCGCTTGATCGTGCGCGGGGCGACTGGATTGCGATACTGGATTCTGACGACAGCCTTGAACCCGATCGATTGGCCGAAATGATCCGGGCGGCTGTCGAAGCTGAAGCGGACATTGTTATTGATGATTTTGTTTCCGTGGATCCCGATGGGAAGATACTTGATGGCGATTGTCTGGCCGATCGGCGGGCAGCTGGGATTTTGGGCCTTGATGATTGGGTTGCGCTGAATTCTTTTGAGCGATCAGAGCTGAGTTTTGGATACGCGAAACCGATCATTTCGCGGGAGTTTCTGGCTCGCACGGGTCTTCGTTATAATGAAACCCTGCGCAACGGTGAGGACTTTCACCTGATATTGGAGGCGCTCGTTGCTGGGGCAACTCTCTATTTCACGGGAAATCCGGGCTATCGCTATACCCGGCGGGCGGGATCAGTATCGCGGCGTGCGCAGGATGATCACATGCGTGCCCTGCTAACGGCAGACGATGCGGTTGCAGCAAGGTTGGACCCGAAAGCGCAATCCGTGGCCTGTGCCTTGTTAAGAAAACGGCGGGAAAACCTGATGCGATTGATTGTGACCGAGGATGTGATGGGCAAGTTGAAGTCGCGCCAACCACTAAGTGCGATCTCAAGCTTGGTACGGCACCCGGGCGCGACTGGACGGGTTTTGGGGCACCTTGGTGAGGCGGTCCGTAAACGCATTCGAGGTGCCGAAGATTAAGTGCAGTTTGGTGTCGTCCTGAAAGCGGACATTAAGCGTGTTTTGCGAAATACTATCGCATAGTGAGGTAATCCCACGGTCGCAGCTCGCGTCTTGAGCTGCGCAGCACAAGATGTGCGTCAAGTGAGCAAGGGCACAGACAGACTAGAAAATGTCTCACTTCTGGCTGCTCTTAAGGTCTAGCCTGTGGGAAATGTGTCATTCGTTTTGTGTATTTTCGGGCTGTCAGAATGATGCATTTAAATAGCGCATTTCAAATGGTGAATGCTTTGGGTGGAGCGCGCGTTTAATGCCGGTTTTAAGCCGTCGAATCTACCGCAATTCGTGAAATTTTGTGCCGAATCTTCCGCCATATGAGGATTCGTATCTGCCGATTCATATGGGCGCCCTGCTGATATGGTTCTTTTTCATCTAATAATTAGATCATTATTTGTGGTTTAAATGTGGCCGGAATCACGGATAAGACATATTTGCAAGGCCGTTTTTCTATCTTTGCCACAGTTGAAAGGCCTGCCTCGTAAAACTTGGATTTGGGTGTCTTTGATTCGGAAACGATTCGATCATCGTGTGATCTTTGTCGCTGAATGGGGTCTGTCACTTTCATTTTGACGTCTAAAAAGCTCTCAAAACAGCTTTGGGTGCCTATTTATTACGTTGGGGCACGTCAAAACTAAGCGATAATCAGCCAATTTCTGAATGATTATTAACGGGAATCCGCTCACAACTGGGGCGTGCGATGAATCCTTCAATTTTCCCGGTGTTCAGCGGTTATCACATTAGTAAAAGCACTGCCGGAAAACCATGGGCTCCGGTTTCCAGCTCCTACGCCACTCACGCGTGGATACGGGCCTATATGTAAACGCGTAAACGAAGGAACGCACGACCACCACTATCGGGAACATCCAAGTCTGTGGATAAATCAGTTGCCACAATTTGGAACTACCAATGCCCAATTTTGACACAATTCCCGCCCCAATTCGGGAAGACTTATGTGGGTATACAACCTGAAGGTGAGTAGATGCTCTCCTAATCGCGTATAGATAGTTAGCTTTGTGCTTCTGCACGATGAGACGCCTCGAAAGACCAAGATTAGGCTCTCGCTGATGCAAAGACTGCCGCGGGCAAGAAGTACGAGTAGTAGAAACTTTGGTTCCGCGTAATGGGACCCAATCGGGAAGATTGAAATGGAAATGAACGACACTCAAGGCGCTGCGATGGCGCACGGTATGACAGATAGCATTTTTGACGGTTCTGATGCGACCCATGTTGCGGTTTCATCCGGTGCTTGGACTGATGCAAGCACATGGAAGGGCGGACGTATCCCAAATGCAGATGCCAAAGTCCACATCCCAATGGGCATCAAGGTCGAGTATGACTCAGTCTCAGATGCACGCTTAGAAGTCGTGCGTGTGGATGGTGAGCTTAACTTCGCGACCGATCAGAACACATACATGTTCGTTGAGACAGTTTTTACTGGCACGATGTCACGTTTGACGATTGGTACAGCTGAAGATCCCGTCAAAGCGAATGTCACAGCTGAAATGGTATTCGCAGATGGTAAGATTGATCTAGCAACTGACCCAGAGCAGGTTGGCCACGGATTGATTGCTGAAGGCAGCGTCGAAATCCACGGACATGAGAAGAGCCCTTATACTACTCTCGAAGGGAATGCTTTGTCTGGTGCGACGACGCTTAGGCTGGATGGTGGCACCGAAGGGTGGGCCGTTGGCGATACGATCGTTGTTATGGGTACATCACTGGGTAAGTTCCAGGATGAATACCGCACGATTACGTCTATCAGTGAAAGCGGTGGCGACGTTGTTGTTAAGCTTGATCGCGCGCTGTCACATAATCATACAACGCCTGAGGGCCATGACCTCGATATCTACGTTGGTAACTCGACCCGCAATATTGAATTCTCATCTGAGAACCCAGAAGGCGTTCGCGGTCATGTTATGATGATGCATACCGCTGACGTGTCCGTACAGTTCGCCGAGTTCACTGAATTGGGCCGTACAGACAAGTCGCGTTTGCTGAATGATACAGACAACGTTGCTTCGCGTTATCCGCTACACCTGCACGAAACAGGGACAACTGTGGATAGCGATATGGCTGTTCTTTACGGTAACTCTGTCCATGGCTCTCCAAGCTGGGGGATCGTCCAGCACTCGAGCGCTGCTGCCGTCGATTTCAACTTTGTGCACGACATTGATGGGGCAGGCATCGTATCGGAAGACGGCGATGAGATTGGCCAGTGGATCGGCAACTTTGTGACTGGCGTTCCAGGCACGGGGAGCAAGTTCACAATCGCACGTGATGAACATGATGCTGATTTTGGTCACAGCGGTGTTGCCTATGAAAACCAAGCGCGCCAAATCGTTCAGCAGGACAATATCGCCGCGAATGCCAATACAGGTTGGATGTATCGCGCGGCGGCAACAAGTGTTGATAACCCTGATCGTGATGCGCTTCAGTTTGACCCTGCACCGTTCAAAAATGTGATCAATAACGAAGAGCCAGCAATCATCGGCTTTCACGGAAACGAAGCTATCGCGGTTAAAACTGTTTTGGATACTGGGCACCGCCAGGGCGTATCTACGACAACTGACTTGCGTAGCGACATGGTCGATATGACCGCTTGGGAAGTGAACCGAGTATTCGACATCTTTAGTTATACGGGCGAATACGTCATCCGTGACGGGCTATTTATCGGTGCAGACGGAGCAGGGCGCGCCATTATCATGCCGGAGAAGCATGAAAGCACGTCCATCGTTAACACCCATTTCGAAAACTTCCGCTCAGCAATCTACGATGCTGGTTTGAACAACGATGGTGTCTATATTGGTCTGACGTTTGATAACGTTAATAACAAACTGGAAGCCGAACTTTACGGCGAAAACCGTCTCGAATCCTATGCGAACGTCAATCTCGTTAGCAAGCCAATCCTGTCGATTGACAAGTCGTCTGACCTGACAATGGGCCAGCGTGACGACAAGATCTTTATTTCCGGTACGATCACTGACAGTGCGGGAACGCTTCAGTTGGGGTCCAATCGTTGGACAAGCACAACGACGTCTGATCACGACGGGATTGACTCGACTGCAAACGTGAATGGCAATTCAGAGCCCGAAGAACTGCTGGCGGTACATGGTGCGATGCGGGGTGGCGGCGGATGGATCATGCCGGTTGCTATTTGGATTACTGACCGCGTTACTGGCGAGCATTTTGCATACCGTATCGATATCACACTAACGGGCTATACAGATGCGTATCTCGAGCAGTTTGAGATCACTGAATTCTCCTTACCGTCAAATGAGATTAAAGTGTTTGATAGCTATGCGATGACCCACTCTGGCGACAACGGCTCGACACCTCATATGCCTGATATGCCGGTCGAAGAGCCAGAAACTCCAGTTGAACAGCCTGAGGTGCCGGTCGAAGAGCCAGAAACCCCGGTTGAACAGCCTGAGATGCCGGCAGAAGAGCCAGAAACCCCAGTTGAACAGCCTGAGGTGCCGGTCGAAGAGCCAGAGACTCCAGCTGAAGAACCAGTCGTCGTTGAAGGGCCTACGAATACGGGCGGTGACATTGGTGAACTTGTGAATTGGGCTCTGTCTCTTACAAGAACTGGCGTAGAAATTCCTGAGGTTAACCTAAACAACGATTTCACAATTGCTGCTTGGGTCAATTTCAAAGAAGGTCGGAGCATTAGTCTTGCAGACGCAATCGTTGGTGGCGATGGCTTTGATGTCAACTTTATGGATGGTCGACTGACAGTCAGCCATCGAAACAAAGTCATTGCTACGTCAAGCGAAGAATCCGTTGAAGGCGTATGGTCACACTACGCTGTCGTGCGCGAGGGCGGCGAAGTCCGTATCTATCAGGACGGTGCAGAGGTTGGCAGATCTGAATCGAGCTGGACCGAACCGGTCAACGTTAACATGCTCGGCGACGGTCAATTCGTCTCCCGTGGCCTGGTGGGTCTGCTTGACGAGGTCCGCATCTGGGACAGCGCGCACAACGAAGAACAAATTAACGATGTTCTTGTTGGCGAACTGCCCATTGGTGAGAATGCTGATCCTGTCGCGGTCTATGACTTTGAAGATCAGAAAGACTTAGGCAACAGCACGTCGATCGTTGAATCCTCAATTCCGGCTGCATCGCAACCAGCGTCTCAAGATCCATCACCATCGTCGGTAATGGAATTGGGCCGGGTTGAGTCGAAGCAGAACAGCAGTTCGGAATGGATTAGTGTCACCTTCAGCAAGGAAATCCCTGATGCAGTGGTCGTGATGGGCCCAGTTTCAAACAATGGTGTTCAAGAAAGCTTTGCCCGTGTTCGCAACGTGACGGACGAAGGCTTTGAGTACCAGATCGAGGAATGGGATTACCTTGATGGCAAGCATACGACTGAAGAAATCAGTTGGATGGCTCTGTCCGAGGGCACGCATACGCTTGCTGATGGGCGTACGATTTCTGCGGCACGAGTCGAAACAAACAGCGCTGGAGAAGCTCTGGTCGATTTGGGTAGTTCTGAAGTCGTCTTCGCTCAGGTCGGATCTGACAAAAACGAAGAGGCTGTCGTTGTACGGACCGACATTCAGGACAACGGTGACGTGGCTGTCGAACTTCAACGCCAAGAGGGAAGCTCTGGTAGCTTCGATGCTGAGACGGTGTTTGTCGTTCGGATTGATGAAGGCCAATCAGATCAGTTTGTGTTTGCGAGCGGTGTATTCGACAGCCTGAACCATAACGGCGGAACCATCGACTTCACTTCAGACTTTGACGATGTAGCGTTCGTAGGCTCTGTTGCCAGTCACAACGGCAATGATACAGTTGCACTTCGTCTTGATGACTTGGACAGCGGGTCTGCATCCGTCTTTTTGCAAGAAGAGACAGCTAAGGACAGTGAAGTTTGGCACTTAGGCGAGAGCATCAGCTGGATTGCTGGCGACATCGGTCTTTATGATCTGATCTAAATCAATCTAGGTGTTCTTTGTCACTTGTTACCCTGACGCGGATGGCCTGTAGGTGATCCGCGTCAGGTCTTTTCTAGCGCTTACTGACGGCCAGCGGATGTTTGGACACGTATATCGCACCGATCCAAATCAGCATATGCGCGAGAACAAAGGGCCGCATTAGTTCGCTTTCAACGAATGCCCTGATCAGTTCGATGATGCCAATTGTCGAAAAGAAGACGAAAGGCATCCCGCCTCTTCGTAAAAGTTGCAGGAAATGTCTGAGTAGCGCCCAGCCAAGTGTAAGAGTTGTAAGGCCGAGGCCAATCCAACCAAAGTGCACTGCGACTTCATAGAATGAGTTGTGGAACGAGAAAACTTGGTTTGGGCTTTTGTGAAATTCTGCAAAGATCTGTCTAACCAGATCGTTCTCTTCATACCGCCAAAAACCACCGGAGCCATGTCCAATCACGGGCCGTTGACGTATAACATCCTTTGCATAGTCCCAAAGCTCTGTGCGCCCAGTCAATGTGCTGCTTTTCCCCAGTTTCTGCAGAAGAATTGAAATCGGAGATTCCGCGGTTGCTGAAAGCGCGAATGGGATCGCAATGCCGAGCACGCCGAGAATAATGAGCCCGATAGCGGCCCGATCCACAGGTGTCTGCGCGCCCCGACCAGCAAAGAAATAAAAGCCGATAATCATCGTTGCGATTAGGACCGCTAGCACCAGTGCTGTGGCCGAATGACTGGCCAAAATGAGGAAGAAAGCTAGCAACGCTAGACTAAGCGCGACGCTGCGTACCCATAGTCGCATCCAAGGGTCAAAGGCGACGCATAGTGCCGACAACCACAGCAACAGCATCTTCGCGCCGAGCATGTTTTTATGGGCAAAGATGCCTGTCCTCGCTCCGTCATGGTAGGATGTGATGAACAGGCTTAGCACACCGCAAATACCCGTCGCTGCTAGTACGGTTAGGAGGATTTCGCGCGGCCGCATCCAGACGACCAGAAGTATACAGACCTGAAATGTCAGCAGCATTTGGATCGCTGATCGCAGCGCGACGGTAGGGACGACGGCGAAGGGTGACGTCAGCACGGCCCAAACGGGCAGCAAAAGCAGTGGCCAGCATCTTAGTAAAATTGGCAGTGTATCTCGGCCATGTCGAAAGAACGCGTAGAAAAAATATATGGCGAGCGGATAGAGGATCAGCTCATCGTTTGGGAACACTGTGAAAGTGACCACAAACCACATGACCGTCATTAGCTTCTCGATTGGCCGGGCAGGGACTGTTAGCCCTTTCATAGTGGTCATGCTGGCGGTCATCGTCATTTCAGTTGATCCCCGGCTTTGGTCTTTGGTTCGCTATCGCCGTCCATGTCTGCGCACAGATGATCGGCCAGGCGTAGTGCAAGCGCGACAATTGTCTGCGTGGGCAGAGCCGCGCCACTGCTGCGGAAGACGCTTGATCCTGCAAGGTATACACCGTTTAGCCCATGCATCCGGCAGTCACCGTCAACAACGCTATCTTGGGGGTCCCGGCCCATGCGGGCAGTGCCGATCTGATGATACCCATCACGCGCCTTTTGACGTACGATATCGCGCAGGTCGTCTTTGCCGTTATCATAGACCATTTCTGCCAGACCGGATGCTTTTAGTTCCTTTTCCAATAGGGCGTGACCACGCAGAACGGCATCGACATCGCGATCCGAATAGTCGTAGTGAATTCGGATATCTGGCAATTCGTCATGTGAAACCGGCCCGGCAAGTTCGATCCGGTTGTCGAGGTTCCGTTCCTGTTCAGCATGATAACATAGCCTAAAACTGTTGGCCCGGTTTGGGATCAAATGATCAAGGCTGCGGCGCGACCGATTTGTCGTTGCCCGAAACAAATCTGGCAGAGCGCGAAAAGAAGTGGGCGCGTCAGTGAACATATTTTTCACATGAGACATCATCGACGTCGGTCGCAATTGGTCGGGTACTCCCGGTCCATCGGCTTTGGGTGGGCCGCCGCGTCCCAGTGCCCGTGATACGAGGTGCTTGGCGGATAAAATCCCAGAGCCATGTATGGCATTTTCTGGTGGCCAGTTTTTGGCCCAAAAGAACATATTTGCTTCTTCGGCGACGCCGACCGCAGTGCTTCGGAAAACCCGACGCACGAACTCTCCAGTTTTGCGCGGTCGCCAGCCATATTCACGTGGATCCGTTTTTGTGGGAAACGTAATACGGGACACACTGCCAGTCAGGTGCCCACTATATCCGACACCGAGTGCCTGCAAATGCCCAAGCGTGTCAGGATGCCGTGCCTGATCCGCGAGTAGCAGCCGCGCTGTTTCGACTCCGCCGGAAGCGACAACAGTGACGCCAGCCTTAAGTTCTCTGATAGCGTTTTCTGACCCATGACGTACGCGGACACCTGAACAGTAAGGCGTGTTCGTTGCTTCTGACACGAGGATCAGACCAACGACGACAGTGGAGAGCAGGATGTCAGGACCGGTGGCCGCTTCTAGCCGGTCACGAAATCGCTCTGAAACTGGTCCGTCAGGTCCCAGCATCTCGACCGCATTAAGATCAAATGGCTTTGTTTTATCTGGTTGCAAGAAAGGACGATCAATAGACGAGCCACCAAGAAGAGCCGCCGCTTCTTCAAAATGACGAGCAACGGTTTCGTAATCAACGGGCCAATCGTGACGACGAAGTTCGGGTTCTGATAAGGGCATTATTCGTCCGCCCCACAGCCAAGAGGTACCACCAAAGGCGCGGCAATTGGTTTCATCCAATGGCGAATGCGCGCGCGGTACAGATCTCTCGGCGCTTGGTCCGGGGGCAGGTGCCATATCACCGGCATCAATCAACAAGACGGCTTTGCCTGCTTCCGACATTGCCATAGCGGTGGCAGTTCCGGCCGGGCCAGACCCGACGATGCATGCATCATAGGTCCGCGCTGCAGCCTTGTGGATGTCGATCATCGGCATTGGTTGCTCCAATCGGTTCGGTACTCAAAAAGTTAAAGATAATCGGCGCAAAGTCCGCCGTGATTTCATACAAGTATTTTGGCATTCCAGCTTAAATTCTGATGGTCTGCATTTACCCATTCTACATCAATGTTAGGCTTGCCCAAGACAGTTGCTGGATTCGAGGATCGTCAATAACCCCGAGCCATGTCGTCTGAGCAAATCCATTCCAACATTCACCATTGTCAGAGGTCATTATGATGGGTTGAAACATGTCCTGGAACCTTTGCTCGGTCAGCAGGCCCTTGAGCGGGCCAGAAATTGCCCGAGGTTCGATCCAACCAGTTGTCTGACATTGATCACGCGTGAACATAGCAATCATTTCAGGTGGGAACTGATAGAAAGTCTCCTTGTCAAAGCTGGCATGATTTCGGAAGCCTTCTTTTACTGTATTTGCGTGGGCCATCTTTACCCAGTTTAGGCCCATCAAGTCTGAAATTTTGCCGTCATAACCAAGAGCGATACCGCCAGCTGCAATAACACCTAAGTGAGGACGGGGGCTTACTGAATTGAGGAACGTTCCAAACTCAATTCCTTTGGCAGTTAGGTCATATTCCTTGACCACATCTGCACGGCTTTGAAAAAGAAAAAGCCAGTTCAACGCGAGGTAAAACACGACGCCAACAAGAGATAGTGGCACGAATAATTTATTCGGTAACATGTTACTTACGTTTTGGCCTATCACTTGGACGGTGATCGCCAAAAATACAATCATCAACGGAACGACAGGTTGGTAGAGACGCCAAAGCGCGAAGTGGTCGCCACCCAAAACGACGTATGTGCCAAGAACACCAAGAACGGTGCAGCCGATAAGCACAATTGCAGGTGCCCAATTTTGACGCAGGCGCAAAACAGCGAGCATGAGACCGAGCACGCAGAATAACACGGCGACCTCTGCAAAGGGGCGCGCCTGCAAAAAGCTAGCTAAGAATTTCGTACCGTCTTCGACATTCTGCAGACGGTCGGAAGATACCTTAGCGTAATAAGTATTTGGCATCGGAAATCCGAAATAAGCCAAGCGAAACGCGACCAGCCCAGCAAAGGAAATAAGGCTTGCCACAAGCGACACAACGAGCGGCTTAGCTACTCTGCGGACCAGAACCATCGACAATACAATCAGGCCCGTAGCCATCGCAACACCTTCCGGTCTGATTAGAGGAAGGGTTATTGCAGCGATGAGAAGCCAAGGGTCGACAGGTCCAATTGAACGTTCTGATGGATCAGAAAGAACGATAAGACGAAACAGTAAAAGTGCGAGCGCTGTTGACCAAAGCGCTAGCTCCATCATCGAAAAAACTGACCAAACGAAAAAATCGGGTACGCCGATAAGCAAAACTGCAGCGGCGGCAACGCTTGTTGTAGCTGATATCCCGGTTAGGTGAGCCAGCCTTGCTGCAATTGCAAGGTGAAGCCCTGTTGCTGCGACAGTAATCGCGAAACAGGCGAGGAGAATTGCGATATTTGGATCGAACGGCAGCAGGTAGATCAGGGCTACCAGAACGGTCCAAAGAAAAGATGTTGCGCCTTCGACGCGTTCACCGCCAGCATTGTAAACGAAGCCATAGCCGCCGGCGATATTTTCGGCGTAAGTACGGGTAATGGCCGCATCGTCGATGCCGACTAATGCGGGTGCGCCAATCAATTGCCATGCCAGTGCGGCGACTATGCCCGTCATGATTAGGGCTATTAGGCCAAAAAACGTTGGGTGCTGGATCATGCGCGCCCCTAAAAACCAAATAAAATCAAAAAAATTCTATAGCCACCGTAGAAAGAAAACAGTGATACGGCAAGCGGCCTAATTCGGAGCAAATAATCCAAGGTAGAACGCAGGCACTTCGCTAACCTATGTCGCAAGATTGACAGGTTGTGGTGGCGTCCTTAGTCTGTTGATTCAAGTGTGCCAGTATTACCGGTGCGTGGTCCGAACAGCGAATTCGTACAATTAATTTTACCTTCCGGCGCGGCTCTCGTTTGCGCGTTTCCATTGTTTAAGAGAGCATTTTGTAATGATTGAATAGGAGAGTAGGTCTGTCGTGAACTACGTATTTGAGACCGATAATTTGGGCATTGATATTCAAAAGATGCTTTCCACAGGTAAATATATAAACGAATGCCGAAGATCGTTTGAGGCGGTAAAAAACGTTTCAGTGCTCACTTGCGGCACTTACCCTACTGGCGACGGCTCGGTAGCCAAAGTTAGAGGGGCTGAAGCTGATGTCTTCGTCTTCTGATGGAAAAGCCGGCGTGCTGCCAGCCGTCAGACGGCTGTTCAGTGGTCATTCCGATCGCTCAAGCACGATCAGCGCCAGGTCAGAGCGGTATTTCACCGCCCTGATCCTTTGCTCTGGTATCGCCGTATTTGGCATGAATCTATGGCGTAATCGCTTCTTTCTTCACGACGATGCGTTCATTTCGCTTAAATACGCGCGCAATTTGGTCGAAAGCGGAGAGCTGTCCTGGAATTTGGGTGATCGTGTCGAAGGTTACACCAACTTTCTTTACGTTTTGATGACCGCTGCCTTCATCGACCTTGGTTTTGATCCGGTCATGGCCCTTAGGGTGATCAACGGTATTGCGATAGCTTTGATGGTGGCTGCAGTCGTCTATGGCGCGCGCGCAGTTTTTCCTGACAGAAAAGACCTGCACGCGCTTGCCGTAACCCTTGTTCTGGCAAACGTATCTGTCGCCGTCTGGATTTATGGCGGCTTGGAAGCGCCGGTTGCAGCGGCGTTTATCGCTTGGGGTATGGGATTCATGGTCGCAGGGATGGCCGCCGACACTGAAGCCCGGCAGGTGAAATTACTGATCCTCGCCGGAATATCCCTTGCGCTTGCCGTCCTCACGCGCCCTGACGGGGTGATTGTGGTTGCCTTTGCCGCCATCGCATACCTGTTCACATCATCTGGTAGCTGGCAAAGGCGTTTGGGTAGGGCAGCGATCATCGCTGGCATCCCTTTCGTCATCTTTATGGTCCATATGGCGTGGCGCATTTCCTATTATGGTGATGTCGTGCCCAACACTTTCCACGCGAAGGTTGGTTTGGAGCTTGGGCACCGCCTTGGAAAAGTTGTCGATTACTTCGTGAAATCATCGCTGCTTTATCTTCCATTGATAAGTTGTGCGTCCGTGGCGGTCGCTTCAGCTTTGTTCTGGGGCCGTATCACGCGAATTGGAGCGACCCTATTGGCCGTCTGCATGGGCTTTGCACTGTATGTCGCTTGGTCCGGAGGCGACCATATGGCCGCCGCGCGCGTGTTATTGCCAATAGCCGGACCTGCGACGCTGCTAGCCGTTGTCGCATTATCGGGGCTGCCAAAGGCACAGGGCAGGGTGGTCATTGTGATTATGCTGGGCATGTTGTTTATCGCGACGTTCAAGGCACGCTCTTTCCGGATGGACTGGGCGGCGTTCAATGGGACAGTCGTTGGTCAATATATCGAAGAAGCATGGCCCGCAGACTCACTGGTCGCCCTGAATACAGCGGGATCAACGCCGTATTTCGGGGCGTCGCATCGTTACATCGACATGCTGGGACTGAACGATCGCACGATCGCGCTGCGCGAAGATGTCCCTGTCTTGGCGCGACGCCAAGCGATGCCAGGCCATGGAAAAGGTGACGGAGCCTACGTACTTTCGAGGCAGCCGGATTATATCGTCCTAGGCGGTGCCGAGGGGATCGATGCCGCCGACGCGGATAAATGGTTCTTGACTGGCGTCGAGCTTAGCCAAATTGAGCAGTTCTCTGAGTGCTATCATAAAAACAGTGTCGTTTTGGAAGTCCCGGAAACGCTGAAACGATTTCGACCAAACCAAGAAACACTCAGATTTACCTATTATGAAAATCTTTGCGGAGAATGACGTTATAGGGCGCTTCAGTTTTGTACAGGTGAGCCACGATTAGACGTGAAAAGGGTACTTATTGGCACTTTAGGTTACGAATGGGCGCGTCTTAGAATGTTATTTGATGAACGCCTGAAATGCGGTAAAATTTCAATAAAGTTGATTTTTTACTTTAATTTATTTGCTGCGAAAGTGGCACTGTAGGAGCCGGTTATTGTTAGGTATATTCGAAGCTAATGGCGTAACTATTGCAGTTCATACCCATTCGCCGAATGGCAATTTCTCTATTCCATTCAATGCTCATCAGCATTTTGTTAACAACGTTCCTACGACCACTGCGCGAGCCAGCCAGAGCATACATTTTCATCCACGTCGTATGTTGCCTAATGATTCGAACGTAGGGGGTGGCGTTTGTGAACAGGTATAGGCGGGATATTGACGGTTTACGGGCGGTGGCAGTGTTGCCAGTCGTTTTGTTTCATGCCCATGTCAGTGGCGTTTCTGGTGGGTATGTTGGGGTGGACGTATTTTTTGTGATCTCGGGTTTCTTGATCACCTCGATTATCCAGCGAGAAATTTCTACCAGAAATTTTTCGATTTTGCGCTTTTACGAACGTAGGGCCCGGCGCATATTGCCCGCGTTGTTTGCTGTCATCGTGGGGACGCTGGCGGCGAGCTATTTCTTTTTTATGCCGACAGAATTCGAAGATGCTGCGAAGTCTGCAATCGCGACTGTCATGTTTGTTTCAAATATCCTGTTCTGGTCTGAAACCGGGTATTTTAGCCCCGGCATTTATAGTCAGCCATTGCTACACACTTGGTCGCTCGCGATTGAAGAGCAGTTCTATATCTTCTTTCCGCCGCTCATGATGCTGCTGGCATGGATGCGTCAGGGTCCTAGAAAAGTAATTGCGGCGCTGACATTGCTTTCATTCGCGCTGAGCGCGTTAACCACATCGATGCGCCCCGAGATGGCGTATTTCCTGCTGCCTTGGCGCGCATGGGAACTGGGGTTGGGGGCGCTGATCGCGCTGAGTATGGACGATATTCGCCTTGGCCGTCGTATGCGCGAAGGTCTGAGCCTCTTTGGTTTGGCCAGCATTCTGTTTGCGGTTGCCGCCTTTGATGAGACGACGAATTTCCCCGGCTATGCTGCGTTGTTGCCAGTTGCAGGTGCCGGTCTGCTTTTGGCCTGCGGGGGGCACGGTGATACAATCAGCGATCGCTTCCTTTCGATGTCGCCGGTTGTTGGGATTGGGCTGATTTCATACTCGCTTTACCTATGGCACTGGCCGGTTATCGTGTTTTATCAGCAGATTACATTTGACAGGCCGGGCCTTGTTGGCTGCGTCATTGTGGTTGCTGTGTCGATCATTCTTGCGTGGATCAGTTGGAAATACGTCGAGGCGCCGTTTCGTAAATCTCCGGCATTCGGGCGCGTAAAAAATGCTGCGCCCACGTTTTCGCAGGGTCGGATATTTGGCCTTTCGCTGGCAGGGATTTTTGCCATTGCTGCGTTGTCTTGGGGGATTGTTCAGGGGCAGGGTTGGCCGTGGCGTCTGCCGGATGAAGCGGTACGATTAGCTGCATTTACAGATGACCGACATCCGCAATTGCGTGAATGCACAGCGCGGTTTGATGGGTGGCGGGCACCCAGTGATCCTTGTATCTTTGGTGCCTCTGCGGGTGATCCGAGCATCGCACTATGGGGTGATAGCCATGCCGCTGCGTTGCTACCCGAGGTCGAGGCCGCAGCGCATCGGGCATCACTGCGGGTCGCTTATTTGTCTCGGTCGGGCTGCCTGCCAGTGGAAAATGTGGAGCGCTTAGACGGGCGGACAGGGCGCTGCGTTGAATATGGCAACGGCGCGATGGACTATATTTTGGACACCCCGTCGCTGACGACCGTAATTATCGTTGCGCGGTACGCGATGGCCGCCGACGGCTATCTTTTAGATTACGGGCTTGCCGAAAGGGGCTTTGGCCCAACGATATTTGAAGACGCTACCTCGGGTCGGTGGGAAGAAGGACAGCGGTTTGAACAGTTGATGGCGAAAATTGATGAAACCGTCACGCGTATCACCGATGCCGGGATAAACGTGGCGGTCGTCTATCCCATCCCCGAAATCGGGCACAAAGTGCCAGAAACACTAGCTAAACTTTCGCTGCAGGGGCGGCCCGTCGCAGAGTTTGGACTGCCGCGTGCCGATTTTGAAGCGCGTAATCATGCAATCATCGAAAGATTGGATGAGATAACGGCCAAGACTGGGGCGATGCAGATACGACCTTATCGGTATCTATGTGATGATCTGCTTTGCCGCACTTATGAAGAAGGTGAAGCGCTATATTACGATGATGATCACCTGAGCAGTGCGGGTGCGGCCCTGTTGAGACACGAGTTCGATCGCGTCATGAAAGCGGGCCAAGTGGCAGCGCAGGTTATGGAAGGGGATGGCACATTATGACGCTTGATGTGATCTGTGTCATCGACCCGCGTTTTGCCGGGGGGACCGCTGCGGCGATGGCTAGCGATATCAATGCGTTCCTGGATGCGGGACTTGAAGTGGGGTTGGTCGAGGTAAAAAGCCCCTATCTTAGCGATGTGACCGAAGCACGGAGCAAAGCCGTTGCCAAGATCCGCGAAGACAACCGTCTTCATGTTATTCACGATACCGCCTACCGTGTGGTTAAGGCGCGTGCGGCGTTTCTTCATCATCCGATGACGTTTTTTTATGGGCTGGATCAGCCGATTCAGTTGCAGGTCGAAAAGTCGTTTATGGTGGCGCATCACCTGCCGTTCCGGGGCGATGGCTCGCTGCAATATGATCCAATTGTAACGTCGTGGCGTGCGTACCGTGCGACCGGGGCCAAGCCCATTTGGGCGCCGGTGTCGGGGATATGTCGTCAGCAATTACAGTCCTTTGCGCCCCTGATACGCCTTGCCTCGCAAGACTGGCCGAACGTATTCGATGTCAGCGCTTGGACCCCCACGCGCGAGATTTTTACTGGCGATCACATCACGATTGGGCGGCACGGGCGTGCTGATCTGTTGAAATGGCCGGAAACTGCGGCCGAGATCGCGGCGAGCCTGCCATCGTTACCAAACACGCGCATTCGGGTCATGGGCGCGCCGACGGCAGAACTGGATACGATGGGCGTTGATCGTTCCAGCTGGACCGTGATCCCGTTTGATGCCGAACCAGTTGCGCAGTTCCTCGATCAGTTGGACGTGTTCATTTATCATTTTCACCCCAATTCCAGTGAAAGCTTTGGCCGTACAGTGGCTGAGGCGATGTTGATGGGCGCGGTTTGTATCCTTGATCCGCGGCTAGAGCCGACATTTGGTGATCTTGCTTTGTATTGCTTGCCAGATGAAACCGCCGCAATGATCGGGCGCTTGCGCGCGGACCCGGCTGCAGCCCGCAGCCTTGCCGACCGTGCCAGAAACAGCATTGCTGCACGCCATAGTATTGGGTCGGTTCCTGGCCGGCTAAATGACCTAATGGCGGGCAAGACTGCGGATAACCAAACAGAGGAACGTGTCGTTTCGCCGCTCGAGGTTCTACGCAAGACTGCCGGAATGATGCGGCGGCGCGAGTATTTTCTTTCCCAGCTTGGCGCGAGGCAGTAACTGAATGAGTATCCCCGCTGACGTACCAAGCCGCAAGATAGGTGTTAAAGAGCTGCGCAAAGCCTTTTGGGACCGGGCAGAGAAATCTGCCTGCACGATTTTCCGTTGGGTTCTGCGTGCGAAATCCCAAGATATGACCGAAGCGGTTAAGACCCGGCCCGCGCTTATCCTTGCCCCACATGCGGATGATGAGACATTGGGTTGCGGCGGCATCATTGCGCTAAAGCGTCAGGCAGGCACGCAGGTGACAGTCGCAATTGCCACCGATGGGTCGGCTAGTCATCGCCATGAGCGTTGGCTGACGACCACAAAGGAGCAGTTGATCGCATTGCGCGAGGTTGAAACCCGTACGGCTTGTGAGGCACTTGGCATGTCGCCCGAAGGTGTGCGCTTTCTTGGCTTTAAGGACAGTGAGTTAGCGAACCAAGTCGCTGATCTGAGCGAGGCAATTCTGGCGCTCATCCGGCAGACGCAGCCCCGCGAGGTATATGTTTGTGCAGAAGTCGACGGACATCCAGACCATGTTGCGCTGGCTCAGGCTGCCCATCTCGCGATGCAAAATCTGTCTGACCCAAGAGTTGATCTGTTTGAATATCCGGTTTGGAGTTTTGATTTTCGTTCGTGGCGCCATCAAGGCAAAACAAACACGCTTGGCTTCTTGTTTGGGGTTCGCGACATGATGCGCACAGCGTTTAGCTGGCGCATGCGGTCGGTGTCCATCGGGCCAGTGTTGCGGATCAAGACAGAGGCGCTGTATGCCCATCGGTCGCAGCTTGGGGACTATCCGCAAGAGCCGCATTGGTCTGGACTGCCCGACGCGTTTCTTGATCATTTTCTTAGAAATACTGAGACCTTTCGCCATGTGCCGCCCGTACAAAAGGGATCAGAATGAAGCAGCCAGCGATCATATTGATCTGTCACAAAGCACCATTCGGCAAAGCAATGGCAGCGGCGTTAAGTGAACGATTTGGGGATGGCTTTGTTGGCGTTCTTGCCATCGACCGCAAGAAATCTCGGCTTAAACAACTACGCAGCCGTATTAAAAAGGCGCTAACAACAACACGACTTGAGCGCCGCGTCTTGCGGGTAGAACGTAAGTTAGCGCGCGAAGCGGAAAGCGTCTTTTTACAACGGGCCAAACCGCCTGAGACATGGCCGCAAGGGATCGCGGTTCACTATACCGACAACCCAAATAACGCCGCTAGCGTCGCTTGGCTGGCGGATCACGCACCTGACATCATTGCGGTCACGGGCGCACCTATTCTTCGCCAACCGGTCTTTGATCTTGCGCCTATGGGCGCGCTAAATATGCATTCTTCGATCTTGCCCGATTATCGCGGGACGCAGGCCGAGTTTTGGCAAGTGCTTGAAGGGCGGGTAGATACCTGCGGTGTGACGATTCACTATATCGATGCGGGGGTCGATACTGGTCAAATCGTGCTGCAACGTCCGACGCAAGCAGACCCCACGACATCCCCGCAGATGGTGCGTACGCGGAATCTAATCACAGCATTGGATGCGATGCCCGACGCCCTAGAAAGCGTGTTTGATGGCAGCGCTGAGCCGAGCCAACAAGGGCAGGGGGGCACCGCCCGTCGCAGCCAAGATAAGACGCTTGCCTTGCGTGCGCGTCTTCTTGCGGGACTTGGTTACCGGGCGATGAACACATGAGGATTTCGCTAAGCCTATGAAACAACGTATTAGATCAGCTGCCGTTGCGGCGATTTTGCAGGTACGCCAGCACAAGGCCGAAGACGCGATTGTTTTGTCTTGTGATCCGCGCAGTGGGTCGACGTGGCTGAGTGAGGTGCTAAGCGCGTCGACGCCAAGTGCTGTCATTTGGGAGCCATTTCACCGTGATCATGTGCCGCAAATCCGTGACATCGGCTTTGCGTGGCGCCAGTACATCCCGCCAGAGGCCGACTGGCCCGAGGCGGAAAGGCTTCTACGCAAAATTCTGTCGGGTGGTTTGATTAATGAATGGACAAGCTGGGCGAGCCCGGTCGCTGATTACATCAAGGCAGAGCGACTGATTGTAAAATGCTGCCGCGCGAATGGTTTTCTACCCTGGATGGTAAGAAAGGTCGCGTTCAACAGGCGGCCCATTCACTTTCTGCGTCACCCATTTGCCATCACGGCCTCGCAAATCAAGATGGGGAATTTTGACACTTCGGGTATGGGCGCGGACCTAAATCGCGGCAGATATTCGTCAGATTTGGCCGAAAGTGCGGCCTATATTCGCGGGTTAGAAACCCCCGAAGAAAAGATCGTGGGGATGTGGTGTCGGACGCAAAAAACAGCCCTTGAAGACGAGGTGACCGAAGCGTGTGTGACGCGGATGTACTACGAAACCTTATCGCTATTTCCGGAGCAAGAGATCGAAAGGCTCTTTGCTGGTTGGGGAGAATCGGTTCCTGAAAATGCCCTTGCGCAAGTTCAAAAAGCCAGTCGAATGACCCAAGAACAGAGCCTTTTGGAGAATCCAGAAGACCAGGTTAGCAAGTGGCGGACAAAGTTTTCTGATCGTCAAATTGAACGCATGTGCCGCGTTTTGAAGGATTTTGATATCGAAATATATGGCGAAGATCCAATGCCGAAAACGACTCACTTTATTTCACGTGAATAATTTGGGCAGTCATATTTGCGATACATTTCATAAGCATAGTAGTGATTGTTGACCAATTTTTGAAAGCGACAATGATCTTTTGTTAGTGATTGGAATTTGTTGATTACCTAACGGAAGGTGTTGCAGCTCGCTAACTTATTTGGCGCTTGGGTCGAATTTTAGGCAGAAGAACCACAGGTTGTGATGCATAGGACAGCAAATGATTAATATTTCCTTGCCATCTAACCCTTCTCCGATAAGTATAAAGGCATTGAAATAATTAAGTACGGCGGAGTTCCCCTTCCAATTTCTGTTCTTGGGTCCGCTGTTTGTTAAATAGGTGGATTCAATCGATATGTATCAGTCATATTCTCTACACGTGCCCAATTCGTGGACGACCTCTTCTCGCGGCAAACGTATTTTTGATGTCGTATTCTCTGTATTCATGCTCGTTCTATTCACGCCTGTCATGCTCACCATTGCTTTGCTACTAAAGTTTATGGACGGCGGCCCAGTGTTCTATGGTCATACTCGTGTCGGTAAAGGAGGCGAGGAATTCCGTTGCTATAAATTCAGAACGATGGCGATGAATGCAGACCAACGTCTGGATGCGCTTCTAAAAGACAACCCTGCATTGCGTGCAGAATGGAACGATACGCGCAAGCTGCGTGAAGACCCTCGCATCATTCCTGGCATTGGTCATCTTCTTCGGAAGTCCAGCTTGGATGAGCTGCCGCAGGTCTTTAACGTTATCCTTGGTGATATGAGCATCGTCGGGCCACGCCCAGTCGTGGAGGACGAGCTAGAGTACTACGGCAGATATCGGCATGCGTATTTGTCGGTGCGTCCGGGTCTAACAGGACCATGGCAATCTGCACAGCGCTCTGACAGCACTTACAGCGAACGTGTGCGTCTTGATGCGGACTATGTCCGCAACGGAACGTTAGTTAAGGATGTCGTGATTGTCTTGCTGACTGCTCGCAAGTTTCTCAAACTTAACGCCAGCGGTGCCTACTAGGGCTGCCGGTTCAGAACCAAACTGTGGCTGCGCGCGGCGGGATGTGTTATTCCGTCGCGTGGAAAGCTGAGCATCGATCAGAACGAGCGGTCCACTTAGTAACCAGCCAGCGCAGACCCAGACGAATAGGTTGCCGCCAATGCTCATGCTCAGCACGCCCGCAGCTAGGACGGTAAGGCATATGATGAGAACTACACGCTGTAATTGCATGTCGGAGTGTTTATCACGCGCATATGTGCTGTTAGCAGTCATTTTTTATGTTGATCATATTGCCCGGTCGTTATTGGGGCGCAAATACGACATTTCGGCGGCTTTTTGCCGATCATTGGCGACAAAGCAGCGAAAGCCTGCCGATTGTTTTTATCCTGAGGTCCAATCGTGCGTCTGACACGGGCACGCCCTTCCACTGACAACTTCTTTGCGAGCGTCAGCCAATTAATGGGCGCACGCGCAATCATGATGTTTTTGCAGTTCCTCAGCCTGCCAATCCTTGCCCGCCTTTTAACGATCGAAGACTTTGCCATTGTGAGCCTTGGAATGGTGGTTCCGGTTTTTGCAAATACCTTTAGCGACGCGGGTTTTGGCCGCTCGCTTATCCGGACGCAGCATTACGACGAAACCGAATGGAGCACCGTGTTTTGGTTCCTCGCCGCCTTGGGCGTTTTTCTTGGCCTGATCGTCGCGGCCATCGCACCGTTTTACGCCCATGCCATGAACCAACCAGAACTGGTTGCGGTCATAATTGTTCTGGCCTCGGTCCCCATGATGCAGTCGCTTATTTCCGTGCATCAGGCCGAGATTGAGCGGTCGTTCCGCTTTGATGTCATGTCAGGCGTCATCGGTTTTTCTGGTATAACAAGCGTAGGTGTGGCGGTTGGTATGGCGTTTCTTGGCTACGGCTATTGGTCACTTGTGATTCAGCAGGTGCTTTTGGTTGGGATACGAATGTTCGGTGTGTTTTGGCTATCATCGTTTCGGCCACGGCTTGTCTTTCGCCGGTCATTGCTGCGGCCTCATCTGAAATTTGGCACCAATACGCTGCTGTTTTCGGGTGTGATGGTCCTGCAAAATCAGGCACCGGTCATCGCCTTTAACCAGGTATTCGGGACCCTTGCCGTTTCGTTGTGGTCTATGGCCGAGCGCGTATCCAGGTTTCCGCGCCTTGGTATTACCGGTCCACTGTCCCAAGTCGCCATGGTCTCGATGTCACGACAATGGCGTGATGGCGCGGGTGGGGCGGATGTTGGACGATCTTATATTGCGGCCACGCGGTTGCTTGCGACGTTCATGTTTCCGGGCATTCTGGTGTTGGCTTTTAATGGACGACCGGTCTTCACGTGGCTGCTTTCTGAACCTTGGGGTGGGATCGCCATTATATTCGGGCTCGCTGCTCCCGGATTTCTTGTCGATATGATCACGTCACTTGGCGCTCGCGTCTTCATGGTCGCCGACAGAACTGACCTGCGGCTACGAATGGCTATTGAGCGTTGTTTCTTAGGTGTTGCGATCTTTCTCGCGGCTTTGCCTTTGGGGTTAGAAATTGCGGTTTTGGTGCGTAGCCTATTCGCCGTTGCCTACCTGCCGCGGTACTGGAGCTACATGAACCGCTGTGTGCCACTGAGCATCCGATCCGTCGCGATGCCGCTAGTCCTCCCGTCGTTCGTGGGGCTAGTGATCGGTTGGTTGGGGTCATTCATCATACTGCCGTTGGATTTTCCCGACGCCGTACAGACGCTTCTCATACTCGTACTATGCCTTTTAGCGAGCGGGCTGACCGCGTTAGTGACGTGGCAGGGCATAAAAGCAGACATCAACTGGTTGCATAGTTCTGCAAACGCAAACGGTCGTTGATAAGCACCTATGCGCTAAACTTTTGACTGTGCACGATTACGCCGGATGATGTGCATGCTTGATATGCTGGGCGTTACCCCAACATAGCGAAATAGGCGGCCTGTCGTGCGACGAGTTCGTCGTGGGTCCCTATTTCGACGATTTTGCCAGCGTCGATCACCACGATCCTGTCGGCGTGGCGGATTGTGTCTAGCCGGTGGGCGATGATCAGCGTTGTTCGTCCGACGGCAAGCCGTGCGAGTTCAGCCTGTACTTCGCGTTCCGTGCTGCGATCGAGCGCTGAAGTGGCTTCGTCGAGCAGAAGCACAGGTGGATTACGCAGGAAGACGCGCGCGATTGCGACTCGTTGGCGTTGTCCGCCAGACAGCATCACGCCGCGTTCGCCGACGATTGTGTTCAACCCCTCGGGTAGAGTTTCGATGAGCGGTTCAAGCCGGGCCTGTTTCACGGCCTCGCGGATTTCTGCGTCGGTCGCGTCTAGCCGTCCATACGCAATGTTATCGCGCAATGTGCCGCCGAACAGGAACACGTCTTGGGACACGAGCCCGACCTGTTTTCGCAGAGAATCTAGCGTCATTTTCTGCAGCGGCACCCCGTCGATCCGGATTTCGCCGCTGGTTGGGTCGTAAAAACGTGGGATCAGTGCCATGAGCGAGGTTTTCCCAGCCCCCGATGGCCCGACAAAGGCTACGGTTTCGCCCGGCTTCACATCTAGTGAAATTCCATGCAGCACACCGCGGGCGCCGTCATAGCTGAGCTCTACGTTGTCGAATGTGATTTCGCCGCGAAGGGCAGGGGCGGGTGTTGCGTCTGCTGCGTCGGTAATGTCGGGCTTTTGCGAAAGCAGGTCCAAATAGCTGCGGAATCCGGCGATCCCGCGTGGGTAGGTTTCGACCACGGCGGCGATTTTTTCCAGTGGGCGGAAAAACACGCCAACCAGCAGCAAGAATGCGACATAACCCCCGGCAGACAGCCCGCCCTGAAACACGTAGCCAGCGCCAGCGACCATCACGACGACTTGCACCGCGCGCAGCCCCATATAGTGCAGCGCGGTGAGGGCGGCGATGATCCGGTATGCCTCTAGCTTGGTTTTGCGGTAGCGCTGGTTGTCGCTGTCGAACAGGTCGCGTTCATGGTTTTCGTTGGTAAAGGCTTGGACAACACGGATGCCGCCGATGCTTTCTTCGAGCCGAACATTAAACGCGCCGACCCGGCCATAGATGGCCTGCCATGTGCGTGTCATCCGTCCGCCATAGACGGCAAGAAGCCAGACCATCACCGGAACAATCGTGAGCGTGATAAACGCAAGTGGTGGATGCAGGTAAAGCATCAGTGCGAATGCCCCGATGAACGTCATCAGCGCGATCAGCACATCTTCGGGGCCGTGGTGGGCGACTTCGCCGATTTCTTCGAGATCGCGGGTGACCCGGGATACCAGTTTGCCTGTTTCATTGCGGTCAAACCATGTCCAGCTAAGCCGGGTGATATGCGCAAAGGCGCGGGCGCGCATTTCTGTTTCGATATTGATCCCAAGCGTATGGCCCCAATAGATCACCACTGCCATCAGCCCGGTATTCACCAGATAGACCGCAACCAGCCCAAAGGCGGCCAATACCGTCATGGCCCAATCACCCGCCGGAAGCAGTTGGTCGATAAACGCTGCAATGGCGAGCGGAAACACCAGTTCTAGAAGACCTGACAGGATGGCACAGGAAAGATCCAGCCACAGAAGTTTCTTGTGTGGCCGGTAGTAGGCGAAGAATTTGCGGAGCATGTGGCTGCGTGACCTTCGGGTTTAGTTGGGGTGTGCGATTGGGGTGCCATCGGCGCGGGAAAGCACCTCCATATTGGCACCATAGATGGATTGCAGTTCGGTTGGGTTCATCAGGTCAGTCGGGGTCCCTTGCATGGCGACTGTCCCGCCGCGTAGTGCGACGATGTGATCGCAGAACCGTGCTGCCATATTGAGATCGTGTAACACGACGATGATGCTGCGCCCGCTGTCGTGGCTAAGTTTCTGCACGAGGTTCAGAACTTCGACCTGATGCACGATATCCAGCGCCGAGATCGGTTCATCCAGCAGCAGGCAATCGGCCTCTTGCGCGATCAACATAGCAAGCCATGCGCGCTGTGCCTCACCCCCCGAAAGCGTATCAACCCGTCGATCCGCAAGCCCATCCAACCCGCAGGCGGTGACAGCTTCATCGATGGCGTTTTGGTCTTCGGGGCCGGGTCGGCCAAGCGGCCCATGCCAAGGATATCGCCCGAGTGCCGCGAGTTCGCGTACCAGCAATCCTTCGGCCGTGGGCAGGTGTTGCGGCAGATACGCAAGTCGCCGTGCCAGTTTGCGTGCATTCCAGTCGGGCAGTGATTGACCGTGAAAGGCGATGGTGCCGGATGTGGGCGTGATCTGCCGTGCCAGCAGTTTTAGCAGTGTCGATTTGCCAGACCCATTATGCCCGATCAGCCCGGTTACCTTGCCCGCAGGCACCGACAGTTTCACATCGTCCAGCAGCGTGCGTCCCGGCACGGTGAAGGTCAGGTTTTGAATGTCATACAGTGTGGTCATGCGGGTCTCCGCAGTAGTAGCCAGATCAGCCAGGGTGCGCCCAAAAGCGACGCAAACAGGCCAAGTGGCAGGTCATAAGGAAAGCTTGCCATACGTGCGCCGAAATCGGCGGCAAGCATCAGCAATACGCCGATAAGCATACTGCCAAGCAAGTGATCAGTTGCGCGGGCAAATCCCAAATGCCGCGCCAAATGTGGTGCCATCAAGCCAACAAAGCTAAGTGGCCCAACAAGGATTGTGGCGGCCCCAGTCGCCAGCCCAGCAAGAAGGACCATAGCAACCGTCGCCAACCGTACTGGAATGCCAAGCGCGCGCGCGACCTCTGGCCCCAGTGGGAGGATCGCCAGCCAACGGCCCAAGAAGAGCGCGCCGATAGTTAGTCCGACTAGCAATCCGGCCAATGCCGCCGCCCCAGTACCTGTGAGTGCCGATGCGGACCCAGACAGCCAAGCGAGAATAGCAAAGCTTTTCATTGTGCCTGCGGCCATCAAAAGTGAAAGTACCGATGCCGCAAGCGATGACACGGCCACACCTGCCAGCAACAGCCGCTCTGGCCGTGCGTTCCGGCCCAAAACGCATAGGGTAATTAATGCCAGCGCCAGCGCCCCGCCGACTGTTGCCCCTAGCGTTAGCTGCAATGCAGTTGGTGCCGCCGTCAGGAACAACAGCCCAGCATATCCCATTGCCGCCCCGCCAGAGACGCCTAACACCTCGGGCGAGGCAAGCGGGTTTGCTGTAAGCCGCTGAAGGATTGCGCCTGAAAGGGCGAGCAGCCCACCAGCGCTTGCCGCGCCAATCAGACGCGGTAGCCGATTGGGCAGGAACAGGGCAAGGCTTTCGCGGTCAAGTAAGGCCCAGCCATCAGGCAGGCGACCGACCATAACAAGGATCACGAGCAAGACGATTGAAAAGACTGCCAATGCCCATAGCATTAGGGCAGGGCGTTTGCGTCGTGGTAATGCATCTGAATGCGCTGGCGGCGGTGTTGCGCGAAGGCGCGGCAGTAGCCACAGCAATAGGGGCCCGCCGATCAAACCTGTTACAGCGCCAGTTGGGAACATTTCGCCGCCTGCGCCAGCGACGGTCAGCACCAGCCCATCACATACTGACAGTAGCAGCGCGCCTGCGATTGGTGCCATCCAAAGCACCTGCGCTGGTTTGCGTGCGCCCAATGCGCGGCTGATTGCGGGGGCTGCAAGCCCGACAAAGGCGACCAGTCCAACAGTTGCCGATACGCTTGCCGCCAGTCCACATGCCAAAAGCACCGCTAAACCGCGCACCCACGCGACGTTCAGCCCAAGCGATCGCGCCGTTTCTGCCGCTAGTCCCAAAACGCTAAGCGGGCGTGCCAAAAGCGCTGCGCCGATGCCGCCAATGATGAGGGCCGCGATCAATGTGAAGGTTGGTCCCCAGCCTGTTTGCACCAATGAACCGCCATTCCAAACGACCAGTGAGAACAGATATTGCCCCTGCGCCAGCGTTAATGCCGCCGCAAATGATGAGGCGAACAACGCGACAAGCATGCCGGCGATCACCATTGTCACAGGGTGGAATGCGCGTGCCGCCCCGATGCCCATCACGATTGCCAGTGCAGCCATCGCGCCGAACATGGCGATTGGCCAACGCCCCCACGCCAGCCACTCGGGGGCCAAAACAGTCACGGCGACTAGGGCAAGTTGCGCCCCCGCGGAAATGCCCAGTGTTGACGGATCGGCGATAGGGTTGCGCAGGACGATCTGCAGCAAGGCACCCGAAAGTCCAAGTAATGCCCCAACCAGCAATGCGATAATCCCGCGCGGCATGTGACCATAGGCAAGTAGGATGTGGTCAAAGCTAAGGCTTGCAGCGTCAAACGGCGGCAGCGGCCATCCACCCGTTACCCAAGGCTGCGCCGCAGCGAGCCAAAGCCCAACCGCAAGAAGAAACGAAAGTGGCAGTATAGCGATCTTCATCCAGCGTGCCCTTGGGTTAAGGCGTTGGTCAACAACCGCGCAAACCGCAGCCCGGCGGGAAGCCCGCCAAATGGGTTGATGTTGCCTATTGTGGCAAAACGGCCTTGGGCGACTGGCTCTAGCCGGTTCCAAAGCACCGAATTGCGTAGGCCTTGTTCGGCGACGGCAGGAATGCCGGACACCGCGATGATGCGGGCGTCAGGCTTTGGTGCAAGCCGTTCAAGCGGGACCGGCGCGGCAAATGAGTATTCGGTGCTGCCATCCCACGCATTGGTTAGACCCAATAGGGATAAGACGGCGCCAAACATGCTATCTGCGCCGAACGCGCGGAAATGGCGAGGGTCGCCGATTTGGGTGATGTAAACGGGACGGTCACGAAATGGCGTGAGTGCGTCGCGCATTTGGGCCAGTTCAGCCTGTGCAGCGGCTTCGACCTGATTTGCAGTTTCAGGGATACCAAGCTGCCCGGCCAAGCCGTGCAATGCCTCGATGGATTTTTGCCACGGGTCTTTGTCGGCGAAATAGAAGGTCTGGCTGAACACAGGCGCAATCGCGGAAAGGCGCGGCTCAATATAGCCGTACCATGGCGACGAAAGGATCAGGGTTGGGCGCGTTAATTGCAAAAGTTCGAAATTTGGTGCGCTGCGTAGTCCCAGATCAACAACCGATTGCGGAAGGTCGGGGGTCACGGCATCTGCGCGAAATCGGATCAGTTCGCAGGCGGCGACGGGAACAATGCCAAGCGCCATAGCGGTTTCAAGCATGGCCCAATCAATGGCCGCAATCCGAGGCGTATCCGCCCGCGCAGGAAGCGCGAGCGACGCAAGAGCGCCGCACATAAATGCGCGGCGCCCAAAGGTGTTAGAAGCGTTTACCACTTGTAAGACATACGCGCCTGAACGGTGCGGCCGTCGCCATAGTAGCAACCAAACCCGCCACAGTTGGCGACATATGCGACGTCAGTCAGGTTGGTGACGTTCAGCGATACTGCGATGTCTTCGGTCACGTCATAGCTTGTCTGAAGATCAAGCAATGTGACGTCTTCCATTTCGTATGCGTTTGCTGTGTCGCCGAAACGTGTGCCGATGTAGCGAACACCGCCACCAACGCGCAGCCCTTCGAGAGCGCTGTCGTTGCCAAAGCCATAGTTGGCCCAAAGGCTTGCGTTATGCGCGGGTGCGTTTGGCATTTCGTTACCGACGTTGTCGCCCTTGGTCTGCTCAGTTTCGTTCCAAGTGTACTGTCCACGAAGGTTCCAGCCGTTGTCCAGATCGACAGAACCTTCCAGCTCTAGACCTTTGGACGTTACTTCGCCGATTTGACGTGTGCCCGAGACGCCGTTTTCCTCAACCGCTGCTGAGAGGTTGCTTTGTGTCAGGTCGTAAACCGCTGCTGAGAAGAAGCCATTAAAGGTTGTTGGTTCCCATTTGACTCCCAGTTCCCACTGCTCGCCTTCAGTTGGCTTCAGTGCGTTACCATCGATATCGCTGCCAACTGTCGGATCGAACGATGTTGCATAGCTTGCATAGGGTGCGACGCCATTGTCGAACACATACGATAGACCTGCCCGACCGGTGGTCGCTTTGTCGCTTTGGCTGGCGTCAGATTCACCACCAAAGTTGTTCCAAGATGTGCCAGTCTGCTCGGCACTGTCATGGCGCAACGCAAGGGAAGCACGCAAGTTACCGATAGAAATTTCATCTTGAGCATAAACACCGAGCTGTTCGAGAACCAGATCGTTAGTTGCCGTGTACCAAGCTGCACCTAGGTTTGCACCGCTGTAATCAGGGTCAGAGAAGCTGATGTCATCGGCAGATAAGAAATCAGTTTGGTTTTGAACATCATAGCGACGAACATCGACACCAAACAGCAGATCGTGTGTAGCAGCCCCAGTCCAGACGGTGCCACTTAGGCGGACGTCTAGGTTGTCTGTGACGCTGTCTTCGAATTGGTTGTTTCCGCCCCGTGTAACTGTGTCGCCATCTGCAACTGCGTTGTTCACATAGAAACCGGTGTAGTCCCAATCGAAGTTTTGGTGGCGGTAGCCAACGTCAATCGACCAATCTTCGTTCAAGTCGTGGCTGAGTTCGAACCCGAGGTTCAATGTTTCGCGGTCGCTGTTGTCGTCTGTTGGATCACCGGCATAGAAGCTACGCAGGTCTTTGTCGTTAACCTGGCCGATTAGGTCATAAGGAACGCCAGCCGGAGTGATTGGCGAGTCTTTCTGGTAGGAGCCGAGGAACTGCAATGTTGTGGCGTCTGAAATTTCCCAACGTGTTGCCACGCCCAAATAGCCACGCTGGTTTGTGAGTTCTTCGACATCTTCTTCGCTGTCGCGTGCCACTGCTGTGAAACGTGCTGCAAAGTTGTCGGTGTAGTTGTGGTTCCAATCCACAAAGCCTTCAGTCGCGGTTGGGTCACCGACGCCAACGCCAGCTTCGCCAAAGTCGACAAATTGCGCACGTTTTTGGACTTGGTTGATGACGCCGCCGGGGATGCCAGAGCCGTACATCACAGATGAAGGCCCTTTTAGGACTTCGACGCGCTCAAGCGAGTAGATCTCAAACGAAGGCGCACCAAAGTCGCGCATGATACGCAGGCCGTTCAGGTACTGCGCGTCAGACCCGTTGAAGCCGCGGATGGTGGGGCTGTCAAAGCGCGGGTCGGTGCCGAAAGGCTGTGCTGTCAGTCCGGCAGTGTAGCCGAGCGTATCGCCCAGTGTCGTTGCGCCTTGGTCTTCGATCTGTTCGCCGGTGATTACAGAAACAGATTGCTGTGTCTCGAGGATTGGCGTGCCTGTTTTGGTCGCGGTCTGTGCGTTTGTGGCAACGTAGCCGGGGACCGGGTCGGATGGATCGATCTCTCCTTCGAGTTGGATCGAGCCAAGATCGTAAAGATCCGCCGTTGATTGAGCTTGCGCTGATGATGAAAGCGCAAAAATGCTGGCGCTGGCCAGCAAGGTAAGCCGAGATGTAAGGGTCATGTGCGTGTCCGAGGTAATTTAATTTCCGACCGTTTAAGTCGGAAATTAACGATTGGCTTGAACCAAACTGTCGTGATTTGTCGGATTCGGGACAAAACGACGTTTTCTCCAGTCACCCGGCGTCTGACCGTGATGGGTTCGGAAAACACGTGTGAGGTGGGCCTGATCGGCGAATCCAGCCTCGGCTGCGACTTCGGCCAAGGGGAGTGACAAGTTAGCCATCAGGTCTTGGGCCGTGGCAAGGCGCAGAGATGTCAGCCATCTTTGCGGGGTCGTGCCAAGGCTTTGACGGAATGCACGCGTTAGCCAGCTTTCGGACAGGTTGGCGACATCGGCCAGTTCGGCGACCGTGATACGCCGATCCAGACTTTGCCGCGCGTAATTTTCCAGTTTGGTCAGTGTATGGGGTGAGAGGCCACCGCGCTCGGCCTCTGGCTGCGGCGCGGGCAGTTCGAGTACCTCGGTCATGAGCGCAGAAAACAAGCCGTCAATCATAAGATCGGGGCGCGATGGCGTCATCACTTCTTCGGCGATCATACTGGCGAGCGCGTTTATGCGGTCGGTGCTTTTCAAAAGCCGTGGCTGTGTGAGCGCGGACGGGGCGACCAATGTTTGCATGCGCTGTGCGAGTGGGCCAGCATCTAGATGCAGATCAAGATGGGCATAGGGGCCTTCGCGGTCCAGCTCGCTCCACAATGGGACGCCAGCGGGGACGTAAAAGACGCCAACATCATGGGTCCATGGTGCGGTTTCATCCGTGCGAATGCGCAGATCGTTGGCACCGTCCCCCAAAAACACGACCAATCGCGGATCGGGCGAGCGGTAGAAACCGCCGCCACCTGCATCGCCATGAACGTGCCAGACGTCTGCGATAACACCCGGCCAACGACGCCACGACAAGGGACGCACGGTGCGGATCGCATGCGTCTCGGCAGTCATACGGGGCATAAATGTCATTGCGGACTCGCTGGAACGGGGTTCACAACGGCCGCGGCGCAACGCGACGATACGTGTTATGAACAAATGATTAAGGGATGGCCTGGCGACAGCTGAGCAAGGATATTGTGCCGCATTGCAGCAAAAACGTCAACGGAGCGCCAACCTAGCCTTTAGTTACCCATCAGAGCCCGCGCCGAACCCATCATTTGCCCAGAGCAATGCTTGATCCCCACCCAATTTGCTGTTTCCCAAAGGTCGGAAAGTGTCAGCATAGGCATCAAGTTCAGCGTTTGGAGAAAGCGCCAAATATGCCTCGAGCCATGCCATTTGGAAGCTTTGCAGTTCCTCGGTTCCATCAAACAGCGTTTGCGTTTCGCCGGAATAGGCGGCGCTGGCTTCGCCCGTTTCAAGATCAGCGAGTGTGAAGGCGACGATCCGGTCTAATGCATTGTCGCAGACCCCTTTGATCGACAGCCCTTGCTGTTCAAGCAAAAGCGTCGTCACAACCAGCGGTGCAACTGCATGGAGTTGATAGTGCAGCGCGTATTTTCCGCGCCGCATTTCTTGGGGAAGGCTGCCATCTTCTAGCGCCTGACATTGTAGGAATGTGGCCGACCACGCGGACCAACGTAGCGCGACGGGATCATTGCGGATTTGCCCAACGAGGTTGATCCCAAGGGTGGACCATGCCCGAAGGTTGCCTGTCTTGGCGCCTGACGTTGCGTCCTCTTCCCAGAACGTCATTTGTTCATCTGTGCGACGGCCAAGCCAGTCTTCGATGGATTGGCGTGCCTTTGTGTCTGCCGCAAAGGGTGCGACCTGCCGATAAGCCAAGGCAAAGGCTGCTAGCCGCGACCCGATTGAGAAATTGGCGGTGATGGTTTCAAGGTCAGAAAAGGCGTCAGCGTCCGCCCATGTCGCCATTTGCGCGACGACGCAATCGGCTTGGGCGATTTGGTCGTCGTCACCACGGGTGACGTTGTTTGCCATTCGGGTTAGATCGCGCAAGAAATCGTCAATCGGCCCAAGCGCGGCGTTCACCGCGTCATTGCTTTCTTTGTCGATCTCAGAGCGTGATTTGCTGTCGTCGGTGTAGCGGCTGCCAAAACCCAGCGTGATCACCGGTTCTGGCGCGGGTGCGCAGGTTTCGTCTTGGGCGATTGCGGGGCTTGCTATGGACATCAGAACGCTGGCCCCCATCAGTGCAACATATCTACGCATTAGGTGTCCTCGCTAATATTGAGCAGCGCAGTGATTGTGGCTGCTTTTTCAGACCCGTTCGCGGCTGCGCGTTCGAGCCACGATACCGCGCTTTCGAGGTTGGCTTCTGTTCCGATCCCAAAGGCAAGAGCATAGCCAAATTCAGCCATTGCTGTCGTATCGCCACCTTCGGCTGCGCGTTCGAGCCATTCGGTTGAGGTGGCCAGTTCCGCATTGTTTGCGGCGTTTTCGCGTAGGTGCAGCGCGTAGGCCCGCATCGAGAACACATCACCAGAATTTGCAGCGGTCAGATAGACCTGCGGCATATCCAATCGAGACTCGATCTCGGCTTTGGCGTCGTCATTGGCACCGCGGTACACCCCAAGAAAGCGGGTCAGATGTGCGTGGGCGGGATCGTCCATTGCTTGGGTAATCATACCAGCGGCGCGTTCTGGATCGTAGGTTTCGGCGTCGGTGGTCACCAGCAGATCGAACATGCCCTTTGGGGCGTTGGTGTCACCCAGCGCGGCGGCGCGTTCAAACAGGTCCATCGCTTTTGGTGCGGCTTCCATGCCAAGGATGTCCAGCTCTGTCCGGGCAAGGTCGACCATGGTCCAAGGGTTTTCTTCGAGAAGATATTCAGCGATGCCCATCCAATGCAGCGCTTTTTCGGTATCGCCGATTTCAAGATACAGGCGGGACATGGCCATGACGTTTTTATAGTCACACGGAATGATACCAGCAGCGCGTGATAGATAGTTGATCCGGCTTTCGACATCCAAATGAGGGATCGCGAAGACCAGCGCGTCAAAGTCGCCGTTTGCTTCGATGACATCAGCGAATTGTTCGAATACCCGGCGACCGCTTTCTTCGTCCGTGTCCAGTGCTGTCAGCAGGCGCATTGCGGCACCTTGGCCTTCGTAAGCAGGGACTTCGAGCAGGGCGCGCACTTCGTCGGTGCTAAATGATGCGTCTGATTGGTAGTCGATCATCGCTTGGGCAAGGGCCAGCGCGGCAGGCGCACCTGATTGCTGGTATTCTTTGCGGAGCAGATCAAAGGCAACGACCCGTTCCGATGGGTTTTGGGCCAGTTCGAATTCCAGATCGGCAAGGGCTTCTAGAACGCTGGTGTATTGGTTCGAATAGTCGCGCCAGAATTCCAGCATCGCAGGCGTGGTTTCAGGGGCGTTTTCGATGTATTTGAGATAGCTCGCCATTGCTTTGGCACGACCGTAAAGCGCCTGAGACTGGATCAGCGCGATGGTGAGCGCGTCATCTTTGCGGTCAAGCGCGATCAGGTCACGTGCGCTGATTTCCGCGTTTGCCGTGCCTGTCGCCCGTTCCACATCCAACCAATATTGGGCCTCTTGAATGCGCGGGCTGTCTTGGGCTTGGCACATGAAAACACCGTGCAGCAGCTTAGCTGGCGTACCGCCGCCCAGTGCAGAAACGGAATAGGACAGCAAATCGACGGCGCGTTCAAAGTCTTGTGGGCTGCCACGTTGTGCGACCAAGGCAAGCGCAAGGTCGATTGATCCATCCATGTCACCCAGTTCGGCAGCGCGTTCTAGATAGGCCACGGCTTGTTCTTGGCCAGCCCAACGACCTTCGCGTTGATAGACGTCCTCTGCGAGGCGGGCAAAAACCCAGCCGGCGACGTCGTCCAATTCGGCAAGCTTATGAAGCGCAGCGATGCGTTCATTATAGGTGCCGGGGTAGCGGTCACCGTGTGCTTCCAAGAATAGCGCAAGGCGGGTTAGGCCGGGGCGCAGCCCTGATCTGGCCGCAGCGCGAAACAGTTGCAGGGATCTATCAAGGTCGCGTTCGACCAAGGCACCGGTTTCAAAAATACGCCCTAGTGCAATTTGCGCATAGGGCAGCTGCGCGTCTGATGCTTGGGTCAGATATTGGATAAGAACGTCGTTATCTTTTTCAAAGTTCTCGGCCAGCATGTGGTATTCGACGATCTTCCATGCTGAATTTGAATCGCCAAGGTCGGCAGCAAAACGGAACCAGTCATGCGCCAATTGCGGACTGTGTTTTACGATTTCACCGCTGTTATATTCGCGGGCGATCCGCGCAACGCGGTCGCAGATTGAGGGATCAAGTTCGCCCACCAACGACCCAAAGGCCATTGTTACGGCGAGTTCTGGGGCTACGTCCCAGCCTTCGATGCCTTTGCCAGACAGTTCAAGTCTGGTGAGCGCCAATAGCGCGTCAGCGTTGCCGGAATACCCGGCGTCAACAAGCAACGCATTGGCACGGTCAATATCGCGGTCAACGCCAACCCCGTCACGAAAGTAACCTGACAGCGCGTTTTTCAGGCGCGGGGACAGCAGGTCTTCGTCGGCGGCCAGCTGTGTCACCAATTGCTGGCTGCGCAGTTCTTCGAATTTGCCGGCCGCAATCATCGCGGAAATGCGCGCCATCAGTGCGTTGTTTCCGGCATAGCCATCGTCGGATTCCGCAAGGCGGGTGATCATCAGCTCGATCGTTTCATGCCAATATGACGCGTCAATCTGTTGCAGGCGATTGATATCGCGTTTGATCAAGGATGGCTCAATATTAGGGAGCGCATTGCCGTCCCAGTTTTCCCATGCTGCGATGGTATCAGCGTCGGGCGCACGCGGGACACAGATGCGAGTCGGTGTGATTTCGGGAGGAAGGAATTCGAGGTCGAGCACGTTTGTGCTCGCCTCTTGGGCAATGGTCGCGATCGGTGCGACTGACAGGGCAAGCACCGAAAGGATCGCTGACCAGTGTTGTTTTGGCGAATGAACGAAACCGAACATGTGGTTACTCCTGTTAGCTACCTCACTTGAGGTAGGAATTTTCCGTAGCGAATGCGGAGTATCCGTCGTCTGTTTGTAACAGAACGATAGAGACACCAGCGTTGCGGACCAGATCGACCTGCGAAACCGTGGCAAGCACTTCGTCACCAGTGCGCAGTTCGAAATCCAGCGTCAGCGGCGCTTTGATCGCGATGGACTGCCCTTGCATGGCTTCGATACCTTCAAGCGCGACTGCATTTGCCTGTGGAACAAATACGTCGATGCCCGGCGTGTCCGTCAGGTTGTAGACGGAAATATCGGCCTTTGAGGGGCTGTTGGTAATGTCATCTGTGATGACTTCTGTTTGCCCGTCATCTGTGAACAGCACAGTGTAATAGGCGCTTGGGCCGACTTCGACGACGCCAGTCCCGTTTGGTAAAACCACATCGATTTCACCGGGCATGACGTTCACATAGTCAGAGACACCTGAAGCGATGTCGCGGACGCTTTCCCCATTGATCGAAGCGACTGTTTGGCCGGGTGCGACGACCCGAACAAAACTAGAGTTAGGGTCTGCCACGTCCTGATATAGGCCATCGTCGGCCAAAGAGGGGCTAACCTGAGCAAGGAACACCGCGGCTGCGGCTATAAGCGGACGTTTCATATTTCTTCCTTTATTTGGGAGGTACAGGCAAAAACGCTGGGCTGAGTGGTAAAAGGGCCCGACGTCGATATATCGACCGAAGCTGCGCCATCGGCCCAAAGTCCCGACAACGGCATGTAAAAGCGGCCTGTCCGGCTTAGACGCTCGCCTCGTTCGATAATTTTGTTCCGCTTCAAGCCGTCATGCGACTGAAACTGGAAATTTGCTTTGGTGCCTGCAAGCTGGTGGATATCAAAGAATATCGTGTCTTCAGGGCCCAAATCGTAAGGGGTTAGATCAACAGTGATCACAGAGTTCGTATCATCGACCTGTGCGTCCAGCGGAACGGTACAGGTCTGTCCGGCAGCGGCGATCAATTCGCGCATCGGCTGATCGCCATATTGTGCAAGGTTGGTGTAGATCGGGTTTTCCCAGACCAAAAAACGCGGTCGCGTTTCCTGAAATTCGGTCGATGTCAGGTAAGACGTCATCGCGCCAAACTGGTTCCCGCCGGTTAGCGCGTAGTTCACGACCTCGAGCTGGGTGTATTCCGCCAGAAAACCCGGAAAGTTGTTGATCGGGCTGTCAGAGAACGACGTGCCTAGCAGGGCAACTTGGGTCGTGATTTCCTCGTCGCCAAACAAATCCAGCCCGCCTTCGCCTAGGTCAAGCGCCTCGGTCTGGGTGGTTTCATAGGTCATTGTTTCGGCTTCTGGCAGCGTATCCATGCAATGTTCTTGCAGTTCGCGGCGCATCCCCGAAAACGCGATCCCGACTACCAAAGGTGTCGTTTCAAACTGTGTTGGGTCCAGTTCTTCGTAGGTTGGGAAGCCTTGGATTGTATCGGCAATCGCCTGCGCCGTTTCGCGTGCGCCGGCTGCGGACCAGTGGAAATCGGCCTTAAAGAACGGCAGGTCCCCGTCTGTGGTTTCGCGCATCGCCTCGCGTGCATCGACGGTGGTGACGCCGGCCGCATTTAGTCGGTCAAGGATGTCTTGGTGAACGGCGACAGCGATATCCAGATCGAACCCATAAAGCGCGGCTTCTTCAGGCAGGTAGTCTGGCATCGTCACGCTTTTGGTTGGGATCGGTACGAAAATCAGCGTGGTGCCGTTTTCGGCAAGCGCACGCGACAACTCGGCCACCTGTTCGACGCTTTGGTCCGAAAACGGGTGGTTCATGCGCAGGTCAGTTTTGATCCGGAAAAAGACGCCGTCTTTGCCTTCGACTGTTGGCAGTTCACTATCGGTTGCCAGTCCGTAGCAATCAAAATTTGAATCGGCAGCAGCGGTGGTCGCCAAGGCGGAAAAGGCGATGGCCATGAACCGTTTGAAAGGGGATTTGCGCGGCATCATTGGATTACCTCCGACGGCAGTGTGGGTTGTTCGGCGAACGCCTGTTCAAGCATCGGACCAAGGTTGGATGCGACCAGCTGTGTTTCTAAGGATTCTGACGCCGATGCGGTTGCCAAATAGGTCTGTGCACGTTCCAGATCGTCGGCGGTGTGTGCCGGGTTTTGCAGAATGGTCAGGGCAAGGTGCAGTGAAATTGCCGCGGCCGTTTCGCCGTGCGCTTCCTTCAACAGGCTTTCGACTTCGGTATCGAGCCGCCCAAAGGGACGCTGTGAAAGCTGGTAGCGGATGACGGCATCGACAGCGCGGCTGTTGCCCGCGCGGGCATAGGCGAAAACGATCCCTTCAAGAACGTTACTGCGCGCGCGCGGCAAGTCCGCTGGATCCATATGATCAAGCGTTTCGATCAGCCTGTTAAACGCCACGAGCCGACCAGTCGCCGCCGCCATGCCATAGTAATGCGCGATGTCCGACGGTTGCGCGTTTTCTGCTGCGGCCAGCCATTCGGCGAATTTGAAAGCGGCAAACCCATCGCCTAGGTCGGCAATTTGGCGCATTTGCGATGTATAGATCGTTTGGCCCTGTGTCAGCGCCTTGCGTGCGTTGATCAGTTCTTGCGACGGCAGTTGTGCCGAGGATGTGATGCCAGGCATCATTTTAACGGTGATCCGGCTAGGTTCAATGGGTTCGCTGCTTTGCGCAAAAGCGGGTGCCGCCAGACAAAGGATCAGTGCGGTGGTGAGCTTAAACATTGTCGCCCTCGTTTGTTGGCAAAAGGCTATTCATCAGGGCGGGGTCGCTAAGATACCGCACTGGGAACTCCCAGATGACGACCGGCGGCGCATCAGCCGGATCAAGCGTTTCTAGATAGGTGTGCATTGGCGCGACTGGCCCTTTGCCTTCTTCGGCATAGTTCAGAACGTCGTGGTTTAGCGCCAATTTCAGGGCTTCGACGAAGCTCCAGTTTGGGTTGGCGGAATAGCTGGTGCCGACCAAAGTGATCGGGATGGGGCCGTCGTTGCCGAATAGATCAACCGTAGCTGACGCAGCAGTTGTTTCGGCTGTGTACGGTGTGACCATTTCCATCGTTAGCCCGACCGTTGGCGCGAGTTCATCAGAGGTGACAAACGACACCAGATCACCCGTAAAGTGGATAGGGTCGAGGTCAGTGCGGATGAAGGTATCGGTGCCGTGATCAACTATGCCAGATGCGGCGACAGTTTGGGCAACTGTCTGCGCGCCCGCCGACGTCCAGTGCGTGTCGGTTTGAAAGAATGCTGCGTTTTGTGCGGCTAGGGCGGGGCGTGTGTCGACCGTGGCAATGTTGCGCGCGGCCAGTTCGGCCAGAAACAGGTCATATGTGCCTGCAATTGATCGCGCTTGTTCTGCGTCGCCGCCATGGATTTGCGCGATCTCAAGCTTGGCCGGAAGCGGCACGACAACCAATTCGGTTCCCATCGCGGCCAGCTGGTCTTGGACGGTTACCATCCAATCCAACGTATCGTTCAGGCCAATCTGATCGGGGTCTTGCGTGCGGAATTCCTCGGAACTGAACAGCCAACCTTTTTCGCCAGCGATCACGCCTTTGCGGCCTTCGTTCAGAAGGACATAGCGGGCGGCACCGACCCAGCCCACAGCGACATCGCGGTGGGGCAGGTTTGCGCGGTAGAGCGTGTCGACCTCTTGGGTGAACCCACCTTTGACAAAGCCGCCAAGGTGCAGAGCTTCGACGTCGGCCTGAAACAGGGCGATATTCGCGAATGCGGCGTAGCCAAAGAATGCTACGGGGGCCGCTAGTTTTGTCGCAGTTTGAAAATACATCACGGTCCTCTGGTCAGAATTGGAAGTACAAGAAGGGTGAAAAGCTTTGCTCGGCCAGCTTGAGGATCGTCACCGTGCCGATCAACAAAATGGCCAGCGTGTTCAGCACCTGCACGGTTGGGTTGGCGACCGCAGTCCCATCGGGGTGGATCTGCGTCATGCCTGTGCCGTTGGCTTCTATTGCTGCCGAAATCCGGGGTTCGGCAAAGACGACGATTATAGCGAGCGCAGTCAGGACAAGGCTTTCGCGGGTTACAGACAGCCAGACGGTTGGATCACCGATGATGCCGTTCAATCCGATCATGCCACCGTAAATTTCGAACGCTTCGCCAACATAGGCCGCGCGAAACATGACCCAACCGATCAACACAAAGAGTAGCGTCAGGGGCAGGGCGAACCAGTGGCTTTTGGCATTCCGATCCCAGCCGACAAAGCGTTCGGTTGCCAGCAGACCGCCGTGCCAGAAGCCCCACAGAACAAAGGTCCAGTTCGCGCCGTGCCATAGGCCACCTAAAACCATGACCATCATTAGGTTTACATAGGTGCGGGTCGGCCCTTTGCGGTTACCGCCAAGCGAGATGTAAAGATAATCGCGCAGCCAGTTCGACAAAGAGATATGCCAGCGCCGCCAGAATTCAGTGATTGATTTACTGATGTATGGAAACCGAAAGTTTTCGAGGAAATTGAACCCCATCATCTTGCCCAGCCCAATCGCCATATCGCTGTAGCCAGAAAAGTCGAAGTAAAGCTGCAGCATGTAGGCAGCCGCCCCTGCCCAAGCGAGCGCCATACCGGGGTTGTCAGTCGCAAAGGCCAGATCAGCGAGCGGCGCGACCGCGTCGGCAAGGATGACCTTTTTACCAAGCCCGATGATGAACCGCGCAAAGCCATCGCTGAACATCTCAACCGAATGAGTGCGTTCGCGGAACTGATCCTCTAGGTCTTTGTAGCGCAGGATTGGGCCAGCGATTAGCTGTGGGAAGAGCGCGATAAAGGCCGCAAAGTCGATGAATGGCGCGTCGGCTGTGGCGTCGCCACGATGCACGTCAATCAGATAGCTAAGGGCCTGAAACACATAGAACGAAATCCCGATTGGCAGGATCAAGCGCCAGTGAATGCCCAGACCAGCGGCATCCGTACCAACAAGCGCGGCAAAGCTGTCGACAAAGAAATTCAGGTATTTGAAAATCCCCAGAACACCCAAACAGCCCACAACCCCGATAATCAGATAGGTCCTGCCCAGTGACGTGCCGCGGTGTTTGGCGACCTTTTGACCGATCACATAGGCAAAGGCAGTCGTCAGGAATAAGAGCCCCAGAAAATCGACACGCCACCACGCGTAAAATACATATGAACCTGCAAGGATCGCATAGGATTTCAACCGCTCAGGCGTGGCGTAATAGACCAACAAAAACACTGGCAAGAACAGGAACAGGAATGATTCTGACGAGAATACCATTGCTCAGCTATCCAATTTATATGTGCAGGTGACGGGCGCAGTGGCAAAGGACCGGATCCCGCCCGCTGTTAGGTCGATGTCTTGTTCGCCGCGCAGGTCGGCAACGATTTTGTGGCTTTGCGAGGCAAGGTCACCGTCCAGAAAGCGCGGGAACTGGTTCAGGAAGTTGTTGCCCTGAAGGGTCAGCCGGTGCGCAGAGGCCGACGAAAGCCCGATCCGGTTACCGACAAAGATGTTGTCGCTGATCGTTGTGTGGCTGCCGATTGGCTGGTCGCCGACAAACAGACCAGAGCTTTGGTTGCCCAGCAGATGGTTCGCGACCACCGCAGAGCTTTGGCTGGTGCGCAGTTCGATACCTTTGCGGCGGTTATCAATGGCGATGTTATTTGCCAGATAAACACAGTCAGAACCGGTGATCGAAATGCCACCGCCTGTGCTTTTCCAGACGATATTGTCTGAAATGATTGTGTTGCTGCTGCCGTGGTTGACGGTGATGCCGTTGCTGGCGCTGCTAAGAACGACGTTGCGGGTTAGTGTTGTCCCCGTGGAACCGTCGGTGATCCGTAATGCGCTGCCATTTGCGCTATCGGCAAAAATATTGGCGATCACGCGCGCGTTTTTTGTGTGCCGTAGTTCAACGGTGCCGGCGTCTTCGCCTGCGAATATATTGCCTTTGATGATGGCGGCATCGGTGCCGTCAAAGGTGACTTTTCCGATGTCGCGTAGCACGTTTTGGGCCATGAAAGAGTCGCCAATCGGCGCGTAAAGTCCGCGGTTAATCACAGACACACCGGAAAAGGCGGCGGTGTCGCCAAAGCCCAAACCTTCGAACAGGCTGTTTGATATCTGCACCATCCCTGTGCCAGCGGTGGTCACAAAGGGTACAAAGTCAGACGCACCAGTGTTTGGCGCGGCGGTCGCTGAGATTTCAGCGCCGTCGATGATCATTGACCCAAGGTTGGCAATAAACGCGCCGTCGGCGCGACTGAGGTGCAGGATGTCGTCGGGTTGAATGCGAAGCCGCGCGTTTTGCAGCACGACAATCGGCACCCGCAAAGTGTCGCCCGTCATCAGCGTTTCAGGGCTGGATTGCGTCGCAACCCATTCGCGCAATTGTGCGAAATCAACAGTGCCGTTTTGCACGCCGATCACGCGAGGCTGCTCTGCTGGTTGGGCGCGGACGACAGTGATTTGGTCGTTACTGCCAACTGCAAATGATAGCTGAACCAGCGCAAGTCGAAGGTCCATTAGTTCAAATTCGCCGTCCGGCATAGGCGGCAATTCTTGGGCTACTTGTGACCCGGGCGCGGTCTGGGCCGTGTTAAGCGCGTGGGTGGCATCGGACAGCTCTGATGGCTGCCGAATATGCGGCACTTGTTCTTTCAGGTCAGCATAAATGTCCGCAACCTGTTCGCGCAGCGCGGTATAGCCCTGCATTGTCTGGGCGTGGGACATAGATGCCCCAGCGCCGCAGAACAGTGCAGTCAGGCCAGCGGCCAAAGCGATATGTGCGCGCCGCTTAGGCATTCAACGCAGTATCCATTGGCATTGAGTTTGAGATCGAAGAATTCAACGTCACCATGATGACGTCGATTTTGTCTGACGACGTGTTGGTCAGTTTTGTCCGATCCAAAACATCAAGCATGGCGCGTTCACCTTTGCCCAATGTCCGGTTGCTAAGCCCGTCAAAGACCGACAGCCCACCGCGACCTGCGATGATCTGACGACCGGGCAGGGGATCAACGGTGATGGATGAACCGGGGTTGATGCTTAGCATGGTCATGTCGTGGTCTTTTGACGTCATGACATGGTGGCTTTGGCCCCACTGGTGTTCGCGTGCCAAGTGACGCACGGATTCACGGCGGGATTCTGATTTCAGCGTCTCGACGACTTTCTTAACGTCTTGGCACTGACCACGTGCTGTCACGAGAACAGCATCGGGCGTATCCACGACGATCACGTCAGACACACCAACCACTGCAACCAGCCGTTTGTCGCCACGCACCAATGTGTTCTTAGAATTCACCGATATCACATCGCCGGTCAGCACGTTGCCGTCGGTATCCGAGTGGCCGATCGCATGCATTGATGTCCAGCAGCCGACGTCGCTCCATTCGACATCAAGCGGCGCGAATGCAACCGATTTGGCGCGTTCAAAGATGACGCGTTCGGTTGGTTCATTTGTCGCTTTACGGAAGCTATCTGCGTGTAGCTTAAGACAGTTACCAGCCCATTCGCCTTGGGCGACGGCTTCGGTGACGGCGTCTAGCGACGGTTTATCAAGGCGGGTGAATTCTTGGATGATTGTCTTGGTGGAATACAATGAAATGCCAGATGCCCAATAAGCGCAGCCCGTGCCGACTAGGCTTGATGCTTTGCTAAGGGGGGGTTTTTCAACGAATTCCGCAACGCTGTGCAAACCTTTGTAGTTTGAGAATGCACCGCCATCAGTGATATAGCCGTAGCCCGTTTCAGGGTAGGTCGGCGTGATCCCGAATGTGACGATCCGACCATCGGCGGCGGCTTGGCGCATGGCAAGGATTGGCGTGTTCAGGTTCCCTTCGATGATGTGATCGGCTGGAAGGATCAGCATCAATGCTTTGGGGTCTTCATTGGCCACGACCATTGCGGCAGCGAGAACAGCAGGGCCAGTATTGCGGGCCATTGGTTCGCAGATAATTGTCGCGTCGCACTGCAATTCTGTCAGCTGTTGCTGAACGGTCCGGTAATGCTGCATCGCTGTGACGACGACAGGTTTACCAAACCCCTTAGAGCGGTGACGCTGTACTGTGGCTTGGAAGAACGTAAGCGATCCTGCGCCCGCAACAGGTTGAAATTGCTTTGGGCTTTGGGTGCGGGACATGGGCCACAGGCGTGAACCAGTACCACCACACAGGATAATCGGTCTAATGTCTTGCATCGGTCTAAAATTCCTAGTTTGAGCCCGTTCGTGTTGGGCTGTTAGGGAAATTAATTCGGCTCGTTGTGAACCGGTGATGATGCCCTTTCCTTATTTCAAAGGGCGTTCGTGGAATTGTTCGTAACGCTGTCTGGCAGCAGCTGGCGCCGGAACCGGAGCCGCGCAGTTTCGCCGATTTCTATTTGTTCGGCTGCTTCTGGACTGATGATGATTTGCGCGGCTATGTTATCGTTCGCGCGCGAACCGTCGGTCGTTTCAGCAAGCTTGACAGTTACAGGGACAACCCGCCCATCGCTGAGTTCAAGTTCCGCAGAGTCACCGGCAAGCAAGCGGGCAGCACCTTCGAAACTGATCTGGGTGTTGGCTTCGATTTCGGCATCTGGGCCGATAAGTTTCACCAATGGCGCGCCCGCTAGGATGGTCGCACCTTCATAAAAGTCGGGGGATGGCAGCATGGTGCAGTCGCACGGCATCCGCACGCTAAGTAGATCGCCAGAGTTAGCACCGATTGAGTAAACAACGTCACCGACACCGGCTGCTTCGTTGATGTAGGTGATTTGCCCGGCAGAAGTCGCGCGCAGCGTTTCACCACTTTGGCTAATCACAACGGGGCGTGGTTCATAGCTAAAGACCACGCGTTCACGCACGATATTTGCAGCCATCGCAACAAGCCCAAGGCTGAGGACGATGATGCCAGCCTGCCGCACGGTACGGCCAATGCGCTGCGTTAGGCGCGGCTTTTCAACGGGCTTTTTCGGTTTAACCTGCGTTGGCCCAGTGTAACCCAAAAAGCGGCCCACGGTGACTAGATCGCCTGCCAAGTGGCTGTTCATGATGTAACGCAGCGGCGCAAGATGGCTGCCGGACGGGTCACAGAACTGCAGGCTGTATTCAGGGCTATCGGGTGCGCCGATTTTCAGAACGTTGGCTTCCAAGAACAGGTTTACGGAAAACCCTTCGAAATCGAACTGAAGCGCGACTGGGCATTTTTGCATGTTGCCGTTTGGCGGCATTAGCCCAGAAACAAGCGCCTGTGTGATCGAGATTGAATTCCCTTCAAGCCGGCGGTCACCAACCCGTGCAGTGAATGGGATCGGCAGTTGCGGATGTTCGTTTTCATAGATGAAGCCGCCAGAAACAGAAGTGTCGGGGCTCGTTGGCTGTGTTGGTTGTGTTTCGCTCATCGTGATTTCCAATACTTCAATGTGAGTTAGACGACGCCGGTCAGGTACAGGGCGGCGATCGTCAGCCATCCAAGAGTTAAGACGTGCAGGTAAGCAGAGCTGGCGGCGCGCAGACGTTCACCAACAGGGCGGCGGATTCCAGAGGATCCAGCGCTGGCCTGTCGTGTCCATTTTTGGCGATCAAGCCGGAACAGAACGTAGCTTTTTACCGCTGCTCCAAATAGCTGGCCGAAATACAGTAAGCCCGTGTAAACGATGGGGAAACTGCGGCCTCGGAACAAACAAATTGCCGTACAGAACACATAACGTGTCAACATGACCCAGGCGATGTAGATCGGGATTACCATTGGGTCGAAAAAGATTGCTGCGGCGACCATGCAGATTGGGCCAGCGAGCGTGGTCCACATGGAAAGGCGCTGATCAAGGATCGACCACCAAGTGAAGTATCCGATCTGCGACGGCGACAATTCCAACGCGCGGCCATTGGTGCGCAGCATGTTGCCAAACCAGCGGACCATGAGCGCGGTGGCGCTGCCGACAAAGGTCGGCTTTGGCTGTGTTTCCATCGAAGAACTGGCGACATCGGGCAGATAAGCCATCTGATAGCCGTTCTTCATCAGCCAGAACCAAGTTGATTTATCATCGCCGGTCAGGAAGTTGACGCGGCCCAAACGCCAGTGGTCGATAAAGTCGTGCTGGACCGAATTGATGAAATCAGGGTCAGTCGCCAGATCACCGCGGAACACGGACATGCGGCCGGTCAGAGTCAGCACGCGGTTACCAAGACCCATCGAACACATCATGACTTGGCGTTGGTCAAAGCGTAGTTCGAACCAATCACGGAATAGGCCGGGTTGGGGGATCTCAACTTCTTCGTCGGTGGTCAGCGCGCCGATTTTCGGGTTCGTAAAGACAGGCGCGGATTGTGCGACGATGTCTTCGGGCACGCAGCTGTCGCCATCGACGAACAAAACGATGTCGTTTGCTGTCGGGCATTCACGTGCGATCAGGTTTAACGATTTGGCAAGCGCGTCACGTTTGCCGGTGCCGGGAATGCGGTCGATGATCAGCTTTACCGACGACATATCGACAGGCATTGTGGCGTAAATATTCTGGATCAGCCGTTCGTCCGCACCATCAACGACGGATGACACGATTGTCGCGCCGTTCTCAGACTTGGACGCGGCTAAAAAGATGCTGCGATAGACTGGGATCGTGACGCTGCTTTCGATCATATATGATGTCGTTAGAAAGTAAGCATGCGCACGCACAGTGCGTTTGGCGTAACGCGCGTGGGCGCGGGCCTTGCGGCGGGGATAGCTGTAGAACCGGAAAATCGCCGCCCGGGTAAAGTTAATAGACGCCCACGAATACCGCCAAGCGCCAAGCACCCCCAGCACAACAACGGCTTCTTTCACGTCCCCAAGCAGCCCTGCCGGGACGAGCGCGGCTAGCATGACAATGACGGAAAGATACGCGATGTGGCTGAGGGCTTGTAGCATGACGGATTACCAACAAATCCCATCATAGCCACCACCGGTCACCCGGTTACGGCTGATGCGTGTCAGGTCAACCATTGGTTTGTTGCTGATTGCCGCATCAAGTTCAGAAAGCGTATCTTTATAGATATTGCCGACCACGATCATGTCTGATCCGTCGATCATCGCTGTTAGGTTCGGGTTCAGGCGTTCCTTAAGATCAGGAACGACATCGTTGCCGCGACCCGCAGTCGAGTTATCGTTTGCATAGGCTTCGTGCACGAAGGGGTCATAGATTTCGACAGCAACGCCGGACTTGATCAAACGCGACGCAAGTTCAGCCAATGGGCTTTCGCGCATATCGTCTGTGCCCGGTTTAAAGCTGATCCCGACAAAGCCGACCTTTGACGCCTTAGAAGACGCGACCATCTTTTCCGCTTTGACGATCTGTGCTTCGTTCGCATCAAGAACGGCATTCAACAGCGGGGCAGGGGTGTTGTTTTCGGCTGCCAGATGGCGCAACGCGCGGACATCTTTTGGCAGGCAAGACCCGCCAAAGGCAAAACCAGGCCGCATAAAGTAGGGCGACATGTTTACCTTAAGATCGGAACACAGGATTTCCATCACGTCTTGACCATCAAGGCCGCATGATTTCGCGATGTTCCCGATTTCATTTGCAAAGGTCACTTTGACCGCGCGCCATGTGTTAGATGTGTATTTCACCATCTCGGCGGTACGCAGATCCACGGTGTGGATTTTGCAGTTCAGGTTCTCGTTGAGCTCGGTCAGGATTGCACGTGTGCCGTCATCCAGTGCACCGAATACGATTAGACCAGGATCATAGTAGTCTTCGATCGCGGTGCTTTCGCGCAGGAATTCTGGATAGTAGCCAACGCCGAAACCAGTGCCTGCTTTCTTGCCGGACGCGGATTCGAGCGTCGGGATGCATGTGTTTTCACAGCTGCCCGGTACGATGGTCGACCGGATAATAACCGAGTGGAACGCATCTTTTTTCGCGAGCGCCTCGCCAATGTTCTGGCAGACTACATCAACGTATTTCAGACCAACCGACCCGTCTGGGGCGCTTGGTGTGCCGACACATACGAATGACGCGTCAGTGTTGTTGACCGCATATTCAACATCGTCAGTGGCGGTCAGGCGGCCAGCGGCGACAACGTCTTTAATAAGGTCGTCTAGACCGTTTTCTACAATAGGGGACAAACCCGCGTTGATCGCGTCAATCTTGCCGGGGTCAACATCGACCGCGATTACGTCGTGACCGTCCTTAGCCAGACAACCAGCCGCGACAACACCGACATAGCCGATTCCAAAAATACTAATGCGTGCCATTCTTTCCTCGCAGTAATTTGCTTCGCCTCGAAATTGCCGCATTGCAGAAGATTCACCAGTCGGGAAAAATCCCTACACTGTAAGGATTCATTCACCTTTTGGCGTAACTCCGCTTAATGGGTTGATTTAATAGGCAGAAAAATGACGCAGCCAAAACGACAATGCAGGCGCCGCTTATGCTGCACCTGCATTGTAGTGAATGTTTGAATGTGTCGTTTTGAAGGCGGGGCTAATTCATCCAGCCCTGTTCAAGGACGTACCCGACCAATTGCGCACGGTCATTTAAATCCAGTTTTTGGCTGGCGCGTGCTTTGTAGGTATCGACGGTTTTATTGCTGATCTTTAGATCATGGGCGATCTGTTTGGCGCTTAGGCCGCGGGCGAATCCAACCAGTACTTCTTTTTCGCGTTCGCTTAGGCCGTCAGCATCAGAGGTGTCTGCCAGCATTGGCCGCAGGTGCGATCCAAAGACTTTGTCAAAGTATAACCCGCCATCAAGAATCACGGCGAGGGCGATGGCCAGTTGGCGCAGGCTTGCGTCTTTTGAAATGCATCCGCAAAAGCCAGCGTCCAGTGTGGCGCGGACCATCGCGTTAGTCGTTTTAAAGCTGTAACCCAACACCCGTGTCGTCGGGTTTGCACGCCGGATGTCCCGACCAATTTCTAAGATATCGTTTTGTTTAGATAGCGTCAGATCCGCCGGATCAAGAATAAGCGCTTCTGGTTTGCGCGCCGCGACTTCGTCAACAATTTTGACGCCATGCGGTACGAAACTGCATTCAAGAACTTCAGTAAGATTCAATTCGTTCGCAAGCACCTCGGCGAGTACTGGATTCCTTTCGGAGATCAGCACACGGCGCTTTGCCTGTCCCTCGCCTACGAGCGAGGACATGTTCTGGTCGTCGTATTTCGTCACAACTGGCGTTCCTTATAACTTCGGCATGCTCCTCCCACAAAACGCTGCCATTCCGGCAAACGAGAGCACACGCGATGCCACTAAAAATGCCGAAAACCGGCTAGTGGCTCACCTTTTAAAAATTTCGACCGCTGGTCCGGACCTCCCCCCACGAAAGGTGAACCAATGAGAATATTGTCTTAGTTATTGTCTATATAATTGTGACAGTGCCAGTGGTTTCTGTTGGTGGCGTGGACAATGCGGCGAAATTCCACCGATTAGGCGGAATATGACCGATTAATAAGCACATACGCTTTAGTTTTAACCTTACACGCGTACAGTATTGCTAACGCTAACGAGTCGCGTGTGTTGCGAATTTGACCCATTTTTGCCCGAGAGGATAACGGCGATGCCTGCCACCGACATCTATACAACAACTGACATGTCCGCTGCTGAGATTCAGGCGCTTATCAATTCGGCAGCCCCAGGCGCGACGATTCACCTTGAAGCTGGCACATACAAGTTTTCGGAAACGCTTGTTATCGACAGAAGCGATATTTCCTTGGTCGGTGCGGGCGCAGAAAAGACAGTTATCTACGCCGCAAAAAGCATGGAAGACGTGCCAGTCATTCAAGTCGGGCATGATGTCTTTGAACCAGAGATCATCGACATATTTAAGCTTTCAAAAGCCGTGTCAGCAGGCAGTACTAAAATCACGCTGGAATCTGGACATGATATTAGTGTCGGCGACTACATCTATATTACCCAAGAAAACACGGACGAATTTTTCAAAGAGATCGGTGATGAAAAATGGCAAAAGGATTCAGCCCTGCGCACCGTGTTGGTCGAGGTAACAAGTGTCAGCGGGAACACCGTGACCTTTGACGACGAGCTACCATTTGATTTTGATCCGGACATCACCACAGTCGAACACCGCACAATTCTAGAGGACAACACGCTTTCCGGTTTTACCGTCGCCGGAAGCTGGGGCGATGCAGACCCATCCAAGTTTTCAAATACGCTTGGTACCGCAAATGGTGCGACGGCGATCCTTGTCGCTGGAACAAGCGGTGCAGTCATCGAGGATGTTGCAGTGATGGATGCCGCGTCGCATGGGATCACGGTTGCGAACTCGACCGGGTTTGAGATGAGCGACGTCATCATCGACGGTGCGCATGACAAAGGTGCAGGCGGCAACGGTTACGGCGTTTGGATTCGCGACGTTTACAACAGCTCTTTTACTGACCTATCCATCACGGACACGCGGCACGCTGTGGTTTTCGCAAGCTATACATCGGCTGTCGGAAATACTGTCGATGTTACGAGCACAAACCGGGACATCAACTTTCACGGTGGGCTTGATCAGGACAACACTGTCACCGTTGGCGATTCGATCAGATCGGGCAATGAAATCAGTTATATGTCGCCGTCTGTCTTCTTTAACGAAGGTACGTCATACGGCGCACCAACTGACAAAAGCACAAACGACGTCACCTTTGAAAAGGTTGTCGGAACAGTGCGCGCTGACGAAGTCACCGCCTCTGATAAGGGTGCGACGATTTCATTGATGGGCGCCGCAGATATCGCACATACAGGTGCGGGCAACGATATTGTCGATATGGGAACAGGGACCGACACTGTTTACGCCTCGGACGGGATCGATACGTTTGATGGTGGCAAAGGCACTGACCAAGTTGTCTTTGAACTGCCCGAAGAAAGCTATGCCATCGCGTGGGACGGCGATACGCTTATCGTCGCAAACGGTAACAACGTGACGAAGCTCACCAATTTTGAAGTCGTCGTTTTCGCAGACACGATATACGAATTTGACGATGTTCAGGAACGTAGCGCGCCAGCACAGCCGACCCAACCGAAATGGACTGAAACGGGCGATGACGATTCATTCGAACAGGTTGATGGCGGTAGCGGCTGGCAACGCGAAACCGTGACTGGTTCGGCCACAATGGGCGAATATCTTGAAGGGCTGCTGATGATTGGTAAAAGCAATGCAGCGGCCATCGGGAACAAGTCAAACAACAGCATCTTGGGAAACATCGGCGATAACCTTATCGAGGGTGGCGCTGGCAACGACCGTATCTTTGCGCGGGCAGGAGACGATGTTGTGTTTGGTGGGGACGACGATGACTTTTTGCACGGTCAATCAGGGGACGACGTTTTAATTGGTGGCGCAGGCAAGAACACATTGGTCGGTGGCGTGGGCGCCGATACGTTCGTTGCCAACGGCGGCATCAGCACGATCATCGATTTTGATGCATCAAAAGGTGACAAGCTACAGTTCAACGCCGACACCGGCGCAACCTTTAGCGCGGCGCTCAGCAATTACCAGATGACAGGCAAGGATACCGACGGGTTCCAGTTCACCTATGCCGACGGTGACCTAACCATCAGCTACGGCGACGAAGGCACGCTGATCCTTCTCGATACGACAATCAACGATTTGTTTGTCTAAGAAGGGTATGGGGAGGGGTCGCAATAGTGTGGCACAGACAATCCTACCGAAGCTTGGTGTTGTTCATGCACCGTTTTCGGCCCGCAAGAGACTTAACTTTGTGACGAAGTCCACGACCTTTTCAGCGTTATCTGCTGCTATGTTACTGTCCGATAGGTACAACGAATTCTCAAATCCGATCCGGCATTTGCCGCCCAGTTTTACAGCGTTTTGTAGGCAGGTCATTTCTGTCGTGCCGAATGCGCAAACTGCCCAGTCTGGTGCCAGCTGTCGTTTCTGCTGCCACTCAAGAAAGGGAGTGAGTTCGGCTGGGTCAGCGGTCGAATTCGGGCTGTGGCGGCCCAGCACGTAAAGAAGTTGAAGCTGCTGGCTGGTCAGTGCCGCTGGGTCAAGCGTTTCCTCTAGAAGAAGGCAGTCGGACAGGTCATAGAGAATGTGTTGTACGGCGATGTCTTTATGCGCGCATTCGGCGTAAAAATCGGCAGCGGTTTGGCGGCCAGTGCGCCGAATTTCACGTATCGATGCGGACACCATATTCGCCCCAGATTCCAACGCCACATGCATTTGTGTGTCAGGTTCATAGACGCCAACTGCTTCGGTCGTGATCTGAACTGCAATTTCAGGTAGCGTATTTCGCAGGGTCGAAATCAGCTCCGCGTAACGCTTTGTATCCAACAGATGATTGCCATTTTCGTCACGAATATGCGCATGAATTCCATCTGCTCCTGCCTCATAGCACGAAACAGCGCAGGCGACGATCTCATCATGCGTTAATGGCACAGCGGGGTGATCCGCTTTGCGCAATCTGGCGCCGTTTGGGGCGACCATGAGTTTTGGAAGCGACATCAAAGTATCGCCGCCAGACTGTCAGAAAGCTTACCAACCAGTTCGTCGATCTGCGCTTCGGTGCTGATGAACGGTGGCGCGAGCAAGACGTGGTCGCCGTGGTGGCCGTCAATCGTTCCGTTCATTGGATAGCAAATCAGGCCGTTTTCCATCGCTTTTGCTTTCAGGCGCGCTGCAACTCTTTTGTCAGGGTCAAACGGTGTTTTGGTGCCGCAATCGGACACGAATTCCAGTGCGCGAAACATCCCACGCCCACGGATGTCGCCAACGTGGGGGTGTTGACCAAATTCGGCGTGTAGTGCTTTTTCGAAATACTTGCCCATCGTGGCGGATCGCTTGGTTAGCCCCCCATCTGTAAGTTTCGTTACCACAGCATTGGCTGCGGCGCAGGCGACCGGATGCCCCAAATATGTATGCCCATGCTGAAAGAACCCCGTGCCTTGTTCAATCGCGCCATAGATTTCATTTGTGCACAACATGGCGCCAATCGGCTGATACCCCGCACCAAGGCCCTTGGCGATTGTGATGATGTCGGGGGCCACATCGTCTTGTTCGCAGGCAAAGAAAGTGCCGGTCCGGCCCATCCCGCACATGACCTCATCAAGGATAAGTAGGATGCCGTACTGGTCACAAATCTCCCGGATACGTTTGAAATAGCCGGGAACAGAGGGCACCGCCCCCGCCGTTGCACCGACTACAGGTTCTGCCAAGAATCCAATGACCGTTTCTGGACCAAGCCGTAGCAGTTCAGTTTCAAGTTCGTTCGCGACCCGCAAGCCATAGTCCTCGGCGCTCTCGCCTTCGGCACGGCCGCGGTATTCGTAGCACGGGGCGATATGACTGGCTGAAACCATCACTGGATCGAAGGGTTCGCGCCGCCACATGTTACCCCCCGTCCCAAGCGCCCCGAGCGTGTTGCCATGATAACTTTGGCGCCGTGATATGAATTTGGTACGTTTGGGCTGGCCAATCTCAAGCATATACTGCCGGGAAAGCTTTAAGGCGGCTTCAACCGCTTCTGACCCGCCGGACACAAGATACACGCGGTCGATTCCCTCTGGTGCGTGCTTTATCAAACGGGTTGCGAGCGCCTCGGCCGGTTCAGAGGTTAAGAAACCCGTATGAGCGAAATCCAAAGAATCGAGCTGTGATTTAATCGCTGCTATTACGTCGGGGTCGCTGTGTCCAAGGCACGAAACTGCCGCGCCGCCCGATCCGTCAAGGTACGATTTGCCATTAGAATCATAAATATAGATACCCTCGCCGCGAACGGCTGTGGGCATGACCGACTTAGTATGACGTGGGAAGACATGTGACATGTAGGGCCCTGACCTCAATATGCGATGCGCTAGTGAAACAGATGATTCAAATGTTGACAACTCATGAAACAAACTCGACAGTTAACAAATATTTGCCCGGGGTCATTTTTTTGCGCCAATCATTCGAGACCAGACTGACACAAAGATATAGTGACCTTAGCGGGACACTACGGTCTGCTGCGGACTACCTTGCGAACAACCCGGTTGATACGGCCACGCGGCCCTTGCGCGCGGTTGCGCGCGACAGCGGCATTTCCCCCGCCGCATTTTCGCGGCTGGCCCGTGCGTTGGATTACAATGGTTTCGAAGAGCTGCGCGAAGAAATGCGCAAAAAGATCAACCGCCGTGTGAATAACTTTGCGGAACGGGCGGAACGTCTGCACCAGACCCATAGCGCGGATGAAACGGATTTTGTGACTGCGCATTTGGCGGCCTGCCAGCTTAACCTTCAGACCTTTGTGGATGATCTTGATCGTGCCACGCTTAATGCTGCGGTGGAACGTATTGCGCAGGCCCGCAAGGTGCTTTTGTTGGGCGCGCTCGGCTCCACCGGCGTTGTCGAATACTTGTCATACATGGCGAACTTTTGTGCCGACAACTGGGCAATGGCAAGCCGGATGGGCGCGTCGCTGGGTGCAGGCATTGTTGGCTTGGACGAAAGCGATGTGTTGATCATCGTCACTAAGCCCCCTTTTTCGGGTCAGGCGTTGCGCGCGGCCAAGCTCGCGCAAGAACAGGGTGTCTATGTTGTCTTGATTACCGACACACACACTTGCCCGGCCCTCAAACATGCGGCGGCGCAATTTATCGTGCCAACACAAAGCCCGCATTTCTATTCCTCCTACGTCGTCACCATGTTTCTTGTGGAAACCCTGATCGGGGTTCTGGTAAGCCGCTCAGTTCCGGCCGCCCGCGCAAGAATCGCCGAGGTGGAAGGTGCTAACCGGGTCCTAGCCGAAGTCTGGGATCTTTGAACGACCAGGAACATACACTCAAAGGGAGATGAAAATGTTTGCTAAACTCAAACTTACAGCCGCCGCTGCGGTGACGACAGCGATGATGGCCCCTGCGGCTTACGCAGAAGAATTCATCACTATCGGCACCGGTGGCGTCACTGGCGTTTACTATCCGACAGGCGGCGCAATTTGCCGTATGGTCAACAAAGGCCGCCGCGACCACGGCGTACGCTGCTCCGTGGAATCCACAGGCGGCTCTGTCTACAACATCAACACCATCCGCGAAGGTGAGTTGGAATTTGGTGTGGCCCAGTCTGACTGGCAGTACCACGCCTATAACGGAACATCGCGTTTCGAAGAAGCTGGCCCATTTGAAGGCCTGCGGGCTGTCTTTTCTGTCCACCCAGAGCCGTTTACCGTTGTGGCCCGTGCTGACAGTGGCATCACATCAGTCGCTGACCTAAAAGGTAAGCGTGTGAACATCGGCAACCCTGGCTCTGGTCAGCGCGGCACGATGGAAGTCCTAATGGAAGCACTTGGCTGGACAACAGACGACTTTGCTTTGGCAACCGAGCTGAAAGCAGCTGAACAGTCTGCGGCTCTGTGTGACAACCAAATCGACGCGATGGTTTACACCGTTGGTCACCCATCTGGTTCCATTCAGGAAGCGACCACAGCTTGTGATTCCGTGCTGGTAGAAGTCTCTGGTGAAGCAGTTGACGGCCTAGTGGCTGACAATCCGTTCTACCGTACTGCGACCATTCCGGGCGGCATGTACCGCGGCAACGATGCAGACACGATGACATTCGGTGTTGGCGCGACTTTCGTGACCTCTGCGGATGTGTCTGACGAAGTGGTCTACACGCTTGTCAGCGCAGTGTTTGACAACATCGACGACTTCCGCGGTCTGCACCCTGCATTCGCAAACCTTGTACCCGAAGAAATGGCGACAGCTGGCCTGTCAGCGCCACTGCACCCCGGTGCGGCTAAATACTACCGTGAAAAAGGCTGGATCGAGTAACCAGACCAATTAACATCAATCGGGGGCGGGCAACTGCCCCCGAAACTATCGCTGGCCTAATTGCCGGTAGATCTGAACGGAATGAAAACCGGACAACGGTAGTAGGGGGATATAGATGTCAACGAATGAGAACCGCGCTTTAAGCGAAGAGGAACTTCAGGAACTGGTCGCGGCCAGTGACAGCGGGTCCCGTAGTCCGACCGGAGCAGTCGGCTGGTTCATCGCAGCTGTCGCCCTCATCTGGTCGATCTTTCAAGTGCTTCTGGCATCTCCTGTCGCGCCTTATATCTTGCCCGGTGACCTTATTAACAACTCTCGCCAAATCCATTTGGCGTTTGCCATATTCCTTGCCGCGATGGCTTATCCGCTGTTCAAATCAAGCCCCCGCAACCACATCCCGTGGTATGACTGGGTGCTTGGCCTCTCTGGGGCGTTCCTCGCGCTTTATGGCTATTTCTTCTATGATAAGATCGTTGGCAATGGTGGCCTTGCAGATATGCAGGACGCCTATTTCGCACTTGCGGGCCTAATTGTCCTTTTCGTTTCATCGTACCGCGTTCTTGGCCCTGTGATGGTCATCCTCGCGTTTGTTTTCTTATTCTATGTCTTCTTCGGCTCATCCGAGGCCGTGCCAGATCAAATCCGCTGGGCCGGTGCATCGCTGCGCAAAGCAATGAGCCATATGTGGATCACGTCCGAGGGGGTCTTTGGGATCGCGCTTGGTGTGTCGACCAAGTTTGTGTTCCTGTTCGTGCTCTTTGGCGCACTGCTCGATAAGGCGGGTGCGGGTAACTACTTTATTAAGATGGCATTCGGCGCGCTTGGTCACCTTCGCGGTGGCCCTGCGAAAGCGGCGGTTGTTGGCTCTGCCGCAACTGGCCTGATCTCTGGCTCTTCTATCGCCAACGTGGTCACAACTGGCACATTCACCATACCACTGATGAAACGCGTCGGGTTTTCTGCCGAAAAGGCCGGCGCGGTCGAGGTTGCGTCATCTGTAAATGGCCAAATCATGCCACCAGTGATGGGTGCTGCCGCATTCCTGATGGTTGAATATGTCGGCATTTCTTATGTCGAGGTGATCACTCACGCGTTCCTACCCGCGATCATCAGCTACATCGCGCTAGTCTATATTGTTCACCTTGAAGCAGTGAAAACCAATATGCCGACCATCGGCAACAAGGTGGTGAACCTATTCAACACCGTGTTGGGGATGTTCGGGTTTTTCGCAGGGTTCGCGCTGTTGTGTTACGCGACGCAATACCCCGTTAGCTGGATTGTCTCGGCTTTCCCTGAAGGGTCAGGTTGGATCTTAACGGTTCTTTTGGCAGCGATCTATGTCGCATTGCTTTATCTCGCGGCTCAGGTCCCTGACCTAGAACCCGACGACCCCAATGCCCAAGTGGTCGAGCTGCCCGATGTCGCTAAAATCTACAAATCCGGTCTCTATTACCTACTGCCGATCATCGTTCTGGTTTATTTCCTAATGATCGAACGTAAATCCCCTGGGCTTTCAGCCTTCTGGGCCACCTTCTTGCTGTTCGGCATCCTATTGACGCAGAAAACGCTCAAGGCGTTCTTCCGCGGCGAAAGCAACGCAATCAGCCGTCTGCGCGATGGTCTGATGGACCTGATCGATGGCATGATTGATGGTGCTCGGAACATGATCGGAATCGGGCTTGCTACCGCCACGGCCGGTATCATTGTCGGCACCGTATCCCTGACGGGTATCGGCCAAGTCATGGCGGATTTCGTTGAATTCCTGTCCGGTGGTAACCTGATCCTAATGCTGATCTTCGTCGCGATCCTATCGTTGATCCTCGGCATGGGGCTGCCAACAACAGCCAACTATATTGTTGTGTCTTCCTTGATGGTTGGCGTGGTCATGGAGCTAGGCGCACAATCGGGGCTAGTCGTGCCACTGATCGCTGTGCACCTGTTTGTCTTCTACTTTGGGATTATGGCGGATGTAACACCTCCAGTGGGCCTTGCCAGTTTCGCCGCTGCTGCGGTGTCAGGTGGCGACGCAATCCGCACAGGGTTCATCGCCTTTTTCTACAGCCTGCGGACGGTTGCCCTGCCGTTTGTGTTCATCTTCAATACAGACCTCTTGTTGATCGATGTGACGTGGACCCAAGGGATAATCGTATTTGTGACGGCGACGGTCGGCATTTTGGTGTTCACTGCCGCCACAATGGGCTGGTTCCTGACCAAGAACCGCATTTGGGAAACAGTCGCTATGCTGGTGATCGCCTTTGCGCTGTTCAGACCCGGTTTCTTTATGAACCAGTTCCAAGCACCATATGATGAGATCGAACCGGCCTCATTTGCCCAAGCGCTTGGCGCGGCCGAGCCAGGTAGCCAGTTGCGCACAGTAATCTCTGGTCCAGACTTTGACACACTCGAAGTCAAAGACCTGACCGTGCCGCTGACCGTGCCAGACGTCGAAGGCGCCGATGCACGCCTTGATGCGCTCGGCTTCATGATCGTCCCCGAGGGAGACGTCCAGCGCCTAGACGAGCCGATGTTCGGCACCGATCTGGGGGACGCGCTGGCTTCGTTCGACTTCTACGGCGATGATCCTGTTCAAATCGCCAGCGTTCAGACCACGGCTGATCAACTCCCCAAAGAGCTGATGTTCATCCCGGCCCTGTTGTTGCTGGCGCTTATCGCTTTGCTGCAATCACGACGCGCCATCCACATCCGTGAAGGAGAAACGGCATGATCAAGACTGTCCTCTGCGCCATTGACATCAACCGCCCCCAAGAAGATGCGCACGTTCTCGTGCAGGCCAAAAAAATGGCGGATCTTGACGGTGCGCAACTCGATGTGATCGCCGTCGTTCCCGATTTCGGCGCATCACTTGTTGGTGCCTACTTCGAAGAACACCACGTCAAAACCGCCCGCGACGGCGCAGTTAAGGCACTAAACGACTTGGTACGCGGCGTGGTGGGCGACGAAGCAAACAAGAAAGTCCGACACATCGTCGCGATTGGCAGCGTCTACGAAGAGGTCCTCAAAGCCGCTAGGTTGTCCAACGCCGACTTAATCGTAATCGGCGCCCATCGGCCGGACTTAAAAGACTACCTTCTGGGTCCAAACGCCGCGCGCGTCGTACGGCATTCGAATTGTTCCGTTTATGTCGTCAGATGATCGAAGAGGTCGGACAGTTGTGTGATCTTCTCTTAAGTGCAGGTGACGATATTAGCTAACTGATCAATGTAAGGTGATTTCGTCTTACTTGGGCAAATTCCGGCCTCAAATTCTTGGGTTGCAGGCTGTTTAGACCAGCATTTGCTGCCCGATTAGGACATATGCTGCAAGTGCGGCGGTTAGGATTAGGATCATGATTGGGGCGGATCTGCCTACGGATCTTAGGTCCTCGAATGATGTTTTCATGCCGACGGCGGCGACTGCGGTTACCAGACAGGCCCGTGACACGGTGTCGGCGGATTGAATTGCCCATGCTGGTAGCCAGCCGAATGAATTCAGCCCGGCCAGTACCAAGAACCCAATGACAAAGCCGGGTATGAGCGGTACGCCTTCGGCCCCTTTGCCGGATTGTCGTAAGAACAGTGTGCCGATGAACACGACGGGCGCAAGCATCCCGACCCGGAACAGTTTCACCAGCGTGGAAATGTCACCGGTTTCGTCCGATACTGAATATCCGGCACCGACGACTTGGGCCACGTCATGGATTGTGCCACCCAGAAAGACACCGGCGGATTGGCTATCCATGCCAAGGTAGCTGATTAAAATCGGGTAGGCGATCATCGCAACCGTTGAGGCAAGCGTCACGGAAACGACGGTAAATGTCACATCGCGTTCGGTATTTTCACCCTTGGGCAAGAGCGAGGCAATCGCCATTGCTGCGGACGCCCCACAAATCGCCACAGCGCCGCCTGTCAGAAATCCAAAGGCGCGGTCGCGGCCGAATAGCGGGGCCATGATCAGCCCCAGCGCAATGGTTAAAGCCACGCCAGAGGCAACCAGCGCGACGTTCGCCAGCCCAATTTCTGCGACCATATCAACGCTAACCCGCACGCCCAGCAGTGCCACACCGACGCGCAGCACCATGCGCGATGCAAAACCGATGCCGGGGGCGGTGCGTTCTTCGGTTGATAGAAACTGGAACGGTATCCCAAGTAGGATCGCCATGAGCATAACTGGTGCACCATAGTGATCGGACAGGAACTGAGCGGCCATGGCGACCATCCCGGCGAATAGAAGGCCGGGAAAGATCGACTTTGCGTTCAGTACCATGCTGTGCCGCTTGCCTTGTCGAATAGAAATAATGCTTCGTTATTGATGGATAGATGTAAATTGTCTCCAATTTGTACGTTCGTTTGACCTGGTTGATGCACAACGATTGCCTCTCCGGTGCTGAGTTCCGCAAACAAGTAGCTTTCTGCGCCCAGCTGTTCGACCTCTGATACGCGCACGGTGATTGGGCCATCGGGGTCGATGATCAAGTCGCGGGGGCGCACGCCAAGTTCGACTGGCGTGTCTTGTGGGCCTTTGATCCGGGCCGGGTTGATGGCGACGTTTGTGTTGTCGTCCAGCTGGATTCCTTGCGGGCCAACCTTGCCTTGGAGGAAATTCATCGCAGGAGACCCGATAAAACCGGCTACAAAGCGGTTCTTTGGGTGGTTGAACAGCTCAAGCGGGGTGCCGAATTGTTCGACCTTTCCGGCGCGCAAGACTGCGATCTTATCCGCCATTGTCATGGCTTCGACCTGATCATGGGTCACGTAGATCATCGTATTCCCCAGCCGTCGGTGTAACGCCCCGATTTCGCGGCGCATGCTGACCCGCAGTTCGGCATCGAGGTTGGAAAGCGGTTCGTCGAACAAGAAGACTTTGGGTTCGCGCACAACTGCGCGCCCGATGGCGACGCGCTGCCGCTGACCGCCCGATAATTGGCCGGGCCTGCGATCAAGATAGGGATCAATTTGCAGCATCCGCGCGGCCTCAATCACGCGCTTTTCGATTTCGGGCTTTGAGGTTTTCAGGTTCTCTAGCCCGAAACTAAGGTTCTTGCGCACGGACATATGCGGGTAGAGCGCGTAGGATTGAAAAACCATTGCCAGACCGCGCTGTGCGGCGGGAATGTGGTTCACGACTTCGTTGTCGATTTCGATCTCACCGCCGGTGATGTCCTCGAGCCCCGAAATCATGCGCAGCAGCGTGGATTTACCGCAGCCGGATGGCCCAACAAAGACGCAGAATTCGCCGGTTTTGATCTCCATGTCGATCCCGTGGATTACGGGAACGTCGCCATAGGATTTGGTCACGTTTTTCAGGACAAGGTTGGTCATTATTTTAGTCCCGTATTGGCAATGCCGGTGGTGATGTATTTTTGCAGGAACACAAAGACGAGCGTCGAGGGCACAAGGCTAACCATGGTCATGGCCAGTCTGTAGTGTTCCTGCGACAGGTGTTCGCCCCGGAATTCGAGCAGGCAAAGCTGGATTGTATAGGCTTCTTTGGTGGTGGCGATGGCGACCAACGGCAGGATCAGATCGTTCCAGCGCCAGATGATCGACAGGATACCGAGTGCCGCAAGCGCCGGCATCGCAAGTGGTAGCACGATGCGCCAGTAGACTTTCCATTCGGATGCGGCGTCCATGCGGGCGGCCTCGATCAGTTCATCGGGGATCGACAGCATGTATTGGCGCAGGAGGAAAACGCCTGTTGGGGTGGCAGCGCCGGGGATGATGACCCCCCAGATAGACCCCGAAAGACCAGTAGCGTTTACCGCCTTGAACACGCCCACCAAAGTGATTGTTGGCGGCACCATGAGCGTCGCAAGGATGACGATAAAGAACGCGACTTGGCCGCGGAATTTGTATTTCGCCAGCGAAAACGCAGCCATCGAGTTGATCAGCAGCGTTAGGACCGTTGCGATCAGCGTCACCAGCACGGAATTGGTGAAACATGTCGCAAAGTTCACGTTCACCCCAAAGGCGTTGCCGGTCAGTGGATCGGAAAAGTTGTTCCATGACGGATCAATGGGCCGCCGCATTGTGATTTCAGCCGTGTTCAGGCGGACGACCTCTTCGCTGCGGTTATCGACGTAACGGGCGGGCGTGAATTCACGGGTCGCCTTGAAATTCGAGACGCCAAATTGCGTTTCTTCGCCAGTGACCGGATCCGGTGCACGCGCCAGAATTTGAAGCGTCAGCCGGGATGGCTCATATGATCCGACGCCTAAGAATTCGGACAGCAATCGCTGGTCTTCGGCGTTTAGTGCCGCGATCACCGCGTCGGCGTCGAAATCTTGTTTGGCCGTTGCTGACATAGACGGATAGCGTAGCAACCAATCGGGTAAATCTTGGGCTGCGACCAGATCACGGACCAAGGTTGGCACGTAACCCAGTTGCGACCGCAATGCGTATAATTCCCGCCCTGACCAGTCGGCTAGGAAGGCTGGGATGTCGTGGCTTGCCTGTTGTGCGTCGGACAAATCGTTCCAGTTAAGCACCCAGTCGGGCAGTTCTTGGATAAAGAAGATCTGCTTGCCATCAGGTCCGGAAACGGTTGCCCGTGCGACGCTTTCAAAACTTGATGGCAGTAGTGAAAGGTCTTGTTTTTCGAGCTGCGATGCGGACTTGAGTGAATTCAGCGCAAGCCACATCACGGGCAGGACGATGACCAAAAATCCAGTGAACAGATAGGCGTAGGTCATCCAATCAAGCCAATTGGCACGGCGTCCGCCAGCCTTGCGGGTCAGAAAGGTAACGATTGCGGTCATGGCTTGCTCGACTTCGATGAAAGGTAGACCTGAAGCAGCGACAGCATGATCAAAACGACCGCGACAAGAAGTGACGCCATTGCCGCGATCCCAAGCCCGTTGGCCGTTGGTTGCCCACGTAGACCTGAGGTTTCAAAAATGTAGCCTACCAATGACGTCCAGCGCACGGACATCGCGTAAAGTTCTTCGAATGCTTGGAATGCTTTGACCAGCGACAGCACGGTGACGACCAGCAGGGTAGGGGCCAAAAGCGGGATCGTGATCCGCGTCAGTTGCCGCCATGCCGGGGTTCCGTCCATTTCTGCGGCTTCATAGACATCACGTGGGATTGCCTGAAGCCCGGCCAACAGGATCAGCATATAGAACCCAAGATGCGCCCAAGTGTAGACGAAAACGGACCAGAACATTGTCCAAGATGGATCGGTTAGCCATTGGATCGGTTCATCCAGCCAGCCCCAGCGCATCAGCGTTTCTGATAGCACGCCTTGGCGTTTGAGGATCAGGCTCCAAAGAAAACCAACCACAACGGGCGATAGCATCACCGGGTAAAAGAACACCGCACGCCACAGGCCGCGTGCGACGATTTTGCGGTTTAGTGCCAGCGCGGAAATCAGTGCGACGGCGATCATGATCGGGACTTGGAACACAACAAAAGTGGCGGTGTCATAGACAGCGCTTAGGAATTTGTCGTCTTCGAGGTTCGCTGCGCCTGTGTCGATCTGCGTTTCAGATAGTAGGCGGCGCAGGTTATCCAACCCAGCCCATTCGCGGTCAGAAAACAGGATAGATTGCCCTTCGGTGACCGAAAATCCCATGTTGATGAACAGGGGTGCAAAGGTGAACAGCCCAAAGACGAGCATGTTCGGCAGCAAGAAAAGATAGGGCAGGCCGGTCGCCCCCGACAGCCGTTGGGTCATTTCAATGGGCCAGCCGATCGTGCTGATCAGTTGATCCCAAAAGGTGCCGGACGGGCGCAGCAGCGCCCACCCGATGATCAAATAAACTAAAAGGTAAAGCGGCCACGGCGAACCGGAAAAAGCAGCGGATAGTGCTTCGGTCATGCCGTACCCCCCCCCCTTAATTTACAGGCTACTCGGCGATTTTCGCGGCTACATCCGCATCAATCGCAGCAAGGGCTTCGTCGAGTGACATTTCACCGGTGATTGCCTTGGTCAGGTAATCAGGAACGGCGCCATAGATGACAAAGTTCTTAGGGTAGCCTTGCAGGGTGTAGGCCTGCGGTGTGGTGTCGGCAGCAACTCCAGCGTTGGCCGCAAAGACAGACAGGGCCGCCGCAACCGCAGGGGACGCGTCCGCATAGTCGATCCCAGATGCCTGAAGCCCCTGATGCGCGGTGATATTGCGCGTAGAGGCCGCAAAGCTGGCAGCGTTTTCTTCAGCGGCAAGGAAATCAATCAGCGCTGCTGCGGCTTCGGGAACGTCAGTGGACGCAAACGCAACGATGGCAGCGCCACCGGGCATCGCCCCACAGCCACCGGTGCCACATGGGGCAGGGACGGCTTTCCAGTCGAAATCGGTGATGTTGTCAGCATAGCTGTTGATCATCCAAGATCCGGACATGTGCATCGCAACGTCGCCCGATTGGAACAATGGTGCAGCGTTGCGGTATTGCGTGCCTTCGCCAGCAGGCCAGCCTTCGGCGGGCATCAGGCCAGAGACGTGCCAACCCACAAATGTTTCTGCGAAGTCGCGGAAACCAGCGTCAACAAGGATCGGTTCACCTGCATCGTCAAAGAATTTCGCGCCATAGCTGAATGCGGGGCCAGCCATGCGGTGCGCTGTCCGGTCCATCGCAAGACCTGCGGTGATCCCGGTCATTTCTTTGACTTCCATCAGGGCGGTTGCCCAATCGTCCCAGGTCGCGCCTTCGCCGGGCATTTCAACGCCTGCGTCTTCAAACAGGGTGACGTTTACATAGGGCCCGGTGACAGTCAGCTGGGTCATCCAGCCATAGATGCCGCTATCGTCGCCGCCGGGTTTACGGAACCATGGCAAGGTTGCGCCATAGCTGGATTCCCATGTTGCGCCGTCCACGTAAGGGGCCAGATCGAGGTAATATTGGTTTAAACCGCCCAAGTTGGTTACCCGGGCCACGTCTGGGGCTGCATCTGTCTGTAGCTGGTTTTCCAGCTGATCGCGGATCACGTCATAGGCGACGGTTTCCAATTTCACGGTGTGCCCGGTTTTATCAGTGAATGTAGGCAGCATGTCGGCGATCACGTCGCATTCGTTGCTATCTTGGTAGCACAGGAACGATACTTCGTCCGCGTATACACCGGATGCACCTGTCAGCATAAGCGCAGCGATTGCGCCCCTCTTTGTCGTTACCTTCATGTTTTCCTCCCTAGACATTCAGATTGTAAATTTGGTTTTGGCCTTATTTGTCGGTGAATATTTTCATATTCCCTTTGAAAAAACCCAATGCGTCGCCGCTTTCGCGGGTGGCGGCACGTAGGACTTTGCCCACGATAATTTCGTGGTCGCCCCCGTCATAAGATGCGTATTGGCTGCATTCGAACCGCGCGAGGCAGTTAGGCAAGATCGGGACGCCTTCGACATTTTGGGTCAGTTCAGCATCCAGAAGGCAGGCCCCATCGCGGGCGACTTTCCAGCATATATCGTCTTGGTCATGTGCCAGAATATGGATCGCAAAATGTTCGGCCTGCGCGAAATGCGCAAAGCGCCGCGAAGATTTATCAGGCGCCCAAAGAACCAACGGCGGGTCAAGTGACAGGGACGAAAAACTGTTCGCGGTGATCGCCATCGGCCCGTCGTCCGTCGCGACCGTCACAATCGTAACGCCTGTCGCAAACCGCCCGAAAGCATCCCGCAATTGGCGCGGGTTGCTGGGGTCCGGGGTGAATGACGTCATCGCCAAGTTGCCAGTATCTGTCGCAATCATGGCACTTCTGTTCCTAGGCCTGCTTCGTAAAGATAGAACCAGTCTTCGCGCGAAATTGTAACAGTTAGTGCATCCGACAGCCGACCAATCCGATCAAGGTTATTGGTGCCAAGAACCGGCAGGATTTTTGACGGGTGCCGCAGTAGAAATGCGACGGCAACTGCGGCGCGGTCTACGCCTTGGTCTTTGGCGATTTCATCCATCCGGTCGGTCAACGCGTTTTGCCCTGTCATGAGGTCGCCCCCACCCAGCGGGGACCATGCCATGATCGGCTGATCTTGGCGTTGGTGGAAAGCAATGTCGCCGTTTGTGAAAGCGTCGATTGTACCGGCTGAAATCTCGATCTGGTTGGTAACCAGCGGGTTTTTCATGGCTGATTGCAGCAGTTCCCAATCCCACGGACGAAAGTTTGACACGCCAACAGCGCGGACTTTGCCGGATGTGACCATCTCATCAAGTGCGCCACCCGTTTCATTATGGTCCATCAGCGGATCGGGACGGTGGATCAGCAACAGATCGATCTGTTCAATCCCCATCGCCGTCAGCGAAAGATCAACCGACGACGTGATATGCGCGCGTGTGGTGTCGTAATATTTGCATTTGGCATCCGCATAGCGGCCCATCGGGGCCACGATATCGCATTTGGTTACGATCTCCATCTGCGGGCGCAGGGAAGGGTTTGCCTTTAGGGCCGTGCCAAGAATGTCTTCGGCGACATAGCCGCCATAAATGTCGGCCTGATCGAACGTCGTGATCCCTTGGGATAGGCAGCTTTGAATCTTAGCCTCGACATGGGCGGCAGAGGTGTCCGAAGCGTCCCCGATCCGCCACATGCCATAGACAAGTTGGCTAAAGGATAGGTCAGGGGTGATTTCTATGCGGGGCATCATTAGCGGCGGACTCCGTTTCCGAGTGGGGTTGCAGGAACACCGGCGGGTACGCGCCCGTATTCATGCGGTAATGAACATGTTTTCATCAGTGGTAGCACGCGCTTTCCGAAATGTTCAGCCTCATCAATGTGCGGATAACCTGATAGGATAAACGCACGGATGCCCATCTTTTGATATGTCTCTAGTTTTGACATAACTTGATCTGTCGACCCGACAAGGGCAGCGCCGCAACCAGACCGGGCCCGGCCAACGCCCGTCCATAGATTTGGTTCGATATAGCCGTGATCATCCGCGATCTCGCGGTTCTTGGCCTGATGGCTAACCCCAAGCGATTTTGCGTCCTGCGCCCGATTGCGGATCGCGTCGCCTTGGTCATCGTCCAGCTTTGATACGATGTAATCAGCATATTCACGCGCCTCGGCTTCGGTGTCGCGGACGATTACGTGCACACGCAGGCCATAGTCCAGCGTGCGTTGGTATTTTTCGGCAACGGCGTTGACCGCCTTCATCCTGCCTTGCAGTTCTTCGACCTTTTCGGGCCACATCAGGTAAACGTCACAGTGCTGCCCACACAGTTCAAGCGCAGCAGGAGAGTATCCACCGAAATACAAAAGCGGACCACCAGTTTGATACGGGCGCACAGGGTCGGTCGTGAGGCCCGAGAAATTGTAAATCTCGCCTTTGTAATTGATTTCGTCCTGCGTCCAGGCCTGTTTCAATATCTCAACGACCTCGCGGGAACGCTGATAGCGGTAGTTGCTTTCTTCGACCTGACCCGGAAAGTCAGAGCTGATGATGTTCACCGTCAGTCGCCCGTTCAGCATGTGATCAAGCGTGGCGATTGTGCGGGCCAGCATGATCGGCTGCATCTCACCGCAGCGCACGGCGGCCAGCATGTTGATGTCTGTCGTGATCGGTGCGCAGCCCGCTACAAAGCTAAGCGTGTCTTGCCCAACCTGATAAGACGAGGGGCAAAGGATATTCCTGAACCCCTGTTTTTCGGCTGTTTTCACAATGTTTGAACAATGGTCCCATGATGACCGCAAATCTCCATCGGGCTGGCCAAGGAACTGGTAGTCGTCTGAACATAAGGCTGAAAACCATGACACTTCGGCTGCGTCTAGGTCGGCTGATGTCACCGGTACTACGGTCATTGTCGTCATCCTCCCTTGGGCGATCCGTTGATAAAATCGCTTGACTTTCCCTATCGCTAACAGTGTCTTTGATCTGGATCAATGGTGTATCAATTTTTTTCGAAGGCAACCCAACCCGCAATGTATGTCAAAAGCGAAACCCCAACCGCGTTGCCACTATATGTGCAGATCAGCGAAGTCCTGATCCGTGAAATTGCATCGGGTCAATTGCTAGACGGGGCACGGCTGCCGCCCGAACGTGACCTTGCCAAACAGCACGGCACAACCGTGCGTACATTACGCAAGGCATTGGCAATATTGGAAGAAAAAGGCCTGATCGAAAGCATCCAAGGGTCCGGGAATTATGTCCGCAAGACCCCGGATGTCGAAAGCATCTATTCGATGTTTCGGCTAGAGATATTGCGCGGCGGCGGCTTGCCAACGGCGAAGGTCTTAGCCGTCGATGAAATGGATAAACCCGATGGCTTGCCGGAATTCGGGCAATCACCACGCGGGACACGCATCCGCCGTTTGCGATTTTTGAACCAAGTGCCGATCGCGGTCGAAGAGATCTGGCTTGATCTACAGGCGGGGCGGATCGTCCCCGAGGATCTATCAGATTCGCTTTACCGTTATTACAAAATGCGGCTTGGGTTTTGGATCACCCATGCCGAAGATTACGTATCTGTCGGCCAAGTACCCGATTGGGCCCCAACAGATTTCGCGCCCAAGCCCGGCCAAACCGTCGGGTTCATCGAGCGTATCAGCTATGCAGAACAACATGGTTCGGTCGAGTTCTCACGAACTTGGTTTGACCCGCAGCGCGCCCGCTATGTGCAGCGCCTGCGTTAGGGAGGAAATATGCCAAACATCACGAAGTATGGGATCATCGGCTGCGGCATGATGGGCCACGAACACATGCGTAATATTGCCTTGCTGGATGGTGCCGCCGTCGCGGGGATTTTTGAGCCCGACGCGGGTATGGCGCAAATCGCCCAATCTATCGCGCCGGACGCCCTACTGGTTGATAGCATTGATACGCTTTTGATGATCCCTGATCTGGATTGCATCCTGATTGCCAGCCCCAATTTTCGCCATGTCGAACAGTTGGAAATGCTAGCAGCAAAACGGTATCTGCCTGTGCTGGTCGAAAAGCCACTGTTCACCGATCTTGATCAGCTGGCGCGGTTGAATGATTTCGCTGAAACATATCCGTCGCCCGTCTGGGTCGCGATGGAGTACCGCTATATGCCGCCCATTGCCGCATTTTTGGACAGTGTTGATGGGGCGACAGGTGGCATCAAGATGATGACGATCCGAGAACACCGCTTTCCGTTTCTTGAAAAAGTCGGGGATTGGAACCGGTTTGATCGCTATTCGGGCGGGACGTTCGTTGAAAAGTGCTGCCACTTCTTCGATCTCATGCGCCTGGCGCTGAAATCCGAACCACTGCGCGTGATGGCGTCGGGTGGCCAAGACGCAAACCATCTGGATGAACGTTATGATGGGCAAAAGCCTGATATTTTGGACAACGGCTATGTCATCGTGGATTTTGCCAATGGCAGCCGCGCGATGCTGGAATTATGCATGTTCGCCGAAGGTGCAGAATACCAAGAAGAGGTGTCAGCCGTCGGCCCAGCCGGCAAGGTCGAAGCCTTTGTTCCCGGACCAGGGCGGTTCTGGCCCGAACATTTGGGTGACGCACCAACCCCACAGCTGATTGTAAGCCCGCGCCATCCCAAGGGCCCGGTAAAGCAAGATATTCCCGTTGATCCAGCGTTGCTAGACGCCGGCGATCACAACGGATCGACCTATTACCAACATCAAAAGTTCCTCGAACTGGTACGCGGTCAACGCGACAAAGCCGAAGTCACATTAGATGACGGCAAAATGGCCGTGCTGATGGGCATGGCCGCGCAGATATCCATTAAAGAACACCGCGTAGTTGGGATGGAGGAGCTTGTTCCTTAATCAAATTGCCCGGCGTGTCACCGATGCTGGCGCTAAGGTTCCGATTTCAGTTTCGACAGCTTCCGCGCAGTGATTGAACCAGAATTCTTCGGTCTCAGTGCGTCGAACGCGGATGCCATTTGGCAGGGTTCGTGTCGCGACGCCGGCTGTTTCGCAAAACTGTGCGACCAGTCGGTCCATTCCGATGTCGTCTAGCCAGCCGCCGTTGTAGGTCCGGTTTCCGTCTGTTACGACTATTGGCTGCCCGTCTTCGCGTGTGAACATCGGTGTCGCGGTGGTTTCGAGTTCTTCGAGATAGCCTTGCACCGCACCGCCGCCTGCCAAGGGGGTTGGGCTGTCGGGGCGCAGGCTCTCTAACCTTGCGACCGTGACATCCAGCCCGGCAATCGCGGGCGGTAGCGGGATAGGCATTTTGAAATCAGCATCGCGTGCGCCGGTGCGTGGGCCATAGACAACATGCGCTTCGGTCTGTGCCAAAGCGGTTCGCAGTTCGTCGGTCAGATGCATTAAGCCGGGTGCGAGTACGATTTTGTACCCGCTGAAATTCTGCGTGTCTGGCGATAGGATATCCACGTTTAACCCCGCACGCCTTAACGCGCGGTAGTGGTCGAGCACGAGGCCGAAATAGCTAAGCTCTGCACCGTGCGGCTGTACCGACCACGCCCAATCGGCGTCGTAGTCAAAGATGAGCCCCACATCGGCACGCGGGATGCTGACATCGGGCGCGTCTTGGATTTCGCTCGCGACTTGGCGGGCTTCAACCATTGCTGGGGCCTCTACGCTGTCAGGGCGCAAAAGGCCGGAATGTAGTTGTTCTTGGGCGAATGGGGCCTGACGCCAGCGAAAATAACAGACAGCTTCGGCGCCATGCGCCAATGCCTCCCACGTCCAAAGGCGGACCATGCCGGGCAGGGGGGCTGGATTGTGCGGTGCCCAGTTTACGGGGCCGGGTTGTTGTTCCATCACCCACCAACGGCCCCGGCCGACAGCGCGGTATAGGTCGTGGTGAAACGCCTGAAAATCGGGGTCACCTTGGCGGGCAAAGGCGCGTTGGTGTTCGGGGCTTGCGCCCACGCGGTCTTCGAGAAACCCAAGCGGGTAACTGTCCCATGTCGCGATCTCGAGGTCTTTGCCAACTTCGAAATGATCAAAGTCTGTGACGCGTCCCATGTAGTTATGGCTGATTGGCGCGGTTGAGTGCGTACGAATCTCATCGACCTGTTCGCGGTTGAATGCGACGACCTGATCCGAACTAAACCGACGGAATGCCTGCGCGTGGGCAGGGTTTGGTTCTGTGACGGTCAGGTTAGGTAGGCCGATTTGGTCAAAACGGTCATAGTCCATTGACCAAAACACGTTACCCCAAGCAGCGTTCAGCGCATCGACCGTGCCATATCGGGCCTGTAGCCAACCCTGAAACGCAACGCGGGCTGCGTCTGAATAGCTGATTACCGTGTCGTGGCATCCGTATTCGTTGTCGGTCTGCCATGCTGCAACTTTGTGCCCAAACCGTTCGGCGATAATCCGTGTGATCCGTTGCGATTCAGCGCGAAACCCAGCGTGGCTAAAGCAATAATGCCGTCGCGATCCAAACCCGCGTGGTTTGCCGTCAGCATCCAGCGCGATCATGTCGGGGTGCTTATCAAGCATCCAGCGTGGCGGCGTGGCTGTTGGCGTGCCCAGCACCACAGAAAGCCCCGCATCATTCAGCACATCAATCGCGCGATCCAGCCAATCTAGCTGTAGATCACCGGGCGATGGTTCTAGCCGCGACCACGCAAATTCACCGATCCGCACCCATGTCAGTCCAAGCTCGGTCATGCGCCGGGCGTCTTCTGCCCAGATTTCTTCGTCCCAATGTTCGGGGTAGTAGCAGGTGCCAAGGGTGCGTTTCATCGGGTGATCTTTCGTTTCTTAGGCAGGCATCGCCGCGTCATATGCGGCAACGATTTTATCAGCGCGTGTGCGCACGTCTTGGGCGGTTATCCCGGCGCTATAAATGGCCGATCCGATGCCAAACCCGGTGATCCCGACCTTGGCCCAGTCGGCAAAATTGGATGCGTCCGCGCCACCCACAGCATAGCTGCGCGTGCCTTTGGGTAGGACAGCTGAGACGGCCTTGAACCCATCAACGCCGACAAGTGATCCGGGAAAGAATTTGAGCCCATCCGCGCCGTTGCGCAGCGCCGCAAAGCATTCGGTTGGCGTCATGACGCCCGGATAGCTGGCCAATCCGGCGGCTTTCGTTGCGCGAATAACATCTGGATTGCAGTCAGGTGACACGATCAGTTTGCCACCAACGCTTGCGACATCCGCCACGTCTTTGGTCGTTTGGACGGTGCCTGCACCAATCAGCGCCACTTCACCAAACGCGTCTGCAAGAATGCCGATGCTTTCCAATGGGTCAGGCGAATTCAGCGGAACTTCGATCTTGTCGATACCTGCGTCGATCAAGGATTGACCGATTGCGTGGACGTCTGGCGGGGTGACGCCGCGCAAGATAGCGATGATATTGCGGCTCATGATTTTACCTGTTGGGTATAAGCGGCGGATAGGCCGGACAGCACCATGTCTTCGCCTGAAACAGCAGGCGCGGTGATACCCTGTTGCGCAAGTGCGCGCTGATAAAGGGCGGTTAGTTTGCCAGCGCCAATCAGCGCGATATCGCGGCCCAGCCAATAGGGGCGTGCACCAGCAAGTTCTGTGCCGATCAGTAGACCAGACAAGCGCCCGCGTGCCGCGCTTTCGCTAAGTGTCGCCAAAAGGGTGCCAGCACGCAGCGCGAATAGCTCTGCGCCGACGGTTTCAGGGCGGCTGAGCGCGTCGCCAACGGCAGTGTCAAAGGCATCAAGATCAAGTTCCGCCTGCACCGAGAAACGCAGCACAGATTGTTCGGCCAACAGCGCGAACATTTCGCCAGTCATGAAGGTACGAAAGCTCACGATCTCTTTGGCGCTGATATGGACCCATTTTGAATGGGTGCCGGGCAGGCACAGCACACCGTCAAAATCAGGTTTTTGCGCCAGAAAGCCTGCGATCTGGGTTTCTTCGCCGCGCATTACGTCGGCAGGTTTGGCCTGTTTTACACCCGGTAGAATTGACACCGAAATACGCGGATCGGTGACTTTTACCTTCACGGCTTCTGCGATGGACGGCGGGTTGCAAGGTGTCGCGATATAGGGGGCCTCTGCCCAGCCTTGGCGCGATCCGGCCATGCCGCAGATGACCACAGGGGTCACGCCAGCGCCAAGGTGGTCGCTGATCATCGCCAAAAGTGCGGGTTCAAATGCGTCCGGGGTTAACCCGCTCATGCCTTGGTCAGACGTCAGGCACTGCGTGGTGCCGTCGTCATACATCAGGGCAACGCGCAGGTTTGATGTGCCCCAGTCGACGCCAATCCAGTTTGGGTTTTTGGTGTTGTTGCTCATCCTGTCACCACCACGCCACCATCTGCAGCGATCAGTTGGCCGGTGATCGCCCGGCTTATGCTTGACGCCAAGAACAGGACCGGACCAACCATGTCTTCGGGTTCCAGTTCGGTCTTGACGCATTGTCGGTCGAGATGCCCGGCGAGAGCTTCTGGCGTCACCCACATGTCTTTTTGTTTTTGTGTCATCACCCAACCCGGCGCGATTGCGTTTACACGAACACCGTCAGGGCCAAATTCGCGGGCCAGTGACCGGGTCATACCCGTGATGCCAGCATTCGCCGTCGTATAAAGCGGATAGCCTGCGTTCCCCATTATATAGCTGATCGAGGACATATTGATGATTGTTCCGCCGCCAGCCGATTTCATCGCTGGAAGCACCGCCTGACAAGCAAAGAAATAGGCCTTGAGATTAATCGCCATGGACCAGTCCCAGAAAGCTTCGTCGACTTCAGCGGTGGTATGGCGTTTGTCGTTGGCTGCGTTGTTGACTAGCGTTGTGATCGGGCCATGAGCCGCAGCTGTCTGTTCAATCGCTGCCTGTAACGCGCCCGTATCGGTAATGTCGCATTGGATAAACAACGGGCGGTTATCTGTCGCAGTTTCCAACTGGTCGACAAAAGCTGACGCATCAGATTGCCCAACAAAAGCGACCTTAGCGCCTTGGCGCAAGAACCCTTCGGTCAGTGCGGCCCCGATGCCCGATCCACCGCCGGTGATGAATACCGATGCTGATTTGAGGTCAGGGAAAATTGGTTGGCTCATTAGTGGCTCTCCCTTGTGACGGGGCGGGTGTCTTTGCCCACCAAGAAATCTAGATCAGCACCTTTGTCGGCCTGAAGCACGGTATCGACGTATAGCTTGGCATAGCCACGCGTGTAATGCGGTTCGGGCGCAACCCACGCGGCGCGGCGTTTTTCAAGCTCGGCATCATCGACCTGAAGATCAAGCACACCGGTGCTTGCCGATACCCGAATGGTATCGCCGGTTTGCACAAGCCCGAGCGGGCCGCCTGCATTCGCTTCGGGTGCGACGTGCAAGATCACCGTGCCAAAGGCCGTACCGGACATCCGCGCATCCGAAACCCGGACCATATCGCGCACGCCTTGTTTCACCAACACTGCCGGGATCGGCATATCGCCAACCTCTGGCATGCCAGGGTACCCTTTGGGCCCGCAGCCTTTGAGCACCAGAATGGTATCTTTGGTCACTGGTAGATCAGGACGGTCGATATTGGCTTTTAGGTCTTCGATGGATTCGAAAACATAGGCGGGGCCAGTGTGTTCAAGCAGATGATCTGACGCCGCCGATGGTTTTACGATGGCACCATTCGGCGCAAGGTTCCCACGCAACACGCGTAGACCAGCGGCAGGTTTGATTGGGTCGTTAAACGGGCGGATCACATCGGGATTATAGCATTCGGCACCAACGTGATACGCGCTGATATCCCCGCCAAGCACCGTTTTTGACGGGCGCAGGATGTCTTTGAGTTCATTCAACACGGCAGGCACGCCACCTGCATAGCAAAAGTCCTCCATCAGGTATTTGCCCGATGGCATGCAGTTGACCAGCAATGGGATTTCGCCACCGATTTCGATGTCCTCAAGCGTCAAGTCCACGCCAACACGACCTGCCAGTGCTAGCAGGTGCACCACAGCGTTTGTCGATCCGCCGACTGCGGCATTGGTGAGGATCGCGTTTTCAAACGCCGCTTTGGTCAGGATGTCGGATGGTTTTAGGTCTTCGTCGACCATTTCAACAATCCGCTTTCCCGTCATATGGGCCAGTGCCGCGCGGCGGGCGTCAACGGCGGGGAGGGCGGCGTTGGTTGGTAGGGCCATGCCCATTGCCTCGACCAATGACGCCATTGTGGACGCAGTGCCCATGGTCATGCAGACACCCTTGGATCGGCTCATCCCGGATTCAGTTGCCATGAAGTCCTGCAATGTCATTTCGCCCGCTTTCACAGCGGTCGCGAATTTGCGGACATCAGTGCCGGAGCCCAGATCGCGGCCCTTCCATTTGCCGTTCAGCATCGGACCAGAGGACACAACGATTGACGGCAAATCTACCGATGCAGCCCCCATCAACTGGCCGGGGGTGGTTTTGTCACAACCGCCTAACAACACGACACCATCGATGCCGTAGGCGCGAATGGATTCTTCGACATCCATCGCCAGCAGGTTGCGGAACAACATCGCGGTCGGTTTCATCTGGGTTTCGCCCAGCGACATCACCGGGAATTCGACCGGGAAACCGCCTGCCTCCCAGACGCCGCGCTTTACGGCTTCGGCTAGATCGCGCAGCCCGCTGTTGCAGGGCGTGAGTTCAGACCAAGTGTTACAGATCCCGATAACGGGGCGGCCATCAAAGGCGTGATCCGGGAAGCCTTGGTTCTTCATCCAGGACCGACGGATAAACCCGTCTTTGTCCATCATTCCGTACCAATTACTGCTGCGGCGTGGTTTCTTCATATTTTGTGGCCCTCGATAACCCACATGGTTTCTGGAAAGCTCCATGGGAGGGTGATCCCGTGATGCATCAAATATTGGCCACTGACCTTTATCGCGTTTGTTTTCAAGGGGGACTGTCCGCGTGACAGCGCCTTGCGGGTGAGTTCATCGCGGTTCGCCAGATCAACGCGGTATGTTGCGTTTGCATCAAGCTCGGTCAGGCGCAGCGGACGGGGCGCGATTTGCGTGGATGTATCGGCCTTACCGGCAAAGACGACGAACTGATCCTGATGTAGATGTTGTTCAGCCAGAACCGCCGGATCTGCCGCATCAAGCCGCAAAATATCGGCGCGGCGCATCCAATCGCGGTTGTCTTTCCACCACCCGGTGACACGGCGCAACACATCGGCTTCGTCGTCGGTCAGTTCACGCGGGTCCATCTCGAACCCCATGTGGCGTTGGGCAGCAACCCAAGCGCGGAACCTGATATCTAAGATGCGACCAGAGGTATGACAGACGCGCGGGCCAACATGGCTGCCTGTCACGCATTGGGGCAGGAATAGTGCTGCGTTGTGTTGGATTTTCAACCGCTCTAGCGCGTCGTTGCTGTCGGACAGCCAGACACGTTGGGTATGTTCCATGATCCCGAAATCAATACGGCCACCGCCCGAAGCGCAGCTTTCAACCTCGACCTGTGGAAACGCAGTGCGCAACCGATCAAGCAGGGCGTATGTGCCGCGTGTTTGATCCGCATCAGGGGTCGGCAGAACCCGGTTATGATCCCATTTGACGTAATCGATATCGTAGTCGGTTAGCACTTTGGCGATCCGATCAAATAGGTAATCGCGGACGGCTGGCAGCGCCATGTTCAGCACCTTTTGATGGCGCCCCAAAATCTGATCTTCATCCCCCAATGCCCAGTTGGGATGGGCGCGGTAGGTGTCGCTATCTGGGTTGATCATCTCTGGTTCGAACCAGATGCCAAAGGTCATGCCTAACCCATGGATGTGGTCGATCAGCGGGGTTAATCCATCGGGATATTTGCGCGTATCAATGAACCAATCACCAAGCGATGTCGTGTCGTCATCGCGTTTCCCGAACCAGCCATCATCCAGCACGAAACGTTCCGCGCCTAGACTGGCAGCACGTGTGGCTATTTCCTGAAGCTCTGGGATTTTGTGGTCGAAATAGATGGCTTCCCAGCAGTTATAATGCACCGGGCGCGGGCGGTCAGGATGCGGCCAAGTCACCACACGGTCGCGCAGGTGGCGTTGGAACGCAGTCGCGCAGCCGTTTAGTCCAGTACCCGAATATGTCGCGAAAAGCGGTGCGGTTTTGAAATGGGTTAGCGGGGTCAGTTCAGTGTCTGACGCGTTGCCAAATTGGATTTGGCGGCGACCATCAGGTAATTCTTCGGCAACCATTTTATGTCCGCCGGACCAACCATAGTGGAAGCCATATGCCGCACCTTGTGTGTTGGTTGTGCCACGACAAGGGACGATGAGGCCCGGAAAATGTTCGTGTCCCGTGCGGCCGGTACGGTTGTCGCGCGTGCGCATTCCGGCAGACCAAGGGGTGCGGTTCATCTGGAATTCACTACACCAGCGCCCGGCAAAGTCTATCATCTCATCAGATAGCTGCGGCGCAGGTAACACGGGTGCGGCAAGCCATTGTAGGTTGATGGGGTGCTCTGATTCCAGTTCTGCGGACATGGAGATCAGATGGGTGTCGGGATCAATCGCGAAATGGGCGCGATAGGTTAGGCCAATGTATTTGTCCGTGTACGTTAGGCTAAGCGCGTCTGTCTTCGCCTCAACGCTTTCGAACGCCAGCTTTGGTAACAGCGGTTTGCCTGCCGTGTCACGCAGGGCCATGCCGGGTTGCCCTTGAAAAGTACGCGTTGCGGCGGGGCAAATTGACAGCTCTGGGTGCTGGTCCAGCATTCCGCCTGCGACGTCGATGCCATGGATCGCATAGAGCGTTTCCAGATTTTCACTATCTGGCAGGCGCGGTCCCCAATAGATAGCCTCGGCCAATTGTTTGTCGCGCACGCCCAAGACCAAGGTCTGACGGGCATCGTCTAGTCGCCAGCATTGGATCATTTGACAGCCCCAAGTGTTAGGCCCGCGATAAAGTGGCGTTGCATCAAGAAGAACATCAACACAGGGGGCAGGGCCGCAACGATCGAACCCGCCGAAAGCATGTGATAGGCCACGCCAAACTGCGCGTTAAAGCTGGTGATACCTGCGGTCACGGGCTGTGCTTGTGGACCTTGGGTCAGGACAACCGCCCAGAAATAGTCGTTCCAGATGAAGGTAAAGATCAGCACGGACAGCGCGGCAATCGCGGGTTTCATCAAGGGTAGAACGATGTGCCAGAAAATTTGAAATTCTGTGATGCCTTCGACGCGGGCCGCCTCGATTAACTCAAAGGGCAGGGCGCGGATAAAGTTACGCATGAAGAGCGTGCAAAACCCCGTTTGGAACGCGATGTGGAACAGGACCAATCCCAGCTTGGTATTATAAAGCCCGGCATCAATCGTCAGATCGCGCACTGGGATCATCAGGATTTGGAACGGCACAAAGTTCCCTGCGATGAACAGGAAGAACACCAGCAGGTTAAAACGGAACCTATACACACCCAGTGCAAAGCCAGTCATGCAGGACAGTGCAACCGCGCCGATTACCGTTGGAATCGTGATCATGAAGGAATTCAGAATGTAGCGCGGCATTGGGCTGTCGGTGAACACACGCCCATAGTTTTCGAAACCCGCAAAGCGTGACGGCCACGACCAATAGTCACCACCTGTGAAATCAGAGCTTGGCTTGACCGAGAACATCGCAACTGCGAGCAAAGGCAGCAACCATGCGATCACCGCAACGGGCAGCAGTGACTGATAGCCAATCTGCCACGACCGGGATGTTCGCTCGAGTGGGGTAGGGAACATCTTAGCGACCTTTCTCGTCTTGGTACATCGACCATAGGAAATAGGCGATGAAGAACAGCATGATAAAGAACAGCACAACCGCGATGGCAGCGCCGTAACCCATGCGGAACCCGTATTCGGACAGCGCCTTTTCGAACATGTAGAATGACAGCACGCGGGTTGATCCGAATGGCCCACCATTGGTCATGATCGAGATCAGATCGAACGACCGCAGCGCACCGATAATCGTTACCACAAAGGCAATAAAGGTCGCGGGCTTTAGCTGTGGAATGATGATGTGCCACAGCATCCGCCACCCCTTTGCGCCATCAAGACGGGCGGCTTCGATCTGTTCAGGATCAACAGCGTTTAGACCTGTCAGATACAGGATCATGCAATATGCGGTTTGCGGCCAAAGACCCGCAGCGATGATGCCATAGGTGGCCAGCGCAGGGTCACCCAGCACGTTGATTGGACCAAGCCCGACAGCACCTAAGATACCGTTCAAAAGGCCAAAGTTTGGATCATAGAACCATGTGAATACTAGGCCCACGACGACTTGGGAGATCACAAAGGGAAAGAAGAACAGCGATTTATAGATGCGAATGCCGCGCACGGTTTGGTTTAGAAACAGCGCGATAAACAGACCCGCCGGGATCGCCAGCAGATACAGCAGCAGCCATTTCATGTTGTTGAACAACGACACGGTGAATGCTCGGTCGCTTGCCAAACGTTCATAGTTGGCAGTGCCGACATATTCGGCCTCGCCCAACCCGTCCCATTTATAGAAGGACAGGTTGATGCTTTGGATGATCGGATAGATCACATAGACCGAGAAAAACAGGATGCCCGGCAGCAAAAACAGCCAAGGCGTGATCGTTTTCCGATTGCGATGGAACCAACTGTGGTGCGGCGCAGCAGCCGTCGTGTCAGTCATTTTCTACTCCTCAAGTCCCAAGTGCAAAAACCCGCAGCGCAGATGCGTGCAGCTAGAACGAAAAGCGGGGCAGCATAAGCCACCCCGCAATTGTTGTAATTATTCAGCAGTATCCTGACGAACGAATTCAAGACGCTCTAGGATGTCGTCCAGGTTATCAGGGTAAACCATGAATTCCTGTAGACCTTCCATGCCAGCCTTTGCCATCTCGGCCGAGAAATCCCGGTCAAAGAACTGTGCCACGCCGCCCGGTGCGTCGTTGGACAGCATGTTGAAGCCAGCTTCGAGGAACTTGTCGTCATCAACCGAAGACTCTGCGTTCACAGGCAGCTGACCCAGTGCATCACCTGCGTTGATCAGTGTCTGGTTATCCGCAGAAACGATGAAGCGCAGGAATTCACGTGCGGCTTCTTTGTTTTGCGCGTTCGCAGGGATGTGGAACGTGTCTGTTGGCGCGTCTTCTGCCATCGGCACATCTGGGTTGATCACTGGGAACTGATAGAAACCAAGCTGGTCATCAGTCAGGCCACCGTCACGGAAGTGCGGCACTGCAAAGTTACCCATCAGATAAGCAGTCGCATCGCCATTGATCATGAATGGCAGGGCTTCTTGCCAGCTGTATGTCTGGTGGTCTTCGATGAAGCCGCCCATGTCGATCAGCTTGCGCCAGTTTGCGAATGTCTCGCGAACGCGGTCATCTGTCCATTCGATTTCGCCACGTGCAAGCTGCATGTGGAAATCATAACCGTTTGTACGCATGTTCAGGTAGTCGAACCAACCGCCAGCAGTCCAAAGGAATTTGGAACCGATGGTGTAGCAAGCACGGCCAGACTCCACGATCTTTTCGCAGTTCGCCAGCTCTTCTTCAAAGGTCGCAGGTGCTGTTAGACCCAGCTCTTCGAAGATGTCCTGACGGTAGTAAACACCCCATTGGTAGTAAGTATAGGGAACGCCCCACTGCTTATCATCAATAGTCATCGCGCCTTTGGTGGATGCAAGCGCTGCGAATTCTGGCTCTGCCCATAGGTCAGAGATATCTTCGAAAAGACCAGCGTTCACATATGGACCCATACGGTTCGCCGCATACCAGTTCGCAACGTCAGGCGCATCGGCGGTCAAAAAGTTACGGATCTGTGTTTTGTAGGCTTCGCGGTCGATGACCGTCAGTTCGATGTCCAGATCAGGGTGCATCGCACCAAAGCGTTCAACCATGCCTTCCATTACGGCACGGGGCGCCGGGTTCGACATGTCGGAAAATACGCGCAGTTCGCCTGATAGGCCTTCTGCAAACGCAGAACTGCTTAGCATTGTTGTCGCGGCCAGACCGGCCAGCATCAGCTTCTTCATGGAACGCATAGTGTCCTCCCTATTTATGCTCCCAACGATCCCGCCAAAACATTCTAGTTTCATATAATGGAACCGCATTTCTAATATTGAAACCTTAACGCGGATCGGTATAGGCTTGTCAATAGGTTCCTCGGATAACCCGGGGTAGGGAGGCCACATGCAATCGAAGGCAGACGGAACGGTAGGCAAGGCGCTCGCGGTGTTGGAATTGGTCGCGGGCTTTGAGCGGCCTGTGCGCTTTAGCGAGCTGCAAGGCAGCAGCGATTACCCCAAGGCAACGCTGTACCGGCTGCTGCAAACGCTGACCAAACAACGGATGCTGTCGTATGACCCCGACAGTGGGACATATACATTGGGCGTACGTCTTGTGTGTTTGGCGCACGCCGCCTGGAAAACCAGTTCACTGGCACCTATCGCACGGCCATATATGGATAAACTGTCTGAAAAGACGGGCGAAACCGTGCACCTTGCCCAGCTGGATCATGCGCAGGTGATCTATGTGGATAAACGCAACGCATCCCAACCGCTGCCTATGTATTCTGAAGCTGGCAAAGTCGGCCCGGCCTATTGCACAGGCGTCGGCAAAGCAATGATGGCCTACTTACCCGAAGACCAGTTAACGGATGTTCTGGCGCAGCAATCATGGCACCGTTTTACCGATGGCACATTGACCAACGAGGCCGCTTTGCGTGCTGAACTTGTTGCAATTCGTGAACGCGGGCACGCCTACGATCGCGAAGAACACGAGCCGGGGATCATCTGTGTGGCTGTACCGATTCGTAACGACTCTGGCCGTGTGCTGGGGGCGTTGTCGATCACGTCATCAACATTGCGGGCGTCATTGGACAAGCTGGACACCTTTGTTCCGCTGATCCGCGACACCGCTGACCAAATCGCGCGAGAGACCCAGAATTGGCGTTTCCCCGAAACCAAAGCCACCGCCTAGGGAGGGTCCAATGACCGGTGTTACGCTAAATAATGTGATCAAGAAATACGGTGATGTTCAGGTGATCCACGGGGTCGATCTGGAAATCGAAGACGGTGAGTTCTGCGTGTTTGTCGGCCCATCAGGTTGCGGTAAGTCTACCCTGCTGCGGATGGTCGCCGGGTTAGAAGAAACCACAAGCGGTAAGATTGAAATCGGTGAACGTGATGTAACCCGCATGGAACCTGCCGACCGCGGTGTCGCAATGGTGTTCCAGACCTACGCGCTTTATCCGCATATGACAGTCAAACAGAACATGGGGTTTGGCCTAAAGATGAACGGCTACCCCAAGGCTGAAATCGAAGCCAAAGTCGCCGAAGCCAGCCGCATTCTAAAACTGGATGACTACCTGAAACGCAAACCCGCCGCCCTGTCAGGCGGTCAGCGCCAACGGGTATCTATTGGTCGTGCGATTGTGCGCGGCCCCGAAGTATTCTTGTTCGACGAACCGCTGTCGAACCTCGACGCTGAACTACGTGTCGAAATGCGCGTCGAAATCGCGCGTCTACACAAAGAAATCGGCGCGACGATGATCTACGTCACGCACGATCAGGTCGAAGCCATGACATTGGCCGATAAGATCGTAGTGCTGCGTGCCGGCAAAATCGAACAGGTCGGCGCACCGCTGGACCTCTATCGCGACCCGGATAACAAATTCGTTGCGGGATTTATCGGTTCGCCTTCAATGAACTTCCTCTCTGGCACTGTGACAAACGGCCAGGTGCAGATTCCATCGCTCGACCGGACAATCGAAGTGGCAATGAACCTTCCGGCTGACGGTACAGAAATTTGGGTTGGCATCCGCCCCGAACACTGCCGGGCAGTCAAAGGTGGCGCACAAAAAGTCGAACTCTCCGAAGCATTAGGCGGCGTCAGCTACACCCACATCGTCACGAACAACGGCGAAAAGATCGTCATCGAAGAACGCGGGCTAGAGCGGATGAAAGAAGGCGAAACCGTCACGCTAGAATTCGAAGCAAACGATGTCATGCTATTCGACGCCCAAACAGAGCTTCGGCTGCGGTAGTCGTCAATCTCGTTTCACTCTATGTCTTTTTTGTTGACTTATTACGCGTTGCCTCAATAATTAACTGAACGTTCGTTTAATTAATGGAAGCAACTTATGGCGCGTAGGGCTGGGGCTGATGGCCGTGTTACGGCAGAGGCGATTTTGCGAGAGAGCTTGTCGTTGTTTGCTCAATATGGGTTTGCTGCGGTTTCCATGCGTCAGATCGCGGATAAGGTCGGGGTGCAGCCCGGGGCGATTTATCAGCATCACCGGAACAAGCAGCAGCTTTTGGTCGCTGTTTTAGATACGCATATGGATGGGCTGTTAGCGGCTTCGGCTGAAAACCAGCAGGGCGATTGTACTTCGGTGCAGGCGCTAGAGCGGTTCGCACGCTTTCATATTCAGTACCACATCACACGCCCAGACGAGGTATTCGTGTCCTACATGGAGCTGCGTTCGCTTGAGGAAGAGGGCTATGCGCTGATTGAAGGCAAGCGCCGGAAATACGAGCGTATTTTGAAGTCGATCCTCGAACGCGGCGTGAATGATGGAACATTTCAGCTGGATGATCCGCATGTATCGGCGATGGCTATTTTGTCGATGCTGACGGGTGTGAACACTTGGTACCGCAGCGGCGGGCGCCTGTCGCAACAAAAAATCGAAGACATCTACACATCAATGGTGCTGGGGGCTGTTGGCCACCGTTTGCCAGATACGCATTCTTAGGGAGAGAATAATGTTTAATCACACGATGAAGTTTGATCTTGGCGAAGACGTGAATGCTCTGCGTGACATGGTGCACCGTTGGGCGCAGGACCGGGTGAAACCGATGGCCGCGCAAATTGATCAAACAAACGATTTTCCGGCTGAACTATGGGAAGAGATGGGCGCGCTTGGGCTGCTCGGGATCACTGTTTCAGAAGAAGACGGTGGTTCCGGAATGAGCTATCTTGCCCATACCATTGCGGTCGAGGAAATCGCCCGCGCGAGCGCGTCGGTGTCGCTTAGCTATGGTGCGCATTCCAACCTTTGCGTCAATCAAATCAAGCTGAACGGCAATGCCGAACAAAAGGCCAAATATCTGCCTGATCTAATCAGCGGAAAAAAGGTCGGAGCCCTTGCCATGTCTGAATCAGGTGCCGGGTCTGACGTGGTTGGCATGAAGCTAAGCGCTGAGAAATTTAACGGTTACTACCGTCTGAATGGCACGAAGTTCTGGATCACCAACGGCGGTGAAGCAGATACATTGGTTGTCTATGCAAAGACTGATCCAGAAGCCGGATCAAAAGGCATGACCGCGTTTATTGTCGAAAAATCCATGGCGGGTTTCACCCAGTCTAAGCATTTCGACAAACTGGGTATGCGCGGATCAAACACCGTCGAATTGGTGTTCGAAGATGTCGATATCCCGTTCGAAAACGTGCTGGGCGAGGTCAACAAAGGTGTCCGCGTTCTAATGTCCGGGCTGGATTATGAACGCGTGGTTCTATCTGGCATTGGGTGTGGGATCATGGCGGCCTGTTTGGACGAAGTGATGCCCTACATGGTCGAACGTAAGCAGTTTGGCGAAAGCATCGGGAATTTTCAGCTGATGCAGGGTAAAATGGCTGACATGTACACCAAAATGAACTCGGCTCGTGCCTATGTTTACGAGGTCGCGCGCGCCTGTGATCGCGGTGAGGTCACGCGCCATGATGCGGCGGCCTGTGTGCTATACGCATCCGAGGAAGCGATGGTCGTGGCGCACCAAGCGGTGCAAGCAATGGGCGGTTCGGGTTTTATGAATGAAAGCGCCGTCAGCCGCTATTTCCGTGATGCCAAGCTGATGGAAATTGGGGCGGGGACCTCTGAAATCCGGCGCATGTTGATTGGCCGCGAGATGATGCAGGCGATGCGCTAATGCCTGTCCTGAAATCAAGCATTTCACCCCAGTCTGCCGCCTTTCAAGACAATGTTGCCGCCCATCAAAGCGGGTTAGAGGCGGTACGTTTAGCCGAACAAACCGCCCATCAAGGTGGGGGCGCTGCTTCGCAAGAACGGCATTTGTCGCGGGGTAAACTGCTGCCGCGCGACCGTGTGAATGGCTTGCTCGACCCCGGTTCCCCGTTTTTGGAGATCGGGATTTTTGCAGGTTATGAGCTGACAGAAATTGCCTGCCCTGCGGGTGGTGTGATCGCTGGTGTTGGCCGGGTTTGCGGCCAAGATGTCATGGTGGTTTGCAATGACGCGACCGTCAAAGGCGGCACCTATTTCCCGATCTCGGTCAAGAAACATTTGCGCGCGCAAAAGATCGCAGAGCAAAACAATCTGCCTTGCATCTATCTGGTGGATTCTGGCGGGGCCAACCTGCCCAATCAGGATGAAGTGTTCCCAGATGAGAACCACTTTGGCCGGATTTTTTATAATCAGGCGCAGATGTCCGCCAAGGGTATTCCGCAGATTGCGGTTGTCATGGGATCCTGCACCGCAGGCGGTGCCTATGTTCCCGCGATGAGCGACATTTCAATCATCGTCAAAGAACAAGGCACGATATTTCTGGCTGGCCCGCCCTTGGTTAAGGCTGCGACAGGTGAAATCGTATCTGCCGAAGATCTGGGCGGTGGCGATGTTCATACCCGTCTTTCGGGTGTTGCTGATTATTTGGCCAATGATGATGATCATGCTTTGGCCTTAGCCCGAGAGGTCGTTAGCAACCTGAACCGTCCAAAGATCGCGCAGCTGGACATGCGCACCCCAGAAGCCCCGCTTTATGATCCGTCAGAGATTTTGGGCGTCGTTCCGGCCGATCTGAAAACGCCCTATGACATCCGCGAGGTGATCGCGCGTCTGGTAGATGGATCGCGGTTTGATGAATTTAAGGCCCGCTATGGCACAACTTTGGTCTGTGGATTTGCGCATATCATGGGGATGCCCGTTGGGATCGTCGCCAATAATGGCGTCCTGTTGTCAGAAGCATCGGTAAAGGGCGCGCATTTCGTCGAATTATGTTCGCAACGCAAAACCCCGCTGGTGTTTTTGCAGAACGTCACCGGATTTATGGTGGGTCAGAAATACGAAACCGAAGGCATCGCTAAGAATGGTGCAAAGCTGGTGACCGCCGTTGCCACCACCTCTGTTCCGAAAATTACGATGCTGGTTGGCGGGTCCTTTGGGGCGGGCAATTATGGCATGTGTGGTCGCGCTTATGATCCTCGGTTCTTGTGGACCTGGCCCAATTCACGCATCGGGGTGATGGGGGGCGAACAAGCCGCAGGCGTCTTGGCGACGGTCAAACGCGATGCGATCGAACGCAAGGGCGGATCATGGTCCGCCGACGAAGAGGCGGCGTTCAAACAGCCCACAATCGACATGTTTACCAAGCAAAGTCACCCGCTTTATGCCTCGGCCCGGTTATGGGACGACGGCATCATTGATCCGCGCAAAAGCCGGGATGTGCTGGCGCTTAGTTTGCGCGCGGCGCTGAATGCGCCAATCAAAGAGACCGCATTTGGTCTGTTCCGGATGTAAGGATAGCGATGTGTTTGATAAAATTCTGATCGCCAACAGGGGCGAAATCGCCTGTCGCGTTATCATGACGGCCCGCAAAATGGGCGTGAGAACGGTCGCTGTTTATTCGGATGCCGACGCGCAATCGCAGCATGTATCGCTAGCGGATGAGGCGGTCCACATTGGCCCGTCACCCGTCGCTGAAAGCTATCTTCAGGCGGATCGCATCATTCAAGCCGCGCTTGATACGGGTGCCCAAGCCATTCATCCGGGGTATGGGTTTTTGTCCGAAAACCCTGATTTCGTGCGCAAGGTCGGCGCTGCCGGGCTTACCTTCATCGGGCCGTCCGCATCGGCAATCGATGCGATGGGTCTGAAAGATGCCGCTAAATCACTGATGGTAGAAGCAGGGGTTCCTGTTGTTCCGGGCTATCAAGGCAGCAATCAGGATGTCGCCTTTCTGGCCGCAGAAGCCGATAAAATCGGCTATCCGATCCTGATTAAGGCTCGCGCTGGTGGTGGCGGTAAGGGCATGCGTTTGGTTGAAAATCCAGCGGATTTCAAAAGTGAATTCGAGGCAGCACAGCGCGAAGGTCAGTCCAGCTTTGGCGATCCCATCTGCCTGATCGAGAAATATATCGCGCAACCGCGTCACGTTGAAATTCAGGTTTTTGGTGATCAGCATGGCAATGTTGTTCATTTGTTTGAACGTGATTGTTCGCTGCAGCGTCGTTACCAAAAAGTCATCGAAGAAGCACCCGCACCAGACATGCCGCCAGCCGTGCGTGCCGCAATGGGAAAGGCCGCCGTCGAGGCTGCCAAGGCCATCGGCTACGTCGGGGCGGGCACGGTTGAATTCATTGCTGATGGGTCTGATGGCCTGAAAGAGGACGGGTTTTGGTTCATGGAGATGAACACCCGCCTGCAAGTCGAACACCCCGTTACCGAAGCGATCACTGGGCTTGATCTGGTCGCGCTGCAATTGCGCGTAGCGGCGGGCGATGCGCTGCCGTTTTGTCAGGATGATCTGTCCATCGATGGCTGGGCGTTCGAGGCGCGCATTTATGCAGAGGACGTCCCCAAGGGGTTCTTACCGGCGATTGGTACGCTCAACCATCTGGCGTTTCCGGCAGGGACAACGTTTGAAACCGGTTCTGTGCGCATTGATAGCGGCATTCGGTCTGGCGATGATATCAGCCCGTTTTACGACCCGATGATTGCCAAGGTCATCGTGCACGGCCCTGATCGGCGCACGGCGTTGAAAATGTTAACGGCGGTCTTGGCCCAATGCCACGTCGGTGGCGCGACGACGAACATTGCATTTTTGTCTGCGCTTTCAAAACACGCCGGATTTCAGGCGGGCAACGTCGATACCAATCTGATCGCGCGTGATTTGGAAGAGTTGATTGATACGACCACCCCGGCAGATCATATCATCGCTGCGGCCTCGGTTTTATCGTTGGGGCTTGTTCCGACTGAAACTGGCGATCCGTGGCAGGGTTTGGCCAACTGGCGGCATTGGTCGAATGCTACCTACACGAGCCGGATCGTGCATGATGCAGAGCCCATATCGCGCAAAATAGAACCGCTGTCTGAGGGGCGTTTCTTGGTCCACGATGGCGACACATCCCGCACTATCGGGACCGTTCTTAAGGCCGGAACGCAATACACACTGGATTTGGATGGCGTGCAAAGCACGCTGGGTTTGGTTGTTCAGGGCAGATCGATTTTCGCCTTTCAAGACGGACGCAGTTTTGCGTTTGAAATCCCAGATCCGCTTGCCGGGCATGCCGAGGGCGCTGATGGTGGCGACAATGTTTTTGCTCCGATGCCCGGGATGGTCACAATTGTGTCTGCAAAACCCGGGCAATCCGTGACCGAAGGCGACAGCCTGTTCGTGCTTGAGGCGATGAAGATGGAACATGCGTTACGCGCCCCACGCGACGGGATCGTCGCAGAGGTGTTAGTCCAGCCCGGCATGCAAGTGGTAGACGGTGATCTGTTGCTACAGATGGAACCCGAAGATGAATGACTTTGTCAGGATCGTCGAAATGAGTCCCCGTGACGGGCTCCAGAATGAACCGGGGATGATCGCAACGGCGGATAAAATTGCCTTGGTTGACAGGTTGTCAGACTGTGGATTTTCGAAGATCGAGGTCACCAGTTTCGTGAGCCCGGACTGGGTGCCACAGCTTGGTGATGCGGCACAGGTCATGCAGGGCATCACCCGCAAAACCGGTGTGAGCTACTGTGTTCTTACCCCAAATTTGCGCGGGTTCGAGGCCGCAGTTGCCGTAGGCGCGGATGAGGTCGCGATTTTTGCGTCGGCCTCTGAAGGGTTCAGCCAAAAGAACATCAACTGTTCTGTCGCCGAAAGCATCGCCCGTTTTGAACCGGTCTTGGCGGCCGCAAAGGCCATTCAAATGCCCGTGCGTGGCTATGTGTCCTGCGTGACCGATTGCCCCTATGACGGCCCCACGGACCCAGCCCGCGTCGCGGATGTTGCGGCGCTGTTGATTGGCCTTGGCTGTTTCGAAGTTAGCCTTGGCGATACGATCGGGGCAGGGACGCAAGAAACCGTCGCTAAGATGTTGGATGCAGTTCTGGCCAAAGTGCCCGCCCAACAGTTAGCTGGGCATTTCCACGACACCAAAGGCAACGCACTGGGCAATATCGAGGTCAGCCTTGATGCTGGCTTGCGGTGTTTTGATGCCTCGGCTGGTGGGTTGGGTGGCTGCCCCTATGCGCCCGGTGCGAAGGGAAATGTGGCAACTGAAAAGGTCGTGCAGCTGCTGCATGACAAGGGATTTGAGACAGGGATCGATTTGCAGCGGCTTCAAGAAACGGCTGCTTTTGCGCAATCGCTGAAAGGAAAATAACCGTGGAATATGAAACGCTTGATGTCAGTGTTGACCAAAACGGTGTTGTATCGCTTGCGCTGGATGTCGCGGAAAAACGCAATGCGCTATCCGCGACGATGATTGCAGAACTAACGCATTTCGCCAGAACCGCCAGGGATCGGCCTGAGATGCGTGTTGTGGTTCTGTCGGGGCGGGGCAAGGTTTTTTGTGCCGGTGGTGATCTGGACTGGATGAAAGCGCAAATCGCGGCGGATCGCACGACGCGTATGACAGAGGCCCGCAAACTTGCAGATATGCTGCGTGCCCTGAATGACATGCCGTTGTCGTTGATCGCAAAGATCACCGGCGGTGCCTTTGGCGGTGGTGTCGGGATCGCCTGTGTGTCCGACATTGTTATCGCCGAGGCGGGCGCAAAATTTGGCCTGACCGAAACAAGGTTGGGGCTGATACCCGCAACAATTGGCCCCTATGTGATCAACCGCATGGGCGAAGGGCGCGCGCGCCAGATTATGCTGTCAGCCCGTATTTTCGATGCGCCAGAGGCCGAAAAACTGGGGATCGTGTCTAAATGTTGTGACGCAGATGAACTGGATGCGGCTGTCGACGCCGAAATCTCTCCCTTTTTAGATGCCGCACCAAACGCCGTGGCGGCAGCCAAGAAATTAGCCCGCGAGATGGGTACGCCGATCACAGATGCGATGGTGGACGATAGCATTGCGCGGCTGGCTGACGTCTGGGAACACCCCGAAGCCAAAGAGGGCATCGAGGCGTTCTTTGCCAAACGCAAACCAAGCTGGGCAATGCCGCGCTAGGTCACGTCGGATATAAAGATATATCCGGCCCCATAGATCGTTTTGATGATCTTGGGGTTTCTTGTTTTGTCGTTCAGTTTCGAACGCAGTCGGGACACGCGCACGTCGATTGTTCGGTCAAAGGAAATGCTATCGCTTCGGTCATCAAGGGCGACTTGCAGTTGTTCGCGGGTGATCAAACGCTTCGCGCTTTTCAAGAACACCAATAGCAAAGATGCCTCGCTTGCTGACAACCGTTGCGTCGCGCCTTTTTCATCTGTCAGCAAAAAGGTGGCAAAATCCACCTCCCAGCCTGAGAACCGATAGATGGTCGTTTCAGCAGGTGATGTCGTTGCGGCGCGACGCCGGATGAGCGCGCGAACGCGTGCGACGACCTCTCTGGGTTCAAAGGGTTTGGCCAGATAATCATCAGCCCCCAGTTCCAGCCCGGTGATCCGGTCGTTCAACCCGGTGCGCCCGGAAATAACGAGGATCGCCGCATCGCTTTGCGCGGCAATATTGCTGACCACGCCAAGCCCATCTTTGTCCGGCAGGCCCAGATCAACGATGCAAAGATCGGGTGGAGATTCAGCAAGTGCTTCTTCAAAATCAACCGCATGCGAATAGGTCTTAATGTCGTAGCCTGCATCTGTCAGCGTGGTGGACAGCAGCGCAAGAACCTCTGGTTCGTCTTCAATAATAGCGATCTGTTTGCTGGCGCTCATCGCATTTCCGCCTTCAAAAGCGCGTCTTCCATCGCATCAAAGTGAAAAGGTTTGCTTAGCACGACGTGATCGCGTTCAGCCGTTTGGCGCAATGCATTGGATCGTGGCAGGCCAGTGATGATCAAAACCGGCACGTGGTCTGGGACAATTTCAACAACATCAAGTCCGGTTTCAGATGGTCCAATCGCAAGGTCCGTCACCACATGGGTTAGCCCGTCGATATGCACCAGCTTTTGGGCCTCTGTGACAGAGATCGCCTCGATCACGGCGTGGCCTGCTTGGCGTAAATGCTGGCGCACGGTTTCGCGTACATCATCGTCGTCATCGACAAGCAAGATAAGCCCTGCCTGCTGGGTTTTCACTGCCTTATAGGGAATGCGCAAGCTGACAGACGCGCCCCTATCGTGCCGGTTGTTCAACCGCAAAGTACCCCCACAGGATTTGGCAAAATCAAAGGCAGCGGATAGGCCCAAGCCGCTGCCGACCTTCCCGGTCTTTGTCGAATAAAACGGTGCCAATGCGTTGTTCAGCCCGTCGGCACTAAATCCCGGCCCTTCGTCGTCCACGCGAATTTCTAGGACATGTTGTTGCGAACGTGACAGTTGAATGCCAACGCGGCCAACGCCTTTCATTGCTTCGGAAGCGTTCAGCACGAGGTTCAGTAAAGCATCCTGCGCAAACCCTGGGTCAAAGATAAGCCGGCTGTCGGGTAGGTCGGCCACGATGCTTAGCTCAATGTCCCTGGGGACAGCGGCGCGGGCAAGCTGGCTGAAATTGTCCAGAAATGTGGGAATATTGACGACCACTGGGTCTAGGTTGCGTTGGCTTTCAACCAGGCTCAGGCTTTCAATCAGTTCGGCACCGCGTTTGGCTGCGGATTTTATTGTCGCGCTAATTTGGGCGATGTCCGGGTCTTGGGGGGCGCGGGCCTCGAGCTGGGCTTGTTGGCCCATGATGATGGTCAAAAGGTTCGCGAAATCATGCGCCATGCCGCTGGTCAATTGCGTCGCCAATTCGCGCCTGCGGGCATGGGCCAATGCGGTACGCGCTGATACTTCGTCGGTGACATCCATCGATAGAATATAGCAACCATGCACACCTTCATCGTCCAAATCTGGCGTCATCGCCAAGCGGATATAGTGGCCTGATACCTCGTCATAAAGTTCCGAGATCGACGGATTTCCCTGCAAGACGCTATTGAAACGTGGTTCCACCTGTCGCCAGACGGTCTCGCCCAGTGTTTCGCTAAATTTGCTGCCAACGATCTTTGCGCCAGCGTTGGGTAGGATCGTGTGCAGTTTGCCGTTGGAATGGGTATAGATCCCCTTTGCATCGACATGCGCGATATGTGCGGGTGTCATTGTGCTGATCAGATTTAGCTGTTCGCGGCTATCTGTCAGTTCCTGTTTCGTCGCCTCAAGCGCGGTAACGGTCGCGGTCATCCGGCGGTTGGTCTGGGCTAGCGTTTCAGAGCGCTTGATCAATTCGTCCGAAAGGCTTTCGGCGTGTGAACGAATGAATTCCTCTTGCTGCTTTACCTCTGTGATATCGGTGTACACTGATATCCAGCCACCTTGGCTAAGCGGGTTGCCCTCGACGGAAATCAACGTGCCATTCGCGCGTGAACGTTCAAAATAATGGGGCTGAAATCCAAGCGCGAGGTCGATCTTTTCTTGTACAAATGACGGGATGTCATCGATCTGCCCATAGTCACCCATTTCCGAAAGATAGGTCAGGATATCGCGAAATTCGGCCCCTGATTTCACCAGATGGTCGGGCAAATTGAACATCTTTTGGAATTGGCGGTTCGCGACCATGAGCTTGAGGTCAGCATCATGAATTGAGATGGCTTGTTTGATCAGGTTCAGCCCTGACAAGGTCATCTCGTACAGCTCGATAGGTGTCTTTTTCATGCCGCTATCCTAGCAGCAATTTTGCGTCCGCAAAGCGCCAACAGCCTTCGTTGGAATTCGTTAGGTTTCAAATATTCTTTTATGTCGCGGGATGTGCAACGGTACCTCTTGTGGAGCTGTTGATGATTCAGCGCTCACTGGGAGGAGACCATTAATGAACGCCGATGCGCACGCAGGGGATATTACCTCTGTGCCCAAATTGCTGGAACGTAACGTCGCCTTATACGGCCAACGTCCGGCGTACCGCGAAAAAGAATTTGGCATCTGGCAAAGCTGGACATGGTCCGAAGCTGCTAAGGAAATAGAGGCGCTTGCGCTTGGGCTTTTGTTGCTTGGGGTGGTCAAAGGTGATCGTGTCGCGATCATTGGGCGTAACCGGCCAGCGCTATATTGGTCGATGGTCGCAGTGCAAAGGACTGGCGCTATCCCTGTCCCGCTGTACCAAGACGCAGCTGCCGAAGAAATCGCCTATGCCTTGGACAACAGCGGCGCACGGTTTGCGATTGTTGGTGATCAAGAACAGGTCGATAAAATTGCGGACGTCCGCGAAGATCTGCCCGGTCTTGCGCATATTATTTATCACGACGGGCAGGGGCTGCGGAAATACGACCACGCTGCCATGACGTCATTGGCCGATGTTCAGGCCAAGGGCCGTGAAAGCGGGGATAAGGCAAAGCTGAAGGCGCTGACCGACGCGCTGACCTATGATGATACCTGCGTGATGCTTTACACATCCGGCACAACGGGCCGCCCTAAGGGTGTTGTGCTGTCCAACCGTAACGTCATTGAAACCGCCAAGAATACCGCCGGGTTTGATCACCTAACTGAAAAGGAAGAGACGCTTGCCTATCTTCCGATGGCTTGGGTCGGAGATTTCATCTTTTCGATTGGTCACGCCTATTGGGCTGGGTTTTGCGTCAATTGCCCGGAAAGCGCGGACACGATGCATGCAGATTTGCGCGAGATTGGCCCGACCTATTTCTTTGCGCCCCCCGCCATCTTTGAGGCCCACTTGACCCAAGTGATGATCCGGATGGAGGACGCGAGCCGTCTGAAACAAAAGATGTTCCATTACTTTATGGCGCAGGCGAAAGAGGTCGGTCCGCGCATTCTAGACGGTGAACCCGTTGGGTTATGGGCGCGTCTGAAATATGCCGTCGGTGATTTTCTAGTTTACGGCCCTCTTAAGAACCGTTTGGGGTTCAGCCGCGTGCGGGTCGGCTATACCGCAGGCGAGGCGATCGGTCCCGAATTGTTCGATTTCTACCGCTCGCTTGGGATCAACCTTAAACAACTGTACGGCCAAACCGAGGCTACCGTTTTCATTACGCAGCAGCCAGATGGGCAGGTTAGATCGGACACCGTGGGCGTCCCAAGTCCGGGTGTTGAGCTAAAGATCACCGATGCGGGCGAGGTTCTGTATCGGTCCCCCGGTACATTCGTCGAATACTACAAGAACCCAGAAAGCACCGCGTCGACGAAAGACCCAGAAGGCTGGGTTGCTACGGGCGATGCTGGTTTCATTGATCCAAAATCAGGTCACCTGCGCATTATTGACCGCATCAAAGACGTATCTAAAATGCAAGAAGGCGCGCTGTTTGCGCCCAAATACGTCGAAAACAAGCTCAAGTTTTTCCCCAATATCCTAGAGGCCGTGGTATTTGGCGCTGGCAAAGATCGCTGCTGCGCGTTGATCAATATCGACCTGACTGCCGTGGGGAACTGGGCGGAACGCAACAACATCGCCTATTCGTCGTATCAAGAGATTTCACAGCACCCCAAGGTGCTAGAGATTATCAAAGGTCATGTGAATGCGGTGAACGAAACGGTGGCCAAAGACGAAATGCTGGCAGGCTGTCAGATTCACCGCTTTATGGTTTTGCATAAAGAATTGGATGCCGACGACGGTGAAATGACCCGCACCCGCAAGGTACGCCGCGCAGTCATTGGCGACAAATACGATGATTTGGTCACGGCTCTCTATGATGGATCGGCGTCGGTCTATACCGAAACCGAAGTGACCTATGAGGACGGCCGCAAAGGCAAGATCAAGGCGACGCTGCAAGCCTGTGACGCCAGTGTCATCCCCGTGTCCCCACAAAAAGTGGCGGCGGAATGATGCGCCAAATCCCATCTCAAATTTCTCATTGTTCGGAGGCCGCATGAACGCCATGGCAGACTCTTATGTGACCGAAGACGGCCGCACGATTGGCGGCGTCCTGATGGACCTGCGTGAAATCACCCTGCGGTTTGGTGGTGTCGAGGCAATCAAGAACATTTCGTTCGACATTCGCGAAGGTGAAATTCGCGCGATCATCGGCCCGAACGGGGCAGGGAAGTCGTCGATGCTCAACGTCATTTCGGGGTTCTATAAACCCCAAGAAGGCGAGGTCTATTTCCGTGGTGCGCTGCGTCCTGCGATGAAACCCTATCAGGTTGCCCGCCAAGGCATCGCGCGTACGTTCCAAAATATCGCGCTGTTCGAAGGCATGACCGTTCTGGACAACATCATGACTGGTCGTCTGAATTACATGAAGGCGGGCATCATCAAACAGGCGATCTGGAAAGGTGCCGCAGAGCGCGAAGAGATTGAAAACCGCGCCCATGTGGAACGCGTCATTGATTTTCTTGATATCCAAGCGATCCGCAAAACGCCGGTGGGCCGTTTGCCTTACGGTTTGAAAAAACGCGTCGAACTGGCGCGTGCGCTTGCCGCGGACCCCAAATTGCTGCTGCTCGATGAACCAATGGCCGGCATGAACGTCGAAGAAAAAGAGGATATGAGCCGCTTTATTCTAGATGTGAATGACGAATTTGGCACCACAATTGCCCTGATCGAACACGACATGGGCGTTGTGATGGACCTAAGCGACCGGGTGGTTGTGATGGATTATGGCCGCAAGATTGGGGATGGCACCCCCGACGAAGTGCGCGGCAACCAAGAAGTGATTGATGCCTATCTAGGCGTGGCCCATGATTAAGGATTTGCGCAATGTCGACTGACTTTCTTTACCTTGTTGAGGTGCTTATCAACGGTCTGATGGCTGGCGTGATGTATTCGCTTGTCGCACTTGGGTTTGTGCTCATCTTTAAGGCCTCGGGGATTTTCAACTACGCCCAAGGCGTGATGGCGCTGTTTGCCGCGCTGACCCTTGCCGGGATCATGGAGGGGCAAGTGCCCTTTGCCCATATCATCAACGCGGTCTTGGGGACGAATATCCATCACTTTGGCTGGCATGTGCCTGCGGTGCTTGCGATCCTGATGACGATTGTTGTCATGATAGGCTTTGCATGGGGCGTTCAGCGGTTCGTGTTCCGCCATCTGGTAGGACAAGAGCCGATCATCCTGTTCATGGCGACGATTGGGCTTGCCTATTTCCTTGAAGGTGTTGGCGATTTGATGTGGGGGTCAGATATCAAGACGCTTGCATTGGGTCTGCCCCAAGGTGGGTCGCGCTGGTTAGAGGACATGACTGTCGGTTGGGGCGGTGATGACTTTTACGGGTTCTATATCGACAAGCTAGATATGGTCGCGACTATCGTTGCTATCCTATTGGTCGCGTCGCTGATCGCATTTTCCCAATACACGAAACATGGCCGCGCAATGCGCGCCGTTGCAGATGATCACCAAGCCGCACTTTCGGTTGGTATCTCGTTGAACTTCATCTGGATTTTGGTTTGGTCACTGGCTGGCTTTGTCGCGCTTGTCGCGGGGATCATGTGGGGCGCGAAATCAGGCGTGCAGTTTTCGCTTTCGATGATCGCACTTAAGGCGCTGCCTGTGCTGATGCTGGGTGGGTTTACATCCATCCCCGGCGCGATTGTTGGCGGGCTGATCATCGGGATGGGGGAAAAGCTGTTTGAATATACGGTTGGGTCGCTTGTTGGCGGGGCCACGGAAAACTGGTTCGCTTATGTGCTTGCGCTGCTGTTTCTCGTCTTTCGCCCGCAGGGTCTATTCGGGGAGAGAATTATTGAACGCGTATGATCTGACACCCACCCAAGGAGCGCTCTGATGTTTTATCGTGAAGCCGGTGATTTCAAAACATCCTACGCCGAGGATAACCAAACCTTCCCGATCAAATTTGATCGTTATCGGTATTGGCTGGTGCTGGCCGTCGCCTATCTGGTGATCCCATTCATGATCAACGATTATTGGGCGAACGCGATTTTCGTGCCGTTCTTGATCTATGCGATCGCTGCGATTGGGCTGAACATCCTGACGGGCTATTGCGGGCAAGTGAGCCTTGGAACCGGTGGTTTCATGGCGGTGGGTGCCTATGCTTGCTATAAATTAATGACGGCATTCCCGGATGTGAACATCGTGTTCCACATCTTGGTGTCTGGCGGCATCACAGCAATGGTCGGCGCGGCCTTTGGCCTGCCTTCGCTGCGGATCAAGGGGTTTTACCTTGCCGTTGCTACGCTTGCCGCGCAGTTCTTTTTGGTGTGGCTGTTTAACAAGGTCGGTTGGTTCTACAACTATTCCGCTTCCGGTCAGATCAGTGCGCCAGAGCGGTTTGTCGGCCCTTTCGCGGTGACAGGTCCAAACGCGGCACCCTGGGCGCAATATATGATCTGTCTGGTCTTTGTGACGGTCTGCGCCGTGGTGGCGCGTAACCTGACGCGGGGCACGCTTGGCCGTAAGCTGATGGCGATCCGCGACATGGATATTGCCGCCGAAATCATCGGTGTGAACCCGCTACGCACAAAGCTGACGGCATTTGCGATTTCGTCATTCTTTATCGGGATTTCTGGCGCGTTGTTTTTTGCGGTTTACCTTGGCGCGGTCGAGGTTGGCGAAGCCTTTGGCATTCAAAAGTCATTCCTCGTCTTGTTCATGGTGATTATCGGCGGGCTTGGGTCGATTTTCGGCAGCTTCGCAGGTGCCGCGTTCCTTGTGCTACTGCCGGTCGCGCTGAAGTTTGTTGGCAGCGACCTGATGGGTTGGCCGACGGATCTGGTCAGCCATTTGCAGCTGGTGATTATCGGCGCGCTGATCATGTTTTTCTTGATCAAAGAACCACACGGCCTCGCGCAGCTATGGCGCGTCACCAAAGAGAAACTGCGCCTATGGCCGTTCCCACATTAACCGATTGGCGGGATCAACCCGCCAAGCCGCAATGACGGCACTTGCACGACTTATTGGTAAACCAAGGGAGGAGAACCCAATGAAGATGAAGAAACTGGCCGCTTTGGCCATTGCGGCCTCAGTGACGGCTGCGCCTGTGATGGCCGAACTTGTGATCCCTGATCTTAGCTATCGCACCGGCCCATATGCGGCGGGTGGCACACCATTCTCTGATGGGTATCAAGACTACTTTAACCTGTTGAACGCACGCGACGGAGGGATCGGAGGGGAGCCGGTTCGTATCCTCGAATGCGAAACAGGGTATAGCACCGAACGCGGCGTGGAATGCTATGAATCCACAAAAGGCGAAGGCGCGTTGATCTATCAACCGCTGTCGACTGGCATCGCGTATCAGCTAATTCCAAAAACAACCGCAGATCAGATTCCGCTGCACACGATGGGCTATGGCCGTACATCTGCGGCAGATGGCGAAGTGTTCAACTGGGTCTTTAACTATCCGGCGAACTACTGGGACGCTGCATCCGTGATGGTGAACTATCTGCTGGATGAAAACGGCGGATCAATGGACGGTAAAACACTGGCGCTGGTTTACCACAACTCTGCCTATGGCAAGGAACCGATCCGTACGCTGGAAACCCTGTCTGAAATGCACGGGTTTAACTTGACGCAGATCGCCGTTGACCACCCTGGTCAGGAACAAAAATCACAGTGGCTGCAAATCCGCCGTGAACGTCCTGATTATGTTCTGATGTGGGGATGGGGCGTGATGAACCAAGTCGCAATCCAAGAAGCCGCCAACATTGGTTTCCCAATGGAAAACTTTATCGGGAACTGGTGGGCAGGTGCCGAACATGACGTGACCCCAGCCGGGGCTGCTGCCAACGGTTATAAGTCACTGAACATGAACCGGATCGATGATCTGCCTGTCTTTGCAGAGATTTCTTCGCTGGTTCACGACGCGGGTAACGCTGCTGGCGACGGGTCCAACATCGGTAAGGTGCTTTACACACGTGGCATGTACGCTGCGATGTTGGCCGCCGAAGCGATCGCTAAAGCGCAAGAAATCCATGGTGTCGCGCAAGTAACACCAGCGATGGTGCGTGACGGCATGGAGGCGCTAGAGATCACAGATGCACGCATGGAAGAACTGGGTATGGCCCAGATCGGCCCGGCGTTTTCTGTGTCTTGCCAGGACCACGGCGGCACCGGCTTTGGTATCGTCCAAGAATGGGACGCTGCATCGGGCACTTGGACTGCGCTGACCGATTATATCGCACCCGACGATAGCGTGACTGGCCCATTGGTGACGGAAGATGCCGCCGCCTTTGCCGCCGAGAACAACATCACACCCGGTTGCCTATAAACTAACAATTGAACGGCCCCTGAATGGGGCCGTTCACCACCGCCCGTACCCATTTTCACAGCGACCCCACGCACAAACGGAGCATACTAATGACGAAGTCAGCCGCGACCCCGACGGATACGTTGCTAGAGGTCAACAATATTGAAGTGATCTACAATCACGTGATTTTGGTGCTGAAGGGTGTTTCATTATCTGTCCCAAGGGGCGGCATTACGGCTTTGCTGGGCGGTAACGGTGCTGGCAAAACAACAACCCTAAAGGCGATTTCAAATTTGCTGCATTCTGAACGCGGCGAAGTCACCAAGGGCAAGATCGAATACCACGGCAAACCCATCCAAAACCTATCCCCCGAGGCGCTGGTCAAGCGCGGGGTCGTACAGGTGATGGAAGGCCGTCACTGTTTTGAACACCTATCCGTCGAAGAAAACCTGATGACAGGTGCCTATACCCGCACCGATGGGGCAGCGAATATTAAAGCGGACCTTGAAATGGTCTATAGCTATTTCCCACGCCTGCGCGAACGCCGCAAAAGCCAAGCGGGCTTTACCTCTGGCGGGGAACAGCAAATGTGCGCCATTGGCCGCGCGCTGATGTCACGCCCTGAAACGATTTTGCTGGATGAGCCATCAATGGGGATCGCCCCGCAACTGGTCGAAGAAATCTTTACGATTGTGAAGAACCTGAACGAAAAAGAAGGCGTGTCATTTCTGTTGGCCGAACAGAATACGAATGTTGCGCTGCGTTACGCGCATCACGGCTATATTCTAGAAAGCGGCCGCGTCGTGATGGAAGGCCCCGCCGCAGAGCTGCGCGAAAATCCAGACGTCAAGGAATTCTACCTTGGTATGTCAGACGAAGGCCGCAAATCATTCCGCGATGTACGCAGCTATCGGCGCCGCAAACGGTGGCTGGCGTAATGGGAGGGATTATCAAATGAAAACCCATGACCAACTTGAAGCAGAGCAGCTAAAGGCGCTGAATGCCTTGCTGCCCGATGATATCTCGCTGGATAGCCTCGCCGCACTGGCAACGTTGCCGGTCATGCGCAAAGGCGCGTTGCTGCAAGCCCAAGCGGACAACCCGCCCTTTGGCGCGGTCGCCGCAAAAAATGTCGCGACGATCTTTCAGTCACCCGGTCCCATCTATGAACCCGGTGGTACTGGCCCCGATTGGTGGCGGTTCGGTCGCTTTTTAACCGCGATGGGGTTTGTCCCCGGTGATATCGCGCAGAACACCTTTGCGTATCATTTCACCCCAGCAGGGGCGATGTTCGAAAGCGGTGCGCGTGCGATTGGCGTAACTGTCTTTCCTGCCGGCCCCGGCAACACCCGCCAACAGGCTGAAGTCGCCGCCACGATTGGCACAACCGCCTATGTCGGCACGCCTGACTATCTGGGCGCGATCTTGGCCAAAGGTGATGAACTTGGTCTGGATCTAAGCCGGATCAAACGCGCCGCGGTGACGGCAGGTCCTTTGTTTCCAAAGCTGCGGCAGGCCTATGAGGACCGGGGCATCCTATGTCGCCAATGTTATGGCACCGCTGATGTCGGCCTGATTGCCTATGAAACGGCGGATAGCATCGATGGCATGGTGATTGATGATGACGTGATCGTCGAAATCGTCACGCCAGGGACAGGCACACCTGTCGCGCCCGGCGAAATAGGCGAAGTCGTCGTGACCGTTTTGAACCCCGATTATCCTTTGCTACGCTTCTCTGTTGGTGATCTTAGTGCCATTATGCCAGCCACATCGGGGCCAAAGCGTATTGTTGGTTGGCGTGGTCGTGCAGATCAGGCGGCCAAGGTTAAGGGCATGTTCATCCGACCAGAACAAGTGGCAAGCCTGATGACCCGCCACCCAGAAATCCACCGTGCCCGCGTTGAAATCGGTTTTGACGGCACAAAGGACGTGGTGACGTTGAAGGTTGAAACCGAAGAGTCGGGCACCGAAGCAATCGCTGCCTCGGCTGCTGAAATTCTAAAGCTTCGAACGCAAATCGTAGCTGTGGCCAAAGGTGATTTACCGCGCGATGGTGTGCTGGTTGATGACCAAAGACCCGTGGAGAATTAGATGGATGATGTTGTAATCGTAGGAGCCGCCCGGACGCCCATCGGGGGCTTTCAAGGCGGGCTAAGCACAATGACCGCGCCCGAATTAGGCGCGCATGCCATCGGTGCCGCAATTGACGGCGCAAAGATCGACCGCGACCACATCGACGAAGTTCTGATGGGGTGCGTTTTGCCCGCCGGACTAGGGCAAGCGCCCGCGCGTCAGGCGTCATTAGGTGCGGGCCTGTCGATCAATGTGCCATGCACTACGGTGAATAAGGTCTGCGGCTCTGGCATGAAAACGGCGATGCTCGCCTACGATCAAATCCGTTGCGGGACGCTGAACATGGCTGTCGCTGGCGGTATGGAAAGCATGTCTGGCGCACCATATCTGTCGGAAACGACGCGCAGCGGTGCGCGGCTTGGGCATGCATCGCTCAAAGACCATATGTTCCTCGATGGCTTAGAAGACGCCTATAACAAAGGTACTTTGATGGGTGCTTTTGCCGAACTATGCGCAGAGCGTTACCAATTCAGCCGCCAAGAGCAGGATCAATACGCGCTGTCGTCGCTGGCCAATGCGGTTGCGGCCCAAAATGGCGGGCATTTCGCAAATGAGATCGCAGCGGTCACGCTGAAAACCCGCAAGGGTGATGTCACTGTCGACGCCGACGAACAGCCCGGCAATGCACGCCCCGAAAAAATCCCGCAGCTCAAGCCAGCTTTTAAACCTGACGGGTCGGTTACTGCGGCGAATTCATCCTCTATCTCTGATGGGGCGTCGGCATTGGTTCTGGCGTCCCAATCACGGGCTGACGCACTGGGCCTAACTGCGCGGGCCGTGATCAAAGGCCACGCAACATTTGCCCATGAACCCGAATGGTTCACGACAGCACCCGTTCATGCCGCGCAAAAGCTGCTGGATCAGCTGGGGTGGTCCGTTGGTGATGTAGACCTGTGGGAAGTGAACGAAGCCTTTGCCGTCGTTGCAATGGCGTTCATCCGTGATCTTGGATTGTCGCGCGATATTGTAAACGTCAACGGTGGTGCCTGTGCATTGGGCCATCCGATTGGCGCCTCTGGCAGCCGGATTATCGTGACCCTGTTGAACGCGTTGGAAAAACGCGGGCTAAAACGCGGGATTGCCGCTGTCTGTCTGGGTGGTGGCGAAGCGACAGCGATTGCAGTGGAAAGACCTGACTAAATGAAAATTGAAAATGACATCGCGGCGGTTGTTACTGGGGGCGCGTCCGGGCTGGGAAGCGCGGTTGCCGCTGCGCTTTGTGCCGCTGGGGCCAAGGTCACACTGATCGACCGCGATGCTGAAAAAGGGGCCGCACGGGCGGCCGAATTGGGTGCACTATTTGCCCAAGCGGATGTGACCGATGCGGACAGCGTTGCCGAAGCACTAAACACTGCGCGCGCGGCACATGGCCAAGAACGTATCTGCGTGAACTGTGCTGGCATCGCGCCAGCCGCGAAAACGGTTGGCCGCAATGGCGTGCATGATCTGGGGCTTTTCCAGACGGTGATCAACGTCAACCTTGTCGGGTCATTCAATGTCGCGTCGCAATCCGCTGCGGGGATGGTTGCCGCCGGGATCGATGCCGATTGCACCGGGGTGATTATCAACACCGCGTCGATTGCCGCCTTTGAAGGACAGATCGGGCAGGTGGCCTATGCCGCGTCAAAGGGTGGGATCGTTGGTCTAACGCTGCCGATGGCTCGCGATCTGGCCCGGGACAAGATCCGGGTCATGGCAATCGCACCCGGCATTTTTGGCACGCCCATGGTAACGTCGATGACCCAAGAGCTGCAGGATGCATTGGCACAAGGCATCCCGAACCCTGCACGGCTTGGTGACCCAGAAGAATTCGCAGCGCTTGCGATGCATATCATTGAAAACGATTTCCTAAACGGGAGCGTGATCCGCCTTGACGGTGCCGCTCGCTTAGCTCCGAGGTGACGCAATGGATTTTGCACTAACACAAGAACAAGAGGCCATCTTTGACATGGCCAAAGCGTTTGGCGAAAGCGAGATCGCACCCAATGCGCAGGCATGGGAAAAGGCAGGCGAGATCCCCAAAGACCTGTGGCCGAAACTGGCTGAACTAGGGTTTGGCGGGCTGTTTGTTTCTGAGGACGCTGGCGGCGCGGGGCTGTCCCGGCTGGATGGCACCTTGATTTTCGAAGCACTGAGCATGGCTTGCCCATCGGTTTCGGCCTTGCTGTCGATCCACAATATGTGCGCTGCGATGATTGATAAATTTGGGTCGGACGCGTTGAAGGCTCAGATGCTGCCGGACGTCGTGACCATGAACACCTTCCTTGCCTATTGCCTTACGGAACCGGGTTCCGGGTCGGACGCCGCCGCGCTCAAAACCAAAGCCGTGCGCACCGACACCGGTTATGCGTTGACGGGGACAAAGGCGTTTATTTCCGCTGGCGGCTATGCCGACGCCTATATCGTCATGTGTCGCACAGGCGTAGATGGCCCCAAAGGCGTGAGCACATTGATCGTCAAAGACGGCACTGACGGCCTGACCTTTGGCGGGCTTGAGGACAAGATGGGCTGGCGGTCGCAACCGACCCGTCAGGTACAAATGGACAATTGCGAAATCCCCGCTGGCAACCTTGTTGGGGATGAAGGCAAAGGGTTTTCATATGCGATGGCCGGGCTGGACGGCGGGCGCCTGAATATATCGGCCTGTTCGTTGGGGGCCGCGCAAGCGGCACTTGATAAAACGATTGCCTATATGGGCGAACGCAAGGCCTTTGGGAAAACGATCGACCAATTCCAAGCCCTGCAATTCCGTCTTGCTGATATGGAAATTGAATTGCAGGCCGCGCGGGTGGTTTTACGACAGGCGGCGTGGAAATTGGACACAGGTGCACCGGACGCCACGCACTACTGCGCCATGGCCAAGAAATTCGTCACCGAAGCCGGATCGAAAATTGTGAATGACTGCCTGCAACTGCATGGTGGCTATGGCTATCTTGCGGATTACGGAATCGAAAAACTGGTGCGTGACTTACGGGTGCATGAAATCCTAGAAGGCACCAACGAAGTCATGCGTTTGATTGTCAGCCGAGGGCTATTGGCTAAATGAATGATGTATCTTGCCGGATCGACGGCCATGTCGGGCGGATCACGCTGAACCGCCCCGATGTGCTGAATGCGCTAACGCACGAGATGTGCTTGGCAATCGAAGCCGCGCTTGACGAATGGCGCGACAGTGTCCGTCTGGTTATTATCGAAGCCGCTGGTAACAAGGCGTTTTGCGCAGGCGGCGACATCGCGAGCCTTTATGAAAGCGCACAGCGCGGTGATATCGCCTATGGTCGCAAATTTTGGCAAGACGAATACCGTTTGAACGCCAAGCTTGCCGAATACCCGGTGCCCATTGTCAGTTTTCTGCAAGGGTTCGTGATGGGTGGGGGCGTTGGGCTTGGCTGTCACACGTCACACCGTATCGTCTGCGAAAGCACCAAGATCGCGATGCCAGAATGCGGCATTGGGCTTTTGCCTGATGTTGGTGGGTCTTTGCTATTGGCGAACGCGCCAGGGTTTTTGGGGCGCTACCTTGGGCTAACGGGGGCGCGTATGGGGCCGGGCGACGCGATATTTGCGGGGTTTGCTGATACATTCGTCGCCTATGATCAGTGGGATCAGTTGAAATCGGCACTCGTTCAAACGGGCGACATTGCCGAGATTGCGAATTTTGCCAGCACGGCACCAGCCAGTGCGATGGCTAACGATCTGGCAACCATAGACCGCTATTTCGCGTCAGACACTTTGAATAAGATTGCTGCTAATTTGCAGGATTCAGATACTGAATTTGCACAGCGCGCAGTTAAGGGGCTTAAGCGCGGTGCGCCGCTTGCGCTGTCTTGCTGTATGGCAGTTTTGAAAACACTGCGCGGCACACACGGCCTGCGCGATGCCTTAGCGCTAGAATTTCGGTTTACCGCGCGTGCCGTAGCGCAGGGCGATTTCCCCGAAGGCGTGCGCGCCGCGATTATTGATAAGGACAATGCGCCAAACTGGGCACATGCTGCGATCTCGGATGTCACATCATCCGAAGTTGACGCGATGCTATCGGACCTTGGCAGCGAAGCTTTGAATTTGGAGACAGTATTATGAAAATTGGATTTGTAGGCCTAGGCAACATGGGTGGCCCGATGGCGGCCAATTTGGCAAAGGCGGGGCACGAGGTTGCTGGATTTGATGTGGCTGGCATCACGATAGAGGGTGTGAATTCGGTGGCGTCCCTAGCCGATGCCGCGAAAGACGCGCAGGTCGTTATAACAATGCTGCCGAATGGTGCCATATTGCGGGGCGTCGCGGATGAGCTGATCCCTGTGATGGCCAAAGGTGCCGTGCTTTGCGATTGTTCGACAGTGGATGTCGAAAGCGCCCGCGCGGTCGCAAATCTTTGCGCGTCGCATGGTTTGGAAAGCCTTGATGCCCCTGTTTCTGGTGGTATCGGCGGCGCACAGGCTGGCACGTTGACCTTTATGGCTGGTGGATCGGCCAAGGCTTTTGCCGCCATGACGCCGTTGCTGGATATTATGGGAAAAAAGACGGTGCATTGCGGTGATGCCGGGGCAGGGCAAGCCGCAAAAATCTGCAACAACATGATCCTAGGCGCCACGATGATCGCCACCTGCGAGGCCTTTGCGCTCGCTGATAAAATTGGGCTGGATCGTCGGAAGCTCTATGATGTGGTGTCGACGTCTTCGGGTTCTAGCTGGTCGATGAATGCATACACCCCGGCGCCCGGCGTTGGCGTGCCAAGCCCGGCCGACAATGATTACAAGCCCGGTTTCGCCGCTGAATTGATGCTCAAGGATCTACGGTTGTCCCAGCAGGCCGCGCGAAGCGTTGATGCAGACACGCCAATGGGGCAGCTTGCGCTCGGGCTCTACGCGCAGTTTGTCGAAAACGAAGACGGTCTTGGCAAAGATTTCTCGGCAATGCTGCCGCGTTTTGCTTCTAAATCACGGGAATAAATCAGGCTGTTAGGCCTGTTCCAACCCGGCAATGACGGCATGTGCAAGGACCAATCCTAACCTGCGTTGTTCAACCCCGTCTGATCGCGAGTTGAGCAGCACAGGGATCGACGCGCCCAAAACGATGCTGGCGGTGCGGGCCATTCCGTGGAATTTCCATGCTTTGACCGTTGCGTTACCGGCCTCGATGTTTGGAAATAGGATCAGGTCGGCACGGCCAGCGACTTGGTCGTCAGTCATACCTTTCGCCTTTGCGGCCGCCGCAGACACCGCGACGTCATAACCAAACGGACCTTCGACACGCATCCCGCCAAAATCACCACGTTGCGATTCCGCAGCAAGGGCGGCTGCGTCTGTCGTGGCTGGTTGCGTATCTGTCACCTTTTCCGATGCAGCGATCGCTGCGACACGCGGGTTCGCGATGCCAAGGCCCGCAAAAAACGCACGGCTATTTTGCAGGATCCCACGCTTTTGCGCGAGGGTAGGGAGCACGATAATCCCATTGTCCGTCGCACCGATCAGCCGGTCAAGCGATGGCATCTCGGCCAATGTCAGGTTTGACAGCACGCTGGATTTACGTAGGCCTGTATCTTTGTTCACCACCGCCCGCAGATAGGGAGCAGAGCTAATATTACCTTTGACAAGGACATCAGCCGCCCCGCTTCGCGCCTTGGCGACGGCTAGGTTTGCGCAGCTACCCGCGTCTTGGGCGTCAATGATTTCCGCGATTTCCGACAAGTCAGCAGGTATTAGGCGGCGAATTTCGGCGGCGTCACCAACCAGAATTGCTTTGCTAATTTGTCCATGATTGGCGGCCGCAGACATAGCATCCAAAACGCGACTGTCATCAGCGCCGGCAACCACGACCCGAAGCGGCGGGCGCTTTGACATCTGGCGTTCCAATTCATCGAAAGTGCGGATCGTCATGCGGTTTTCCCGTTTGGTGTGAAGGGCCAAATCATCGCCTTTTCCATGCCCGCCATAACGCGTGCCACGCCAGAGGCGAGCGCTTCGCTCTCATAGCTGCCGGGGTAGATATGGATCGGGGCCAGTGCCTTACACCCTGATGTCAAGGTGGCAATAACCTTGGCTGAGTGTGCCATGCCGCCCGTTAGAATGATCCCGTCTGGTTCAAAATCCAACACGCCAGCCATCGCACCAATGGTCTTCTTAATCTGATACAGCATTGCATCCCAAACCAACGCCGCCTGCGTATCGCCCTTTGCAATCAACTCTTCGACCTGACGCATGTCTTTGGTCCCAAGATAGGCAAAGACACCGCCGTTTCCGTATAGCTTTTTCTTTAGGTCAGCCTCGGAATATCTCCCGGAATAGCACAGCGCAATCAGCGGCATGATCGGCAGCCCGCCCGCACGTTCTGGCGAAAACGGCGAATTTTCCATCCGGTTAGAGCTTTCAACGATGCGTCCGTTTTTGATCGCAGCGATAGAAATTCCTGCCCCCATATGGGCTACGACGGCATTTAGTGCCTCAAACGGCTTACCCAATTCATCTGCCAATCTCCGCCCGCAGGCCCGAATATTCAGGGCATGAACGAATGAAAACCGTGCGATTTCGGGAAAGCCAGAGATGCGGGCAACATCAGGCAGTTCATCCACCGAAACGGGGTCCACGATAAAGGCGTCAATCTTGTGTTGCTCTGCAATTGCCTGGGCCAAAGGCGCGCCAAGGTTGGACGCATGGCTATAGACGGGCGTGTTCAGCGCAAAATCGACAAGCGTGTCATTCACCGCAATTACCCCCGCCGGGACCGGGCTTAGCATCCCACCTCGACCGGCCACCGCGACAAGCGACACATCATCCGGCAAATCGGCAAGGAACCCTGCAATCTCTTGCGCACGAAAATCTAGCTGATCCGAGATCGTAGCGAACTCTGCCATCCGGGTTTCATCATGCTCAATCGTTGTTTCCGTGACGCAAATGACAGTCCCGTCAGCCGGTTCAAACAGCCCCAGACGGGTGGTGGTGGTGCCCGGATTGATGGTGAGGATCAGTGGTTTTTTCATGATCTCTCGGCTTTAAAAGAACGCCTGCAACCCGGTGATCGCACGGCCAAGGATCAGTGCATGAATGTCATGAGTGCCTTCATATGTATTAACCGTTTCAAGGTTCACCATATGGCGCATGATCTGGAAATCCTCTGAAATCCCATTGCCGCCGTGCATGTCCCGAGACATCCGCGCAATATCCAACGCCTTGCCGCAGTTGTTGCGTTTGATGATCGAAATCATCTCTGGCGCGGCTTTTGCTTCATCCATCAGGCGACCAACACGCAGGCTTGCTTGCAGTCCAAGGCTGATTTCCGTGAGCATGTTCGCTAGCTTGAGCTGATGCAGCTGGGTCTGCGCCAAAGGCTTGCCAAACTGCTGGCGGTCCAGACCGTATTGGCGTGCCGCATCCATGCAAAATTCGGCAGCCCCCATCACGCCCCAGCTGATGCCATAACGCGCGCGGTTCAAACACCCAAAAGGCCCCTTTAGGCCTTCGGCATTTGGCAAAAGCGCGTCCTCACCAACCTCGACACCATCCATCACGATTTCACCCGTGATGCTGGCGCGCAACGATAGCTTTCCGCCAACCTTTGGCGCGGACAGACCCTTCATGCCTTTTTCCAGTACAAAGCCCCGTATTTTACCGCCGTGGGCCTCTGATTTGGCCCAAACCACAAAGACATCCGCGATTGGGCTATTGGAAATCCACATCTTCGCGCCCGAGATCACATAGCCAGTCGCTGTTTTCTTCGCGACTGTCTTCATGCCCGATGGATCGCTTCCGGCGTCGGGTTCTGTCAGGCCAAAGCACCCAATCCATTCGCCGGTTGCGAGCTTGGGCAGGTATTTCTTGCGCTGCTCTTCTGACCCAAACGCATAGATCGGATACATCACAAGCGAACTTTGCACCGACATCATCGAACGGTAACCGCTGTCGACACGTTCAATTTCACGCGCAGCAAGCCCGTAAGACACGTAAGATGCGCCAAGCCCGCCGTATTCTTCGGGAATGGTAATACCAAGAAGACCCATCTCGCCCATCTCACGAAAGATTGCTGGATCAGTTTCAGCATCACGATAGGCGGCAATCACGCGCGGTTGCAGTTTGCCTTGGGCATAAGCCTTGGCCGCGTCGCGCATCATGCGCTCTTCTTCAGTCAGCTGAGTTTCAAGCGAGAAGGGATCTGCAAAATCGAAACGGTTCAGGTCAGGGGCGTCTTTTGCTTTCAGCGACATATCAGGGTCCTTCTGGTTTCAGCTTTTCTAGCAAACTTTTCACCCAAGTGATAACGATTGAAAATCAATACTTGATGAGTTTTTGGAATATTATGACGTATCGCCCCAACTATACACCTAGCGTTCAAGAGCTGCGCGCATTGGTGTTTTGCGCTGAACTCGGAACAGTTTCGGGTGCGGCGAACGCGCTAGACTTGACGCAAAGTGCAGTTAGCAGATCAATCCGTTCGTTAGAACAACGGTTGGGCGTGCAGCTATTCTACCGTGTTAAAAAGCGATTACAGCTATCGGACGCAGGCCGCGCAATGGTCTATGAAGCACGCGATATCCTGACCCAACTAGACCGATCCGCCAAAATGGTCATGGGGTTTGGCGGGGGCGGCGATGTTCTGCGACTGGCAGTATTACCGACGTTTGCAGCAACATGGCTGATCCCACGGCTACCCGAATTTCTGAAAACACATCCCGAGGTTTCAATCGATCTTGCCTCAGCACTGCATCCCGTGAATTTTGACGAAAGCCCTTTCGACGCCGCAATACAAAGGGCGGTGATGGCCGGTAATGATACCGACGTGACGCCTCTTTTGGATGAAACCCTGATCACCGTCGCGGCACCCAGCCTGATCCCCGCAGGTCAAAACCTGTCGTTCGCTGACCTGGCGTCATACCCGCTCATCCAACTCGCGACACGGCCCGAGCTATGGAACCAATGGTTCGCGAGTAGCGAGGATATGGAGATTGATCGTTTGCGGGGACCACGGGTACAGCATTTCGACATGGTCATTTCTGCGGCCCAGGCCGGTCTAGGCATCGCGCTCCTGCCTGACATCTTTGCTCAACAAGCAATCGCATCCGGAACATTACACAAAGTCCACGCACGAACCCTAAACGGACCAACGCCCTACGCCCTGATCCGACCAAACCGACAAGAAGTAAGCGAAACATTAGCCGCATTCGGAAGCTGGCTCAAAACCACAACGCAATGTGACTTAGACTAGAGTTACCCTAAGTGCGCTGACCGCCGGTGTACCAAGACCCTTATCAATTGTCTGCTAAGCAGGTCAGCGAAAGAAGCCGTATATTAGGATGGAACCAAGAAAGGACACGCCCGCAAAAGCGTATCTGGGTCGAAATCTATGGGCTTGTCGTCAAACACGAAATTTTTCTGCAGGGTGTTGAGAAAGCGGACACAAATTGCATGGCAGCGCGCAAGCCTATTGATCTGTTTTGACGCAGTCGTCCATTTGACCGCTCAAGCTGGCGTACGATACTCAATCGACAATCCAAGAGCTTATACAGAAGATAACCTATTGGGAACATTTGAGTTATTAGAGGCCGCACGTGCGTTTCCACCAAAGCATTTGCTTCTTGCGTCAACAAGTTCGGTTTATGGCGCAAACTCCAAAATGCCGTATCGCGAGACAGATCAGCTCGATCATCAAATGTCGTATTATGCGGCAACAGCTTGCTTCGCAAGCTAACCGGTTACGCACCACAGACCAGCGTTACTGATGGGGTCGTACAATACGTAAAATGGGATCGCGGGTATTACGGTGTGTAATAACTGTGATCTTAGCAACACATAATTAAGTTAACATAACTATCATTATGCGAATACGTAATTGTAGCCGCAAAGCTAAAATGTCACCCATCTGCAATTCAGGAATGTCACTCTCGCCCGT
>NZ_JBHZRX010000007.1:0-231967 GCF_043641945.1 Yoonia maritima | reverse complement strand
TCGATTACGTTGAGAGCGTTAGTATGGATCAGTGTGGAGGGTTCCCATCCCAACAAATTTCAAATTACGGACGAATGGACTAGGCTCAACCTAACATGCTGGGTGAAGCAGCCGGTAAATCCCAAACTGGACATTGATCGCGATGTCCCAATTCTGGGGCTGCATTTCTCAAGGCGCACCTTCACGCCATTTCCAATGTAATTTCATTCGCCTCGGTTGTTTAGCGACTCCTAGTCGATCTGCTTATTAATCAAATTGCGCTAGAAACTTTTGGGCAACTGCCAAGTGCTCGGTTTTAGTTTCAATTGGCATCCGCGCACCGGTTCGACACATCATGGCCCAACGGGGATTACGAGATAGGGCATCTGAGTGTTTGAAAATGAACCGCCAATAGAGCCCATCCCAAATATCTGCCCAAGGTCCTTTGTTCCAATGACTCATCTTGCGAATGTAATTTGAGCCGGAAAAATACGGCTTTGTGGTAATCAGCCCGCCATCCGCGTGCTGGCTCATGGCATAAACATTGGGAACCATCACCCAATCATAGCTGTCGACGAACATTTCCATGAACCATCGATAAATATCATCTGGGTGGATTTCACACAGAAACATAAAGCCTCCGATGACCATCAATCGCTCGATATGGTGACAATAGCCAGTTTTCAGGACACGCCGGATGGTATCATCGACCGGATCAATTCCTGTCGTCCCATCATAAAACGCGGAGGGCATTGGGCGATGATGGTTCCAATGATTGGTGGTCCGCATGGGCACGCCAAGGTCTTGGTAGGTGGCGCGCATAAATTCGCGCCACCCGATGATCTGGCGTATAAAACCCTCAAGTGAATTGAGAGGAATAGCCCTACGCTCTGCGGTCTTCAAGGCAGCATCAAGAATCTGTCGGGGCGTAAGCAGACCGATGTTCAAGGTTGGCGTCAACACGCCATGCCAGAGCCAGTTCTCGCCCTCTACAATTGCGTCTTCATAGATGCCAAACTGGTCGAAACGGCGTTCGAGAAATTGCTTTAGCCAGGCTGCCGCCGCGCTATGCGAAGTCGGGTAGTAGAGCGTTTCGAGCTCTCCAATCGCATGCGGAAAATCACGTAACACACTCCTGCGCGCGGTTTCGTCGATATTATCCGATAACGGCCAATCAATCCAGGGCAGGCTTTTTAGCAGGGCTTTGGGTACCTTTTTGCGGTTGTCTTCGTCAAAGCTCCACTGCCCGCCCTTGGGTTGATCGCCCTGCATCAGAACGCCCAAACGGCGGCGCTGGCTTTTGTAATACTCGGCCATGAACCACCGTTTGCGCCCGCTGACCCATGCACGATTGTCGTTCTGCGTGTTCAAAAAACCGGGCGTTGGTAGGATGTTGAGCGTGATCCCAGCTTGTTCTGCAGCTTCGTGCAAGCGCCTTTCGGCAATGAAGTCAACTGGGTCCACCATGGTCACCTGCGTGATCCCTTCCGCCGCGAGTTCTTGGAACAGGCGCAAGCAAGCATCGGCGCGCCCGTCATAGGTGGTGATCGTCGAATTGAGACCCCGGGCAATTAAGTCCTGTTGGTATCGCGCCATGCTGGCCCGGTGCAGCCACAGTTTTTGTTTGTGCATATTCGCCGGATACTGTGGATCCCCGAAAAACAGCGGGTCTTCGAAGAGAACGACCTTGAATGGTGATCCGGCCAATCCCGGATGGTCCGCAAAGAGCTGATTGGGCAGAAGCACCGTGGCCGAGAGCAAGGTTTCACGTTTCATCAGGAATCTGTGCTCGGGCTGGCGGTCAGTTTCAGGTGTCGCAAGATGGTTGGGATCTTTTTACTAAACCCAAAGAATCCCGCTTTGGCATGGGGCCAAGAGATCTGATCATAAAGGCGCATGACCCGGCAAAGACTTATCCCGGCGTCGCGCAATATGGGCTCAGCCCCATCCAACCGGGCGCGGGACGGACCAACCGGCAGATGAGCTGTTGCGATGGTTGTGACACCAGCGCGTTGTGCCGCCTCGATCAGTGGCGCGCTCCAATCATCGGCCGCCTGAATGTCGCCCCCGAATGGTGCCAATACGGTATCCATCGCGCTTTGTGCAAACGCCGTGGGAATGCTACCTAAATGTTGAGGTGAAAGGCCTTTCGTTGCCAACAGGCCCAAGACCCCCGCAGGTGATGAGGGCAAGACATCTGGGCCGCACATGTCTTCCTCGGTCAACAGCAATAGATATGCGCCTGTGGGCGGGGCGTGAGGTGCGGGAATCGCAACACGCGGATGATTGCAGGTTTCGATTAACGGCTCGGCTATCTTGGCCAACCCTTTCGGGTGGAACCTCCCGCCGGTATATTTGGCGATGTTCTCGGGCCGCGCGAGATAGGTTTTGCCTTTGGTGTGAAGACCCGCCACCCATCGCCAACTCAGCGTGTTTGAAGCCGGATCGCCGTCCAGCAAGTGGCGCAAAAACAGATCAGCGCCCAGCTCCCATGGAAGGCGCAGCGTGAAGATCCAGATCGATGCCATCCACATGCGCGCGTGATTATGCAGATAGCCCGTGTTAACCAGCTCGTCTGTCCAATGATCAAAGCAGTCGATACCAGTCTGCCCTGACACTGCATCGCGGTAAGTCGCGCGCAGGTCTGTGTCAATTTCCAGTCTCCGCAGACAGCTCAGCAGGTTTTTTTGATAGCTGTCCCATACGCTTGGGCGCTGTTCCAGCCAACCTTTATAATAGGTACGCCAAAACACCTCTTGAATGAATTTGTCGGCACCCTTCATACCGTGGGCAGCCAGAACGCGCGTCAGGATTTCTTCTTCGGTGATCAACCGGTGACGCAACCACGGCGACACTACCGATACGTTGCGGCGCTGGGTGCGGCCAAAATCATAGTTGCGGGAGTTTGCATAATAGCGGCCTGCGCGCGCGGCGAACTGTTCAAGACGTCTGAGCCCAGCAGCGCGCGTTGGCATAAAGTCGACGCGCTCCTCTGGCTCTGAGGGAGTGGAAAACAGATCGGTCATGACGCGGCCCGGCAGCGTTTAGAACAATACTTAACCTCATTCCAAACCTTTTTCCATTTCTTGCGCCATGCGAATGGCCGCTTGCAAACAGGGCAAGTTTTAAAGGGCAAATCTGATTTTTTGCGCATCTTCACAATGGGTCTCCGAATGGCAGGTTGAGTTGCCCTGTATCTGGCATTTTCGCAGTTTTTTTACGGGCTCGCGGCGTGGATTTGCGACTGGCATGTTTGGCCACAATGTCCTGCGCCTGTTCCCGAAACTGCTGGCCTTGTCGGACGCTCCACACCTTTTCGCGCGCGGCTTTTGCAGCCGCAAAATGGTCGAATATGCGCGCGGGATATGTGGCGTCGATCACATTGCCTAAGAGATCGGCCTTCCATGGTTCGTGGATGTGCGGATCGGGGATCGCGGCCAATTCAGGCAGCCATTTGCGAATAAAAACACCTTTTGGGTCCTGATCGTATCCTTGCTTAACCGGATTATAGATGCGCACCGCATTGATACCTGTGGTGCCAGACTGCATTTGCACCTGACTCCAATGAATGCCCGGCTCATAATCGGTGAACATGCGCGCCAGATGGAGCCCCGGTGCACGCCAATCGAGCCACAGATGATAAGACGCCGTCGCCATTACCATCGCCCGCATCCGAAAATTCAACCAGCCGCTCGCGCGCAAGGATCGCATACAGGCATCCAAAAACGGATACCCGGTTTCCCCCCGCGCCCACGCTGCCAACAACGTTGCATTGGGCGTTTGCGGGCGTAGACCATCATAGAGGCGATGAAGGTTCTCAACCTCGATTCTTGGCTCATCTTCGAGCTTTTGAATGAAGTGGCAGTGCCAGTGCAGGCGCCCAGAAAACGACTTCAGAGATTTGCGCCATGCCTTGGCTTCTGGCGGCAAGGCGCGCCGTCTTGCCTCCGTGGCCTTCGCCACCTCGCGCATCGATAGCGCCCCCCACGCCAAATAGGGCGATAGGCGCGAACAGGCTGTCGCGCCCTCAACCGGGCTGGACATGGCGCTTTGATAATATTCGCCGCGCACGTTCAAAAAACTGTTCAGGCGCTCGATCCCGGCGCGGCGCCCCCCCACCTGCCGATCGCGACACGTATCATAGGCCAGACCAAGACTGCTAGCGCAAGGAATGCCCCCTACGTCAAGGCCGATCGGCGCCAACCGGGGCGCGATTGATATAGACTGTTTCATGAGCGCTTCCCAGTGACTAGACCAGCCGTTTCGCGATTTTAGCCTGCGCCACACCCCATGGTTTTGCACCTCGTGCCATGGAACACCTTGGCCCCTACACCATGCAGCGACCTCAAGATCGCGCTTATATGTCCAGCCATTTCCTGTTTCTTCATGTGACCAGAGCGCCGTGATGCTAAGCCGCTTCCGCAGTTCCGTGAGCACATCAATCACCGCACCAGTGCGTATCAATAGGGGCTGTCCTAGGCGGGCAAGATCTTCTCGGAGCTCAAACAGGGTCTCGGCGACGAATGCCCATTGGCGATAGGACGCATCTGGTTGACGCCAAAGCTCAGGCTCAATGATATAGAGCGGCAAAACTGGCCCTAGCTCAGCCGCCATTGCCAATGCTTTGTGATCTTTCGCCCGTAGGTCTCTTTTGAACCAAACAATCTGCACGCTCAACGAACCTTCTGGCATAAAACAACATATCAGTTAATACGGTGTAAACGCGTGATTGGATTTCTATTCGCAGCCAACTTTTCGAGAGCGTTCAACTGACCTTGCCGGCCCAAACCTGTCTTTGTCTGGACGCAGCTTGGATGTGCCCCAGCAATGGTCAGGCTCGCCAAGCCAATAAAAGACGAATGCCTGCTTACATGCCGATAAGCATGCCGTGTGGAAAACGCAGCGAGTGACAGCTTCCCGCGATTGGTATCGATCGACATGAACGGCCCAAACAGCCCACGAACAAGCACTGGCATCAACCGCGCAGGGGCGAAAGGAAAGCCTTTGAGTCGCAAAAGGCAAAGCGAATGCGTCCCAGTTTTGAAATATCCTCTAAAATCAGAGCTTCGTTGTCCCGAAAAAGGTAAAACTATGTGTCGCCCCACATGAACGTCAGATGACTTTGACCTTTGCGTCATAAACTGACCTGATCCCTTCCCAGACCCGCGAGGGTTGTTTCGTTTGATCCCGTTTCTCAACCGGAAAATCGGGGGCGATTTGGAGGAAAGACGGCGAAGCCGCCTGCTCCTGCAAATCTGCCACGTGGCGAACGCGGAGGGGGGCGAAACAGGACAAATCGACAAGGGTGGTGCGGCCACGGCCTTGTCTATTTGTCTTGTTCGAGGGGGGAGGCTGCGCCTCGACCCTGTCGGCAAAGGGCGTTTGGCTTGGCCAAATCCCCTGCGCCAAAAATCAATGGGCTGGCCCGGCTCCAGCCGGGTCTCAATGTCTTCTTGGGATGGTCAGCGGTTGTTGGACCTGATTGCGGCGAATGTCCCGAAAGAGCCCCAATTGATCGATGCTGCAACCTGCATGAATGTCTGCTCAGCTTTCGGATTTCTATCAGAACAATCACACAATTGTCATAATTTTCTACCTTAAAGCATGTGTTGGTATGAGAGGAAGTACATGAGTACTGTTCTTTATTTTGTCGTCGTCATCGCCGCATTTTTTGCAGTTGTTCACCTGTTGGATCGGTTTGTCTGGCAACCAAAACGAAGGAAGGAGGCAGAGGCAGCACCTCGTGTCACCCTCGCTGAAGTGAGGTCATTTTGGAATGACATTGAGAAAAGCAACCTACCCATTGCCAAAGCCACTGTTCAGGATCGACCTCCACTGACGCCACAAGAAAGCAGGATCGGCGGCGCTCCACTCGCTATAGGGAACGATGCGGTTTGGCCAAGAAATGCAAATAGTTTCCCGAAGGCACTAGTTGCCCAAATAAATTTTGCTGACCTGCCTCAAATTGAGGGATTCCCAAAACGCGGAGTACTTCAAATATTTTCATCGTTCGAGATGATCGATGATACAGGCGCGTGCGACAGAGTGATCCGATGGGATCCCGATCCTCAGGCGGATGAACTCATTGAGATTCCTAGTGAAATTCAGAAGAACACACGTCAAACAAGAGACTTCTCCGAAACTGCCAGGTGTGTTGGGCTGCCATTGGCGTTCGCAGCTGATACGGCACCCGGCAATCCATATAACTGGCCGTTCGAAAAGAACGATCCAACAATGGAGAACAGGCTCCCTGAAAACGAAGAGGTCGCTGCAATTCTTGGAGAATGGGAGGACAGGTCGGAACGGATTGTGGCTGGGTATGGTGACCATTGGGTCGGTGGTCATCCTACCTTTGTACAATATGACGTTCGTGGTGAATTTCCCGCATGTCGGCATCTGGATCGCGTTTTGTTTCACTTGGGCTGTGACGATCAAATCAATTTAGGCGACGCCGGATTGCTAAATGTAATGATTAGCCATGAAGCCTTAGCGCATAGGGACTTTCAGAAAGCCTACCTGACCTTGGATTGCGGTTGATCCTCGTTTAGGTCGCAACCGTCCTAAAACTAATCTTTCGCGCAAGCAGCCATTGGCGCAGCCGCAGCGAAATGGCGCTTCGTCCCGCATACCTGACTTTAGACTGACGCTCGCTCAACGGCAGAGATGCCGAGAAATTGCTTGAGAAGTCTGTGTCTTGGTTTCTTGTTCACACTCTCATGAGAAGGCGGTCGCCTCGAATTTTTCGCCAATGCGCTTCCGTTGAGAATACTAGCCACATGCGTGGCTCAGCGCTCTTGTTTCAAATATCCGTGTTTGAAATTCTCGTATGGCTTCCAGAATTCGGCTAAGTGCTTGAAATTAAATGGAGGCGAGTACCGGAATCGAACCGGTGTACACGGATTTGCAAGACTGTCTACAAGTTTAAATTCTTTATTTCTTTTCAATTACTTACCACACCCCTGAGATCGCAAGTGCCATCTAAGTGCCATCGCGCTACAAGGCCGTGAAAGCCAGTATCGGTGACCCTGATGGGCGTTGCAGCGGATCGCAAAATCGGCTGCCTCATGTCACTTTCACCGCCCGCTTTGCGGCGCAGATTTCGGCAAGTTGGATTTGAGGTCGGGACGGTCGGGCGGCGCTATCTCTGCCCCGATGACGGAAAAAGTTATCAGGTTCTAGCGCTCGCCATGTAGACGGCTGCTCGGGGCTTGGCTCACGGCTATCCTGATCCAAAGCTAATGCGGGTTGGCTAACCAGTATCGCGATCCTGCGCCGAAAAGAGCGGGCGTTCTAAATCGAAAAATGTATTAACTAACAATCTTATATAGAAGTCGGATTTGTCAGTTTCACTTGGAGTGATCACTGGCCCAGCGTCGAAAGGTACAAACATCATTGCCTCATCGACACCGGAAACCCCTAATATACCATTTGATGTAATTAAGACGATTGATGTAGATAAATATTCTTCGGACCGACCGTTCATCAAATCTATGTCGAAGCTTTCAGTACCGAGGACATGAGCTGATCTCCCAATCCCGAAAACTAGAGATAATATCACGAGGAGTAAGGCAAAATGCAGTGATAAGAAACCTTTAATGTGCCTGAGCAAATTGGCACGATCAACACTGATAATATCGTTTACAATGGAAAGAGATCGTCTCAATCTAAGTTTGAATGAGCCTCTCGAGCTTCCATCGGCGAAAGACCAATCCTGAAAACGCATCAAAATAATAAGAGTAACAGCCGCCTGAAAAACGACATACTGCACCAGATAATAGGCTACATAGAGAAAACCGTAATAAATGAATGTCGCAAGTATGCAGATTATTGCAATTTTGGCTCCTAGATATAACAAAGCGAACACACCTACGAGGGATGAATACCGTATCAGCACCTCATAGCGCATCTCTGATTTCTGTTGGACTTTGATAATTAGTCTCACCCTCTGATCTATGGATCGTCGGTCGCGTAGTTTTCTTATCTCCTCACTCACTGTCTTCCTAGGTCCGAGGGATTCGCTACGCAAAGGTCGGGGTAAAGGGCGCCTGCCGTGCCGTCCGTGTCGGGATAGAACTATTAAATAGGGAATTACATGTCTAGTGGCTACCATGGCGATAACTTGGCTCAAAAAGCTTGCTATCGCAAAGTAACTCAAAGCAATAAAAACAACACTCGAAAATGAGGTAAAGTCTACGAAGGGGGGGACGCTACCGAAAGCGAAGAATGTAAAGCCAAAAAAATGTACGGTGGAAAAGGAAAATACAATCACCAAGTTTCTGGCAGCTTTTACGTAATCAATGCCTTCAACGTACTCAATTAACCGACTGAATTTTGCACCACTTTCCTCCATCGTCTCTCCAATACTGACGCCCTATTATATGCTTCATGCATATTACTTTTCGCTAAGTTCGAGCAAGCGCTAGCAATCCCTTTGCTTCGCTTCACTACTTCCTTCAATTGGTACCCTCGATCCCATGAAGTGAGCCATGTATGCCGCGCAGGGGTACGAGGCCACTGTATTGGATTTTCGGACATGCTGTCCTGAAACCCGGACACTATGTCCGATTTTTGGACCTATCGCGCCCAATTAGGGCAGTGCCCCCTGTAGGGTGCAGCATTAGTCACCTAGGGCTCTTTTTTGCCGTTCTCCGATTTGCGGCATCATAAGCTCTCGGCCCGGATACGGTTTGCACGAACGGCCCAAACAAGACCTTGGCGTTGACGCGCGACGCTGCGCCGCAGCTTCCCCAAAGCGGACGTTGGCGACCACTTGCAGCATTTTGAGTGAGTGGATGGCTGCTAAGCGGACGAAGCCACCGTTCGCTAGAAAGTTATCAAGAGGTGTTTGACATGAAAGCTCCCGGTCGATTACTCAACAACCATGAAAGTTCACCCCTCACTAGCCGCACCCAGAATTGACCTCAACTCCCGATCAATTAAGCCAAAAGAAAAAATGGGAAGAAACGAGCGTTGCTGGTGTAATTCCGGTCTAAAATTCAAAAATTGCCATCTCAATCGCGCATCCCAGAAAAAACAGAGCCCTTTTGAGCTCGAACAAGCCATGTTCACCGAGTTACGAAAAGGCTACTGTGCGTATCCCGCGTCCCTATCAAGCGATCCTTGCAGTGACACGATAATCAAGGCCCACACTATACAAAAAGGAGGTGGACTTGCTGCGATAGCTGAATCCAATCATGTGCTTACCGTAAAGCCCCTCATGAGCGATCTAATGAAGACGAGAGGGCGGCCCCAGCCTCGTAAAATTGGGGTGAAACTTGCGTCAGTCTTTCCCGGATTTTGCAGCAAGCATGACAATGCTCTGTTTGAACCGATTGAAGGTAAGGAGCTTAACTTCACAAAGGAAACAGCCTTCCTTTTCTCCTACCGTGCGGTCGCCTACGAACGGTTTGCAAAGGAGGCACAGCAGCGATTTATTTTGTGTTCGCGTGAAGCTGACGCAGGAATGCCATTCCAGAAGCAAGCCGCTTTGCAACAGATCATTCAGGACAACTTGGTCGGGATCGAACTAGGAATGCGAGATGTCCAAAAGTGGAAGGCGCAGTTTGACGAAAAGTTGTTATCTGGCCCGACTGACCAATTTCACTTTGCAGCGGTGCGATTTGATCGAATACTGCCTATAGCCGCCTGTTGCGCCTTTCATCCCGAGTTTGATTGTGCGGGTCAACCACTCCAAAAATTGGAACAAAACCGTGTTGAGCTCGATCAGATCACTCTCACAGTTACTACATTTGGCAGCCAAACGGTTGTCGTCTTTGGCTGGATTGGCAATCAAGAAGGACCCGCGCGGTCTCTAGTAAACTCGTTTCTTGCAATTGAGGATTCTCGCAAAGCTGACGCCTTGGTGCGGCTTCTGTTCATTCATACAGATAACCTTTTTCTTCGCCCAAGTTGGTGGGAAGGCTTGCCTGAAAGCTCCCAAAAAGTTCTCAATGATATGTCTAGAAGTGGCACGGGTGAACGTGAGAGGACGGGTGAAGAATACGCAAATGACGGCTTAAGGCTTGTTTCTGCGAACAGTGTAGAACAGGTATCGAGATAGTCACGGCATTCGTCAGTCTGGGCTCATTACTGCCGTTCTCCGCTTTGCGGCATCATAAGCTCTCGGTACGGATACGGTTTCATTGGCGCTGCAAAACAGTTCGAGACTGGTCGCAGCTTTTCCGCCGTACAATTTAAGGCAGTCATGGTCACCACGGCAATTATACTAGGCCACTAAGTTGGTATATATATATTCGAGGAGAACAAAAAACACACAAATTGGAGGCGCAGTTCGGAATCGAACCGAAGTATCTGGAGTTGCAGTCCAGCGCATGAACCACTCTGCTACCGCGCCACAAATGTCAGACGAAACTGATCCTTTCAATCGCCGAATAATCGTGTTTGTTCAACAAGTGCCCGTATACGTCCATCGTGAAACTCGCTGAATGATGGCCCATCCAAGTCTTTATAGTTAAGGGGTCTACTGAGTTCGCGATGAGTTGAGATGCATAATAGTGCCTAAGGTTATGTATCGGAAAACGCTGAATGCCTGCACGGTCCAGAAGTGAATGCCAGCTTACCGCATTGCGATTGGCGTTGATGATGCGGCGCGCGGCCAGATCGCCCTGCGGAACGTTGTCGGCGAGCGCCTCACGCAATCCAAGAGTGGCGAGAGAGAAGAGTAAGAGAAAAAAGAGACAAGACTAAAAGTGATGTACCGCTAGACAGGAAAGTGATGTTTTGCAATAACACTGTTGCAGCTATTGGCTAGATGGGGTATGAACGATTAAACCCGCCACAATTTCTCGTGGCGGGCGATTCGGGGCCTAGTGTTGACGCACTATTATGGCCCAACAGAATGTGAGATTGGTATGTCAGAACACACGGATTCCGTCAAGGAAGCATTGCGTCTTATACGCAAATCTGCCGACGCCCTTAAGGAGCGTCAGCCTGATATCGCTACGGAGCGTTCTTTCCTTGTGGGCCGCTTAGAGAACGCCATTGAGTATATCGGCAGCCTTGAGTCTCTAACCTCGGCCCTTCCACCTGAACTTGGCAACATCAATGATCTACCGCAGGAGTTGCGTGACGAACTTCTGGTCGGCAAGACAGATGAGATTGAAGACCAGATTGTAACGGTCATTAACGCTTACGGCGGCGAAGCATCTCTCGATCAAATCCTTGTTGGATTATTCCGTAAGTTTGAGGTTGTTCAGAAGCGCAAGTTCCTCATGAACAAGCTCTATCGAATGCCGATGATTTGGAGCGTAGAAGGGCGGAAGGGTGTCTATACGACGCATGAGGCAATGGCTGGAAGTCTGGGCGTGAAAGATCGATCAGATAATGATAAGCAACCGTCGATATTCAAGAAAGATAAGATCGAAGACGACTTTGACCAAGACATCCCCTTCTAGGGGTAATCCCCGGCACTAGGCCGGGGTTGCAGATGTGGGGCTAGCTGGGTGCCGGGTGAGGATTCCCATCTACGGCCCGGAGGGTTCGATTCCCTCTAGCTCCACCGTTTCGGCCCCCTTCCACAAGGGGCCAAGGCAAGAGCCGCGCGGGGTCCAAACTCGTAGCGGCTCTTGCTGTTTATCTAAGAAGTCATAGACGCAAAGTCAATTCCGTAATGATTGGTATGATAAGCGACCGCCAAGCGTCCAGCGATACTTTGGCTTACGTTTCCCAAGATCTGCATCAATCCTCTGAAGGTCATGTCTATCGTGGTCCCATTGCTGGCGGGTCACCGACGTAGACGGCGAAATCTTCCAGCACCTAGAGTATTTGCCGTTTGGTGAGAGCGTATCGGACGAGCTTGTCATCGCAGCAATCGAGTATTTGGGCGTCGTCGGAGATGACGGCCTTCAAATCAATTGGGCTAAGTTCGTCGGTAGTTCCGAGGCAAACGTTTCGCGCGCTGCCGTTCGGTCCCTCGCTCGCATCAAGTCGCAGATCAGCACGACAGATGCTCTGCGTTTGATACAGTTTAAGGCCGCTAGGTTGATATATTCAAGAGGAGATAAGATCGCACAAATTGGAGGCGCAGTTCGGAATCGAACCGAAGTATCTGGAGTTGCAGTCCAGCGCATGAACCACTCTGCTACTGCGCCACAAATGTCAGACGAAACTGATCCTCTCAATCGCCGAATAATCGTGCTTGTTCAACAAGTGCCCGTATACGTCCATCGTGAAACTCGCTGAATGATGGCCCATCCAAGTCTTTATAGTTAAGGGGTCTACTGAGTTCGCAATGAGTTGAGATGCATAATAGTGCCTAAGGTTATGTATTGGAAAACGCTGAATGCCTGCACGGTCCAGAAGTGAATGCCAGCTTCGGGCGATCATATGAGAATGAGCAGGGGGCCGGTTGGAGACCGGACCACCGAAGATAAGCCTGTCGCTGGGGCCTGAAATAAGGCTCAGTTCGTTATAGAGCTTGATGGGAAGCGGAATATCTCGCTTCGCCTGCGGCGTTTTAACTGGACCGATTTCTGATGTCACCGGATCAGCCTTACGACGTATGCGAATATGACGCAGCCCCCAATCGATATCTCCCCAACGGACAGCTCGTACCTCAGAAGCTCTGCAGCCCGTCAGTGCAAAGAAGAGTATCAAAGGATAATATCTTACCCATGCCCTTCGCACTTGGCTATGGCAGTGCTGGTCGCGAAGAAAGCGTGCATACGCCAGAATGCGCTTGATTAACTCCGGATCTGGAAACTTCTCGCGTCGTTTACCGAGCTGCTCGAGCCTGAATTCTTCAGCGGGATCATCGCGAATAACCACGCGTTCGCTTGGATTCGAGCGAAGGTACCCACTATCAACCGCATATGCGAGGCTCGTTTTCAGCACGCTTAACGCATGTCGAGCTGTAGTCCTAGTGCCAGTCGACTCTGTTAGTTTTTGGGCAATTTTATTAAGTGCAGGGCGATCTAGGTCGATGACAGGTGTATTCCCGATCAAAGGAACGACATGACGCGTTGCATAGAGTTCATAGGATCGCAGAGTCGTGTTTTGCAGTGGCCGCCGCCCATGCCTCCCTACTTTGCAAGCTTCAAGGAACTCAGCAACGAGGTCACGCACCAGCAGCGTCCTTCCGACTTGCGCCGCTTTGATCATTGGATTCTGTCCAACGACACGGAGAAAGCTCTCGGCCTCTACGCGTTCTTTGAACTGTCTGTCCTTTAAGTTACCGGTCTGATCTAGAAAGCGAACAATGAAATAGGTGTAGATGCTTTTGCCAGCCCGCTTTTGTCGTTCATAGATTTTTGCTTGGAACATGACGCCAGTACTCCCCTTTCAAACTCAACTTTTTTACTATATACTACAGTGAGTTATGGGTTATCTAGGATAGAGTTTCTTGCATCAATTTGTCAGGATCGGCAGCTTTGTAAGCGCTAGTAGCACGAGCAGGTGTTGAAATTGGGCTTCAAGCCTCAAACAGGGCTTCTGCGGGTCAATTTGGTGCTTATTTTCCCACGTTTCCCACAAATAAACATGGGAAATCAGCCTTCCAAAGATACGCAGAACAAAACGATAGGATAACGGAGATACGTGTAACGCTCTGTAAAAAATAGGAAATTTACAGGAACCCAAATGGAGGCGAGTACCGGAATCGAACCGGTGTACACGGATTTGCAAGACTAAGCAAATATCTGACAGAAAACAATTTTTTGTTTAGACTTGAGCCAAATTGGCAGCGAACAAATCAAGAATGTTTAGATAACATATCATTTGTACATAAGCATCAAACGTGCGCTGCTCGAAACGACCCAAAGGAGATCGACATTTCTGATCTAGACCCACTCGTCGTAGCCTGAGCAAGGTTTGTTTTCCTTGGGATCGACACTCTTGCCTATGTTTGCATGGCCCTCACCTAGCAAACGGATCATGAATACTGGTTGCCCTGATGCGTTTTTTGGCCATGCTGCTGTTACGGTATATAGTTAGGCAAAATATGTTTCTGTGATGGTTGTTTGATCGAATTGATATTGAGATTTCAAGAGGTGTGTTGTGGACGAAGAACATTCAATTCAAGTTTCTTTTCAAGGCGGCGGGGCAAAAATTGTTGAATTGCTGGCTGCGGCCGAGGCAATCCAAGAAAAATGCACGTCGGAAAACGTCAGAATCTCACGGGTTGCAGGTACTTCTGCAGGTTCCATTGTGGCAACACTAGTCGCTTTCGATATCAAAATTTCCGCGCTCGACTCGTCGCTCTTTTCACAAATACTGGATACGGTTGCAAAAGCACCTGGCATTGATCGATTGACTGGGGATGGTTGGTTGGACAAGGGCGATCAGCTGCTAGCTATCGCAAAGGGTCAGTCGTTTATTGAAGAGGGCTATCTCAAGGTCATAATTGAGAAGGCGCTCGATGTCCTTGGTGTTGATCCTGATACAACCATCCGCGACGTTCCGATGCCTCTTTTCATTGGTGCAGCTTCGCAAGTCTCAAGGAAAGCTGAGTATTTCAATCAAGAGTCAGCCGAACTTGCAGAATACCGATTATCAGATGCAATAGTCGCTTCGTGCAAAATTCCGTTTGTATTTACTAACTTCAAGGCTGACGGCGACATTGCACATGCCTATGTGGATGGAGGTCTCTGCGAGAACCTACCTGTCGAGCCGTTGTTAAGCGAAAAATCCAAATACGGACCTGTCTTAGCAATTGGTATAGCTTCTGAGGCAGATGCATGGCCCGCAAAAAACGCTAAACAATACATCGGACATTTGTTCGACATCGCTATCAACAACAGCGTCAAGAGAGCTGAGAGGTTCGTCGGAACTGAAAATGTTCATAGAGTCGTCTCGAAAGTTGGCACAACAGACTTCCTAAAACTCCAAGCGACCTTCAGGCTGAGTGACGACTATCGCCGAACCTTCAAATCCTGTGCCGCTTGGCTCGAAAGGCGTCTAAGAGCACTGTCTCCCAGCAGCGAGGCGACTATCGAGATACCCTCTCAACCTACTGTTCAAGAACTACTGGAGCAGAATGCCCGATCATTCGAAGCCAGGCGCAACAACAGAACGTATAGGGTCGAATATTCAGCGATGATTGCTACACCATGTTCGTGGATGTCACGGTATGAAGTTGAACAAAATGGAATTGGAGACCTCGACATATACTCGAGAGTGCACCTAGTTCCCAGGCAAGCTGACTTCGAGCTCTATGAGTATCCAATTGGAATGACAGCTATTGACGGGTCTTGGGTGGTTCCGCCCACGCTTAACGTAGAGATCGTACAAGCGGACGGCCAAAGGAGGCCCGCAAAGTACGAAATATTCCAATATTCTTTGGAGGGCGAGCTCTTCGGATACAGAAAAAAGATGGTCAAGTGCGTAGTTGTTCTCAACGAACCGCTCCCAAAATCAACAGATCAAATATCTGGGGAGCAGGCCGACAAGCTTCTAATTTGGTACCAACAGAAAACGGAGACACTGTTTGCCGATTTAACTGATCCAAATGAGGATCACGACTCTTTGGGTCTTTTTGCAACAGCCGGGATCAACGCTTCGATTGAAAAGGTTTACTTATTGGTTTGTGGTGATGCTGACCGTGCCAAGGTAAATATATCTGTTGATGAGCTGAGCTGCGAGTTGACAGAAATCTCCTCTATTTCAGACCTTCCGACTGAGCTTGCTTACATGTGTAGTCCTGAGTTCCCGTTTCATGGTTGGGTATCAGGCGAAGTTGTATCCGGAAAAGGTGCGCGGCTACGGCTAGAAAACCTTCCTGATGAATAACGGTGTTTCTGGCTCTTACCTCGTCGAATCTTGAGGATATATTATCATTGTGAACATGGATCTGGCAGCGTCTAGCCTTTGCGTGCTGACACGGTGTGTAGATATAGGGAAGGCAGCTGTATGCGTTTGCACTGGCAACTAAAGTCCGCAAGCCGCCCAATCGTGCGTAGAGCCGTTTAGAAGCCCTCTTAGAACGCAAACTGCAGCCATTTGCGCCACAAACCCACCAAACAGACTACACGCTCGTCTATGACGGGTCTTCCACAAAATTATGTAGAAGACGGCGGTCCGCATAGCAGGTTTTGAATCCGCTCACTGTTCAATCTGTTCCTAACTGGTATGTCTTTGTTGTCGATATGGCATGGAGACAAAAAATGAGTGAGTGGAAATCAGAGCACCATCTTTTACAGTGGCCATTCGTAAAGTCCTACGCGGGAAGCGAATTCGTTAAGTTCGCTGCGGCGGTACCTGTTTTTGGCTACCTGATACTCTTCAACGATGATGTAATTGCCTCACTCAGCTTTTCACGAATAGCGGGAGTTGAAACAAATGAGCACGATCCTTTCTGGCTTTCCAGTCTCACAAAACTTCGGCTGGCATTCTTTGGTGGCATCTTCATGTTAGCAGCAAATTTTTTGCAGACATGGCGTTCTCCTCGAACCCTTGCACATTCTAGTACTGACTTCGAGTTCGCGGACCGCGTTGTTTCTACCCACTCTTTTGGAGAGATTGTAGCGATGCAGAAGGAAGTACTTTCAGACGAATGGGTGTGGCGAACACCAATGATGAAAAGCCTGAACCGTAATTCAAGAGAGCTAGAAATTAAACATCCAGACTACTCGGCCTACGCCGATAAAACTGTCATTCTACGGAAAGGACAGGACTATCTCCGAGGCCTGTCGAGGGAATGGTGGTCAGGCCAGATGCACAAAGACTGGGCATGGCGGTATACAATAATCGCTCTCGCAAGCATTGGTTACATCATGTTAATCCTTCCGACGTTAGACATAACACAGGCCGTAATCGTCGACCTCATTCGTTAGTTTTCACGGATTATCTCGATGCGGTATAGGAAGAAGAGAGGCGTTTAGAGACCATGCTGAGCCCCGAACTAGTACTCAAGCACCCCTTACACAAGCAAAACACTAAAAGGCACCCGTAGCGCCGTTTTATGCACCACCTATCAGGCCGCGCTAGCCCTTCTTCTAAGCAAGTTCCAGAACGTTCATTACCATAACGCGGCCCATACATTAGCCTGGGCCGCCCGTCGTGTTGGAATGCCGGAGGCATCCAACGTGGTTAGGAAGACCACAGGGGCCCCGCCCAAGCGGGGATGCGTAGCAACGAGGGGATACCCTCGCTCCAGCACGCGCAACAAAAACCAACAGTTGGCATGACTTCACCCTCATTAGCCCCGCACACCCTGTCGTTAGTTGATAGGCGTCACCCGTCGAAATATTTCATTTCGACGGTCCTCACAGTTCTCCCCTAGTTCCTGTATACATTTAGTGACACCAAAAACTGAAACATTCCCCCCTTAACTACTGAAACATTTCCTCCATAAATGCGGCAAAGCGCCGTCAACAAATTTCGTTACTTTGGTTCATTTTGTTTTTTTCGATGCAGCCATTTGTTGCGCGAAAAGCACAAATTCCTGTATACATTTAGTGACACCAAGCGATTGAAATATTTTTCGATTTTCAGCTTTGATTTGCGAGAGCTTCGATCGCGAAGCTAACTTTAAGCCAAGATAGATTGCATGGGCGCCAGAGCACATTCAGCCGACTGGATGCGCAAGCGAACTTGGAAAAAGGGACCGCTGAGGTAAAGTTAAATGGCACGGACTTCGATTGAAGAAAAAGCACTTCGCCTGCTTCACGTATTTGAGCGTGCTGGAAGGTCAGTTCGCCGTGTCACAGTCGACGGCAAAAAGATCGAGCTGGTTTTAGCGGAAACACCCGTAGTTGATGAATTTGAGAGGATAGATATGCGCCATGACAAAACGTGAACTTCCCAAGCACGTATACCGCCAACGTAACGGGCTGTACTTCCAAAGACGGGGATGGAAATCCCAGAAGTTCGCAGCTGAATTTGGCTCGCCAGAATTCTGGGCTGAATACGCTGCAATTCTTTCCGGCGAACTACCTGTCTCTAGGGTTACAACACGTTCCTTCAAATCGCTTATCAAAAGCTACCATCGATCAAGCAGATACACCCAACTCAAGCCACGCACGGCGCTGGATTACGACAAGTATCTAAAGTTTTTCGAGGACGTTATGGGGGAAGCAAACCCCACGAATATGAAACGCAAAGACGTAATCCGGCTGCGCGATTCAAACGCCGACAAGCCCTACTTCGCTAACTACTCGCTGCGGGTGCTGCGTGTCCTGTTAGAACACTGCGTAGATTTAGGATGGTGTGAAACTAATCCGGCACGCGGTGTATCAGAAATCAAAACCATCAAGAAAGCGCGGGCACCTTGGCCACAAGAGCTTCTAGATCGGTACCGTAGCGCCTGCCCTCTCGGAATGCGTGAACGCCTGGCCATGGAACTGTGCGTCGGCACAGGTCAACGGATTGGCGATGTGATCGAAATGCGGTGGTCAGACATTCAAGACGGTGGGTTCACTGTGCGCCAAAACAAGACTGGCAAACAACTCTGGATTCCCATCCTACCAGAACTGCAAGCCGCACTCGACGCCGCAAGCCGCCACTCAGTCTTTATCCTGACCAATGAGCGAGGAACAAACCGTTGGTCATATCGCGGCGTCGCGCAAGCGGTGAAGAAAGTCCGGCAACAGATCAACGCACTCGACTTCGATATTCATAGCTGGCGATACAACGCTGCATGCGAACTGGTTGAAGCAGGGTGCGGTGACGACCTTGTCGCTGCCGTAACAGGTCAGAGCGCAGCCATGGTCCAGCATTACACCAAGCAGGTTCGTCAACGCGTCAGAGCGATTCAGGCGCAACAAATGCGAACAGAACAAAAACAGAATGTTTAGACATTTGTTTAGACTTCAATGCTCCGAAAATTTGAAATCCGGCTAAGTCATTGAATCTAAATGGAGGCGAGTACCGGAATCGAACCGGTGTACACGGATTTGCAATCCGCTGCGTCACCACTCCGCCAACTCGCCTCACGTGGTGTGCGCTGTGGTTAGGCTGAAGGCGCGTGGCCGTCAAGTGGATAAGCGCGTCGCCTTTAGCCCAGTGTTCGCTTTTTTATCGTGATACGTTCTATTGCTATCTCCCAGTCAACCTTGATCGTAGTTTCCTTTCCCCGAACCGCCCGATAGTCTGGCTGGCAATATGTGACTGATTTGGAAACACGATGTCTCGATCCATACTATTTGTGACCGGCACCCGGGCCGATTTTGGCAAGCTTGAGCCATTGGCGATCGCCGCACGAGACCAAGGCTTCACAGTCTCTTTCTTTGTAACGGGCATGCATATGCTTGATCGTTACGGGCTGACCAAGCTCGAGGTTCACCGCACGCCCGGCGTTCGTGTGCATGAATTTCTGAACCAACGTGCGGGCGACCCGCAGGATATGATCCTTGCCAAAACCGTCATCGGGTTTTCTGATTTCGTTAAGGAACATTCGCCTGATTTGGTTGTGATCCATGGCGACCGCGTTGAAGCCTTGGCTTGCGCCCTCGTCTGCGCCACGAATTATGTGCGTTGCGCGCATATTGAAGGCGGCGAAGTCTCGGGCACCATCGATGAAATCTACCGCCATTGTAACAGCAAACTGGCCAGCAGCCACTTTGTGTCGTCAGATGATGCAGCGCGTCGCGTGATGTCATTGGGTGAAGCAGCAGATGACATCCATCCAATCGGGTCGCCCGAGCTTGATTTTCATGCGGGTCCATCCGGTGTAATCATGGCCGAAGTTAAATCACGCTATGACATACCGTTTGATGAATTTGGTATCTGCGTTTTCCATCCGGTCACATCAGAGGCGGCAAGTATGGGTGCGCAGGCCGACGACCTGTTCGCCGCACTAGACCGCTCTGGAAAGAATTTCGTGGTTATCGCGCCAAACAATGACCCCGGCTCTGCCGATATTTTCGCAGCCATCAACCGCCTGCCCACTGATCGTTTCCGCGTCCTTCCCTCGATGCGCTTTGCTCATTTCTCAGAGTTAATGAAAAATGCGAGTGCGATGATTGGGAATTCCTCTGCTGGTGTCCGTGAGGCGCCGTTTATTGGCGTGCCGTCGCTTGATATCGGCTCGCGACAAACCAACCGTGCGAAGTCACCATCTGTATTCTTTGCAAATGCATCAGAGACTGACAAAATCAACGCCTTCCTGACCGAGCAATGGGGTAAAGCCTATCCCCGTCACGACGCATTTGGTGGCGGCAGCGCGGCAGATCGTTTTGCCGCAATCCTAAGAACAGACGCGTTCTGGAACAGCACGCTACAAAAGACGTTCCATGACCCCGAAGGCTAATATGCATCGCGGAGGTTTGCTGCGCATATATTTAGGCGTCAGCTACATCTTCCCTATGATCGCTGGCCGTATCTTGCGAAAACGGCTGGCAAGCGGCAAAGAACACCCGACCCGCTGGAATGAAAAGCAGGCACAAGGCCTTGCCCCTCGCCCTGACGGCCCACTGATTTGGCTCCACGCCGTGGGGCTGGGCGAGGTTCTATCGCTGCGCGGCCTGATTATACAAATGGCAAAGAAGCAGCCCGATGTTTCGTTCCTAGTGACATCGACAACTTTTGCATCAGCCGATGTTTTCACCAGCAACCTGCCCCCACGTACAATTCATCAGTTTCTTCCTATCGATGCTCCCAGCTATCGTCAGAGATTTTTGGATCATTTCCGACCGGACCTCTGCATCTGGGCCGAACAAGATATCTGGCCGGGGTTCGTCAGTGACATCAATCGCCGCGGTATCCCGCAGGCTGTCATTGCCGCGCGAATGGGTGAAAAATCATTTCGCTCGCATCAGAGGGCAAAAGGCCTTTACCAAAACCTGTATCAGGCGATGGATTTGATCACGGCCCAAGATCAGAAAACAGCCGATCATTTAGGTCGACTTGGCGCAAAGGCGGCCGTCACAGGGTCGCTAAAACCTGCGGCCCCTGCCCTAAGTCATCAAGCTGATGCATTGGCAGACCTGCGCGAACTACTTGCCGCGCGTTTCATATGGGCGGTCGCCCCATCGCACGCAGCAGACGAGGCAATCGCCTTTGATGCACATGCAATTCTGCGTCAGACGGACACAAGTGCATTGCTTATCGTCGCACCGCGTCAGCCTGAACGCCGGAAAGAATTCGCGACAAACATTCCGCGCAAGTCGCTCTTGCAATTGCCGCAACCCGGCGATCCGATCTGGCTTTGCGATACCTTCGGCGATCTTGGGTTAGTCTATCGCCTAGCATCAGCTGTCCTGATCGGCGGCACATTCAACGAAATTGAGGGACACAATCCGTGGGAGGCCGCAGCACTGGACACAGCTATTTTTCACGGCCCCAGGATTGGTAACTTTGTGACTGACTATGGCCAGTTGAACGACGCCAAGGCAGCAATCACAGTTCAGTCTGCACAGGAACTCGCTGATCAATTGATAAACGCTGACTTTGATGCACAAGCGGAGCGCGCGACGCATTGCATCGAAACCGCAAGCCATCAGATAGATACGCTGGCAACTGACCTACTGGGCCTGTTAAGTGCGGCGCATGAATAGTTTTCCACCACTTAAGCTACGCATCGCGATGGCCCTATACGAAGTCCTTTGGTGGCTTCTGATCCCCATTGTTTTGCTTTATCTGCGCAAACGTGGGCGCAAAGACCTTGTATATGCACAGCACATCGCTGAACGTTTCGGGAAATATAAACGCCAGCAAAGAAACCCGGTTTGGGTCCATGCCGTATCGCTTGGCGAAATGCGGTCGGCAACGCCGCTTATTCGCGCTTTGCTAGAACGGGGCGAAACTGTTCTAACCACGCATTTCACCCCCGCTGGACGGCGCGAGGCCGAACGCGAGTTCGCGAATGAGATCGCCGAAGGCCGCGTACAGACGGTTTGGGTGCCGCTAGAGCTTGGGTTTACCTATCGCCGTTTTCTTCGCCACTTCACCCCAAAATACGGGCTAGTGATGGAGATCGAGATCTGGCCGCGCATGATCATGGCTTGTCGCAAACACGGCACACCGCTGTTCATGTGCAACGCGCAGTATCCACAGAAAAGCTATGACAAAGACACCAAAGGACTTGGTTTACGCGCTGCGCTACTTGGTGGCTTTGCGGGTGGTTTCGTAAAATCGGATGACCAGCGCAATCGGTTCGCCGCTGCGGGCATGACCAACATCCATATCACAGGCGAGCTCCGCTTTGACCAGCCTATCCCGCAGCACCATTTGAACGCTGCCGCCAATGTCCGCGAGGCGCTAACCAAAGGCCGCCCTGCATTTACGCTAACATCCGTGGTTGAAGGCGAAGATCCGATTTACATCGACATGATCCGCAATACCCCAGATGCGTTTTTCGTCTATGTTCCGCGCGCGCCAGAACGGTTTGATGAGGTCGCGGATATGCTGCGTGATGCGGGACTGAATTTCGCCCGGCGATCAGATATTCTTGACGTTGATTTAAACCTGCGCCCTGACGCCCCAAAGATCGACGTTCTGCTGGGTGACAGCATGGGTGAGATGTACTTTTATCTGTCTCTTGCGGATCGCGCGATAGTAGGTGGCGGTTTTGTTCCCAAGGGCGCGCATAACGTGATTGAACCCCTCGCCCTGAAAAAACCTGTGATCGTTGGCCCTCACATCTGGACCATCGCCTATCCCGCGCAAGAGGCAATCGCGGCAGGTGTTTGCGATAATGTTCAAACGCCTGCCGCGCTTTTGCATGCTGTCCAGCAGCCATCGCCAGTCACTGAAAACCAGATCACACAGTTCTACGAAGATCATGCCGGCGGCGTGATCCGTACGCTCGCCGCGATTGACAAGGCGCTTTAGCCGCCGATGTCCTCGGGACCGACGGCCGTGGCCTTGATGATCGCATAGATTTGCTGCCCAACGGCCAGCTCCATCCGTCCGGCACTGCGCCTTGTGACCCGAGCAAGCAATTGATCGTCACCAGCACGTAGGCCGACAGCAACGCCCGGCCCGCGTCCGGGCCGTATTTCAGTGATCGTCACAGGTAGCACGTTCAAGGCGCTCATCCCTGTGGGTGCCTCACGTGCAAGAATCACGTCCTGTGCGGGTATCCGTATCCGCAGCAACTGCCCTATTTCACCAAGCTGACCTGGCATTAAAAGGCGCCCACCTGAAAACTGCAGTTCCGTTAGGTCATCGTCCAATAGGCGCCCAGCAACCCGCGTGACGATAACAGCACCCGCTGTCCGCGTACCCAGCAACGGCACGACGTCGGGGCTCGAAAGCACCTGCCCAACTGGCCCGGAAATCGCAACTTTGCCTTCATCCAGAACCACCAAGGTCGTCGCAAGACGCGCGACCTCTGACACGTCGTGACTGACATAGATGATTGGAACGCGGGTTTCGTCGCGCAGGCGTTCAAAATAAGGCAGAATCTCCGCCTTGCGCGGGGCATCAAGTGCGGCCAGCGGTTCATCCATCAGCAAGATTTGCGGATCACACATCAATGCACGCCCCAGCGCGACGCGCTGGCGTTCACCACCCGATAGACCTGATGGACGCCGATCTAACAGCGGCTCTAGCCCCAGTATATCAATCACATGTGCCGCATCATGGTCACCGCCATAGGTCAGATTGCGGCGCACCGACATATGCGGAAACAGCCGTGCATCTTGAAACACATACCCCACACGACGAAGCGGGGGCGGTAGGTTAACCCGTGCAGCACTATCAAACAGCACCGTTTCGCCCACGACAATCTTACCTGCATCAGGCCGCGACAATCCGGCAATTGCGTTCACCAATGTCGTCTTGCCCGAACCAGACCGACCAAAAATCGCCGTCACGCCAGCAGGCGCATTGATATCGACGTCCAATCCAAATTGCCCTTGGGTTTTCTGAACACAAATACGCAGCATCAGCGCCCCACCCGACGGGCCATGCGGTGCGACAGCCATTCTGAAATTAGCAAAGCGCCCATGGCAAGGATGATGGCGACAGTCACCAATCCAACGACAGCGGGTTCACTGCCCGGTACTTGCAGTAGTCCGTAGATGGCCGATGGGATCGTTTGGGTTTGTCCCGGAATGGCCGCAACAAAAGTAATCGTCGCGCCAAATTCGCCCAGCGCTTTGGCAAATCCAAGAACTGCGCCTGCCAGAATACTAGGCAAGATCAAAGGCAAGGTCACCGTCATAAAGACCCTTGTTCGCGATGCACCAAGCGTCGCGGCAGCGTCCTCTAACCCCGGATCGACAGCCTCGACCCCAAGGCGAATTGCACGTACCATTAGTGGAAACGCCATCACTGCAGCCGCAAGGGCTGCTCCAGTCCAACGGAACCCGAGCGAGACACCAAACACCTGTTCAAGAAAGCTACCAATCGGCCCCTGTTTTCCAAAGGTCACCAACAGCAAATAGCCCGTCACGACTGGCGGCAAGACCAACGGCAAATGCACGATTCCATTTAAAAGCTGCCGCCCGAAAAACCGTTTTCGCGCCAGCAAATACGCCACACCAATCGCGAGGGGCAGTGCACAGATCACAGCCACGACTGCCACACGCAGTGACAGCATGATCGCTGCCCATTCGGACGGTCCCCAAAGGTCCGTCATCGTGAAACTGGGGGCAGAAAACCTGCCTCTGCCATCATCGCTTGCCCTTCGGGTCCGGTCACAAAAGCCCAGAATGTAGCAGCGTTTTCATCTGCGTCTGGTGTCAATGCACCAGTATAGCGGATCGGTGTGTGGCTCTCTTGCGGAAAATTCGCAACCACGCGCACCGCGTCAGATATCCGCGCATCGGTTGCATAGACGATACCTAGCGGGGCTTGGCCTCGTGCAACGAGCGCCAGTGCCGCACGCACGTTATCGACTTCGGCTAATTGCCCATCGAATTGATCCCACAAACCCAGATGGATCAGCGCCTCTTTAGCATAAATGCCGGCAGGCACCGCATTGGTCAGCCCCACCGCAATACGCCCACCGCCCAGCGCATTGAATATCCCATCGGCGGTCAACGGCACGTCATTTGATGTCGCAAGACCAATAAGGACCAAACCGTTGCTTGCGAAATCACTGACCGTATGCGGCTGCACATGATCACCGTCGCGCAAGTAATTCATCCAATCCGTATTCGCCCACAGGACCACATCCGCTGGTGCGCCCTGACTGACCTGCCGCGCGAGCGTCCCGCTACCAGCATACGACACGACGACATCTGGGAACTGCGCGGCCATCGCATCCACGGGTTCCTTGAGGCTTGCGGCTGCAAAGACCAAAACCTCTGCGCGCGCGGTTGGCGCACTGAAAAGCGCAAGGCAAATCATAGCGATGAAGGATCGGATCAACATGCCGCGACTATCGGGGCGTTCGCAGCCATTCGCAAGGCCTAGACCCATTGCCGCGCACGTGCGGCCAAAACCTGCAAACCACTGCGAATGTCGGCGTCAATTGGACCAAGGCGAGGATCATCCCGTAGCGTTGTGATCCAATGTGGTTCTGGCTGGCGGGTACGTTGCGGGGTCTGCCACGTTAACGCCTGCAAAACATCCTGTGCTACGTCGGGCAAACGGTCTGGAATCTCAACCCCCTGCAATGTCGCCCATACGCCAGCCCATAATCTGCCCACCGACCAAGGATTATATCCCCCGCCGCCCAATACCAGATAGCGCGGGGCCATGGTGGCCAATGCCTGCACAATTGCCCAATGCGCGTTGTTTGACAGACAAAGTCGTGATTGCGGGTCTTCGGTTACGGCATCCGCACCGCATTGCAGGACAACAGCATCTGGCCGAAAACCCGCGACCAGTGGCAAGATCAAATCATCGCGGATCAGCGCCATGCCATCGTCATTCATCCCCGCCGGAACCGGCAAATTGAACACCTGCCCTACTCCGCAATCAGCCAACGCACCTGTTCGGGGCCAACGATTAGCCTCGTGTACAGAAATCAACAGGATGTCGGGGTCAGCGGCAAACGCATATTCAACCCCGTCAGCGTGATGCGCGTCAATATCAACATAAGCAATCCGCTGCGCACCATTGCGACGCAGCGATTGGATCGCCAGCACAGGGTCGTTCAGATAGCAAAAGCCGTTCGCACGATCTGGCATGCCATGGTGGGTACCGCCTGCCGGTGAATAAATGACACCACCCTTGGACAATAATTCACCCGCCAATAACGACGCCCCAGCCGAGGTAGCGGGACGGCGGTACATTTCAGTGAAGATTGGATTGGACGGCGTGCCCAGCGCATGGCGCGCCCGTGTTTCATCACTCACAACTTGCGCGGTTTCGGCTGCTTGTAAGGCCGCGATATACTGATCCGTGTGAAATCCAGTAAGTGCTGCGGGCTTTGCACGGGGACTTGTGATAAACTGTGCCGCAGGCAACCATCCCATCGCGCGGGACAAATCCATGACCGTCGAAACCCGTGGCACACGCAACGGATGCCATGCGCCATAGCTCGAGTTCCGATAGATCTCGGACCCAATAAAGCGTGGGAAAGGGCTTGCCTGTGCAAGCGGGGCATGCGTAACGTCCTGCATCTTCAGCGGTGTACCGTAAATCAAGACTGGAACCATGGCAAAAATCGCTTTCCGCCAACTCCCTATTAAGCTTCGGGCTGGACGAAAAACGGACGTACGCGCGCAATTCGCAGCCCTATGTTGGCGGATGCACAACGACAACCTTGAGATCTGCATCGTAACGACCCGCAATACAGGCCGCTGGATTTTGCCCAAAGGCTGGCCCATGCACAAACAAACACCAGCCCAAGCCGCCGCAACCGAGGCCTATGAAGAGGCTGGTATTACCGGTGATGCGATCGATCACTGCCTTGGTGTTTACAGCTACGTTAAGCCACTAAAATCTGGGACAGCACCTATTGTAGTGATGGTCTACCCGGTTCATGTGCGCAACGTGCTAAGCGACTGGCCAGAAAAAGGGCAACGCAAACGCAAATGGCTAAGCCCCAAGAAAGCCGCGAAAAAATTGCAAGAACCAGAGCTAAAACGTATCGTTGCTTCGTTTAAACCTCAGATGGTCCTGCACTAACGGCAAGCTTGCAAGCGCCAGTAAAACGCCTATTTAACAATCATGATCCGCTTCAATCTCAAATGTGACCAAGACCATGCTTTTGAAAGTTGGTTTCAATCCGGCGATGCTTTTGAAAAACTAAGCAACGCAGGGCTGATTAATTGCGACACATGCGGATCAACGGCAGTGACGAAATCCATTATGGCACCTTCGGTTAGCACCTCGAACCGAATCGCGGCACCCAAAGCGACTGAAAACCCCATCGAAGAACTGCGTAATAAGGTCGAAAGTTCTTCTGAATACGTTGGCAATTCCTTCGTCAAAGAAGCACGCGACATGCATGACGGCGTAAAGCCAGAGCGCCCCATTTATGGCGAAGCAAAACTGGAAGAGGCTAAGAAACTGGTCGATGACGGTATCCCAGTGCTTCCGCTTCCTTTTATTCCTCGTAAAAAGACCAACTAGTCCCACGCATTAGTGTCAGTTGCGCATTGCCCTTGGCCGCGTGCGCCTTTAAGACACCTGCGGAATTACTACAGGGGTGGAACGCCCCGGGGGACACGACCATGCCAACGCTTGTAATGAAATTTGGCGGCACATCGGTTGCCAATCTTGACCGGATCGCCCGCGCTGCAAAACGCGTCGCTGTAGAGGTCGCTAATGGATATGACGTCATTGTCATCGTTTCGGCCATGTCCGGAAAGACCAACGAACTGGTCGGCTGGGTCAACGAAACATCCCCGCTTTATGACGCTCGCGAATATGATGCGATTGTGTCTTCGGGTGAAAACGTCACCGCTGGCCTGATGGCGCTTCGTTTGCAGGAAATGGATATTCCTGCACGTAGCTGGCAGGGTTGGCAGGTTCCGGTACAAACGACATCTGCGCATTCAAACGCACGGATCGAAGAAATCCCAACCGATAATATCAACGCCAAATTCGGCGAAGGTATGAAGGTTGCAGTTGTTGCAGGTTTCCAAGGGATCAGCCCCGAAGGCCGCATCACAACATTGGGCCGTGGCGGGTCAGACACCACAGCCGTCGCATTTGCAGCCGCTTTTGGCGCGGAACGTTGCGATATCTACACTGACGTGGATGGCGTCTATACGACTGACCCACGGATCACCAAAAAGGCGCGCAAGCTTGACAAGATCGCATTTGAAGAAATGCTCGAACTGGCATCGCTTGGCGCAAAAGTATTGCAAACGCGCTCGGTCGAATTGGCTATGCGCTATAAAGTACGCCTGCGCGTGCTATCATCATTTGAAGAACCATCGGACGCAGCAGGTACGCTCGTCTGCGATGAGGAGGAAATCATGGAATCCAACGTCGTGGCCGGTGTGGCCTATTCCCGTGACGAAGCAAAAATGACCCTGATTTCGGTCGCCGACCGCCCCGGCATTGCCGCCGCGATCTTTGGCCCATTGTCTGACGCCGGCGTTAACGTCGACATGATCGTGCAGAACATCTCGGAAGAGGGACGCACAGACATGACGTTCTCTTGCCCGGTTGATCAGGTCGTGCGCGCCGAAAAGGCGATGCAAGAAGCCAAAGACAAAGGCGACATTAATTACCACGATCTTGTCGCGGATGAAGGCGTTGCAAAAGTATCAGTCGTTGGCATCGGCATGCGTAGCCACACTGGTGTTGCTGCAAAAATGTTCCAAGTTTTGTCCGCTGAAGGTGTGAACATTAAAGTCATCACAACCTCCGAGATTAAAATTTCCGTCCTGATTGATCGAAAATACATGGAACTTGCCGTTCAGGCCCTGCATGATGCATTCGAATTGGAAAAGGCTAGCTGATCGCAAACGATCGGTTCGCCGTCGACGGGGGACCAATGCCAGAACGGATTGAAACCGAGAGCCGCAAGCTGCTTGGCCGCCTACGTGAGGCCTTAGCAGCTGATAACGAAGGCCAAGCGCGCCTAGATGCAGTCGTTGGACTCATCGCCACCTCGATGATGACCGAGGTTTGCTCGATCTATCTATTCCGTGATGCTGAAACCCTAGAGCTATGCGCCACAAAGGGTCTTCAAGCCGAAGCTGTCCACCAGACCCGGATGCGTCTTGGCGAAGGTTTGGTTGGCCGTACCGCCAAAAGCCGGACAGTGATCAACACCGCAAACGCCCCTGCTGAAAAGGGCTTTCGCTACATGCCTGAAACGGGCGAAGAACGGTATTCATCGTTCTGTGGCGTTCCCATTCAGCGCCTTGGCGATGTGCTCGGCGTTCTTGTCGTACAATCCAAAGCCGCACGCGAATTCACAGCCGACGAAGTCTATGCGCTTGAAATCGTTGCGATGGTTCTGGCCGAGATGACCGAACTTGGCGCTTTCGTTGGTGAAGGTGCCGCCTTGTCCGCACGCCACCAACAGCACGTGCTCTTGCGTGGCTCCGTCGCCCAAGAGGGCGCAAGCGAGGGTCGCGTATATCTTCACGAGCCGCGCGTCGTTGTCACCAACCCAATCTCAGACGACCCCGAGTTTGAATTAGCGCGCCTGCGCGAAGGCGTCGACAAACTGCGCTCATCAGTCGACAGCATGCTTCTTGGCGCGCGGTCAACAGACACCGACCAGTCCGAAGTTCTTGAAGCCTACCGCATGTTCGCAAATTCGGGCAGTTGGATGCGTCGGATGGAAGATGACGTCATCAACGGCCTGTCCGCCGAAGCCGCTGTTGAAAAAGAACAATCGCTGGCGCGGACACGGCTGAGCAAAGCGGGTGATGCATATCTGCGCGAACGTCTGCACGATCTAGACGACATATCAAACCGGCTCTTGCGTATTCTGACTGGTCAGGGTGCGGACGCACGCAACGATATGCCAGAAAACCCCATTCTGGTCGCCCGCAACATCGGTCCCGGCGAATTGTTGGAATATGGCAAGGCGCTCAAGGGTATTGTCCTAGAGGAAGGCTCTGTCGGGAGCCACGCAACCGTTATCGCCCGTGCTTGGGCGATCCCGCTGGTGATCAACGCCAAGGGTGTCACCCGCGAGGCACTGAACGGTGATCCTATCCTTGTTGATGGCGACCAAGGTATCGCACACCTACGCCCTGATGAAACCGTGCATACAGCATTCCGTGATAAACTGGCGATGCAAACACGTGCTCAGGAACGCTATGCCTCGATCCGTGATCTACCCGCGACAACCAAATGCGGAACCACGATATCGCTTCAGATGAATGCGGGGCTTATCGCTGACCTGCCCTCACTCGAAGGGTCCGGCGCCGAGGGCGTTGGCCTATTCCGTACCGAGCTACAGTTCCTAGTCCGCAACAAGATGCCACGTCGCGCTGAACTATCCGCGCTTTATTCGCGGGTCGTGAAATCGGCGAACGGTAAACGCGTTGCCTTCCGCACCTTGGACATCGGGTCTGACAAGGTCCTACCTTACATGAAGCCCAACGACGAACCCAACCCAGCAATGGGCTGGCGCGCGATCCGCGTGGGTCTTGATAAACCCGGCGTGCTGCGGATGCAGTTGCAGGCCCTGCTGCGGGCAGCAGATGGTGGGCCACTGGCTGTCATGTTCCCATTCATCACCCAGCTAGACGAATTCCGAGCAGCCAAAGCCGAGATGAACAAAGCCATCGAACGCGAGAAAATCTTGGGACATAACCTGCCGTCCAAGCTCGAAGTTGGTGCGATGTTAGAGACACCGTCACTTGGGTTCGCACCTGACGTGTTCTTTGAGGAAGTCGACTTTATCTCAATTGGTGGCAACGACCTAAAACAGTTCTTCTTTGCAGCTGACCGTGAAAACGAACGGGTTCGCAAACGCTATGACACGCTGAACGTCAGCTTCCTTTCGTTCATTTCGCAAGTCATCGCACGCTGCCATGCGTCGAACACGCCGCTGTCGTTCTGCGGCGAAGATGCCGGACGACCGGTCGAGGCCCTGTGCTTTGCCGCGCTTGGGCTGCGTACGCTATCTATGCGCCCAGCATCTGTTGGGCCAGTAAAGCACCTGCTGCGTCGCGTTGATCTGGGCGAAGTAAAGGCCGTCATGGACGAGGCAATCGCACGCGGCGATCAATCGGTACGCCGTGCCGTTGCAGATTGGCTTGTTTATCAAGTCTGATTAAGTAAGGCGTTGTGAAACGCGTCGGTCACGACGTCCTGCCCGTGGTCCCGCGCGAGTTTGCGTAGGCCAAAATGCACATGTGCAAGCGCCACATAGTAATCGACAAACGCGTAATTGGTCCCTGCCCCGGCAGCGGCACCCAATATCGGCACGGTTTGGGTCGCCAGCTTTTGCGACATTACCGCCGCAAACTTTGGCGCGACCCTGCTAATCAGCCCATGCACCGCAGCGCCTGACAGCCCAAGACGGGCCCCGATAAACGCCGTATCAACACCGTCATCCGCTGTTCCGGGGCCACCAGCCCCAAACACCGCAAGGCATTCCATACGGGTTTCAACAGATTGTGGATCTTCGCCATGACCTTCGGCAACATGAAGCACCGCGCGGAAGATCACGGTCGTCGCAACGGGCAGTTCCGCCAGTGCTGTTGGCAAGCCACCCAGCCCACCAATCGCGCCTGTGATAGTTCCCATCGCCTTGTGAACCCGGTCCGAACCGATGTTCTTACCCAGTCCGTCACGCGATTTTGCCGCAACTTCAAAGCTGTGTTCCAGCGCCTTTCGGGCAATGTCATCGACCTGAGACCGTACCGGCTTGGGCAGCAACTTCATCCCGTCTTCGACCTGACCACCAACAAAGTTGATCGCCTTCATCAGCACACCACGTGCGCGCCTTTGTCGTTCGGCCAGCGCAATAATCTGCGCGCGCGCCTCGTCATTCAGCGGGGCGGGTAAATCTATTGGGTTCAGTGCTTTTAGGTCGTTATCTGTTACGCTCATGCAATCAAGATGGGGGCACGACGACCTATTTGCAATCACTGGCCTGTGTGACAAGCCCTGTAATGCCGTCCCAAGCGCCATCACGCAGCGCCAGTCCCAACACACGATCAGGGTTGGTTGGTGGCGGCATTTCAACGCCTTCCAGCTTTTCAAAACCAAAGCGCCCATAATAGGGTGCATCGCCAACCAGCATCACACGGTCCCATCCGTGTTCAGTCGCGACAGCCAAACACTGCCGCATCAGCATGGCTGCAACACCTTCGCCTTGGCGGGTGGGATGAACGGCAATGGGGCCAAGCAACACCGCCAAATGCCCATCAACACAGACCGGCCAATTGCGCACAGCACCCGCCAAGATGCCATGTTCATCACGCGCAGTGAGACACAAGGGCGCAATCGGCGGAACGCCATCACGCAAACGGTAGGACGACAACGCGGACCGACCGGGTGCAAAGCAAAGGTCGTACAGCGCCTCTACCTCCCACCAGTCACCCGCCGTTTCCTCGGCCATTGTCATTGGGGCTTGCTGCATTATTCTTTCATCTGGCCAAGTTAGTCGCGGCAAGCTACCTCTTAGAAAACCTAAGGAAAAGACAACACGATGTTTTACGAGCCAAAAAATGGGCACGGGCTGCCGCACAATCCGTTTAACGCCGTCGTTTCACCTCGTCCGATTGGCTGGATTTCAACGCGGGGCACAGATGGGCACGACAATCTTGCCCCCTATTCGTTTTTCAACGCGGTTGCATATGAACCACCTCAGGTCATGTTTTCGTCGACCAGTACAAAACCTGACCGTGATGGAACCAAAGATTCGGTCACCCACATTCGTGAAACCGGCGTGTTTGCTGTGAACATCGTGGAATACGCAGCAAAGGACGCAATGAACCAAACATCGGGGGCATGGGACAAGGACACCGACGAATTTGCCCTTGCCGACATTGCCAAGGCCGAATGCAATGCAATCGCCTGCGCACGCGTGGCGAATGCACCCGCGACATTGGAATGCAAGCTCACGCAAATCGTGCAACTGCCCGGTGCGGCCAATTTCGCAGTATTCGGCGAAGTCATCGGCGTACACCTACGCGATGATTGCCTTATCGACGGCAAATTCGACGTGACAAAATTCGGGATGCTCGCCCGCATGGGCTATCAGGACTACGCTGTCGTGCGCGACGCGTTCACGCTCAAACGGCCTGGTTAAGCTCGAAACAATCAAAGATCACATCACCCTATGGTAATACACCCAAAAATAGAAAGTGCCGCATACATGCAACAATAAACGCGTGATTCATTCACTTCACATCTCCCCGAGGCAAACCACTATTGACGTTAGGGCTAATCAGATGTTTCTCGCCTCTCATTGAACTAATTAATCAATGGAAACAATATGATACTGAACATTAAATATTTAGCCGTCGCAACCGCGGCTATTGCTCCCCAACTTGCTAGTGCAGACGAACTGATTTTACGTGGTGGTATCGCATCAGGTTTCGCAAACGAATATACATATGCGTTAGAGGAAGATGACGGAGAAACACCTATTAATACCGACTACGGCTTAGGTATGATGGGTTCTGCAACATACAGCATGGATAATGTTTACAGGAATATCGGACTAGACCTTAACCTACAGTTTGGCGTTCTCTTGGGTAAAGATGATAGTGGTGATCCATTGGATAACTCTTGCTATATCACTACTTACCTGGGCCTCATCCCCGATTGTCAAGATCGTGCAGACACCGAAAACCAGACTGCGTATGCAGACCTATCTGCTTTGGGCCGATTTGAGGTTGGATCAGGTCAGACAGAACTGCTTGCTGGGGTTTCATATCTGGGTGTCAAAAACCAACTTGAAACGGACTATCTTTATCCCAATGGTTTCGAAAACTTTGTATCTCGGGACACTGAGTTCTCGGGGCTTGGCTTAAAAATAGGCGCGCGTCATCAAGTTCCTTTACAGAATGGCATGACCATACAAATCGAAGGTTTCGTCGCACAATACCGCGGTGATCGCACGACTGATATCGTTGATTTCGAAACGTCCAGTGGGTCACCTAACGACGAACAAACCGCTTCAGCTACAGACACAATCGATGTCACCACATTTGAACTGACACCATCTGTCTTGATGGATGCAGCATGGGCAGGCGATGGTGCCACAATGGAATTTGGCATCAGCTATAAGCTGCTTTCAGGTGTCATTGATACACGTAACTTCGTCGATCATGGATTTATTGATCCATTCGAAGAAGGGGATGAATTTGACGATGTATCCTCGACATCCATCTTCGCAGGGGTCACCATCCCGCTGCAATAATAACGCAGTTAAATTTAAGAGGGCGGGGCGCCTATGCGCCCCGCCCTCTTAAATCGCGATCCAAAAGTATCGCGCTATCCCATAAACATAAAGCACCGTGAACAGCATGTTGATATACTTCAACTGCGGTTCCGTGCGCAGCCATGCGCAATACATCCAGATTAAGCAAAACGGCAGGCTGAACAGCATCGCTGCCAATTGCCACCCCTGCACAACGCAAATTGTGCTGGCAACGCCCAGCACAAATGCGACCCATTTCAATTGCTGCTCATAAGCCGCAAATGCCATCAGTGTCATAGTCTATTATGTCTCGGTAATGTCCGCCGTGGACCCGGCGAGTGACAAAAAACCAGATAGCTTAGTTTTCGGGTTCACGCAACAATTGCAACGACATACCCAACATAGGCCGCAACAAACGAAAACCCTGCCCAACGTGGGATCTGTCCACGAATGCGTGCAAATGCGGCAGGCGCAAGTGCAGCAACGATAAATACAGCCAAGGTCACCCCTGCCATGTCGGCTGGAACCGTCAGCGGATAGACCGCGGCGGTAATCCCTAGGATACCCAGCACGTTGAAAATGTTGGACCCAATGATGTTACCAATCGCGATGGCGCCCTGCCCCTTACGCGCAGCCACCACAGAGGTCACAAGTTCAGGTAGCGACGTACCGACGGCCACAATCGTAAGGCCAATCACCGCCTCTGATACGGCAAATGCACGTGCAATTTCGCTGGCACCTTGGACGAGGAACTTTGCCCCGGCCATTACGCCCAAAAGGCCCAGCAGAAAGACACCAACGCCCGCCCAGACGGACATACCTTCGACCTGTTCTTCGGCTTCATCTTCGGGGCGCTTGCTCCTCAATGTCACAATCAGATAACCCGCAAGCGCAGCAAGACACAGCAGACCCGCAGCCCGCCCAATATACCCAAACATAATAAGCCCCGCGCAAAGCGCCGTGGCCCCCAGCATCACCATACCGTCACGTTCAAGCAATGCGCGACCGGGCACAGCACCCATCGCGGCTGTGACACCTAAGATCAGAAGGATATTCGCGATATTGCTACCAACCACATTGCCCAACGCGATACCGGGAAGACCTTGGAAGGCAGCGATAAGGCTGGTCATGAGCTCTGGCGTCGAAGTGCCGAAACCAACGAGCGTCAAACCGATAACAAATGGCGAAAGCCCCGCACGCTGTGCAACCGACACAGCCCCACGAACAAGCACATCACCGCAAATAACCAAGGCCACAAGGCCTCCGGCAACGTAAGCAATATCAATCAACATTTAGAAAGTCCGAGGCCATGAACGCGCAATTGCTGCGCCAGTAGCCTAATGGGCGCGCAACACATCTGTGTCGTCGCGCGCCCATATTCAAGGGGATTAATGTCCGCCAAGGATGCCTGTTTTAACACCGTAATCAACGGCCAGCGCGTAATCGGGGTCATCGTCACTATCCACGATCAGGTGCCCCGCTTTGGACAGCAGCTGATGGCAATCGTGGCTGATGTGGCGCAACTGGATACGCTTGCCTGCGGCCTCGTATTTACCGGCAATCGCTTCGATCGCTTGCAGCGCTGATTGGTCAACGACGCGGCTTTCGTCAAAGTCGATGATGACCAATGACGGATCGCTTTCGACATCAAACAGTTCGGTGAAACCGTCAGATGACCCAAAGAACAGCGGACCACGGATTTGGTAAACCTTTGCACCTTCGGGCGTTTCATGTGTCTTGGCGTTAATGCGTGTGGCGTTGTTCCAAGCATAGGCAAGCGCCGAAACGATCACACCAACCACAACAGCGGTCGCCAGATCAGTTGCAACGGTCACCACAGTCACAAGAATGGTCACGAATGCGTCCATACGCGGTACTTTGCGTAGGATTGTAAGCGAGTTCCAAGCGAATGTGCCGATCACAACCATGAACATCACACCCACAAGTGCAGCAAGCGGGATACGTTCGATCAGGCTGCTTGCGAACAGGATAAACGCCAGCAAGAACAGCGCCGCCGCGATGCCAGCAACACGAGTACGACCGCCGGATTTCACGTTAATCATCGACTGACCGATCATCGCGCAACCGCCCATACCACCAAAGAAACCGGTGACTGTGTTCGCTGCACCCTGTGCGATGCATTCTTGGCTTGCGCCGCCACGGTTGCCCGTCATTTCACCAACAAGGTTCAGCGTCAGCAGGCTTTCGATCAAACCAATCGCAGCGAGGATCAAAGCATAAGGCAAGATGATCTCAACCGTTTCCCAGGTCATCGGAACCATCGGGATATGGAACGGTGGCAGACCACCCTCGATGCTCGCCAAATCGCCAACCAGTGGGACATCAAGCCCGAAACCGATCACGATAGCTGCAACAATACCGATACCAGCAAGCGGTGCCGGGATCGCATTCGTCAACTTTGGAATGAAGTAGATAATCGCCATCGTCAGAACGACCAGCCCCAGCATCAGCGCCAGCGGGCCACCTGACAGCCATTCACCGCCACCAACACCATGGCCGACAGCTTCGGCTGTACCGGGAACCTTGAACTGCCCCAACTGCGCAAGGAAAATCACGATTGCGAGGCCGTTCACAAAGCCAAGCATCACTGGATGCGGCACAAGGCGAATGAATTTCCCCCAGCGCATGATCCCAACGAAAATCTGGATCAGCCCCATAAGAACGACAGTCGCAAACAGATATTCAACACCATGCTGAGCAACAAGGCTAACCATCACAACAGCCAACGCACCTGTCGCACCCGAAATCATACCGGGACGGCCACCAAAGATGGCAGTGATCAAACCAACGATAAACGCGGCATACAAACCAACCAAAGGCTGAACGCCTGCGACGAAAGCAAAGGCAACCGCCTCTGGAACCAGCGCCAAGGCAACTGTCAGCCCTGAAAGCACATCAATGCGAAGCTGTTTGGGTGTCAAAGGTGCGTTCGGATCGCTAATCGAAAGACTATCTGCGAAACTCGCTAAAAGAGCGCGGGCCATGAGGATTCCTGTCAAAATGGGGATGTTACGCATGCCCTATCGGACCTGCGTGCAATTGTCACCCCTTGGGGCGCAGGTGCCTTATATTGTTGCGACAACGGCACGCCTGCAGGGGTTCACATTTGATTGGTTCCCAGCCAAAGTTACGCGGATCGAATTCAAGGCAGGTGACTAAAATGCAAACGAAAATCGGCATCATTGGTGGTTCAGGCATCTATGATATGGACGGGCTAGAAGATGCAAAATGGGTCACAGTCGAAAGCCCATGGGGCACGCCATCTGACGCAATTCTGACTGGAACGCTAAACGGGGTCGCAATGGCGTTTCTGCCACGCCACGGCCGCGGGCACCTGCATTCCCCCACAACAGTGCCTTATCGGGCCAATATCGATGCGCTAAAACGGCTGGGCGTAACCGACATCATCAGCGTCAGCGCCTGTGGATCGTTCCGCGAAGAACTCGCCCCCGGTGATTTCGTCATCGTCGATCAATTCATCGACCGAACCTTTGCACGCGAAAAATCGTTCTTTGGCACTGGCTGTGTCGCACATGTCAGCGTCGCGCACCCAACGTGCGAACGTCTTTCAGACGCTTGCGAAACCGCCGGTCGCGATGCGGGCATCACAATTCACCGAGGCGGCACCTATCTGGCGATGGAAGGGCCGCAGTTTTCGTCCATGGCCGAAAGCAAAATGTACCGCGAATGGGGCTGCGATGTGATCGGGATGACCAACATGCCCGAGGCCAAACTCGCCCGCGAAGCAGAGATTTGCTATGCCTCAGTCGCGATGATCACAGATTACGATAGCTGGCACCCAGATCACGGGGCCGTGGACATCACCGAAATTATCGCAACGCTCAATGGAAACGGAACCAAAGCCCGCGATCTTGTCTCTCGACTCCCGGCGCTACTCGGGGCAAAACGCGAGACTTGCCCACACGGCTGTGACCGGGCGCTTGAATACGCGGTTATGACCGCCCCTGATAAACGCGACCCTGCGCTGGTCGCCAAACTAGACGCCGTCGCTGGCCGTATCCTTTAGAAAGACCACCATGAAAACCGTCCAAGACTACATCCGCACCATCCCTGACTTTCCACACGAAGGGATCATGTTCCGCGATGTCACCACATTGTTCAGCGACCCACGCGGTTTTCGGATCGCCATCGACCAACTGCTGCACCCCTACGCGGGCCAGCCAATCAACAAGGTCATCGGACTAGAGGCACGTGGGTTTATCCTTGGCGGTGCAATCGCGCACCAATTGGGCAAAGGTTTCGTACCCATCCGTAAAAAAGGCAAACTGCCCGGCAAAACCATCGAACAGGCCTATACGCTTGAATACGGTGAGGCCGTGATGGAAGTCCACGACGACGCCCTACAGCCCGGTGAAAAGGTCCTGATGGTCGACGATCTACTCGCCACAGGCGGCACCGCCGAAGCCGGAATCAAGCTGATCGAACGCATGGGCGCCGAAGTCGTCGGCTGCGCCTTCGTCATCGACCTACCCGACCTAGGCGGCCGCAAAAGACTGGAAGGCCTAGGAATGGACGTGCACGCGCTGTGTTCGTTTGAAGGTGAATAGTATTTGAACGCTTGGACGGCAGGTTTGCGGGACGAAGCTGCCGTTCACGTCCGTGCCGCCAATGCCCGCTTTATGGTACATTCAAATATCAGGCTCTCTTCCAAACCAAGCACGCACTTCATTGATTTGTTCCTCTGTCCGCCTGCATCTTCCCCAAAAGACTTCTGCAAACCTTCCGAACTCTGTCTCATTGCGAGTAACAAACGCGGCAAGCCCCACAATAGTGTCGGGATCAAAAAACAAGCCAGGGGAATCCTCAGCAATATTCGAGATTTCTAACATTCCATCACGACCACTCAGAACATCTGCGAACCCACCAGCATATCTCAGGCCATAATTGGAGTTTCCAATGCTAAACGCGAGGTAAACTGATCCTCCGTCCCTCAATGCTTCAGGCGCAACAATGAGTGCTGCCTCGGATAGATCAAATGACTGGTTCATCATCACAAAACTCGAATGAATTGCACTTACGAGATAGGTTCAGCAACTATAGCTGACCTTGGCGGAAAACAGCGTTCCTGCAAGATGGGCTCGTAGCTGCCGTTCGATAGTTTTCTACCTCGCCCCGCCCTATCCCGACTAACTTCGCAGTACCGCGCCCGGGTTCATGATCCCTTGCGGATCCAGCGCGTCTTTGATCGCCCGTAGCATAGCGAGTTTGGCCGGATCACCGTATTTTTCCAGATCAGAAACTTTCAGCCGGCCGATCCCGTGTTCGGCACTAACGGAGCCTTCCATTTCTGACACCAGATCATGCACCGTTTGCTTTACCGCGCCGCGTAAGGCGTCGTATTCGTCGCGGCTGCGCCCTAGGGCAGGGAATACGTTATAGTGCAGGTTGCCGTCGCCTAAGTGCCCAAAACAGTTGATCCGAAAATCACCAACTTCTGCCAGCGCCTTGCCACCCTGCTCAATGAAATCGGGGATGATGCTTAGCGGCAGCGCGATATCGTGCGAGCTAACGGAACCGATCCTGCGGTTGGCTTCGGGGATGTTTTCGCGGATATCCCAAAGTTCCTGACGCTGTGCGCGGCTTTGCGCGATCACACCATCGGTGACCAGCCCTTTCTCAAAACCCGCTTCGAACAACCCTTCCAACGCGTCTTCGGGGCTAAGCCCTGCAGGCAGCCCCACGTCGACAAGTACGCACCATTCAGGCACTTCGTTAAACGGCTGGCGTAGCTCAGGGCCGACTTCGGTCAGAAAATCCATGCCCTGGCGGTGCATGATCTCAAACGCTGAAATCCCGTCACCGATACGCGCACCGGCAAGCGCCAGCAAATCAAGCGCGGCTTGCGGCGATGGCACTGCCATCATCGCAGCACCAATACCAACCGGACGCGGCGCCAGCTTGAGCGCGGCTGCAGTAATGATGCCCAGTGTGCCTTCGGCACCGATCATCAGATCACGCAAGTCATAGCCAGTATTGTCTTTGCGCAACCGCGTTAGCCCATGCCAGATAGTACCATCCGGGCGCACGACCTCTAACCCCAAACACAGCGCGCGCGCATTACCGTAGCGCAGAACGTTCACGCCGCCTGCATTCGTAGATAGCAAACCACCAATCCGCGCGGAGCCTTCAGAGGCAAGCGAAAGTGGGAACAAGCGATCCACATCTTCGGCAGCATTTTGGACATCAGCCAAGATAACACCGGCATCGCAGACCAAAACGTTTTCAGTTGGATAAACAGCACGGATCTTGTTCATACGCTCAAGCGAAATAACGACAGGCTTTGGCCCTTCATCGGTCAACTGACCGCCAACCAACCCAGTGCCACCACCATAAGGAATGATGCCTATATTTGCTTCTGCACAGGCCTTCACCAGCGTCGCCACCTCTTCAGTGTTGCTTGGCGCAACGACAAAGCCCTGCCCCGTCCAGCGCCCACGCGGTTCGGACATATAAAGCGCAGTGTCATCCTTGAACGCCGCTGCGGGCAGCGCGGCACGCAGCTGCGCTTCGAATTCCGGCGTGACAGGGTTTAGCATGACGCGATCCTTTGTTGGTTAACCGACGTCGGTTTTACCGCGACGATCATGGCGTAGGTTGGCATAAAGCACATGGTTCCGCCAACGCCCGTTGATCTGCAAATAGCTTTGCGCGACGCCTTCGTATTTATAGCCACATTGTTCAAGCAACCGCCGCGACGGGTTGTTTTCTGGCAAACACCCGGCCTCAAGCCGGCTAAGGTCAAGCGCCGTAAATGCGTGGTGCGCGACGGCCTGTAGCGCCTCGCGCATGTATCCTTGGCGGGCAAACGGTTCACCGACCCAATAACCGGTCGTTCCTGCCTGCGACGGGCCGCGCCGGATATTGTCTAAGGTGATACCACCGATCAACGCCTGATCTTCGCGGCGGATCAAAAACAGCGGTAGCGCCGTTCCATTCGCAATAGACCGCTGCGCCCAATAAACGCGATTAGTAAACGCCTTGCGCGTCAGATGATCCGTCGCCCACGTCGGCTCCCACGGGGTTAGAAACGCAGCGCTATCATGACGCAGCGATGACCAAGCACGGTAATCGCCATGAATGGGTGGGCGTAATGTCAGCCGTTCGGTTTCAATCCGGACCTTTCGCTTGGTCCCCAGCATCAGGCCGCCAACCGTTCTTTCAATGCGTCCAATGTCGGTGCAGCCTTGGCTGGTCCATAAAGCGCAAGGCCCGTACCTGTGTCCCCGGCCATTTTCTCGGCAAAGGCTTTGACGTCACCTGTCGTTACCGCATCGATATGCGCGATGGTTTCGTCAAGCGTTGGAATCCGGTCCCAGATGGACAGCAAGCGTGCAAGTCGTTCAGCCCGGTTTGACGGGCTTTCAAGCCCCATCAACAAACCAGCCTTCATCTGCGCACGGGCACGGGCGACTTCTGCAGCAGTCATATCGTCAGCCGCACGTTTCATTTCGTCGATGGTGATATTGGACAGCTCAGCGATCTGTTCAGCACTGGTTCCTGCGTAGATCGTTGTCATCCCAGTGTCTTCATACGCACCAGTTTGGGCGAATATCGAATAACACAAACCACGGTTTTCACGGATCTCTTGGAACAGGCGCGACGACACACCGCCCCCCATGACAGAGCTATAGATTTGCGCGGTGTAAATCATCGGATCACGGTAATCCGGCCCTTCAAGACCCAGCGCGAAATGTACCTGCTCAAGATCTTTGATATTGCGGATTTCGCCGCCGCCAAATTTGGCGGGCTGAATCAGGTTTGGACCACGATCAAGCGCGGGCAGATGACCAAACAAAGCCTCTGCTTGGGCGACGATTTTTTCGTGATCAACAGCACCGGCAGCCGCCAAAATCATTTGGTTCGGGCCGTAATGCTCTGCAACGAACTGCTTTAGATCATCTTGCTTGAACGCGCTGACACGTTCGGTTGGACCCAAGATCGTGCGACCCAAGGCCTGATCGGGGTAAGACACCTCTTGCAACCAATCGAACACCATTTCGTCAGGCGTATCGATGGTCATGCCAATCTCTTGCAGGATCACGCCACGCTCGATTTCAACGTCTTCAGGGCTGAATATCGAATTCATCAAGATATCGGCAATAACGTCCAAACCAAGCGGCACATCATCTTCGAGAAGCCTTACATAATATGCGGTCGCTTCCCTGCTGGTATATGCATTGATGTAGCCGCCAACGTCTTCGATGCTTTCGGCGATTTGCAGGGCGCTGCGCGTTTTAGTTCCCTTGAACGCCATGTGTTCAAGGAAATGCGCGATGCCGTTTTGCTCTAGCCGTTCGTGGCGTCCACCTGCGTCGACCCAGATGCCAATGCTGGCAGATTTCAGGGTCGGCATGTGCTCTGTCACGATCCGAAAACCGTTGGACAGGGTGTGCAGTTCAATTGTCAAATTCAGATCCGTTCCCTGATGACTGCTTGCAATGCAGCAAGATCATTGGCCACGCGTGTGACCCGCTCTGGTCGGTCATATAGGTCCGCCATCCGAGGTGGAAGAGGTGCCGCGACGCCTGATGCCTCTTTCACGGCATCTGGGAACTTGGCCGGGTGCGCAGTGGCGAGTGTGACCATCGGGGTCGCACCCAAATGCGTCTCGGCCACGTGAACACCAACGGCGGTGTGCGGGCAAAGCAGTTCGCCAGTATTAGCGCGGTAAGATTTGATCGCAGCTTGCGTGTCTTCTTCGGATGCCCGGCCAGATTTGAAAGTGTCCTTTAGCATCTGATAGGCACCTTGGCTGATCTGAAAACCACCACTCTTCAGGTCTTCCATCTGACCAGCGACAGCCGCGCCATCGCGGCCATAGGCATCGAACAACGCGCGTTCAAAGTTGGAACTGACCTGAATATCCATTGATGGGCTAATCGTTGGGGTCACGCCTTCTTTGGTATAGGCGCCAGTTTCCAACGTGCGGTGCAAGATGTCGTTACGGTTGGTCGCAACAACCAGATCGGCAATTGGAAGGCCCATCTTTTTAGCAATGTAGCCCGCAAAGATATCACCGAAGTTCCCGGTCGGAACGGTAAAGCTCACCTCGCGGTGTGGCGCACCAAGGCTGACAGCGGCGGTAAAGTAGTAAACAACCTGCGCCAAAACGCGGCCCCAGTTGATCGAGTTCACGCCAGCAAGTTTCACATCTTCGCGGAACGCAAAGTCATTAAACATGTCTTTGACCGCTGCTTGGCAATCATCAAAATCACCATCAACGGCGAGCGCATGCACGTTCGCTTCGCTAGGCGTTGTCATCTGGCGGCGCTGTACTTCGGACACGCGACCATGCGGAAACAAGATGAACACGTCGACATTCGACAGCCCACGGAAGGCTTCGATCGCGGCAGAGCCAGTATCACCCGATGTTGCACCAACGATTGTGACGCGATCACCGGAACGCGACAGTGCTGCTTGGAACATTTGGCCAATCAGCTGCATCGCGAAATCTTTGAACGCGAGCGTCGGACCGTGGAACAGTTCCAGCAAAAAGTGGTTCGGCGCCAGCTGCACCAACGGCGCACGGGCCGCGTGGCCAAAACCAGCATAGGCTTTGGCGATCAATTCACGAAATTGGCTGTCGCTGAATGTATCGCCGATAAACGGGCGCATGACCTCAAAGGCGACTTCTTCATACGACTTGCCAGCCATCGCCGCAATTTGCGCATTGGTTAACGTCGGCACCTCTTCGGGGACGTACAGGCCGCCATCGCGAGCAAGGCCAGTTAGCATTGCCTCTTCAAATGTCAGCGCAGGTGCAGAGCCACGGGTTGAGATATAGCGCATAGGTCAGACGTCCTTTTGGCGGGTCGTACGGAAGATAAGAAACATAGTCATGGCAGCCCAAACAATAGCCAGCAAGAACCAAGTAATCGCGTATTCAAGGTGATCGTTCTTTATGCCTGAAGTTTCTACAGGCAAAGGGGTTAGTCGTGGGTCGGCGGGCGTGGCGGTGCTAACCACGACCATAAATGGCTGGGTCGACAGGGCCGCGGCCATCATTTCGACATTCCGGGCGAACCAAATGTTTTTGGTGGTGTCAGGATCGGGCGTGCTGCTGTTTTGATCATCCGGCCAAAGCAAAGTGCCGGTGATCTGCATCGGCGCGATCAGCGGCGCGGCGTCTTTGATGTCGAGCGGCAAAAGGCCGAGATCGAGAAGTATGTCGTTCCCGTCATCAAGCGTAAATTTCGAAATAACGCGGTAGCCAGTTCCCGCCGCAGTTCCAGAAGTCAGAACATGCAGCTCTTCACCGGTCGGCGTGCCAGACAATGTGACCCGCGTATATTCGTTGGTTTCTTCTGTGGCACTAAAATCAAAAGGCCGCGGCGCACCTGTCAGGCGGCTATCAAGCTCTGCCAAGATGCCCTCTTTCCAAGCGAGGCGCTGCACCTGCCAGACGCCAAGGCTGATGAGAACCCCACAGCCCGCAATTCCAAGAAGAAGAGGAAAGATTAACTTACGCAGCATTTTGCGCCTTTAAAGAGAAAAACGCGCGAGAAGCCCCGCGCGTTTGGTATCAGGGGTGGTGGGTCAAGACCCACCCTACGGACCGGGTCGGTCGGCTTAGCCGCCCCACACGTAAACAGCTGCGAATAGGAACAGCCATACGACGTCAACAAAGTGCCAGTACCATGCGGCAGCTTCGAACCCGATGTGCTTTTCAGGGGTAAAGTCACCCTTTTGCAGACGGATCAGGCAAACCAGCAGAAAGATTGTCCCGATGAATACGTGTGCACCGTGGAAACCTGTCGCCATAAAGAAGTTGGCACCATAGATGTTGCCGCCGAAACCAAATGTCGCGTGGCTATATTCGTAGGCTTGGAACACCGTGAAGATAGCGCCAAGAACAACAGCAAGGATCAGGCCCCACTTCATGTCTTCGCGGTTGTTTTCGTGAACCAGCGCGTGGTGTGCCCAAGTCGCAGCAGCACCTGAACACAGCAGGATCAGCGTGTTGATCAGTGGCAGGTGCCAAGGGTCAAATGTTTCGATCCCAGCAGGTGGCCAAACGCCGTCCTGAATTGGGCTCATTGGGCCCATTGGGTACATGGCGTGCTTGAAGAAAGACCAGAACCAAGCTGCAAAGAACATCACTTCGGACATGATGAACATGATAAAGCCGTAACGCAGACCGATACGCACCACAGGTGTGTGATCGCCAACACGGCTTTCAGCGATAACGTCTGCCCACCACGCGTACATGACGTATAGAACGGCAGCGAGGCCGATCAGGAACATGTAAGGTCCGGAAACAGTCATCGCGCCAAAGAACATTGGCATCGGGCCAGCCATCCAACCGACGGCACCCAACAGCATGACAAATGCGCCAAGACCGCCCATCAAAGGCCAAATCGAAGGTGGCAGAATGTGATAATCGTGATTTTTTGCATGCGCCATGTGGTGCGTCCCTATCGGCTGGTCGTTAGTTCGTTTCTATGGCGTCTTGCGGCGCCGTTGTCAAAGTCGAGGACGTCGCAGCGGACTGCAGCTCTTCCTCGGGTAGGTCGATTTGGTAGAAAGTATAGCTTAGCGTGATTGTATGCACGTGTTTGCCTTCGCGGTCATCCACGATCGCCGGATCCACAAAGAAGCTGACGGGCATCATCACTGTTTCGCCGGGCTGTAAAACCTGTTCGGTAAAGCAAAAACATTCAATCTTATCAAAGAATGCACCGGCTTCGTACGGTGTCACGTTATAAGCCGCCTGCCCTGCGATTGGCACATCAAGCGGGTTATGCGCCTCGTAATAGGCAAGGCCAGTTTCGCCGATACGCAGTTCCATTTCGCGAACTTCAGGTTCAAAAGACCAAGGCATATCGCGCTCAAGTGACGCATCAAAGCGAACCTTGATGGTTTGATCCAGAATCACATCGCTGCCAGCATCGGCAACATTTGTGATTCCACCAAATCCAGTGACACGGCAAAACCAGTCGTAAAACGGTACCGAAGCGTAAGCCAAACCACCCATCATCACGACGACCGCGCTTGTCATAAGCGCAGTGCGTTGCGGACCGGGAAGGTTCGGAAACAGCTTCATTCGGTTCCCTCTTCAGGAACGATCTGAGGGCGGGCCACGTGGTCAAATGTTTCGAACTGGCGCGCATCGCCCAGCTGCAGAACTTTAACCACAGTCAAGCCAAAGACGATCCCGACGAATCCGATCAGCAGCATCAAAACACCGTAGTTCCGGTTTTTGCGGCGACCGTGGACTTCATGTTCAACCTTGATCGCCATTTACCAGCCCCCAAGCCCGTATTGACGCAATGCTGCCTCAAGCAGTAGCGCGCAGAAGTGAGCGAAGAGATAATACAGCGAAACTTTGAAGACGCCGATCTCGACCTTGTGCTTATCTGCTTCACAGGCCGCATCGTCGCGACGGTAAATATCAAATGCGCCCTTCAGGAACCAAGCGTTCATAACAACAGCGACAGCCATATAGATCGGCCCACCGATTGACGTAATGCCAAGCCCCAGCGCAACGGGCACCAGTAGAATTGTATAGATCAACACATGGCGACGCGTAGCGTCACGACCATGTGTTTCTGTCAGCATCGGCACGCCAGCATTGCCATAGTCGGATTTCACAAATAGCGCGAGCGCCCAAAAATGCGGGGGTGTCCACATGAAGATCAGCGCAAACATCAGGATGCTTTCAATGCTGATTCCGCCAGTCGCAACCGCCCAACCAATCATCGGAGGGAAAGCACCAGCCGCACCACCAATAACGATGTTTTGCGGCGTCGCCCGTTTCAGGAACATCGAATAGACGACAGCGTAAAAGAAGATGGTGAACGCAAGAAGGAAAGCCGCCAGAAAATTGGTCGCAAGTGCCAGAAGGATAACGGCGAAACCCGAAAGGGCCAAACCAATGCCCAGCGCTTCGCCCGGCTCTACCCGGCCTGAAGGGATCGGGCGCGTGGCCGTCCGCTTCATCAACTGATCAATGTCAGCGTCCCACCACATATTCAACGCGCCAGAGGCCCCAGCCCCAACCGCGATGCATAAGATGCTCACGAACCCAATGAAGGGGTGAACTGGTAGCGGAGCAACCAGCAGACCAACCAAGGCAGTGAAGACAACCAGCGACATGACGCGCGGCTTCAACAGGGCAAAGTAATCGCCCATGTTAGCCTCGTAATTGCTGTCTTGCGCGCTGATGTCGCTCATGCTGGACCTTTCCGCAGGGGCGGGTTGAAACCCACCTTACAAATTTGATCTGGCGTAGGGTGGATCTTGATCCACCCCAGCTCTTAGGATTTTGCTTCGGCGAGCCAAGCGTCGTAAGTCTCTTGGCTTACAACTTTGACAGTGATCGGCATGTAAGCGTGGTCTTTACCACACAGCTCTGAACACTGACCGAAATAGATGCCTTCGCGCTCAGCCGAGAACCAAAGCTGCGCCAAGCGGCCAGGCACTGCGTCCTGCTTCACGCCAAACGCTGGGATCGTCCAAGAGTGGATAACGTCAGCAGCAGTTACTTGCATCACGACTGTCGAATTGACCGGCACGACAACTGCAGTGTCTGTCGCCAAAAGATATTCATCTTGGCTGTAACCAAATTCTTCCAGTTCATCACGTCCCAACAGGAAGCTCTCGAACTCAACGCCTTCGTCAACATATTCGTAACCCCAGTACCACTGGTAGCCAGTTACTTTGATGTTGATATCGCCTTCAGGGATCGTTTGCTGCTTGAACAGAACCGGCAGAGAGAACGAACCGATAAAGATAAGAATCACAATCGGGATAATTGTCCACGCGATCTCAAGCGGAGTGTTGTGGGTGAAACCAGCAGGTGTTGGCTGACGCTTCTGATTGTAGCGGATGATGACCCAAGCCAGCAGGCCTGTGACAAACAATGTGATAATCGTAATGATCACCAGCAACATGCCGTCCAGCCACTGCGCATCGCGCGCCAATTCGGTCGCGGCAGGCTGAAAACCAGTCCCACCGTCGATCGGATGACCAACGATTTCCAATTCCTGATTCACTTCCTGCGCTGTCGCAGATGCACCAGCCATAATCAGGCCAGTCGTGGCCCAGAGTGAGGTCGCAAAGGTTTTCAGTCGCATATTCTACCCTAACATCGTTGCGCCTCAGGCGCGTCTGGAACGGGGCTTCGCAAGGAATCCCGTTGTATCTGACCGCTCATGTCCCATATCTTGATGAACAACTCAAGAACTGCTGTTGCGGCAAAGGGCCGCTTTTGTCGATAAATTGCGCATGACTAAGGAAATTTGAATGTCAGCTGACCCCTTCCGTCCTTTTGAAACGAACCTTGATCGCGATAGCGCACTGTCTTTGCTGCGCGAAGCAACCCAAGGCGCCGACGATGGCGAACTCTTTTTGGAGCGCCGCAAATCAGAGGTGCTTTCGTTTGACGATGGCCGCGTAAAGACAGCCAGTTTCGATGCATCCGAAGGGTTCGGTCTGCGCGCTGTTCGCGGTGAAACGGCTGGTTACGCCCATTCGACCACAATCGACGAACATGCGTTACGGCGTGCAGTTTCAACGGCGCGGCTCGCGGTAGGTGACGGCGGCGGCACCATGGCCCCGCCCCCTGTCGGCACCAATCGCAAACTTTATTCTGACGCAGACCCAATGCTGCAGGCGACATTCCCCGCGAAAATCGACGTGCTCCGCGAAATCGACGCCTATGCCCGCGCGCTTGATCCGCGCGTTGTCCAAGTCTCTGCAACACTTGCTGCTTCTCACCAAGAGGTCCTGATCCTGCGCCCCGAAGGCACATTGGTCACCGATACCCGCCCGATGTCACGCCTGAACATCAGCGTGATCATCGAAGAAAACGGTAAACGCGAAAGCGGATCCATGGGCGGCGGTGGCCGCGCTGGACTGATCGGCTTGATTGGGCGCGATCACTGGGAACCCGTTGTAAAAGAAGCATTGCGCATCGCAATTGTGAACCTTGATGCAGAGCCAGCACCGGCAGGCGTTATGGATGTCGTCCTTGGACCGGGCTGGCCCGGTATCCTCCTGCACGAGGCGATTGGCCATGGGCTTGAAGGTGACTTTAACCGTAAAGGGTCATCGGCATTTGCGGGGCTTATGGGTCAACAAATTGCAGCCAAAGGCGTAACCGTTCTAGATGATGGCACAATTCCCGACCGTCGCGGTTCGATCACCGTCGACGACGAAGGCACGCCCAGCGCCAAGAACACCCTTATCGAAGACGGCGTTCTGGTGGGCTATATGCAAGACCGCCAAAATGCACGGCTGATGGGCGTCGCACCTACGGGTAACGGACGCCGCGAAAGCTATGCCCACGCACCAATGCCCCGCATGACGAACACTTATATGTTGTCAGGCGATGCGAGCCCCGAAAGCCTTGTCGCTGACCTAAAGGACGGCATCTATGCAGTCGGGTTCGGCGGTGGTCAGGTCGATATCACCAACGGCAAATTCGTGTTTTCCTGCACCGAAGCCTACCGCGTAAAGAACGGTGTGGTCGGTGCCCCAGTAAAAGGCGCGACCCTTATCGGGGACGGCGCAACCGCACTGAAACAGATTCGCGGGATCGGCAACGACATGCAGCTTGACCCCGGCATCGGCAATTGCGGTAAAGCGGGCCAATGGGTCCCGGTGGGTGTCGGCCAACCCAGCCTAATGATTGGCGGGCTGACTATTGGTGGCGCAGCCGCGTGATTTTGCGCGCGGCAATCACCTGACAAGCCAATTGAACGGGCAACATCACTTGCTCTGCATAGTTTGCCCGCTCACTGGAACCGGATAACGCAGCGTGACAGGCCAACCACCGCGTCGGCATGTGATCTCGAGTTCCCAGTTACCCGTGCCCTCTTGGTTATGCCAAACCGTTACGGGGGTACCGTCAGGCAATGGGGCAGACAGCGTATACTGCTGCGCCCCACCTGTGGCGCGTTCGGTGCGCAGGTCTGCCAAAATTGTCTTTTCGACACGCTTTTCGAAACTGTCACCATCGCTTTCGCTAATCCGATGGACGCGCGTAAAGGTCATTTGCGCAGATAGATCACGCACTGTTGCTGGCATCAAAACCTGCGCACGAAAATCCTCGCCCACCTGCGCCGGAAGCGTTCCAAGCGTCAATCGCGTCTGCCGCGCCAAACGCACAGACCGCACCGCGCCGACCAGATGGAATACAACACAGCCAAAGCAGATGGAATACAACACAGCCAAAGCAGATGGAATACAACACAGCCAAAGCAGATGATTGGGATCAACCCTAACAAATCTAAGACGCCACCATCAGGCAACGCATTCCAGAGCTGCACTGCTGAAACCAGTGCGAAAAATCCAACAATCACCGTGAAAGCCAGCCAATACCACAAATCGTTTACGGAACGGGCAGGAATCTCTTTTGACTGCCAGCGCTTTTCCCAAAGCCACGGCTGATCAGGAAAACGCTTCGTTGCAACCTGCGCAAACCGGTCCTCCTTGATCATTGTAATGCTGACCCAAAACACGCCACCAAAGACAACGGTAAACATCATCAGAAATGGGACAGCCCACCACGAAAGCTCCTGCTGTGTGAATGCAAAGAAAGTAAAAAGAAGAAACAAGAGGCTCCCTGCGCCAACGATTAGCGGTGCCTTGCTTTGCATCAGATGATCCCTTCGTATCGCCTCTGACTTCGACCAAAGCTTACGCATGGTCCCCGATACGAATCAAGCCGGTGCTCAGCCCCCAAAAAAACAGGCATGGCACACGGCGTATGCACGGCATGTGTACACAGGGTGTACAGGTTGCGACTTCATGTCTTATATATTTTTCAACGTCTTACACGCGAAATGGTGCTTGATTCAATTTTTCGCAATTTGATTCATGTCCCATTAACTCTGAAATTCTAATCCTATTCTCGTAACAGACGGAGCATAGGATGACCGGAGCAGGCAATTCTTCCAATCCCCCCCCACTCCTACCCACCACGGAAGAGGATCGGGTCAACCGGCTGCGTCTGTTACGATCGCGCCGGGTCGGTATCGCGACATATCGTCGGTTGCTGGCAGAACATGGCAGTGCGCAAAAGGCGCTAGAAGCCCTGCCACTGATCGCTCGTGAAGCAGGCGTAAAGGGGTATGAAACTTGCCCCATCGGTGTCGCCCAAGCCGAATTAAAAGCAGGTCGCGCCGCCGGCGCACATCTGATTTCAGACACGGATCCACAGTATCCAGCGAACCTACACAACATCGCTGACGCCCCGCCAATGATCTGGGCGCTTGGCAATCTTGAACTGCTATCGCGCCCGATGATCGCGTTAGTCGGCGCGCGCAATGCGTCCTCGCTTGGGACACGTATGGCGAAAAAACTGGCCGCCGAATTGGCCGAAGCCGGTTTCGCTGTGGTGTCTGGCCTTGCACGGGGAATAGACACCGCAGCGCATATCGCAGCACTGCCGGGTGGCACAATCGCGGTTCAAGCGGGCGGCGTCGATACGATATATCCTGTTGAAAACACCCAACTTGCCCATGACATCGCCCAAAAGGGCCTTCGCATTTCTGAAATGCCGATGGGCATGCAACCCCAAGCGCGGCACTTTCCAGCCCGCAACCGCATTATCTCCGGTATGGCGCAGGCCGTGATTGTGGTCGAGGCCGCCGCGAAATCGGGGAGCCTGATCACCGCCCGCAACGCGCTTGACCAAGCGCGTGATGTATTTGCAGTGCCCGGCCATCCGTTTGATGCGCGCGCCGCTGGCTGCAATATGCTGCTGCGCGACGGTGCAACGCTGGTGCGCAATGCCGCCGATGTGATCGAAGCAATCTCGCCCGTCATGCCTGACACACCGGAATTGCCGCTTGCACCACCACCGACCGCGAAACGCCCACTGCGGCAGACCGCAGCACTTCACGACGAAATCCTTTCGCGCCTTGGTCCCGCCCCTATCGCCGAGGATCAGTTACTACGCGATGTCGCCGAACCTGCCGCCAAGGTCGCGCCAGTACTTGTCGATCTTGAACTTGAAGGACGGATCGCGCGGCAGCCCGGCGGGCTATGGGCAACAGTGACCAGCTGACAACGGCTTCGCGGATCGGCCAAATCCGGGCGGAAACAGGGCCGGCATAAAGGGCGCATTGACAATCCTATACGACACCCCACATCTTGCGCCACTATATCGCACACCATCCGTTTAAAGGATTCTCATGCCAGTTGTCGTTGTCGAGTCGCCGGCCAAAGCCAAGAAAATCGAAGGTTATCTTGGTAAGGATTATACAGTTTTAGCGTCCTACGGCCACGTGCGCGACCTTCCTCCAAAGGACGGATCGGTCCTGCCCGATGAAGATTTCGACATGAAATGGGAAGTCGCCAGCGATAGCAAAAAGCATATCAAAGCCATCGTGGATGCGTTGAAAAACGACAACGAACTGATCCTCGCGACCGACCCCGACCGCGAAGGCGAAGCGATTAGCTGGCACCTGACCGAGGCTTTAACGTCACGTAAGGCGATCAAGAAAGACACCCCCGTCAGCCGGGTCGTGTTCAACGCGATTACCAAAAATGCGATTCTTGAGGCGATGAAACACCCACGCCAAGTCGACGCCCCCTTGGTCGAGGCATATCTTGCCCGCCGCGCGTTGGATTACTTGGTCGGTTTTAACCTGTCGCCTGTCTTGTGGCGCAAATTGCCCGGCGCAAAGTCCGCTGGCCGCGTGCAATCAGTAACTCTGCGACTGATCGTAGAACGCGAAATGGAAATCGAAGCGTTCCGCAATCAGGAATACTGGACCGTCAAGGCACTGCTTCAATCCCCACGCGGCCAAACGTTCGAGGCACGGCTAACTACGCTCGCTGGTAAAAAGCTTGATAAATTCGACCTTGGCAATGAAACGCAGGCCGAAATGGCTGTGCAGGCGATCAACTCGCGTGATTTGACGATCAAATCCGTCGAGGCCAAGCCGGGAACACGTAACCCGTCACCACCGTTCATGACATCAACGCTTCAGCAAGAAGCCAGCCGCAAGTTCGGCATGGGTGCGCGCCAAACTATGAGCGTCGCGCAGCGTTTGTACGAGGCCGGATTGATCACCTATATGCGTACGGATGGTATCGACATGGCCCCGGAGGCCGTGACCGGTGCGCGCGATGCGATCAAAGCCAAGTTCGGCGATAAATACATGCCCGAGAAGGCACGCGAGTACAAAAACAAAGCAAAGAACGCGCAAGAGGCCCACGAATGTATCCGCCCAACGGATATGATGCTGGCCACCGACGACGCGAACATCAAAGATGCGGATCAGCGCAAGCTATATGATTTGATCTACAAGCGTACGCTTGCTAGCCAGATGTCTGCCGCGCGTTTTGAACGCACCACCGTCGATATCGCCAGTGCCGACGAACAGGTCATCATGCGTGCCAACGGTCAGGTCATGGTGTTTGACGGCTTCATTGCGATTTATGAAGAAGGCAAAGACGACGCTGTCGTTGATGACGATGATAAGCGTCTGCCGCAGCTGACCGAAGGCGAAAAAGCCGAAAAGAAATCGGTCACCCCGGAACAGCACTTTACGCAGCCGCCGCCCCGCTACACCGAAGCCACGCTTGTTAAGCGGATGGAAGAACTGGGCATCGGCCGCCCATCAACATACGCGTCGATCGTGACCACGATTCAGGATCGTGGCTATGTTGAGAAGGAAAAGAACCGCCTGATCCCTCAGGATAAGGGCCGCTTGGTTACCGCGTTCTTGTCGAACTACTTCCGTAAATACATCGGCTATGACTTTACCGCTGATCTGGAAAACCAGTTGGACGAAGTCAGTGCGGGCGACGCCGACTATAAAAAGGTGCTTGAGCGTTTTTGGCGTGATTTTTCGGCCGCAATTGCCGAAACGGCAGACCTGCGTATCACCGAGGTTCTTGAGAAAATCAACGAGGTGCTTGAACCGCATCTGTTCCCGCCAACCGAAGACGGCAGCGATCCGCGCCTGTGCCCGAACTGTGGTGCTGGCCGCCTGTCGATGCGCACTGCGCGTTCCGGCGGGGCCTTCATCGGTTGCTCGAACTACCCAGAATGCCGTTACACCCGTCCATTCGGCCCACCAAACCCAGAGGCAGAAGCATCGGCAATTCCACCCGAAGGCAAATTGCTGGGCGAAGACGCTGGCGATCCAATCCGCGTATTCAAAGGCCGCTTTGGCCCCTACGTACAGCGCGGTGAAGTAACCGAAGACAATAAAAAGCCGCCGCGCCAAGGTGTGCCAGAAGGCTGGAACCCCGAAGAAATCGGACTTGAAGATGCATTGCGTCTGCTTGAACTGCCACGCCTGATTGGCACACACCCAGAAGATGGGGTTAACGTTTGGGCAAACTTGGGGCGTTATGGTCCTTACCTTAAGCACGCCGAAAGCACGTCTTTTAAAGGTGGCACAAACGCAAACCTCGAAAGCATCGAGGATGTTTGGACCGTGGGTATGAACCACGCCGTGCAACTGCTGGCCGAAAAAGTTGCCAGCCGTGGCAGCCGTGGCAAAGCCGCCGTGCCAATCCACGAGTTGGGCGAACACCCAGAGGCTGGTGGCCCGGTCAATATCTATGACGGTAAATACGGCCCCTATGTGAAGTGGGAAAAGATCAACGCGACTATTCCAGAAGAAATCGCACCTGCGGATCTGACCCTTGCCCAAGCGGTGCACCTTATCGACGAACGCGCCGCAAAATCCGGCAAGAAGAAACCAGCGGCCAAGAAAAAGGCCCCTGCAAAGAAAGCAGCTGCGAAAAAGACCGCCGCCAAAAAGCCTGCGGCAAAAAAGAAACCTGCTGCTAAGAAGTAGTGGTTGCCGCAGCGCAGCAATTCCATTGACTTCCCCCCATTTGCGGGTCACGCTTCGGCTGATCACGAAATGGGGGGACATCTTACATGAAGAAAATCTATCCAAATGCCGCCGAGGCCCTAGATGGGCTTTTGTTTGACGGCATGTTTATTGCAGCCGGGGGGTTTGGGCTGTGCGGTATTCCAGAGCTACTGCTTGGTGCCATCAAAGACGCCGGAACCAAGGACCTGACCTTTGCAAGCAATAACGCTGGTGTAGATGATTTTGGCATCGGCATCCTATTGCAGACCCGCCAAGTCAAAAAGATGATCAGCTCTTATGTCGGTGAGAACGCAGAATTCATGCGTCAGTATCTGTCTGGCGAGCTCGAGCTAGAATTCAATCCCCAAGGTACATTGGCCGAGCGTATGCGCGCTGGCGGCTGTGGCATCCCCGGTTTCTATACAAAGACCGGCGTCGGCACAGTGATCGCCGAAGGCAAGGAACACAAAGACTTCAACGGCGAAACCTACATCATGGAAGAAGGCATCTTTACCGATCTGGCCATTGTGAAGGCTTGGAAAGCGGATGAGACAGGCAACCTGATCTTCCGCAAGACCGCGCGCAATTTTAACCCACCCGCCGCGATGTGCGGCAAGACATGTGTTGTCGAGGTCGAAGAGATCGTACCTACGGGTTCTCTCGATCCTGACCATATCCACCTGCCCGGCATCTATGTGCATCGCATTATTCAAGGTGATCACGAGAAACGGATTGAACAGCGCACGACACGCAAGCGGGAGGAAGCATAATGCCTTGGGATCGGAATCAGATGGCCGCACGCGCAGCCGAGGAACTACAAGACGGCTGGTACGTGAACCTTGGGATCGGCATCCCGACACTTGTTGCAAACTATGTCGGCGACAAAGACATTACGCTTCAGTCTGAAAACGGCATGCTGGGCATGGGCCCCTTCCCGTTTGAAGGCGACGAAGACCCCGACCTGATTAACGCGGGCAAGCAAACGATCACCGAACTAAACCGCACGGCCTATTTCGATAGCGCCACATCATTCGGCATGATCCGAGGTGGTAAGATCGCTGCCGCGATTCTTGGTGCAATGGAAGTTGCTGAAAACGGTGACCTTGCGAACTGGATGATTCCCGGCAAGCTCGTCAAAGGTATGGGCGGTGCGATGGATTTGGTGGCAGGCGTCGGTCGTGTGATCGTTGTTATGGACCACACCAACAAACATGGTGACAGCAAGCTTCTTAAGGAATGCACCCTTCCGCTGACAGGTAAAGCAGTGGTTGATCGGATCATCACCAACCTTGGCGTGCTTGATGTCGTCGAAGGTGGGCTAAAGATCGTTGAATGCGCGGACGGCGTAACCGAGGAAGAACTGCGCGCCGCAACCGAGGCAACCATCGTATAATATAGTCAGAGGCGTCTACATTATATAGACGCCTCTAAACGCTAAATTCCGTTGACGTTAAAAACACAGCCATCTGTGATCAATTCAGGTGGCGTGCGGCATAGGCCCTTGGCAACTTGCCACGCAGCCAGAACCTTTGGCACATAGGCACGTGTTTCCGAGAATGGCGGCACACCCGCATGCCGGCGTACGTTACCCTCACCTGCGTTATACCCAGCCAGCACGAGCACAGGATCATTTCCAAATTCATTTAGCAGCCAGTCAAGATAGGCGACGCCGCCTTTGATATTGTCGGCAGCGTCAGTCCTGTCTGTCACACCAAACCGAGTTGCCGTCGCGGGCATGAGCTGCATTAAACCAGTGGCACCTGCACTACTCACCGCGTCAGTTCTTCCTGCGCTCTCAACGGAAATCACTGCGAGGACAAGCGCCGGAGACACATCAGTACCAACCGTCTCCTTGAGAATCGCAAGCCCGTGCGCATTTGCGATGTTTTGGAGGCTTTGCAAACGAGGAGCTGACACGCCTTTTCCAGCTGGCGGGTTATTAATTTGGTGCATCGCACGTTCTAAGCGCGCTGGCGACGAATCTGAAATGCCATAGGACACACCCTCCCAAAACCATTCAGCACCCGACACTGGCGGGGTAACGATAGGTGCGGACACAACCTCTGGCTCCGGTTCATCCGAATAAACGGGGCCCAGTCGCGGCGCGTTGGGGTCAATCTGCACGTTAATACGACTACCCGCCCCGCTTGAAGGCACCGCTACACGCCGAAAAGTGAAATCTGGCTGCAGTCGCTCTACCTCAGCCATGGCCGGAATCGCGCTAACGAGTAAAGCTAAAGCCATAAAAAATGGAATCTTCCGATTCATTATCCGTCCTGCCCGTCGTTTTTTCTGAAACTGACCATGGCAGAAAACCGCCAAAACGCCAGATTCATGGGAACAATTACGTCATTTTTGGCCGATTACAGACCTATTCGCAACGCAAGCAACATATCGAGAAAAGTTAATACGAATAAAAAACACATATTTACAATAAGTTATAAGATTCTTTGCAAAAAATGCTGCTCGTGCACAAAAAGAACGAAACGCGTCAAACTACCGCCCCAATCCACAGGCTATATAGGCTCATCCAAGACAGGGGCTCAGCTAAACAACTTAGCTCTGCTGGCCTGGCGAGGAACGAAATGAACACTAGTGATACCCTGAGGAGGGAATTAAATGCTTAACTTTATCAAAAACTTCCGCAACGACGAAGACGGTGCTGTAACAGTTGACTTCGTAGTTCTGACTGCTGCGATCGTTATCTTGGGTCTGGCTGTTGGTACAGCTGTATCTCGTGGCGCAGAAGGTCTTGCGAACGAAATCGAAACTGCTCTGGACAACATGAACCCATAAGCAGTCGAAGGTCGCCGCACTTAGCGCTGCGACAAGCTTTTATCTACTTCGTAGATGTGAAACGCACCGTGAACTCACGGTGCGTTTTTACTTTAATAACAATGCGCAAGGCAAAAAAAGGCACTTAGAAAATCAAAAAATTGCCACATTCACGCGCTACAAAGTCACAACCGACAAACACTACGCAAAGATGCGGAGTGACTAAATGGGAGGCGTACAAGGCCTCCGGGAGAAACCAAAATGATGCAACGCCTAGCAAACTTCAAAAATGACGAAGATGGAGCAGTGACAGTCGACTTTGTGGTACTTTCCGCTGCTATCGTAATGCTAGGTTTTACTGCGGTAACGACCTTTTCACCCGCCACCACCGGGTTAGCGAACGACATCGAAGGCCGCCTAGATAACCAAGACCCATAAGCGGGATGCGCTTAATTGTGTGCCCATATAGCACATTGAGACTAGAGAGTGTGGTTGGGGTACTTGGACGCATTGTAAATCATCTTCTGATTGGTCTAAATTTGGCTGATACAAATAAGCCCATCTCGTTCAGTTAATTGGGTCAAAAATTCTACTCTATACGCATGGAGTAGGTCGAAATCAGAGGATACTAATATGCGCGGAGTTTTTGGATTGGTTCTTTTAGTCGGCATGGCCCTTGCCGGCTTTGCTGTTTATATGGTGAACCAACAAATCGAGAAAACGAACACTGAACTAGCCCGCGCTCAACAGCAACGCGATGGCGCTGTAAAAACCGTCGATGTTTATTCGCCCAACCGCTCCTTTACCTATGGCGAGGTACTGACTGCAGACGATGTCACCTTGATAAAATACGCAGTTGACTATTTACCTGAAGGCGTCGTTCGCAGCGAAGAAGTCCTCTTTCCGCCTGAGCAGCCTGCCAAATCACGCGTAGTCATTCTACCAATCCTGCCAAATGAGCCTTTGATGGAAAGCAAACTTGCGCCCCCCGGGGCCAGCCGCGGTCTGACAGCTCTGGTTGCTCCCGGCATGCGAGCTTTCCCCATTCAAGGCCGTGTTACAGGTGGGTTTGGCACTCTTCGTCCGAATGATCGAATCGACCTTTATTGGACTGGCCGCTTAAGCAACGGAAGAGAAGTGACCAATTTGCTCAAGTCCAGCCTTCAAATCATCGCGGTCCCAGATGAGGAAGGCGGACGCACAGGCATCAACAATGTAATCGTTCAAGTTACCCCGCAAGAGGTAGCGATTCTTACGCAAGCACAAGCTAGTGGCTCACTCACAATTTCTCTAGTCGGCTCGGGCGACACCGCTGCGGTCTCTTCGGAAATCACTGTAGATACGCAGGCCGTGACCGGCGAAGTGATACAGGAAGTGATTATCGAGGAAAAAGAAGAGGCGCCTGAGATTTGCTACAGGTATGAACGCCGCGGTACAGAACGCGTTCAGGTTGAGACACCTTGTGACTAATCTGAGAAGCTAAACTGGCCCAGTCATTGATAAAAGCGCCGAGTATTCCATCGGCGCTTTTTTGCATCTCAGGATAGTGTTGCGCTTTACCCACATTCGCTTCACCGTCCAACCTATTGATTATTGCAATAAATGCCTAGCTGACGCATGGTCAGAAAATCATGGGCACGAAGACCCTAGCAACGAGGCGTGATCGGAGAGGCAGGTCACTTATGAAGTATGACAGATTTATCAAAGCCGCACTTACAGGCTTGACGTTGTCGCTAGCAGCGGCAGCACCAACTATGGCACCGGCCGAAACGTTGCGCGTACTGCGCGGCGCGGCGTCCAGTGCACTTAGCGTCCCGATGAACCGGGCCGTCGTCGTGGAAAGCGATGTTCCATTTACGGAACTGTCTATCGCTAACCCCGGCATTGCAGACATCTCATCTTTGTCCGATCGAACGATCTATGTGCTTGGCAAAGAGCCAGGCCGCACTACCCTGACCCTTTTGGGGGCAGACGGTCGCTTGATAACCAATGTTGAGATCCATGTCTCACCTGACATGGCAGAATTCAAAGAGCGGCTAACACAAATTCTTCCGGGCGAAAACATTGAAGTACGCACCGCAAACGACGGTATCGTTCTTTCTGGTCAAGTTAGTTCAATCGCTCGCTTAGAGCGCGCACTCGAGCTGGCGCAACGGTATGCGCCAGATCGCGTATCTAACCTGATGGTTGTCGGCGGTACGCAGCAAGTTATGCTCCAAGTGCGTTTTGCCGAAATGCAACGTTCTGTACGTAAATCTCTCGGTGCACAGTTTGGCGTAAGTGGGACTACCGGCGGAACAACAATTTCTGGCGGCACGACTACTTCAAGTGGCGGCAGCAATGGAGCTGTGACTTTTGGGTTTGGCGCGGGAAGTATGAACGTCAACCTCATGATCGAGGCCCTAGAAACGCGTGGGGTTGTCCGGACTCTGGCAGAACCTAACCTAACTGCACTTAGCGGCCAAGAAGCGAGCTTTCTCGCAGGTGGCGAGTACCCTGTTCCGGTGGCGCAAGACGAGAACACCATAACGGTTGAATTTAAGCCATTTGGCGTTGAGTTACTGTTTGTTCCTACCGTAATTGACGATGATATCATTAACTTGGAACTGGCTGCTGCGGTGTCATCCGTAGACACAACCAACGCGTTTACTAGTGGGGCTGGCCTATCGATCAACGCATTCCAGCGTCGCGAAACAAAGACCACCGTGGAAATGCGTGATGGCGAAAGCTTTGCCATTGCAGGGCTATTGCAAGACGACTTTAACGACTTGAGCGAACAAGTGCCTTGGGTGGGGGATATCCCTGTATTAGGTGCCCTGTTCCGTAGCGCGGCATATGAGCGTGAGCAAACAGAACTCGTAATCATTGTTACACCGCACCTCGTTTCGCCAACGCGTGGAGCAGCGCTGTCGCTACCAACTGATCGTGTGCGCCTTCCAAGCGAATCCGATCTGTTCCTACTTGGCAAAACAACTGCTGGCACTCAGATCCCTGGTGGGGCCGGTGAAGTAGCGCGTCAGGACTTTAGCGGTTCTTACGGCTACGTCATGGACGAATGAATTGGAGCACAGGTCAATGAAACAACTTATGACAACAGCAATGGCTGCTGCTCTTCTCGCTGGTTGCTCTACAACCGCAGATGACTTCTCGCAGCTACAATATGAAGCAGGCGCAGTAATCGACAGCGGCGAATTCGGCAATGCGACGATGAACAACGTCATGGTTCAGTCTGCGCAGGAAGATTATCGTGTCAATTTGGCGCGCCGCTTCGCCTCAGAAATTGACTCGACAGTTACCTTTGCGTTCAACTCGAGCCAACTTGATGCTGACGCGCGTCAGATTTTGACACGCCAAGCAGACTGGATTCGCCAGTTCCCTGAAGTCCGCTTCCGGGTTTATGGACATACTGATCTAGTCGGTAGCCAAGCGTACAACCGTCGCCTTGGTTTGCGCCGGGCACAAGCCGTAGTTGCCTTCCTGACATCACAGGGCATCGACCGTAGTCGCTTGGAAGCGGTCGCTTCTTTCGGTGAGACTCAGCCATTGATCGCAACCAACGATCGTGAGCGCCGTAATCGCCGAACCGTCACAGAAGTGTCTGGCTTTGTCGCAAGCGAACCGATGGTTCTCGAAGGAAAATACGCTGAAGTGATCTACCGAGAGTATGTCGCTAGCGCTATTCGTGTGACTGCGATTGAAGGTGGCTCCACAGGCGAATAACAGCCGACAAAGATTGTGTTCACGCCAGCCAATGATTGGCGTGAACACCGCAGTTTGAGCCAAGCTTGTGCAACATTCCCTGAATATTCGCCCTTTTGGTCCAAATCTCGACACGATTACCCCCCACTAATATCTGAATACGAGTGCGTCACTGGCTAGTTGCGGACAGTATATTCCATTGCTCTGGCGCTGCCTGCCAACAGCAGATTAAAATGGAATCACAAGAGTGATGAGGACGACAAAGAATGACCGATACGACGGCCGTACAGCACGATGCCCCACCAATTGTCGCGTGCACGATCAGCCGAGATGTACAGATTTTTGATCTACTAATCGAAGACATGGAAGCCGCACTAGGCGATGCCTGGGGTGATCTTAGCTTTGAGGACGCGGTCGCGTTCCTTGGCCAAAAAGAAGCTCGGAGTCTGCAATTCGTCACTATTGCAATGGATGCCAACGACGAAGACAACTTGCCGCTAGTCTCAGAGGTGATTGCTGTCGCAAAAGGCGCGGGAATAAAAGTTATCCTTATCGCTGAAGACGTTAGCCCAACGGCGCTACACCAATTGTTGCGTGAAGGTGGTGATGAATTCGTCCCCTACCCTCTCCCTGAAAACGAACTCGCGCGCGCGATCGAACGGGTTTTGACCGCTAAGGCAACGCCAGAGCCCACTGACGGTGAGAAGAAATTCAACGCAACTGGTGACCGATCCGGCGTAGTGATTCCAGTCCACGGACTGGCAGGTGGTACTGGTGCGACTATGATGGCCGTGAACCTCGCTTGGGAGTTGGTCAACATCGATAAAGATGAACCACCTAAAGTCTGCTTGATTGACCTGGATTTCCAGTTCGGTTCCGTATCGACATATCTTGATCTCCCCCGACGGGAAGCCATTCTAGAAATGCTGACAGATACCGAATCGATGGATTCGGAAGCATTTATGCAGTCGCTTCTTACTTACGAAGAACGTCTGCATGTCCTGACTGCTCCGACAGACATGATTCCGCTTGATATGATAACGCCCGAAGATATCGGACGCGTAATCGAAATAGCTCGCGTCAACTTTGACTACGTCGTGATCGACATGCCTTCCACGATGGTTGAATGGTCACAGACTGTTTTGGAAATGGCGCACATCTATTTTGCGATGATCGAATTGGATATGCGTTCAGCGCAGAACACTTTGCGTCTTAAACGTGCGCTACAGTCAGAAGATCTTCCATTCGATAAAATTCGTTTCATCTTGAACAGGGCACCGGGCTTCACCGACCTAAACGGCAAAAGCCGTGTTAAAAGGCTGGCCGATAGCTTGGGCATTTCTATTGACCTGCTGATGCCAGACGGCGGGAAGCCAGTGATGCAAGCATGTGACCACGGCGCCCCAATGGCGGCTACAATTGCCAAAAATCCCCTCCGCAAAGAAATTACCAAACTTGCGAAATCAATGCATGACGTCAACCAAGCCGACGCAGAAGCCAGAGCTTAAGAGGCAGTACTATGTTTTCGAAATATAAAAAGCCAAACGCCCCCAAGGATACGCCAGCTGCCGCAGCTAGCCGGCCCAAAGTAGCGGTTACGCCAGCTACTGCTCCAAAGGTGGATGAAGCCCGTAAATCTTTGATGAAGGCGATGCCAGAGAAACGCGCGGCTGAACCGGGTACTGTAGATAAAGAGAAGCGCCGCAAAGAACGTTTGAGCGAAATCAAGCTAGAGCTTCACAAGGCACTACTCGACAACCTTAACCTAGCCGCGCTGGAAACTGCATCCGAACAAGAACTTCGTAACGAAATTAACGCGATTGCGAATGAGACGCTTGAAGATATGGGCATCGTCCTCAACAGGGACGAGCGCCAAACACTTAGTCAAGATTTGTTCTTCGAAGTTACCGGTCTTGGACCGCTAGAGACGCTTCTGAAAGACGAAACGGTCAACGATATTCTGGTAAATGGTCCACAACAGATCTTTGTGGAACGTGACGGTAAGCTGCAGCTAACTGACGTTACCTTTAAAGACGAAAAACACCTTCTACGTATTATCGACAAGATCGTTTCAGCAGTTGGTCGTCGTGTTGACGAAAGTAACCCCTACGTCGATGCTCGCCTGGCGGACGGCTCACGTTTCAACGCCATGGTTCCACCAATTGCGGTTGACGGTAGCCTTGTTTCAATTCGTAAGTTTAAGAAAGATAAGCTGGGAATCGAAGAGCTGGTTAAGTTCGGTGCCTTTACCGAAGAAATGGCTGCATACCTGCAAGCCGCAGTTTCGACGCGTCTAAATGTTATCGTTTCCGGCGGTACGGGTTCCGGTAAGACGACAACTTTGAACGCCCTATCTGGCTTTATCGACGACGCCGAACGCATCCTAACAATCGAGGATACGGCGGAACTTCAGCTACAACAGACACACGTCGGCCGGATGGAAAGCCGCCCACCCAACGTAGAAGGCAAAGGCGGCGTATCACAGCGTGACTGTTTGAAAAACGCGCTGCGTATGCGTCCAGACCGCATTATTGTGGGGGAAACGCGTGGCGAAGAAGTTATCGACATGTTGCAGGCCATGAACACTGGCCACGATGGGTCAATGACTACGATCCACGCTAACAGTGCGCGTGATGGTGTATCTCGTCTGGAAAACATGATCGCGATGGCTGGTATCGAAATGCCCATCAAAGCGATGAGAAGCCAAATCTCTTCGGCTGTGAACTTGATTGTGCAAGCGTCACGCCTTCAGGATGGTTCGCGCCGCATGACTTCGATCACCGAGATCACAGGTATGGAAGGCGACGTCATCTCGATGCAGGAAATCTTCCGCTATCAGCGTGTTGGTTTGACCCCTGACAACAAGATCATCGGCCACTTTACTGCCACAGGTGTACGTAGCCACTTCTCAGAACGCTTTAAACTTTGGGGATATGATCTGCCACCTGCGATCTTTGAACCAATGGTTGCGGAGTAATATCCAATGATTTCTGCAGCACCAATTATCTATATCCTGATCTTTGTCGCCGTCGTTGCGATGGTTCAGGGTTTCTACCTCGTGATTTTCGGCAAATCGATCAGCATGGACGGCAAAGTAAACCGCCGTCTTGAAATGCTTGATAAAGGCGGAAGCCGTGAGCAAGTTCTGGAACAGCTGCGCAAAGAAATGACGCAGCACATGCGTTCGCAAAGTATTCCGATCTACTCGATCCTTGCGGATAAGGCACAAAAAGCAAACATCGTTTTCACTCCTCCACAAATCTTGATGTTGATGGGCGTAGTGAGTTTTGTTGCATTCTTGATGCTGACCGTGCTTACTCAGCTCGGTGGATCTGTACGTATCGCGGTCGCAATCCTGATGGGCGTTGGTGGTGTATATGTATGGATCAGCCGCAAAGCGAAAAAACGTATGGCGATGATTGGCGAACAGTTGCCCGAAGCGGTCGAGCTTATGGTTCGTTCACTACGCGTTGGGCACCCTTTTTCTAACTCCCTGCAAATCGTATCCAACGAAATCGCAGACCCGCTTGGAACGGAATTCGGGATGATCTCGGATGAGGCCGCCTATGGCCGAGACATGGGCGAGACACTCAAAGCGATGGCAGAACGTCTAGACAACCAAGATATGCGTTTCTTGGCGGTGGCTGTGACCATCCAACAAACATCAGGCGGTAACTTGGCAGAAATCTTGGACGGCCTAGCGAAGGTTATCCGAGCACGCTTCCGTCTGTTTCGCCGCGTGAACGCGATTACAGCCGAAGCAAAATGGTCCGGCAACCTATTGTCTATATTTCCAGTTCTTGCGTTAATCTTGATTACTTTGGTCAAACCAGACTATTTTGACGAAGTGATGGAAAGTTCAGTCTTTATACCGGCCTGTTTCGTCATCGGAGGCTTTCTCGTTCTAAACGTAGTCGTAATGCGCGCACTTGTAGACATTAAGGTCTAAGGAAAACCAAATGGAAGCTATTCAAGAAACACTTACACAATTCCTTGGGCCATATGCGCTACTCATTCTTGTCGGGCTCGTAGGCTTTTTTCTCGTATTGATCGCGCTTCCAGTTCTCTTGAAAAAGGAAGAAGATCCACTTGATCGCCTAAAAGCAAATAATCGACAGCCTGAAAAGAAGACAGCAAAAGGTGAAAAGCTTCGTTCGGCGAGCAGTAAGGACAAGCTAGAGAAATATTCTAGCTTCCTAGAGCCCCAAAACGAAGACGAGTATTCTGCAGTTAAACTCAAATTGCTGCAAGCCGGCTACCGAGGCAAAAATGCGGTACGTACATATAACTTCCTCCAGTTTACGCTAGGCTTACTGGGGCTGGCACTGGGCGGGATTTACGCGATATTCAAGATGTCGCAAGGCGACGTTACAACGCAGGACCTAGTGCTGATGATTATGGTTCCGGGCGGCGTTGGTTATATGCTCCCCAAATACTGGGTCACGCGCCGTCAAGCTGTCCGTCAAGAAGCAATCGAAAACGGTTTTCCTGATGCACTAGACTTGATGCTTGTTTGCGTGGAAGCAGGTCAATCGATGGATCAAGCTATTATGCGTGTTTCTAAGGAACTTCGTTCTGGTTTTCCTGACATTTCGGACGAATTTGAGATGGTCGGCCAGGAAACAAAAGCGGGTAAAGACAAAACCACCGTTTTGAAGGACATGGCCGAACGCTGCGGTGTTCAAGATATCACAAGTTTCGTGACGGTCCTTATCCAGTCGCAGCAGTTTGGTACGTCGATCTCTGATGCGCTACGTGTCTATTCACTGGAGATGCGTGACAAACGCGTCATGCGAGCAGAAGAAAAGGCAAACAAGCTGCCAACGAAAATGACATTGGCGACGATGATGTTGACCGTTCCACCATTGATGGCCATTCTGATTGGCCCCTCTATTTATGCTATTGCAACGAACCTTGGTTAACCTCGGACGGCGGAGGCCAAAAGCCCACGCTTGGCTTTTGATCGTTACCCTGTCTGCTTGTTCTGCAGGTGGAATCGATTTGACGGCTGACGGTGTTTATGCGCCTGGAGTCGCAGGAGAAAGCAACGCAGACGGTCTTATTGTTGGCCACCGTCTTATGGCCGCCGGTGAATATGAGCTCGCGCTTAAAGCCTACAATCGCGCGGCATTTCAGCAGGGGCTCAACGTCGACACGATGTCTGCAATTGGCTCCGCCAACCTGAACCTCGGGCGACTTGGCCAAGCTGAGCGTTGGCTGCGTTTGGCAGTTGAAAAGGACGCTGAGTTCCCTCCAGCATGGAACAACTTAGGTGTCGTGCTCATGGAAAAGGGTGCTGTTGCAGAAGCGAGTGAGGTTTTTCGTCGTGCATATGCCGCAGATAACGGAGATTCGGACGAAATCCGCGACAACTTGCGCTTAGCGCTCGCAATGTTGGAAAACTCGGACAATAATGTGCTACAAGAGGATCAGAACTTTAATCTGATCCGACGTGGTGCCGGCGATTTCGTATTGATGTCGGACCTCTAAGGTAGAGCAGCAAAAGGACGCACAAACATGCGCCACCCAATCATTATGACGCTTTGCGCGGCAACGATGCTGTTGTCAGCATGTGAAAAGTCCGGCGAAGACCAAGTCGCAGAAGCGATGAAAGACATTAATGTCGTAGATGAATCCAATCTCAACGACGTAATGCTGACTGTCGGTGATCCCAACGAAGCTGTCAGCTATTTCGCAAATGCTGTCGAAAACAACCCCGATCGGGTCGACTTACAACGCGGACTTGCGAAATCATTGATCCGTGCAAACCGTGTACCGGACGGCATTGCTGCATGGGAGACTGTAAAGGCCCATCCAGAATCAACGAGCGAAGATAGTGTTGAGCTTGCAGGCGCGCTTATCCGGGCGAGCCGTTGGGACGATGCTGCGGCAGAACTAAACACAGTTCCGCCAACCTATGAAACTTTCAAGCGGTACCGGTTTGAAGCGATGGTGGCAGATAGCCGTCAACAATGGGAAAAGGCCGACAGTTTTTACGAGACTGCCGCGGGCCTCACGACGCGCCCTGCGAGCGTCTATAACAACTGGGGTTACTCAAAACTAACACGCGGTGATTATCGCGGCGCTGAGCGTCTGTTCACCGATGCGCTACGCCACGACCCAAGCCTATTTACAGCGAAGAATAACCTCGTTCTGGCACGTGGTGCACAGCGCAAATATACGTTGCCAGTTGTACAAATGACCCAAGTTGAACGGGCACAGTTGCTTTATACGTTAGCTCTGGCTGCCATCAAACAAAACGATGTGGTCACAGGCAAAACACTGTTGGCGGACGCAATCGAAACGCATCCTCGCCATTTCGAAGAAGCCGTGCGTGCGCTGCAAGCCATCGAAAATAACGCGGTGAACTGAGGATGGGGCTCACAGCGTACGCCGCTTATTGGTTCCTGCCAGCAGTCATACCCATCGCTATTTTTGTCGCCTGGAATGACATGCGCAGCATGAAGATTCCGAATCTTGCATCTGGTGCGCTGCTGTTTAGCTACGCGATATTGGGGTTATTCGCCCTGCCCTTCGATCTCTATCTCTGGCATTGGCTCCACTTTGCTGTGGTGCTGGCCATCGGCATATTATTCTGGATGTCAGGCGTGATTGGCGGCGGGGATGTCAAGTTCATGGCGGCGGCGGCTCCCATGTTTGCGGTTGCTGATTTGCGCGACGTGATGCTGATCTATGCGTCATGCCTTCTTGCCGCGTTAGTGACCCATAGGGCCGTGAAATATAGCCCGCTGCGCAAGGTAGCACCCGACTGGATCAGTTGGGAAAAGTCTAAGTTCCCAAAGGGTCTCGCCCTTAGCGGGACTCTTTTATGTTACTTGTTGCTTGTGGCAATTTACCGCTAAAGAAGTTTCGCTTTTGGTAATGCCTTTTACAGGCACATGTTTGTTCACTATTTCGCCACAATAGGCTGCAATCTTGGTTAAGTAAGCCCGCAGTCTTTTTGCGGATTCTGAATACTTTGCGATAGGCTCGAAAGACATGAACGTGCAATCCTCCAGTGTAATGGCCCCTCCGGCGCCGCGTAGCCTCGAAGCGATGCTACTGCCAATGTCGATGATGCGGGACATCCTGATCAAGACAATGTTCCGTATGAACCTTGATCAGGTTTCACAGCTTAGCCGCGCCATTTGTTTGCCGGTGCCAGTGACACAGGAATTGGTTGACCTTGCCCGCGGCCAACTGCTTCTAGAGGCGACAGGTACGTTGAACGCGAACAGCGGCAACGAAATGGGCTATCAGCTTACTGATGCAGGCCGCGCACGTGCCCTCGATGCGCTAAGCCAATCTGAGTATTACGGCGCTATGCCGGTTCCGCTTGATATCTACCGCGAACAAATTCAGCGCCAATCTATTCGCAACATTCAGATCACACGCGAACAGCTGTCGACCGCGATGGGGCACCTTGTGTTACCACCTGATTTGCTGTCGAACCTTGGTCCAGCGGTAAGCGCTGGTCGTTCTATCCTGATGTACGGACCACCGGGTAACGGTAAATCGTCAATCTCGAACGGTATCCGTGACGCGCTGGGTGATAAGATCTATGTGCCACGAGCGATCGAATATTCGGGTCAGGTAATCACGGTTTACGATCCAATCGTACACTCTGCGGCAGAAGATGACGTCGATGATCCTAACAGTCTGCGCCGGACATCTGGCCGATTTGATACCCGCTATGTGCGCTGCGAACGCCCAACAGTTATTACCGGTGGTGAATTGTCACTGTCGATGCTCGACCTTGTCTACAACCCTACAGCCCGGACTTACCAAGCGCCTTTGCAGCTTAAGTCCACTGGCGGCATCTTCATCGTGGATGACCTTGGGCGCCAGGCCGAACCACCACAGACGCTTGTGAACCGTTGGATTGTTCCGCTCGAAGAAAACAAAGATATTCTAGCACTGCAATCGGGTGAAAAGTTCGAAGTGCCATTCGACACGCTCGTCATCTTCTCGACCAACTTCCACCCGAACGCGATCTTCGATAAAGCGGCGCTGCGTCGTATCTTCTACAAGATCAAGATTGACGGCCCACACCAAGAAGACTTCCTAAAGATTTTCGCGATGGTTGCCCGCAAACGCAAAATGCCACTTGATGAAGATACGCTCGTTCACCTACTGAACGTACGCTACCCGGAAATCGACAATGTATACGCAAACTACCAGCCGATCTTCCTGATCGACCAGATGATCTCGATCTGTGAATTCGAAGGTATTCCTAACCAAATGACACCTGAATTGATTGACCGCGCATGGGCTAACATGTTCGTCAAAGAAGAAGAGATCGTTCACTAGTGACATTTTAAATTCCCAAGCAACTGGCTTCCCTTTAACAAAAGGGAAGTCTTTTTCTTTGGGGGATAGAATGACAGACGTGATTGGAGTTGCCGGGTGCGGCCGCATGGGTCGGCCGATGCTGAAGAACCTACAAAAGGCTGGGTTCAATGCGCGCGGTTTTGACCCCTGCCCTGATGCTGGGGTTGGCACAGATATAGATGCCTTTTGCGATGGCCTTACGACCCTAATTACCGTCGTGCGTGACGCGGCCGAGACGGATGCATTGTTGTTTGACGATCAGGCTGTGGTCGCACGCGCAAAGACGCTTCGGACCATTGTCATCAGCTCTACGCTTTCCCCGAATTGCGTCAAATCACTTCGTTCCCGTATCGCTGATCGAGTCACACTGATCGACGCGCCCATGTCCGGTGCGCAGGTGCGTGCACAAGCTGGTACGCTTACATTCATGGTCGGCGGGGACCCTACCCCCATCATGCCACTGCTGCAGGCCATGGGGCAAGAAATCCACCACATGGGCGGCTATGGCGCAGGGATGACGGGTAAGGTGCTGAATAACCTTCTGGCGGCCTCTCATACAGCGATGACGCGGCTTGTGTTGGACTGGGGCGATACACAGGGCGTGGACGAGAAAAAGCTACTGGCGCTCATCGGAACGGCATCAGGGCAGAACTGGCTGGCGTCTGGATTTGACGAGATTGAATTCGCACGTGACGGGTTCAGCGATGACAACAGCATCGGCATATTGGCCAAAGATGTTGGTGCCGCACTTGATATCGCACCAGACACGAACACGGCCCTGCCCGAAGCGGTTCAAACGGCAGTCCGCCAGCTAAAACCGCGCCCCAAGCAGTAGGGTGGATTTTAATCCACCCACCGATAATTAGGCGGTTAGCCCTTCAGGCTCCTTAAGCCCATTAGCACGGCTACATGCGGTCACGGTATTGGCCAGCAAGCAGGCAATTGTCATCGGGCCAACGCCGCCGGGCACAGGCGTAATCGCACCCGCAACAGCGGCACAGCTATCGTAGTCGACGTCACCGACCAGACGTGTGCCGCCCTCAGGCTTTTCGATCCGGTTGATACCCACATCAATCACTGTGGCACCGGGTTTGACCCAATCACCGGGAATCATTTGGGGGCGTCCAACCGCAGCAACAACAATGTCTGCTTGGCGCACAACAGCGGGCAGATCTTTGGTGCGACTATGCGCAATCGTAACCGTACAGCTATCGCCCAACAGCAGTTGCGCCATCGGTTTGCCCACGATGTTGGACCGGCCAACCACAACGGCATTCAGGCCAGACAAAGAACCAAGGTGATCGCGCAGCATCATTAGGCATCCCAGCGGGGTGCATGGCACCATGCTTTTCTGTCCAGTGCCCAGCAGTCCCACGTTCGAGATATGGAAGCCATCAACATCTTTAGCGGGGTCGATACTGTTGATCACTAGGTCGCTATCCAGATGATCAGGCAACGGTAGTTGGACCAGAATACCATGAACCGCAGGATCATTGTTCAGCTGATCAATCAGCGCCAAAAGCGCTTCTTCTGATGTGTCGACGTCCAGCTTGTGTTCATAGCTGTTCATGCCGACCTCGACTGTCATCTTACCCTTTGAACGGACGTAGACTTGGCTAGCTGGGTCTTCGCCTACCAGTACCACTGCCAATCCAGGGGTGATCCCGTGGACCTCTTTCAACCGGGTTACATGTTCGGCGATTTTCCCACGTACAGTGGCGGCAAAGGCTTTTCCATCGATTACAGTTGCTGTCATTCTATCGTCTTCCCGGCAATGGTTGCGTGTGCAGGCAGCGCAGCCCTACCGCCAAATGCGGTGAGGCGCAAATACCTTGCCTATTCATCTTGAAACTAAACAGCGATTAAGTGGCGCGATGCCGGTATTCGACGCATAGGTAGCCAGAAACGCCAGCCGCTGGCCGTTAGTTTCGGATCAGAAACCTATGGCTGCCATGCGCGTTGGTCTGGCACATGTAGGCGTACGGTATCTCCAACTTTTACCCGACCTTCACGTTCGACCCACGCGGTCACTCCGCGTTTATTTTCGGCGGCAGCTTTAAATTTGCGCCCTGCCCCGGGAAAGTCGTTTTCGATCAGCTTGGCAGGCAAATTGCACGGACGGTTTTCCATATCCACGACGATTACAGACCCGTCTGGGAACTGCAGGCGCGAAGACGGCGGCAAATGCGTGAAATCGGGAATCCCCCTAACCACCAACGATGCCCCGACATAGGCCGGCTCTAGATTGTCCAATCCAATCTCTTCCGCGATCTCGGCCAGTTCTTCGGTCGAAGTAACAGACAACTGGCGAACATTGCGAATCTCTGTCCCACGCGGATGCTGGCTCACGACACGCGAACAGGATGGGCGTGTCAGCCCGCCGTGTTCTTCGCCCGGGATACCTGCAAATGTTAGCTCTGCTTCAGTTTGGCCAGAGGACTTTAGCGATGCATCACGATCAGGCACATGCCCGATCCAAACAACTTCGCCAGTGATTTCAGTGGGTTTCAGCGCGGGCATCGTGAACCTTTCATGTTTGCTTAACAGCAGGCGTAAACCACCCGAACAGTCGTTCGCAATTCATCATTTGTGAAATGAGGTATCAAGCAAAAACGCCGCCCTGTGATTGGGGCGGCGCTTTATCAGCTTATGCTGTTGGTTCAGGCTCTAGACCACCTTCTGGGGTCTGCGGCTTTTTCGGCTTAGTTTTCGGAATTGCGGTCACCGAAGACGTATCGGCCTTTGCAGCATCCCCGTCATCATCATCGTCAGCATGAGGCGGTTCACCAGCCATAACGCGTTTGATCTCAGCACCTGTCAGCGTTTCGTATTCCAACAGACCTTGGGCAAGGCGTTCGAACTCTTCATTCTTCTCAATGATGATTTCGCGGGCCCGGTCATAGCCATCTTGAATGAACTTACGGACCTCTTCTTCGATCAGTTCCTTCGTATGTGCGGACACAGACAGACCAGCAGTATTACCTTGGTAGCCTTCGTGTGCCTCAGCGTAATCGATATTGCCGATTTTGTCCGACATACCCCAACGCAGAACCATCGCACGGGCCAATTGGCTGGCCTGCTGGATATCACCGGCGGGTCCGTTGCTGACCTGATCTTCACCATATTTGATGATTTCAGCGGCCTTACCCGCCATGGTCATCGCCAAACGCTGGTGGCATTCGTCCTTGAACATGTTCAAGCGGTCCATCTCTGGCAGGCTCATCACCATGCCCAAGGCACCGCCGCGCGGGATAATCGTCGCCTTATAGACCGGGTCACATTTTGGAAGGCTGATACCCACAATCGCGTGGCCAGCTTCGTGATAGGCGGTCATTTCTTTCTGCTCAGCGGTCATGACCATCGAACGACGCTCTGCGCCCATCATGACCTTATCTTTGGCAGATTCGAAATCGATCATCGTCACAAAACGGCGGCCAACACGTGCAGCCATCAAAGCAGCTTCGTTCACGAGGTTTGCAAGGTCAGCACCAGAGAAACCTGGCGAGCCACGTGCGATAATCCGCAGATCAACATCAGGGCCCAATGGGATTTTGCGTGCGTGCACACCCAAAATCTTTTCACGGCCTTTGATATCTGGGTTTGGTACCGTGACCTGACGGTCAAAACGACCCGGACGCAAAAGCGCAGGATCAAGAACATCACGACGGTTGGTCGCCGCAACGATGATCACACCTTCGTTCGCTTCGAAACCGTCCATCTCGACCAGAAGTTGGTTCAATGTCTGTTCGCGTTCGTCGTTACCACCACCATGTCCAGCGCCACGTGCACGGCCGACGGCGTCGATCTCATCGATGAATACAATGCAGGGCGCGTTCTTTTTCGCTTGCTCGAACATGTCACGCACGCGCGACGCACCAACACCAACGAACATTTCAACAAAATCAGAACCTGAGATTGTAAAGAATGGCACGCCAGCTTCGCCTGCAATCGCACGCGCCAGAAGCGTTTTACCAGTACCTGGAGGACCAACAAGCAGCGCACCTTTTGGAATTTTACCGCCAAGACGGCTAAATTTTTGCGGGTTACGCAAGAATTCTACGATCTCTTCCAGCTCTTCTTTGGCTTCATCAATACCAGCGACATCATCAAATGTGACGCGCCCGTGCTTTTCAGTCAGCAGCTTTGCACGCGACTTGCCAAAGCCCATCGCACCGCCTTTGCCGCCGCCCTGCATGCGGTTCATGAAGTAGATCCAGACACCGATCAACAGAACGAATGGCAGCAAGCTAATTAGGAAGGATTGAAACAGTGATGTCTCTTGGCTAATCGCCGTAACCGGTACATCAGCATCAATCAAAAGGTCTGTGATTTCAGCGTCTTCGGGCTTAATCGTTGTGAAGGTCGCACCACCTGCAACATAGCGTACGTTTTCGCCGTCGATGGTAACTTCTGAGACTTGGCCGGCTTCGACTGCTTCGACAAACTGTGTATAGTTCTGGCTATTGCCACGTGTCGCAGACGGTGTGCCGCTGAAGATGTTGAAAAGTCCAAGAACCATCAAAAACAAGACGATCCAAAAGACCATATTTCGCGCGTTGCCCAAGGGGAGCTCCTTTGAAATCGGGGAATGAATGCGACAGAGTCGCGCTCAAGCGTTTCATCTAAAATAGAGGTTCAGGCCTAATCTTCAATGCCAAACGCCCTAGAATGGAAAACCGCGACAATCTGTGCGGTCCAACCATTTGAAAAACCCGCGATTGGTGCGGCAATTAAGCGGTCGCCTTGCCAAACCGACGGCGACGCCAAAAGCGAGGCACGAGGAAAGCCAGTTTCGCGCCAGTTTTCGCATTGCGCTATTCCCTTACCCAAGGCTTTGATCTCCAGACCTTCACCGGCGGAGCCCGTAAGCTGCCAACGTTTATCCCAGTGCATCTGGTCATCTGCACCCACCACAGTACACGATGTCGCTGCCGCCTCGCGGATAAGACGTGCGCCACCGTCTGGTAGGGGCAGTAGGATGCATCCGGCTAGCGTTACCTTGTGGCCGTTGCGGACCTGTTCAACACGCGCCAATAGGTTTTCAAATCTTGGACGATATGGCTTGCTCGCCACCCACGAAAATGCTGCGGCCATCACACGACGCGGTGTATCTTCTAACTCAAGGTCCAGCGCTTGAGGCGCAAAAATCAAATCACCTGCGTTCTGCCTAACATGCTTGTGTGCAAAATCATGGGCCGCTCGCTGTAGTGAAAGATGCGCAGCCTGCATGTGGTCGACCGTCTGTAGCAATCGCTTACGTGTCAGGCCCAGTGTTTCCAGCTGCGCATACATCTGCCGTGCACGAACCCGGTCAAACCGTGTGTCTTCGTTGCTCGGGTCGTCACACCATTCAATGCCTTCATCACGTAACCAATCGCGCAAGGAATCGCGTGACATGCCCAAAAGCGGACGCGCGACACGTAGCCCTTCGCGGATATCGGAACGCGCCATCCCGGTTAAGCCATCAACACCCGACCCTCGTGCAAGACGCAGCAAGAATGTCTCGACCTGATCGTCCTCTGTATGCCCCAAGAGCAGTGTTTCGATTCCGTTCTGAACCGCCCATTCCCTCATCACAGCGAACCGACCGTCACGCGCCGCAGCTTGTAGGTTACCGGACTGGTCCCAGACCCAATTCAAAATGGTGTGCGACAAGCCAAGGGCATTCGCCTGCTGCGTAACGACCTCAAGCTCATCTTTCGCTTCAGGACGCAGCCCATGATCCACTGACACGATGTGTAATCGCTGCGGATCAAGTGACCGCGCTGCCATATGCATCATTGCAATAGAATCGCCGCCACCGGATACGGCAATGCCGATTTTGCTTTGTGGGGTAATCGCGCCAAGTGTTTCAATCACCTGCGCGAATTGCGAAACAAGACTGGGCAGCTTCGCCTTTACTGACATCCCAAGTTCTGCATCGCGACCTGCGCGTCATTCACGACCGGGCTACCGGGGAAGCGCACGTTTACTTCGGCCAATGTTAGGCATGCGTCCTGCGTCTGCCCAATCGCGCCAAGCGATGCACCAAGCTTGTAAAGTGCGTTTGGTGCCTGCGCACCTTCGGGATCACCAGAAAACGATTCAAGATATGCGCGCGCGGCTGCGGTAGGTTGTTCAAGCCCTTCCAATGCTTCACCGCGCATATAGCTGGCTTGCGATGCTAGCGGGCTTCCTGGGTAGGTCGCGCCAAAGGCCTCAAGCTGGTCCACGGCGCTGCGAAAGTCACGATTAGCGAGCGCCTCCCGGGCCCGCTCAAAATCAGTTTGTTCACCAATCGCCAAGGCTGGCCCACCTGTCGCAGGCGGAAGATTCGGCGCGGGAACGTCAGCGCCATTATCAACGCCACCCAGGCTTGGCGTATCGCCAAGCTGACTGATGTCGCAGTTTGGTTCCAGCTCACAAAGACGGAATTCCAGATCACCGACGCGGTTGGTGCCATCGACAGTGATCCGGTTCACCCGAAACTCAAGCTGTTCGGTTTTTGAGGTCAAACGCTGAAGCTCTGCCTCAATCGCGTTTAGGCGGTCCAGCGGGGTGTTCCCGCTGATACCACTGTTCAATCCACCTGTGGTGGACAATTCACGGTGCAGCCGCTGCACATCAACATAAAGTGCGGTCAATTGTTGTCGTATATCGGCAAGCGTCTCGTCCTGCGCAAAGGCAGGAAGAGGTGAGAACAAAAGCGCGCAAGCAACAACGATACGGTGCAACATGAAAAGTCCTTAGGTCTTGGTTAGCTAGTAATGGCCGCGAATGAGAGAACAGTAACCGCACGGCGGTTTTTGGCATAGCATGCCTCGTTCGAGCATACCTCGATCGGGCGTAGTTTACCGTAACTGATCACTTCGAGGCGAGAAGAAGGTACGCCGCGTGATACGAGGTATTCGCGAACAGCATTGGCGCGACGCGCACCAAGTGCAAGGTTATATTCGCGTGTGCCTTGTTCGTCTGCGTGCCCTTCGATGACAGCACGATAGTCCGCGTTTGTCAGCAACCACTGAACCTGACCGTCCAAAATGCGCTGGCCTTCGGGTGTCAGTGTTGATGTGTCCACCGCGAACAACACGCGGTCGCCAATGGCTTGGCTAAAGTAGGCTGGGCTGGTCGGATCGTTTGCAGAGCCTGCAATTATGCCGCCCGCGCCGGCACCTAGCCCAACACCGGTGCCATCACCGCCAACGCCGCCAGCACCACCGCCTAGACGATCGGGGTTGGTACAGGCTGCTGTGCCCAATACCAAAAGCAGCATCGTCGCTTTTGTCATCATGTTCATTGGTTCATTTCCTGTTTTATCTGCTCGTTTTCGTCAGCATAGCATGGGTTAATCGTTCTGGGAATGTGGCATCTGCTACGGCTGTAGCGGACCCCATGATGGATCCGAAGCGCCACCTTGGACAGGGACTGCCTTTAGGTTCCGGCCAGAGATATCAACGGAATAGAGTGATGTCGTGCCGCTTTCACCTTGGGTTTCACGGCTAAACATGATCACGCGGCCGTTAGGCGACCATGTTGGGCCTTCATCAAGGAATGAAGCTGTCAAAAGGCGCTCTTCTGATCCATCGGTGCGCATCACGCCAATATGGAAACGTCCCGCGTGCTGCTTCGTAAAGGCGACTAGATCACCACGAGGTGACCAAACTGGGGTACCATAGCGACCTTCACCAAAAGAAATGCGGCGTGCTTCACCACCATTTGCGGACATGATGTACAGTTGCTGGGTGCCGGAACGGTCACTTTCGAACACGATCTGGCTGCCATCGGGTGATAGGCTTGGCGCTGTTTCAATCGAAGGGGCGGACGTCAGGCGCGTGTATTGACCCGTTGATAGGTCAGAACGGAAGATATCCGTGTTACCGCCGTTCGACAGGCTGTAAATGACGGAACCGCCATCGCGTGAAAAACGGGGGCTAAACGCCATTTCGCCGGGTGCTGTTTGCAACTGCTGACGTCCAACATTGGCGACATTCAGCACGTTGATCCGTGGGAAGCCACTTTCAAAGCTCGTATAGAGCACGCGATCGCCGTTCGGCGAAAACCTAGGGGCAAGGACAATTGTGCTGCTGTCAGTCAGATACTGAACATTTGCGCCGTCAAAATCCATGATCGCCAACCGCATCTGACGGTTATCTTTTGGGCCACTTTCAGCAACATAGACGACACGGCTGTCGAAATAGCCGCCCTCGCCTGTGACCCGGCTATAAACCGCATCTGCAACCTTGTGCCCCATCCGGCGCCAACCCGCAGTCGTGCCCGCAAACTGCAGCCCACCGCCAAGCTCCTGCCCCGAGAACACATCATACAAACGGAACTTTACCGTTAGTTGATCACCGTTCACAGCAACAGCACCTACAACTAGCGCCTGCGCATTGATTGCGCGCCAGTCGGCAAACTGAACCGGTTGAGAGAATGAAGAAACCTGCGAAATAAAGGCGTTCGCCGGGATTTCGCGAAATAGCCCGGTGCCGGACAGATCCTGCGCAACCAGTCGGTTCAGATCGTTCGCTACCTGCGTGGCTTCGGCATTTTCAGCCTGAAACGTAGGCGCCGCAAAAGTGATCGGTTCGATCACACCATCTGTGATCGTCAATCGCAATGGACCATTCTGGGCGGTCACGGGGCCCGCCAACATCAAAGCTACCAAGAGTGTAAGAAGTCTTTTCATCATCTTTGCCTCATTTCGCATGGTCAGGTTTACCCTAATCCGCATTTATCGTTCCTTCATAGCAGGGGTGTGAAACCATTTCACCTCACCTACACATGTTCATCGTTAACGTAGCCGCATTCCGCTGGGGTCAAATGTAATTACAACATCTTTCCATTGGTCGTATTTATCAGCAGGCAATTGATAGCCGCCAGATTGGCATCGCAAAATCGCGCGGCGGGCAGCCTCAAACGCGGTATCCGCGGCGCTTTGGTCGCCCTGCGCACTGATGAGCCTCGGTTGCCCTACCACCAAACCATTGCGGTCCAGTTCAAAGCCAACCTCGACAGTTACCCGTGCCGCAACTGATCCAGGGTCAACGTTCCAGCAACGATTGACCGACACGCGAAAGCTATCGCGCTCTGAACCCGTCATCGGCGGACCTGCTGCAACGGCTGGCGCGGACGGTGCCTCAGCAGCCAACGCGGCAGCCAACGCAGCAGCAACAGCATCATCGCTGGCTTCGCTTGCAGGTGGTGTCGGTGCCTCAACTGGTGTTTCAGCAGTTTGGGTCGGTGCCTCTGGCTCGGCAGCGGGGGGCGTTGGGCGACTAGGACGCGCAACAGGACGCAAAGAAGTCTCGACCAATCCCGAAGGCTTTTCATTTTCAACTGCGATTTCAGGCGCGGTTTCTTCAGGTGCTGTCGGCGTAACCTCTTCGGTCACAACCTCAGCCGGGGCCGTTTCATCAGGAACGACCTCTTCGCGCACGACATCATCAATCTGCGTATCTGGCGGCGGCGGCGCAGATGGTGTCGACGCAATACGATCCGCCTGCGTTGGCGCAGGCGGTTCATTCACATCAACATTTGGCGACGATGGCGCGGCGGCTGGCACCTCCGGGGCGATAGGTGGTTCATCCGTTGCTTCAGTCACCAAAGGTGCGGGCGGCGGCGGCGGCGGCAGTTCCTCGACAGGCTGATCAACTGGCTCTGGTGGCGGCGCAGTTTCGGCAGGTTGTTCTTCGGCTGGCGGCGGTGGCGGCGTATCATCAATGATAGGCTGCGCTGGCGCAGTTGGTTCTGCGTTACCGGGCGTCGGCGTGCGGGCGGCCATCATCTGCTCGAACTCTTCGCCGCTCACCACAGATACATCCATAGCTTCAAACTCAAGCGGCTCGGAATCGAGCCCCCACCCAAGTATCAGCCAGCCAATTAGAACAATATGACCTGTGGCAGAGATATACGTGCCCGGCGTTTGCATGACTTAACCGTCCGACCCCGTAAAGGAAGGCCCACCAACATCTGTCACGAGACCGATGTTCGAAAAACCGCCAGCGTTCAGCGCGCCCATGATTTCCGCCACTTTATTCCACTGGTTCGCGCCATCAGCGCGCAGGAAGATACGGTCGCTTGTACGTTCGGCTGCGATGGCCTGCAACTTTGCAACCAGTTCTTCTGGCGACGTTTCGGTTTCTTGGATCATGATCACACCATCGGCAGTGATGGTCACCGTCAACGGCTCTTCATCATCACCGGGCAAAGCATCGGCCGCCGTTTTCGGCAGTTCCACAGGAACGCCAACGGTCATTAATGGGGCAGCAACCATAAAGATGATCAAAAGCACCAGCATCACGTCAACAAATGGCGTGATGTTGATTTCAGCCATGGGCTGAACCCGGCTCCCGTGGCGTCGGCGGCGTCTTCCGCCCCCGTCACCTGATTTCATTACACCCGCACCCATGATCAGCTATCCAACTGGCGACTTAGGATTGTCGCGAATTCGTCGGCAAAGGCTTCGTAGCCTGCGACGATACGATCACTATCAGCAGACAATTTGTTATAGAATATCACGGCAGGAATAGCGGCCAACAGGCCCAAGCCCGTCGCCAGCAGCGCTTCGGCGATACCTGGAGCAACGACGGCTAGGTTTGTGTTTTGTGCTTCCGCGATTTCGATAAACGCGTTCATGATACCCCAAACGGTCCCGAACAAGCCAACGAATGGTGCCGTAGAACCAACAGTCGCCAACACTGGCAGGCCCTTTTGCAGCTTCGCGGCCTCTTTGGCGATCGCGACATCCATGGATCGATCGATCCGTGCAGTCGCCCCGGCGATCAATCCGCCGTCTTGGCGATGCGACCTCCGCCACTCGAGCATGCCAGCGACGAAAATCTTTTGGCTCGCGCCGTCCGGATCAGTCCCGATCTGGTCAAACAGACCATCCAATGGTTCGCCCGACCAGAACTGTCGGTCAAAAACCTCGGCCTCTGCACGCGCTTTGCGATACTGAATAATCTTGTCCACGATCACGGCCCAGCACCAGATAGATGCGGCGATCAACATGATCATGACGAGTTTTACGGTGATTGTCGCGCGCGCAAATAGCGCCCACATCGTGAAGTCGGTTGCTGCTTCCATTGTGCCTGCTCTGCCTGTAGGCCCGATTGTGGGCTCTGATTACAACCATCTTTAACGCAAGCCGAAATTAAAATCCAATCAATCCGGTATGACAGGGCCGAAACTAAGAAAATTAATGCACCGACTGGCGGATCGCCGCCGGAAGGCGGGCCACGGCACCAGCTTCATTCATGCAGATAATGGTCACAAGGGCCGAAAACAGCAGAACTTCCCCGCGCTTTACGTCTTGCTTGACTGTCAATCGCACCCCGGTACGTTCAGCTAGGCTGGTTTCAACGATCAATTCATCGTCAAAACGTGCCGGGGCAAGGTAATCCGCCTCAACCCGGCGTACCGCAAAGACAAAGCCATCCGCCTTCATCGCAACCTGATCAATCCCCATCTCGCGGACCCATTCACTGCGGGCGCGCTCGATGAACTTAAGGTAATTGGCATAGTAGACGATGCCAGCTAGGTCAGTGTCTTCGTAATAGACGCGGATTGGGAACCTGTGGGTCATAGCAGCCGTGCACCTAAGCGTAACGCATGGCTCGCATCACGCGCCGCGACGGGCATCACCGGATCGTAGGCCGCGCGAATGACGTCACCGATTTCGGGGCGCAAGGCAACTTTGCCTTCAATCATCGCCAACGGCGGCACCTCAGAAAACGCTGTATCGGACCACAGCAAGATAACCTGCACAGCTTGGGACAAAGCCAGCGTATCCGCGGGGGCCTGCGCCATCTGATCATCCATGCGCATGAAAACAAACGCTGCCTGGATCGCACCCGCCTCATCAAACCGGAAGATACGGTATTGATTAGCATCGGCCGCCTGAAGACGCGGCACCAGCGTTCCCAACTCCGGCAACAGCTTATCTAAATGCGGAACGTCAAGCAGCTCATTCCAGTCCTGACAGAAGAACATCATCAGGTTCGCCCCCAACTCCATGTCTGTCTCATCCATCTTGTGACCTGCTAATGCCACGACAGCCTCAATCGCGCCCTTGAACACAGCCAAGGTCGCGTCATCGACACCAAAGACCACAGGCACAATTGGGCGCCCCCAACGTGCAAACACATAATCCCCGTCTGACCGTGTAAATAAAGGCGCTACATCATCCATCATCTTGCTCTAACTACTCCCCCGCCGGAGGCGTCCCATCTCTCAACCAAATAAGTCCGTCTGCGATTTAGGTGGGTTCAACCCCAAATGCGCCCAAGCCGCTTGGGCCAGCATCCGCCCACGTGGCGTACGTTGGATCAACCCCTTCTGCAGCAAGTACGGCTCAATCACATCCTCCAAACTGTCACGGCTTTCGGACAGCGCAGCAGACATGGTTTCAACCCCAACAGGACCGCCGCCATAGCTCTCTGCGATAAGGCGTAGATAGCGGCGGTCGGCATTATCCAACCCCAAATGATCAACCCCTAACCGGGTCAGCGCGCGATCTGCAATTTCCTGCGTTACCGTTCCGTCGCCTTCGACAATCGCGAAATCCACAACGCGACGCAGCAAACGCCCAGCGATACGTGGGGTACCGCGTGCGCGGCGGGCGATTTCTCGGGCTCCTCCATCTGATGCGGGCGCCCCCATCAAACGTGCACCGCGTGTAACGATCAGATGCAGCTCATCTTCGGTATAAAACTCTAACCGGGTCGGAATGCCGAAACGGTCACGTAACGGAGTGGTTAACAGCCCCATGCGGGTCGTTGCGCCGACCAAGGTAAACGGCTGCAATTCAATTCGCACTGTCCGTGCGGCAGGCCCTTCACCAATCACCAAATCCAGCTCAAAATCTTCGAGGGCTGGATACAGCACCTCTTCGACAGCCGGGTTCAGGCGGTGGATTTCGTCGATGAATAGAACATCACGGGCTTCGAGGTTGGTTAGGATCGCCGCCAAATCGCCAGCTTTCGCCAACACAGGGCCAGAGGTCATTCGAAAATTCACGCCCAATTCACGCGCCATGATCTGGGCCAGCGTGGTCTTACCAAGGCCGGGTGGACCGTGGAACAACGCGTGGTCCATCGCCTCGCCGCGACGACGCGCACTTTCGATAAAAATCTTAAGATTGGCCCGTGCGTCCGCCTGCCCAATAAACTCGTCCAGAGTCTGCGGACGCAACGCGCGATCCGCATCTTCGGGCTGGGGTGCTGGGCGCAATGTCGGGTCAGGCTCGTTCATGGATTACCCCTACCCCTTTGGGGCAAGCAGCTTCAAGGCCGCGCGGATCAAAGTCGACGTATCAGCGTCAGGATCAGCGCCTGCGGCTTCGGCCACAGCGCTCGCCGCGTCGCCGGGCGCATAGCCAAGGTTTGCAAGCGCCGATAGCGTTTCGGCTTGTGCTGGGTTTGCTTTCTTAGCGGGAGAACGTTTTGCAGGGGTGGGTGTCGGAGCCTCAATTACCTCGTCGCCCAGTGCTTCGGCAACGGTTCCACCCATCGCCATAACGCCCGGCGCTTTATCCTTCAGGTCCAGAATTACCTTCTGCGCCGTTTTCGGGCCGACGCCTTTGGCCTTTGCGACCGCATTCCAGTCACCCAATGCAATTGCCCGACTAACACCATCCTCACCCAAGGTACCAAGGATAGATAGCGACGCCTTCGCGCCAATCCCTTGGACAGACATCAACATGCGGTGCCACTCTTTTTCAACAAGCGTCGTAAAACCGAAGAGTTGAAGATTATCCTCGCGCACCAGCAGATCGGTATATAGCGCGACCGCCTCGCCATTGCCGGGCAGCCCAGCCATGACGCGTTCAGAGACATAAACGATGTAACCAACACCACGAACATCGATCAGAACGTGATCTGTGCTGCGGTATTCCAAACGACCTGCGATTTTACCTATCATGCGCCTGCCTTTGCTAATGCTTTGGCCAATGTGCCTGCCGATTGTAGATGGTGCGAATGACAGATCGCGATCGCCAATGCATCGGCAGAGTCAGCACCAGCGATTTTCACGCCCGGTAGCTGCAATTTCACCATATGTTCGATTTGATGCTTTTCAGCGTGGCCAACACCGACGACAGCCTTTTTGACCGCATTCGGGGCGTATTCGCCAATTGCCAATCCCGCTTGCGCAGGAACCAGCATCGCAATTCCGCGCGCTTGGCCTAGCTTTAGCGTTCCAACACCATCTTTGTTCACGAATGTCTGCTCCACCGCTGCGGCATCTGGCTGCCACTGATGGATCACGTCCGTTAGTTGCTCATGAAGCGACAAGAGCCGCGCGCCAAGGTCAGTCCCGACTGAATGACAGATTCCATTGGCGATATGTGACAGGCGCGAACCAGACACTTCGATCACGCCCCACCCCATATTTCGCAGACCTGGGTCGATTCCCAATACGCGCATTGCTCGCCTCAGTATTATTATTGTCTTTTATGCGGTAGCACAAAAGGCGAACAAAGACCAAGTGCCTTTCCACCCAACACAAACACCGCGCAACCATCTCGAAACAAAGGTGCTAAAAACTCGCTAAAATCAGCAAACTAGCAAACCCTTTAGAAATAAGGTCAAATAACGGCACCTGATTAATAATTAGGCATTCTAAAAACTCATACGGGGTATGCAAAAATAGGCCTAGCTTGGGCTTTAGAAGCCCCTTAGATGCCGCCCATCAAGTTAACTCTGCCTCGCAGAAACCGTTCAAGGAATGAGCCAATGGCCAATGTAAATACAAACCTTGCGGCGTCCAGCATCCTTGCCGGTCGCGTCGCTTCTTTCTGTCACCATACACTAAACGCTGTTGCACAGTGGAATGACGCACGCGTGACACGCAACGCGCTGTCAAAACTGTCAGCACGTGAACTAAACGATATCGGCCTTACAGTCGAAGATATCGCGACAGTTGCTGCACGCAGGACACGCTAATACCCCCACCACTCACAAATGCGAAAGGCCACGCCCAATTACGGGCGTGGCCTTTTCGTTTTCATTGTCCGGCACCCTATTAGGGCATGATAGTTTTAACCTTGTCCGCGATGAACACGGTTGCAACGTCAGGCTGCATAACCCACGCACCCGCTTGCTCCATCACGCTTCCTTCGCTTAGGGCCGTAACGCGCTCTGCGTAAGCTGCGTCACCCATGGATGCGAAAAGAAATCCCTTGAAGACAAATCCGGTCACGACCAGCGCAAGCAGACCTTTCAGCGGGAAGCGTGGTCGATAGACACGTGGACGCGCAACAATCAGACCATCTGCGGTAACAGTTTTAACAACACCATGAGCCATCCGATCATGACGACGGACGATGCGCTTTAGCCGTTTATCAAATGGGACGTTAGCTTGTGCCATGTTACACTCCAGAAAATAAATACTCGAATAAATCCCGAGTAAGTTCACCACCTATGAAATCAGAAACAAGCCATTTCGCAAGAAACGTAACATTAATTCGTCAAACTGGTGCTTTCTTGCTCATTGTTAGCGTCGTCCATTCAACAATGCTACTTCTTTTTGCAACATTGAAGCCATTCTCGAGATAAACGGACACAACTTCGTCAGCTTGCTCGTTCAGGATACCCGAGAGAATCACATACCCCCCGGTTGTGACATTGCGTGCCATGTCAGGGGCAAGGCCGATCAGCGGACCCTTTAAAATGTTGGCAAAAACGAGATCATAGGGGGCACCGGACGCAAGCTCAGGTGCGTCAAAGCCCGCAGCGACAACACAATTTACGCGACCCTTAAGATCGTTTGCAACGACATTTGCGTTCGCCACTTCTACCGCAACAGGGTCAATATCGCTTGCCACTACAACGTCAGGTAAGACTTTCGCTGCCGCCATAGCGAGCACCGCAGTACCACATCCAACGTCCGCAATGCGACGGCCAGCAAATCCTGCCTCGTACAGCGAATCGAACGCCTGCAAACACCCAAGGGTTGTGCCATGGTGACCCGTACCAAACGCCATCGCAGCATCAATTAGCAGTGGAATCTTGTCAGCTGGAACTTTGTCCGCGTCATGACTGCCATAAACATAGAAGCGACCGGCCTCGACCGGGGCAAGTTCACGCTGCACTTTGGATACCCAATCCTGATCCGGGATTTCAGATATGTTAAATGGCTTGGCTTTGTGCAGCGCGGAATAAACCGCCAACGCGCCCGCATCAGGTTCTTCAACGAAATAGGCTGCGACCTCCCACAGACCTGAACCATCTTCGATCTCAAAGACGCCGACACCTGTTGGCTCTGGAAACAGGTCTTCCAAAGCTTCGGAAAGCGCGTAGGCGGCGTCTTCGCCAGTGATTGTCGTCAAAGCCGTGAATGAGGTCATCGCCATCGCCCTATAAAAGATGCCTCGAGTTAGGCGCTACCTTCAGCGGCGTCAAGCGAACCCTTTATACGCCGACACCAATCGGGCACGTCACCCCGGTTCCGCCGATCCCGCAATACCCGTCTGGGTTCTTGGCTAGGTACTGCTGATGATAGTCTTCAGCAAAGTAGAACACGGGCGCATCTCTGACCTCGGTCGTGATAGCGCCATAGCCTGCTTGGGCAAGGCGCGGCGTAAACGCGACCTTTGATGCTTCGGCGGCTGCCTTTTGTTCCGGCGTGACTGTGTAGATGCCTGACCGATACTGAGTCCCGGCATCGTTGCCTTGGCGCATACCCTGTGTTGGGTCGTGGTTTTCCCAAAACACCTGCAACAATTGATCATAAGAAATCACGCTCGGGTCAAAGACGATACGCACAACTTCGTTGTGACCCGTCTTGCCTGTGCAGACTTCTTCATAAGTCGGGTTTGGGGTGTAACCGCCAGCGTATCCAACCATGGTGGAAACGACACCGTCCAGCTGCCAAAAAATACGCTCAACGCCCCAAAAACAGCCCATGCCAAACACCGCCACGTCCATGCCTGCAGGCGCGGCCGCCATTAGCTGGGTTCCAAAGACAAAATGCGGTTCGATCACAGGCATCGGCGTATCACGGCCGGGCAATGCCGCGTCTTGGGCCACCATTTCGGATTTATCGCGGTTCATGAAGAACATGATCAGTCTCCTCGTCTATTCTGTCAGATATAGAGTGTCCGGAAGGTTATTCTACTCTGCCGGGGCAAGTAATGCGCCTTGGAACACAGTCTCGTGTCCAGGGCCTGGATGACGCGGTACCAAAAGCGCAAGCCCAAACGAGGTCGCGGCCATACAAGCGGCAGTCACGAACACAGCGGCCGGCGACAACAGCCACAGATACCCAAGCCCAGCCGGCAAAAAGACAGCTGCGATATGGTTGATCGTAAAGGCAACAGCAGCGGTTGGTGCGATATCCTGTGGGTCGGCGATTTTCTGAAAATACGTCTTAAGCGCTAGTGCCAATGCAAACAGCATGTGGTCAATGACATATAGTGCCGACGCGATGATCACGCCCCAGCTAAAGAAGTACAATCCACCGTAAGCAAGGAACACAAGGATCAGGCCAAAGTATTCGAACAACAAAGCCCGCCGCTCGCCAAACTTAAACACAATCCGCCCCATCAACGGGGCGACGATAATGTTGACGACAAGGTTTATAGTATAAAGCGCCGTAATCTCGTGCACCTTAAAGCCAAATTTCTCGACCATCATGAAGCCTGCGAACACCACAAATATCTGGCGTCGCGCACCTGCCATGAACTGCATCGCATAATACAACCAATACCGCTTGCGTAGGACGAAGGTTTTCAGCTGCGGATGCGGGGCCTCGAACTGCGGATAGGCGAACAAGCAAAACAGCGCGACGATGGCCGTGAACCCGCCTGAGACCATATAGACGAAGTTATAGCTGAGGTCGTAGGTCCGCCATGTCATCACGATAAGGATGTAAGCAACCAAAGTCGCACCTGATCCAGCGGCCATAAGCCAACCAATCGTTTGCGGGGCCTTCTTCTTATCGATCCACTGAAGCTGAAGCGATTGGTTCACTGTCTCGTAATAGTGAAAGCCGATCGACGACAGCATCGTCAGCGTCAGAATTCCGCCCATTGTTGGAAACTGCGCCGTAAGCCCCGTGGCCACGCCAAGCATCACAAGCGCGACCATACCCAACACCTGCTCACGCACGAACATGATGATCGCAATCACACCAATAGCTAAGAAACCCGGAATTTCGCGCACTGTGTGCAGCCAGCCGATGTCGCTACCGTCAAAGTTAGCGACATCGATAACAAAGTTATTCAACAACGCCGACCACGTCGAAAATGCGACAGGCATGGCCATTGCCATGAGGAATAACAGGGCCGCAGGCCGACGCCAGAACGGTAAATTATGAGTATCTTCAAGGCGAATTATTTGCATGGCAAAAGCATTACGCCCGTTTTTTGACATTGGCGATACCTTAAGATCGCAGATCGCTTGTGCGACAGCGCGCCACAGGCATAGCTTCGCGACTATTGATCCACATCAAAGACCTATGCGGTTGGCTCTTTAAAAGGGACGATGCGAACAGAACTAAAACCGCTAGGTCATCTTATGTCATCTACCGAGCCACAATCGCTTTATGCCGCGCGCGAACCAATATTTCCGCGCCGCGTCAAAGGGTATTACCGGAACCTTAAGTGGTGGGTGATGGCCGTGACGCTTGGTATTTACTATCTGACGCCGTGGATCAGATGGGACCGCGGCCCCAATCTTCCGGATCAGGCAGTATTGATCGACATGGCGCACCGCCGGTTCTATTTTTTCTGGATCGAAATCTGGCCGCATGAATTCTACTTTGTCGCAGGCCTTTTGATCATGGCAGGCTTGGGCCTGTTTTTATTCACATCCGCGCTTGGGCGCGTTTGGTGTGGCTATACCTGCCCCCAAACGGTTTGGACCGACCTATTCATCCTTGTCGAACGCTGGATTGAGGGTGACCGCAACGCGCGTGTACGCCTATGGAAGGCCAAGTGGGATTTTCGCAAATGGCGGCTGCGCCTGACGAAGTGGGCAGTCTGGCTTGTTATTGCGTTGGCCACAGGTGGTGCTTGGGTGTTCTATTTCGCGGACGCACCGACACTGGCCCGTGACATCGTGACCTTTCAAGCTCCATCAATCGCGTGGGCAACAATCGCCGTTTTGACCGCAACGACATTTGTTTTTGGCGGGTTCATGCGCGAACAGGTCTGTAATTACATGTGTCCTTGGCCCCGCATTCAGGCCGCAATGATGGACCCTGAAACGCTAACCGTCGCCTACCGCGATTGGCGCGGCGAACCACGCGGCAAAAAGCACGACAACACGACGGGCGATTGCATCGACTGCATGGCCTGCGTCAATGTTTGCCCTGCAGGTATCGACATCCGCGATGGTCAACAGATGGAGTGCATCACATGCGCCCTTTGCATCGACGCCTGCGACGACATCATGGCCAAGATCGGCAAGCCGCGCGGGCTGATTGATTACTTAGCGCTATCTGACCAAGAGGCCGAAGCGGCTGGCCAACCTCCAAAACCCATCTGGCAACATGTGCTGCGGTTCCGCACCATGCTTTACACCGGGCTTTGGGCGCTGATTGGGTTTGGCTTGGTCTTCGCATTGTTCATTCGCGCCGACATCGAAATGACTGTATCGCCTGTGCGCAATCCAACATTCGTGACCCTGTCGGACGGAACAATCCGTAACATCTACGATATCCGCCTGTTGAATAAGAACGGTGAAGATCGTGAATTCCATCTCTCGCTCACGTCAGACGAAATCCTGCGGATTGAGCTTGAAGGCACAGCAGAGCGCAGCATCACCGTCCCTGCGAACGAGACAATGTTGCAACGCGTCTACGTATCCGCCCGGCCGGGCGATGCCCCTGCGACTGCAGACCGGACAGATCTGCGTTTCTGGGTCGAAGATCTTACGTCGGGCGAACGCGCCCATAAGGACACAATTTTTAACGGAAGGGCTGCACAATGACCCGTGAATTTACCGGATGGCATATGCTTGGGATTATGGTTGTCGCCTTTGGTACAATCATCGGCGTAAACCTCACACTAGCTTACAAGGCGGTGCAAACATTCCCCGGCTTGGAAACGCGCAATTCCTATGTCGCCAGCCAGTCTTTTGATGCTGATCGCGCCGCCCAAAACGCACTCGGCTGGACCTTAGAGACACATCTGACCCATACGGAACTGACGCTATCCGTCACCGATGCGAATGGTACGCCGATCACGCCAAAGGTCGTCAGTGCCACATTAGGTCGCGCAACCAACGTTGCCCAAGACATGACACCAGCGTTCACGATTGTGAACGGTGCAATGCACGCGAATGTGGATGCGGGCGCAGGCTATTGGAATTTGCGTTTAGTGCTTGAGGCCGACGACGGCACGATCTTTCGTCGTCGCATTCAGTTGACTGCGCAATGACACAAGCTGCTGCATGTCCGGCATGTATTGGCATGCCTGAAGGGACGCTTGAAAAGGCGGCCTCAAACGGCAATAGCCAGATCGTTTTGTCGTTGCCTGCCATCCACTGCGTGGCCTGTATTAATGGAGTCGAGCGTGCGCTGCGCGGCGTGAGCGGCGTCGCGAATGCCCGCGTAAACCTGTCGATGAAACGGGTGACGGTAGGGCTGGATCGGCCGATTGCACCAGAGCAGTTAATTGACACATTGGAATTAGCGGGATTTGAGGCGCGTCTTTTGGACACTTCGCTGCTTGGGGCCGACACTGACACATATGGTCGGGGGCTGATGACCCGCATTGCAGTGTCCGGCTTTGCGATGATGAACGTTATGTTGCTATCCGTGGCGGTCTGGTCGGGTGCCGTCGGCGCGACCCAACATCTGTTCCACATGATCAGCGCCATGATCGCCCTGCCCGCGCTGATCTATGCGGCGCAACCATTCTTTCACAACGCATGGAGCGCGCTGTCCGTCCGCAAACTGAACATGGACGTTCCGATTTCACTGGCGATCCTTTTGGCCGCTGGCATGTCCCTGTTCGAGACCTTTTACGGTGGCGCGCAAGCCTATTTTGACGCGGCACTATCGCTCACATTCTTCTTATTGATTGGGCGTTATCTGGATCACCGCAGTCGCAAAGCCGCAGCATCTGCCGCTGCGCAGCTTTCAGCGCTTGAGGTGCCGCGCGTCATGCGGTTGCGTGGCGATACCCGCGAAATGATCGACTTTTCAGAGTTGGCCATCGGCGACTATATCCAAGTCCTGCCCGGCGGTCGTATTCCTGTGGACGGCATCATTGTCGAAGGGGCTAGTCAAATTGACCGATCCCTTCTGACTGGCGAAAGCCGTACAGCAGACGCTGGCCCCGATGCAGCGGTCACCGCAGGCGAGGTCAACATGACTGGACCGCTGATCATTCGCGCGACCACCGTTGGCGAAGATACCACCCTACGCAAGATGGTCACCATGGTCGATCAGGCCGAGGCAGTCCGAAACCGCTATACCGCCATCGCAGACAGAGCGGCCGCAATCTATGCGCCCGTTGTTCATCTATTGGCTTTTATCGCGTTCTTGGCTTGGGTCACCTATTCAGGCGATGTGCGCCTTTCGTTGAATATTGCGGTCGCGGTTCTGATTATCACCTGCCCTTGCGCGCTAGGTCTTGCTGTTCCAGCCGTATCAACAACCGCCGCCGGTCGGCTTTTCCGGGCGGGATTGTTGGTTAAAGACGGTACAGCGCTAGAACGGTTAGCCGAGGTCGACACTGTGATTTTCGACAAAACCGGTACACTGACCATGCCCGCTGCTGCACGCGATATGATGGATGAACAAACCCAAGCTATTGCGCTTGCCATGACGCAAAACGCCACGCACCCAATATCGCAAGCCATTGCCGCCTCGCTTACTGGCGTGACCGAAGCAGTGGTTAGCGACCAGAAAGAAAACCCCGGCCGGGGGATCAGCGCTCGATGGAATGGACAAGACGTCCGGCTTGGATCCGGCGCATGGCTTGGTACGAAGGCCGGCACGTATGTTCAGATTGGCAACCAGCCACCGCAAAAGATCGCCCTTCGTTCAGAACTGCGCGAGGGCGCACGCGCGTTAATCCAAGCGTGGCAGAACGCAGGGCTGTCACTGCATCTGGTATCAGGCGACGATGCTGAAGAGACCGGCAAGATCGCAGAGGCGCTTGGGATCACGCACTGGCAAGCAAACACCACACCGGCCGACAAGATTGCCTATGTCGAAAGCTTTGCAGGCACAGGCGCGAGGGTGTTGATGGTCGGCGACGGGTTAAACGACACAGGCGCATTGGCCGCCGCATACGCATCTGTTTCGCCCGCAACGGCAGCAGACGCGTCACGCGCAGCGTCTGACGTGGTCTTGCTAAACGATAGCCTGACGCCGCTGATCGAATTGCCCTTGGTCGCACGGGCCGCAAAGCGTCGGATCGTCGAGAATTTCGCGATTTCGGCGGGCTATAACCTTATTGCTATTCCGGTTGCATTGATGGGATTTGCCACCCCGCTGCTTGCGGCTATTGCAATGTCCGCTTCATCAATCACAGTGTTGGCGAATGCGCTACGACTGCGAGGGCGGGTATGAATATTCTAGTCATCTTGATCCCGGTATCTTTGGTTCTTGGCGGGCTTGGGTTGATCGCGTTTTTATGGAGCCTGCGCAGCGACCAATATGAAGATCTAGAGGGCGATGCTTGGCGGATCTTGTCTGACGATGAAGACAAGCCGCGCGAAGAAAACGACGACAGCACTAAGCCCTTTTGAATAATAAAACTGCTCTTTCTTGGAAAATGACAGGATTACTGGGGCGTGCTGTTGACTCAGGTTGAATGCGTGCCTAACTACGCTTCGTTATCACTCGAACATAGTGAGTGCTAACATGGGAGAAACACGAACTGGAGAAGTTCTGAAATGGCATTTACACCACTTCACGACCGCGTACTCGTTCGTCGCATTGAAGGCGACGAAAAGACTGTTGGCGGCTTGATCATTCCTGACAGCGCTAAAGAAAAGCCTGCTGAAGGCGAAGTAGTTAGCACTGGCGAAGGCGCACGCAAAGACAGCGGTGAGCTGATTGCAATGGCTGTTAAGGCTGGCGACAAAGTGCTGTTTGGCAAATGGTCCGGCACTGAAGTCAAGATCGACGGTGAAGACCTGTTGATCATGAAAGAAAGCGACATCCTCGGAATTCTTTAATTCCGTAGGTCGGTGGGTTGAAACCCACCCTACGCATGTCACGCAATAGAAATTTAAGGAGCACATGAAAATGGCTGCTAAGGACGTAAAATTCGGCACAGACGCCCGGAACAAGATGCTGAAAGGCGTCAACATTCTGGCTGACGCTGTAAAAGTCACGCTAGGCCCTAAAGGCCGCAACGTGGTTTTGGATAAATCTTTCGGCGCACCGCGCATCACCAAAGACGGTGTATCGGTTGCCAAAGAAATCGAACTTGAAGACAAGTTCGAAAACATGGGCGCGCAGATGGTTAAGGAAGTTGCTTCCCGGACCAATGACGAAGCTGGTGACGGTACAACAACCGCAACAGTTCTGGCCCAAGCCATCGTTCGCGAAGGCATGAAATCAGTTGCTGCGGGCATGAACCCAATGGACCTGAAGCGCGGCATCGACATGGCAACTGCCAAAGTCGTTGAAGCGATCAAAGCGGCTGCACGCCCTGTCAATGACAGCGACGAAGTTGCACAAGTTGGTACCATCTCTGCAAACGGCGAAGCTGAAATCGGTCGCCAGATCGCAGACGCTATGCAGCGCGTTGGCAACGAAGGTGTTATCACTGTCGAAGAAAACAAAGGTCTGGAAACAGAAACCGATGTTGTTGAAGGTATGCAGTTCGACCGCGGTTACCTGTCACCTTACTTTGTGACCAACACAGAGAAAATGACAACAGAGCTGGAAGACGCAATCATCCTGCTGCACGAAAAGAAACTTTCGTCGCTGCAGCCAATGGTTCCACTGCTCGAGTCTGTAATCCAGTCCGGCAAGCCTTTGCTAATCATCGCTGAAGATGTTGAAGGCGAAGCGCTGGCAACTCTCGTAGTTAACAAACTGCGCGGCGGCCTGAAAATTGCAGCTGTTAAAGCACCTGGCTTCGGCGATCGCCGCAAAGCAATGCTTCAAGACATCGCGATCCTGACTGGCGGCCAAGTGATTTCCGAAGACCTCGGCATGAAGCTTGAGAACGTCACAATTGACATGCTGGGTTCTGCTAAGCGCGTTGCAATCACCAAAGACGAAACAACTATCGTTGACGGTGCTGGCGACAAAGCTGAGATCGAAGCACGTGTTGGTCAGATCCGCGGCCAGATCGAAGAAACAACTTCTGATTACGACCGTGAAAAACTGCAAGAACGCGTTGCCAAACTGGCTGGCGGTGTTGCTGTCATCCGCGTCGGTGGCATGTCCGAAGTGGAAGTTAAAGAACGCAAAGACCGCGTTGACGATGCTCTAAACGCAACACGCGCTGCTGTTCAAGAAGGTATCGTTGTTGGTGGTGGTGTTGCTTTGATCCAAGCAGCTAAAACACTTGAAGGTCTTAAGGGTACTAACTCTGACCAAGACGTCGGTATTTCCATTGTTCGCAAGGCAATCGAAGCACCACTGCGTCAGATCGCTGAAAACTCTGGTGTTGACGGTTCTGTCGTTGCTGGCAAAATCCGCGAAAGCAGCGACAAAGCATTCGGCTTTAACGCACAAACCGAAGAATATGGCGACATGTTCAAGTTCGGCGTTATCGACCCTGCAAAAGTCGTACGTACAGCCCTGCAAGACGCAGCATCTGTTGCTGGCCTGCTGATCACAACCGAAGCTATGGTTGCTGACAAGCCGTCCAAAGACGGTGGCGCTGCTGGCGGCATGCCCGACATGGGCGGCATGGGCGGCATGATGTAAGCCGAATTTCCTTGCGGAAATTCGGCTCAGACTGCAAAGCGGCAGTCGTTTCGCAAGAAACGATGAGAGCTTTGAAGTCTATCTGCCAAACAAAGAGACGATATAAAAAGGGCGGTCCGGTTTCGGGCCGCCCTTTCCGTTTTTCCTATTGAAACGCGGATCACAAAATCCCCATCTGGTTTTGTCTTTGCTAGACGCCGTTGCCGCCCACCGTTACCGTCCGGCAAATGAACCTTTTCCAAACACCCGACTTTGCCCGCGACATGAAGCGCGGCGAAGAACCCGCTGTTGATGCGCTACTCGACCTTGCCTTTGGTGGCCCTGATGAATCGCGCCTTGTCGCTGCATTACGCAACTCGCGCGTGATTGCGGGCGAAACCGTACTGCCGATGGATGGTCAGATCATCGGCTACTACGCGTTGTCCTATATGGTGAAACCCAAGGGCTGGCTCTGCCTTGCGCCTGTGGCAATTCACCCCGACGTGCAGCGGCGCGGCTATGGCAAACGTATGATAGGCGTGCTGACTGAGTGGGCTCGGCTGACGAAAACGCCCGTGGTCGTTATCGGTGACGCCAAGTTTTACCAGAGCGCTGGCTTTTCATCTGACGCCGCCAAGAACCTGCAATCATCGTATCATATTGAGCACACGCTGCTTGCAGGCGCTGGTGACGCGCAGCCACAACAAACGCTCGTCTACCCTGCCCCGTTTGCGGACATTTAGACTATGAAGCTCTTCTTAGCTGTGGCGCTAACCATGACCGCCTTTGCGGCAAACTCTGTTTTGAACCGGATCGGTGTCGCGAACTATGACATGAGCCCGATGAGCTTTGCTGCGATACGTGTCGCTGCCGGGGCTGCCATGCTTTGGGTTTTGATCGCGCTTCGCAAGACCCCCGCGCCGGTTATCGTATCGCCAAAACGATTGGCGGGCGCAGTGGCGCTTGCGACATATATGATCGGGTTTTCCTGGGCCTACCAAAGCCTTGATGCAGGCATTGGTGCGTTGATCCTATTTGGTGCGTTGCAGGTCGTCATCTTCGGATGGGCCATCATTGAGAAACAGGCGGTGTCGGCCCAACGCTGGCTAGGCATGTTCATCGCACTTGGCGGGTTATGCGTTCTGCTATGGCCATCAGAAATCCGCCCGATGCCTGCGGCCCGCATCACGGCGATGATCGCTGCAGCCGTGGGTTGGGGCGCGTATACATTGTTAGGTAGGCGTGAGGCAGACCCTCTAGGCGCAACCGCGAGCAACTTTCTCTTATGCGTGCTGATTGTCGCGATCGGCTTCATCAACCGCGACCCAGTAGCGCCAATGGGGATTGTGACCGCCATTGCAGCGGGCGCTATCACCTCCGGGCTCGGCTATGCATTGTGGTACCGCGTTTTACCTAGCCTTCAGACGACCATCGCAGGCATCGCACAGCTAAGCGTTCCGGTGATCGCCGTCGCTTTTGGAGTCCTGTTCTTGGGTGAAACCGTCAGCCTAAAAATGACCATTGCAGGTGTGCTTGTGCTGGGTGGCATAGCAGTTTCGCTATACGGGCAAAAATGACGTTCCGTTCCCCTTTTACAAAGCCAATGCAGTGCTAACTATAATTGCATGAAAACATTCATTGCCGCCGCCCTTAGTCTGTCCGCGACCGCCGCATCGGCACAGGAATGTGTTGTGCTTTTGCATGGGCTTGCCCGGACGGAAATGTCGCTTACCCCGTTGCAGTTGGTGCTCGAGGAAGAAGGCTATCAGGTTGTAAACCGCGGATACCCCTCGACCGAGGCTCCGATCCAAACATTGGTCGATGAGTACGTGACCGAAGATGTCGCGGCCTGTGGCGATAAACGCATCAACTTTGTGACCCATTCCATGGGCGGTATTTTGGTGCGGCTGTGGCTCACTGAAAACAGACCAGAGCAAATGGGCCGCGTCGTCATGCTTGGGCCACCGAATGCCGGGTCAGAGCTTGTCGATATCTTTGGCGATTTTGAACCCTTTCAATGGGTCAATGGCCCGGCTGGCCTACAGCTCGGCACAGAGCCAGATAGCGTGCCCAATAGCCTTGAATACCTACCCTATGAGATTGGGGTGATCGCTGGTGATCGCACCCTGAACCCGGTCTACTCCGCGCTAATCGAAGGCCCTGACGACGGCAAGGTATCTGTCGCGTCAACCAGGCTGGATGGGATGACGGACCAGATCGTGCTGCCCGTCACCCACACCTTCATGATGAACAACCCTTTGGTCATCGAAGAGGTCCTATTCTTCCTGAAAGAAGGAAGATTCGATCATGACCTCAGCCTAACAGGCGTTATCTTTGGTACGGAAAAGGCAGACTAAGTCGCTGCCTTAACAATCCGGTTCACGTGGCCCATTTTACGGCCCGGCTTTACTTCAGCCTTCCCATACAGATGGATTGCAGCGTCAGTCTGCGCCAATTCTGGTATGCGGTCCATATCGTCGCCGATCAGGTTTTCCATCACAACGTCCGAATGCCGCGAACCGCTGCCCAGCGGCCAGCCTGCCACAGCACGGATGTGTTGTTCAAACTGACAGATCGTGCAGCCGTTTTGCGTCCAGTGACCAGAGTTATGCACGCGTGGCGCAATCTCATTCACGATCAAACCATTTGGCGTGACGAAGAGCTCAACGCCCATCACACCAACATAATCCAGCGCATTGAGGATATTTGCAGCCAGCAGGACAGCATCAGTGCGCTGGCTTGGTGTTAGCTTGGCAGGCACGGTCGTTGTGCGTAAAATCCCGTCCTCGTGGACGTTCTCGCCGGGATCATAGCAGGCAACAGCACCGTCCGGGCTACGCGCGCCAATGATCGACACCTCGTGGCTAAAATTAATAAAGCCTTCCAAAATGGCGGGCGCACCTGCCATATCGGCCAGTGCCTGGTCGGCGTCTTCTGGCGACATGATGCGGGCTTGGCCCTTGCCGTCGTAACCCATACGCCGGGTTTTCAAGATCGCAGGCGTGCCGATTTCAGCAATCGCCTTGGCCAGATCATCCGCGTTTGCGACATCCGCAAAAGGTGCGGTTTGCAAACCAAGCCCCTGCAAGAATGTCTTTTCTGTCAAACGGTCTTGGCTTGTTGCCAATGCCTGACGACCCGGGTGTATTGGCGCCAAGGATTCAAGTAAATCGAGCGCGCTGGTCGGGATGTTTTCGAATTCGTAAGTGATGACATCGACGGACTTACCAAAGGCGGTCAGCGCTTCAACATCATCATAACTTGCGGTCGTGATTTTGTCCGCGACCTCGCCCGCTGGCGGGTTCGCGCCCGGTTCAAAGATGTGTGATTTGATGCCAAGGCGTGATGCCGCGACAGACAACATGCGACCCAGCTGGCCGCCACCCAAAATACCAATCGTGGCCCCGACGGGCAGCGGTTTATTCATCTGTTGGTTCATCCGGAATAGAGTCTGAAAGTGCTGTGCGCCAAGCATCCAACCGTTCGGCCAGTGCTGGATCTTGCAGCGCAAGAATTCCTGCAGCCATCAGGCCGCCATTCTTTGCGCCAGCCGCCCCGATCGCCATTGTCGCAACGGGAAAACCGCGTGGCATCTGCAAAATTGAATATAGGCTATCAACGCCTGACAGCGCATTTGTCTGAACAGGTACGCCAACAACAGGAACGCGCGTCTTGGATGCCATCATACCCGGTAGGTGGGCCGCGCCCCCTGCCCCGGCAATGATAACCTGCAGACCGCGATCAACCGCTGTCTTACCGTAATCCCACAACCGATCAGGTGTGCGATGCGCCGAAACGATTTTCGTCTCATAATGAACGCCCAATTCATCGAGGACTTCCGCCGCTTCTCGCATGGTAGGCCAGTCCGACTGACTACCCATAATAATGCCGACCAAAGGTTGCGTCATACTATTCTTATCCTCGGTTTCAAAAGGAAGCGGCACTATAGCCAAGGCGGTCAAACCTGCAACGGCCTATCAGGCGATAATATCAGGCAAAATACGGTCTTCTAGTACGACGATACGATCCTTGAGCATCAGTTTCTGTCGCTTAAGGCGTTTGAGGGTCAACATATCGGCTGTTGGGTTTTCGTGAAGTGCCGCGATTGCGGCGTCCAAGTCACGATGCTCCTGTCGCAAAACTTCCAGTTTGACGCGCAATACCTCAATCTGATCCATTTTAGCGGAGTTATTCATCGACAGCTTACCTAGTTATCAGTTCCTTACAGCTCTATAGATAAAGGCTGCAAAGAAATCATCCTAATACTTGCTCTTGATCAATTCGCCTGTGGCCCCCATATTTTTACAAAGGTTGCCGAAATCGGGACCTAAATTGCGACAGTCGCTTAACGAAGGGCATGTCTTATGACGAAACTTGCTTTGGGAACCCATCCGTTCCTACTGGGATTTGAACAGCTGGAAAGGCTGGTCGAACGCACCGCCAAAAACGGAAACGACGGATACCCTCCATATAATATAGAACAAACTTCGGATAATTCTTACCGGATCACACTAGCAGTTGCTGGATTCGCCGAAAACGATCTGGCGATCACGGTCGAGGATAATTCGCTGGTCATCCGCGGTCGTCAAGATGACGACGCCGAGGGCCGTATCTACATGCATCGCGGCATTGCTGCCCGCCAGTTCCAGCGCTCGTTTGTACTGGCTGACGGTGTCGACGTTGGCGAAGCCGTTATGGAAAACGGACTTTTGCATGTGGACCTCACGCGCGCCGTCCCTGACCGCGTCGTGCAAACAATAAATATTCGGAAAGGATAAAAGCCATGGACACTAAATTCGATATCAACGAGCTGGCATCAGACATCGTATACGTGAAGCCCGTCCTAGCAGCGGATCTGCCCGAAGACATGCGCGAACAGGTCGGTGATTTGGAAACGCTATTCGCGGTGCACAATGCCGAAGGTGAACAGCTGGCGCTGGTTGCAAACCGCAAGCTGGCGTTCCACCTAGCCCGTGAAAACGACATGAACCCAGTGACAGTTCACTAAGCAGAAACAAAATAGGCCAGCCCATTCATTGGACTGGCCTAAAATTACGATAAGCGATGGATTAGCCTTTAATCAGGCCCATGCTTTCAAGCTTCAAGATCACCTGATGCGCACAGTTATCCACTTCGACACTTTCGGTCTCAAGGCTTAGCTCTGGGTTTTCTGGCACATCGTACGGGTCAGAAATACCGGTGAATTCCTTGATCTTGCCTTCACGTGCTAGCTTGTACAGGCCTTTACGGTCACGGCGTTCGCATTCCTCGATCGACGTTGCAACGTGCACTTCGATGAAAGCACCGAACTGTTCGATATCCTCACGAACGGCACGGCGTGTTGACGCGTAAGGCGCAATCGGCGCACAGATCGCGATACCACCGTTTTTGGTGATCTCGGATGCCACATAACCGATGCGACGAATGTTCAGATCACGGTGCTCTTTGCTAAAGCCAAGCTCGGACGACAGGTTCTTACGAACGATATCACCGTCAAGCAATGTCACCGGGCGACCGCCCATTTCCATCAGCTTAACCATCAGTGCGTTCGCAATAGTCGATTTGCCGGAACCAGAGAAACCGGTGAAGAACACGGTGAAACCCTGCTCTGCCCGTGGAGGACGTGTGCGGCGTAGTTCTTCGACCACAGTTGGGAAGCTGAACCATTCAGGAATTTCCAAACCTTCGGCCAGACGGCGACGCAATTCAGTGCCTGAGATGTTCAGGATGGTCACGTCATCCTTGTCTGCGATCTCATCGGCTGGTTCGTATTGGGCACGGTCCTGCACATAAACCATGTGCTTAAAGTCGACCATTTCGATGCCCATTTCCTCTTGATGCTCGCGGAACAGGTCCTGCGCATCATATGGGCCATAAAAATCTTCACCAGCCGAGTTTTTACCGGGCCCAGCGTGGTCGCGACCAACGATAAAGTGTGTGCAGCCGTGGTTCTTACGGATCAGGCCGTGCCAAACCGCCTCGCGCGGACCAGCCATACGCATCGCAAGGTTCAGCAGTGACATAGACGTTGTGGATGCTGGGTATTGATCCAGAACAGCCTCGTAGCAGCGCACGCGTGTAAAGTGATCAATGTCACCCGGCTTTGTCAGGCCAACAACAGGGTGGATCAACAGGTTTGCTTGCGCTTCTTTGGCGGCGCGGAATGTCAGTTCTTGGTGCGCACGGTGCAGCGGGTTACGTGTTTGGAACGCAACAACCTTGCGCCAGCCCATTTTGCGGAAATAAGCGCGCAGTTCGTTGGGTGTGTCACGACGAGCGCGGAAATCGTAGTGTACGGGCTGTTGGATACCAGTGACCGGACCACCAAGGTAAACAGCGCCTGCATGGTTGTGCAGATAGTTGACCGCTGGGTGTGCCAAGTCATCAGCGCCGAATACTTTTTCAGCTTCACGTGATTTGTTCGGCACCCATTTATCAGTGACTGTCATCGTCGCAAGGATAACACCCTCTTGGTCACGCAATGCGATATCTTGACCAAGTTCGACCGTTTCTGCGAACTTTTCGGTAACGTCGAGCGTGATAGGCATAGGCCAAAGCGTGCCATCAGCGGTGCGCATGTTCTCGACAACGCCGTTATAGTCTTCCTCGGAAAGGAAGCCCTTCAGCGGGTTGAAGCCACCATTCATCAACAGTTCCAGATCACAAATCTGGCGAGGGCTCAGATCATGGCTTACCAGATCGCCGGCTTCAGTTTTGAGTTTTTGTGCACTGTCGTAGGACACATATAGTTCGGGGATCGGGGCCAAATCTTGGGGCATGATTACTCTCTGACTATTGATGGGCAACTTGCCGCGCGGGATAAACCCGTGCTGCGGGCATTGTCTAGCACAATACAACAAAAAAGACAGTCATTCGCATCTTCACTCACCCCATAGAACCAAAGCGGTGGCTTTATACGACTATTAGACCGTCAGTCTTACTATTGCGCCAAGCACGAATGAGACAAGCACCACAAAAAATGCCGGACAAAATGCCCGGCACCAATTTGCTTTGACTTAGCCGTAACTTATTCCTGTTCAGCCAAGAACCGTTCTGCATCAAGCGCGGCCATGCACCCCATGCCGGCAGATGTCACAGCCTGACGGTAAACGTGATCGGTCAGGTCACCTGCAGCAAATACACCGGGAATCGCTGTGCGTGTACTGCCAGGTTCTACCGCAACATATCCACCACTGTGCAGTTCCAACTGATCTTTGACCAGTTCAGATGCAGGGGCGTGACCAATCGCGATAAACACGCCTTTCGCAGGGATATCGGTGATCTCGCCTGTCTTGGTGTGCTTAACTTTGATCCCTTCGACGCCAAGTGGGCTGTCTGTGCCATAGACTTCGTCAACTTCATGGAACCAAAGGGTTTCGATCTTCGGGTTCTTCTCCAGCCGATCCTGCAGGATTTTTTCAGCGCGCAGTTCGTCGCGGCGGTGGATCAGGGTCACTTTGGATGCAAAGTTGGTAAGGAACAATGCCTCTTCCACGGCAGTGTTGCCGCCACCGACAACAACAATTTCTTGACCGCGATAAAAGAAACCGTCGCACGTCGCACACGCACTAACGCCGAAGCCCTTGAACTTTTCTTCGGTCGGAAGGCCCAGCCATTTCGCGCGCGCACCAGTGCATAGGATCACAGCATCGGCAGTATAAACTGTACCGCTGTCTGACTTTGCCGAGAACGGACGGTTTTGCAGGTCCAGCTCAGTAATGATGTCGCCGACAATCTCGCAACCCATCGCGCGGGCGTGTGCTTCCATGCGAACCATCAGGTCTGGACCTTGGACTTCTGTATCACCCGGCCAGTTTTCGACTTCGGTTGTTGTGGTCAATTGGCCACCGGGCTCGATGCCTTGAACTAGGATCGGTTCCAGCATCGCGCGGGCCGCATAGACCCCCGCCGTATAGCCAGACGGACCAGAGCCGATGATCAGAACTTTGGTGTGACGGGTATCGGACATGATTGGCCTCTTTTAAATGAATCCGCTTTGATATAGCGGTGCACGCCGCAGGTTAAAAGACCACGCATAGCTGAGTTGCGCGGTTCGTTAATTACCGAACATTGAAATAATATTGCGCCGACACTCACAACTGCGTAGTATTTGCAAAAATACAGAGGATCCCCGATGCCGGGCACTAAACTTGACGAAATTGACCGCATGATTCTGGCAGAGCTTCAGGCGGATGGTCGCATGACCAACGTAGAACTGGCCAAACGTGTAGGGATCTCAGCCCCACCATGCCTGCGTCGTGTACGAACGCTGGAAGAACAAGGGTTTATCCAAGGCTACCACGCAGAGGTCAACTCGCGTGAGCTCGGCTTTGAGGTGCAGGTTTTTGCGATGGTCGGATTGGTGAGCCAAGCCGAAATCGACCTAAGCGCATTTGAAAAACGCTGCGGCGGTTGGCCCTTGGTACGTGAATGCCACATGCTGAATGGCGAAGTAGACTTTATCCTGAAATGTGTGGCCCCTGATCTGCGGACATTCCAACGGTTCCTGACCGAAGAATTGACCAGCGCAGAGAACGTTGCTTCTGTGAAAACGTCATTGGTCATCCGTGGTGCAAAAGATGAACCCGGCGTTCCATTTGACGTGCTCGAAGCACGGCTTGCCCAACAAGCATAAACTGAAAAGGGGCACCTGCCCTCGCAGATGCCCCCCTTCACTAAGCACGTACCAATGCGCGAACAGACGGTACGTGCCTGTGATTCTTATTCACCACCACCCAATTGGTGAACATATGCAGTGACCGCTTGAATTTCCGCTTCGGACAATCGTGTTCCCCAGTTTGGCATAACACCAAAACGGGCGTAGCGAACAGTTTCCTCTAGCGCGTCAACGTCGCCGCCATAAAGCCAGATCGCGTCAGTCAGATTTGGCGCACCAAGATCACGTAGCCCAGTTCCGTCGTCACCGTGGCACGAGGCACAGTTATCGTAAAAAATTATGCCACCTTGTTCGGCCATTGCCGCGTCATGCTCTTGGTTCGAAATGGCGCGTACGTGTTGCACTACCGCGTCGATTTCATCATTGGTCAGTATCTCATCAAACGCTGTCATCTCAGAATAGCGCGCATCCCAGTCTTCCTCGTTTCGGATACCATGACGGATAGTGTAGCTGATGTTTTCAAAATCACCGCCCCACAGCCAATCATCATCAAGCAGGTTGGGGTAACCCTTAGAGCCCGCGGCACCAGAACCATGGCATTGTGAACAGTTGTTGCGGAACACGGCCGCCCCGGCTGACGTTGCATATCGCATCAGCTCTTCGTTCTCGGACAAGGTCGTCAAATCTGCAGAGGCCAGTTGCGCTGAAATCCCAGCGTTGGCCTCTTCAAACCGTGCGATGTCGGCCGCGACTTCTGCGCGGGTCGAATAGCCAAGTACACCTGTCGTCGCGCCGGAAATCATTGGCCACGCAGGATAGGCAATCGAATACCCAATCGCCCAAACGATGGTCATGTAAAGCGTCCACAACCACCAACGAGGGAGCGGATTATTCAGCTCTTTGATACCGTCCCAGCTGTGGCCCGTTGTGTCAGTGCCGGTGACTTCATCAATGTCTTTTTTATCGCTGCTCATGGTTGCAGCTCCTTGGCTTTGGGGTCGTCGCCGGCAGGAGTTTCAACGCTGCCTGGCTTAACTTCGTTACGAAATGGGATGCTTGCGGTTTCGGCATGAACCTTGGCGCTGCCGGGCCGGAACGCCCATACAATGACCCCAAGAAAGAACAGCGTCATTGCCAGTAGAACCCAGCTATCGGCGAGTTGGCGTAAGAATGAATAGGTATCCATTGTCAGTACTCCTTAGCGGCTGGCGTCTGGGGTGAAGGTCGAGAAATCAACCGTCGTACCCAGCATTTGCAGATAGGCCACAAGCGCATCCATTTCAGACACGCCGGGCGCGCCGTCAAAGTTACGGATTTGCGCACCGGGATATCGTTCAAGCAGATCATCATAAGAGTCACTGTCGGGATCGATCTGTGCCAAAACATCAGATGCAGCGACCTCAATCATTTCTTCGGTATAGGGAACACCGACAATCCGATGGGTTGCCACGACGTCTGCCGCATATTCTGCGTTCACTTCAGCATCCATCAGATAGCCGTATCCCGGCATCACCGATTCAGGCACCACGGATTGCGGATCAATTAGGTGATCCACATGCCAAGCATCAGAATACTTGCCGCCAACACGGGCCAGATCAGGCCCTGTGCGCTTTGAACCCCATTGGAACGGGTGGTCATACATCGATTCAGCTGCCAGCGAATAATGGCCATAGCGTTCGACCTCGTCACGCATCGGGCGGATCATCTGGCTGTGACAGACATAGCAGCCTTCGCGTACATAGATATCCCGGCCCGCCAGTTCTAGCGGGGAATAGGGGCGCACGCCTTCGACCTCTTCGATGGTATTCTCAAGGTAGAACAGCGGTGCAATTTCTACGATCCCGCCCACAGTCACAACAAGCAGAGAGCAAACGAACAGCAAGGTTGGGCTGCGCTCTAATGCAGCGTGTTTGGCCAGGAAGCCTTTGGTAGGTGTTGTATCAGACATTGTTCCTGATCCTTATTCTGCTGGGACGCCAACAAAGGCTTTTTGGCGCGCGCCACCTTTGATGGTCATGAACATGTTCCAGGCCATAATCAGCGCACCGGCTAGGTACATGACCCCACCCAAACCGCGGACGATATACATGGGCAGTTTGGCGGAAACAGTGTCGGCAAAGCTGTTCACAAGGAAACCGTTTGCATCGACTTCACGCCACATCAGGCCTTCCATGATACCGGTGACCCACATGGACGCCGCGTAGAGAATGATGCCGATTGTGGCCAACCAGAAGTGCCAGTTGATAGCCGACATCGAATGCATCTGCGCGCGGCCCCACAGACGTGGTGTCAAGAAATACAGCGCAGAGAATGTGATCATCCCGTTCCAACCAAGTGCGCCAGAGTGCACGTGCCCAATGGTCCAGTCGGTATAGTGTGACAGGCTGTTCACGGCGCGGATCGACATCATCGGTCCTTCAAAAGTGGACATCCCATAGAACGCGAGGCTGATGACCATCATCCGAATAATCGGATCGGTGCGTAGCTTGTCCCATGCCCCTTGAAGGGTCATCAGGCCGTTGATCATACCGCCCCAGCTAGGCATCCAAAGGATGATCGAAAACACCATGCCCAGCGTCGATGCCCAATCAGGCAGCGCGGTATAATGCAGGTGGTGTGGACCAGCCCAGATGTAGAGAAAGATCAGCGCCCAAAAGTGAATGATCGACAGCTTGTAGCTGTAGACAGGGCGGCCCGCTTGTTTGGGTACGAAGTAGTACATCATGCCCAAGAAGCCGGCGGTCAGGAAAAAGCCCACAGCGTTGTGGCCGTACCACCACTGGGTCATGGCGTCTTGGACACCTGCAAATAGCTGCACAGATTTGCTACCCCAGATACTGACGGGAACAGAAAGGTTGTTCACGATGTGGAGCATCGCCACGGTGATGATGAACGACAGCAAGAACCAGTTGGCAACGTAGATGTGCTTTTCTTTGCGGTTAAAGATCGTGCCCAGATAAACTGCCAAGAATGCGACCCAAACGATGGTCAACCAGATATCAACGTACCATTCAGGCTCGGCGTATTCTTTCGATTGGGTAGCCCCTAGCAGGTACCCTGTCGCGGCAAGTACGATAAACAAATTGTACCCCCAAAACACAAACCACGACAGGTTCCCGCCCCACAATCGAGCGCCGCATGTGCGTTGCACGATGTAGAATGACGACATGATCAATGCGTTACCACCAAAGGCAAAAATCACCGCACTTGTGTGCAGTGGGCGCAAACGACCAAAATTTCCGAAAGGTTGAAGAACTTCAAAATTCAGCAATGGAAACGCCAATTGAAATGCGATGACGACACCAACTAAAAACCCGATAACACCCCAAAACGCGGTGGCAATCACACCGGCGCGGACGACATCATCCATATAACCGTCAGTCGCGACCGGCTTTATCGGCTCATCTGTTTGGCGCAGCGTACGCAAAAACAGAAAACCCGACACCAGCATAATGATGATCGCATGCACGACGTAGGCGACATCGCGACCCCAGTTCGCCGCGATAGCCGCAAGCAGGGTGATAATCCCCAGCACGACCAGCTTAATATAGTTCTCCATCAGAGAATCCCCTTCGTTTGCCGCGCCTAGAATCCGGCCCGACAGCTATTTCTGTGATCCCTTTTGAGCAGATTTTCAGATCGGGTCTTTGACATGGATCAAGACCAACGCATCTCAACTATCTCATAGTGATGATTAAGGGCAGTTACCCGTGGTCGATCGCCCAAACGACAAAATCCAACAGAGGGATGCCAACTCATGGCCTACAAGATCATCTCTACAATTATTACGCATAAAGAAGACGTTGACGGGCTGAATGCCGCTATCGCTCTTGCCACACGGATGGATGCGCATCTCGACATCTACGCTGTAACAGTCAGCCACACAGAAACCGGCAGCTACTATATGGGTGCCGACGCGATGCTGATTGCGGATCAAACAAAAGATGCGATCAAGCGACGTGACGAACTCGAAAAATGGATCAACGCCGAAATGAAAGGCGAGACAGTGCGCTGGTCTCTGCAATCCGCCGCCGTGCAAGGACCTGCACTGACCGGATACATTGCACGCTCTTTGCGGTTCTCAGACTTGGTGGTGACCTCTCGGGCTTATCAAGGCAATGATGAAATCGCCTCAATCATTGAGGCAAGCCTATTTGCCGCCGAACGCCCCGTTCTTATGATCCCCAAAGGATGCAATGCCCCCGATCAAGATGGCCGCATCATTGTCGGCTGGAACGATGGCGCCGAAGCATTGGCCGCAGCACGCGCAGCGCTGCCATTCCTGACGGAAGCCGCGCAAACAGACGTTTGCATCATCGATCCGCCAAAGCACGCGTCCGACAGATCTAACCCCGGCGGAGCCGTTGCGCAGTATTTAATGCGCCACGGAGCAAAGACTCAGGTTGACGTTCTTGCAAAAACAGAGCCAGATATCGCCGAGATGCTGTTGCGCCATGCTCGGGAGGTAGGCGCACAGATGATCGTGTCCGGGGCCTATGGCCATTCCCGCTTGCGCGAAGCTGTCTTTGGCGGCACCACGCGGAGCCTGCTGGAGATGGCAGACCGGCCGATCTTGATGTCGCGTTAACAAACGCGGCACATGCAGGGTGGTCGTGTTTGTGTACTGGGAGGATCACAGACTACGCCCACCCTCACCCGAAGTCCCCATTGCGATATTGTATTGGCGCTTTAGCTTTTCGCCCCGAGACCGATTAACGGTACAAACCCAGTCAATTTGCCCAACTAGCGACAAACAAAACGCCCGGTCTGCTCGACGTGGATCGTCCGGTCTGCGAAGCGCGTGGATGGTTGCCTTGATCTGATCGTATTGCCTGCGCGAAATGTTGACATGCTGATTCACCACTAGGCCTGTTACCGTCTGCCGCTCTGACAGATGACTGACCCGGGTTTTGGCTGGGTTCATTACAAAACCCTCATCTTTGACTATTTGCGGTACCGCGTTCATTAGAATTCTCGCGATACCGATATCACCAGAAAACGTCAGGTCGTCAGCATAGCGGCTGTATATCGCACCAATACTACCCGCGAGCCCAGCCAAACGACGGTCCAATGTAAATGCGATCAAATTGGCCAAGGCCGGCGACGAAGGCGCACCCTGAGGCAAATGCGGCACGCGCATCTGTTGACGTTGTTGAGGCGGCAGTCCTGCAAGGACCCGTCCCGGCGTCGCCGTTGTGCACAGCCCTGTCAACATTTGGGCCACAGAGGCTGGGTAACCTAACCGACGAAACAATCCCAAGACCCGCATCGACTGGATGCTTGGAAAGAAATCCTGCAAATCAAAGCTAACGATACACTCTTCGCCGCAATGACGTGTGGCACCTTGCAAACATGACTTGCCACGGACAAATCCGAATGCATCAGGATGCACTGGAACCTTGTCTAGTATGCCATGCAATACATGCCGCTGCAGCGATTTCAGACCGGATTTCGGCGCCTCAATTACCCGCTGACCGCCGGTCGATTTCGAACGCAGTGCATAGCGATAATGGTGTACTCGCGGTTCAGGATGATCGTTCTGGCGGTTACTGACATCTGCCAAATACCCAAGCCGCGCACTATCAATTATCAACCAATCAGCTAAGTCCGCGTCGGTCGGAAGGTTCGGAATATTCAGCTGAGCAAAAGTTGGCAGCGGCAGCATCATTCCTGACCGCAGATCCACGTCCGGCCAAATACCCAATCGCAAACACTCGCGATAAACGCGCTCAAATGCGTCACACTCAAGAAGGCGCATTGCAATCATAGCGGCAGAAGGCGACGTCATCATTGGTAGTAACTGAATTAAGTCTTCAGCTATCAATTTCGCTTCGCGTTGAAATTGCGCAGGTAGGCGACCAAGCAATGCATCAGTTACAGCCAACACCGTCCACTGACACTTCGCCAGACTAGGCGCTATCAGTCGTGCAAAGTTTCGGCGCGAACGGCTGGAAATTGATTGCAACGAACGATCTCTGCCTTTCTTGGTCGTGCATCACCCGCGCTGGGCCGCGCCCAGTGACGGTGATGCCGTGCGTGTATGCAAAGGTCGTCATATCAGACGGGGATACCCCGCCCCGGCTCCCAAAAGGTGCCATCCAGAGACCGCCGTTGCATGCAAATCTTATCTGCACAAATCTGTGCAAACAACATGCAACTGAAAACACTAAGCTTCTTCGCCGGTCTCTGCTTTGAGAGCCTCGATATCGGGAACGGTGATGTCGCGGCGGTCACTGAATGCGATTAGCCCGTCACGCTTGAGCGCGGACATCTGGCGGCTCACAGTTTCGATGGTAAGCCCCAGATAGTTGGCCATCGTTTCGCGCGTAATTGGCAAAGTAAAACTCGCCTCATCGCCCGTTTTCTCAGACAACTTTGCCATGCGGGTTGCGATCATGTAGAGCAGTGACGCGATTTTTTCTCGGGCTGTTTTTCGCCCTAGAACCAGCATCCATTCACGCGCCGCATCAAGTTCGTCCAATGTCATCTCAAGCAAGCGCTGACCCACGTGGGGGGTATCATCGATCAACCGCTCAAATGGCCTGCGCCGAAAACAACAGAGCATTATGTCCGTTTCCGCAACCACGTCACAGTCGATGGTTTCGCGGTGTGGCCGCCCCATGAAGTCGCCCGGCAATAGCAGGCCCACCATCTGAACGCGTCCGTCTGGCATTGTTCGCGTCAGGCTCGACACCCCAGAGACAATAGAACCAACGAACTCTAAGGGATCACCAGCAAAGAAAATGGGCTGGCCCGCTGAAAACGAACGATAGTATTTGATCTGCTCAAGCTCGCGCATTTCGTCAGGTTCGCATTTCGAACAGACGGCATTGTAGCGAATGGGACAATCATCGCATGAATTCAGCTTTGGAACAGATAATTGCATCTTTGACGGCTTTCGACCTTTTGGCATCAAACTCTATGTCTGAATTGGGTAAATAACACCACTATTAACGCAAGGGCAGCGCGCGATTGCGCCACGCGCAAAACGTCTTTCACTCCGCTTGCTCACTATGAAAATCAAGTAACTAATCGTTAACAAAGAAAAATGCCCACCAAAATGATGGACATTTTTGTTTTTAGATGAGGCAGCTAAATTAGCTACCGAAGGTTCGAACGGCTGTCCGGCAAGCGAAGCCACACTTCGACGCGACGGTTGCGCGCACGGCCGGTTTCGCCATCGTTGCATGACAACGGAAGTAACTCGCCATAGCTTTGCGGCTCTAGTACAAGACGTTCACTGGTTTCTGGTTTCAGTGATGCTGCAAGAATGGCACGCACAGATTCAGCACGCGCTTGGGCCAATGCGGTATTGCGTGTCCGCTCACCGATCGAGTCTGCAAACCCAACCAGCAGAACCTCTAGACCGTCAAATTCACCGGCTTCCATACGCGCAGCAAGCTCTTCGATGTTACGGATCGACTCAACGTCCAAAACACTTGAACCCGTGTTAAACCGGAATGAAACACTGAGCCGGTCCGCGCCACGTAGCTCTTGCATCATGCTGGTATACTGACGCCCATCAAAGTCAGGTTCGACAGCCGCAGTGTGGACCAGCATCATGCCCATATCTTCAAGGCGCATACGCTCTAGTTCGCGGTCGATGAAGTGACTTTCCTTGATGTAGGCCTGCGCTTCACTTGTCAGTGTCCAATCCAAAAACGCTTGGGCTTCAGGATGCACACTGCCCGGTGTTGTGTAGGCATAAAGCCGACGCGACAAAGCGTATCCTTCGATCTTCATACGGAAATCTGTCGGTGGTGACAAAAGCCCGCATTCTTCGCGAATGTCCAAAAGGTTGACGTTGTTTGTGCGCGCAAGCCAGCGGCCCACAAAACCAATGCCACCACGGTCAGCCATCACAGCATCGACCATATCTTGGTATGCACTCCAACGTGTTACGTCGGACTTTTCGTCACGACCTGTAGGCCGAACGAGCGCATCCATCATCACGGCGCGATCGCCAGAGCTTTCGCCGAATGAGTTGACAGTAATTGGAAAGTCGCCACCGCCGAACTCTTTCCAGTTGGTTACTTCGCCAGACCAAATCCGCGCGACATCTTCGCCGCTCAGGTTACGCACCGGGTTATCGGGGTGCGTGATCATAACGATCCCGTCGACACCCAAAACTGTTTCGTTTGCCGTATCACGCAAGTCAGGAATGCCTGCCGCAGCGATCTTTTCGACATCGCTATCTTTCATCCGGCGATCAGCAACACCAATTGCAGCAAAACCACCTGCAAGTGCGGGGAACGCGCTTCCTGAACCGCGTGTTTGCAGGTCGATCTCCGCGCGCAAAGACCCATCCGCGTTCGTCAAGCGGACGATGCGCTCTGCAGGTTCTTCGGTTGGCACAATCTCAAAAGTAGCGCCAATAGACTGTGCATACCCACGCAACAAGTTAGGGATCAATGTCGTCCCTACTGTGCGCGATCCGTAAATGCCAAACTTGCGGCCAAAGTTATGCCCATCTGGACAAACCGAACCCGTGCAAACAACACTGCCTTTTTGAACACGCAAGACGCCAAGATCTGCTGTCTCAACAACAAAAACATCTCCGTCTACAGAGATTAGATCGCCGACAATCGACATTGTCCCATCAATCGACTTTAGCTCAATCGGTGGGTTCTGCTGCGCGATGGCCGTAGAGCCCGCCATTACGCCTGCAGCACACAAAAAAAATCGCGCCAAAGTGAAGCCTTTGCGCACGAACACATCAAATACAGTCATTTTACCCCGTAATATTTAACAAACTATCCTTCGAAAATCGAAGGCCACCACTCACAACTTTAAAAACTTAGGCAATCAACATTTAACATTACTAAGCAATTAAATTGTGCGTGCGTCACTAACGGACGCAACTAAAATAGCAAACAAAATCGTACAAAAATGCACATAGAAATGAAATTAGTTGATATATCTTCACGCATACGCAACCCTAAGTTACGATACGCCAACATCCAGTCGCGCAAATGGACTATCCAGAGTAGAAATAACTCTAGATAGCCCGACGACCTTCAGCCTAAGCGTTTCCAACTTTTTGCTTCTGCTCGCCCAGTCCGTCGATGCCTAGTCGCATGACCTCGCCACCCTTCAGATAGGTCGGCGGTTTTTGCCCCATACCAACGCCCGGCGGTGTCCCTGTCGAGATCACATCACCCGGCTGGAGCGACATAAAGCGGCTGCAGTAAGCGACAAGAAACGGAACCTTGTAGACCATCGTCGCGGTCGATCCATTTTGGTACCGCTTACCGTCGACTTCCAACCACATCGGCAAGTTGTTGAAATCGCCGACCTCGTCAGGTGTGACGAGCCACGGGCCGGTAGGGCCAAATGTATCGCACCCTTTGCCCTTGTCCCAAGTACCGGCGCGTTCAATCTGATATTCGCGTTCAGACACATCGTTCACGACACAAAAACCCGCGACGTGGCTCATCGCGTCGGCCTCTTCGATGTAAGACCCACCAGTGCCGATCACGACACCCAGTTCAACTTCCCAATCAGTTTTGATTGATCCACGCGGGATCAGCACGTCGTCGTTTGGCCCAACGACAGCCGAAGTCCATTTGTTAAAAATAACTGGCTCTGGCGGTACATCCAGACCGCTTTCTGCGGCGTGATCGGCGTAGTTCAAACCGATGCAGATGAATTTGCCGATGTTCCCAACGCAAGCGCCAAGGCGCAGGCTATCTTGCGGTGTGCCGGGCACGACTGGCAGCGTATTAATATCCAAGCCACGCAGTTTTGCGATGCCTTCGGTTGTCAGTGTATCACCCGCAATATCTGGCACGATGCCTGACAGGTCCCGCACCTGCCCCTGATCATCCAATAGACCCGGCTTTTCTTGACCCGCAGGCCCATAACGCAACAGTTTCATCTTTGCCCTTTCCGCAAAATAACAACGGCCCATCGAACATAACGGGCCGTCGGTTTAATTCAATCAATCGTACAATACGGCCTGAATTTCGGCGTTATCAATGTTCGATTGGTCATAGTAATAGAAACCCGTGTCGATGATCTTGGGCAGGTCTTCCCCTTTGGTCGCAGCGACTGCGGCTTTTACGGTTTCATAGCCGATGCCGACAGGGTTTTGGGTAATCGCACCGGCCATCAGACCTTCGCGGATCGCATCGGTTTGCGCCTTACCTGAATCGTAGCCAATAATCGTTACGCCTTGGGTGCCAAGCTCGCGCACCGCGTTCACCACACCAATTGCAGACCCTTCATTGGTGCCAAACATCCCGTCTAGCTCTGGGTTGGCGACAAGAATTGCCTTGGCTACTTCAGTTGATTGTAGCTGATCACCTTGGCCATACTGCACGGTCACGACCTGAATGTCAGGGTACTTTGCTTCTATTTGGTCCAAGAAACCATCCCGGCGGTCAATACCTGTGCTGCTTGTTTGATCGTGTGCAACGACTGCCACTGTACCAGAACCACCAATAAGTTCGGCCATTTTGTCAGCGGCAAGTGAGGCAGCAGCCCGGTTGTCTGTGGTGGCCGTGGTCACCGGAATGTCGCTATCGACGCCGCTGTCAAAGGCAACTACGGGAATGCCCGCGTCCGCTGCCTGACGCAGCAGCGGGATTGCAGCTTGGCTATCGAGCGCGGCAAACCCAATCGCGGCCGGGTTATTCGCCAAAGCAGCAGCAAGCATGTCAATCTGACGATCAACCATGGTTTCATTGTCTGGGCCTTCAAAGGTAATACGCACGCCTTCTTCGGCCGCAGCTTGTTCTGCACCCGCCTGAACGGCCTGCCAGAACTGGTGTTGAAATCCTTTGGACACAAGCGGGATGAACAATTCATCCTGTGCCATTGCAGGGGTGCCTATAATAAGGGCGGCGGCGCTGATTGCGCCCATCAAAGTACGGCGTGACAACATGTTTTTCTCCTCCACTGTTGTTTCGGTCGTGTCGTTATCGTCAGGCAGCTTTCCGGCGGCGCATCATGTCGGCGTAAACGGCCAAAATAATGATCGCGCCAGTGACGACCGTCTGCCACTCTTGTGCAACGGACAAAACGCGCAGCCCGTTGGTCAGTACCGCCATAATGAGAGCACCAATTAAGGTGCCAATGATGGTTCCCCGCCCTCCCGACAGGGATGTTCCACCAATCACCACGGCGGCAATTGCTTCTAACTCGTAACCCAAGCCCAGTGCAGGTTGCGCTGAGTTTAAACGTGATGCGATCAGCAAACCGCCAATGCCCACAATCGCGCCGGATAGCGCATATATCGCGATCTTCCAGCGGTCAGTATTTACCCCTGACAGGCGTACCGCCTCTTCGTTCGATCCCAACGCAAAGCAATAGCGCCCCAGTACCGTTCGGCTCAGGATGTACGAAGCAACGCCAGCTACGATGAACAAGATCAACACCCCATTGGGGATCGGCAGGAACGGTAGAACATCACCGATCAGCGACCCCCGAGAAATCTGGTCGAACCCGGGTGTGTCATTGAAATAGATCGGCCGCGTTCCTGAAATCACCAAGCTTAGCCCCTTGAGGATCAACATCATGCCAAGGGTCGCAATGAACGGTGGGATTTTTAGTTTGGCAACAAATGTGCCCGAACAAAACCCGCAGAACGCACCAGTACCGATAGCGGCGATAATACCCAACGGCATGGGCAGGCCAGCCTTTGTCAGCACAACGCCAGCCATGACAGCGCAGAACGTCATCATGGTCCCAACAGAAAGATCGATCCCACCCGTGATGATCACCAAGGTTGCAGCGATAGCCAGCACGCCATTCACTGACGTTGCCTGCAAAATCGCGATCATGTTCGACATCTGCATAAAGTTCGGAGACGCAAACGAGAATACGATCAACAGCACGATAAGCGAAGTGAACGCCAGCAGGCGTTGATGCATCAGCGCAGCCAATATTTTCGAAACAATGCTTGCCGCGGCGTTTGTCGTTGCTGTTGTCATCTTATCCTCCAACAAGCGCATCACGCCGCGTTGCTAATTCCATAATGTCTTCTTGTTTCGTAGCTGCCCCGCCCGGCAAAATGTCGGTCAAACGGCCCTCGCACATCACCGCAATGCGGTGACTTAGGCGCATGACCTCGGGTAGTTCAGAACTGATCACGATGATCGCGCGACCCTGCGCCGCAAGTTCTTCAAGGAGGCGATAGATTTCGGATTTTGCGCCAACATCAATACCGCGCGTCGGTTCGTCAAAAATCAGAATGTCGCAGTCGCGTAGCAGCCATTTGGCGATCACCACCTTTTGCTGGTTCCCTCCTGAAAGCAGACGCACGTCCTGCATGTCCGACGGGGTCCGGATACCAAGCTGCTTGATATAACCTTGAGCGCTTTCCTTCATCGCAATCTCATCAAGCACGCCAGTCTTGCTGGTGAACCTTGACAGCGATGCCATCGCAATATTGGCCCGAACAGTCATATCTGTCGCCAAACCAAAATGTTTACGATCCTCGGACAGATAGCCAATGCCAGCACTGACTGCGTCATAGGGGCTGCGGATATTGCAGGGCCGGCCATGCACCAGAATATCGCCGGCATCACGCGGATCAGCACCAAAGATGATCCGAGCGACCTCTGTTCGGCCTGCCCCCATGAGGCCGGCGAAACCCAATATCTCGCCCTTTTTGACGGTAAAACTAACATCGTGGATTTCGCGACTGCGGCGCAGGTTACGCACCTCAAGCGCAGTTTCTGCACCAGATGTGTCCGGGATATGGGGCGGTTCTTCGTTGACTTCGCGACCAACCATCAGCTCAATAATCTTGCCCAGCGGGGTCGCTTCGGCATCAAGCGTATCGATCCAAGCGCCATCGCGCATCACCGTCACACGGTCCGCGATGCGCTTAATCTCGTCCATTTTGTGACTGATGTAGATGATGCCCACGCCGTCCGCCTTTAGGCGATTGATCACTTCGAACAGTTCAGCAATTTCAGCGTCGTTCAATGCCGCCGTCGGTTCATCCATGATCAGGACACGTGGTTTATACGACAGTGCCTTGGCGATTTCGATGAGCTGCTGACGCGCGATAGTCTGGTCACCCACGTGGGCACGCGGGTCCATGTTCAACTTCATCGACGCAAAGATTTCGGTCGTTTGCTGGTTAAGCGCGGCCTCGTCCAAGCGTCCAAAACTGCGCCGAGGTTCGCGACCGATAAACACATTCTGCGCAGCAGTAAGATCGTTCATCAAGCTCAGTTCTTGATGGATGATCCCAATACCCATGTCCTGCGCAGCACGCGGGCTGTCAGGTGCCGCGTCGAACCCTGCAATTTTCACCGTTCCGCTGTCGCGCGTATAGACGCCCGACAGTATCTTCATCAACGTTGACTTGCCCGCACCGTTTTCGCCCATCAAGGCATGAACTTCGCCCGCAAACAAATCGAACTGAACGTTCTTGAGCGCATGAACACCGGGGAACCGTTTTTCAATGCCCTCCATCTCGACAAGTCTTTTCATTCGCGCAGGCCCTCCCAAACCGTTGCAAAGCGTCTAGATTGTGACGCCTCCATCCACTGAAACGGCTTGCCCGGTGACAAAACGGCTGTCATCCGACAGCAGGTGAATGATTGTTGGCGTCATGTCATCAACGGTTGCCAGTCGCCCCATCGGCTGGCGCGCGATAAAGTCCTTTTCGGCCTGAACCGGGTCGGGTGCAGATGCGATCCGCCCTTGTAGCGACGGTGTATCAACCGTACCCGGGCAAAGCGCATTACAACGCAAGCCGGTGCTCACGAAATCAGCGGCGACCGCTTTTGTCAGCCCCAAGACGGCGGCCTTGGTCGCGCCGTAAGCGGTTCGGAATGGGAACCCTTTGATCGAAGAGGCCATCGAGGACATATTCAAGATAGACGCGGTGCCCGTGATTTCTGCCCGCCGCAGCATACCGGGAATAAACGCCCGACTGATCCGCAGCATTGAGGTTATGTTTACGCTAACCGACAGATCCCAATCGGCGTCTGACACATCTAGAATTGTGCCATGGTGCACGATGCCAGCGCAGTTGAACAGGCAATCTAGGTCAGGCAGTTCTTCAGCAAGCGCCAGCGTCGCCGCCGCATCTGTCACATCAAAGTATCGGGTTTCGATGCCCTCAACTGCCCCCAAGGTTTCCAGTGCTTCGCGGTTCACATCTGTGGCATAGACCTGCGCCCCCTCTGCCGCGCAGGCAATCGCCGCAGCACGCCCCATCCCCTGCCCTGCAGCAGTGATCAGTATGGTCTTATCCTTCAATCGCATTGCCGGCTCCCCCCGTTTTTGCTTACATCACTGCGCCGATTTGCCATGGCACGAACTCCACCCCGCCATAGCCCAACTCTTCGCTTTTGGTTTTCTCGCCCGAGGCCACGCGAATGAACAATTCAAACAAATCGCGTCCCTTGTCTTCGATTGATACGCCATCAGTCACGATATCTCCGCAGTTCATATCCATGTCGTCGGACATGCGAGCATACATTTCGCTGTTGGTCGCAATCTTAATCCCGGGCGTTGGCATATAGCCCGACACCGACCCGCGCCCGGTAGTAAAGGCAATCAGGTTCGCACCAGACGCGACCTGCCCCGTCACAGAACAAGGGTCGAACCCGGGGCTATCCATAAAGACAAAACCCGGTGTCGTGATCTTCTCGGCAAATTTGTAGACGTCAGCGAGTGGCGCACTGCCGCTTTTCGCGACCGCGCCCAGCGACTTTTCAAGGATCGTCGTTAGCCCACCGCGTTTGTTGCCCGGGCTTGGATTGTTGTCCATCTCGCCACCGTTGCGGGCACAGTAGTCTTCCCACCACAGCACGCGGTCGATTAGCTTTTGACCGACTTCTTTCGATACCGCACGGCGTGTCAGCAAATGCTCGGCACCGTAGATTTCCGACGTCTCTGACAGGATCGTGGTTCCGCCGTGACGTACCAACAAATCAGATGCCACGCCCAGCGCAGGGTTCGCTGTAATCCCAGAATACCCGTCAGACCCGCCGCACTGCATCCCAACCATGATCTTAGAAATCGGTGCTGGCTGACGGGTGACCTGATTGGCAAGCGCAGCAACGCCGGCCAGTTGCTCCAAGCCTTTTTCGATGGTTTTGCGCGTCCCGCCCTCTTGCTGGATGGTCATATAGCGCAACGCGCCGTCAGCCCGGATTGGGCGACCATCAACAAGCGCCGACAGCTGCATGACTTCGCAGCCAAGTCCAATCAGTAGGATGCCACCAAAGTTAGGGTGACACGCATAGCCAGACAACGTGCGAAACAGCGCGTCATACCCTTCGTTTTCGCCCGACATGCCACAACCAGTGCCATGGGTGATTGGAACGATCCCGTCGACATTTGGAAACGCGTCCAGCAAGCCAGATTTCTCGGCGGCCTCGGCGATAAATTTAGCAACAGAACCTGAACAGTTCACCGATGTTAAGATGCCGATATAGTTGCGCGTTCCCACACCACCATCGGCACGGTGATAGCCGTTGAATGTCCGTTCTTGGGTGGCGGGTTCAAGCGCTTTCACTTCGCTCGCGAAAGCATAATCTTGGGCATGATCGCCCATGCCAAGGTTTTGAACATGGATGTGTTCGCCAGCTGCGATGTCTTTTTTGGCCTGACCAATTGTCTGGCCGTATCGAATCACCTTTTCGCCCGATGCAATTGGCCGACGTGCGATCTTGTGGCCCCTGATTATCGATTGCGCCAACGGCACCTCGACCCCATCAACAACAGCGCCAGCGTCCAAATCTGCAAGTGCGATAACGATATTGTCGTCGTCGTGAAGGCAGATCACTTGGGGCATACTGGCGTCCTATGCTGGCATATATGCGTTAATTAAAAACAAGATCACAATTAGCTTTACATGTCGCACCTGTCAACTAACATGTCAGTTGAAATCGGAGAATACACTTGGCGAACACGACTAACATCAGCGCTGATGCATTGGCGGATATAGAACAGCTTGATGGCCCCCTATCGCAACGGGTCTATACCGCCCTACGCGACGCGATCCTTGATATGAAACTTGATCCCGGCGCGGTGCTTCGCAAAGCAGCCATTTGCGAACAATTCGGCGTTTCGCGTTCGCCAGTGGCAGAGGCACTGACACGGCTGTCAGGCGACGGGCTAGTTGATGTGATCCCACAATCCGCAACCCGTGTAACCCGATTTTCCTTAGATGAAATCCGCGAAGAATGCTTCTTGCGTGACGCGGTCGAAGTCGCTGCAGTCAAACGTGTGGCCGAAACGCGTACCGATGATCAGCTTGTGCAGTTAACGCGTAACCTGCGTATGCAAACATTGCTCGTCGAGGACAAAGACTTTCACGGCTTCTTTGAAGCGGACGAAGCCTTTCACAAGATGATCTTGGAATTCACAGGCTTTCGGTCTGTGGCGGCAATTGCGGGTCAGCTTGCACTGCAGCTTCGGCGCGTAAGGATGCTAGTGCTACCAGAGGAGGGACGCCCCGCCGAAACGGTTGCCGAACATGCCGCGATCTTGGATGCGATCCGGGATGAAGATCCCCAAGCCGCCGCCACAGCGATGCGGCACCACCTTGCGCAGTTGATCAACCGCATTGAACCGCTTGAGCAACAACACCCCGACTTTTTCCGTTAGTCCCAGCCATCGCCAGGATCCCATATGCAAGTCACTGCCACCCGCCTGCTTAACAATCGCACAAAGACTCCGGTGGAATTGACAGCGATGGGGTTTGGGGCTGCGCCACTCGGTAACTTGTATAGCGCGATGACCGATGCACAGGCGGCCGAAACGCTCGATGCCGCGCTACACGCTGGAATGCGCTATTTCGATACAGCACCGTTTTACGGACTGGGCCTGTCTGAACGCCGGGTTGGTCCTGCGCTCGCGGATCGACCCGATGTTGTTCTATCAACCAAGGCCGGGCGCATCTTGATTGATTGCCCACCAGACCAAGCCACGCCAGAGATGTTCGTCGACGTTCCCTCGCGACGGGTCGAGTTCGATTATTCCTATGATGGGATCATGCGTAGCTTTGCCGCCAGCCTAAATCGATTGGGCGGTGCGCGACCTGACATTCTGCTGCTTCACGACATTGATCCGGGCACCCATGGGCAAGATGCCTCAAACGGGCATCTGCGCGATCTGTTTGATCACGGCGGATACCGCGCGCTCAGCGAACTACGCGACAACGGTGACATCAAAGCAATCGGCGCTGGCGTGAATGATTGGAAGATTTGTGAAACGCTATTGGGCGAAGCGGAGTTCGACTGTTTTCTGCTGGCTGGGCGCTATACGTTGCTAGAACAAGAAGCTTTAGAGACCTTCTTGCCGCTTTGCGAAAAGCTGGATGTCGGGATCATTTTGGGTGGTCCGTATAATTCCGGCATCTTGGCGACTGGCGCAGTTCCTGGTGCGCGCTACAACTATGCCCCTGCTGACCAATCGACGCTTGACCAAGTGCGACATATCGAAAGCATTTGCGCTGATCACAACGTCCCACTGATTGCCGCCGCATTGCAGTTCGTTCTTGGCCATCCGGCGATCCGCAGTGTGATTCCCGGCGCACGAAGCCCCGAAGAAATCGCAAGCAATATTGCCGTATTCAACGCACCCATTCCGGATAGCCTTTGGTCCGACCTAAAATCCGCGCATCTTATCCGCGCCGACGCCCCCACACCAACAGGAGCTAACGATGCTGTATAACATTCCGCCGATCCTTTCGCCCGACCTGTTGTGGACGCTGCGTGCCATGGGCCATGGCGATGAAATTGTCATAGGCGACGCGAATTTCCCGGCCGAAGGACTGGGGCCGAAATGCTTGCGGCTCGACGGGATCAGTGCGACCGACACATTGGCTGCGATTGTGAAGCTGCTTCCGCTTGATACCTTTGTCCCCGCGCCGGCCCACACGATGCAGGTTGTTGGTGATCCAAACGCGGTGCCCGAGATCGTTGCGGAATTCCAGACATTGATCCCAGACCACAAAATCGGGACGCTTGAACGGTTTGATTTCTACGCCCGCGCCGCCAAGGCATTCGCTGTCATACAGACTGGTGAAACCCGGCTTTACGGTAATATCATTCTGACCAAGGGCGTCATCGGATCATGAAGGTCGACGCACATCAGCATTTTTGGATGCTTGATCGTGGCGACTACGGCTGGCTGACCCCTGACCTTGCACCACTTTATCGCGATTTCCAGCCCGCCGATCTGACGCCACACCTTACTGACTGCGAGGTCGAAGGTACCATCTTGGTGCAAGCGGCACCAACCCTCGCCGAAACTCATTACATGCTCGAACTCGCCGCCCAAAATGACTTCGTCCTTGGCGTTGTTGGGTGGGTCGACCTTGAAGCGAAAGACGCTGCTGAACAGATTGCGACGCTGGCCGAAAATCCCAAACTAGTGGGGTTGCGTCCGATGATCCAAGATATCCCAGATGACGATTGGATGCTGCGACCAGAACTGGCGGTGGGTTTTGAAGCAATGATCGCCCATAATCTGACATTCGATGCGCTAGTCCTGCCTCGGCATCTAAAGAACCTAATGGCACTGATGGGCAGGCACCCCAACCTTCGTGTCGTTATCGACCACGGTGCCAAACCGGAAATTCGTCACGGTCAGTTTGATGAATGGGCGCATGATATGGCCACACTTGCAAATGAAACTGACGCCTACTGCAAGCTATCCGGCCTCGTGACCGAGGCAGGCCAAGACTGGAGCATCGACGACATCGCCCCCTATGTCGCGCATCTGCTAGAGTGCTTTGGGCCGAACCGCCTGATCTGGGGCAGCGACTGGCCCGTTTGCACGTTGGCAGCGACATATCAGCAATGGCACGACATGGCACAGCGGTTGGTTGGCCCCAATAGCGCAGGCATTTTCGGCAAGAACGCACAAAAGGCTTATCGGCTGCCGTGATCTGATTGCGCTTCGGGTGAAAACCAAGCAAGTTTGCCCGTAAGGAGACCGCATTTGATCCGCATCTTGCACACCGCCGATTTACATCTGGATTCACCGCTTAAATCGCTGGCACTGCGTGACGAAGGCATGCGCGATGTCGTTCAAAACGCAACGCGTGCCGCATTGGTTCGGATCGTAGACACTGCACTATCTGAACGGGTCGCTGCCCTGCTTATCGCCGGTGATCTGTTCGACGGCGCCGCCCGAAGCGCCAAAACCGCGGCGTTTCTGGTGACCCAGTTTGATCGACTGGCCGATGCGGACATTCCTGTGTTTTATATCAAAGGAAACCACGACGCCGAAAACCCGATCACGGGTGAGGTAGCCCTACCTAAAAATGTTCACGTCTTTGACGGGCGCGGTGGCAAGGTCCAGCTACCGGGGACGAACATCTGGGTCCATGGTGTCAGCTTTAGCGGACGACACGCGCCTGACAGCCTGCTCGACAAGTTTAGTGCTCCGATCCCTGATGCGATCAACATCGGCATGTTGCACACTTCGCTTGGCGGTGCCGCCGGGCACGATACCTACGCCCCCTGTTCAGAGGCCGACCTGCAAAACATGGGTTTTGACTATTGGGCGCTTGGGCATATTCACAAACGCAAGGTCTATGGCAGCGCCCCTTGGATCGTCATGCCCGGCATTCCCCAAGGACGCGATATCGGTGAATCCGGCCCACAATCGGCGACTATGCTGCATATAGAAAACAGTGAAATTACCCTAAGCGAGGTTCCCACCTCGGCAGTGACATTCCTTAGCCATGCGATCGATGTCAGCACATTGACCACTGACGATCTATTGCGTGATGCCTTACGGCAAACCTTTCGCGACCTTGGGAATACCGCAGGGGATACTGTCATCCTGCGCTTGTCATTCAGCGGGCAATCAGAACGCCATTGGCACATCCTACGCGACCGCGCCTTATGGGAAGAAACTGCACGTGAACTTGCCCGTGAAACCGGGAAGCTGTGGATTGACAAAGTCAGCTTCGATCTTGATGCACCGACATCTTCGGACAGCAACAATGCCACTGACGAGCTTGCCCAAATTATGGACGCAATTCGCATTGAACCTGGCTTTTTCGGTGAGATGACTGGAATGCTCGACACAATACTGTCCGAACTTCCGGCTCACTTGCGTGCCGACCTGCTGCCAGACCAAGACGCGATGCACGCCCTTGCCTCTGACGTTACCGGACGTGGCGCTGCACAGATGATTGCCCTGATGAAAGGTGCAGCGGATTGATGCGGTTACGAAAGCTGAACCTCGACCTATTCGGGCATTTCGCCGGAAAGTCCTATGACTTTGGCACTGCAGGTGAAGGAGAACCTGATTTTCACATCGTCTATGGCCCCAATGAGGCCGGCAAAACGACGACGATGGAGGCCTATCTGCGGCTGCTGTACGGGTTTGATACACGCGAAGCCTATGATTTTCAGCATCAACGCAAGAACCTGCGTGTGTCAGGTGTTTTGGAAACAGCGCAGGGTGATCTTGCCCTGACGCGCCTTCCGACACGAGCCGCATCATTGGTCGATGGCAGTGGCACTACATTGCCCGACGCGGCGATTGCTGCGCAGCTTGGCGGGCTAAGTGCGGATGACTACCGCAGCTTGCTTTGCCTCGACGACGATACGATTGAAAAAGGCGGCGAAGAAATCGCCAATAGTAAGGGCGACATTGGGCGACTGTTATTCTCGGCCGCTGCGGGGGTCAGCGACCTGACGACGGTGTTGGATGGCGTCGATGCCGATGCAAATGCGCTTTACCTGAAACGGTCCAGCAAATCGGAAATGGCACAGCTCAAGAAAGAATTGACCGATGTCACCGCGCAGATAAAAGCCCAAGACGTTCCCGCCAGCGCATATCGCAAACTGCGCCAAACGCTGGCAGCAGCAACCGCGCAAGAATCCGAGATCGGTGAAGAACGCAGTGCGCTGATCGCCCAGCTGGCTGAAATCAAAGCCAAGCAAACCGCCCTGCCACTGCTGCAAAAACTGGACCAAGTCGAAGCGCAACTCGCCCCGTTGGCCGATTACCCGGCCACGCTTGATGTTGCGCCCGAAGATCTGGTGCAAATGCTAACCAAGCAGCGCCAGGCCGAAGCAGATATCAGCCGCCTTACCAGCGAGGTGAAAACCCTTACTACCGAGTTAGAACAAATTGTTCGACACCCCGATCAGCTTAATCTGCAAAGCACCCTTGCCGATCTTGACGCTGCCCGTAGCCGCTTTGCGACAGCGCAGCTGGACCTACCGCGCCGCGCCGAGACGCTGAATACAATTCTTTCAGATATGAAGGCCGCCGCATCTGAATTGGGTGCGGACCGTGACCCGGCCCAACTGGTTATCGCGCCTGCGATACTCGCGCGTCTGGAACAAGCACGCGAAGCAAAACGCGCAGCCATCCAAGACCTGAAAACAGAACAGGATGAAATCAAACGCCTGTCCGACCGGGTTATTATCGCCCAAGACAACCTAGAACGGTCCAAAGAAACGACGCCTGACAACGCAGTCATTGGCGACATACTCGACCGGTTCTCGGTCGATAGCCTTGCGCCAGCCTATGCAAAGGCGGCCGAAGCAATCGCATCCACGCAACGGCAATTGACGACGGCACTGGCCAACCTTGCGATCAGCGGACAGTCATTCACTGCATTGCCGTCACAACCGCTGACCGCACAAGAGGTCGTCGCGCTGGCCGAAACACATAGCGAATTGGCGCGCAAAATCACACAGACGCAGGACGAAATTGACCAGCTTAGCGCAGACGCCGCTGGGCTAGAGGCGCAAATCCAACAGATCCGCGACGTTGGTGCGATTATCGATGATGCGACCGCAGACGATGAAATGCAGAAGCGTGATTCGCTTTGGCTTACCCATCGTGAAACACTGACGAACACAACCGCAGACCAATTTGAAAACGCGTTGCAGCGAACAGACAAGACTGCGCAGCAACGGCTAGCGCAGGCCAAAGACGTCGGGCAGCTGCGCCAAGTGATGCAAAACTTGGTCGAAATCCAAGCCCGCATAGAGCAGCTTAAACAGCGGTTAGAAAAACTTCAGACTGAGCAGTCTACGATTTCAACACAGCTAAGCAATGTCGCGGACGAAATGGGGTTATCCCGTACACTTTCACCGGACGTATTTGCGAAATGGGTTCAGCAGGTCGAAACCGCGTATTCAGCTGAACAACAGCTGAAGATCACACGTAACGAACATGCTGCGGTTATCGAAAAATCCAACAGATTGGTGACCGCGCTTAGCGATCACATCACGCTAGATGCACCCGATTTCGACACGCTGGTGACCACGGCCCGTCAACGCGACAAGGCTGCGCGTGAAATTCGTGAAAGGCAGAATACGGAACAGCGTGCGTTGGATGACTTGAACGCGGAACACGCAAAACGCGACAAACGCCGAGATGATCTAACCAATGCCGTCGCAACCGCCAGTGCGACATGGAATGAACTGGTAGCGGAATGCCTGCAAAACCAAGTCGACGCAGAACGGCTGGAGATGTCGTTTGAACCATTGCGAAGCCTGCGAGAACTTGATGCGCGTCGCACCACCGCCGCACGTCAGGTCGAGGCGATGCAGGCCGATCAGACCCAGTTTAACGCCGTTATGACTGACCTGGCCACGAAGCATGGTTTGGAATTGGGGGATGAGCCGCTAGTCACATTTGCGGCCCTCACTGATCTAGCGAACGCAGCGCAGGCCGCGGAAACAGATCACGCCACGCTGACCGCACAATTAGATGAACGGCAGACTGCAATCACGCAGGCCCGGCAGACTCTTGAGGATATTGAACGCGAGGTCGCAGAGCTTGGCAAATTATTCCCGCAGCATGTCCCCGCCCAATCGGTCGATGACTTACGCCATGCGGTTACAAAAGCGCAGGAAGCTATTGCCGCTCGCAAAGGCAAAGCTGAACTCGAAACTCAGATCACAGGACAACTACACCTGCCCGACATCGCCAGCGCACGACATGCGTTAGAGAACACAAGTCCAACAAGTTTAGATGCCCAGGCGATGCAGGTGCAAGGCGATCTCGATGAAATCGAAACGCGGTATCGGCAGGCTATCGCGACCCGCGCGGAAGCGGCCCAAGACTTGCAAGCCGTGACTGGCGACAATCTCATTGCCGAACTGACAGAACGCAAAACCACGCTTGAACTGGCAATGCAGGACACAGCGCTGCGCTATGTCGAATTGCGCGCGGGCCACATGTTGGCCCAAGAGGCGATTAGACGCTATCGCGACGCGCATCGCAGCAGCATGATGGACGCGACCCAGCTAGCCTTTGCAGAGCTTACAAACGGCGCATACACCACCCTGCAAGCGCAGCCTGATGGCACAAGCGAGACCCTGATTGCGATTGATGCTGCTGGACGTGCCAAACAAGCGCAGGATATGTCCAAGGGCACCCGGTTTCAGCTATACCTTGCGCTGCGTGCCGCCGCCTATGAACAGCTGGCCAGCCAAGGCACCTGCCTTCCGTTCTTTTGCGACGACATTTTTGAAACCTTCGACGAAGAACGCACAAAGGCCGCATGCAAAATGATGGAACGGATCGGGCGGCGCGGTCAGGCAATCTATCTGACGCACCACCAGCATGTCATTGATATTGCCCGTGACGTTTGCGGCGATGGCGTGCGTGTACATGAAATCTGACCCCATCCGCGACACGCGTGTCGGATCGGAAATCTAGAAGTGTCTATTCCGGCGCTTTAGGCGTCGCTTTGATGTAGTCAAAGGCGCAAAAACGCCATTATCACCAACGGCAGACACGACCATACGCGGTCCGAAAAAGCCGGAGCACTACTCGCCATGACAAACTTTGCCCTTCGCGTACAATGCAAATCGACCCGTGGGATCGTCGCCGAGACATCCACGTTTCTCGCCGAGCAAGGCTGCAACATCACCGATAGTGCGCAATTTGACGATACCGGAACCGGCAACTTTTTCATGCGAAACAGCTTTCGTTCCGAAGAAGGTGTGACGCTCGAAGAACTGCAAGATCGCTTTGCGCCCGTCGTTGAAAAATACAACATGACTGCCGAATTCTTTGATGAATCCGTGAAGCCCAAGGTCATTATCATGGTGTCACGCTTTGGGCACTGCTTGAACGACCTGCTGTATCGCTGGAAAATCGGGGCACTGCCGATTGAAATCGTCGCAGTAATTTCGAACCACATGGATTACCAAAAGGTCGTCGTGAACCACGATATCCCGTTCCACTGCATCAAGGTCACGAAAGAAAACAAACCAGAAGCCGAAGCCCAGATTATGCAGGTTGTCGAAGACACCGAAGCCGATCTGATCGTTCTCGCACGCTACATGCAAATTCTGTCCGACCAGATGTGCCAAAAGATGTCCGGCAAAATCATTAACATCCACCATTCATTCCTACCAAGCTTTAAGGGTGCTAACCCTTACAAGCAGGCATTTGAAAAAGGCGTAAAGCTGATTGGCGCGACGTCGCACTATGTCACCGCCGATCTGGATGAGGGTCCGATCATTGAACAAGACGTCGTGCGCGTGACCCACGCCCAATCGAATGATGATTATGTCGCGCTTGGCCGCGATGTAGAGGCTAGCGTCTTTGCGCGAGCGATCCATGCACATGTTCATGGCCGCGTATTCCTGAACGGAAACAAGACAGTAGTGTTCCCAGCTTCGCCGGGGTCTTATGCGTCGGAACGGATGGGTTGATGTCGGGCTTCACGAACTAAACCCTTTTTCAGCAATCAGCTATTTTTGCGTGCACACCACACGCGTTCCCCATGCATCACAACGTGCCTGTAGGTTTTCTGAAACGGGTCGGTCGGTGAATATGGCATCGACGGCGGCAAGTGACCCGATCCGTGCCGGCGCTGATCGGTGAAATTTTGTGTGGTCCGTGACAACAAAAACGTGGCGTGATTGTTCGATGATCGCCTGGCTGACGCCCACTTCGTGGATATCAAAATCCAGCAGATCACCGTCATCGTCCAAGGCCGAGCATCCAATAATTGCATAGTCGAACTTGAACTTACGGATCGTGTCGGTGGTAATACTGCCCACCAGCCCGCCATCTGACCGGCGCAAACTGCCGCCGGTAACGATGACCTGACAGTCCGGGTTCGCAGCCAGAATATTCGCGACGTTCATGTTGTTTGTCACCGACATAAGGTTGCGGTGGTTCAGCAGTTCTGCGGCGACAGCTTCGGTAGTGGTGCCGATGTTCAGAAAAACCGAGCAATCCTCGGGCAATTCGCTTGCACACGCTCGGGCAATATCGACCTTTTGCTGATGGTTAAGCACGCGGCGGTCTTCATAGCCGATATTCGTCGTACTTGAGGGTAGGATCGCCCCACCGTGGACCCGCTCAAGCCGCCCAGCATCTGCAAGTTCGGTCAAATCACGGCGGATCGTTTGCAGCGTCACGCCAAAATGCTCTGCTAGCCCCTCGACCGTAACTTTGCCCTCGCGTCGTGCGATTTCAATGATTTCCGGCGCCCTAAAGGTCTGAGCCATACTCCACCCCATTCTACTATCACCCGCATCGTTTTCTTGCGGAATGGCACATACCTTAGTTCGTTTTAGTCAAAATAACCAAACAGAATATTCGTTTTAGTTCGCTTTACAGAGATAAACAGCAAAATAGCCCGAAGTCAGTTGTTGAGTATTATTATTTATGCATTATATTTCAATTGTTTACATTAATACGAAAACAAACGAACAAAAATTCCTTCCATTTGACCGCGACTCACTGCATAAATTTTCGATATTCGCAGGCTCTTGGTAGGGGGAGAACCAGTTGCCACAATCTCAGACGTCAGAAAATGTACGTGATCTGTTTGTGATCGGCGGTGGCATCAACGGCTGCGGGATTGCACGTGACGCAGCCGGTCGCGGTTTGACTGTGACCTTGGCTGAAATGTCTGATCTAGCCTCGGCGACCTCCTCTGCATCAACGAAACTGTTCCATGGTGGCCTACGGTATCTGGAATATTTTGAAGTCCGGCTGGTCCGCGAGGCGCTGATCGAGCGTGAAACGTTACTCCGCGCAATGCCGCATATTTCGTGGCCCATGCGGTTTGTTCTACCCTACCACAAAGACATGCGCTTTGAGGGCAGCACACCAACATCAAAGCTGCTGAATGTCATCATGCCGTGGCTTAAGGGGCGTCGCCCTGCGTGGCTGATCCGCTTTGGATTGTTCCTTTATGACAATCTGGGTGGTCGCAAAATTTTGCCTGCCACCTCGACGGTCGACCTGCGAAGCGGACCAGAAGGTGAGCCGCTTAACGACAAATTCACAAAGGCCTATGAATATTCCGATTGCTGGATCGAAGATTCCCGGCTTGTTGTTTTGAACGCCCGTGACGCCGTTGCGCGCGGTGCAAAGATCATGACCCGCACCAAGGTCACTAAGGCCGAGCGCGTCGGTGATCTGTGGGAAGTCACAATCGAAGACCTCAACACGCAAGACACCTCTGTCGTGCGTGCACGGATGCTGATCAACGCGGCGGGCCCTTGGGTTGGCGATGTCATTCATCAAAAGCTGCGGATCAACAGCACCGAGGACGTCCGCCTTGTGCGCGGGAGCCATATCGTGACACCCAAACTATATGATCACGACAAGTGTTATTTCTTTCAGGGCACCGATGGGCGTATCATTTTCGCAATTCCATATGAAAATGACTTTACGCTTATAGGGACCACAGACGCGGACCATGACGATCCATCTGTGTTGCCTGTCTGCACGGACGAAGAACGTGATTACCTGATCAACTTTGCGAATGGATATTTCAAATCAGCGATCAGTGCCGATGATGTTGTCTGGACGTATTCAGGCGTCCGCCCGCTTTACGACGATGGTGCCACATCTGCGACGGCGGCAACCCGCGACTATACGCTAAAGGTGGACGACGCAGGTGGCGCACCGGTGCTGAATGTGTTTGGCGGCAAGATCACGACCTACCGACGACTGGCCGAAAGTGCTATGGATAAGGCAAAAGCCTATTTTCCAATTCTGTCCGACAAATGGACTGCTGGGGTGCCATTGCCGGGTGGCGATTTCGAAGTCTCGGCTTTTGAACAACTTGTTGAAGAAACAGCGCAAAACTATCCATTCTTGACGCCCGCACACGGGCGCAGATTGGTACGGGCCTATGGTACTGAGGTTAGGCAAGTGTTGGGGAAGGCGAGCAGCCTTGCAGACTTGGGAACCGCGTTTGGCGCAAATCTGTTTGAGGCCGAGGTCGCTTGGCTTATCCGGAATGAATTTGCCCGCACAGCAGAAGACGTCGTTTGGCGGCGTAGTAAGCTTGGGCTAAGACTATCGGCCGATCAAATATCGGCCTTAGATGATTGGATGCGGACCCATTGGGCCGACGTCTTAAGGAAAGACGCGGCCTAGGAACCGCACGGGGGGAGAAAACTACAAATGACGCTTAAAATGGAGGGAGTGTCTAAGATCGTTGACGGGAAGACACACATCTTCCCGACCGATCTTACGCTTCAAAAAGGAACGATGAATGTTCTGCTTGGCCCGACCTCGGCTGGCAAAACATCACTGATGCGGCTCATGGCCGGATTAGACGTGCCCAACACTGGTAAAATCCTATGGGACGGCCAAGACGTCACAGGCATGCGTGTCCAAGATCGCAAGGTCGCAATGGTTTATCAGCAGTTCATCAACTACCCATCGATGACCGTTTACGAAAACATTGCGTCCCCTATGCGCCTGATGGGCAAATCAGCCAAAGAGGTTGATGATGCAGTAAAAGAAACCGCTGACTTGATGCAGCTAACCCCAATGCTTGACCGTAAGCCTCTTGAGCTGTCGGGTGGGCAACAGCAGCGCTGCGCCCTTGCGCGGGCACTTGTCAAAAAAGCTGGCCTTGTGCTGTTGGACGAACCTCTTGCGAACCTAGACTACAAACTGCGCGAAGAACTACGCGCCGAAATTCCACGCATTTTTGAAGAATCCGGCGCGATTTTTGTCTATGCGACGACCGAACCCGAAGAGGCGCTTTTGCTTGGCGGAAACACCGCCACCCTGTGGGAAGGGCGCATCACCCAATTCGGTAAAACGCCTACAGTATACCGCCGTCCATCAGACGCTACCACCGCCCGAGTATTTTCAGACCCGCCCATGAATTTCATCGACGTCACAAAAACCGGCAACCAAATTTCATTTGGCGATGGTCAAGGCGCCGCCGCCCCTGCTCAGCTATCTACTTTGCCCGATGGCCGCTACATGGCTGGCTTTCGTCCGAACCACCTAGAACTTGAACCGCAGGGCACAAATTCACTGCAGTTTGCGACGCGTTTGACCGTCACTGAAATCACCGGATCAGAGACGTTTGTGCATCTCGATCATCACGGCGAACGCTGGGTCGGGCTGGTTCATGGCGTACGCGATTTGGTGATCGGTCAACCGCTGACCACCTACCTTGATCCTGCCCATGCTTACATCTTTGCACCCGACGGCGCGTTGCTGTCAGCTGCACCCTATGCGGAGGCCGCATAACATGGCGAAGATCACACTTGATAACCTCGCGCATTCCTACCTTACCAATCCGGGCAGCGAGGACGACTTTGCGCTGAAGGAGCTGAACCACGACTGGGCCGACGGCGAGGCATATGCGCTCTTGGGATCGTCTGGCTGTGGGAAATCCACGCTGCTGAATATCATTTCGGGGCTACTGCACCCAAGCCAAGGACGTATCTTGTTTGATGACAAAGACGTCACGCATGCGCCGACCGCTGAACGCAACATCGCGCAAGTTTTCCAGTTTCCCGTTGTCTATGACACGATGACAGTCCGCGATAACCTTGCATTCCCGCTGCGCAACCGAGGCGCTGACCCTGCCTATGTCGCGCAACGTGTAAACCAGATCGCCGCGATGATCGGCATGGAAGCATCGCTTGACCGCAAGGCGCGGGGCCTGACTGCTGATGCGAAGCAAAAGATTTCGTTGGGTCGCGGGATGGTCCGCGAAGATGTGAACGCACTACTGTTTGACGAACCGCTGACGGTGATCGACCCCCATATGAAATGGGAACTGCGCACGCAGCTAAAGGCGCTGCACCACGAATTCGGCCATACGATGATCTACGTGACCCACGACCAGACTGAGGCACTGACCTTCGCTGACAAAGTTGTGGTGATGTACGATGGGCGGGTAGTTCAAATCGGCACGCCACAAGAATTATTCGAACGCCCGGCACATACATTCGTCGGATATTTCATCGGCTCGCCGGGGATGAACCTGTTTGACGCCAAGATCAGCGGATCGGACGCGACGATTGCAGGCACCCAAATTGATCTGGGCGCAGGCTATCAGCCAAACACTGGTCGCATGCAGGTCGGTGTACGCCCTGAATTTATCAAGCTGTCAACCGACGGTGCAGGTATCCCTGCACGCATCCAACGCGTCGAAGACGTGGGTCGCCACAAGATTGTTCGGCTTGAAGTAGACGGCAAACAAATCGCTGCTATCGCTGACGAAGGCGCGAATATTGCAGCCGACACGAACGCGATCACCTTCGATCCAAAGGGGATCAACGTCTATGCCAACGATTGGCGCGTCCAACCGCAGCAGGAGGCCGCGTAATGAACAAGACTGTTAATCAAAAAGCATGGTTTCTGGTCCTGCCCGTTCTGGTGCTAGTCGCGTTTTCGGCGGTTATTCCGTTGATGACCGTCGTGAACTATTCGGTCCAAGACACATTCGGAAACAACCAGTTCTTCTGGGCGGGCCTCGAATGGTTCCGCGAAATGCTAGATTCTGAACGTATGTGGAATGCGCTAACCCGACAGCTGGCGTTTTCAGCAATCATTCTTGCGATCGAAATTCCGCTTGGTATTTTCGTGGCTCTCAACATGCCGAAAAAAGGGTTCTGGGCGAGCTTTTGTCTGGTGCTGATGTCATTGCCCCTGCTGATCCCTTGGAACGTTGTCGGGACGATTTGGCAAATCTTTGGTCGCGTCGATATTGGCCTTCTTGGTTATACGCTCGATAAACTAGGGATTTCCTACAACTATACCCAAGATTTCATCGCCGCTTGGGCCACCTTGATTGTGATGGATGTTTGGCACTGGACATCATTGGTTGCGCTGCTCGCCTATGCTGGCCTCCAATCAATCCCCGACGCCTATTATCAGGCTGCCAAAATCGACCAAGCATCACGTTGGAAAGTCTTCCGCTACATCGAATTGCCTAAGATGGCAGGCGTATTGATGATCGCGATCCTACTGCGGTTCATGGATAGCTTTATGATCTACACAGAGCCTTTCGTCGTCACAGGCGGTGGACCAGGCAACGCCACAACGTTCTTGTCAATTGACCTTGTGAAAATGGCGATGGGTCAGTTTGACCTTGGCCCGGCGGCTGCTTTCTCGATCATGTATTTCCTCGTGATCCTCCTGATTTCATGGGTGTTCTACACCGTAATGACCAACCTCGATAAACGGGACGGTGTGTGATGACTGACGCAACAACACAGCCCATCTCGGGAGCAAAGACAGTGACACCCGCTGCAACCCGCCGCAAAACCTCCCGGATCAATGGGTCTGCCATCGTGATGGGGCTTTATCTATTGTTCCTGCTTTTGCCGATCTACTGGCTGCTGAACATGAGCCTAAAGACCAACGCCGAGATTTTGGGTGGCTTTTCTCTTTGGCCGCGTGATCTGACATTTGCGAACTACTCCAAAATCTTGACCGACCCCAGTTGGTACATGGGGTACGTCAATTCGATGATCTATGTCGTCATGAACACTGTGATCAGTATTACTGTGGCACTACCCGCAGCTTATGCGTTCTCGCGGTATACGTTCCTTGGTGATAAGCATCTGTTCTTCTGGCTGCTGACCAACCGGATGGCACCACCTGCGGTTTTCGCCCTGCCCTTCTTTCAGCTGTATAGCTCAGTTGGATTGTTCGACACGCATATCGCTGTGGCATTGGCGCATTGCCTGTTCAACGTGCCTCTGGCGGTTTGGATTCTCGAAGGGTTCATGCGCGGCGTGCCAAAGGAAATCGACGAGACCGCCTATATCGATGGTTACAGCTTTGGACGCTTTTTTATCCGCATCTTTACACCGCTGATCGCCAGCGGGATCGGCGTCGCGGCGTTCTTTTGCTTTATGTTCTCGTGGGTCGAACTGCTGCTTAGCCGCACGCTGACTTCGGTCGATGCAAAGCCAATCGCGGCAACCATGACAAGGACGGTTTCGGCCTCTGGCATGGACTGGGGCGTTCTGGCGGCAGCCGGTGTGCTGACCATCGTTCCCGGTGCTCTCGTGATCTATTTCGTACGTAATTACATCGCCAAGGGCTTTGCCCTAGGCCGCGTGTAACCAAGGAGACTGCACATGGCATGGATGGCTTGGACAACACCGACTGCAATTTTCTTTGCGGTTATCGCGACCCTGCTTGTGATCTTTACGATCCTTGCAATCAAAGTTCCCGAAACGCCACGCGTTGGCGTTCTTCGGATCGAAACGACCCGTGGTGATCGTTTGTTCATCACGCTCTTAGGATCAGCCTTTATCAACCTGATTTGGCTGGGTCTTGAGGTCGGACCCCAGCCATATGCGCTGCTGGTCTGCCTGATCTACGCCGGCGCGGTTTTTCGCTGGGTCTGATCAGTAGATATGCTGTGCGGCAACGATACATGCCGCATGGCCAAAATATGAAAAGTTCTACTATCGGGAGGAGATAAGATAATGAACTTACCTTTAAAATCAACGACAGCGATGGCGCTGGCCTTTGCGGTACTGGGCAATTCCGCCCATGCTGATATGGCGGCCGCAATCGACTTTCTAGACAGCACAATTGAACGTTCGGCCATTAGCCGTGCCGATCAAGAAGCAGAGATGCAGTGGTTTGTTGATGCAGCCCAGCCTTACGCAGGCATGGACATCCGTGTGGTTTCTGAAACCATCGCGACCCACGAATACGAAGCCAATGTATTGGCACCCGCATTTACAGCGATCACTGGCATCAACATCACCCACGACTTGATCGGCGAAGGCGATGTTGTCGAAAAGCTGCAAACACAAATGCAGTCTGGCCAAAACATCTATGATGCCTATGTGAACGACAGTGACTTGATCGGTACACACTGGCGCTATCAGCAGGCCCGCAACCTGACAGACTGGATGGCTGGCGACGGCGCATCAGTGACTAGCCCAACGCTGAATCTGGACGATTTCATTGGTCTGGACTTTACGACTGGCCCAGATGGCAAACTGTACCAGATGCCAACACAGCAGTTCGCGAACTTGTATTGGTTCCGCTACGACATGTTCACTGACGAAAAGAACATGGCCGATTTCGCAGCTGAATACGGCTATGATCTGGGCGTGCCTGTGAACTGGTCCGCATACGAAGACATCGCTGCCTTCTTTACTGGCCGTGACCTAAGCCACATGGGCATCGACACCGAAGTCTATGGCCACATGGATTACGGCAAGAAAGACCCATCACTCGGCTGGCGCTTTACTGATGCGTGGATGTCCATGGCTGGTATGGGCGACAAAGGCGAACCAAACGGTCTGCCTGTCGATGAATGGGGTGTGCGTGTAAACGAGAAAAGCCAGCCTGTCGGTTCATGCGTGGCACGTGGCGGCGCGACGAACTCTCCTGCTGCGGTCTATGCGATCGAAAGCTACGTGGATTGGCTGACCAACTATGCCCCACCTGCTGCGGCTGGCATGACGTTCTCTGAATCGGGTCCAATTCCGGCACAGGGTAGCATTGCCCAGCAAATGTTCTGGTACACCGCATTCACCGCTGACATGGTTGGCGAAGGTGCTGCGGCTGTTCTGGACGACGACGGCATGCCATTGTGGCGTATGGCCCCAAGCCCACACGGCGCATACTGGGAAGACGGCATGAAAGTCGGCTATCAGGATGCTGGGTCTTGGACATTGATGGAATCCACACCATTGGATCGTGCACAGGCGGCTTGGCTATACGCACAGTTCGTGACTTCGATGACGGTTGACGTTGAAAAGTCCCACGCTGGTCTGACGTTCATCCGTGAATCCACAATCGACCACGAAAGCTTTACCGAGCGCGCACCGCGTTTGGGTGGTTTGATTGAATTCTATCGTTCACCAGCACGGGTTCAGTGGTCGCCAACAGGCACCAACATCCCTGACTATCCAAAGCTGGCACAGCTGTGGTGGCAGAACATCGGGGACGCGTCCTCTGGTGCGAAGTCGGCCCAAGAGGCGCTGGACAGCCTATGTGCAGAACAAGAACGCGTTCTGGAACGTCTTGAGCGCGCAGGCGTACAGGGTGAACTTGGCCCGGTCATGAACGAAGAAATGGACCCAGAATACTGGCTAAGCCAGCCGGGTTCGCCAAAGGCTGCTTTGGAAAGCACTGATGAAGAGCCGGTCACGGTTTCTTACGACGAGCTGATCCAGTCTTGGCAGTAAATTGAAGTCCCGTCATGGGCGGCCTCCCTGCCCATGACACCAGTGGCGCGACGACGGTTTTTACCGCCGTCGCGCTTTTCCATCACGCATAAATAGGGATAGGATAGTCGCATGACACATATCCTTGCCATTGATCAGGGCACCACATCATCACGCACGATCGTATTTGATCGCGACATGAAAACCGTGGCCTCTGCACAAGAAGAATTCGAACAGCATTTCCCCAACTCAGGTTGGGTTGAACACGCCCCCGAAGACCTTTGGTCAACCGTCGCAGGCACCGCGCGCTCCGCGATTGAACGCGCCGGGCTTCGCCCCGATGACATCGCCGCGATTGGGATTACCAACCAGCGTGAAACCACCGTCGTTTGGAACAAACACACGGGCCAAGCCATTCACCGCGCCATCGTTTGGCAGGACCGTCGCACCGCCGCTTTCTGTCGCGAACTGACGGCCGCAGGTCATGCTGATATGTTCACTGCCCGTACCGGCCTACTATTGGACCCGTACTTTTCGGCGACTAAGCTGAAATGGATTTTGGATAACACGCCCGGAGCACGCGAAAGCGCACGCAACGGTGACCTGCTGTTTGGCACTGTCGATAGTTATCTCATCTGGAAAATGACCGATGGTGCTTCGCATGTTACCGACGCCACCAATGCGGCCCGCACGATGCTGTATGACATCCACAAAGGGCGCTGGAGCACGACGATCTGCGACCTTTTGGATATCCCACAAAATATGCTGCCAGAGGTCAAAGACTGCGCTGCTGATTTTGGCACAACACGACCTGACCTGTTTGGCAGAGCGGTCCCGATTACTGGCGTCGCTGGCGATCAACAGGCAGCGACCGTTGGGCAAGCCTGCTTTGAGCCGGGCATGTTGAAATCCACCTATGGCACGGGCTGTTTTGCGCTATTGAACACGGGCGATACTCCGGTCGCGTCGCAAAACAGATTGCTGACCACGATCGCCTATCAGCTAGATGGTAAACCGACCTACGCGCTCGAAGGATCAATCTTTGTCGCGGGTGCGGTCGTGCAATGGCTGCGCGATGGGCTAAAGATTATCCGGGATGCGGCGGAAACCCAGCCGCTTGCCCAAACTGCAGATGACAGCCAAGACGTGATACTTGTACCCGCCTTTACGGGCCTAGGTGCACCCTATTGGGACCCGGAATGCCGCGGTGCGATTTACGGGCTAACCCGTAACACTGGCCCTGCCGAACTGGCGCGCGCCGCGCTTGAAAGCGTTGGCTATCAGACCCGCGATCTTATCGAGGCGATGCACGCCGATTGGCAAGGCGAAGGCACGCAACCCACCCTGCGCGTTGATGGCGGGATGAGCGCTTCCGATTGGGCGATGCAATTTTTGGCTGACATCATCGGTGCACCGGTGGACCGTCCCGAAGTATTGGAGACTACTGCATTGGGGGCTGCATGGCTGGCTGGACAGCATGTAGGATTGTACCCCAGCAAAGCCGAATTCGCCGAGCGTTGGCGCTGTGAGCGCACCTTTACCGCCGCAATGCCTGATAGCGAACGCAGCCGACGCTATGGTGCTTGGAAAAAAGCGGTGGCAGCGACGATGTCGGTCACCAGCTAACAAAAAAGGGCGGCAAGGTTTACACCCGCCGCCCTTTTCAATTCTGAAACGCTCGCGCCCTAGGCCGCGTCACGCTTTGGGTTTTTACCCAGAATGATCATCGACAGAATGTCGTCTTCAGTGACATCCTCGACCCGTTCGGTGCCGATCATCTGGCCGTTCTTCATGACAGAAACGCGGTCGCATAGTTCCATCATTTCGCGGGTGTCGTGGCTGATCAGGAAAATCCCCAGACCTTGAGCCTTCAGCTCTTGAATGAGGTCCGCAACCATCTGGGTTTCATGCACACCCAAAGCCGCTGTTGGCTCATCCATGATCAAGATCTTAGCCTTAAAGTAGACCGCACGTGCAATCGCGACCGATTGACGCTGACCACCGGAAAGACCCGATACAGGTTCTTTCAGCTTTTTAAAGTTAGGGTTCAGGCGCGCCATGATCTTGCGGGTTTCGGCCTCTTGACGGTCGTCATCCACAAAGCCCAGTGGCGTTGTCAGTTCGCGCCCCAAGAACAGGTTGGATGCCGCATCAAGGTTATCAGCCAGCGCAAGCGTCTGGTAGATGGTTTCGATGTTGTGGTCACGGCTATCGCGAGGTGAATGGATGTTGGCTTTTTCGCCATCAATCCAAATCTCGCCGCTGTCCATCTTGTAGGCACCGGATAGGATTTTGATCAGTGTCGATTTACCCGCACCGTTGTGGCCCAATAGGCCCACAACTTCGCCAGGGTATAGGTCGATACTCACGTGATCTACTGCCTTTACCCCACCAAACGAGATGCAGACGTCTTTCATTTGAACAAGTGGTGTCGTCATTATTTTGCTCCCGAAAGCTTACGGTACTGAATGTCGATCCAAACAGCCAAGACAAGAACAAAGCCCACGACGATGTTCTGATATGGTGCATCTACACCGACCATTGCCATGCCAGACTGTAGCGACTGCATGATCAATGCGCCAATGATTGCGCCGTAAATTGTACCAACACCACCAGCAAGCGCAGTGCCGCCGATGACTGCCGCTGCGATAACCCGCAATTCGTCAAGGATACCGATGTCATTGGTGTGATACCCCAATCGCGCCGAAGCAACGATACCACCCAGCGCACAAAGCACGCCAACCATCGCAAAGATTTTCACGGTCAGCAGTTTCGTGTTGATACCAGAAAGCTCTGCCGCATCAGGGTTGCCGCCTGTCGCAAAGATATAGCGGCCCAAGCGAGTGCGCTGTGCGATAATTGTCATAACGATTGCGACAGCAATCAACAGTAGAACAGAGTACGGAATGCCATAGCCAGCAGTACAACCTTCTGCAACTTCACAACCCCAGCGTTCAAAATCACGTGCTACGACACGGTCAGGCACTGAGTATGCGTTCATGACAGCAACAAAGCCGAGGATAGCTGCAACGACGATCGCGATTAGCGCGCCTTCTGCCCAAACTGGCTTAACTGGGAATTCGTGGCGTACCTTGTTGCGACGCGCCAGCAGCAGGCCAACAGCCGAAGCAACAGCAGCCAAAAGCCCAACGACCCAGCTCCAGAAAACACCCAAGGTGCCGTTGATACCACCAAACAGCATATAAGTTTCGTTTAGCGGCCCAATCGTTTGGCCGTCAGTCATGTGCCAAGCAACGTTGCGCCAAATCAGCAAGCCGCCCAATGTCACGATAAACGCAGGGATCGCCTGATAACCAATCAAATAGCCCTGAAAGCCACCAATCAATGCACCTGTCAAAAGACCAGCAAGGATCGTGATCCAAGGGATCAATGGGTGACCCAGCTCAAGCCCAAGCGCGTTCGGCAGGATCTGTGTCTGTGTCATGCCCATGACAGCGGTTGTAGTTGCCAACAAGGCACCAACCGACAGATCAATGTGCCGTGTGACAATCACGAACACCATACCGGTTGCCATAATGGCGACTGACACAGTCTGGATTGACAGGTTAAAGATATTGCGCGGCGTCATAAAGCGCCCTTCGCTGAACCACGCGATTGGGTTCATCACGTCCGGTATGGCTTTGAAACCTGTCCACATTTGAAATGCGAGCGCAATCACGACGAATGCGCCAATCATCCCTAGCAGACGGGTGTCGACCTCGAGCGTTGATAAGATTGATCGGCGCGCCGAAGGCGCCGGATTGGGAGTTTGATCTGACATGAAACAGTTCCATCGTAGACGACCAACAGGCGGGTGGCCGCTATTTTTCGTGGTTTCTATAAAAATGGGGGCTCTGTGTTTTTACGCAGAGCCCCCACATATCTGGGGCTAATCGCAACCCCAAATGGATTTAGTTACAAGGTGCAGGACCGTCGGTCACGCCTTGGCAAAGTGCCTCAACAGTGATCCAGCCAGCATCTGTAACAGCTGTCAGGTTGTCAGCAGTCACAGGCATCGGAGCCAAGAACAAAGAGTTCATCTCTGTGCCTGCTGGCGATGTCCATGCCTCAGAACCGATCACGGATGATGCAGGTGCACCGCTTGCCATCGCAACAGCGATTTGACCAGCAGCGTAGCCCAGCTCACGTGCGTCTTTCCAAACTGATACTGTCTGTGTGCCCAGTGCAACGCGGTTCAGCGCAGCATGGTCACCGTCTTGACCGGACACAGGAATACCTTCCATGCCCTGTGCTGTCAGCGCAGCAACAGCACCACCAGCAGTACCATCGTTGGACGCAACAACAGCATCAACGTTGTTGTCGTTCGCTGTCAGGATTTGCTCCATGTTACGCTGTGCGTTCGCAGGCAACCAACCGTCAGTGTAAGCTTCGTCAACGATTGTGATCGCACCGCTGTCGATAGCAGCTTGCAGCACTTCTTGCTGACCGCCGCGCAGGAAGTCTGCGTTAGGATCGGTTGGAGAACCTTTGATCATGACGTAGTTGCCTGTTGGCTGTGCAGCCAGAACAGCACGCGCCTGCATGCGGCCAACTTCGACGTTGTCGAATGTCAGGTAGAATGCACGGCTGTCTTCGATCAGACGGTCATATGCAACAACAGGGATGCCTTCGTCAGATGCAGCGCTTACAGCTGGACCAACAGCAGCAGCATCTTGTGCAAGAATGATCAGAGCGTCGACGCCCTGAGCGATCAGGCTTTCAACGTCAGACAGCTGCTTAGCAGATGAAGACTGCGCATCCGCAGATACGTAAGTTGCGCCAGCGGCTTCCAAAGCAGCTTTGATCGCAGCTTCGTCTGTCTTCCAGCGTTCTTCTTGGAAGTTTGACCAGCTAACGCCGACAGTCAATCCGTGACCTTCTGCAAACGTCATCGTTGCTGGCATAGCAGCTGCCATTGCAGCAGCGATAATAACATATTTGTTCATTTTGTATCCTCCCAGAACATGGCCTACTAGGGCCGTAACGTGGCGAAAATTAGCTAGCGCTAACATTATTGTCAAACTGATTTAGAATATTGTAATTATTAGTAAAATTTTTTAGCCACTTACGCTGCAGAATTGAGCGTATGGCCAATTTTAGCCCAAATTTCTGCGGCTGCACAGGGAAAAAACGATGGCTTCAGTTAATACATTTCGTTCAATTTTCGGCAACTGCGAGCGTCGTCTTGAGCCGCATTTCGTAGCGCGGTCGCCTCTCAATCTTCAGGTTTTCTGCAAGGCGATCATGACGTTATCGCTCTCTGCGGTCATGACCCCGGCAACCGCCGAGCCGAGCTTTGTCAACCGCGACGAAAGCCTAAGCACTCCGCATACTTATGCCGGCGGCTGGGAACATTTCGTGGGAGGGGGTGTAGCCATATTTGACTGCAATGATGATTCTCTGCCTGAACTTTTCATTGCTGGTGGAACCAACGCGGCGCAACTTTATGTTAATATCTCTCAAACTGACGTTGCATTTGATACCGGTGTCATTGGACCGATTCTTGATGTGACGGGTGCCTACCCATTGGATATCGACAGCGACGGTCATATCGACCTGATGGTTCTGCGAAACGGCGCGAATGTGCTTTTGCAGGGTCAAGGCGATTGCCAATTCAGCGACGCAACGGCAAAATTCAACCTTCCGACAGACGAACGCTGGTCCACTGCATTTTCCGCAACATGGGAGCAGGGCCAAACGCTCCCTACTCTGGCGATTGGCAATTATGTGGATGCGAAAGACCCCGATGGACCTTTCGGGACCTGCGACACCAATTGGCTGTTGCGTCCCGAAGGTGACAGCTATGGCGCACCTATCCCGCTGGATCCCAGCTTTTGCCCGCTTTCGATGCTGTTCTCGGATTGGCAGCGAAGTGGAAAACAGATGCTGCGTATCTCCAATGATCGCCACTATTACGTCCGCGAAGGTTACGAACAAATGTGGTTGCTGGATCCGCTTCGCGAGTTTGGCGAAGATGACGGCTGGCCTGTGCAGCGTATCTGGGGCATGGGCATCGCCAGCCGCGATGTATCAGGTAACGGCAAACCCGATGTCATGCTGACCTCGATGGGTGATCAGGTACTGATGTTCAACGACGGCCAGCAATTCGCGCCCGTCCCTTACGCCACAGGCACCTACGCGCAACGCCCTTTTACCGGTGACGACGGCCGCCCCTCAACTGGCTGGCATGCCGAATTCGGTGACATTGATAATAATGGACTGGCAGATCTGTTCATCGCCAAAGGCAACGTCGATCAGATGCCGGGCCTTGCCATGCAAGACCCCAATAACCTGCTGATGCAATACAAAGCGGGAACCTTTACCGAAGCGGCCGGAATAGCCGGGATCGGCACCACCGAACGGTCACGCGGAGCCGGACTGGCCGACCTGAACGCAGACGGATTGCTTGATATAGTCGTGGTCAACCGCCGCGCCCCGCTTGAAATCTGGCAAAACACGAGCACCAACACCGGACATTGGATCGCCATAAACCCGCGTCAAACAGGTTCGAATACTTTCGCAATCGGAGCCTTCGTCGAACTGCGCACGCCAGAGGGAACGCAAACCATCGAACGCACAGTTGGCGGCGGACACGTCAGCGGCAGCCTCCTACCGCTGCATTTCGGGATTGGCGCGAATGAAGCTGCAGAGGTCAGGGTTACGTGGCCAGATGGAACAGTCAGCGAGTGGGAGACGATTAGCGCGGATCAGACCGCGCAGAAAGTGCGACGCTAAGCGATGGTCAACTGTTGCTGTATAGGCTTAGTCGAATCTGACTAGCAGTCCTAAAGCACAGCATGGGGAAGGGATTTTGATACCACCTCATATGTCGTTTCTCTAATTCTCACTCGCACAAAATGTGAGCAAAAAGGAATTAGTGCAGTTCTTCCGGTAAGATCGCATACCAATCACTCGGGTCCGGATTATCAACTGGGATTTCTTCACTTAGAAGTAGTTGACCTGCGAAATTCCTTATTTTTGTCCACATTGCTTCAGTTTTAAGCTCAGAATTCTTCCAGTTCTTTGGGGTCCCATCATCTATTCTAGATCGTAGCAATTTATCGATTTCAATCACCTCCTCAGGAAACCCAAGAAGCAACGTGTAACTTCCACCTGTTTCCATGTCTGTGAAAGCAGTCATCCACGATTGAATAATCGCAAGTGGTATGTCGTCGATATTCCACCGACCATCGTTAATTAATGTGTCAGCCGGCTGAGCCATTATTTGAAGAACAAAAACTTGATAGTGTTTCAAATTATCTTTACTCACCGAGTGGCTCGCCAATTACCAACATTGATAAATGCTCCTCGCTAGCATTAAAAAAACACAAGTTTTTTCCTACGGTGTACAGACAGGTTGGGCGCTTGCTAATCGGTTATCCCCCTCTTAGCTACCGCCTAAGGGGAGCGCCGATTTGAGCAAAAATAGGGCGCCCCAAGCGGAACGCCCTGTTTATTAATCAATCGTCCAGAACAAACGTGATCTTTAGGACGACGCGGTATTCTTGGATTTCACCGTCGGAGACTGTGACCTTCTGATCTGCAACCCATGCACCAGTAATGCCCTTCAGCGTTTTTGACGCGCGCTTAACGCCGTTTTCGACTGCATCGTCAAACGACTTTGATGAGCTTGAGATGACTTCTGTGACCTTAGCAATAGACATAACTATACCCCTTAGATTTTAGGTTACTTGAGTGAAATCATCCTAACCTACTCAACCGTGGCGACAAGCTCTAACAAAGTCGGCCCCAAATCTCGGACGATTAATGCCACTCCGCGCGGGTTTGGGTGCAACCCATCCGCCTGAAGCAAAGCACCCAATTGCGATGGATCACTTGCCTGTGCGCGCATTCCGGTCAGCATATCAGGGTACAATGGAACGTCGTATTTTTCCGCGAGTTCAACATAGTTCTGCTCAAACGCCGTTTCATAGTCGGGTCCGTAATTCGCCCCAACATCCAGCCCGACCAAAAGCATGCGAACGCCTGCGGCCTGCCCTGCGGCCAAGATCGCATCTAAGTTATCACGACTTACCTGTGGGTCGATCCCACGCAGATAGTCATTCCCGCCAAGTGCAATGATCATCGCATCAACGTCCGGGGTCAGTGTCCAATCGACCCTACTGCGTCCACCTGCTGTTGTGTCGCCGGACACACCGGCGTTGATGACTCGCACATCAGAGCCTTGTTCATTCAGCCAAGCCTGCATCTGCGCCACGAACCCATCGTTTTGCTGTAACCCGTAGCCAGCCGTCAGACTGTCACCAAGCGCCGCGATCGTGACAGTTTCTGCCTGAACTGCCCCAGTAGTTAGCAAAACCGCGATAGTAAGGTTGCGCAGCCACCGTGACGCACCATATCCATTAGACCAGATTTGACCAAAGGCCGCCTGCATGACCGATCCTGTTCTATCCATTTCCGACACTAATCTTTCACTTGATGGGAATGCGGGGCGCGTCGATATTTTGCATGACATCTCGCTTGATGTTGGGGCGGGGGAAACATTGGGCCTTGTTGGGCCAAGTGGGTCGGGCAAATCGTCACTCCTTATGCTCATGGGCGGGCTGGAACAGGCTACGTCTGGCAGTATCGTGGCGCTCGGCCAAGAGCTAACGACGATGAACGAAGACCAGCTTGCGCGCTTTCGCAGGGACAATATGGGGGTGGTGTTCCAATCTTTCCACCTGATCCCGACGATGACCGCGCTAGAAAACGTCGCGACCCCACTGGAACTGGCTGGTGTGGCGGATGCATTTGGAAGGGCAGAGGCAGAATTGCAGGCGGTGGGGCTTGGTGACCGGATCAATCACTATCCCAGCCAGATGTCGGGAGGTGAACAGCAACGCGTCGCGCTTGCCCGCGCATCAGCACCGCGCCCTCGGATCTTGCTCGCTGACGAACCTACTGGCAATCTTGACCAAACGAATGGTCAGGCGATTATGAGTTTGCTGTTTGATCTGCGCGACAAACACGGCGCCACGCTGATCATGGTAACGCATGCACCAGAATTGGCCGCGCGTTGTGACCGCGTCGTACGACTGCGTGACGGACGGATCGAAACCCAAGCACAGGCCGCAGAATGAGTATCCGGATCGCATCGCGCTTTGCTATGCGCGAACTACGCGGTGGTCTGCGTGGTTTTCGTGTTTTTCTGGCCTGCCTTGCGCTGGGTGTGGCCGCAATTGCCGCCGTTGGCACAGTGCGTGCTGGGATTGAAGCTGGGCTAAAACGCGACGGTGCGGCACTTTTGGGCGGCGATGCCGAGGTCGAATTCACCTATCGTTTTGCCCGAGATACAGAATTAGAGTGGCTGAATAGTATCGCCGATCACGTCTCGGAAACCGTTGATTTTAGGTCAATGGCTGTAGTGGGTGACGAACGAGGGCTTACGCAAATTCGTGCAGTTGATGATCTGTATCCCCTGATTGGTTCGGTCGTCCTAGACCCGCCAATGCCCTTGGCAGATGCACTTGCCGATCATGGCGGCGTGATGGAACGCGTCCTTGCAGACCGGCTAGGCCTGAAACCCGGTGATGGGTTTCGGTTGGGCACCCAAGACTTCACACTTCGTGCGATCCTCGACCGTTATCCGGACAATGCGGCTGGTGGCTTTGGCCTAGGGCCGCGCACAATCGTTCTAATAGACGCTTTGGCGAATTCTGGGCTGCTGAACGAAGGCACGTTGTTTTCTACCAATTACCGGCTGGATCTGCCTGATAGGGCCAACCTGCCCGCATTGCGCCGTGATGCTATGCGCCAATTCCGAGACGATGGATTACGCTGGCGCGATAGTCGGCGGGGCGCCGGTGGCACGGCACAATTTGTGAATAGGATTGGCGCGTTTTTGATCCTTGTTGGCTTGTCCGGGCTGGCTGTTGGCGGCGTAGGCGTTTCCGCCGCAGTTCGGGCTTACCTCGCAGGCAAGACAAACGTTATCGCGACGCTTAAGACGCTGGGCGCCACAAGGGCGACCATCTTTCAGACTTACTTTATCCAGATCGGGGTGCTCGCGCTGTTTGGTATTTGTATTGGCTTAGTCTTGGGCGCGGGTCTGCCAGTATTGTTCGCGCCAGTGATCGAGGCGCGCCTGCCCATCCCTGCAGTTTTCAAAGTCTATTCACAGCCGTTAATCGAGGCCGCCGTTTACGGTGTTCTTGCCGCGCTGATCTTTACACTATGGCCGCTTGCCAAGACCGAAGACATCCGCGCAGCGACCCTGTTCCGCGATGCCTTTGGCAGTGCCAGAACATTGCCGCCAATAAAGTACCTAAGCACATTGACTGCATTGGTCATCTTACTCGTCGCAGCAGCAATCAAATTTTCTGGAACAGCGTTCCTTACACTGTGGACGGCAGGCGGCATCGCAGGGTCGCTGTTTATCCTTGTAATCGCGGCGATCATAATCCGCTGGGTTGCCCGCCGCCTACGCACAACGGCAAGAGGCCGCCCAGCCCTACGGTTGGCGCTTGGCTCCATTGGCGCAAAAGGTGGCGAGGCCACTTCTGTGGTTCTTTCGCTAGGGCTTGGGCTAACTGTGCTTGCCTCGGTTGGGCAGATCGACGGGAATTTGCAGCAGTCTTTCTCAGATGAATTGCCCGCAGTTGCGCCCAGCTATTTCTTTGTTGATATCCAACCCGATCAAATCGACGGATTTAACGCGCGGCTAGATAGTGACCCAGCCGTCAGCAAAGTTGAAACCGCCCCAATGCTGCGCGGCGTGATCACGCAAATCAACGGCCAATCAGCCCAAAGAGCAGCCGGCGGGCATTGGGTGGTTCAAGGTGATCGCGGCATCACCTACGCCGATGCGCAACCGACAGGGACAGAGATTACCGCAGGCGAATGGTGGCCCGAAGGCTATGACGGCCCACCCCAAATCAGCTTTTCCCAAGAAGAAGCCACAGAGATGGGATTGGAACTGGGCGATACGATGACCGTGAACGTGCTGGGCCGCGACATTACAGGAACGATCACCAGCTTTCGTAATGTCACATGGGAAGACGCAGGAATTGGTTTTGTCCTTGCACTCAATCAGGCCGCACTGGCAGGTGCCCCACATAGCTGGATCGCAACTGTCTATGCCGAAGAACAGGCCGAGGCCGCAATCCTGCGCGACCTCGCGACAGCCTACCCCAATATCACCGCCATCCGTATCCGTGACGCGATTGACCAAGTGATTGAACTGATCGGTGGGATCGCGGCCGCGACACGCTATGGCGCCCTAATTACTCTGGTTACCGGGTTCTTGGTACTAATCGGCGCAGCCGCAGCCGGAGAACGCGCCCGCACATTCGAGGCCGCCGTACTAAAGACGCTTGGCGCTTCGCGTCGGCGCATTCTGATCAGTTTCGCGCTGCGATCCGCACTGCTGGGGTTTGCCGCAGGGATCGTCGCATTGGGTGCTGGCATCTTAGGCGGATGGGCCGTCATGACCTACATCATGGAAACAAGCTTTAGCGTCATTTGGCCGAATGCATTGCTCATTATCATCGGTGGAGTTCTTGCGTCTACGCTGGCGGGCCTTGGCTTTGCTTGGCGATCATTGTCCGCGAAACCCGCCCAAATCTTACGAGCACGCGAATGAACGATCCAGCATTCTTTGGTTACGGTAGCCTCGTGAACCTATCCACGCATGACTACCAAGAACCACGACCGGCGGTGTTATCCGGGTGGCGGAGGGTCTGGCAAAGCACGACGACACGTGAAGTGGCCTATCTATCCGTCATCCCCGACGATCAAAGTGAAATCGCAGGTGTTGTTGCTCGCGTACCCAATGCGGATTGGGTAGCACTAGACGAACGCGAAGCGGCGTATCGGCGACATGATGTAACGGACCAGACCAAACACAACGGCCTGCAAACTGCGACCGCAGTGTATCAAGTTAATCAAACGCTTCATGCCGGGCCGACGGTCTCGCACCCGATCTTGCTAAGCTATTTGGATGTTGTGGTGCAGGGATATCTACAAATGTTCGGCACTGCTGGTGTTGCCGCATTTTTCGAAACCACTGATGGATGGGGCCCAGTTTGGGATGACAGAAGCGCACCGCGCTATCCGCGTCACCAAAAACTAAACAAGGGCGAAACCGCCCTTGTTGATCGTCATCTACAAAACGTGATCCGGGTTTAATCCAGCGTCGGCTTAACCTGCAAAAGAGGCATAACATCGGCCATCTCTGGTCCGCGCTCTAGACCGGTGACCGCCTTGCGCAACGGCATGAACAGTCCGCGACCTTTGCGACCAGTTTCGGTTTTCACAAGGTTCGTCCAATTTCCCCAAGTCTCACTCGTGTAAGGTGGGTTATCCAACAGATAGAACGCTTGAGAAATAAATTCACGATCTTCATCATCGACAAGCGGCGTCGCGCCATCGCGGAACAGAACCCACCAGCCAGCAACATCATCGAGCGTGTTGATGTTGTCGCGAACGACCTTCCAGAATGGCTCGGCCAATTCGGCAGGGACACCAGCTGCGCTGATCGTTTCTGCGACATCTTCGTGCGAAAGCGTAGCAAGGTGGCGCGCGGTCAGCGGGCCAAGGTCTGCAGCATCGAATTTCGTCGGTGCCGAACCAAACTTGGAAATATCAAACCCAGCAATCACTTCGTCGATATTCGCACGCAGTTCAACCGGGTCGGATGACCCAAGACGTGCCATCAGAGAAAGGATCGCTTCCGGTGCAATTCCAGATTTACGCAAATCGCGCAGTGCCAGCGTGCCAAGGCGTTTTGACAGCGCCTCGCCTTGTGGGCCAGTCAGCAGCGAATGGTGCGCAAAGCGCGGCGGCGTGCCACCCAGCGCCTGCATGATCTGAATTTGCGTCGCTGTGTTGGTGACGTGATCAGAACCGCGGACAACATCAGTGATGCCCATTTCAATATCATCAACGACAGACGCCAAAGTATAAAGAATTTGACCACCGTTCTTGAACAGAACCGGATCACTGACCGATGAGGCATCAATCGAAATGTCACCGATGATCCCGTCCGTCCATTCGATCCGTTCGTGATCCAGCTTAAAGCGCCAGTGTGACCCGCGCTCTGCGCGCAAGGCATCCTTTTCCGCGTCAGTCAGCGACAGCGCTGCGCGGTCATAGACCGGTGGCTTGCCCATGTTCAGCTGCTTTTTGCGCTTGAGGTCCAGTTCTGTCGGTGTCTCAAAACACTCGTACAGACGGCCCATTTCGATCAAGCGCTCTTTGGCTAGCTCATAACGGTCCATCCGCTGAGACTGGCGTTCAATCCGGTCCCATTTGATGCCAAGCCATGTCAGGTCTTCTTTGACGCCTTCGACATATTCCTCTTTGGAACGCTCGGCGTCTGTATCATCGATCCGCAGCACAAACTGCCCGCCGTTCTGTCGTGCAATCGCATAGTTGAATAGCGCAGCGCGCAGGTTGCCGATGTGCAGCCAGCCGGTTGGCGATGGGGCGAATCTCGTGATTGTCATAACGCGTTCTCCTGTTGGGACGCCCTTCTCATATTGGCCACGAATTGTCTACCATAGAGGGGAAATCAAGGTTAGGTCGCAGTGACGGGCCATCTGCTGCTCAGATCATCCAAACCTGCGCGCACCAATTCACCGAGAACCTCGATATCAACGTCCGCCAGCTTGTTAATGTAAAGACACGATTTGCCCAATTTGTGCTTACCAAGGCGTCCTAGAATATCGCTGAAATCGGCATAGCCGGGCATGATGTATATAACTAAATTTGCTTTGCGCGGGCTAAATCCCGTCGCCAGAAAATCGCCTTCGCGTCCGCTGTCATAGCTGTAGTGATACTGCCCATACCCAATAATAGACGGCCCCCACATTCGTGGTTCCCAGTCCGTGACCTTTTGGAACAGCGCGTTGAGCGTGACCGCATCATCGTGCCTGCGCTGCGGTTCCACCGTAGCAATGAATTCAGAAACAGCCTGTGCCGTGGGTTGGGTTTTGTTTTCAGCCATAGTTCAGCTTAACCCAGCCCACCCGTGTTTGTCAGGTATTGTCGCGCCAACGGTTCACGATCGGATAACGGCGGTCGAGCCAGAACGCGCGGTTCGACAAGCGCGGCCCCGGTGCGGACTGGAAGCGTTTATATTCACTGATGTAAATCAGGTGCTCTACGCGTTTGACCGTTTCGCGATCATAGCCTGCTGCGACGCAATCCGCGACAGAAGCTTCCTCATCGACGAGCATCGTTAGGATACCATCCAGAATGTCGTAAGGCGGCAAGCTGTCTTCGTCTTTTTGATCAGGACGCAGCTCAGCCGATGGCGGCTTGTCGATGATCGCAACAGGGATGACTTCGCCTTCCGGGCCTTTCATCCAATCGCGGTGGTTTGCGTTCCGCCAGCGGCATGTTTCAAAGACGCGCGTCTTATACATGTCTTTGATCGGGTTATATCCGCCCGCCATATCGCCATAGATCGTGGCATAACCAACTGCGACTTCGGATTTGTTTCCCGTTGTCAAAAGCATCTCGCCAAACTTGTTTGACTGCGCCATCAACAGCAGGCCACGAATACGGGACTGAATGTTTTCTTCAGTCAGATCAGCAGGCATATCACCAAACAACGGGGCCAAGGCATCGGTCACTGCGGCGCGTGGGCCTGCGATATTGACGATGTCGTATTTCACACCCAGCGCATCTGCGGCCTTCGCCGCATCATCCAACGACCCTTGCGACGTATATTCAGACGGAAGCATCACACAGCGCACATTTTCTGGGCCCAACGCATCGGTCGCAATCGCGGCAACAATCGCGCTATCGATTCCGCCAGATAGACCCAACAACACCTTCTTAAAGCCCGTCTTGCGCATGTAGTCACGCAGACCCACAACCATCACGTGATAGTCTTGTTCGATGTCGCCTGGCAGGGTCGCCATTTCGCCGGGGATTGCCTCCCAACCAGCATCTGTTTGTTTAAAGTCGACATGGGCAATCGCGCTTTGCAGCACCGGCATCTGCATCGCAAGTTTGCCATGACGGTTCAGCACGAATGACCCGCCGTCGAACACCTGGTCATCCTGACCACCAACCATGTTTAGGTAGACCAGCGGCACATCGTTTTCGACGACACGTGCCACCATGTTGTTCAGGCGGATTGGGAACTTATTGCGGAAATAGGGTGAACCATTCGGAACAACCAAAATCTCAGCACCGGCTTCGACCATTGTCTCAGCGACATCGGGGTACCATGCGTCTTCGCAGATTGGGCTACCCAATCGCGGGCCATTACCGACCACATAAGGCCCTGAAATGTCGTCACTTTTAAACAAACGCACTTCGTCAAAGACGTTAAAATTCGGTAGAAAATGCTTTTTCATACGCGCGATGATCTCTCCTCCGCGCAGAATGAAATAACAGTTATAAAGGCGATCATCCTCAAAAGCCGGGCCACCAATTGCAAGGGCAGGACCATCAGCACAGTCAGCGGCCAAGGACATGATATGGGCCATTGCATCGGCCACAAACGCGGGCTTTTGAACAAGGTCCTGCGTCTGGTATCCGGTGATAAACATCTCAGGCAGCGCGACCATATCTGCTCCGGCCTCACGGCCTGCTTCCCATGCCTCGCGCGCAAGCGTGGCGTTGCCGGTCAAGTCACCGACGGCGGGATTCAGCTGAGCCATCGTAAGGCGGAACATTTTCGTCATAGTTTTGTCCTAATTCACGGCAATTCATGTAGCAGAATGACGGGTATTAGAAAGGCGGCCGCAAAACAATGCATGCTTTGCGTGTCCTTAACCGTTGTCAGAATGCAGCACCTTACATAAGCTGCATTTGTGAGGAAGTGATCGGAGTTACACGAATGAAGACGTTTGGATTACCTAAGACAATGGCGGTGGCCCTGCTTACAGTTGGGTTGGCGACTAGCGCACACGCGCAAACAGTCCAAACAAAGCAGTATGATGATGGCGGCGTCTATGAAGGTGAATTCCTTGATGGAAAGCAGCATGGTACGGGCACTTATCGGCTTCCGACTGGATATGAATACACAGGCGAATGGGTAAACGGCGAAATCCGCGGCCAAGGCGTTGCGCGATTTGCCAACGGTTCTGTCTATGAAGGCGAGTTCGTCGCCGGCAAGCCAGAGGGCAAAGGCCGAATCACATTTGCAGATGGCGGCACATTCGAAGGCGATTGGGTTGACGGTAACATCACAGGTCAGGGCATTTCGCATTACGCCAATGGTCTAACCTACGAAGGTGAATTCCGGAACGCGATGTACCACGGCACCGGCACCATGACGAGCGAAAGCGGTTACGTCTATGAAGGCGAATGGGTCAACGGCATCAAAGAAGGCCAAGGTCGAATCACATACCCTGACGGCGCAGTTTACGAAGGTACGCTGACCGCAGGCGAACGAGACGGCACCGGCACTATGACCATGGCCGATGGTGTGATCTACAGCGGTGAATGGGTCGATGGCCAAATCCAAGGCCAAGGCACGCTTACCCAAACCAACGGTGACGTCTACGAAGCTAACTTTGTCGAAAGCAAACGCGAAGGCGAAGGCACCGTGACCTATGCAAACGGCGACGTTTACACAGGCATGTTCGCCAATGATCAGCGTCACGGCACAGGCACACTGCGTGGCGCAGACGGCTATGTTTACGAGGGCGACTGGGTCGAAGGCCAAATCGAAGGCAACGGCACAGCGACCTATCCCGACGGATCTGTTTATGTCGGCGGCTTCGTCGACGATCTGGCACATGGCACAGGCAAAATGACCTACCCTGACGGTTCGACCTATGAAGGTGACTGGGACAACGGTGTGATTAGCGGCTCTGGCGTCGCGACATTTACCAATGGTCTTGTCTACGAAGGCGAATTCCAAAACGCTAAGAACCATGGCCAAGGTAAGATGACTTACACTGACGGCTACACCTACGAAGGTCAGTGGGCAGAGGGCCAACGCAACGGAATGGGCCGTGCATCATATGCAGATGGCACCGTCTATATCGGCGAATTCTCAGACAACCAGCGTAATGGCAAAGGTGAAATCACACTACCTGATGGTTTCAACTATGTCGGCGACTGGTCTGAGGGCATGATCAACGGTCAAGGTGTCGCGACTTATGCCAACGGCGATGTCTACGAAGGATCATTTGTACGCGGCCGCCGCGAAGGTGAAGGTACAATGACCTACGCAACAGGCCAAGAAAGCACAGGCACCTGGTCCGACGGCGCATTAGTCTCTGAAACCACCGAATAGGCGAATTCGACACCATTAAAATCAAAGCCCTCGGTTTTTCCACCGGGGGCTTTTTTAGTTCTTGGCGCTGCTTTGTAAAATGCTCACTTCCAACCGACAGATTGAAACTGGGTCATTTTCCATCCAGAATGAATGTCTGCTGCGCGGACAGAACGTATCTTCAATGTGACTGCGTGAAAGTTCGCTTTTTTGTATACAAAGAAAAATAGACGGAAATGAGCGGCAAGTCCGTAATATATAAAATAGATCGACATTTTGGAGATTGTAATGCGGCTCATGACCATCATACTGATTTCGGCTCTTGTCCAAACGTCTTCGCTATACGCCGAGACCTATGATGTAGATGTTTGGGCGGACAACTGGTTCGAAATGCGTGTGAACGGCGAACAAGTTGCTGAAGACAGCGTTCCCATCACGACTGAGCGGTCATTCAATGCTGAAAGCTTTTCCTTCAATGCTGAAAGACCATTCGTCATCGGCCTCATCGCCAAAGACTTCAAAGAGAATGATACGGGACTGGAATACATTGGCACAGGTCGCCAGCAGATGGGAGATGGCGGTGTTATCCTTCAGATCAGGGATGCCTCCAGTGAAACCATCTTGGTCAGCGACGACAGTTGGCAATGCGCGGTGATACACACCGCGCCGTTGAGCAAGTCCTGTGAAAGTGAAGGCAATCCAATTGCGGGCGAAGCGCCCTGTGGATTTGAAGCCTCTGAAGAGCCGGAAGGTTGGGATCTGTCGAGTTTCGATGCTTCGGGCTGGGCACAGGCGGATGTCTACACCGCCGCGCAAGTCAGCCCCAAGTTTGGGTATGATGAGATTTCTTGGGACGAGAACGCCCAGTTGATCTGGGGGCCCGATCTAGAACAAAGCAACACAGTGCTCTGCCGTATCACGGTCGAGTAAATCACGCATTAAAACAAAGGAAACCACAATGCTCCGATCAACTGCGTCAATCCTGATCGCAACACTTGCCGCCAGTACAGCTATGGCCGAAAACGTCGAGGTTTATGTCGTCGACATGCTCGATAACATTCAAAGCGGATATTGCCTGGATATAGCCAAAGGTCAGGGCGAAAACGCCAACCCTGATGATGGTCTACAGGCCCACACCTGCTATAGCCCGTCGGGCAAAATCTTCGTTGATCAAGCCTTTGACCCTGAACAATTCGCGGATGGCGTGCTCTACATGCCCGAATTTGACGTCTGCATGCAGGCGCCATCAACTGAGGCCGGAGCGACGGTTGAACTGGCCGCTTGCGACGGCTCTGATGCGCAAAGCTGGGCCTTTGATGGTGAAGGTACGATTGCACCCGCATCCGCACCAGAAATGTGCCTGACATTGACTGGAGAAACCCGCACGGGCCGGAGCGACGAGAACCAGATGATCGCGCTAACTCTAGAGGCTTGCTCGACTGATTTGAGTGTGACCCAGACTTGGGCAAACCGCACAGCTGAATGACATTTCAGCCGGGGGTCGGTCTTGCCAGCTCCCGGCATATTTTTTTGGATTCTCTTGAAAGCCGTCGTTCGACCAACCTGCAGTAGTTGTTAGTCTAGGCTCATACTTGCCGTTCGCCGCAACTGCACAGAAAAACTGTCGCGCTGGGAAAAAACAATCAGCCTCCCTTACCCTCGTTGATCGGGCATGATTTCTGTAGCGATAGTAGTTACATCCTACGAAACGTCATCTTTCTTTCGCATTTATTTCTTTTCAACACGAAAAACCCGCGTATAGTCCCTGCCATGTTCAACGCCCAACATATCGCAAACCCGCAGCGCCTTCCGGCGCCGTTTGCGCGTGGCCTTGACCTACTCCTAACTCGCCTCTGAGCGCGGCCTTGTTTGGCGCGCGTGCTCAGAGGAGTTGAGATACAGCGCTGAAAACACCCCATCAGAGTTAGGAAAAACCATGCAAGCTATTAATATTGCGCAAAAGCTATCGCTTTTTGACACCCACTGGGATCCCAAGGTGGTCGCCAGCTATAACAATAACGACGTGATGGTCGTTAAGTTTCAAGGCGAATTCCCCTACCACAAGCACGACAACACCGACGATTTCTTTCTTGTTATCGACGGTCAGGTCACAATGGACCTTGAAGGCGCGGAAAGTGTGACTTTTAACGCCGGTGAGCTTTTCATCGTACCCAAAGGTGTCGTACATCGCCCTCGTGCAGATCAAGAAGCCAAAGTGCTGTTGATCGAACCGCAAGGTGAACCAAATTCCGGCGACGCGGATCGACCCGCCGCCCCCAAAGACCATATTTGAAGGAATGATCAGATGACCAAAGATAGAGTTCTGATTTTTGATACCACCCTGCGCGACGGCGAACAGTCACCGGGCGCGACAATGACACATGCGGAAAAGCTGGAAATTGCTGAACTGCTGGACGAAATGGGCGTCGATATTATCGAAGCTGGATTTCCGATCGCCTCTGAAGGTGATTTTAAAGCCGTCAGCGAAATCGCCCGTCTGGCAAAGACGTCGACGATCTGTGGCCTGGCCCGCGCAAACTATAAAGATATCGACCGCTGCTGGGAGGCCGTAAAGCACGCGAAATCTCCTCGCATCCATACATTCATCGGCACGTCGCCACTGCACCGCGCCATTCCGAACCTGAACATGGATGAAATGGCCGAACGTATCCACGACACGGTCACCCATGCCCGCAACCTGTGTGACAACGTGCAATGGTCCCCAATGGACGCGACCCGCACAGAATGGGATTACCTGTGCCGCGTCGTAGAAATCGCGATCAAGGCCGGTGCCACGACGATCAATATCCCCGATACGGTCGGTTACACAGCGCCCGTTGAAAGCGCCGACCTGATCCGCAAGCTGATCGCAACCGTCCCCGGTGCCGATGAAGTGATTTTTGCAACGCACTGCCATAACGATCTGGGCATGGCGACTGCCAACTCTTTGGCTGCTGTCGAAGGCGGCGCGCGTCAGATCGAATGTACCATCAACGGCCTGGGCGAACGTGCCGGTAACACCGCGCTGGAAGAGGTCGTCATGGCACTTAAGGTGCGCGGCGACATCATGCCCTATGAAACCGGGATCGACACGACCAAGATCATGAACATCTCACGTCGTGTTGCGGCGGTGTCTGGTTTCGCGGTGCAGTTCAACAAAGCCATCGTTGGCAAGAACGCCTTTGCACACGAAAGCGGCATCCACCAAGACGGCATGCTGAAGAACGCTGAAACGTTCGAAATTATGCGTCCAGCTGATGTGGGTCTGTCTGGCACCTCACTGCCTCTGGGCAAACACTCTGGCCGTGCTGCGTTGCGCGCAAAACTAAACGAACTGGGTTTTGATGATCTGGCCGACAATCAGCTGAAAGATGTCTTCGTCCGTTTCAAAGATTTGGCTGACCGCAAGAAGGAAGTCTTTGACGACGACCTGCTGGCACTGATGCATCAAAACAGTGGCGACGAAGACCGCCTTAAGCTAAAATCGCTGCGCGTTGTTTGCGGCACCGAAGGTCCGCAGACCGCCGACATGGTGATGGAGATCGACGGTACTGACGTTAAGACATCAGCCACCGGTGACGGCCCTGTTGATGCAACGTTCAACGCGGTCAAGGCGCTGTTCCCGCACGGTGCCCGTTTGCAGCTGTACCAAGTACAAGCTGTCACCGAAGGCACTGACGCGCAGGCAACTGTATCTGTGCGCATGGAAGAAGAAGGTCGCATCGCGACTGGCCAGTCCGCAGACACCGACACAGTCGTCGCCAGCGCCAAGGCCTACATCAACGCACTGAACCGCCTGCTGGTCCGCCGTGAACAGTCCGAGCCCGGGTACGATGTAAAGGGTGTCAGCTACAAAGACCGCTAAGGTCATATCGACTCGAATATTGCGGGCGGCCTAATCATGTGGGTCGCCCGCTCTCGTTTGTGTGAAGACGCCGATTTGCGTCTTGTTGCGCACGCACCACCACATAAGTTGAAAAAGTGATATCTTTTCGCTTAGTTTTGGCAATATTTAACAAAAAATATTGCAAAAGTTAAATCTGCGAAATGCCGCTTGGTTCGTTGAATGAAGGGCTTCTATCCCTGTTCATGCCGCCGTATAACTATCGGCAATGGGCGTCACGGGACGGCGCGGTAAAAACACAATCAGAACGGAAGACCACGAAATGGCAGGCTTCGGCGGATTATTTTCTTCAGACATCGCGATCGACTTGGGGACCGCGAACACGCTGGTCTACGTCAAAGGCAAGGGCATCGTTCTGTCAGAACCTTCGGTTGTCGCCTATCACGTGAAAGACGGCGTAAAGAAGGTCCTTGCTGTTGGTGAAGACGCAAAACTCATGCTTGGCCGGACCCCGGGAAGCATCGAAGCCATCCGCCCAATGCGCGATGGTGTGATCGCTGACTTTGACACTGCGGAAGAAATGATCAAACACTTCATTCGCAAGGTTCACCGCCGTTCGACGTTTTCAAAACCCAAGATCATCGTCTGCGTCCCGCATGGCGCAACACCTGTCGAAAAGCGTGCGATCCGCCAGTCGGTGCTTTCTGCTGGTGCACGTCGCGCTGGCCTAATCGCCGAACCGATTGCTGCTGCGATTGGTGCTGGCATGCCGATTACAGACCCGACAGGTAACATGGTCGTCGACATCGGTGGTGGTACGACCGAGGTTGCGGTTCTGTCATTGGGTGACATCGTGTACGCCCGTTCCGTACGCGTTGGTGGCGACCGCATGGATGAGGCGATCATCAACTATCTACGCCGTCAGCATAACCTGTTGATCGGTGAAGCAACTGCAGAACGCATCAAGACATCTATCGGCACCGCACGTATGCCCGATGATGGCCGTGGCCAGTCGATGCATATCCGTGGCCGCGACCTGTTGAACGGTGTCCCAAAGGAAACTGAAATCAGCCAAGCCCAAGTCGCCGAAGCGCTCGCAGAGCCTGTGCAGCAAATTTGCGAAGCAGTAATGACCGCATTGGAAGCAACTCCACCGGATCTTGCTGCGGACATCGTTGATCGCGGTGTCATGCTAACAGGTGGCGGCGCGCTGCTGGGTCAGCTTGATCTGGCGCTGCGCGAACAAACTGGCCTTGCGATTTCGGTTGCCGATGAATCGCTGAACTGCGTGGCATTGGGTACTGGCCGCGCGCTTGAGTATGAAAAACAGCTGCGGCACGTGATCGACTACGACAGCTAAGTCAGACCGGGGATAATTGCCCTTGGCAAGAGACAAGAACACCGAAGACTTTGTTACCCCGATCCGCAGGTTGCTGGTTGGGGTACTTCTGCTTGCGCTGTTTGGTTTGTTTCTTGTCTGGCGGATCGACAGCCCTCGGGTGGAACGGTTTCGGGCCGCCGCGATAGACAAGGTTGTTCCATCGTTTGACTGGGCCATGGCCCCAATCAACGGCATTGTTGGGCTGGTGACAGACTTCCAAAGCTATCAACAGCTTTCGGCACAGAACCAAGATTTACGGCGCGAGCTTCAGCAAATGAAAGCCTGGAAAGAAGCCGCGCTTCAGCTTGAGCAAGAAAACGCAAAGCTGCTTGATCTGAACAACGTGAGCCTTGATCCAAAGCTGACCTATGTCACTGGCGTGGTTATCGCTGACAGCGGGTCACCCTTTCGTCAGTCTGTTCTGGTGAATGTCGGCGCACGTGATGGTATTATCGACGGCTGGCCCACGATGGACGGTATCGGCTTAGTGGGCCGCATTGCTGGCGTCGGTCAGGAAACCAGCCGCGTGATGCTTTTGACTGACACATCCAGCCGCATTCCTGTAACGATCCAACCATCCGGCCAAAAAGCTATCTTAGCTGGTGACAACACGCTGAATCCTCCTCTGGAGTTTCTTGAAGACACAGCGCTTGTCCGCCCCGGCGACCGCGTCGTGTCGTCTGGTGATGGCGGCGTGTTTCCTGCTGATCTGTTGGTTGGCCAAGTGGCGCTTGGCACTGATCAACGCCTGCGGGTTCGGCTGTCTGCGGATTATCAGCGGCTGGAGTTCTTACGCGTGTTGCGTTCGCAACCGCATGAAACCATCAACGATCCCGGTGGCCTGCTGACGCCCGAGGCAGAGTTTTACGGTCCGGCTGCATTGCCATCTTCTGCCTTACCACCAGTGGTGCCCAGCGATGGCTAGCCCTGCTGATACCCAAGTATGGATCAAACGCGGTGCATTTTTGTTCATCGCTTTTGTCATCATGGTTGTTCAGCTTGTCCCACAAAGCATGGAACCGCGTGTCATCGACATCGCCCGCTGGCATTTCAGATTGGTTTCGCCTGATATTTGCCTTGCTGTGACGTTGGTGTGGGTCGCACGCAGGCCAAAATATGCTCCCGTCTGGATGATCGCCGCTATCTTTCTAATGGGCGATCTGATCTTTCAACGTCCGCCGGGATTATGGGCAGGCCTCGTTGTTGTCCTGACCGAACAGCTGCGCAAACGTAGTCGCGAATTCCGTTCCCTTCCGTTTTTGGCAGAATGGGGAAGCATCGCGCTTGGCGTGGCAGCAATTAGCATCGCAAATCGCCTGATCCTAGCTATCCTTGCCGTGCCCGTCGCGCCATTTGACATGATCCTTCTTCAAATGATTTTGACAATTGCGGTCTACCCTTTGGTGGTCCTTATCATGCATTATCTGTTTGGCATCACCCGCGTCACACCCGGTGAAACCGGAAGCAGAGGGCAACGCGTATGAAGAGGCCACCCAAAGACGTTATCGAAAGCGCACGGACCATTAGCCGCCGCGCCTTAGTCGTGGGCACATCGCAAATCGCGATCATGGCGGTGCTTGGTTGGCGGATGCGGTCCATGCAGGTCGAACATGCTGATGAATTTCGCCTGTTGGCCGAAGAAAACCGCATCAACATTCGGCTACTTCCTCCATCCCGTGGTTTGATCTTTGATCGTAACGGTGAAGCGATTGCCGACAATGAACAAAACTACCGTGTTGTCATGGTCCGCGAAGACGCTGGTGACGTTGGCGAAGTCCTGTCGAAACTGACGCAAATCGTCGATATCGCGCCAGAACAACTGACCCGTGCGATGGAAGAAATGCAGCGCCGGTCGCCGTTTGTGCCCGTGACCATCGCTGAACGCCTGACATGGGACGATGTTGCCAAGATCAATCTGAACACCCCGGCCCTGCCCGGCATTCAGGCCGAAGTCGGCCAAAGCCGCGTTTACCCGTGGGGTGCCGACATTGCCCATGTTGTTGGCTACGTTGGCCCAGTGAGTGACTATGACCTCAGCCGGATCGACGATCAGGACCCGCTCTTGCAAATTCCGAAATTCCAGATCGGAAAATCAGGCGCTGAAAACAAACTAGAACATACCCTGCGCGGCAGCGCTGGCCACCGCCGGATCGAGGTCAACGCCGTTGGTCGGGTGATGCGTGAACTGGATCGCCAAGAAGGTGACGCCGGTAAAGACGTACAACTGACAATCGACAACCGCCTGCAAACCTATACCCAAGCCCGGCTGGATGGGGAATCTGCGGGTGTTGTCGTCATTGATCTAGAACACGGCGATTTACGCGCGATTGCCTCTGCCCCATCATTCGATCCAAACCTCTTCGTGCGCGGCATTTCAGTCAAAGACTGGACCGGCCTGAACGAAGACAAGTACCGCCCACTTGCCGCGAAAGCCGTCCAAGGGACCTACCCGCCCGGATCGACCTTTAAGATGATCACAGCACTAGCAGCGATGGAAGATGGCGTCGTTGCGGCAGATGAGACCGTTTATTGCCCCGGCTATACCGATGTTTACGGTATTCGGTTTCACTGCTGGAAATCCGGCGGGCACGGCAACATCAACCTACATGACAGCCTAAAGCAAAGCTGTGACTGCTATTACTACGAAATCGCCCAGCGCGTTGGTATCGACAAGATGGCGGCAATGGCCCGCAAGCTTGGCCTTGGCATCAAACATGACCTTCCACTATCAGCGGTCGCTTCGGGGCTTGCCCCTGACAAAGAATGGAAATCGTCGGTGCGCGGCGAAGACTGGCGTATCGGCGACACGGTCAACGCCTCAATTGGTCAGGGCTATGTCCTTGCGTCGCCGCTGCAATTGGCCGTGATGACTGCGCGGATCGCAACGGGTCACGAAATCACCCCGCGGCTAGTACGTTTGATCGACGGTGTAGAACAACCCAGCGGGCGCGGCGAAAGCCTTGGGTTGAACGAAAACACGATGCGCCGCATTCGCGCGTCCATGGACGACGTTTGCAATAGCAGACGCGGTACAGCCTATGGGGCGCGCATCCTCACTGATGGCTATAAAATGGCCGGCAAAAGCGGAACCAGTCAGGTGCGCCGCATCACAGCCGAAGAACGTGCCGCCGGGGTTACCCGTAACGAAGATTTGCCGTGGGAACGTCGTGACCACGCGCTGTTTGTCAGCTACGCGCCTCTTGATAACCCACGCTATGCTGTCGCTGTCATCGTTGAACACGGCGGCGGGGGGTCGAGTGCCGCGGCGCCCATCGCCCGTGATGTGATCTTGCAGGCGCAATTTGGTGGCGCACCACCGCTAGACGCCTACCCAGAAAACGTTCGTGACAAGATCGCGGAACAACAGCGCCGGATCGAAACGCGTATTCCTATGGGCGCAAAGGCCCAAAGCCGCGCATGAGCTATCTTGCCCATAATACCAAGCACGTCCCAACAGGGCTGCGCAAAATCTGGTACGTCAACTGGCCGTTAGTCATGCTGCTGTCCGCTGTCGCCTGCGCTGGTTTTTTGATGCTTTATTCCGTCGCCGGTGGGTCCACGACGCCATGGATGGAGCCACAGCTGAAACGCTTTGGCCTTGGCATGTTTTTGATGTTCGTGGTCGCGATGGTGCCGATTTGGTTTTGGCGCAACATGGCCTTTGTCGCTTATGGCGGGTCACTTTTGCTTCTGCTCGCGGTCGAATTGTTCGGCGAGGTCCGCATGGGCGCCCAACGCTGGATCGACCTTGGCTTTATGGTTTTGCAGCCATCAGAGGTGACCAAGATTACCGTCGTGATGTTCATTGCCGCCTACTATGACTGGCTACCAAACGAGAAAACATCGCGCCCACTATGGGTGGCATTACCTGTCATCTTTATTCTTGTCCCAACGATGCTTGTTCTCAAGCAGCCTGACCTTGGGACCGCCCTATTGCTGTTGATGGGCGGCGCGACCGTCATGTTTTTGGCTGGCGTTCATTGGGCCTATTTCGCGACGGTTGTCGGCGCGGGTGTCGCAGCAATTGTCGCGGTCTTCGAAAGCCGAGGCACGACTTGGCAATTGATCAAAGACTACCAGTTCCGGCGCATTGATACCTTCATCGACCCATCGAACGACCCGCTTGGCGCAGGTTATCACATCACCCAAGCCAAGATCGCCCTTGGCTCGGGCGGCTGGACGGGGCGCGGGTTCATGCAAGGGACACAGTCACGCCTTAACTTTCTTCCTGAAAAACACACTGACTTTATCTTCACGACCTTGGCAGAAGAGTTCGGGTTCGTGGGCGCGTCTACGCTGCTGCTACTCTACTTGTTGATTGTTGTGTTCTGCATTGTGTCAGCGATCAGTAACCGCGACCGTTTTGCCTCACTTCTGACGCTAGGCATCGCGATGACTTTCTTCCTGTTCTTTGCGGTGAACATGGCGATGGTCATGGGGCTTGCGCCCGTGGTGGGTGTTCCGCTTCCGCTCGTCAGCTATGGCGGCTCTGCCATGCTCGTCCTTCTTGTTGCCTTTGGCCTTGTCCAAAGCGCCCACGTCCATAGGCCACGCTAATGATCAATATCCTATTTACCGGCAATGATTCATCTTGGGATGAATATGCGCCGCATCTGAATACAGCTTTTGCCTCGTTGCCGTTCAAGCTCCATTTGGCACGCGATCTCCCGGCTGATCAGGTCGACTATATCGTCTTTGGTGGTGGTGAGGCCCCAATCAGCGATTTCGCACCATTCACTCGCGCCAAACTCGTGCAACGGCTTTGGGCCGGGGTCGAGGACATCGTTGGCAATGACACCCTGACGATCCCATTGGCCCGCATGGTTGGTGGCGGGCTGGATCAGGGGATGCTCGAATGGGTGACAGGGCATGTGCTGCGGCATCATCTGGGGATGGATGCCCATATCAACGGGCAGGACGGCGTTTGGCGCAATGACGTGACACCGCCACTTGCGCAGCAGCGCCCAGTGACAATTCTGGGATTGGGTGCATTGGGTCAGGCCTGCGGTCAAGCGCTCGCGCAGTTAGGATTTCCTGTCACCGGCTGGAGCCGCAGTCAGAAATCTATCGACGGGCTAAACTGTATGTCCGGACCAGATGGATTTGAGGCGGCGTTATCCAGCGCTCAGATATTGGTGTTGCTTCTGCCTAAAACTCCGGCCACCGAAAACACGCTTGATGCGGCGGCGATAGCAAAGCTGCCAAAGGGCGCTGTTGTCATTAACCCCGGACGCGGCGGGTTGATTGATGATCAGGCACTGCTTGCTGCGCTGGATCAAGATCACCTGTCGCATGCAACGCTTGATACCTTCCGCGTCGAACCCCTGACCCCAGAAGATCCGTTTTGGTCTCACCAAAAGGTTACAGTGACCCCGCACATCGCATCTGCCACCCGCGCTGATCTCGCGGCAGAGGTGGTTGCGGAAAACATCGCGCGTGGTGAGGCCGGAAAGCCATTCTTGCACCTCGTCGACCGCAACGCCGGATATTAACAACGACGTTGCGACCGCACCTGTGCGATTAGCGCAGCTTTGGAGGCTTGCTTGGGTCCATTCCGGGTGCACCCGGCACATGTGGCTTTTCTGGCTCTGGCAGATCAAACCTCAGACCGACTTTGGCGAGATGACCCGCAAGCGGATCAGAGGCGCGCACGAACATCACGTCCATCATGCCTGCTTCGATCCCTGAAAAGGTCAGGACCTCGCTTGCCGCAGTGGCAAGCGCCTTTTCCGCGCCGGGCGTTGCATCAATGAATGCCAACACATGGCCCTTTACACCGCCCTCATATGTGGCCGCTGCCAAATACGCGAACTTGGCGAGGCCCGCCGCAATTGCGAGTTTGCGGTCCAATCCGGTTACAACCGCCTCTGGCAGGCCAGCAGGCGCGTTGATTTCAGTCAACCGAGCCTCGGTCTCGTCCGGCGCGTGTGCAAGCGTCTGAACCAGCCAATCAACCGCCTCGGCAGGGATCAGCATTGCGGAGGGTGCGACCTCTAGGTTCAGGGCAAGACCGATACCTTGCCCTGCTAGCATTTGCGCCAACCCACGACCGGGGATGCCTGCATAAGGGGCCGCGCGACCGACGAATTCGGACAGCCGCTCTTCGCGATCAAAAACCAGCGTAAAGCGTTGGTCTTCGATTTCGAACAATTCGGGCGTAATTTGATCGCCTTCGGCCTCTTCGCCGAGCAGCATGAACAGTTCCGTATCGGCAAGCCGTTCATAAAACCGCAGGCGTGCGGCGTCATCTTCGGGTGCAGCTTCCATTGCGGCGTGGGCGGTATCAAGGTCAGTCATTCAACACTTCTTTCACTTGAGACCGTAGCGCGGGCAGCAGATCAGTCTCGAACCATTGGTTTTTCTTTAGCCACCCGGTATTGCGCCAAGACGGATGAGGCAAGGGAAACACGCGTGGTGCATGGTCGCGCCAGCCCGCAACCGTATCGGTAACATTACTGCGCGTCTGTAAATGCCATTTATGCGCATAGCCACCAACTAGCACTGTCAAAGGCACAGACCCAACGTGCTGCTTGACGCGATCATGCCATGTGTTCGCGCAAATCTTGGGCGGGGGCAGATCAGAGCCAGACGCGTCATATCCGGGAAAGCAAAACGCCATCGGCACTATCGCGATCCGTGAGACATCATAGAACTGGCCACGATCAAGACCTAACCAGTCTCGCAAACGGTCGCCGGACCGATCCCAAAACGGCTTGCCTGCTTCGTGAACCCGAAGTCCGGGCGCCTGCCCTGCAATGAGAATCCGCGGTTTTCCTTCAAACCACACGATTGGGCGCGGTCTATGTGCCGTCTTGGTGCGTGCAAAGCGGTCTATGCACAGCCGACATTCTTTGATTTCACGCTGAAGACCCATTTTTCCATCATTATCAACTGCGCACGCAGTGTAAAAGTCGCTCATCGCAGGTTAACCTGAGGTCTCCTTGATGCCCCTGTACCTTTCCTTTAATTGCAAACCAAATAGAATGGGGAATAGCATGTATCGTGTCTGGAATTTTCTTACCAACTATTCACTTTTGTTGATCATTGGTGCGTCTATTGCACTGGTTTGGGCAAACGTTGATGCCACAAGCTATCACCATTTTGTAGAACTCGAACTGATCCACGATTCATGGGTTGGTCACGCGCATTATGACGCAAGCGGCCAAGTCGAATATCGCAGTCTCACGCTACATTATCTGGTAAATGACGTCTTGATGGCCTTCTTCTTTGCGATCGCCGCAAAAGAAGTCTGGGAGGCCGTAATTCTTCAAAACGGCAGCCTACGCGGCAAAAAGGCAGCAACCCCTTTGTTTGCAACATTGGGTGGCATGATTGGCCCGATTTCGGTTTACCTTGGGATCGCCTATTTCCTCGGCTCAGAGACATATAGCGCGGTCGCAAACGGTTGGGCGATCCCAACCGCAACCGACATCGCGTTCAGCTATCTTGTTGGTCGCCTCGTATTTGGTGCGGGCCACCCCGCCGTACGCTTCTTGCTATTGCTTGCAATCGCAGATGACGCGGCCGGCCTTATCATCTTGGCAATCTTTTATCCGTCGGGCGAGCTGGCACCTGAATGGCTGCTGTTGTCGCTATTCTCGGCTTTGACTGTGTTCTACCTGTTCAACCGCCTGCCACGCCGGATGGATCGCGGTAACGAAATGCGTCCAAACTCGACTTGGGTTCGCAACAAGCTGTCATTCTGGCCATACCTGATCGCGGCTTGCTTTAGCTGGTTTGGCTTCCAAGAGGCTGGTATCCACCCTGCACTTGGTCTGCTGCCAATCGTTCCAACAATTCCGCACGCTGATCGCGCTTTTGGTATCTTCTCTGAGGCCGAGCAGTATCTGACCGATTTGCTGAACCACATCGAACACATCCTCAAGCACCCAGTTGAAGTTGTTCTGTTCTTCTTCGGTCTGCTTAACGCTGGCGTAGAGTTCTCTTCGATTGGTTCACCGACTTGGTTGGTTCTCGCAGGTCTGTTGATCGGTAAACCCTTGGGCATCATGCTGTTTGGCTGGATCGCTGCCCGTCCGATGGGCCTTGGCCTGCCAGACGGAATGCGGATTATCGACCTGTTCGTGATTGGCTGCGTTGCGGCGATTGGCTTTACAGTATCGCTATTCATTGCAGCTGTTGCCTTCGATAGCTCTGTGATGCTGGGTGAAATTCCTGTGCAAGATGCTGCTAAGATGGGTGCTCTGTTCAGCTTCTTTGCTGCGTTCGTATCCATTGTCGCAGGCAAATTGACTAAGGTCGAAAAACAACACGGTTAAGCGCAACGCGCTTAATCACACAGCTACACGCAGAAGTTGCTGTATTCTTCGTGCAATTTTGCGATAGTACTTCGCAAACGTGGATCGTGACCTGGAATTAACTATTCTAGGTCACGATCAACGAAGCCCACACGTCGGGCTATTATGGAAGAAATATGCTAGAGTTCGCAGAAGTTAGTAAGTCTTTTTGGACAGGTACCCAACGCAAGGTGATCCTTGATCGCGTTTCCTTTCGGGTCGAACTTGGTAATTCTCTGGGCATACTTGCCCCAAATGGCACCGGTAAATCGACACTGATCAATATGATGGCGGGCCTTGAAAAACCTGACGAAGGAAAGATCACGCGCAATTGTCGCGTTTCATTTCCACTAGGTTTCATGGGAGGCGTGGTCAACAGCCTCTCGGCAAAGGAAAACTGCCGCTACATCGCACGCCTTTACGGGTTAGATCCCGACTATGTCGAGGCCTACTGCCGATGGCTGTGCGGTTTAGAAGAATATTTCGATATGCCAATCGGCGTGTATTCAAGCGGGATGAAGGCGCGGTTTTCGTTCGCGTTGATGCTTGCCTTGGACTTTGACATCTATCTTATCGACGAAGGTATGCCCGGTTCCACCGACGCCGAATTCAACCGCAAAGCCGGCGCAATCTTGCGCGAGCGCCTTGAAACGACGACAATGATCATCGTGTCGCATCAGGCCGCCACGCTAGAACGGTTTGTCCGCTCTGCCGCGGTGCTTAGAAATGGGCAGCTTTACATGTTTGACACCTTAGAAGAGGCAAAGGCCGCATATGACTATCAAGCCTAAGGTTAAGAGATTTCGCATACGTCGTGACGGCGTAGAACATGCTGCGGCTGAAGACGCACATGGGCATAATCCCAATAACAAATTGGATGACCCAGCCACAATCGAGGCCGAGAATGAGGCGATCAGCAACGAGGGGCTAACAGCCCGCCAGCTTCGCATGGCCCGGCGAGTCGCACAAAAACGCGGTCTGACGTTTACATCTGAATTTGACGCAGTGCGCCAATTGCGTGGCGCAGGGATCGACCCATTCCAACAAAAGTCAGTATTGGAACTGGTCATGCCCGAGGAGAGTAAACAAGCAGGCCAACCCGGACAAATTCAACTGCCACAAAAAGTAAACCCAAGGCACAAAGCCAAGGTGCCGGGCTCTGCTGGCTTGAAAATCAACCCCGAACACGCAGCCGAAATTCGGCAAATCCAGCTTGATATCGTACGCCGCCGTCGTCGCAAACTGCTGTTGATGTTTACGCGACTGGCATTCTTTGTGCTTCTGCCAACCTTCATGACCGGTTGGTATTTCTACACGATGGCAACGCCGATGTATGCCACCAAGTCCGAAATCGTGATCCAGCAGGCACAGTCACAATCCGCTGGTCCCGGCGGCCTATCGACCCTCTTCCAAGGGACATCGATGGCAACGCAACAAGACAGTATTGCGGTGCAGTCCTATCTTGCCTCACGCGAAGCTATGCTGCGCTTGGACCAAGATCACGGCTTCAAAGTACATTTCAGCGACGCGAACATCGACTCTATCCAGCGCCTGCCAGAGGACGCAACCAATGAGGAAATGTTCAAGCTTTATTCAGACCATGTTGTCATCAGCTATGACCCGACCGAAGGGATCATCAAGATGGAGGTCATCGCCAGTGACCCTGTCAAAAGCTTTGAGTTTTCAGAGGCTTTGATCAGCTATGCCGAAGAACAGGTCGACCAACTCACCGGTCGTCTGCGCACTGACCAAATGAAAGGCGCACTTCAAAGCTATGAGGACGCCGAAACACGCCGCGCTGAAGCATTGGCAACATGGCTTCAACTTCAAGAAACCATGCAGCAAATCGATGCGGGTAGTGAATCTGGTGCACGTATGGGGCAAATCAACTCCCTCGAAAGTGAACGCCAACAGCTTAGCCTTGTTTTGCAGTCGCGTCTCAACGTTGAACGCCCTAGTGCAATTCAGGTCCAAGCCTTACGCGACCAAATCGCCAACATTGACAAATTGATCGCTGAACTGCGTGAAGAACTGACCGGGACATCAACAGATGGCGCGTCCTTGGCTGCCCGGAACACGGAACTGCGTGTGGCCGAAGAAAACTACAATTTCCAGACGGCAATGGTGCAACAAGCGCTAACCCAAATGGAAACCGCGCGAATTGAGGCGAACCGGCAGGTTCGTTACTTGTCGCAAAGCGTTAATCCAGTCATTCCAGACCAAGCCGCCTACCCGCGTGCATTTGAGAATACACTGCTGGCACTCTTTATCTTCTCGGGCATCTATCTATTGATCTCGATCACCGTCTCAATCCTTCGCGAACAGGTAAGCTCTTAATGCATAACGTCGAAATCGGCCCGCTCACCGTCAGTAATGACCTACCGCTGCTTTTAATCGCTGGCCCTTGCCAACTTGAAAGCACAGATCATGCGCAAATGATCGCAGGTCATATGGCCGAAGTTTGCGCGCGTCACGGCGCCCAGTTTGTATTCAAGGGCAGTTATGACAAGGCCAATCGCACGTCGCTCGGCGGCAAACGCGGCCTCGGTATGGAAGAAGGCCTCAAGGTCATGCAGTCAGTCAAAGACAGCATCGGATGCCCGGTCCTGACCGACATTCATGCACCTGAACATTGCGCGACCGTCGCTGAAGTATGCGACATTATGCAGATCCCCGCGTTCTTGTGCCGTCAGACTGACCTATTGCTTGCCGCTGGTGAAACCGGTGCAGTCATCAATATCAAAAAGGGTCAGTTCTTGGCCCCGTGGGATATGCCCAACGTCGTCGATAAAATCGAAAGCACGGGCAACAAGCGTATCCTTCTGACAGAACGAGGCTCATCTTTCGGTTACAACACGCTGGTCGCAGATATGCGGTCTTTGCCAACGATGGCCCGCACTGGTTACCCTGTTGTGATGGATGCGACCCATTCGGTACAACAGCCGGGTGGAATGGGCGGTTCATCCGGGGGGCAGCGCGAATTTGCACCCGTTATGGCGCGTGCGGCCGTATCGTTGGGGATTGCTGCCGTGTTTATTGAAACCCACGAAGACCCGGACAACGCGCCATCTGACGGACCGAACATGATCCAGCTGGACAACATGGACGCGCTGGTCAAAAGCCTGATGGCATTTGACGCCTTGGCAAAGGCGGACCCACTGCGCGTCTAAAAGGGGTTTTCCCTTCTGCAGCATATTCATAGGATCAGTCCAAGTAATTTCCTTGGATTGTTCTTATGCGTTTATTATCGACCATCGTACTCCTCCTATCCCTTGCGCTGCCAGTGTCGGCGCAAGAGGCCGACGGCACGATCACCACCCAAGACTATCACCGACAAGACGCTGACATCGCTGTCCGCATGCGAGAAATTCTGCATGAATTGGGCAACTACGACGATGTTACGGTCCAAGTGAACGAAGGTATCGTTACCCTACGCGGAACCACCACCTCAACCGCCGAGATCAATGCGCTCGAACCGCTGGCCTCGCGCATTGAAGGTGTCGTCGCTGTAAAAAACCAAGTCACAGAAACCGCAGATATCAGCCAACGGCTTGATCCGGCGCTCGAACGTTTCCGATCTCGGCTTGACCAGTTCATCGTCTTCTTGCCACTCGCGCTTATTGCGGCACTCGCGTTTGCGCTCGTCGTTTTCATTGGGGTATCGCTTGCAAGGCTACGTCAACCTTGGGAACGGCTGGCCCCGAACCAATTCATTGCGGACCTGTATCGGCAAGTACTGCGCATCGCCTTTGTGGTTTTCGGTATCGTCATTGCACTAGATATCCTGAACGCCACCGCATTGCTCAGCACGATATTGGGTGCCGCCGGTATTATAGGCCTCGCCCTAGGTTTCGCAGTCCGCGATACGGTCGAGAACTTCATCGCATCCGTCATGTTATCCATCCGGCAACCGTTCCGACCAAATGACACCGTCGAAATCAACGGCGATCAAGGCAAGGTAATCCGACTCACCAGCCGCGCAACGATTCTGCTTTCCTTCGATGGGAATCATATTCGCATTCCGAACGCGACAGTTTTTAACAGCCGGATCATCAACTATACTCAAAATGCAGAACGACGGTTCAAGTTTTCTATCATGGTAGATCGGGATTCTGACCTGCAAGCGACGCGCAACCTCATTGCTCAAACCGTGCAGTCACTACCCTTTATCCTGACCGAGCCAGCAGCCGAAACATGGATAGAGGCGCTTCATCCCTCGGGTGTCGAACTCATTGTAACTGGCTGGGTGGATCAAAACGAAAGCTCAATCGTACGCGCCAAAGGCGAAGCTATTCGCCAAGTTAAACTGGCAATTCAGGCAGCTGGCATCGTTATACCGGATGCCACACAAGCCATTCAGATCATCCGAGACTCACCAGAACCAACTCCATCAGAAAGCAGCCATGTCGAGCCGGTCGAAGCCAAAAGCGACGCCGCCCTCACACGGATTGTCGAGGCAGAACGCGACCAAGACAGCACCGAAGATCTGCTACGCGACGACAGTTTAAAAGAATAACATTTTTTGTCGAAACGGGGCTTGAACACCGCGCACCTTCGCAGTATTCACCCCCTCGCTGGTGGGATGTAGCCAAGTGGTAAGGCAACTGTTTTTGGTACAGTGTACCGTAGGTTCGAATCCTACCATCCCAGCCAGCTTTTCTAAAAAATTAAATATAATCAGGCGCTTAGCCTGTCTCGGCTTGTGGTTCTGTCACGCCGGGACTGCGGTATGACACAGACTGTAACACAATCTGCGCATCCAAAGTCTTCCGGTTCAGAATCGAGACCCCGTTCTCCGGGACGCTATCTGCAGCGTCGCGGTCGGATATTTTACTTCCGCAAACGCCTTCCTTTCACGCCGACTGCCACAGGCATATCCCGCAGTAAAAAATCATTTTTCTGCGCCTCTCTTCGTACCGACCTCCTGTCTGAAGCCTACCAGCGTACCGCACGGCTTCTTCAAATTTACGAAGAAAGGAAAAGACAGCTCATGCTCGACATAGCCCCGGGAAAACTCCCATCCGCAGACATCAACAGCCTCCTGCACGCCATCCTTCGCTCTGAATTGGATCGCATTATTACGATCCAAAACGCACCCCTTGAGGATGAAAAGGAAATCGACACCACGATTGCAGCACTTACCGGACGGTCAGAAAAAATCCGGAAGGATATGCGCCGCAACGATTTCTCCGAAATCACACCACTCGTCGCCAATGCGGCAGATACGACAGGACTATGCCTTCCCGCCTATATGTCGCCAGATCTTGGGAGGCGGGCGGCAAGCATCATTCGTGAATTGATCACAATCGAGACAAATGTGCTGGATGGTGAGGACGCAAAATCCCTTGCGGCACCGCTTGTCGCCAAAGTTTCAGCGCGCAGTGTAGAAGAATTTGTCTCATCCCCCATCGTTACCATCGCTGCCGCAAGCGAACATGTGGGCGTTCTCTATCCTTCAAATGACATGCGTAAGAATAACAGCGCGCTCACTAAGGTCGCACTAATGTTCTTTGACGACGCCCCAGTCTCAACTTTGACGCAAGACAGACAGAAAGAATTCTTTCATTGGCTTGGCCAATTACCAAAATACCACGGTAGGAAGGCCAACAAGAAAACCACGTTTCACGGCAACGCGTTTCAACGCGCACTGAAAGATGAAGAAATACATGTAGCCGATACGACCGATGCGAAAATCAAAAGTGAAATCGATGCGATCAATAGCATTTCGCTCGCGGAAAAGAGAGCCCGCCTCTCCCAGCGACTGACCCCTCGCCTGACACTCAACACATTGCGCCGCTATCGCGATAGCCTGAATCGACTATTTCGTGCGGCGACTGACCTGGGAAACCCAGATACTCCCTCCGCCATCAGCTATCGCGACATTGAACGCATCATCAATGCCGTGAAACCTGAAGACCCCCTCGATCTGCGCGTCACAAAGAGCAAGACACGCGACTCATGGACCGAAGAGCGTCTGGCCAAATTTCTGACCTGCCCGATTTTCAAAGGATGCTTCTCCAAACATCGGCGCTGGCGACCTGGAAATATTATCATTCGGGATGCCTTCTATTGGGTTCCTTTAATTGTGTTAACAATTGGCAGCCGGATCAAAGAAATCTTACTACTCAAACGCGATAACTTGCGGCTGCGCAATGGTGTCTTCTGCCTCGCTGTCGGTCTCGATGCGGACCAATCCAACAAAACAGAATCTGCCCGTCGCTACGTGCCCATTCCGCAGCTCTTGCTCGATTTGGGTTTCGTTGAATGGATCAGAAGCCTGCCTGAAGACCATGGCACCCTGCTCTTTCCAGATGCTGTAGACCGCGCGGCTACCATAGACGTCGTAAGCCCTTTCTCTAAGGCATTGAACCGTGGCTTAGCCTCAATGGGTCTTGGAGATTTTGACGAAGACTTTTACGCCCTTCGGAAGACATTCCACTCCATGCTTTCTGATTGCGATGTCTCTGACGGGGAACGGCAAGCGATCGCGGGCCACAGCCGCCAATCCGTCATCAATCGTCACTACACGGCCTTCCGATCCAAGAAGCTGAAGAAAGCAGTAGATGCAGCGGATTTCGCGGTCAGCATTGATCAACATCCAAAATACAAATTTCCGGTCATCACGTCCTGCAATCTTGCCAACCGAGAGACGTTTTCGATCGAGGCCACTTTGGCTGATGATAATGCCATCGCCGAGCTACAGGTTTCCCTACCGGACACTGGCGAAGTGATCTTTAACTTTTCCAGGATTGATCCAGCAACCGGCGTCGCGAAGCCAAACCAACTTATCGTAGCTGCAGCCAAAAAGTTTGATGCTTTGGTCCATGCAGGGACGATGAAGCTACCAAAAGAAGCACAAAAACAAGGCGCGATCGAGGCGTTTCACGCGCTCGCCTAAATATCTGTTCGAACAGCAATATACTAAGGAGTAAATATGTTCACACCTCAAATCTATCGTCGCCCTTTTCCCACTGGTTTCCATCTCAGATCAACCTTGGGAGACCTGATTTCTATCGGGGATCGCATGCATATGGCAGGAAATCCACTCTGCTATAAATGGCCCGAAATCAAGATGATCCTGTACGGTTTTTCTGCGCTCACACGACAAACCGACAAATTGCGACTGGTCGACTTCCTGGTCGAGTTCCCTGAAAATTTGGCGACACTTAACGCGGCAGCGAGAGGGCGCCTCACCGATCCAATTGCCTATGCGTCGAACAGGTATAGCGTGAGGGCGCTTCTATTGAGCCTCGGTTGCCCGGAAGATACTTGGGCTACGCTGGCTGGTGAAGCCGAAAGGGCAATAGGACTCCAAGCCTTCGACGCGACACTGTGGCCCTTAATTCTGGCTTCAAAATGCGAACGGTTACACCCCTTCGATCTAAACACTAATAACGTTGGAAGGCTCTTCAGCAAGTATTGCCACGACGAGATCAGTTATAGCCATCTAAGCATTGCCGTATCCGCACTTAATCATGTCTTAGCCGATCCAGAATTGCGAGTTTTATCGCTTTTGCCAGACAAAGAAATTGAAGTGCCTGCGATATCCGGCGACTGAATTTTCAACTTAGAAATACTATGACAAAGAGCCTTATATAGGAGCGCGCGATTCCTTGCGCGTCATTTGTTCACGCCATGTAGCTCCAAGCGGCGATGCAAAGATATCAGCCAGAGGGTGGCCGGTTCGTTCGTGCCAGACTGCTTGATCTGCGAACGCGCGCGCGTTCTCGGTGAGCCAAGCGTTCCGTTGCTCCATGGGCGCCGTCTCCGAGATCTCATTAACACAGTGCCCGGCATTCGCTACGCAGTCCGGCAGACTGAAGACTTCTTGGCTTCGTTTTCTCAACTTCAACCTCAGCTTGTTGTTATGCATCAGCAGTACACACGGTACGTCGGGCCTGTATACCAGATGCATGTATAACAGGACCTACAGGTGAGACTATCAACTTGATTAATCTATTGATCAAGAAACGGATGCGATTTGCGACTACTCCGCCAAGACCATTGAAGGATGGGCGGAAACCGGACCTTCTCTGCGCATGCGAATACAACTTCGCCTCAAGCCGCAAGCGGACATTCAATCAGCATCGATGATGTGACCGCCCCCGACTGCATCGATGTGCCAAGGTGGGTCTGCGATGATCCAAAAAGGAGGAACGTCACATCATCAATGCCGATTGGCACCCAACAACCTGATGTTGAACGAACGAAATATGAGGTTTCTCAGTTGTTTCACGGTGGCACGTGAGGCATGAAATTGAATTAGCACTACGGATTTTTTAGGTTAGACCTTCGGGCCAATCCCATTTGATATATTTCGTATATGCTTCTGCAATTTCGGTGTCCGCATTAGAATTTATCACATTGCCAGAATTCGAGTAAATCTTCTCTTTGACACTTGAGGGTGTGTATTTAGCGAAGGGTTTCTTGATTGCGGGGGTGGTGCTGCTGAGTGCGTGGTAGTCGTTTCGGCCCGGAGTTTTTAGCCATGACAAAAGTATCACTTTAGCTCCGGCTGCTTCGAAAAAGGCGCGCGAGGCCTCTAAGGAATACCCTTCAGTGCAGATGTCATCTACGACGAGGACCGTCTTGCCTTTGATAGTTGGTTTATTCACGTACCGTCGTTGCTGAGGTCCGGGCTTCGTTGGTGTTGGGTTCAGTCTTATGGTCGAGAGCTGGTTTTCAGACGATGGAGAGCCGCCGGTAGTCCTGAGAGTTTGCGATTTCGCAGCATCTGTATGCCGATCTATGAAATCGAAAATGTACTGAGCGCGCAGGGAGCCGGATACGACTGCAATTGCATTCATCAGTTTGGTCTTTTGCGATGTTGTTTTGTGGCCTGGGTAGGGCGCCACATATTTAATCTCAGATCCGATGCCTGAAAGGTGAATTCGGGCAGCCATCAACAGCCCCCAAAATCTTATGTTTCCCGAATCTTGCTTTACAGCCTGTTTTGCATCTGTCGAGTAAATCGCTCCTTCTGGATATGCGCGGGAATATTCCGCAAATGGGGCGATCGAGTAAACTCGCAGGTTCCCATCCTCGATACCCCAAAACCAATCTTTGGGAGTGAGGCAGCAGCAATCTACAAAGCTTGCGATTGCTCTTGGAGAGTCAAACTCAAATCCATAGGGTGAATTGTCCCCGTGCCACTTTGCATTTAATAGGGGAAAGCCGCCGTTGGATGCGGCTATTACGTCTTCTTGCGTGTTTCCGACATAGAAAACTTCAGAAGCATTCCAGCCATGCGCTTCGAGTACAGCGCCCATGGCACTGCCGCGTTGCTTGTAATCAATATCCTTGCCGCCTTGGTAATAGGGTAATTTTTCTCCTACAAACTCCGATAGATACTCCTGGTAGGGCTTTTTCTCTCCGCCTTTGATGTTAACAATCCACGGAGTGTTTGAGATCAATACCGGTTGTATTCCTTTCGACAGTAAGAATTTGAGTAGCTTGACTGTCTCCAGGAAAAGGTCGGGGTCGATTGATCCTTTGTGAGCGAGAACATCACTGAGAGAGAATATTATACCTTTGAGGCTGTGCATACCGTACCTTCGATCAAAATAGCGATTTCTGAGCAGGTTCGGCGGACAGGCCGTCTCGAATAAACTTCAGAAATTCGCTGTGTGCTTGCGGTAGTGTTATTCGGATAGAATTGTGCAGAAGATTTGAGGGAATCCAATCCTGAAGAGCCTGCATCGGAGTTCGAGCATAGACAATTGGTCTGTTGATATCTGATGCAAATTTTACAGTGTGAGCCGTGCCACTTTTGATGCCCCATTCAATTGGGAATACAACATGTCCGAGAGCGGCCTGAATCCTATTGCGGCGAACAAAATTACGCGCGCTGAAAGAGTCATTGGGCAGATATTCAGTTACGATGCAGCCACCGCCTTCAACAATCTCTTCTCTGAGGGTTTCAGAGCCTTTGGGGTAATTCAGAAGAATGCCGGTTCCCAGAACTGCAACGGTCGGTAGGCCCGCGGCCAAACTTGCCCTATGAACGATCTGGTCGATGCCCTCCGCCAGCCCGCTCACAGTAACGACATTTAAGTCTTTCAAACAGTATCCGAAATAGGTGGCTAACCATTTCCCATCAGCCGAGACTTTTCGAGATCCAATTGCTGCTACAGCGCTGCATTGGAGGGCGTCGATACGTCCTTCAACAAACAACCAATGAGGCGGATCTTGTAAGTCGGACAAGCGTTTTGGGTATAGGTCGTCATTCCGAAAAATAAGATGGATGCCGCGCTGTTCGAAATACTCGAGCTTCCGCCGTCCTGCTCTGAGCGCTTCGTCGCGAGCAGCCTCAGTGTTGAGAACTTCCAAAATCCTCGAAAATTTCGTCCTCAGAGTATCTTCATTGGAAAGCCTCAACCTTTCTTGAGGATCAAAGAAAGACGAAAACCGCAAACGTTCTGCGTAAACCCTCCTAAGAGTTTCAAAGCCCACGCCACGTAAGTCGCACAAAGCTAAAAATGAGACGTGCTCTTGGTTCATATGCCGTTTTTCCTGCTGCACGGGGCAGCCAAATTTCCTGACGTCAAACGCTACCGTCACCAGTAAAAATAGTGAACCCTCTTTTGACGAAAGGGCGAAGCGGCTGAGGGCCGGTCGCTACGTTCCGGCAAGCAGGGCGGAAACCTGTCATTCGCTGCAAGTGCGTTACAGCGGTCTGGATAACCGAAATGCAGACGTTGCTATACAGCGCTTCAACTAAGCCCAGGTTAGGTGATGCTTTGCCGACTCTGCGGCGCTCAAAGTGTCGCCAAGACCGCCACAATTGAGGTGAGGAGCAAATGTTCTCCAGCGCTCCTGATAGCTCCTATAGTAATTTTCAAAGAGAAATTCCAGAAAACCAGACGGCGACAGAGGTGCTCTTACGGGGATGCGACACGTGGAAGCGCCAAATGTAAAATGCGATATCGGATGAGGATCTTCTGCATTAGCTGGGACGTCGACGGTGTAGTCAAACCGCAGACACCCGGAACTGTGAAACGACTTTTTAAGTTCTTCCGGATCAGAATACCTCAACCAATCAGCTAAAGAAATTTCACTCGGTCTGTCTCTAAGCAACGCCGTTCCGATTGGACAAGGAATGTACAGATAACGATGGGCTCTTATATCGTTACCCTCAAAGTAGCATTGGATCGAGACTAAAGCTGAATCGAAAAAAACCGCTGAGTATGAATTTGAGTCCAAGAGCTCAATGTACTCATCAAATGATACGCCGCCCGGACTGATCATTTGCTGCTTACTTGTAGGACCCAGAAATGTGCGGTCGTTGATCTCTTCAGTCTTGTGATGTTCGAAGGCTTCTACGAACTGGTCTGCCATCCCTTGGGTCAAAAAGCTGTTGATCTGCAAACAGATATCTATTGGCCTCATTGGCCACCACCTCCGTGAACTTCCTTCAACTGTTCACGAAGATCAAGCGGAAGCTGTTCCCAGTTCACTCCCTTGACTTTCTGAAGGGCAAGACGAACATCATCGAAATCATCTTGGCCCAATTCTTCTGGTAAAGCTGTATCCTTAGATACTGCAAGCCCTTTAGCCACAGCACGCGTAGGATATTGAAATCTTAGAGAAAAATTGTCTACTCTTATCGCATCTATTTCGGCGGTTACTTGTTGCATTCCGGGTCCAACACCTGAGATGTAAGTCCAGCCGCGAGATCTCGTTATCGCGGTAAAAAGAATGTTCCGACGCTTCTTGATGCCGTGTGTTCCCTCGCAAAAATCGGCATCGACTACAAAAACCACCGGCGCTTCATTTCCCTTGGCGCGGTAAATATGCGTGATGGCAATTGAGCCATTACGGTAAACTGCGTCTCGCGAAGAAGTTTGACCTGGAATGTGACCTTGGAGGCCAGCTTCCTGAAGCGCTTTCAGTATCCTTGCACCAACTGACTTGCTGGTTCTTACGTTTGGAAGCACAATCAAAACATCGGTATGTTCCAGCTCATCGTCAGCCAATAGTCGACCTATCTGCGCAGCGACCCAGCGATACTGGCTAATCTGATCTTCGTGCGTGGCCGTAATCAGTGAGTCTTGTGGCGTTAGCAAATCGGCAAAGAACGAAGGGAAACTGCTTGGATCTCGTTCAATATCTACTTCCTGATTGAAATCTAAGGTGCCGACACGAGCTCGATAACCAAGCCGCTTCCAAAGCGACATGTCATCAAAAATCTGAGCAAACTGATGTCGCTTTACACCAAACCCCAATCCATGTGCAGTGGCCAGTGTCCAAGGGGGGTTTCTATAACAACGAGGTAACACGATATCTTGTTGTGGCTGGTCCACCTCATTTCGGAGGACCACCAATGGTTGCCCAGCCTGATTTGTGCCAAACAGCTCGTTGGCAGAAGGCATATGCACGTCACCAAGATTTTGTAGGTCATCGTACGCCCAAACAATTCGTTTTGGCTGTTTGAGCAGTCGGTAAGCCAGCTGAAAAAATGATGCAGGCAAGTCCTGTGCCTCATCCACCAACAGCATGTCATATGTTTCGATTTCTCTTTGACCAAGTGCAGCCAGCGCTTCCTTGCAGGCCCCGTCAAATGCATTGTCGTAGCCGAACTTTCGGGCCGCTGAGCCAAAGTCGCGATACTGAATCCCTGTGAAACTCGTTGCGGCGCTGTATATACCGTCTCTGTCTGAGCCACCCCAAGCATGCATGATGCTGATCTTGGACCAGTCCGGCTCGTCGTTGATCTGTGAGAACACAAATCGGTTCACGAGAGCTTCAAATTGTTGGTAAAGAGAGCGCGTATTAAACGTGACTGCAATGTGCCAATCTGGTCTCTTTACATGCAGATATGCAGCCTTCAGTGCGAGAACAACGGTCTTCCCAGATCCCGCAAGGCCGCGGATGCGTTGTGGGCCGTTTACGTATTCAATCGACCCACGTTTCTGCCACAAATCGAGGTTGGCAATCTGCCTTTCGATTTCTTTGATTATCGCACCCTTTGATCCGGGTTTGACAACATCCTCCCGCTTCTTCTTTGGGCGAAGATTAGAAATTCTCTGAATTGCTGCGTTCAGGTGTTCAATTTGTTGATCGCTAAGTAAATTCGCGGGATTAACTTGCGGGAGCTCGTCAAGTCGATTGGGACCGAGCAAAATCGCATCATCTTGCTCCAAGTAAACGTCTGAAATCGGATGTATGGAAGCGGTCGTAATATCCACAATCAACTGCCGATTCTTTCGCAAATCTCCAAACGAGTTCAATTTGTTATAGAGTGCGGCGAACTGCTGTTCTTGGCGCGAAGTGACCGCTGCTGCGATCCCTTGTGGTTGACCCTGTGCGCCACCGTCAAATGAGTACAGGTCGAAAACAATGACGCCTCTATTCCTTGAGACTAAGACAGCATCAAATTCGATGCGCTCATCATCGACCGTCAGAACCGGATACCCTATGTACAATGTTCCGGTGAAATTGGCAGCTCGGACAGATGCGACGAAGTCTTGTACGGCATTCATGTCCCTATATTCGCCAAAGATCACGTCCAGCTCGTTGTCGATATCAGGAATAATGTCGTTCATGTGTTCGTTCCTCGAGACGCTTACATCCTTCAGTAGCTGTTACGCGATCTTCATTCAATATGAGGATTTTCAGGGTGCCGTCAGGCAGGCCCTCGGTTGAGTTGATGTCCGTAGTGAACGGCCGCAAATTCCGGCAGCCCCGCAGTCCGGACCTCTTAAGTATTACCGACTGTGCGTTTGCAGCGAATGACCGGTTCGGTGAAGTTGCATTGAGGCTTAGCCTCATCCGATGAATGGCTGGTAAGGGCCGTTCGTGCCGCCAGCCGAAGCCAAAGTTCACCAGATGCTGCGATGCATCTGAGGTCGGCTTCGAGCCCAAGGTGACCGATGCTGCGCATTGCGCGAATGACCGCTAAATCGGTCGAAGCAATAAACCTTCAACAACTTCATGGGTTTTGGATGGGTTTATTAGCAGCAAAAGAATGGCCGTTTTTTACCGCTCCACAAACGAGGGTCTTAGAACGCTCTCGGATAGCCGCATTTCCGAACGCTACTTCTGGAGACACATTCGCATCCTATGAAGTGTGCGCTTCATGAGCTGCCCAAGAAATTCACGATCTTTGTCTTCTGACAGCGGCGGATTCAGTTGCATGTCCACAAATAATCCAACCATTGCAACAGCAAGGCGCAACTCATCTTTCTTGCTCAAATACTTCGGATTATTAACCAAACCCAAGACTTTTTGGAATTCAGCATCCGTCAAACATGGCTGCGGGTCCATTTGGTCAGGTAAAACTATCTCACTGATCTTCTTCGCAACATGTCGGCGCAATTGTGAATGCGCCTGACTTTGCCTCGGGTCATCATACACTCGTTGGAATACGATATAGAAGGCCGCAAGAGCAGCCTCGAGGGCCATCTTTGTTGCAAGGAAGTCCTTTACAGCGATTAGCGAAACCGACCCAAATTGGACATATGAGCCGCCTTGAGGCATCTCATCAAGGAACACTTTTTTGAATTCCGCGACATTGGTGTCAAAGCCCTCTATTGCACGGGCCGTGTTGTTTTCGGCGTATCCGCGCAATCGTGCCTTCACATCGCCAATCGGTCGCGGTTGCGCTGCGACCGCAAGCTGCGCTTTAGAAAATAGCCAATCACTGGCCCCGAGGATACACGCCCAAGCCAGCGGAATCCATGATATATCATCAGTGTATCTTCCTTCGAACAGGACAAACCCAAACAGCGCAGCACCAAGGACGGCACCGGCCAAAATCGCTCGGCGGTATGGCCTTTGAGAATGAACGAATTCGTGCGCGAGAGGAATTAAAACGCCGGAGACCAGCAAACACCAAAAGAACGCCGTATTCGTGAAAGCATTATCCATGAGGGCATCCGCCATCACCGGAGCCAAAAGAAGCGAGGTAGCGGCCCACGCAAGCGATAGCACTATCCAAGCTCTTGAAAAATTCATGTGTCTCATTTCTCTTTTCCACTGAGACTAAGCTGCACCCGATTGACCGGCAACGACTTAATAGATCCGATCCTTATTGAAATAGGTATCACATCAAAAAACGACCTTTTGTTGAACGGTTCGCGAAAGCGGTCATTGGCGCTGCCACAGCAAAGGTCGGGAAAGTCCCGCGCAGCAGTCATCCAGTATATCAAAATGCTGCGCTTACCCTGCACGCGTGAAAGTATTAGCGCTATTTGCCCGCACCTCCCACAGCTTGGCGCGACAAAATGCTCGCATAGACCGAAAACACTACGCTCATAGGCAAAGCGGTGCGCCAATCCGACAGCTTCATCGCCAAACCCATAATCTCCTCGCCACAGAGAAAATCACGACGCGTAGTTAAATATTTTCAATTTAAAAAACAAATACTTAAAAGATTCTTTGTATTGAAAGTTTTTTGCGTTCGTTGCTTGCGCCCATTTCCTCTCCAGCAACAACGGAGAAGACAACATGCAGATAGAAAGCAAACGGACAATAGCCACCATTTCGCGGGATGAACTTTGTCATCATTTGAATATTCATCGCTCGAGTCTGAAGGGTGTGGCCACACACTTCTCATTGGAACCACAGTTTGAGCGACGGTATTCTTGGCGCCAGATCTTACGATCGATCCACGATACCAATGGCGCCCTGCTCAAGCAGCACTATGAAAAACTGCTCAATCAACATCCAGACTGCGCTGAGCTAAAAGAAATTGGTGACCTGGAAAAGCGCCTGAAGGAACCGCTCTGTTCGTTTCCTGAAATGGCAACGGCCCTGGGCTACAAGCCGGATACGATGCGACGTGCGCTGCACGAAGGTCGTCTGAAGCTTCCTTTCCCGGAAATTGCGCTTGGCAAGCGTATGCGCCGGTACCGCAGTTTTGAGGTCGAGTTCTGGTGTCAAACCGGCCTCCAACTCGACCTGCCTGAAGCACCGAAGTTTGTCGTTCCTGAAACCAAGGAGCAACCGCCCTCACGAGCACACCGCAATAGGACCGCAAATGCCTTCTTCGGGACGTTTGAGCGGAAGAAGTAACCACTTCTGTTTTTAAGCAGAAAGAAGCGAAACCCTTGGTGTCTTTTGGAACGGATAAACCACTGAAAGTTTCGCTTCTTCTTGGGGTTAACGCGAAAAATCAACTCCTTACCAGAAATTCACCCAACCAAACAAAGGATCAAAAAATGACCTCTTTTTTCTTCATGCCTGAAACAACCGCCTCCACACAAACCGGCACTGAACCAACGATGAAAGATGTTACCGCGCATCTCGAAGAGCATGGCCTGGATTACCTCCTGAAAGCTCTGCGGACGCTGCAATCCCATATGAACAATGCGCCACTCTCGACGCTTCCGGCTAATTCTCTGTGGGTCAACGCTGAGTTCCCAAAGCCAAAATCAGGACGTCATCCGCGCCCCGACCTTCCGCAAGCCATCCGTCCCTACGCTAAATGGCGAGCAGACTTGCTCCGAGCTGTTTCTCTCTTCGACGGTTCGCACGCAGAAAAGAAGGCGATGAAGTCGCAGATCGATGAATGGCAGGAACTGCGCGATGCCGCTTCGAAGCTTGCAGAGAAGCATCCGGCGATCCATGCAGGCCGCCTTTCTCAGATTGATCGTCTGGCTGAGCATGCCCGCCGCCAGGGTCTTTTGCCGATCCATCTGGACAATCATGGATACATCCAAAAACTCGCTGCAAACAGTGGACAGGATTGCAGGTCACAAATCCGAAATGCACAAAAGCTATTGAACGATCTTTCCAATTACCCTGATATCAGACGGCACCTCCCGGCTGATCGAATTCTGGTATTGCCAACCCGAAAGATGGAACAAAAGCTACCAAGTGACATCGAAGCCTTTCTCGAAGGCTTGGTGAAGGGGGCGACAGTGCGCATCGATCCGGTCTCGAACCTCCCGCTCATGGATCAATCTGATAATACTGTGTCAGTCTACTATGCCGCGATGCGACACCACATTCGTGCGCTGCAAAAACTGGCCGACGATAGCTATGAGCGCATCACGGATCTACATCAGATTAACGACCTTCACAGCCTGTTCTCGCGGGATCGCGTTTTCGCAACAATTCGGCACACTGAGAGCCGGGTTGACCAGGAAGGTGGGCTGAAAGCAGGAACGGCTTCGAGCTACTACCAAACCATTGCATTCATTCTGGAACGGAACGGGCTTGATGACGGCAGCCTTGCCAGAACACTTAAGCACAGCGAATTCATTCGCTCCGGAGTGGACGAACGCAAGGGCATGCGGCCCGAAAAAGAAGACTGGTGCAAAGCCCTGGTAACCGATGAACGAAAGACAAGAACCTTTCTGAGGCTACATTTGATCTTCATGGAGATGGCTCTTGAGACAATATCGGGCCGGCGGCTCCACCAGCTAACCAGGATGGAATTGGAGCGGGTTCGGCAACTCGGTTATTGTGCTGCCATTGCAGCGATAGAACTCGCTGGACGCCCCGTTCGTCGTTCGAATGCTGTGTCGTTCCAATATCGCGGCAAGAATGCGAATTTCTTCGTTCCATCACAGAAGACCGGACGAAACGACTACTCTTTCAAATTATCCGCTCAGCAAACGAAAGCCCGCAAAGACGATCCTCTTACAATTATCCGCAAGGAAATGAAGGGGCCACGGGTATTGGATTGGTATCTCAAGACCATCCGTCCGCTTTGTCGTCATCATGAAGACAGTGTCTTCCTGTTTCCCCAAGTCAAGAAAGGCTCAGATCACATAGGAGAACTCACGTTTACGAAGTGGTTCCAGAAATATGCGTCAGAGGCAGGGCTTCCGATGACCTTTCATATGTTCCGGCACGGGGTCGCAAGCCTTTTGGTCAACCAGGATTGGAGCAATATTGCCGCAGCGGCAGAGCTGCTTGGAAACTCGGTTCGGGTCTGTGAGGAACGCTATGCCTTCTTCAATGAAGAAAAACTCGTCTCCTCGGGACAACAAAAACTTATTGAGAACAGCAAGGTAGGCCACAAATGAACCGCAATCAGATCCTTGCCGCGCCACACCTCGCCCATGTCGCCGATCATCCAGGGCTGACAAGCCTGACCGATGACGCTCTGTCTGTCTTTTCCCAGTTTATGTTGTTCTGCCAGTTCTCGGAACTGGGTGAACCTAAAGCCGAAGACCTCATGGTCTTCGCGACTATGGACGACGTAACGCCTGCGGGCATACGGTTACTTGGTATGACACTGTTTGAGCTCGGTGCTGGCGATCAATTCCGCTCCATCGGCTATTCTGTTGCAGATAGGTTGTCATACAAACAGCGCTTTGCAGGCAACTTGGGGCGGGGATTTCGAACTTACAGGCGTTCGGTCTCGGTGCCTGTCGAAGACTTGCCGGGAGATTGGCAAGAAACGATCGACCACATCGAGGGCAATGCGATGTTCGCCAAAAGTGTCATCGTCCGGATGAAACAACGATTGGGTATGTTCGCTTGGTCTGCGGAGAGGGCTGGCCTCACTGTTAATCTTGGATGCCCGATCGCATTGAAGGCCCTCTTTGATGATATTCAGACCCGATCCGCAGAAAAAAACGACGGCACGCCGCGCTATGCATACCTGCGATCAACCTGGGAAGAACTTTACAGATTTGCGACCTGCAATGGAGAGCCGCAGGAAACATTGACATGCCTGCAATCTACGCGTGACGTGCTGGATCGCATGGAGCGAACACAGGCGGCCCAAAAGATTACAAAGCTTCTTTCGATCGGAACTCCACAAGTGCTCTTGGATCAGGCTCACGACCTGCTTGAAGCCAGCAGCAAGATCAAGAATGCAAATCAACGGCATGCGGCAAGAAACACCGCCGCTGCAATTGCGATCGGCTTGGTTGTTCCAGCACGCCCGGGCGATGTTTACGAGCACCATGTCTTCGGAAAGGGGATCTTCTTCTGTGAGGAAACTCGCGTATTCGAGTTCCGTTATACACCGACCAAGACAGCTCGCGTGACACCGAAACCATTGAAGATCAAATTGGACCCGCGAATGAACAAGTTTCTTGATGCATTGATCCTGGGGGATCATCACACGCGCTATCTCGAAGCTCTGCGGACGAAAATGATGCAGGAGCGACGGCCCCTCTATGTGAACTTTGACGGAAGGCGCTGCGTCAAAGCTTGGTATAGTCGGGCATGGACCAAAGTCACTGGAACTGGCGGGCATATTGCACGAAGTTTGGCATATGATGCATTCGCTGGAACAGGCGAATTTGGCCTCCGATACGGGAAGGCTATTAACCATCACAAGTCACGGGCTATTGTCGAAAAATATCGCTCAGATTTTGAGCGCTCGAAGGCCATAGACGCTGGTCAGAATACGCTGACAAAAGTTCATCAAGCTTTCAAAACCGTACAACCAAGCGCTTAATATGCCCCTTAACTACGTCGTCAGGCGTTGATCATGAGTCGCACGCTGGTCGCTTGTTTGGCTGGCGTGCGCCTACTTCTGCGAGCAGATACACATAGACGTTTTAATAGGCCTCACCACGTCGCAAGACCATAGCTCTATGCTATTTCTCATTTTCAGCAACTCTTAAAATTCCGCTGTACGGTGAACCTAAACTACGCCGATCGTCCATGATTTGGAAAACAGTTGGGAAGGAACTAACTTTCTCTTTGCCGATGCTTCCGTTCTGCATAATACGCCATTTCGGCTGCTGAAGGCTGTCCCATCTTATTAGTAAAAGCATCGAGCCATACTGCTGCCTCAAGTTCACTTAGCTGTGTCGTATCTCGTTTCCCTTCCAGGGCTTCGGTCACGCGGGCATATTCAAAGTCAGCCGTTGCTTCAGCTGCGCGCCCAATCAATAGCCAATGTGCAATTTGGGAAGCTACTGACCGATTGTTTAGGTCTGCCTCACGGCAAGCGTCAGTAAGAAGATCGTCGGGAATTTTCACGCTCTCGGCCATATTAACCTCCTGATATTTTCGATCTTCACAGCAAGTGTCTGGAAGTCAAGTTGCTGCACGTAGCGGACCATCTCTTGCGAGCAATTCAACGTAACAACGCAAGCAATTATCAACCTGCTCAATAATCACTTTCAAACAAGCATTTAGACGCATCTGTTTCCAAGATTGTGGTAAACAGTTGACGCGGTGCCACTGCTTACACATTGATATACAATATATAGTGAAAGAGTTTTTGAGTGGTTAAGTATGCCGACATACCTTGAAGGGCTCGCAATTCAATCCTACCGCGGCATTGGCTCCAAGATACAATACATTGCGCCGTTTAGTGCCGTGTATGCAGATCATGCTCAATAACAAACTTGAGGGTGAAGGTGAGAAGGCGAGGCTTCGGCCTCGCCTTGCCGAAGCGGTCGTTCAATGACGTTAAGTATACATCAGCGGACTCCTGAAAAAAGACATTTGGTCTGCGGCTCTAACGCTCATGCAAGCCGCAGACATGGCGAATTAAGTCTTCAATTTCATTGAAAACGGAAATGGATCGATCAAAATGTCAGGTTATATCGGGCTTGCAGGCCCAAGCTTTCATAACCTCTGGCCCCGATCCCATCGTAAAAAGTATCCACAGAAAATGTGCCACCATTCGCCATCGTGTAGTTTAAGCCCAGCTTAAGCTTGGCACGCGCGCCCTCATATTCCGGTACAATCAGATCGGCATTTCCTGACCCGCGGGTCGAAGATCCGATGGCCGCGAGACCGCCTGCCAATTCGATCGTTTTTACACTATCGGCCAACTGCAGGACATGACGAAAATCCATACCAAGCTCGGCCTGCCCAAGTTCAATTCCCTGCGCCGGAATCTTATTATCCAGACTATCGACATATGCCTTCTGATCGTCAGTGGTGTAGGACAGTTGCAAGGACGGTATCAGCGTCGTAGCGCTATATACCAGTTCGCCAGAGACTTTGAACTGCGCCAACACTCGCTCTGACTCAAAGCGATCAGTATAAGTTCCCAGCGGCGACACGTCATTACTGGTTTTTCCGTAGAGTAGACGGCCGTCAATGAACAGCGGATGGTTCGGCGTGCGCGCGACGAAATAGGGTCCGACCAACCAGCCGCGGCCTTCGACCTGAGCGGTACCATCCTCTTGGCTCAGATAGTCCATTTCGATCATGCCGCCGACCAACAGATTGGGAGAGAACGCAAAATGGCTGCCTGCCGCGCCGAAGACATACTGCGTCTCGCGCACATCTTCATCCGTCCAGGACGCGTTCAGGTTGACCCATACCGGCGTGCTGGCATCGGGCGCTCTGGCGAAGCTGAACGAACCTGCACCACGGGTGACAGATGCATCGAACCGTCCTGCACCATCCGCCAACAGGAACCCTGTCAAATTTGGCTGGCTTGATATCAGTTGGTTGGACCGCGTGTACATGAATTGGGCGATGACCGTTTGCGTTTCCGCCACTGTTGCGCTGGAAATCGACAGAGTGTTTGATGCCAAGCTGGCGTTGCCAGCCGCATCTACAGCGGTACCGGCGGGCACAGAGATTTCGACATCTCCGCTTCCTGTCGCAGCAATCGTAGCCACGTAGTCCGCTCCACTCCCCGTGACATTGGTCACCGAACCGTTGGTTACGGCAATGTCATTCGCGTCAAAGCCCATTACCTCTTCGGAGAAGGTCGCGGCAACGTCAAATGTACCTGCGCCAGAGAAGTGGGTAGTGGTAGTGGCAATACTGACAGTCGGTGCGGTGCCGTCATATGTCGTAGTGACCTCGTTTGAGGCGACGGCGTTGGTGTTTCCTGCTGCATCACTGAACGTGCCTACGCCTACCGATAGCGCCACAGGCCCATCGGCTACCGGCGTCAAAACCGCTGTGTAGCTCGTCCCGGAGCCCGACAACGTCGCGGTCGCATTGGTCAGCGTCAGATCGGCCAAGACAAAATCAGTGCTATCCTCAGACAAGGTAATCACCGCTGTCTGATCGCCATTCAGCGCGCCGGTAAAGGCCGCGATGCTGACCGTCGGAGCGGTGCCGTCATATGTGGCTGTGACCTCGTTTGAGGCGACCGCGTTGGTGTTTCCTGCCGCATCACTGAATGTACCCACGCCAACCGAGAGCGCCACCGGACCATCGGCTACTGGCGTCAAAACCGCTGTGTAGCTCGTCCCAGAGCCCGACAGCGTCGCAGTCGCATTGGTCAGCGTCAGATCGGCCAAGACAAAATCAGTGCTATCCTCAGACAAGGTAATCACCGCTGTCTGATCGCCATTCAGCGCGCCGGTAAAGGCCGCGATGCTGACCGTCGGAGCGGTGCCGTCATATGTGGCTGTGACCTCGTTTGAGGCGACCGCGTTGGTGTTTCCTGCCGCATCACTGAATGTACCCACGCCAACCGAGAGCGCCACCGGACCATCGGCTACTGGCGTCAAAACCGCTGTGTAGCTCGTCCCAGAGCCCGACAGCGTCGCAGTCGCATTGGTCAGCGTCAGATCGGCCAAGACAAAATCAGTGCTATCCTCAGACAAGGTAATCACCGCTGTCTGATCGCCATTCAGCGCGCCGGTAAAGGCCGCGATGCTGACCGTCGGAGCGGTGCCGTCATATGTGGCTGTGACCTCGTTTGAGGCGACAGCGTTGGTGTTTCCTGCTGCATCACTGAACGTGCCTACGCCTACCGATAGCGCCACAGGCCCATCGGCTACCGGCGTCAAAACCGCTGTGTAGCTCGTCCCGGAGCCCGACAACGTCGCGGTCGCATTGGTCAGCGTCAGATCGGCCAAGACAAAATCAGTGCTATCCTCAGACAAGGTAATCACTGCTGTCTGATCGCCATTCAGCGCGCCAGTAAATGCCGCGATGCTAACCGTCGGGACATCATAATCTGGGAACAAATCAACGGTTGCGGCAAGCGACACATTGCCCAGGCCGTCTTCTGCAGTGACAGAAACGGTACCGCCGACCATATCTGCAGCCGAGGTGACTGAGAATGTGCCACCGGTCGCTGTGACCGTTTCCACGCTTGCGTCGGGGAACGTTATACGCACCGTCGTGTCCACGTCAGTTGTACCGGCAATTGTGATTGATCGGTTCGCATTGATCGTTGTTGTTGTCAGGATCGGAACTGCCGGTCCCGCACCTGGGGTAATGGTCAGCGTGAACTCGCTCTCCACGGCCGCGTTACCTGCTGAATCCGTTGCGTTGATTTTTACCAGGTTCGCCCCAAGCGGGAATGCGTAAGGACTTGTGATAACATCGCCGCTCAACGAAAAGACGGGAACGATGCGGGTGTCAACATTGTCATCAACGATTGCACTGAACCCGATCAAACGGGTGCCGTCTGGACCAGCCTCAAAAGACACATTGCCGATCGGTCGTATTACTGGCGCGGTGCCGTCATATGACATGGTCACCTCGTTTGAGGCGACGGCATTGGTGTTTCCTGCTGCATCACTGAACGTGCCTACGCCTACCGATAGCGCCACAGGCCCATCGGCTATCGGCGTCAAAACCGCTGTGTAGCTCGTCCCGGAGCCCGACAGCGTCGCGGTCGCATTGGTCAGCGTCAGATCGGCCAACACAAAATCAGTGCTATTCTCAGACAAGGTAATCACCGCTGTCTGATCGCCATTCAGCGCGCCGGTAAAGGCCGCGATGCTGACCGTCGGCGCAGTGCCATCATGGGTGGTCGTTACCTCGTTTGACGCGACGGCATTGGCGTTTCCTGCTGCATCACTGAACGTGCCTACGCCAACCGATAGCGCCACTGGGCCATCGGCTACTGGCGTCAAAACCGCTGTGTAGCTCGTCCCGGAGCCCGACAACGTCGCGGTCGCATTGGTCAGCGTCAGATCGGCCAAGACAAAATCAGTGCTATCCTCAGACAAGGTAATCACTGCTGTCTGATCGCCATTCAGCGCACCGGTAAAGGCCGCGATGCTGACCGTCGGAGCGGTGATGTCGGCTTCAAATCTCAATTCATTTGAAGGGACCCAATTCTCAAGACCTTCGCCATCAGTAAAGGCCCCTCGTTGGATTGACATACTGACCGCCCCATCAGCGATCGGGGTCAGAACAATGGTGTAACTCCCGCCGCTGCCGGACACTGTCGCTGTGGCGTTTGTCAACGTCATGCTGTCCGCCGTGAAATCAGTACTGCTTTCTGACAATGCGGCGATCACGGTATAGTTTCCACTGGCGTCTGGTCCGCTGACGCTGCCAAGCGTTGCAGTTGGTGCTTTATTTAGAAGGGTTCGGCTGACTGAAACGGTGGTTGCCGTTGCACCCTTGATTTCGGCGAGGTAACCGTACCGGTCGCCGGCAGTGGTCTCTGTCGCTTCAAATGAAAGCTGCATAAGGTCATGGGTGGAATAGGTGCCTGCGGCACCTTGCTGAACAAGGTTAGTGACATCTGTAAGACTGCAGTGCGCTTCCAAATTCGCAGCAGTTACTACCGAAAAAGTGGTGGTTAGATTTCCCCTAAAAAAACCTAACCCCCCTGCCGCTTGGGTTGCTGTGGAACCAAAACCGAAAGGTGCAACGCGTACAGACGCCAAACCCCCATTCAAATTTCCAACGAAGGCCGTCAAACGGCAATCAGTATTAAGGCTCAAACTCTTTTCTTGACGCGATGCTGAATCGAGGGCCACTGCGGGTGATGTGAGGGCAAGCAGGGTAGCACAGATAAGTGCAAGGCAACCAAGATAGGTATTGCGATAAATCATATTCATTTTGTCCAAATTTCTACAACATTTCGAAATGCAGCACCATCCAAGGATGCCACAGGTTCCGACCGCGTTGCCCGGACTCAAACACCGATAATATGATGTCGAGCATTTTAGTGACGTCGGTCTGATCGCCACAGTTCTTCAAGCACGGGTTTGAAACTATATAATTTGCTCTACGTCAATGACTTAGCAATGCCATGATACAAGTGTTGCACCCTTACCGCAGTGAGTGGGCCGCACGAGTATTTTTCAGCTCGCTTAATAGCCATGAAGCATTCATCCCGTTGCGTAGGCTCAGTTGGACCAGGCTTTCGACGGAATTATTGCGTGACCAGTTATGGCCCATTGCGTGTGCAAGCCGTGATGATGTTTGGAACGGTCATCCGAGAACAGTGCCAATTGATAGGGTGCTTTCGTCACGCTTCCAAAACACCTCTATCGCAGCAGAATTAAATTCTATTTAGGGCTTCGGGCTAATCATGTGCCTAAGTCAGTCAAAACACCGATCTCTTGCTGCACGATTGCCATCAGTTCAGCTGGAAAGGGTTGAAGTAACGATTGAGCTTCGTCCAACGTACCTGTGAGCCATGTTTCGTAATCCTCTGGTCGCAGGATGACCGGCATGCGGTTTGGGTGCACCGGACGGACAATCTCGTTGGCGCTCGTGGTGATGATTGTGTGTGTCAGGTCACTGCTATCGTCGCGACTAAGAGACGCTGGAACCTGCTGCCATAGACCAGCCATGGCAAATGGCGGACGTGGTTCATCCCCTTTGATTGCGAACCAATAGTCAGTCGCCGGTCGCTGCCCCTTGGCTTCTCGAAAACTCGATGCCGGAACAAGGCAACGCCGCAACTGAAAGCTCTCCTTCCAAAGACCGCTACTGTTCAACTTATCGGCCCGCGCGTTGTTCCACGCAGCGGGTTTCAGTTCTTTACCCGTCTTCTTGCTGATGTTCTTTGTCAGAAAGCCCCAATTCATTTCGATGAGTTCACGCTCACCTGTCGAGGTCAGTCGAACGACTGGGGCTGGGTACTTGGGCCAGATTGCAGTCCGGGGTTCCGCGTTGCCCAGATGACTGTTGGCGGGTTTAACGTCGAACATCTGGCGCATCGCCTCAACGGCAGTGGTGCTTGAATAGAGGTTACACATTCCTATTCCCCCAGAACCTTGTCCTGCCAAAGCCAGACCTTCTTGCTCCCCACCAATCGACGCACTGGCATTAGGCCAACATCCTTGGATTGTGGTGTGGCCATTCTAATATCGATATATTCAGTTGTCCCGCATTTCGAACAGCCAAATGGCGGCAGATGAACCGGATGCATCGGGTCAACAACCTGAATAAGGTCGGACGCCAAGAATGTCGCACCGCGTCGGCATAGGCCGCAGCGTATCAAAACAACCTCACCACTGACCGCCGCATCACGCAAAGTACGAAACGGCTTGGCAGGATGGGCTCTGATTGGCGGGTGTCCGGCTGGCATAAGGGCATTTAGAACAAAAAGTGAACCTCCTGCAAGATTAGCATTCCGGATTCTACTCAATTCCGCGATTCCCTTAAACGACGTCTTAGCCGTTCCGCCCTTCAGGCCTCCGTATGCGAGAATCTTGCAGGCGCTCAGCCGCCTGTGGGGTGAGGAAATTCGAAGGAATACCGCAGATGGTGAAGAAAATCTAACCATTACCCGAAAAGGTGAGTATTCTCGAGGCGCGGTGATGAATTTTCACGGACGTGAGCTTCCCGGACCGGGTCGGCTTGCAGGATATGCCGGGCTGGTCAGCGAGCTCGGGCTGTACCTGCCAACGCCACGCCGCCTGTCTCTTTTCTCCGTTCACCACGAACGCCGACCCGAACCGAAATAGGATATACTCCGATCGCAGCAATGGCCGGATGAGACTGTGTTCGATCACGTGGTATTTGCAATTATGAACGAAGGCGTCGATCTCCAGATCATGCATAAGACCACCAAATGCTGTTTGCATTTACACCTTCTGATTAACGTCGTGGCGAGCAAATTTATATAAGCTGTGTGCCGAGAAAGATGCCTGAAAGGGTTAGATCATATGATGGAACCCTTTTTCGGACTGCGCCTTCGAGCAGAGTTTCATCTTGAGTAGCTGCAGTTTTACATGCATCGGCCGCACGTTCCGCGTACGCTGCTTACGAACAGCGCCATATCGGTGGATCAATTTGAGAAATCAAAAGCATGAAATGTCCCGCGTTCTCAGGTTAAGAGAGATCGCGTCCACAGCTGAGAACAATCAAAACGCGCTCTATGGCACGAGGGATATATGGAAAGACAGAGCTTGGCTTGTAGAGAACAGTCGTGCGTTCTTTGAACAAGCAGACTTGCACGCAAGACATGGTCATCCCCTCGCGGAAATTTTCACATCGCATATGGGCGCTTCGTGGAACGAGAAGTGAGTAGCAATGATAGCGCAGTCGACGAGCTTCTCAGGTCAACTGCCACCCACTTTCCTTGTCGATCAGGTCATGATCACAAGCTTTGACACAGGCCGGTTGTCCCAAAAGGGAATTGACACCATATCCTTAAGTTTACATACTAAAAACAATTTAAAATCAGAGACTTACTATGAATCCTACCATCCCAGCCAGCTTTTTCAGAAAGATGAAGAAAATAAAGAGCTTAGCACTCTTACAGATCGCAATGCACCCCAACCTTCCGAAAACGGGATACAGCGCACGCGCTTCCTAATCCGCAGTCGCGCCCAAATCCTGCGCCGCACTAGCCCTTATCTCATGCCCCGCGCCAGCACATTTTACGTTATGAAGCGTCTGCTTGATCGGCGTGACGAAAGTCCCTAAACGTTTATAATCGAGCCCGAGAAAAACTTGCGGCATCAATGGAAAGCAGAAGTGTTGGAACAAGTAGCAGAAAGAGTCGCAACCCTTTGGATTGGCCCAAAGCTCTCTTTTCTTGAACGACTTAGTCTAAAATCTTTTCACGACATCGGCCAAACACCAATACTTTACCTATACGACGATGTTGAAGATCCCCCCGAATATGTCGAAATTCGCGATGCGCGCGAGGTCATGGACGAAACATTCGTTCAGCGATACTGGGGTAAGGACAAGTTAGACGACGCCCGCATCCACGCCGACATTTTCCGGGTGCTATTGATGCGCAAGACAGACCACATCTGGATAGACGCTGACGTTTACGCTTTACACCCTCATGTAAGCACTGACGGTTATTTGTTTGCAGCGCGGAATAGGCGCTTTATTCCTAACGGTGTCATGCGAATTCCACGCGATAGTCCTGCAATTTTTGAGATGGAAAAATTTGTTTCTGCCACCGAAGGCGTGCCGCCATGGTGGACAGAAGAGCAGATAGCGCTCCAAAAAGAGAACGAGTCCGATTTTTCGTTTGAAAACCTGCCTGTGGGCGTGACCGGACCAGAAGCATTTGGGTATTTCGTTCGAAAGAGTGGCGAACTTAAACACTCGAAAACGTTTGACTATCTATACCCAATTCTGGCTCGCCACTCGACAACGCTGCTATTTGTGCCATCTCCTTACAACCTTGCCGAGATGCGCGAAAAAAGCATGTCCTTGCATCTTTATGCGACTGCAATCCGCCGCAAACTGTTTAACCGGATGGGAGGAGTACCCCCAGAGGGTAGCCTCCTTCACGACCTTTGCATGGCGCATGGTATCGACTTTGGGATGCATCCAATCGAACACCGAGACCCCAAGAAAGACGCACAAAAACGTCGCGATTTTTATCAAAACCTTGAGAATTGAACTGGCGGCGTAGGATTTCGCACTCGCGACTTACTGACATACCGCCAGCCAAAATCTACTCAGCAACGAGACGTTTTATAGCGCGCCGCGGTTGTCCATCATGCTTATATGTCATCTGGATAAATTCGCTCCAGTCTTCTCGCGATTTGATATCTGCGATCTTATCTCGGTGCCACGCGACAGCCTCTGAATGTAATGCACCAAGGACTTTATCCGATTTCAATTTAGTCAGCTCCGAAAGCATTCCCGGTACATGCTTTAGCATTGAATAATCGCGCACATAGTTCGCGTTCATTGCATCAAAGTAATCCTGCCCCTGGTCCATGTTCACGTGGTTTGTACGACCGCGGTCACGCTTTACCAAAAAGCTATCGGCGCTTCTGATCGCATAATGGTGCAAGCGAGCATAGTCGTGTTGAAAGCCCTTCCAAGTACGCCAAGAAACGGATTTAGCATCGACGGCATTTCCCCCGGAATCGCGCCATGTGATTTCGTCATAGGGTGACGGACCATCTGGATCTGCATCTTGCTCCACTTTGGCAAAAGGACGGTGCACGCCCATACGATGGAAAGCCCCATTATTGCGATAGAGCGTCTTGATACCGGCTCCACGATAATTGGTATAGATATTTTCTGGAGAGCATTGAAAGAACTGCTCGATAATGGGCTGGTCTTCATAGTGACGCCGCATCCCATTGCCGAACAATTTCCAACCAAAGGAAATCGCGTCAGCAACACCGGTTTTCGAAACAAGATCCGTCAAGGTCATGCCACATCGGATATTTAGAAATTCATCTGCATCAGCACAAATCACCCAGTCCGCAGCAGCGTAAGCCTCTGTCTTGGGGGCAAGCCTTAGTGCAGCGCGCTGTGGCGAAAGCTCGCGCCCTTTGCGCCCAATTTTTCGATCATTATTATCGACGTGGACAGCGAGTCCCAGTTCTTGAAGACGTGATGCAATTGTATCTGTACCGTCGGCACAATCGTTTGTGTAGATTAGAAAATCATCGAAACCGATTGCACGGTTAAAGGCGATCCACTCAAGGATGAACGGGGCTTCATTTTTCATCGTTGTTACGATGAGAAAGCGTTCTTTATCCAAAGTACTACTACCTCTCTACCAGATACAGTTTGTCTTCACATCTTTGGCGCAATCTATCAACCGCCATTTCGAAGGGCCGGAAATCAGACTATGCCTAGCCTTAATGCGATCTCTGGCGCCTCCGAGATTATCTCATTGCGAGCGCGATCCAGCTTTTGTCGGTGCCATTCGAGACTACGGTTGTGAAGCAATTCCAAGTGTGGATGCTCTCGCTTTAGCTCTTCAATTCGCTTTCGCAGTGCTGGCACATGCCGCTGAATGCTTTTATCTTCGACGTCGTTGGCGTTGAAAGTCTCGAAATACGAAAAGTCGATCCTATCCTGATCGGCGCTATTCGCGGTCCCCCGATAGCGTTTCATCAAGAACGCCTCTGAAGATTTTATCATGTAATGGTTCATACTCACCAGGTCGCGCCCCAACGCCTCTTCAAAAGAGCGCCACCCCTGTTTGAGGTAACGATCAGGCATTGCCTCACCAGAACCATTAACCCACTGTACTGGCTGGCGCCCATCTTGAAACCGCGGCGCAAGACGTGGCCTGTGAATGCTTAGCTTCCGCGCAACCCGCGGCCTAAACATCGTCTTAAACGCGGTATAACGCTGGATTTGATTGATGCCTTCAGGCGCAGCGTGATCGAATTGCGCGATGACTGGTTCATCTTCGAACTTTACAATCCCACTATTACCAAAAACCCGCCACGTCGCCGAAATCAAGTCGACGCGGCCCGGCGTTATCTCACTCAATGCCGCAAACAACGCCTCAACAGAACCATCGCCGACATGTATGTTTATAAATTCATCAGCATCCGCCACGAGCACCCAGTCCGAGGCTTTAATAAAGGGGTTCTCCCACAGCCTTTCATAGGCGCGGTTTTGAGGGTCGGCATTAGTACCGCTCACATGCCCCGAATTTTCGAGATGGGTAATTTCACCAACCGTATCAAGGTAATCTAACATCTGACGCGAACCATCATTACAGTCGTTCGACGCAATCGCGATCTTATCAAAGCCAATTAGCTTATAGTAACATATCCACTCTAGCAGATAGGGACCTTCATCTTTGACAGTGCCGATTAACGTGCATGATTGGCCGTCCGCCATGTATAGCTCCTCGCTACGAAAGTGCGTTACCATGAGTAAAGGTAAATTGCCTCGCCCGGCAAGCAGATCGATAGAATTTCATCGCCGCCCCGGCGACGTTATTGCGACGCCATTACTGTTCCTGTAGAAATCAACATCAGCGCGTTCGCAAATAGTAAGGTTTCGATGATGGCTAATCTTCCCCCAATTGGTGCACTTTGGATCGGGGGTTCACTGACATGGCTTGAACAGCTTTGCCTAAAATCTTTTGTCGATCAGGGACATCCGACGTTCCTATACACCTACGGCGAAGTAAAAGGTGTGCCCGAAGGTGTTCAGATCCGAGACGGCAACGAAATTCTGACAACTGATCGTTTCATCACGCACGGGCGTACTGGAAGTGTTGCCCTATTTTCTGATCTGTTCCGGTTTCACTTGATCGCAAAAGATCCTGAAATCATTTACGTCGACACCGATGTCTATTCGGTTCGCCCATTCCCGGGGAATGAAAGCCACATCTTTGGTTACGAATACTACGTCGAAGAAAAGAAGAAGGGACAAGTGAACGGCGCTATCCTGCGAATGCCGCAAGATTCCCCTGCGCTTCAGGCACTGCTCGAATTCACTTCCAACGAATTTCCCATTCCTGAATGGCTGCCTCCTCGTCACCTAAAAGGGATTAAGGAACGTGCAGCTCAGGGCGACCCAATGCACGTCTCAGAAATGCCTTGGGGTATTTGGGGGCCACTTGGCGTGACCGCATATCTTGCCCAAACTGGCGAAATTGAGCATGCCCGCCCGACTGATGTCTACTATCCAGTTCACTTTGCGGACCGTCGAATTTTCGCGCGCCGCCCTATGCTGACACGTAAGCATTTGACCGATAACACGCGCTGCATCCATATCTGGGCGCCTATCAAACATTTTTGTGCCCACCGGTTCGGAGGAATCCCGCCCGAGGGAAGTTATCTGGATGAGCGATTGAAACATCATGGCATTGACCCGCGCGAGGCACCGGTCATCCCCCAAAGCGATCGATCTGTGGTGGAATAGAGTGGCAGATCGCCTCATGCCATCACTCTTTCATGCGTCGGAACGCGTGAAGGCAACTTTCCTTACTGGCCGTGAACCGCGCCTTATCGTTTCATTTACGGGCATTGGAAAACTGGACACGCGCGAACAAGACGAAGAATTCGTCGGCTATGGATCGCAAGGTGGCCGCAATCACGCGCTGTTCATCGCGGACACTTTACGCAGTTGGTACAATGATCCCGGTATCTTTAACGAGATAGTCAGTGTCGTGGATCGCTATCGGGCAGAGCATGGCATCACCGAAACCATAACTTTTGGAAACTCTATGGGTGGCAATGGTGCAGTATTGTTTGCTGGTGCCTTAGGAGCGACGCGCTGTCTGTCCATTTCCGGCCAATATTCCGCAGACCCTACCGTTGTTCCCGAAGAAACGCGCTGGCGTGAATATCGCGACAATATAACCGCGTTCACTTGTCCACCTCTCGCGGACACGATCGATACTAATTGCATGTATTTCATCCTGCATGGCGGTAGTGACCTAGAACGACCACATTGGTCCCGATTTCCCAAAGGGGATAACATCTATCACTTCCTTGTTGGAAAAGCCGGACACGGCGTAGGGCGACGCTTAAAATCTCAAGGGTTGATGAAAATGGCGACACATTTCGCTATCGCAGGACGCCCACGTGCATTTCGTTTGGCACTCAAAGAAGAACTAAAACTGCACCGCCCGAAATAAGAGAGGGCAGACACTAATGCGCCTGCTCTCCAGTTTTCTTAATCCGAAATCGCGCCTTCTTCGTCGCGCTTGGCGTGCATTTGGGCTTTCACTTTGCGTCCGATGATCAGCGGCAGGATGAACCCGATGATTGCGATGATCCACAAGACGATGGACAGCGGGCTGTCGATCAGTGTCATCCAGTCTCCGTTTGAGATGGTGATCGCACGGCGCAGGTTGTTTTCCATCGTGTTGCCCAACAGCGTACCCAAGATGATCGGCACCAGCGGCACGTCCAGTTTGCGCAGGACCCAGCCCATGATGCCGAAACCGACCATCACCAACAGGTCAAATGACGAACCAGAGATACCGTAGATTCCGACAAAGCTGACCATCGCGACCACAGGCATCAGGATGCGCGGCGGCACCATCAGCACACGGGTGAACAGGCCAACCATTGGGATGTTCATCGCAAGAAGCATAAAGTTAGCAATGAACAGCGCTGCAATAAGGCCCCAAACGACATCAGGGTTTTGGCTGAACAACAGCGGACCGGGCGTGATGTTCAATGACAGTAGAACCGCCAGCAACACCGCCGTCGTACCAGAACCCGGCACACCCAGCGCCAGCATTGGCACCAATGCACCACCGGCAGCAGCGTTGTTACCTGCCTCTGGTGCAGCAACACCGCGTGGATCACCCGTGCCGAATGTCTTGTCTTTGTCGACTAGGCGCTTTTCCATAGAATAGGAAATGAACGACCCGAGCGACGCCCCTGCCCCCGGCAGAACGCCAGCCAAGAAGCCCAAACCGGTGCTACGCAGCATCGTTGGCGCAGTTTCCTTGAGCATCGACAGTGGCGGCGTCAAACGACCCACTTTGACCTTTGTCTTATCCGCATCGGCTTCGCCGTGGCGTTTTTCAAGAAAGATAAACACCTCGGACAAGGCAAACAGCCCAACGATCGCCACAAGGAAATCCAGACCGTCATAAAGATGGACTTCGCCGAATGTGAAACGTGGGACGCCCGTTTGTGTATCCACGCCGATCATCGCAAGCCCAAGGCCCAGTGCCGCAGCGAATGCTGACTTTGCTTGGTTCGTTGATGACACACCGCCTAGCGTCATAAACGCCAGCGCAAACAACGCGAAATATTCAGCAGGACCAAACAAAAGCGCGATTTTCACCAGCTGAGGTGCAAGAAAGATCAGCCCCCAAGTCGCAAAGAACGCACCGACAAAAGATGCGATACCAGACAAAGACAGCGCCTGACCGGCCATGCCTTTTTGTGCCATGGGATAACCATCAAGACAGGTCATCATCGCAGGTTCATCACCGGGAATATTCAGCAAGATTGATGAAATCCGCCCACCATACATCGCCCCGTAATAAACCGAGGTCAGCAAGATCAGCGAAGGCGTAGCACCAAGGCCAAGCGTGAACGCAAGTGGGATCAGGATCGCCACACCATTTGACGGGCCAAGCCCCGGCAGCGCGCCCATGATCGTGCCCAAAAAGCACCCAAGTAGCGCAAGCAGAAGGTTCTGCCACGTCAGCGCGATGGCAAAACCATCGGCAAGAGACGCAAAAGTTTCCATTTTCAGTCTCCGTTAAAAGCCAAGAGGACCACGTGCGAGCGAAAGCCCAAGCACAAGGTGAAATACAACGTAGATGCCAACTGACGTGCCCAACCCGGTCACAACAGATGCGATAGGGCCCGAACCCAAACGCCAAGTCAGATAGGTGGCGGCAAGTGCGGTCGCGATGACAAAGCCGATCACTGGCAGCAGTTCAGCATAAAGAACCATCACAACAGCGGCGGCACCGATTTCGACCAGCCGATCAAGGCTTGGCCATTCGGGCGCAGCGTCCGGTTTCAAAGCGATAACAAGGGAACTGATCCCAAGGACCGCGGCAACAATTAGGGGAAAGGCCTTAGGGCCAACAGCGTCAGACAGGAAACTTTCTTCGATCGCCAGCGCAGCAAACGCAAAGCTAACAGCAAGAAGGATACCGACAACGCCAAAGATACGATCACTCATTGGGATCTCCTGTAGCGGCAAGTATGAAATAGTTGGGGGCGCCCGTTACAGCGCCCCCGGGGGAAGAACGGTCATGAGTGGCCGTTACTTAATGATCCCGATGTCCTTAGAGATCTGCTGGATTTGTGCGACAGAACCCGAAACGAATTCTTCGAACGCAGCACCTTGCAGGTCCAGTGGCGCAAGACCGTTGGACGCCATGATGTCTTTCCATTCGTCAGATGCGTAGAGGTCAGCAATCTTTGAAACCCATGCGTCATATGCCTCGTCAGACATGTCGCCGGGTGCGTAGAAGCCGCGCCAGTTTGCACCGATTGCGTCGACGCCTTGCTCAAGCGCAGTTGGGAAGTCAGCGAATTCGCCGTCCAGACGCTCTGGTGACAGGATCGCAAGAACACGGATGTCACCGCTGTCTACGAAACCTTTAGCTTCGGAGATATCACCAGTGAATGCCTGAACCGAACCAGCCAGCAGCTGTGTTACGGCTTCGCCACCGCCATCAAACGCAATGTATTTCACGGTACGCACGTCATCGACGCCGTAAGCATCAGCCGCGATCAGCACCTTCAGGTGATCCCAACCACCAACGGCAGAACCGCCAGCAACAGAAATCGATGTTGGATCGTTTTTGATCAGGTCCAGCAGCGCTGGCAGGTCAGCGATTTCGCTGTCGGCTGCAACCGCAATCACGCCGTAGTCAGCGCCGATTGTTGCCAACCAACGAACTTGGTCCATTGTGTTGCCGGGGTATGCGCCCTGCGCCAAACGTGTTGCAGTTGCTGCAGATGCTGCAACGATCAGGTCGTTGTCATCGGTACGCTTGTTGACAACTTCAGCAAATGCAACACCGCCGCCGCCGCCAGCAAGGTTCACAACCTGCATGGTTTGATCAAGCAGACCTTGTTCTTGCAGTGAACGCCCAACCTGACGGCAAGTAAAGTCCCAACCGCCACCGGGGTTTGCAGGTGCGACGCACTCTGGGTTTTCTGGGGTATAGCCCTGTGCTGATACGGCCAACGCGGACGCACCAAAAATCGCTGTTGCTACAGCAATACGGGTTGCCTTGAAAATCATGTGATAACTCCTCCACACATATATATCACCCGGGCTGTAAGGCCGCCCGGTGCCATAGCCATTCGCACTGCATTTGCAGTCTCCTCGCGAATGTCTATGAATAATGGATAGAGGGCCAAGCTGTCATGAACCTGTCACGCATTGCAAAATGTGTCGCGTTCATCGCCGCCCTGAGGGGGAAAGTACACGAATGCGCGTTTTAATTGTCGAGGATGCGACCGACATGGCCGAGGCCGTCGCGATCCGGCTTGGGAAGTCAGGGATGGCCTGCGATCTCGCCGAAACTTATTCCATGGCCGAGGATTTCTTAGCGGTACAAAGCTATGACGCGATCGTGCTTGATATCAATTTGCCCGACAGAAACGGGACCGAATTACTGCAATCCCTGCGTCAGAAAAACGACCGCACCCCGGTTCTGATGCTGACCGCACTATTTTCGGTCGATGATCGTGTTTCTGCGCTTGATCTTGGTGCCGACGATTATCTTGTAAAACCGTTTGATCAGCGCGAGTTAGAAGCCCGATTGCGCGCCCTAATCCGACGTGAGGCAGACCAGAAATCGGATCAAGTGCAGCTTGGAGCGCTTTCGTTTTCGCCTGCGACATTGGCCGCCACGTTGAATGAAACCCCTGTCGATTTAACCCGCCGCGAAGCGATGTTGCTGGGTCTATTGCTGCGTAATCAAGGGCAGGTTTTGGGCAAACAACGGCTTTATGACGGCCTGTTTGCATTTGACGATATCGATGTTGGATTAAACGCCATCGAACTTTACATCGCCCGCTTGCGCAAAAAGCTGAACGGATCTGGCGTTGCTATCGAAACCCAGCGTGGCTTGGGGTATCGCATCCATGCCTGCGGCTGATCGACCAATAAGACTGGCGCAGCGGTCGCTTCTGTCGCGCGTGATCATCGGGGTATTATCACTGCTCGCCGTTGGCGGCTGCATCGTATCTCTGGCGTCATTCGCATATGGGAAAAACGCCGCCCGACAATCCTATGACAGGCTTCTTATCGGGGCGGCAAATGATATCGCGGAATCGATCAATATCATCGACGGTGCCGCTGTGGCTGACATTCCGGTGTCTGCTTTTGGTCTGTTATCGCTGGCGTTAGATGACCGTATTTCTTACGCGGTTCGCGGCCCTGATGGCGCGCTTTTGACAGGGTATGAAACCGCACTTCCCCCCGAAGGATCGGCACGGCGATCCGACGCGTTCTATTTTGATAGCACGCTCCAAGGCGAGCCAAGCCGCTTTGTCACAGTCGTCCGTAGGTTTTCAGAGCGGGATTATTCTGGGACCGTATCAGTAACTGTCGGACAAACCCTGCGCGCCCGTAATGCAATGGCACTTGACCTGACGAAGGGCGCGTTAGTCATTACCGGTCTTGCCGGTATCGCCCTGATCTTAAGCGCCTATTTGGTTATCCGTTCTGCCATGCGTCCGCTTGATCGGATGGCCAGCGAACTGCTAGCACGTGATCCCTATGACCTAACCCCAATGCAGGCCGACGGCCCAGCCGAAGTTGCCGTGATGACCGATGCGATGAACCGCTTTATGCAGCGGCTCGACCGACAAATTGGCGCGATGAAACACCTGATTTCAGACACAGCGCACCAGTTGCGCACCCCGGTTGCCGCGATCCGCGCGCAGGCCGAATTGGCGCTTGAAGATGATACCGAACATCAGCCACAACGGTTGGAGCGGCTACTGCGGCGCACCCGGTCTTTGGGAAATCTATTAGATCAAATGCTGTCCCGCGCATTGGTTATTCACCGCACCGACAACGCGCCACCCGAACCTGTCGATCTGCGCGATATTGCGCTGCAGGTGTTGGATGATTGCGACCCCGAACTTCTCGCCCCCGGCGTCGAGGTTGACCTGATCATTACGGACACCCCCGTGATCGTTATGGCGGATGAGGTCTCGGTCACGGAGGCCGGAAAGAACATGCTGACCAACGCATTGCAGCACGGCAAAGCCCCCATTCGCATCGGGGTAACTACCAGCCCAATACAGTCGGAACTATGGGTCGAAGACGCAGGCGACGGCCCTCCGCAAGATGTGCTGTCGCGTATCGGTGGTAGATTTGAACGATCTGCAGCATCTCAAGGGAACAGCGCGGGGCTGGGGCTTTCGATCCTACATGCGGTGGCCGAAGCCTTTGGCGGCAAGGTCACGATGGGCAAGACAGACACAGGGTTTCGCGTGACGCTTACCCTGCCCACCCAGACAGAGGCCGACAAATGATCCGCTATCTCCTTTACCTGTTGATCCTGTCTGGTCCCGCCATCGCCCAAGAGGCCGTGGCGCGCTTTGCATCAGACGACGCTGTTCAGCCCACAGACATCATCGTCCGGTCAACGACCGACATTGGCATTCTGACCCCCGCACTTAATGCCTTTGTTGCCATTCACCCCGAAATTTCGATCACTTATGAACAATGGGGGTCGAACGCGCTCTATGCCAATAGCCGCGCGGCCTGCGATGGAGAAATCCCAGCGGCCGACGCTGTGTTTTCGTCGGGGGTGCACCAGATGGTCGATCTTGTAAATCGCGCCTGTGCAAACCCATACGCATCAGACACCACGCGTGACCTGCCCCCCACCCGTGTTTGGCGCAATGAACTTTGGGGCATCACACTTGAACCCGCAGTCATCATCTACAACACGGCATTGGTCCCAGCTGAGGATGCCCCCCACACACGTTTCGCCCTTCTGGACCTTATGCGCCGCGCGGAATCGCCTTACCGCGGAAAGATCGCAACTTATGATGTCGAGGCGTCGGGGTTGGGGTTCCTGTTTGCCTTTATGGACAGCCTCGAAGCCACGACCTTCGGTGGCCTTCTCGAAGGTTTCGCGAGGACCGACGCTGTCGCGACCTGTTGTTCAGCGGAAATCATTGATGGCGTCGCCGAAGGGGAATACCTGATCGCCTATAACGTATTGGGATCTTACGTTAGCTCAGTTCCGCGTCAAAACATCGGTGTAATCCATCCCGAAGATTACACATTACTGCTTTCGCGCGCCTATATGATCCCGAAAACGGCGACGAACAAACAAGCCGCCGCGATCCTGCTGGATTTCCTTTTATCGGATGAAGGACAAGATATCCTAGCCGCAGGGAACCTTGTGCAGCGCCGCGATGATGATGCGACATTGCTATCCGAAAGCGCCCAGCGCGCCATTGCCATCGACCCCAAGCTATTGGTCGCGATGGACCAACACCGGCGTTCCCGGTTTGTAGGGCAGTGGCGTTCCACATTCGGGGCATTGCCCGCTGGCGGGTTTCTATCCGCCCCCTAGATTAGGGCGAGGCCATCGGAACCAAAGAAATGCGTGCGTGCGGGGTCAAACTGCACGCTAATATTGTCACCCGGTGATAGGTCGCTATCACCCAGCACGCGGACGGTAACCTGACCCGCCGCTGCGCAATCAAGTACAACAAACGTGTCAGCGCCTAGATATTCAAGGACATCCACCCTGCCTTCTAATTGGCCCGATCCGGGCGCCCCCAACACCGCATGTTCAGGACGCAGCCCGATGTGTGTGGTTCCGTCTGGCATCGCTACCCCAGTCGCTGTCCCGGCAGGCATCACGTTCATCTTGGGTGACCCGATAAACTGCGCAACAAACAGGTTTGCTGGCTTTTCGTATAGCTCGCGCGGGGTGCCGACCTGCGCAATGCGACCGCCATCCAGTACGACGATCCGGTCGGCAAGCGTCATTGCTTCGACCTGATCGTGGGTGACATAGATCATCGTGGATTTAAGGGTCTGGTGCAGTTTGGCAATTTCATAACGCATCTCGACCCGCAGAGCGGCGTCAAGGTTCGAGAGCGGTTCATCAAACAAGAACGCCGTCGGATCGCGCACGATAGAACGACCAATCGCGACGCGCTGGCGCTGACCACCGGACAGGTCTTTGGGCCGACGATCCATATAGGCATCTAGCTTCAAGACCCGAGCGGCTTCATCCACTTTTGCCGCCACTTCGTCGGTTGGCATCCCAGCCGATTTCAACGGAAAACCAACATTGTCGCGGACCGACATATGCGGATAGAGCGCGTATGACTGGAAAACCATTGCAAGGCCACGCTTGGCCGGGGGTTCAGCCGTAGCGTCGCGGTCATCGATCATGATTTGGCCGCGACTGGTTTCCTCTAACCCTGCAATCATGCGCAGCAATGTGGATTTTCCGCAGCCAGACGGGCCAACAAAAATGATAAATTCGCCCTCTGCGATCTCAAGGTTAATGCCTTTGATCACCTGCACATTGCCGAACCACTTTTCGACCGATTTTAGCGCAATAGAGCCCATTTAGAACCTCCCCTTTGCATGAGGGGATGCCCAAGTCAGCCAGATTGCGGCGGTCCAGCTAAAGTTGTCACCACCCTCGGGTGACCCTTTGTAAGGGTCAAAATATTCATAGAACCCGTGCTCAGCGATTAGTTTTTGTGTCGACTTACGCAGCTCTTCGGCCTTGGTGACGTGCTGCATTTCCGCCAATCCAATAGCGATCAAAGCGTTCACGTTCGACCATGTCGGCCCCCGCCAATACCGTTTTGGGTTAAATGTATCGGCAGCTGGGTCATTGGAAGGCACACCAAATGGAACTTCAGCCATGATACGTTCGTAGTGCGTCAGCATCTCAGGATGCTCGACCCCGGCAAACCAGCATAAAAACGACCCTGAACTTAGGGAATTCGCGAATTTTCCGGTACGAATATCGATACTATCGTAATGGCCGCGCTCGGCATTCCAATGCCGCTCGACGCCTTGTTTTAGGGTGCTGATCCAGCCTTGGATTTCGTCGGTCTTGTGGTCCAGTTCCAACGCGAGATGCAACAAGTCGCGACAAGCGCGCAAAAACAGGAATGTCATACCGACATCAGCGACCCGTAGCGGAGAGTTCTTCGCGATCTCGACCTCGTCCCAGCCACAATCCCGCGAGAAATACAGCATCGCAAGATAGCGGTCATAGTCTTCTTTTTTGGGGCGCATTTCAGGGTCGATATGTGCCGTGTCCCGGCGGGTGTATTCACCCACGTTTGACCCATCAACGTTGGCCATCGCGCCATCCCAATCGACAGCATTATCACGGCCGGACTCCCACGGGTGGGTGATAACAACCATACCGTCATGCATGCGATATTTCACGAACCAGCGATGCCAAGATACCAACCGCCCATACAGCAGTTCCATATGTACCCGGCCATAGTGTTTGTCTTCTTCGTAGACACTGCGCGCCATCGTGGCCGCAATAGGCGGTTGGGTGATGCCAGATGTATGCGGCACACGCGGAACATCCCAAACATCGGGTCCGGGAAAATAGCCAATCGCCTGCTTATGAAAGACGATGTGCGGCACCATCCCATTGTCCCACTGACCTGTAAAAAGCGTCTCTAACTCTGCCCAAGCACGCCGCACGTCATATGTCGCAATGCCCCAAGCGCAAAACGCGCTGTCCCAGTTCCACTGATATGGGTAAAGCCCTTTGGTAGGCACTGTATAAAGTCCCCGGTCATTGACCTGCAGAATTTTTCGCGCCCGTTTATCAAGTTTATCGTAATTCATCTTGTTATCCTTTGACCGACCCGGCGGTCAGTCCTTTTGTCATGAAACGCTCCAACCCCAAGAACAGAACCATGATCGGCACAGTCGCGATCACAGAGCCTGCCATCAGGTGTTGGCGCGGAATTTCAGAAGAGTTGAGACTGGCGATCCCACGTGTCAGCGTGAATTTTGACGGATCATCCAGCAGCATGAACGCAAGCAGGAATTCATTCCAAGCGATCATGAAAACATAAAGCGAAACCGAAGCCATGGCAGGCAGCGACAGCGGAAGCGTGATCTTCCAGATCACCTTTAGCCGACTTAGCCCGTCCATCAGACCTGCCTCTTCGATCTCGGCGGGCAGTCCGCGGAAATAGCCTTGCAACATATAAAGCGCGACGGGGATCGTCGTGACCGGATAGATCATGATAATCCCGCCAAGGCTGTTACGCAGCCCAAGCATGGAAAACGCGATGTAGATTGGCAGCGCCAGCACAATCATCGGCACCATATAGATCAGCAAAATCGACCGAGAAAACGCGGCACGCCCACGAAACCGTAGCCGCGCAACAGCATAGGCACCCGGAACTGCAAACAGCAATGTAATCAGGACAGTCAGCAGCGAAATAACGAAAGAGTTTACGAGGTAAGTGCCAAAATTGAACTGCATGAACAGTTCGTCATACGACCGAAGCAGATCCCATCCCTTTGAAAGGTCCACTGAAAAATCTAGCGGATTTTGGATGAGCTCGGCTTGGTTTTTGAGACTGGTCAGCACCATTACGTAGAACGGGATCAGCACGATGGCGGTAAAGAAAATATAGCCAAATCCGGTCAGAAACTTGATGATCGCAGCCTCAAACACGTGCCGATTGATCGGGCCGAATGCGACCTCGTCCAGCATGATCCATAGCCCAAACGCGGCGAACCCGGCTGTTCCGGCGGCACCCAGCAGGCTCGAAAAACCTGACACGCCGTTCCCGATGGCAATGGGACCAAAACCGAACAGGGCCGCAATCGTGACGATGATACCTGCGGCAACGGGTTTCCATACTGGCCCCGGCAGACACGCCAGCCCCAGCCCAGCGCCCCAAATCAATGCACCTAATCCCGAAGGGCGAAAGGCCGAACCGGTTGCAAAGCTCATCGCGATGGCGACGGTCAGGGCAATCACGAATGTCCACAAGCCCCCTAAAACCGGTGCTGTGACATATCCAAAGCGTAGTTGCTTCATAGCCCTTCCTCCTGACTGATGAACCGGAAGAAGAAGAACGAGAATAACAGCAAACAGCCAAAGATCACGACGGCAACTGCAGCCCCTGCCCCAATGTTAGACACTGCAAATGCCTGTTCATAGACATTCACCGTCAGCGTTCGCGTACCTGCATTCCCGCCCGTTAGCAGGAAAATGTCGTCGAATTTGTTGAACGTCCAAATGAAGCGCAGCAGGAAAAGAACGGAAAGAATACCCAACAACTGCGGCACGCTAAGGTACCAAAATTGCTGGAACGGTGACGCACCATCCATATCGGCGGCCTCGTACATGTCGCTATCGATTGACTGCATCCGCGCAAGGATGAACAGGAATGACAGCGGAAAATAACGCCAGATTTCAAACAGAGTCACCATGATCAATGCCAATGGCCGCTGGCCGAAAAAGTTGATCGCCTCTTGCGTGACGCCCATTTGGATCAAAAGCGCATTCGCAGACCCTGAAAACGGGTCGAACAGCAGTATCCAAGCAAAGGCCACAGCAATGACAGGCGACACGTACGGAAACAGATATAGCCCACGTAAAACACCCTGTCCTTTGAACGATTTGTTCAGCAGCATCGCTGCGAACAACCCAAACAGCAGCGCACCAATCGTCCCGAACACAGTGTAAAACAGTGTAACCCACAGAACCGACCAGAATTCATCGCCGTCAAAAACGCGTTTGAAATTGTCAAAGGTAAAGGTCGCATTAGTCAGCACGCTAGAAGCGCGGCCAGTGACCGTCGCATCAGTGTCTTGCGGGCGCATATTAGTGTCTAAATAGGCCTGTTCGACCATGACAGGGATCATGAGCGTTTCACGAAATCCGCCGTCCCAATCACCAAAGTCGCAAAACAATTCCCGACCATCCAACGCACAACGCGTGTCGAGGTCAAAGACCACTAAACCCTGAGGAATAGTGTCTGTTATCGTCACGCCACGTATGGGTTGGTCTTGGGATGAATTGCGTAGCCGGTATCTGATCGCGGCTTCGTCACCGACGGCTTCATAGTCGCCACGGATATCTTCACGGATGACCACCTCTGGGGCGCGCAGATCGGACAGCGATACGGGCTTAATGCTGATCCAAAAGATCGCAAGCAACGGAAGGATCACCACCAAAGCGACTGCCGCAATCGTGGGCACTAGCAACCCCCAAGCCAAACGCGCCTCTAACCGCGCGAGCGGACCAGAGCCTTTGGGTGGTGAAACGTCTGACATTGGGTGAAGCTCCGAAATTAGCCTTAGGCAAGGCGGCGCAGGTCACGCCGCCTTGCGCTACTTGTTACTCGACGCCTGCGATGGCTTCGTTCAGTGCTGCCACTGTTGCCGCGGCATCGCGTTCGCCGTCGATGTATTCACGCACCAAACGGTTGATCACTTGGCTATTGATGATCTTTGATGCTGTCGCCAGCTGACCATCCGCAACGCCCCAGCGCTGTGCGACATCCAAACCACCAACGATTTCTTCGATCATTGCCGGATCGTACAAGTCACCCAGCGGCGCCTTGCGGTCCACGCCGACATCCAAGGTTGCCCAAAGATCGCTGAACTCAGTCGGGTTGTCGGCTGTCCCGCGACGCACAGGGAATTTACCCTCTGGCGCGATGGCAAGTGTCTGACCGTAGCCCTCGTTCATCGAATATTCGACGAATTCCATTGCCGCGTCAGTCGAAGCATCAGACGTGATACCGAAATAACGGATATCACCCCATGCTGCGCCGTCCGGGTTAGAGGGGCCAGAGAACGTCGTCACGATACCGGTTGCTGCCGCCAGAGCAGAGCTGGTTGGATCGTCGTTGATTGTGGGCGGCGCACTGTCACGCAAGCCTGCCAATTCATCCAAAATGAACGGTGACCAAATGATCATCGCTGCATTCCCCGAGAAATACAGTGACCGCGACTGATCCCAATACAAATCACCCGGAGGCGACGCCTCTGCGATGGCCTTGTAGAACTCTAGCACTTCAATCGTTGCCGCCTCATCCAGTGGTCCGACCCCATCAGGACCAACTGGGGAAACGCCATTTGCTAGGAACACATGCTCCAAAACTTGGCTCATGAAGTTTTCATCGACCTTTGTTGCCGCGACGAACCCGTACATTTCAGGTGGATTATGCAGCGCTTCAACCGCTGCCAACACGTTGGCGTACGATGTTGGTGGCTTAAGGCCCACTTCTTCGAATTTGTCGGCACGATAGACGATCATTTGCGTCCAACCATCGACAGGCACAGACGCATAACCACCATTGCTAGCCGCCATTTCCAAAGCGCCCGGTGCGAATGTGTCGCCGCCAAGGGTCTCGATGACGTCAGTGGCAGCATCCGTATCCAAGATCCCCGCCTCGGCCCATGGTAGCGCATATTGCAGCGGGTGATAAATCACATCGGGCAGATCACCGGCCGCATAAGCGGCGGTTGCGCGTGTACCAAGGTCACTTTCGGTAACTGGAATTACCTCGACGGTGTGACCAGACACAGCCGCGAAATCGGCGGCCATCTGTTCTTGGCGCGCTAGGCGCTCTGGCTGTTCTTCGGTCGTCCAAAACCGCAGTGTATCGGCGCTGGCACCTGACGCAGTCAGGACCAGCACAATGGCCGCCCCCATCAACAATTTTGATTTATGTGTTAGTTTCATAGCTTCCTCCCTTAAAAATTCTTATTGCTGCCCGGGCACTGGCCCGGTCGATCCGCGGTTCAAAAAGCGCGGCACAGCCGTTTCCTGCAATTCACTAGGGTTTTGTCCCCGGATATTGCGGATCAATAGATCGCTTAGACGCTGGCCCGCCTCTTTGAAGTTGACTGCGAAGGTCGATAGCGGTGGGGTGACATGCGCGCCTTCTGGCACGCCGTCATAGCCAACCACCGAAATATCTTGGCCAATTGTCAGGCCCAACGCCTTAGCTGCGCGGTAGACACCCAATGCGGCCGTATCGACGGCACAAATAATCGCAGTCGGTGGTGTTGGTGACGACAGAATGGCCGATGCAGCTTTTTCACCGCTCGTGATCGTTACCGCGTCACGGGCAACATGTGCGGGATCCACAGACAATCCGGCATCATGCATTCCGCGCAAGAATCCGGCCTCTCGTAGTGGGGCATAGGTGTATTGCGAACCGCCATTGATGAACCCAATCTTGCGATGGCCTAAAGAGACAAGATGCTGCACCGCTTCGCGCATCGCGACTTCACCAAGAATGTCGAAAGATGCGCAGCCCTCTGCATCTTCCACACGTCCGAACAGAACAAACGGTACCCCACCTTCCCGCAGCAGCTTGATCCGCGGATCATCGACCATCGTGCGCTGGAGAATGAACCCGTCAGCTTTGTGATTGCTGACCATCCCACGGAACGTGTCGATTGTGCCTTTGGGGCTGTTCGACGTCGCAATGGTAAGCGTGAAACCCTCTGCGCTTGCCCCTTCAGACAGCCCCGCCAGAAACTCGGCCAAGAATGGGCGCTGCGCGTCGTGGTCTGCCATTTGAATGACCAGGCCCAGCGATTTCACCAATCCAGTCCGGATGGCTTGCGCGTGGCTTAATGGACGATAGCCCATTTTTTCGGCCATCGCCTGCACCCGCTTTCGTGTGGTTTCCGAAATGTCGGGGTATTGGTTCAACGCGCGTGAAACGGTTGATTTCGTCAAACCCAACGCGTCTGACACATCTGCAATTGTCACGCGCTTACCCGCACGACCAACGCCGTTGTTCTGAAATCCAATATTCAAAATTCGTCCCCCTCGAATCATAGTTCGCTCCGAAACCGGTTTCGGCAAGGGATTTATCAGGTTATCGATGGGAATAGGTGCTGCGGCGCAGCATCAAGAGACGGCAATACCTGAAGTTATGCCGTCATATTTCATAAAATAAGGGGTTTGGACTAGGTGAACTTGCGGAACAGCTTGGTCTGATCAAACATCTCTTCAAGCCCTTCCATACGGTCCTTGATGTTTTCCCAGTCGGTGTTTTGAACGGCCGCAATCATCGTTTCGATCAGCAACATGGTTGTCGCTGCCGAATCCCATGCAGAGGGAACAACGATCCGGCTGCTAAAACTGATCTCAGCAAGTTGGTGAACAGGTGACCGCCACTGGTCAGTGAATAGGATAATTCTAGCGCCACGCGCATGCGCCATCTCGGCCAGTTTCAGCGTGTTGTTTTCGTATCGACGGACGTCGAAAATCACGAAAACGTCGCCCTCGGAAACGTCCAACAGGTAGTGCGGCCATGAATTCGACGTCGACTGAATATGCGTCACTGATGGGCGAATGATCTGCATATGCAGGAATAGATACTCGGCGAGCGTGTGGGTAACGCGCCCGCCAACAATATACAGCGACTTGGATTGATCAGCGACCATGGCGCACGCTTGATCAAATTTTTCCGGTGCAATCTGCCCAAGCGTATGACGAATATTGCCGATCACAGCGTCAGTAAACTGGTTCAGAACGTGGCCCGATGGTGCACCTTCAGCCCAATTATCGTGCTTAGTGATCGGGCTTTGCACCTTGGCTTTGAGCTCTTCGCGCAGCGATGCCTGAAATTCAGGGTATCCGTTAAACCCTAGTTTTTGCACCATCCGCGCGACGGTAGGCACAGAAACATTCGCGCCTTTGGCCAAAGCTGTCAGCGGCCCCAGCCCAGAAGCGGGGTAGTTTTCGAGGATGGAATGCGCGAGCTGGCGTTCGGCACGGGTCAGGTCATCCAACTTATTGTGAATGCGATCAGCAATTGTAAGATCCTCGTCAGACATTTGCGCCCCCGTTTGATTAAAAAAATAACAAAGCCATTAGCCTTGTTATAAAAATACCAGAATTCTGTTGACAGGCCGCGTGGCAAGCAAGCAGTTTATTCCTATCGGAGAGCATATGACACAAAACCAGCCAAGCGACACAGTACAAATTGTGAATCCCACAGGGGGATCCGCTGCGTTGTTGGTATGCGAGCATGCATCATGGTTTATTCCTGACGCCTTGGACCATCTTGGCTTAGCGGCAGACCAACGCCAAAGCCACGCCGCATGGGACCCCGGTGCATTGGGCGTCGCAATGCGCATGTCGCAAAAGCTGGATGCGACACTGATCGCAAGCACCATTTCTCGCCTTGTCTATGACTGCAATCGTCCGCCCAGCGCGCCGGACGCCATGCCCGCCCGAAGCGAAGTCATCGATGTTCCGGGAAACGCCGGACTTACCCAGACTGACCGCGAGCAGCGCGCGCAAACCTACTATGAACCATTTAGGTCTGCCGTTGCAGCGCACGTCAGCAGCGCGACCGCCCCTATCATCGTGACCATCCATAGCTTTACGCCAGTGTACCATGGTAAATCTCGCGCAGTCGAAATTGGGGTACTGCACGACGTCGACACTCGTCTCGCGAATGCCATGCTGGATACGGCGGTGCAGCATACAGATGCCCTCGTTCTACGAAACGAACCATATGGCCCAGAAAACGGTGTGACCCATACGCTGCGCGAACATGCCTTGCCGGGCGAACATCTGAACGTCATGCTCGAAATTCGAAACGACCTGATCCAGACCGAAGAGCAACAGAATGCGATGGGCGATGTGATCGCCGCTTGGGTTGCTGAGGCAGCGAAAAAATCTGGCGCAAAAGGAGCAGTCCAATGCGTAAAATGATGACCGGATATATCCGCGCCGTGGATGCGGTGAACCACCGCGTTGGCCGGGTCATCATGTACGGCATCTTTGTGCTCATGGGCATTTTGCTGTGGTCGTCGATCAGCAAAGCCTTCTTTGTGCCATCGCTTTGGACGCTGGAAATGGCGCAATTTGTGATGGTTGGCTACTATATCCTCGGTGGCCCATATTCGATCCAGCTTGGGTCTAACGTGCGGATGGACCTGCTTTACGGTGAATGGTCGGTCGAAAAAAAGGCGTGGTTTGATGTGTTCACCGTGCTTCTATTGATCTTCTACCTTTGCGTCCTGCTTTATGGCGCAGTTAGCTCCACCGCTTATTCATTGGGATACTGGGGAACTGAACCGTTTTCGTTCTTTGGTGGTCTCATCACAGGTTCCGAAGAAATCGGCAGGATGGAGCGCGCATCGACCGCGTGGCGTCCATACCTTTGGCCAATCAAAGCGGTCATGGTTACGGGGCTATTCTTGATGCTGCTGCAGTGCACATCTGAACTTTGCAAAGACGTGCTGCGCATTAAGGGCGAAACCATCTGATGTCTTACGAATTAATCGCCACCTTAATGTTTTCCACCATGATGCTGATGCTGCTAACAGGGCAGCGCGTGTTTGGTGCGATCGGCTTTGTTGCTGTCGTCGCCGCCTTGCTGCTTTGGGGTGACAAGGGCGGATTTGACATCGGGTTCTCTGCCGCGATGAAGCTAATGAAGTGGTATCCGCTTCTGACCCTGCCGATGTTCATCTTCATGGGTTACGTGCTGTCAGAATCCAAAATCGCAGATGATCTATACAAGATGTTTCATGTCTGGATGGGGGGCCTGCGGGGTGGTCTGGCCATTGGGACCATCGGGCTGATGGTGCTTATTTCTGCGATGAACGGGCTGTCCGTGGCAGGCATGGCGATTGGGTCAACCATTGCACTGCCCGAGCTGTTAAAACGCGGCTATGACAAACGCATGGTCACTGGGGTGATCCAAGCCGGCTCATCGTTAGGCATTTTAGTACCGCCGTCTGTCGTGCTTGTTCTTTACGCAATGATCGCGCGGCAGCCAGTTAGCCAGCTTTGGCTTGCCGGGATCGTACCGGGCCTGATGATGGCAGGACTATTCATCGCCTATATCGTGATCCGTTGTCGGATGAACCCCAATCTGGGGCCAGTCCTGCCAGCTGAGGAACGCGATATACCACGCGCAGAAAAGATGCGCCTGCTACGCGCTGGGCTGCTTCCACTTATCATCTTTGCCGTGATGATGATCCCTTTCGTGCGCGGCTGGACATCGCTTGTCGAAAGCTCTGCCATTGGGGCAATCGCCGCCTTTGTTGCTGCCGTCATCAAAGGGCGAATGACCCGCGAAGTATTCGAAAACTCGGTCCGCAATACGCTGGGCATCACCTGCATGTTCATGTGGATCATTCTGGCGGCGCTGGCGTTCGGGGCGGTGTTTGACGGGCTGGGCGCGGTCAAAGCGATTGAGAGCCTATTCACCGAAAAGCTAAACCTGTCGCCTTGGACGATCCTGATCTTGATGCAGCTTAGCTTTATCCTGATGGGCACGTTCCTAGATGACACTGCGATGCTGGTCATAGTCGCCCCGCTTTACGTACCGCTGGTTGGTGAACTAGGCTTTGATCTGATTTGGTACGGTATCCTTTATACAATCACGACTCAGATCGCTTATATGACGCCGCCGTTCGGTTATAACCTGTTCTTGATGCGGGCGATGGCTCCGCCTGAAATCTCGCTGCGCGATATCTATTCTTCAATTACCCCATTCGTTGCGGTCATGGTCTTTGCCTTGATCCTTGTGATGGTTTTCCCCGGCCTTGCGACTTGGCTGCCAGACTACATTTACAACCAACCTTAATAAGAGCCCCGCAAAGTGGGCCATTTTTCCCAACCTAGGAGACAATATAATGACAACGAGACGTAAGTTTATCCAAGGGGCCGCTATCGCCGCCCCCGCAGCGCTGGCGACGCCCGCGCTTGCCCAAAGCACAATTAAATGGCGGATGCAGACCTATGCTGGTGCCGCATTGGCCGAGCACGTGATTGATCCTGCGATTAAGATGTTCAACCAGATCGCTGGCGACCGTATGCAGATTGAACTGTTCTATGCAGATCAGCTGGTCCCAACTGGTGAATTGTTCCAAGCCATGCAGCGCGGCACAATTGACGCGGTACAATCTGACGACGATTCAATGGCGTCCCCGACCGAGGTCACGGTTTTCGGCGGCTACTTCCCGTTTGGTTCACGCTATTCTTTGGACGTGCCTGTGCTGTTCAACCAATACGGCCTGAACGAAATTTGGGACGAAGAGTATTCCGCCGTCGGCGTGAAACACATCAGTGCCGGTTCTTGGGATCCTTGCCACTTTGCCACCAAAGACCCGATCCGCAGCCTTGCTGATCTTGAAGGCAAGCGCATCTTTACCTTCCCAACAGCCGGCCGCTTTATGTCCCAGTTTGGGGTTGTTCCAGTGAACCTGCCTTGGGAAGATATCGAAGTCGCGGTGCAGACTGGCGAACTTGATGGCATCGCGTGGTCAGGCATCACCGAGGATTACACCGTTGGTTGGGCAGACGTGACCAACTACTTCCTGACCAACAACATCTCTGGTGCTTGGGCTGGGTCGTTCTTTGCCAACATGGATCGTTGGAACGAATTGCCCGAAGACCTGCAAACGCTGTTCCGCGTTTGCTGTGACCAATCACATTACTATCGTCAGTGGTGGTACTGGGGTGGCGAAGCAAACCTGCGCGTCAATGGCACCAAGATGGAACTGACCACAATCCCAGACGAAGAATGGGCAACGGTCGAAGCCAAAGCACAAGAATTCTGGGAAGAAATCGCAGCAGAAAGCGACGTGAAACGCCGCGTGGTCGATATCTTTAAGAAGTATAACGCCGATATGCAGAAAGCTGGACGTCCTTACCGCTACGGCTAAGCTGATTGTTGACAACATCCTAAACTAACTTAGCGGCCCCGGATCATGTTCGGGGCCACTTCCACCCAAAAGGACACGATAATGCCCGGCAATCTGACATTCGATGATCTGAAATCCCGCGTCGCTGACGGCACGGTTGATACGGTTCTGACCTGCCTTGTGGATATGCAAGGGCGCCTGATGGGCAAACGGTTCCATGCGGCCAACTTTGTGGAAACGTCGTTTAACGAAACACATTGCTGCAACTATCTGCTTGCCACTGACCTTGAGATGGCAACGCCCAGCGGTTTCGCATCAACCAGTTGGCAGTCGGGCTATGGCGACTATGTGATGAAACCCGACCTAAGCACTATTCGGATGGTGCCGTGGCTAGAAGGAACCGCGATGGTTCTGTGCGACGTGCTCGATCATCACACGCATGAACCGGTCCCGCATTCCCCCCGCGCTATACTGAAAAAACAGATTGATCGGCTCAAGGCGCTTGGGTTCGACGCGATGATGGCGACAGAGTTGGAGTTTTTCCTTTTCGCGAAAAGCTTTGATGAAATCCGCAAATCGGGGTTCCGTGATCTCGAACCGATCAGCGGCTATAACGAAGACTACCACATTCTTCAGACCACCAAAGAAGAAGGCGTCATGCGCCCAATCCGCAACCATCTATATGCGGCGGGCATCCCGATTGAGAATTCAAAGGGCGAGGCAGAAGCGGGCCAAGAAGAGCTAAACATCCGCTACGCCGCTGCACTGGATTGCGCCGACCATCATTCGATTGCGAAACACGCGATCAAAGAAATCGCTTGGCAACAGGGCCACGCCGCCAGCTTCCTTCCGAAATGGAGCCATGACCGCGTTGGATCATCTTCGCACGTGCATCAGTCGCTTTGGGTTGATGGAAAGCCTGCATTCTATGACAAGGACGCCAAGCTGGGCATGTCCAAACTGATGGAACATTACATGGCCGGGCTGATCGCCTATGCACCGGACTACACCTATTTTCTGGCACCCTATGTGAACAGTTATAAACGTTTTTCTAAAGGCACCTTTGCCCCTACAAAAACGGTCTGGTCGGTCGATAACCGCACCGCTGGGTTCCGCCTTTGTGGTGATGGCACCAAGGGCGTTCGCGTTGAATGCCGGATTGGCGGGTCGGACCTGAATCCCTATCTTGCCCAGGCCGCGATGCTTGCCGCAGGGATCAAGGGTATCGAAGATAAAATGCCTCTTGCGCCTGCTACCACAGGTGATGTCTATGAAGATGCCAAAGCTGGTGACATTCCCCAGACCTTGCGCAAAGCAACTGAAACACTCCGTAATTCGAAATTCCTGCGCGACGTCATGGGCGACGATGTAATCGATCACTACACGCGCGCTGCGGAATGGGAACAAGAAGAATTTGACCGTGTGGTGACCGACTGGGAAATCGCACGCGGTTTTGAAAGGGCCTGAACCATGACTATCAAATGCATCTCTCCGGTAGACGGATCGGTCTATGCCGAACGCCCGACCCTAACCCGCGTAGAGGCTGACGCAGCCGTCGCCCGCGCAAAGACCGCCCAAGTCGAATGGGCAGCCCGTCCGCTAGACGAACGGATCGCATTGGTGCTTGCTGGTGTCGCCAAGGTCGGTGAAATGAACGACCTCATCGTGCCGGAACTTGCGTGGCAAATGGGTCGCCCTGTGCGCTATGGCGGTGAATTCGGCGGCTTTAACGAGCGTGCGCAGTATATGGCGGACATCGCGCATGAATCGCTTGCCCCGACCATCGTCGAAGACAGCGACAAATTCCGCCGCATGATCAAACGCGTGCCACATGGGGTCGTACTTGTTGTTGCACCCTGGAACTATCCTTTCATGACGGCGATCAACACAATTGCCCCTGCGCTGATCGCGGGCAACGTGGTCGTTCTGAAACACGCATCGCAAACCCCAATTGTAGGTGAGCGCATGGCAGAGGCATTCCATGCCGCAGGCGTACCCGCTGACGTCTTCCAAAACGTATTCCTAGATCACCAAACAACCTCAGACCTTATTGCGACGCGTTCCTTCGGGTTCGTGAACTTTACCGGGTCAGTCGCAGGCGGTGCCGCGATGGAAAAGGCTGCGGCCGGCACGTTCACTAACATGGGCCTTGAACTGGGCGGCAAAGACCCCGGTTATGTCATGGAAAACGCTGATCTGGACGCCGCTGTCGATACGCTTATGGACGGTGCAATGTTCAACTCTGGCCAATGCTGCTGTGGTATCGAACGGATTTACGTCCACGAAAGCCTATTCGACGCATTTGTCGAAAAAGCCGTAGCACTGGTGAACACGTACAAGCTGGGCAACCCTCTTGATCCGGAAACGACCATTGGGCCGATGGCGCAAGTACGCTTTGCTGATGGTGTTCGTTCGCAAATCGCTGATGCAGTTGCCGCTGGTGCCAAGACCCACATCGATCCAGCGTTGTTCCCGCAAGATGGCGGCGCATACCTGATGCCGCAAATCCTGACCGACGTGACCCACGACATGCGTGTCATGCGCGAAGAAAGCTTTGGCCCTGTCGTCGGCATCATGCCCGTGAAATCCGACGCCGAGGCAATCGCTCTCATGAACGACTGCGACTATGGGCTGACGGCCTCTCTTTGGACGCCAGATACCGAACGCGCAGAGGCAATCGCCGATCAGCTTGAAACAGGAACCGTGTTCATGAACCGGGCGGACTATCTTGATCCCGCTCTGTGCTGGACCGGTTGCAAAGACACCGGGCGCGGCGGCGGTCTATCCGCGATCGGGTTCCACAACCTGACACGTCCGAAATCCTACCACATGAAAAAGGCCTAACCGATGTCGATCACTGCAAACTGGTCCTACCCGACCGCCATCCGTTTCGGCGCAGGGCGCATTTCCGAGATCGCAGATGCTTGCGCCGCTGCGGGCATCAAGAAACCACTTCTGATCACTGACCGCGGTCTGGCCGATATGGCGATCACGACAAAGACGCTTGATCTGCTTGAAGCCGCCGGTTTGGGACGCGCCATCTTTGCCGATGTTGACCCGAACCCAAACGAAAAGAATGCCGAGGCCGGTGTGAAAGCGTTTCGCGAAGGTGGACATGACGGCGTTGTCGCATTTGGTGGTGGCTCAGGTCTTGATCTGGGAAAACTGGTCGCGTTTTACGCTGGCCAAACTCGCCCCTTGTGGGATTTTGAGGATATCGGCGACTGGTGGACGCGTGCAGACGCAGATGCCATCGCGCCGATCGTGGCCGTGCCTACGACAGCCGGGACAGGGTCCGAAGTGGGCCGGGCATCCGTGATCACCAATTCGGTCACAGCCGAAAAGAAAATCATCTTTCACCCGAAATTTCTGCCGTCCGTGGTCATCTGCGATCCAGAACTGACGGTTGGCATGCCAAAGTTCATCACCGCTGGCACTGGCCTAGATGCATTCGCACATTGCGTAGAGGCATTCTGCTCACCGCACTACCACCCCATGTCACAAGGTATCGCGCTCGAAGGGATGCGTCTGGTCAAAGAATACCTGCCTCGTGCCTACGCAGACGGTGCAGATATTGAAGCGCGCGCACACATGATGTCCGCCGCCGCAATGGGCGCCACCGCGTTCCAAAAGGGCCTAGGTGCAATCCACGCGCTGTCACACCCCATCGGCGCAATCTACCACACGCACCACGGCACAACGAACGCCGTCTGCATGCCCGCAGTGCTGCAGTTCAACAAACCAGCAATCGCTGATCGTATGGAAATGGCGGCAAACTACCTTGGGATCATAGGTGGGTTTGACGGCTTCTGTAGCTATGTTGATGAACTGAACGCATCGCTTGGCATCCCTAAGACGCTATCTGGCCTAGGCGTAGAAAACCCGGACATCGACCGGATCGTCGCAGGCGCACTGATCGACCCAAGCACAGGCGGCAACCCGATCAACATGACGGCAGAAAATACGAAAGAACTACTGCTAAAGATCGTATAGATAGTGAACTGAATCGCTGACCCTAGATACCTATTGGGTCAGCCACCTGTATCGGGTCATATTCATGCGATGCTTTGTGAAATTATCTATACATGTATAAGATGAATTCTTGCCCGGCAGCCCGACGGGCTTCACCTTAGCAGCAAGCTACATCGCTTCCACCGAGACCACGCGCCTCACATCGTCACCATACATGCTTGTGGCTTCCGGACGACGTACGCCCTGAAGGACGGCAACATCGTAAATCTCGTTAACAGGTTCACCGAATGAGAGCCATTCTTCCACCTGCCCTGTATCGATATTCACGACGGCAACACCGCACATCGCGGCGTTACCTGATTTTTTTATTTTTTCATCGAGCTCTAGCCCCGAGAAAATATCATTTGTACGGGGTCGTGATAGACCGACGACAGCAAACCTTCCCGTAAAACTAAGGCCACGCGCGTAGCCCTGCATGTCGGCCACCCGGGTTATTTCGCTCCGTTGCGTATCAACAATGCAAAGGTTTCCTCGACCTGAATCCAAGACCCACAATTTTTCATCATAGACCCGAGGTGAGTGCGGCATTGATAAGCCAGAAACTACCGGCGAACCGGTTTGAATTTCAAGCACCAATCCACCGCTAGTACGTTGATTGCGCCAGCTACCAGCAACGTCTTCGGTTCCGACGGTGGTGACATAGGCGGGACGGTCATCCACAATTGCCAAGCCGTTAAGATGACAACGGTCCTCGCCCACAATGCCGCTCACAAACGGTGGATGCCAAAGCGGTTTAAAGCTTGCGGTTTTGCTTATCGTGGCTAGGCAGTTAAAGGCGGTACTGACAAAGACCACGTCCCGTTCCCCACCACCAATCTGAGTAAGATTGCCCTCTGCAATATCATGGATATCAATCTGACCAGTGACGCGCGCCTCTCTTGGTGCAAAAAGACGGTCGCTACCTGCGTCAGTAAATGAATTTGCAGCGACCGTGTTTTGGTAACGCCAAAGCGAGCTTAGCGCCCCCACTCTCATTGATTGGCCGTCAGTCCAGAGCCCTTGGCATTGTTCGATGTGTTGGTTTTGCAAATGAAGAGAGCCATCCGAATTGAGGCCGATCAGTACCAAACGTCCAATACGATAAGTCGTTATTGCAATGCTGCATTTTTGCCGAGCTAACCAACTAGGAAATCCGCGTGAAAACGAGACGGCGGCATGGCCCAACGGTTGGTCTTGGTTTCCTGCAGCAGATGGTCTCTCAGGAATCTCAGTCGTCATAGAAGTTTCCCTATTTCAAACGAACCAATTGTTCCAACCCTAGCGCGATTTTAGCGGAACCTCCAACTTTCACATATCTCTTTGTATGGTTTTAATTCGTTGAGGTTACTTAATACTCTTTCTAAATTCCCGGGTAGTAAATAGAGCGCGCGGCAGCTCGCATGAACTGTGACGTAGTGCCATAGTCTTACCGATGTAGCGTCTCTAGTTCTGTACAAGCACTGACGTCGCATTCTGGAGGTTAACACACTGTATTCACTTGTACGATTTCGCTGCAGGAGTTGGATTTTGTCTTAGCGAACAACTAATATGTGTTAAGCGTTAGTCCCGGATGACCCACTCCTTGAGGCTTGAAACCAAGATGTCGCAGGCCGCTAGGATCAGATAGCGGGACTGGAATGGTCCAGTGTCGTAAGCGTTGCATCTGCCCCCTGAAATAGGGGCTTAGCACATTCGGCTTGAGAAAATATGATATCCCTCAAAAGGATACAGGCATCATGAATACTCAAGCATTAGCTGCGCTCTCAAGTGATCAAAAAATCGACAAAGTCTTCCACGCCTTCGGCTACTCCATCCCTGTCGGAAAAGGCTGCCGCCGCTTGTGGCCCACAAAGTTCAAGCGCGAAATGGCGCATCGCATGAGATCCGGTACGCTCTCAATCGGCGACGTCCAGAAGACGTGCCAGATTTCGGACAAGACTGCCTACGCTTGACGGAAGGGACCGAAGTAAAAGAATTCGGCAAAGCGACAAAAGGTCCTGGAACCGGTACCAGTATTTGCCGAGATCAAGGTTCAACACGATGTGCCAGTTAAACAAACCGAGACGTCTCACATTGTTTTCAAACGCGCCGGATGTGAATTGCTGCTGCCGTCTACTTACCCCGTCGCTGGCTTGGTTGACCTGATCCGTGCGTTCGAAAGCCGATCATGATCTCTCCAGCGGGCAACTTCAAATTTTACGTGGCCAGCAAGCCGGTCGACTTCCGAAAGGGGATGGACGGCCTCGCAGCGATTATTCAAAGCGAATTTGCGCTTGCCCCGTTCAGCGGGGCTATCTTCATTTTCCGCTCGAAACATGCGGACCGGCTCAAGCTGATTGTCTGGGACGGCACGGGCCTTGTGATGACTTACAAGAGGATCGAAGGCAAAGGCTTTGAGTGGCCGCGCATTCAAGATGGTATGATCAACATGAACAAGTCCCAGTTTGAGATCCTATTTGAGGGTCTCGACTGGAAGCGGGTCACTGCCAGAGGAATGCGCCGTCCTGTGACGGTTTAAAACAAGCAGCATTGAGACCAGATAACACTTCAATGGTTGGAATCGCGAGATGAAGATTTGGTATACGGCGGACACACATTTTGGACATGAAAACGTCATTCACTTTTGCGATCGTCCTTTCAAGTCAGCGTCTCATATGGACCGCATCATGCTCGAAAACATGTGGAAAGTCGTGAAGCCGGATGATGATCTTCGGATTATCGGAGATTTTGCTTTTGGTGCATCAGCGAATGATGCGGCTTACCTAAGACAAATCTTTGACCAGTTGCCCGGAGCGCGCAAGCACCTCATCGTTGGCAATCACGACAGCGATCTCACTCAGTCGTTGGATTGGACGTCGGTCTTATTGATGGCCGAAGTGCCCGATGGACCAAAAAAGCAGCGAAACACGCTTTGTCATTATCCAATGATCACATGGAATCATGCGAGACGTGAAGCGTTGCAGTTGTTTGGTCACATACACAACAAACATTGGTCAGATGTCGAGCATCGCAAGGAACTCAACTAACTCCCGACATTCGCCGCGATCGATGCGAAATGACGCAGTGCAGGGCAAAACCGCCATTGCCATTCTCGAACCGAATGGCCGCATTGAACTCTCTTCAACAGAAGCGAGAAACACAAAGGGCGAAAGGACGAATTCGCTATCGCGGCAATGGCGTCTGTGGCGAGTATTGAGCGCTAAGCCAGCCGTTTTATGATCTGGCAAATCTGTCTGCAGATTGGTTTTTTTCAAACGGACGACAAAAGGTTCCCATGGCGAAGAAAAAGACAAGCCTAATGCCGCACGGACGCAGCATGACCTAGGTACGTCACCCGTCGACAACACTCTAGGGGTCGATTGCCAAGTCTGAATAGTAACGATCTCAGGTTTGGCTCTATCGGCACCTTGCTTTGTCAGCCAGAGCGGGTGACGACTGCATAAACTGCGTCATGGTCGGACAACGGCCGATTGGTTGCGTCCAGTGACGGGAGTATCCCCTTGGCGTCAGCTTTCATCCCACGAGCGCAGATCCAGTCGAGTTTCATCCGCCGGGTCGGGTGCCGGGTAATCAGGCTGGGGCGCGTTGTCATCCCGTCAGCGGTCAAGGACCAATCGTATCCGCGTGCTTCTGCGCGCGCGAACAACACCTCACCGCGCCAGTCAAAGTCCGGTGGCATGTGGTTGCCTGTGTTCAGGTCGCCGCCAATGATCACGGGCATATCGGGCGCGAACGTATCGACGGTGTCCATCAACACGTCGAACTGTTTCGCCCGGTGCGGGCTGTCGGCGTTGCTTTCCAGATGCGTTGAAACAACGCATAGCGGGCCAATGGTTGTTGGCACCACACCCGCGATGGCGTTGCGCCCCCCGACACGCGGTTGGCCCGCGTCTCCGCCTGCGTCTGGTGTGAACCAATGGCCATGATCGTCCAGTCGGATCATAGTGACTTTCTCAAAGGGCACCGCGCTCAGGATTGCATTGCCATGCCAGCCCCGCGCGTTGAAATCATCCTCGCAAAAGTGACGCTCGGTGTCGCCACCAAGGTCCATTTCAAAGAACTCCACCCCAAAGGCATAGGTCATCCCCAGTGCCTGAGCCAAGTCCGCCGTCGTGTGACGTTGTTTGGTGCGCGCCATGCCGTGATCCATCTCGGACAACAGAACGATCTGCGGGGCGATGCCTGCAAGATGAGCGGCGCTGTCTTCGGGGAAGAGGCAACGTTCAAGATTCCAAGCGACGACAGCAAAAGTCTCGGGAAGCTGCGAGGCGTTGGCTGTTCCGCCGCATCGCACGGCATTCATGCCCGGCAGACTTGCCAGCAGCGCCCGGTGCGCCTCGTCGGTGCGTGGTGCAGCCAGAATACGATCGCGGTCGGCAGCGCTGACGGTTCGAAGTTCAGGGATGATGGGTATCACAGGCACTGTCCCTCGACGGCATCGAACAGACACACCGCATTCGGTTTGACCGAAAGCCGTTGCGGGCCAAGGGCCGCTGCCGTCTCGTTGCTGATTTGTACGGTAACGGCTTCACTGCCCAATGTTCCGTGCAACAAGCGGTGTGCGCCAAGCTCTTCGATGATTTGGACATCCATGACCAAAGGACCGCTATTGTCGGAAACGAATGCCTCGGGCCGGATCCCTGCGGTCACCGGACCATTGTGCGAAGTGCGGCAGACAGACTGATCGCCCAGCTTGACCTCACCATCGGCCGCGGCTGCAGAAAGCAAGTTCATCGGCGGCGCGCCCATGAAAGACGCCACAAACGTCGAGGCCGGATTGTGATAGACTTCGGCCGGGGTGCCGATCTGCTCGATACGGCCTGCGTTCATGACGATGATACGGTCTGCCATAGTCATGGCCTCGACCTGATCGTGGGTCACATAGATCGAGGTCACACCAAGGCGACGTTGGAGGGACTTGATCTCGATCCGCATCTGGTTGCGCAATTTGGCGTCTAAGTTCGATAGCGGTTCATCAAAAAGAAACAGCGCGGGATCGCGAACGATGGCACGGCCCATGGCCACACGCTGACGCTGACCGCCCGACAATTGGCTGGGTTTGCGGTCGAGGTATTCGCCAAGGTTCAGCAATGACGCCGCCTCCTCTACCTTCTGAGCGATCGCCTCTTTTGACGTGCCGCGGTTCTTTAGGCCGTACCCGATATTCTTGCGCACTGTCATATGCGGATAAAGCGCATAATTCTGAAACACCATCGCGATGTCGCGGTCCGCAGGGTCGACGTCATTGACCACGCGGCCCGCGATTTGCAACGCGCCTGTCGTGATCTCTTCTAGCCCCGCGACCATCCGCAACAGTGTGGATTTGCCACAGCCCGACGGCCCCACCAGGACACAAAATTCACCTTCGGCGATGTCAAAGCTGGTAGGATGCAGCGCCTGAAAACCGTTGGGATAGGTTTTGCCGATATTTTTTAGTTCTACCTGAGCCATGTTTCTTTCCTATTTGTCGGATTCTGTCAGGCCCTTGACGAACCAGCTTTGGAAAAACACCACCACAAGGACGGGTGGAATGACGGCCACAAGGGCCAGAACGTTGGATCGACCGAATTCGGGCACCACCGCTCCTTCGAGCACCTGCACGATTTGTTTGATCCCGCGCACAAGTGTGTACATGTCCTCGTCTGTCGTGATCATGGTGGGCCAGAGATACTGGTTCCAGCCGTAGACGAACATGATGATGAACATCGCGGCGATCATCGTCTGGCTGAGTGGCACAAGGATATCGATGAAGAATTTCACCGGCCCGGCCCCGTCGATGCGCGCCGCTTCAACCAGTTCTTCCGGGACCGAACGGAAAAACTGCCGGAAAAAGAACGTCGCCGTGGCCGAGGCGATGAGCGGAATAATGAGGCCCTGATAGGTGTTCAGCATGCCTAGCCACTGCACCACCTCATAGGAAGGTAAGATACGCACCTCAAGCGGCAACAGCAGCGTGGTGAAGATCAGCCAAAAGGCAAGCGTGGCAAAGCGCAGGCGGAAATAGACGATGGCATAGGCGGCCATCATCCCGATCACGATCTTGCCAACTGCAAAACCGATCCCAAGGATAAAGCTGTTCTTAAGCATCGACAGGCCGGTGTTTTCGCCCGAAAAGCCCGAGGCCTGGAACATCGCCTTTTCAAAGTTGTCATCAAATTGATCGCCGATTTTCAGTGACGGACCATTGCGAATGATTTCGGTGTCGGGAATGGTCGTCATTTGCAGAAGCATCAGCAACGGCAGCATCATGAACAGGCTGCCTGCAATCAGGACAGCGTGGTCAGCGACAGCGGAAAGTTTGGGTTTGCGCATCTATCCGGTCCTCAGGTGTAGTGTATGCGGCGCTCGATCAGCCGGAACTGGAAAACAGTCAACGCAAGAACCAGAACCATCAGGATGACTGATTGCGCCGACGACCCGCCAAGGTCGTTGCCGCGAAAACCGTCCACATAGACTTTGTAGACCAACGTCATCGGGTTGTTGCCCGGCTCACCCTTCACCACGGTGTCGACGATGCCGAACGTTTCAAACAGCGAATAGGTGATGTTGATGATCAACAGGAAAAACCCGGTGGGTGCGAGCAGGGGGAAGGTAACGTCCCAGAACCGACCGCTGGCAGAACGGTTGTCGATCAGCGCGGCCTCGCGCACGGACCGGGGGATAGATTGCAGACCTGACAGGAAGAAGATGAAATTCACTGGAACCTGCTTCCACACAGACGCCAGGATCATCGCAAAGGCCGTATCATTGTAGTTGACCCCAACCATGTAGTTGTAACCCAACAGTCCAAAGAACTCCGTCATTGGCCCCCAGCTTTGGTTGAACATGATGACGGCAATGAAACCCGCAACCGGCGGGGCAACCGCGTACACCCACATCAGCAAAGTGCGATAGGTGCGCGCGCCGCGCAGGACCTTGTCCGCCTTGACAGCCAGCACCAGTGCGATGGCGAGCGAGAAAAACGTGACCAGCAAGGAAAAGATCACTGTGAACCGTGCGATCTTGCGATATTCGCGGCTGGAGAACAGATCCGCGTAGTTCTGCAGACCCACGAATGTAGATCCAAAGCCAAACGGGTCTTGCAGGTAAAACGACGATTGCAGTGCCACAACCGTTGGCCAGTAGAAAAACACAGCGATGATGATAAGCTGCGGCAGCAACAGCATCACGGGAAGTGAGACAGTGGTAAATCCAGCCCGTTTCATGGCGTTTCCTTTTTACACGCTAGAGCGGCCGCCCGTCAGGGCGGCCGCCTGGGCAGTTCTTGATGAGCGTTAGCCCTGTGTTTGCGCGAAGCGTGAAAGAAGCTGGTTTGCCTCTTCTTCGATGGTTGCAAACGCGTCATCGACAGAGGTTTCGCCGGTCAGGATGCGTCCGTATTCACGGTTCATCACATCGCGGATCTGTACGTAAAAGCCCATGCGGTAACCACGTGTGTTCTCACCAGCGTCCAGTGACAACTGCTTGATGCCGATCTCGGCAGCAGGCTGTTCCTGGTAATAGCCCTCGGCCGCAGCCATCTCATAGGCGGCCTCTGTGATCGGCACATAACCTGTCTCTTTGTGCCAAAAGACCTGTGTCTCCGGTGCTGTCAGGTATTCGAAGAACTTTGCAGTGGCTGCGTTTTCTTCGTTAGACTTCCCAGACATCGCAAACAGGGCAGCGCCACCGATGAATGTCTGCTTGGGCTCTGTTGTAACAGCTTCCCAATAGGGCAGGTAAGTCGCGGAGAATTCGAAGCCAAGGTCTTTCTGGGATAGGCCACCAAACGAACCGGACGAGCCGAGCCAGATGGCAACGTTGCCTTCTTCGAACGGCGTCTGGTTGTCACCCCAACCGGTGCCGTACCATTCAAAGTAACCCTTATCCTGCCATTCGGTCAGCGCAGAAAAATGTGCTTTGATGGCGTCGTTGTTCACAAGGATCTCGGTTTCCAGACCGTCATAGCCGTTGTCGTTTGTGGCAAACGGCAGGTTGTGACGTGACATGAAGTTTTCGGTGAAAATCCAAGGCAGGTGAGACTGCGCCAGTGGGATATAGCCTGCCTCAACAAGGGCCGGCGCGGTAGTGTCCTGGAACTCTTCCCAGGTTTCCGGTGGCCTGACGCCAGCCGCTGCGAGGGCGTCGTCATTGTAATACATGATCGGCGAAGACGAGTTGAATGGCATGCCAATCATTTTGCCATCGCTGTCGGCAAAGAAGTAGCGCACACCAGAGATGTAGTCTTCGATGTTGAACTCTACGCCGTTGTCGGCCAGCAAGTCCTGCACAGGCACAGTCGCCCCTTTGGCCCCGATGACGGTCGCTGCACCGGCATCAAAGACCTGCATGATGTTCGGCTGTTCTCCCGCGCGGAACGCCGCAATACCTGCGGTCAGAGTTTCTTCATAGGAGCCCTTGAAGACGGGGGTCAGCAGCACCTCATCCTGAGCGGCGTTAAAGTTTTCGGCAATCTGATTGACGGTTTCGCCAAGCGCGCCGCCCATGGCGTGCCACAGCTCGATTTCAGTTTGCGCGCTAGCAGCAGTTGTCAGCGCGAAAGCAGCCGCAACGCTTGTGAGCGTGTTCGTGATACGGGACATTTCTATTCTTTCCAATAGTGGTTGCAGGGTCAGCAATGGGGGCGGGTGGGGGAGAGGGAAGCAGTTACTTCTGCGAAACGATGCCAAACTTTTGGCACTTTCACGCACGAAAAGCCGCGCCCCAAACCCAGACCGCTCACCCGTCTTTCGCAGTTGAACGCGAAGCCTTTTTGAAGCTTTTGCAACAGTTTCGTGACGCCAGGCTTGGAAAACTGCTTCGCAATGTCGGCAACGGTTTCGTATGGTTTTTGTGTTTGAATTCTTGGTTGTGCAACAATTACAGCCGAGGCATTGCAACTACCAACGAGATCCAAGTGCGGCCACAGGTGGGTCTGCGGATAATCCTCGTTTACTAGGAAACCAACAATGATGGCGGCGCCCAATGGAGCAGTCTGTGATTGCGGATGTGGCATGGTACGCATCTGCGAACAGACTATCGAACGCCTCACATACTTATCGGCGCAGTTGCGGGTTATTGAAGAACGATACCCCAAATACGTCTGTCGAGATTGTGACAAGATTGTTCAGGCCCCGGTACCCAAACGCGCATTTGAACAGACTCGCTTTGACGATCATCTGATTGCCGGGCTCGCTGTCAGCAAGTTTGCTGACTACTTGCCCAATTATCGGCAAGAGCAGATATTCAAACGTTCGGGGATCAAGCTTCACCGGTCAGCCATGGGACGCCTCATAGATCAGGCCGTTGATGCTTTGCTCCCTCTATATGGCGTTTTGAACGGTGACTTGAAATCTAGTTCAAAGTTGTTGATGGATGAGACGACGTTGGCGCAACTTATGCCCGGTACTGGTAAGACCAAGACCTGTTTCGTTTGGGCACTATGTCGTGATGATCGACGCTGGGAGGGAAATGCACACCCGGCAGTCGCTTTTCATTTCGAGCAGTCTCTCAAAGGCGAACATGCCGAGGAAATCCTCGAAGGTTTCAAGGGAACACTGCAGGTTGATGGTTGTGCGGGTTATAACCGCCTCACCCGCGATAGCCGTGACGGTGGACCGTCAACGCTGGCATATTGTTAGGCACATGGCCGTGACGTATCAGATGCGTGTCCGGTCATTAATTTCAGGTCTGAGCAACACAGGAGAGATGCAAGAGGCTCATGAGGCGGTGCGATCCCTCGTCGACAAGATTGTTCTTCAGCCATCCGCAGACAGCGACAAACTGGACATCATGCTTGAGGGGGCTCTGTCTGGTCTTCTTACGCTTTCTTTGGGTGCCAAACGCAAAGAAGGCTCGAGCACGGAAGCTCAAGCCATTGATAGTATTGAAGAACTATTGTTGGTTGCGGGAGTAGGATTTGAACCTACGACCTTCAGGTTATGAGCCTGACGAGCTACCGGGCTGCTCCATCCCGC
>NZ_JBHZRX010000006.1:0-236674 GCF_043641945.1 Yoonia maritima | reverse complement strand
GCGCCGCCGGTGAAGGGGGTTCTAAGGTTATCACCCAACACCCGCAACCCCTTTTTCAAAAAATCATAAAGTTTTTGCAGAAAAGAAGAAATTTACGTGTTTTTAAGTAGTTAGCCACCTTTCATTGCGTCGACACCGACGTCAAACGTAACTTAATTACGCTCACAGACCCGAATGACAGACCAACAATCAACAAAGCCCCGAGTCGCAACCAGTTTCGCGGCAGATGAGAAGTAAGAATCCGCGTAATTCGCCGCGAAATGTGAATCGCTCTGCGTGATCAGGTACAATATCCGCGGACATGAGCCTTAAATTAGCGACTCGGTCCGACTTGGGTGCGAATCTGAAATGGCCGCCGTGCACGAATCCAACGACAGCCACTCCATATAGCGTCATTTAATGACGCCTACTCGCCAACAGCCAAGCCACCGGGTTTTACCGCCCGCCTTTGGCGCAGCTTAATTCGCAGACCCAACAGGCCCCCGACAATCAACGCATAGACGATAGGTTCGATCTGGAACCCTTTCACCAGCCATATGTAGTGAAGGACTGCCAATACAGCGACAGTGTAGGTTAGCTTGTGCAACTTACGCCAGTTGGCACCAAGTTTACGAATTGAGCGATTGTTCGACGTTAATGCCAGTGGAACCATCAAAACGAAGGCAATCATGCCCACAGTGACATAGGGCCGCTTAACGACTTCGGTCCACATCCGGCCAAAGCTTTGAACATCGAGGACCGCCCACACAAGAAAATGCGCGAGCACGACGAAGAACGCGGTCACGCCAATGGCCCGCCGAAACTTGAGCAGGTTCACCCCAGTCCATGTTCGAAGCGGGGTCACCATCAAACCAAGCACGATCAGCTTTAGCCCAAGCTCACCATATTCACGCTCAAGCGCATTGATCGGTTCCGGGCCCATTTGATTGGTCGCGGCCAGATAAAACATCCAAACGACCCAAACGGCACCTACTATATATATAGTCCACGTCGGAATCTTGCGGAGCGACTGGTTAACTGTATCAACAATCTGCATCAAAAGAACTCTGACAGGTCCATGCCTTCGTAAAGGCTGGCGACTTCGGGGTAACCGTTGAACATCAGCGTGTCTTGGCGGGATGCGAACAGACCACCGCCGACGCGGCGTTCGGTTGCCTGGGACCAGCGAGGGTGATCGACGGTTGGGTTCACGTTACTATAGAACCCGTATTCGCGGCGGTTCGCCTTGTTCCAACTGATAGGCGGCTCTTCGTCGGTCAGGGTAATGCGCACGATGGATTTGATCGACTTGAACCCATACTTCCACGGCACAACCAACCGCATTGGCGCGCCGTTCTGGTTTGCCAGTGGCTCGTCATAAATACCCGTCGCCATAATTGTCAGCGGATGCATCGCCTCGTCCAGACGAAGCCCCTCTACATATGGAAAGTCGAGAACCCGATTCCGAACGCCAATCATGTTGTCAGGCTGAACCACGGTTTCAAACGCAACATATTTCGCAGAGGACTGCACGCCAACCTTGTTCAAGATGTCGGCCAATTCGATGCCATTCCAAGGAATGACCATCGACCATGCCTCTACACAGCGGAAACGGTATAGGCGGTCCTCGACGCTAAGCCCGGACAAAAGGTCGGCCAAGGCGTAATCGCCGGGGTTATCAACCAGCCCGTCGACCTTAACCGTCCAGTTCGACGTATCCAGCTGGTGCGCGTTTTGCGCCGGGTCGTTTTTGCCCACACCAAATTCATAGTAGTTATTGTAGGTCCTGATTTCTTCGAGGGTATTCGGCTCAAGCGCGTCTTGTGCGCTCGCGCCACCTGCGATCCCAATCGCGCCGAGGCCAACAGTGCCTGCCAAAATTTGACGACGGTTCAGATAGGCGGACTTGGGGGTGATATCCGCGCGGGTAAGATCATTGGTCCAGCGATAGGCCATTTAGGGCTCCGTTCAGTACGTTTCCCGACAGTATATAGTGTAGAAGTATTGAAAGATGTCTCACGATGCCGCCAGCCGAATGAAATGTTGCCACCGTCATTTCCAATGAACTGAGCCAAATCAATAGGTTTGCGGTTACAAATGGCAGTGTGGACGGAAGAAATACGCAATCCAGGAATAGTAATGACCTTAGACAGCAGTACCTCATCAATCCAAATACTCGCGAGCACACCTGCGTCCGCCGCACCAAACCGCACACTTGGCGCCTGCGTATTATGACCGCAGTCGGCCTAAAAAATATCGACAAGTTCTACGGCGACAACCACGTATTGCGGGATATCAACTTGGATGTGGATGAAGGCGAATTTGTCGTCATCGTCGGGCCATCGGGCTGTGGGAAATCCACGTTGCTTCGGGTCATTGCGGGGCTAGAAATTCCCGATGAGGGTATCGTCGAACTATTCGAGAAAAAGGTGAACGATGTATCGCCCGCACTTCGCGACATCGCGATGGTGTTCCAAGCCTACGCGCTCTACCCGCATTTCACGGTATTCGAGAACCTCAGCTTTGCGCTGGAACTAACCCATATCTCCAAAAAGGACATCGCCAAGCGCGTCGAAGAAGTTGCGCAAATCTTGTCACTCGACGACTATCTTGATCGCAAGCCGTCGGAATTATCTGGTGGTCAACGGCAACGGGTTGCACTGGGCCGCGCCTTGGTACGGCACCCGAAGATATTCCTGTTTGACGAACCCCTATCAAACCTTGATGCCGCGCTTCGGATGAATACGCGCATCGAAATTGCGCGGTTACACCGAACGCTGGGGACGACAATTATCTACGTGACCCACGACCAGACCGAGGCAATGACATTAGCCGACACCATCGTCGTCATGTGTGACGGCGTGATCGAACAGGTCGGCCGCCCGATGGAGCTGTACAACAAACCAGTGAACCTGTTTGTCGCCGGGTTTCTTGGCTCTCCTGCGATGAACTTTATTAGCAAAGACATCTTACCGCTGGGGCGCGCAACAACTGTTGGGCTGCGCCCCGAACACCTGCGTGTTGCGGACAAAGGCCGGCTTGCGGGCAATGTTCTTCATTACGAAAGACTGGGAACAGATACGCATGTTATCGTCGATCTCGGAAACGAGAAATTGCTGACAGTGCGCCTGGTCGGCCAGCACGAATTCGAACTTGGCAGCGACATTGCGCTCGATTTTGATAACGACAAGGCAATTCTATTCGATGATCAGGGGCAGCGTATTTCGGAATAACCTGTGATACGTACCAAGGTAGACGTCAATAAAGCTGTTACAGAACCCGCCCATTCCATCACGCATCGTCACGCCGATTTGACTGGAAATCGGAATCTTGCACGGCTTAGCCCGTATCAACCTTTCGTCAATGCGTGCTCCCAGAAATTTGACAGTGATCCATTTGCGGTCTGCCACCCGTATCGATCTCGATGCTACCGACCAAGCATCTTTCAATTATGGGAGAGACCTAAATGCTACGCAGAACATTCACCGCACTCACCGCCGCCGCAGTCTTGGCTACAGCCGCATGCGCCGAGGGACATTCAAAAGACATCGTTGATACAGCAATTGATGCAGGTTCATTCACAACACTTATCGCAGCAACACAGGCCGCAGGGCTAGTTGAGACACTAAAGGGCGACGGGCCATTTACAGTGTTTGCCCCAACGGATGACGCATTCGCAGCGCTGCCAGAAGGTACAGTAGACGCGTTGCTCGCGGATCCAGACGCATTGGCCCAAATCCTGACCTACCACGTAATCGCAGGCAAAGTGATGTCGACTGACCTAAGCGACAACATGATGGCAACAACCGTGAACGGCGCTGACGTCACAATCAGCACCATGGGCGGCGTTAAAGTAAACGATGCAAACGTGGTCTCGGCCGACATCGAAGCATCGAACGGTGTTATCCACGTCATCGACAAGGTGATCTTGCCGCCAAGCTAATGGCGAAAGATAGCCTCGGTCACCCGACCGGGGCTATTACACCTACGCTGCCAACCACGCCTCTGCCTGTTCGATCTCGGTCGGCTCAAAGCTTTTGATTGCAAGACCGGGGATAATTGCGCCTTCAATTTCCGCCGCAGTCCGCAGCCAAGCCGCGTCGCTTAGCACCGCACATTTGTCGAACTTGCCCAGCAGTCCAAAAAGCTTTGGAAGCATACCAAATTCGACACCAAACGCGCCAAGGGTCGGCATCGAAAATTCCTTGATCGTATAAAGCATCTTACCGCCAGAAATGCCTTCTGACTTTTCGACCAAATCCTCTAACGCCATACGCATTGTATCAGCATCAACCGCGCCGTTCAGTTCGATATCCAACCGGTTCGCCTTGGGTGTCGTGATCTTGAGCATGATAAATCTCCTTATGTGTTGACCCTTGATGCCACACAGAAGGACGCAGCGCGTTGATTTCGATCAACGGGCTTTTTTAAACCTTTCAGATAAGGACCTGTGCGTGCAAGAATAGCGCAGCTCTCAATACTCTTCTACCTTGCGCCGATATCGAAGAGACTGCACCGTTCATTCCAGCAAAGTATTCATGCGGTTATTTCCATCTAATTCGTCAGGTAGATAACAAACCACTACCTGCTGATTGGTCTTACTTTCTAAAAGGCGCTGCCCCGCTAACGTCAAAAACACTCGGATGAGAGAAACGCCACAATGACGACCAGCAAGAAGAGCATCATTGAATACCGCTACAAGCCAACGGACTTCTTTAAGGAACCTGTTGAACTTGACTTAATGGGCATCCTTATTTTGGTTTCTAACGGCATTGTACGAGGGCAAATCACGCTCAGCGCCAACGAGAACCCGCACGATGTTCGAAACGAGTTGCGAACAATAATTGTGGACCTTTTCAATGCGCATGGAATGCAAACCGGTCACACTTCTGAACTCTTCGAGATCAAAATGGAACTGGTGCACGCTGATGATCGCAAGGATACCCAAATAGCCGTAACCCCTGCCAGAATTGTCATCTCCGGCGGTCACATAGATGTTGTGGTGCGTGAAGCGGACGGAAAAACAATCTACGATTCAAGGGAAGAGAGGATACAAGCGCACACGAAGTTTCTCAGCAAAGTTATGTCGCTGCAATATGATGCAGTTGTGTCAAAGATGTTAAGAAGCTTTCGCGCGGCGCAGACCGACCCGGGCAATCGTTTCATCCATCTTTACTAAATCAGAGAGATACTTGTTGAAGAGTATGTAGGTGAAAGCAATGTTAAGGATGCTCTGGATGTGTCCACTGCAAATTGGAAACGCTTTGGTAAACTTGCCAACGAAAAGACAATGCTTGAAGGTCGGCATCGTGGACAGAGTATCGAACTGACACCAGCTACCATGTCAGATGTTTAGTGGGCCATGAACTTCGCTGAGGGGCTTATCAAGAAATACGTTACCGCCAAATCAGAAAGCCGCACGTGAACACCAAAGACGTCTTCAGCTATCTTTCGACGTGCTGTACGCCGCGCCAAAAGGAAAAGGGCGCCCGAAGGCGCCCAATCTATTAGTGTACGACCGCATCTTCGGGCGGTTGTCGTTTGCTGGATGACACGCGGTCACCAACCAACAACCCGTCCGTGCCAGCACTGACGCTGATCGCGTCGCCGTCCATGACATCGCCGGCCAAGATCATTTCGGCCAACTGGTCTTGCAACGCACGTTGGATCACCCGCTTTAGCGGACGCGCACCGAACACCGGATCGTAGCCTTCGTCGGCCAACCACTTCAGCGCGGCGTCATCAAGATCAAGCGTGATGTTCCGCCCCGCCAAACGTTTGGCAAGCAGACCCAACTGGATCGAAACGATTCCGGCCATGTCTTCGCGTGCAAGCCGATCAAAGATGATTGTCTCATCCAGACGGTTCAAGAACTCTGGACGGAAGTGCGCACGAACCGCATCCATCACATCGCGCTTGGCGTCGCTTGCATCTGCACCATCTGGCAGCTGACTTAGGGACTGCGCCCCAAGGTTCGACGTTAGGATGATCAGCGTTTGCTTGAAATCTACGGTGCGGCCCTGACCATCGGTCAGCACACCATCATCAAGCACCTGTAAAAGCACGTTGAACACGTCAGGGTGCGCCTTTTCGACCTCATCAAACAGGATCACCTGATAAGGGCGACGGCGTACAGCCTCGGTCAACACGCCACCTTCGTCATAGCCAACATAGCCCGGAGGCGCACCGATCAGACGTGATACAGCGTGTTTCTCCATGAACTCGGACATGTCGATACGAACCATCGCGTGTTCATCGTCGAACAAGTACTCGGCCACCGCTTTGGTCAGCTCCGTTTTACCAACACCAGTTGGCCCAAGGAACAAGAACGATCCAAGCGGACGGTTCTCATCATTCAGACCGGCGCGCGCACGGCGCACGGCGTTGGCCACCGCAGTTACAGCAGATCGCTGACCAATGACGCGTTTGCCTAGTTCGTCTTCCATACGCAGTAGCTTGTCACGCTCTCCCTCCAGCATCTTGCTGGTCGGGATACCTGTCCAACGCTCAACGACTTCGGCGATCTGTTCAGGACGAACTGCCTCTTCGACCATCAGGTCTTCGTTTTCCTCTGCGTCTGAAAGCTTACGCTCAAGATCAGGGATCACGCCGTAAGACAGTTCACCGGCTTTCGCGAGGTTGCCTTCGCGTTTTGCGATATCCAACTCCGCCCGCGCACGATCAAGCCGTTCCTTCACTTCGCGAGTGCCTTCCAGCTTGTCGCGCTCGGCCTGCCATTTCACGGTCATTTCTGACGCGCGATCTTGGAGGTCAGCTAGTTCCTTTTCTAGCTTCTCAAGCCGATCAACGGATGCTTTGTCGTCTTCTTTCTTCAGCGCCTCAGCTTCGATCTGAAGCTGAAGAATCTGACGATCCAAAGCGTCCAGTTCTTCTGGTTTACTGTCGACTTGCATACGCAAACGCGACGCCGCTTCGTCCATTAGGTCGATGGCTTTATCTGGCAGAAAACGATCCGTAATATAGCGATGCGACAAGGTTGCAGCGGCCACCAGCGCGGCATCCGCGATACGTACACCGTGGTGCAATTCGTATTTTTCCTTAATCCCGCGCAGAATGCTGACAGTATCGGAAACGGTTGGTTCTTCGACCATCAACGGCTGAAAACGACGGGCCAGTGCTGCGTCTTTTTCTACATACTTGCGGTATTCATCCAAAGTGGTCGCACCGATACAGTGCAATTCACCACGGGCGAGCGCAGGTTTGATCAGGTTGGCCGCATCCATGGCGCCATCGGACTTACCGGCACCAACAAGTGTGTGCATCTCGTCGATGAACAGGATGATTTCACCGGCAGCGGTTTCGATTTCTTTCAAAACAGCTTTCAGGCGTTCTTCGAACTCACCACGATATTTCGCGCCAGCAATCAGCGCGCCCATATCCAGCGCCATCAATTTCTTGTTGCGCAGGCTTTCAGGAACATCACCGTCGATGATCCGCAGGGCTAGCCCCTCGGCGATCGCGGTTTTACCTACGCCGGGTTCACCGATCAGAACCGGGTTATTCTTGGTCCGGCGTGACAACACCTGCATCGCACGGCGAATTTCTTCATCGCGGCCAATGATAGGATCAATTTTACCTTGCTCGGCGGCCTCGGTCAGATCGCGAGCGTATTTAGCGAGCGCTTCGAAACTGTCTTCGGCGCTTGCGCTGTCCGCCGTACGACCTTTGCGAATGTCATTAATCGCAGCGTTCAAGTTCATTGCTGTCACACCACCAGCATCCAACGCGTCTTTCGCTTTGGATTTGATCACGGCAAGCGCGGTCAACAGGCGTTCAACCGGCACAAAGCTATCGCCAGCTTTCTTGGCGATTTTTTCGGCCTCGTCGACGACTTTGGCGGTGTTATTATCAAGATAGACTTGGCCCGCGTCCCCAGTAACCTGCGGAATTTTCGCGACACTTGCGTTCACGACGCTGCGCACCGTGGCTACATCACCGCCCGAGCGGGTGATCAGGTTGGCGGCAAGGCCTTCCTCATCGTCCATCAATGCTTTTAATAGATGTTCTGGCGCAAGACGCTGATGGTTCTCACGCATTGCGATCGTTTGTGCGGCTTGAATAAAACCGCGCGACCGCTCTGTGAACTTATCTAAGTTCATGAGTTCTCTCCTTTGTTAAGCGCCCAGTCGTTCGGATGCCCACCATTGCGGCACACCCCCTATTGGGCCTCTCAACATAGATGGGAAGCGAAAGCGCCGTTCGCAACCCTTTGCGATCATGAAGTTGGACATAAACGGGGAAGGCCCCAGCTGGTTTCCCCGTGGCTGCTGCCCGTCTGCGCCCTATTCCATATGCAGTTAGCAAAACTCTAAGGTCACCATCATCGCATGCAGGTTCTGCACAGCCATATCCTAAGAATACTTCCTACGCGGCAAACGGGAATGATCGAGGCACATATGCACTTGATCATTCGCGCCTCTACGAGTGCCGAACCGCAGGGGAAAAGCTTAAAGGTTTCTGTTCGGGCCAATGCGCCAGACCTTGAAGGCAGGCTTCATCAAGAAGCGGCCGCAATGGCTGCACGAATGGACCGCCTAGAGAAAGCCTATCGCAACGCGCTATCAAACCCAACAAACAAAGGGGAAGCGCTTCGTTAAGTTCCCCGTGTAGTCGCCGCAAACCATCACTAGGTTAGCTGCATGAAAGTTATAGTTCGATCATACGAAGCTACCCAGAACCACACTAAATTGGACACCTACCCGCTGTTCCCTTTGACCCCAGCTGCTGTTCGACGCCTTCGCGGCCACGATAACACTGTAGCGCGATCAATTTCAGCAGGCCAAAAAGACGATTAACACCACTCACAACAGATTCCTGTGCTGTCTTCCCCCAGATTACGCAGGACCTTAAAGGCGTAGCTTATTCCCAAAGCTACGCCTTTTCTTTTGCCGTCACCGGATTGCGCCAAGGCTATACAGCCGTTAGACCGCACACAAATCTTCAGCAAAGGAACCCGCTATGTCTGATGACCGCCTGATTGTCGCAATGGATGTACCGAATGTCATTGCAGGTATGGATCTCTCTGAAAAGCTGGGCGACAGCGTGAGCTTTTACAAAATTGGGCTTGGGATGCTGACTGGCGGCGGGTTTGCCTTGGCGAATGAGCTAAAGCAGGAACACGGCAAACGCATTTTCCTAGACATGAAATTCTTTGACATCGGTGCCACCGTAGAGGCAGCCGTGCGCGGCGTTGCGCAGTTCGATCTTGATTTTCTGACAGTCCACGGTGACCCGCATGTTGTGCGCGCCGCCCGCGAAGGTGCTGGCGGATCAGACATGAAAATCCTTGCTGTGACGATTCTCACCTCGCTTGACCGCGACGATCTGGACGCGTCTTGCATGAAAACTGGCAGCGTAACTGATCTGGTCCAAGAACGCGCCGGTATCGCGCTTTCGAACGGTGCCGACGGTGTGATTGCATCCCCCCACGAGGCCGCATTAATCCGCGCCCTACCCGAAGCTGAAGGCAAATTGATCGTGACACCGGGTGTCCGCCCGGTTGGTGCTGCATTGGGCGACCAGAAACGCGTGATGACACCGGCTCAAGCCATCGCCAATGGCGCTGATCACGTGGTTGTTGGACGACCAATTTGGCAGGCCGAAAACCCTGCACGCGCCGCACAAGACATCGTCGCGGAAATCAACTCGCCACAAGCAAAGCGCGCTAACGCATAAAAATATCACGGTATTCTGGAACCAATCGAGGTTTCGCGCATTTCTTTATTGAAACGAGCGAACGAGGTTGAATCATGAGTATCAAGAACTTGCGTTATTCCGCAAAAGAACAGGCCTTCATGGCCTCTGTTGATATTGAACGTTTTGGACGGGTGTTCCGCTATCCTTGCGCGGTACATGGTCCGAAAAACATGGACCCGTCAGCTGTCGTGAAACGCCTGCGCCACAAAGCGCTGCAAATGTCCGACACCCAAGTCTAATTCCCTTTGATCAAAGCGACGGCGCCTGTCCTGTCCCCAAGACGCTGAAACCTGCTTGATCACAACTGGCCCGGCACATTACGCGCCGGGCCTTTTTTATCAGTCGTTAATATCCGTATCCCAGATTTTCACCTGACCGGTACGCAGGCCAAACACCTTGCGCATTACCAGATATGAAGCCAACGAAAGTATGGCAAATATCACGAGCGTCAGGGCAAGACCTTTGGCGGAAATCCCGACAAGGATGAGTAACCCCATCACTGCGGCGCCCAGCGCAAAGCCCAAAAAGATGTAACCGGGTACGAGAACTTCTAGCGTAGCAAGGACGACTGCAGCAGACATCCAAACCCACCATTGTGTCCAAAGCGGCATATTATCGTCCTTTCAACATTTTGAAGGCATCGCCAAATGCCTCGACAGCGTTCGCAGGTAACACGATTGTTTGGTTGCCTTGTTTCGATGCAACGGCTTGGAATGCCTCAACCTGCTTTAGCGCAACTTGGTACTGCGCAGCCTCTAGACCGTTTTCAGCGATCGCAACGGCAACAACTTGGGTCGCATATGCTTCAGCGTCGGCACGTACACGACGCGCTTCTGCTTCTTGTTTTGCAGCGTATAGCTCACCCTCGGCCTGAAGTTCGACGGCACGTTTGGTACCTTCGGCCTCGGTTACTTGCGCACGGCGGGCACGTTCAGCGTTCAACTGCTGCAACATCGCCGCACGGGTCGCAGCATCAAGGTTCACGTCAAGAATTTCGGCACGGGTTACTTCGATGCCCCAGTCATCAACTTGCTGGGCAACCTGTTCGCGCACAGCATCAATAAGCGTCGCGCGGTTTGCCTGCACTTGATCCAGTTCCATCCGGCCAATTTCCGAACGCACGATACCAGCAACGGTCGTCGAAATCGCACCATCAACATCGCGGATACGGTACACTGTCTTTTCAGGTTCAATGATCCGATAGAAAACCGATGTTTCGACCTGCACTAGCACGTTGTCCGACGTAATTGCGTCTTGGGTCATGGCTGGCAGCTGGCGTTCTAGAATCGAAACCTTATGACGAACGCGGTCCAGAAACGGCACGATAAAGTTGATGCCAGGCCCAAGCACGGACCGCAGACGGCCAAGACGTTCAACAACGAATTTTTGCGACTGCGGGACGATCCGCACGCCTGCCAAAATGCAGACGACGATGAACACTGCTAATAGCAGGAACAGCACGTTCTGACCGATAAATTCGGCTATTAAATCTTCACTTTGCATATGATCTATCCCTCTTTGTTATAAAGGATAGATAGTTATGCATTAGGCCGATTTCAATGTATGCTGTTGTATACCGTGGGAATTTTTCGCACGCATACGTTGTTCCACAGCGTCACCCAACAAATCCGCAGTCGCTGCTGACAAAGTCCAACCGAGGTGCCCGTGGCCTGTGTTATAAAAGACACGCGCGTGACGGCCATTTCCAACCCGTGGCATCATGTTTGGCATCATCGGACGCAAGCCAGCCCATGGCACACAGCTTTCTGTGCTGACCTTTGGAAAGTGGGATTCGCACCAATCAACAAGCGGCTTTACACGATCCGCACGGATGTCCCGGTTAATGCCGTTAAACTCTGCAGTGCCGGCAATCCGGAAACGATCACGACCCAAACGTGACGTCACAATCTTGGCCTTATCATCAAGCAGCGAAACAGTTGGCGCACCATTCTGCGACGCTTCATCACGCAGGTTCACAGTGATCGAATAACCTTTGACCGGATAGATATTCACCCGGTCGCCCAGCATCTTTGCAAACTGACGCGACGCGACACCGGCGGATACCACAATACCATCAAACCGGGCTTCGGTTGATGTCCGTACAGTGACGCCGTCATCGTCCGCTGACACCTGCTGCACATCTTCGCCCAGCGCGAATTTCACGCCTTGTGTCTGCAACCATTCAGCCAAACCAACGGTGAACTTGTGAATGTCGCCAGTGCTATCGCTTTCGGTCCAGAAACCGCCCAAGATGTCGCCGCGTAGGTTTGGCTCTTTCGCGAATACCTCATCGACGGTCAGCTCGCGGCGGTCCAATCCGCCTTGGCCCAATAGGTCATTTACGCGGCGGGCGTGATCCAGATCCTTTTGGCTTTGATAGAAATGTAAAATACCCGCCGGCGTGAAATCAAAGTCGATCCCGGCCACATCCGCCATTTCGGCCAGACCAGCACGGGCCGTGACAGCCAAACGGGCGGTTTCAATCGTGTTTGCCTTGTAACGGGGGATATTCGCCAAAAACTCGGCCATCCAGCTGGCCTTGTGCCATGTCGGTCGCGGGTTCACGGAAAGCGGCGCATCGCCTTGCAGCATCCACTTAATCCCCTTCAGGACCGTAGACCACTGGTTCCAGACTTCGGCGTTTGACGCGCTTAACTGCCCACCGTTTGCGAAACTAGTCTCCATAGCGGCATAGCGATGACGGTCAAAAACCGTCACATCAAATCCGCGTTTCATCAATGAATAAGCAGTGGTTACACCGGTAATCCCGGCACCCAGAACAGCAATCGAAGGCAAGGCATCTCTCCGCCAATGGCGCTTTCGCGCGTCGCCCCCACCGTCACTGGGCCTGAGAGATTCACCGCATCGCGGCTTGCTCCTTCGGCGGGCATTGCTGCCACTCTCCGGTGTATTGCACCCCAACCGGTCCCTACTGCCTGAGAGTTACCGGGGCGGTTGCTCCTTCGGCGACGGACCGAACCGTTCTCTCCCGGTCGGCATGTTTCCTATAAGAAACTCATAGAGCAAAAACGAAATATAGCAATCAAATTTCCTACATAATGATTATGTTCATCATAGAAAAAACCGAACCTTAATCCGGCAGACCACCAGTTTGCTGCTGCCAAAGCGCTAGTCGTGCCCCAAAAGACGGCACACGGTTCGGCAATGCAATGAAACTAGGCAGATCAAACAAGGCCCAACGCTGCCCCTCATCACCGAATTTAACCTGCGTGACTGTGTTAGCGGGCAATCTTGCGACAAAGAACGCAACCCAAGCACCGGGTTTGTAATTCGCCTCGAACTTTGCTTCCCACAAAACCGCATCCAAAGGCAAAGGCAGTCCCAGTTCCTCATTCAACTCCCGGGCCACCGTCTCAAACGGTGTCTCATCGCCCTCGCGTCCGCCACCGGGGAGGTCCCATAAATTCGGATAGGTGATGTGATCAAAATCATCGCGCAAGATGCTGATCAGCTTGTCCCCTAAAAACAGCGCAACCTTCGCACCATCATGTTGCCCTGTTGTTCTCATCCTTGCGCCCCTTTAGAATACGACCATGCCCGCCCTTTGCCGCGATTGCCTTTGCACATTTGACAGCGAATCCCGCTGTCCTCAATGCCGCAGCCCACGGGTCACGCGGCACCCAGAGCTGTTCGACCTGACCATCGCTCATATGGATTGTGACGCATTCTATGCCTCGGTCGAAAAGCGCGACAATCCTGAACTCGCTGATAAACCCGTGATCATCGGCGGCGGCAAACGCGGGGTGGTATCGACCGCATGCTATGTCGCCCGGATCAGGGGCGTCAAATCCGCTATGCCGATGTTTCAGGCGCTAAAACTCTGCCCTGATGCCGTCGTGCTAACACCACGGTTTGACGCTTATACCAAAGCATCCCGTGCGATCCGTGCGATGATGGATGAACTCACTCCGGTCGTTGAACCCTTGTCATTGGACGAGGCATTTATGGACCTCACCGGCACCGTCCGCCTGCACGGCGCGCCGCCTGCTGTCATGCTGGCCCGCTTAATCAAACGGATGAAGACTGAATTGGGATTAAGCGGATCAATCGGGCTATCGCACAACAAGTTCTTGGCAAAAGTCGCGTCAGACTTAGAAAAGCCGCGTGGTTTTTCGATTATCGGCAAGGCTGAGACGACCGAATTCCTGCGCCCTAAATCCGTACGTCTGATCTGGGGTATCGGCCCCGCCGCCCAAGTCAGTCTGAACAAGGCAGGCATCCAGACATTCGATGACCTCCTGCGCTGGGATCGCCGCGACCTGCATGATCGGTTTGGCGGCATGGGTGAAAGGCTCTATTCGCTTGCCCGAGGCGAAGATGGTCGACGGATTTCGACACACGCACCCGTTAAGACGCTATCGAACGAAACGACATTCTCAGAAGACACTGCCGACCCCGAAATCCTAGACGGGCACCTGTGGCGAATGTCGGAAAAGGTCAGCGCACGCGCAAAGGCGACCGATAAGGCAGGCCGCGTCATTACGTTGAAACTGAAAACCTCTGACTTCAAACTGATCTCAAAACGTTTAAGTCTGCATCACCCCACCCAGATGGCAGACACCATTTACCGAACCGCGCACGGGCTATTTGAACAGGTCAAAACACGTGGACCGTTTCGGTTGCTGGGTGTTGGCCTATCGGAAATCACATCAGCCGATGATGCCGACCGCGAGGGTGACCTACTTGACCCTGACGCAGGAAAACGCGCCCGTGCCGAGCTCGCAACTGATAAGATCCGCGAAAAATTCGGCAAAGACGCCATCATCAAAGGGCGGTCGCTTCGGTAGGGTGGGTCTTGACCCACCACCTGCGTCGCCGCTACGCTTCCATATCAGTCACATGCACACAACAGGAGGACACAAGCTGAACATGCGTATATTCCGCCAACTTCAGCATGGTCCCCGTACCGCCCTGCGAATCCGTTTGCAGGGCTGATCATCGGCATTTGCCCACGGTCTGCCCTTGTCGCTGCGCCATGCGCGGCCAACACGATATCTGACAAGAGACCAAAATGATCCTTTCTATAAACTCCTTAGGCGTGACGCTTGGCGATCCGCTATTTTCTGACTTGAACCTGACGATTTCCAAAGGCGACCGTATTGGGCTAGTCGCCGCAAACGGCCGCGGAAAATCAACGCTGATGGGCTGTATGGCAGGCACGGTTGAACCCACAACCGGCGAAATCACATGCGCACGCGGTCTGCGCATTGGGCACGTTGAACAGCATATCGCGCCAGAACGCCTTTCGCAGACACTATATGACTTGGTGCTCTCCTCATTGCCGCCTGACCAAGCAGATTTCGAAGCATGGCGCGTTGATGTCGTGCTGGGCGATCTGCAGGTGCCCTATGAGCTACAACAAAAACCACTGTCAGAGCTTAGTGGGGGCTGGCAACGCACAGCGTTGTTGGCGGCTGCATGGGTGACTGAGCCTGATTTGCTGTTACTTGATGAACCGACCAACCATCTGGATCTGCATCGCATCGGGTTACTGCAAAACTGGCTGGGTGCATTGCCACGCGATACGCCGGTTTTGATCACCAGCCATGACCGGGCTTTTCTAGACGCGACAACCAACCGAACGCTTTTCCTGCGGGCGGAGCGGTCACGCGTGTTTCAGCTACCTTTCACAAAGGCGCGCGTCGCATTGGATGAGGCAGACGAAGCCGACGAACGGCGCTTTGCTAACGACTTGAACAAGGCAACCCAATTGCGCAAGCAGGCCGCGAAGCTAAAGAACATTGGGATCAATTCAGGCTCTGATCTGTTAGTCACAAAGACCAAGCAGCTAACCGAACGCGCAGCCAAGATTGAAGCAGCAGCAAAACCCGCCCACCAAGACCGCAGCGCCGGCGACATCAAGCTGACCAACAGCGGCACCCACGCCAAGGCACTTATCACCTTGGATGATGTGGCGGTGACCACGCCCGACGACCGTTTACTATATACGACTGGCAAGAAATGGATCACGCAAGGCGACCGCATTGTGCTGCTTGGCACCAATGGAACCGGCAAAACCCAACTGGTTAAGATGATCCACCGCGCGTTATTGAACGAAGAACCCAGCATCAAATGCGCCCCTACCGTTGCGCTTGGGTATTCGGACCAACATCTTAGTCAGTTGGACGACGCAGACACTCCGATGACGGCTGTCGCCGGACAATTCGACGTGGGCGATCAACGTGCCCGCGGATTGCTTGCGGGTGCTGGCGTGAACATTCAGATGCAGGACACCAAGATCGGTGCGCTTTCTGGCGGACAAAAAGCACGGCTCGCAATGCTAATCCTGCGGCTACAGCGACCAAACTTTTACCTACTCGATGAACCTACAAACCATCTCGATATCGAAGGACAAGAGGCGTTGGAGGAGGAACTGATTGCCCATGGCGCATCGTGTCTGCTGGTTAGCCATGATCGCAGTTTTCTGCGAAATGTCGGAAATAGGTTTTGGCAGATCGAACGCAAGCGATTGATAGAGGTAGATGACCCAGAGGCGTTCCTAAACGCGGAACTCGGCTAAGGCACAAACTGGTCGCGAATACCGCGCATGTAGGGCACCAACATTTCACGAAACGCTGCGACCTTGGCCGAGGCCCAGATATCACGGTGCGCGACCACCCAAATCTCAGGGTAAGGCTGCGGTGGCAGCACGGGCACCTGAACCAATCCGTCACTTGCACGGCCCAAAAACAAGGGCATCCGCGCCACCCCTAGCCCCGCCTGCGCAGCGGCGCGGATCGCGACCATATCGTCGAATGTCATGCGTATCCGATGGTGGGGATAGGCCGGATCGACGTTCTTTGGCACAGTCGTATAATCAGCATAGACAATCCAATCGACCATCCCATGCGGATCGGCTTTGATCTGTGCAGCAACCTTCGGCGATGCAAAGCTAGCCGAGTATTGTGGCGTCAGCCGTAACCCCTTGAGTGTATCACCCGGATCGCGGCTGATCCGGATAGCAAGATCCGCCTCTCGACGGTTCAGATCAAGCAAATCATTGGTGGCCCGCACATGCAGATCGACATCGGGATAGGCGGCACAGAACTGATCAATCACTGGTGTGAGTATATGCGCGATCAATAATTGTGGGGCGGTGATGGTAAGCGATCCATGTAAAGCCGCGTCCTGCCCTTGCAGCTGGCGCATCAACGCATCGGTTTGATCCGCCATCCGCGCCGCGTGATCCGCAACCAGCAGCCCTGCTTCAGTTGGTCGATAGCCATCGGTCAAACGCTCAAATAGCGCGACACCCAAGGCACCCTCTGCACGGGCGATCCGGCGGGCAACAGTTGTGTAGTTCAGTCCAAGCATCTGCGCTGCGGCGGATAACGATCCAGCCCTCACGAGGCACATAACCGTGCGCATATCATCCCATGAAACCGTCATACTATGCACTTTTGCATACATATGATGCGCATGCACGCATTTTCGCACGGGCAAGCGGCGTCTAATTACATGGCATCAACAAAGGAGAAGCCAATGATCTACGCATATGCAAGCCTAACCCTGACGAACCCAGACTCACTCGCCGCCTACCGCGAAAAAGCGGCTGACGCCTTAAACAAATACGGTGGGAAGGTCGAAGCAGCGACCAACGCTGCCCGCGGCATTGATGGGACGCCACAAATCCCGGACGTCGTCGCCTTGCTTTCTTTTCCTGATGCCGATTCCGCGATGGGATGGATCAACGACCCCGCACTCGCAGAGATTCACGCGCTGCGCCGCAGCGCAGGTGGGTCGGACATCGTTTTGCTTGGCTAATTCAAGGTGGGGTGGATCAAGATCCACCCTACTCAGCCGCGACAGGTTGGTCTTTAGCGAATCCAATCGCGGCAATCATGGCGATAGCCGCGCTGATCTGCTCCTTAAACGCTGCAAAGTCGGACTTAGGCTCTAGGGTCCGCTCATCCATATAAAGTGCACGGTCCATTTCGACCTGAATCGCATGCTGATTCCGTGAAGGCCGGCCATATTGCTGAACAATATAGGCACCTGCAAATGGTGCGTTTCTCGCGACGCGTAGGCCAGCTTCGGTAAATGCGGCCTCGACCTGATCCATGATGTGCCCGGCTGCGGTGCTGCCAAACCGGTCGCCCAATACAATATCGGGGCGGGGTGCGTTTTGTAGATTCATCGTCGCCAACGCCTCGTGCGGCATCGAATGACAGTCGATTAAGATTGATTCGCCGTAGGCGCGGTTGCTTTCATCCAACAAGGTCTGAAGCTGGTCATGATAGGGCCGCCAATATGTGGCTATGCGATCGTGTGCTTCGTTCAATGAAATCTTACCGCGATAGATATGCCGGCCGTTCGCCACAACGCGAGGAATCACACCCAGCCCGCTCGCGATTCGCGGGTTGTGGGGCTTGCGACGCACCCCTTCGATCAATGCTGGATCCAATTCGTCAGGTCCGCGGTTCAAATCAACAAATGCCCGTGGCGCCAATGCCTTGATGAATGGCGCACCAAAACTGGGTGCGTCTTCATACAGGCGATCAATAAACGCATCTTCAGATGAACGGATTTCAGCAGCGTCTAAATCTGCTATACTAAGAAAAGAAGACGCGTAATCACGCCCACTGTGTGGAGAGGCGAATACAACGCTCGTGCTGCGAACAGCAGGAAGCGAAAGATCAAAGGTTGTTTCTTGCAATAAAATGCTCCTTCTGGCGAAGAGGATAGCCTGAATTTTGTTTTTTCCGAAAGCCCTTGATCCCCGGTTCGACTCCTTTTATAGACCCCACACCTGACGCGGTTTGCCCGCGTCCTATTTCGTTATAGGACGGACGCGAACACGTTGGAAAATGGATGATTAGCTCAGCGGTAGAGCACTTCGTTGACATCGAAGGGGTCACTGGTTCGATCCCAGTATCGTCCACCATGAATTCACCGGTCCATTCTGGGCCGTACTGCAACCCAAGGCGCAATCCGCGCGCCGCGACATGAAGGACACGACCATGAAGGTACGTAACTCCCTCCGCTCGCTCAAGCAGCGCCACCGCGATTGCCGCATCGTGCGCCGTAAGGGCCGCGTCTATGTTATCAACAAGACGCAACGCCGGTTCAAAGCCCGTCAGGGCTAAAACCTTCTAAAAGCAAATACTTAAAAGGTCGCACCCTTTCGGGCGCGGCCTTTTTTCTTTGGTGGCACCTGTTGGATGGGTCATGAATCGTTGACTTGATCGACATAGTGTTCTGCATTTCATGAGGAAGCCGCGTCACGTACAAATGCCTCATGCAGCAAGCATTGCTGACCTAAACCAGACTTTCTTCGCAATCGGCACATACGGCACTTTTGCAGGACGAAACGTATTTTCGCTACGCCAGCACCAATGACTGCTTCCAGAAAACCCACCGTTCAACAAGTGGTGGCTTTGGCGACGTTCCCTGTTATCGTATTCTGAGGGCTGTATACGGGAATGACGCTATGGATCGGGTGCAGATTTTTGCATATGTGTTGGGATGGATTGTTTTACTCAACACGGCATGGGTGACGTTTTACGCAGTGTTTAAGCCAGATATTTTCTACTGGATGAACAAAAACCCAGAAAACTTTTATTTATCAGACGGCTCGGCTTCCCCTTTCAGCAAAAGGCGGGCCTACATCCATATCATCGGTGCCATTATTGGTTACTTCTTGTTGTTCCTAATAATGTTTAATTTAGCATTCTCGTTCATTCCCGGTAACTGGGGCAGACTAGATGAAGATGGTGATTTTGTTGCGATGAGCGTCAGCCTTACTGGTCTTGCGTCGGTCTTTATGACTGCTTTGGTCTGGTCGACCATTGGCCACGCGGGCGCTCGTTCAGCTAATGAAATAGCCGCGAAGGAAAAACTCGATAGCGCGCTGAGTGAATTGGATGACGCGCGTAAAGGTCGTTCCCATGCTATCTTTGAAGCAGAAAGGCTGCAGGAAGAAGTAAAAGGAGCTGAGCTAAAAGCCTGGCGCGAGAAATACGAGTATGAGAATCACATCAAGAATTTGAGGTCACTTATTTCGCCTGAGGCACTTGATGAATATGACCGAATTCAGCGCGAAAAGGCCGCTATGGGTCCAAGAACTTTCTATAGCTGAGCGGACTCCCATAGCGCTCCAACAACGCTTCTTTTTGACGCGCCCGAAAATCACCTAGATTTTTGCGGTCAAAAATCCCGTTCAAAACCGAACAAGTTGGTAAACGTTTTTGGGCCCTTGATAGCGGCCATTCGTTCATCGCGCAGCATTAGTTAGACTGGGCTCAAACCCGACATTCGCGGCGCCTCGTCGGAATGTCCGGGTCTAAGCGTATAGGTCAGTTGAGGATGCAAAGCTAAGGGCCACCTGACGCTCAACACCTTACTCCCCAATGGCACCTAGCGATGCTTCGGTAGGGCATCACTCACTTTTTACCGTTTGGTCTAGTCATCAGGTTGGCATTCCGATTATCGTGACCCCGAAACGATTTTCGAAAAGCTAAAGGAACAATTTTTATGAATTTTCTGAATACTAGATCAAGCGCACTTGCGGTCGCGATGCTAGGTCTTGCTGCCCCTGCGTTTGCCCAGGACGCAATTTGCGGTGGCGCTGGCGCTGGCGGTCAATGGATCGGCGGCGACGAAGCATCCTCTGACATCGCGACTGCTGGATCTTACCAAGAGCAAATGGCGCTGGTTCTAGGTGGAAATGACTATGTTTCACTTTTCTCGCTTAGCGAAGGTGCCGACGTGCGTATCGAAGCAGCTGGTCGTGGCGCAGGCGACACTATCATTGATGTGCTTGATAGCAGCGGCGGTGTGATTATTTCGGACGATGATTCCGGTGGCAACGCGGCGTCGCGCGCTGAGACTTATCTAGAGGCGGGCACCTACTGCATGTCCCTTCGCAGCTATGACGGCGGGCCGATGACGGCGTTTGTGCGTGTTGGGTTACAAGAACATGAACCGCTCACCGAAGGTGTGATGGAAACAGCCGGCGGCAGCGATGCAGGTAGCTGTGACACCGCGACACCGATGGGTGGCCTTGGAAGCACCGTTTCTGCCCCCGTTAGCGAGACATCGAACTGGAGCTTCACTCTCGATGCGCCAGCGCAGGTCAGCGTCACTGCAGAAAACGAATCCGCTGATCCTGTGATCACGCTGTATGGCCCGAACGAGATGTACATTGATGAGAACGACGACTTTGATGGTCTCAACTCGCGTATTGATGTCACTGACACTTTGGACGCCGGTACTTATTGCATCGCAGTGTCCGCGCTTAGCGACGAAAACGCGCCGATCACTGTCAGCGTCACTGAATACGATGCCGAGGAAGCGCTTCAGTCGCTTTATGCCCGTGGCGAAGCAGCCCCACCACTGGATGGCAGCATCCCATTCACCGAGCTGGGCGTCCTGGAGTCTCGTATTCGCCAAGATGTCCAAGCGAACGATGACGTGACTTGGTTTACACTGGAAGTCGAAGATAACAGCCTATTGGTCGTCGAAGCGATCGGCGGCGGAAACAGTGACCCGTGGTTGGTCGTATATGATGACCTTGGCCGCGAAATTGGCCAGAACGATGACTACGGCGACGGCCTTGATAGCCTTGTGATGGCCCGCGTTCAGTCGGGGGTCTATATCGTCGGCGTACGCCAATACGACAGCAACAGCGGGCTGATCCGTCTGCTTGCTGAACGCTACGTACGCGCGCAATAATCAATTCGAAACGAAATACGGGCCCGGCTGCACTTCAGCCGGGCCCGTATTCTATTGAGACATCGAAATTAGCGACCGAACGTATCAGCTAGCAATCGCGCCAGCGTTGGTTCATTCAAGTAACCCGTTGCTGGCAGCCCGCTACGCGTTTGATACTGGCTGATTGCACTGCGCGTATCGCTATCAAAACGACCATCTACACGACCAGGATTGAACCCCATCTGCGCAAGGCGGCTTTCGATCAGCCGCGCGAGCACCGGGTTAATATCTAATCCCGCCTCAATCGCCGCCGCGTTTTCGTTCTTATCTTGCTCTTCCTGCTCTTCTTCAGCCAAAGCAGCCTTTGCTTCATCTGAGAAAAGCCCATCAGGGTAGCGGTTCAGATAGGCACGATAGCCAGCCGTATCGCCACGTGCGCCAGTCTCTTCCCAATATGCACGATCAAGGCGCTCCGCAGCCAAACGCTCACGCTCTTTCTCGGCTTCAATCTCGGCCTCGCGACGACTTGCTTGTGCGTCGATGCGGCTGATCTGCTCGGCGGTTAGGTAAGACGTTTGCGCAAAGCCGTTGGACTGCTGCCAATTCCGTATCGCGCGGCGACTACCCGGCCCAAAGATACCGTCAACACCACGCGTGTCATATTCCAACAACGTCAGGTTTCGCTGAATATCACGACGGTCATTGCGGGTCAGCGACAGTTCGTTCTCAGCAATCTCTGCCATGCGAATAGGATCGTTTTCGATCTCATCCAAACGGCGACGGGCTTCTTGAGCGTATGGGCTATTGGGATAGTTCAACGCAAAATCGCGGTAAGCGTCTGCAGTGTCCGCTTGCTGCGCTTCTGTCCAAAATTGCAGTGTAGGGTCAACCGTAGGGGCAGACACATTGCCTGTCTCAGACGTCACCTGCATAACTAACTGATTTGGTTGATAGCCATCCGCACGCAACCAACGCACATCACGTACAAACGCCATAACGTCCACACCTGGAACCGCAATCGCATCCTCAACCACATCATCAGTCGCGTTTGGCTCACCGTATAGAACCGTGACGCCCTGAGGGATCTCCAGATTGCCAACTCCTTCGCGCAGGAACGCCCCAATGTCACCGTCAGCGTCTAAATCGTAGCCAAGGATCAACACCGCCTGTCCCGGTGTTTTGCTAAGAACATCCAAGACACTGTCGATTGAAACTGCATTTGCTAGTCCGAAGTATGTCGGCGTTTCTGTGTCAGCGGCCAGCAGCCAGCTCCGTTCGCCATCGGTCACAAACCGCCCGGACAGTCCGACAACAAGCCGATCAGCATCCGTTGCCTTGTCAGCAAGGCGATCCAACAGGCGTGCCATATTAGCAGAGGTACCGTTTGATAATGTGCTGACGTTGTACCCCGCCTCGCGCAGGCTTTGCGCTCCATCAAGAACATCGGTCGCATTAGAGACGCGCCGCAAATTCTGATAGCGTTCCACCCCCATCAACAGCGCAGCATCCTCTGCAAATGCAGGAAGGGCAAAGGCCGAAAGGGCCGCAATCAGACTTAGTTTACGCATCGCGCGTTCCTCCAAATATCACGTCGCATCAGTTCAAGAACCAATGCTTTGTCGCGTCAAAGGTTGCGCGGATGGGGCTGCTATTCAATAGCGTGGTCGCAAACCCTTATTCAGCGGCGATTTCAGACCCAATCTTTTCAATCCGTACAGCTGCGAATTTGAATTCAGGAATTTTGCCATATGGGTCTATCGCCGGATTGGTCAGCGTGTTCGCTGCCGCCTCGACATAGGCGAAGGGAACAAAGACCATATCGGGCGATACAGCGCGATCAGCACGCGCCATAATGTCGATACTACCGCGCCGTGTTGTCAGCCTGATCATGTCACCGGGCGCCGCCCCAAGCTGCCGCAGCGTTGACGGGTGCAGTGAACAGTTTGCCTCGGGTTCGACCGCGTCCAGTACTTTGGATCGGCGCGTCATAGACCCAGTGTGCCAATGCTCTAGCTGACGGCCCGTCGTCATGATCATCGGATATTCCGCATCGGGTGTTTCATCGGGCGCGATCAGATTTGCGGGTGTGAACTTTGCGCGTCCATTTTCGCGTGGGAACCCATCTGCGAACACAATGGACTGCCCGGGATCCGTGGGCGACAGTGATGGGTACGTTACCGCATTCTCTGTCTCTAATCGATCCCAAGTGATGTTATCAAACGACTCCATCACCATCGTCATTTCCGCGAATACCTCGCGTGGGTGGGCGTATTCCCAAGCCAAGCCAAGCCGCTTTGCTAGCTCAACTGTGATCCACCAGTCTTCGCGTGCGTCACCCGGCGGCGGCACAGCAGGGCGACCCATTTGCACCTGACGATTGGTGTTGGTCACGGTCCCGGTCTTTTCCGCAAAGGCGCTAGCGGGCAGGATGACATCAGCAAAATTGGCCGTCTCAGTAAGGAAGATATCCTGCACGACCAAGTGATCCAGCTTAGCCAAAGCATCACGCGCATGATCGACATCAGGGTCAGACATCGCCGGGTTTTCGCCCGAAATATACATGCCCCGAATATCGCCGGTGTGAACGGCATCAAGAATTTCCGTGACAGTCAGCCCCTTTTCAGGGTTCACACCTTCGTCTTTCCAGACCTCTTGGAACGCGCTGCGTACACCATCATCACCGACCGGTTTGTAGTCAGGTAGGAACATCGGGATCAGACCAGCGTCAGACGCCCCTTGTACGTTGTTCTGCCCACGCAACGGGTGAAGCCCCGCGCCCGGACGACCAACCTGCCCGGTCATTAGCGCAAGGCTGATCAAACAACGTGAATTGTCGGTGCCATGAATGTGTTGGCTAACACCCATTCCCCAGAAAATCATCGCCGACTGTGCGCCCGCAAAGGTCCGTGCAACATCGCGCAAAACGTCAGCGGGAATACCGCAAATACCTTCCATCTTTTCTGGTGAAAACTCTGCCAGATGCGCTTTCTCGGCTTCCCAGTTTTCGGTGTAGGCTTCGATATATTGCTGATCGTAAAGGCGTTCTTCGACGATCACGTGCATGATAGCGTTCAGCATCGAGACATCAGCGCCGGGCCGAAATTGTAGCATGTGCGACGCAAACCGCTTTAGCGCCTGGCCGCGGGGGTCCATCACAATCAGCTTGCCACCACGTTTGGTGAACTGTTTGAAATAGGTTGCAGCAACTGGGTGGTTTTCGATTGGGTTCGCGCCAATCACAATTGCCACGTCGGCATTTTCGATCTCATTAAAGGTCGCGGTGACGGCACCCGACCCCACGTTTTCCATCAGCGCAGCGACCGATGACGCGTGACAAAGCCGCGTGCAGTGGTCGACGTTGTTATGACCAAAGCCCTGACGGATTAGCTTTTGAAACAGATATGCCTCTTCGTTGGTACATTTCGCTGAGCCAAAGCCCGCGACGCCCGTTCCGCCAATGTCTTTCAGGCCCTTGGCCGCGACTTCCAGTGCCTCGTCCCAAGTCGCCTCTCTGAAATGGGCCTGCCAGTTTCCGGGATCAACGTTTAGCCCCTTGGCCGGCGCATCGTCACGGCGGATCAACGGCTTGGTCAGTCGGTGTTCATGGTGGATATAATCGAACCCAAACCGGCCTTTGACGCACAAACGCCCTTCATTCGCTGGGCCATTGATACCTTCAACGAATTTGACCTTATCGTCTTTGACCTTAAGCGAAACCTGACAACCGACACCGCAGAATGGGCAAACGCTTTTGACTTCGCGATCATAATCCGCAGTGTCGCCAATTTGATTTTCATCAGTGACCGTCGCAGGCAGTAGTGCCCCCGTTGGGCAGGCCTGCACACATTCACCGCACGCCACACAAGACGACGCACCCATTGGGTCAGACATATCGAACACCGGATAGGCCTCATGCCCGCGCCCAGCCATTCCGATCACGTCATTTACCTGCACCTCACGACAGGCCCGGACGCAAAGACCGCATTGAATACAAGCATCCAAGTTCACCGACATCGCGACATGGCTATCGTCGAGCAGCGGAATGTGATCGGCGTCCATTGTTGGAAAACGACTACTTTCAACGCCTTGGACGGCAGCCATATCCCACAAGTGGCTGGATTTGTCATGGGCGACGGGTTGCTCTGGCTGATCTGCGACAAGCAGTTCCATCACCATTTTACGGGCTTGGACCTCGCGCGGTTGATCGGTCGTTACGACCATACCTTCGGCGGGTTCACGAATACACGAGGCAGCCAACGTGCGTTCACCTTCAATCGAAACCATACACGCACGACAGTTACCGTCAGACCGATAACCGGGCGCGGGTTTGTGGCACAGATGCGGGATCTTTAGACCGCGACCATTCGCGACCTCCCAGATCGTTTCACCCGGCTGCGCGGTGACTTCTTTGCCGTCCAAAGTAAACGTGATGGGTTCTGACATCTGATTTCTCCGCCGCTTTCGACCATACTAAAGCATTTGCCGCTGTTACGCGAAAGTACGTCGATGGTCGTAGGTCGAATTATCCAAAAGCGACACAATAGTTGACTCGATTCAATATTTCTATATTTCTAGTTATATCGAATCATTATTCAAGGCATCAAGAATGGACAACGTTACAGCAGCGCAGGGGTTTTCTGCACTTGGATCAGAATCCCGTATCGAAGTGTTCCAGACCCTTGTGAAAGCAGGCAAAAACGGGCTGCTGGTTGGGGACATCCAGCAACGCACTGGCATCCCGGCATCGACGCTCGCGCACCATCTAAAATTTCTCAGCACCGCGCAGTTGATCCTTCAGGAAAAGAAGGGGCGCACCATCGTGAACCGCGCCAATTTTGACCATCTTGAAAGCCTTGCCGCATTTATTCTTGAGGAATGCTGCTCTGAACCGGGGCCGCAGTCATGACACAGATCAACACAACACCGGCACCGCGCATCGCCGACTATCTCAAACGGCTCAAATCCCCTTGGACATTAACCCTGCTTATTCCGGTGGTGGTTGCGATCCTTGATCAACCCAATACCGTCCCGGTCATAGAATTCGCGATACGCGCACTTTTAGGTACATTACCCTACATCGTTTTTGCGGTGATCATGATTGCGAGCCTCAAGGCGGCGGGCGCGGAATCGGTCATTGCGGGCATATTCAAAGGGCGCGAAATCCGGATGATTATCCTCGCAGCATTATTTGGCGGGCTAGCACCGTTTTGTTCCTGCGAAGTCATTCCGTTTATCGCAGGCCTGCTTGCGCTTGGGACGCCGCTTGCCCCCGTGATGGCGTTCTGGCTGGCGTCGCCTTTGATCGACCCGCCGACACTCTTGATCACCGCAGGTGCGCTCGGTTGGCCATTCGCCGTTGCCAAAGCCTTTGCCGCTGTTGGCCTTGGGCTGATGGGCGGCTTCGCGATCAAACTGCTGCAATCTCGCGGTTTCTTGTCTGCACCTTTGCGCGCATCAACCGTGTCGCGTTGCGGCTGTGGTCCTGACCCTTTTAGCGGCAAACCCGTTTGGGCGTTTTGGAACCACAGGTCCCGTGTCCAAACATTTAAGCATGAGTTTGCCCACAATGCGCTGTTCTTGCTCAAATGGCTGGCCTTCGCATATGCACTCGAAGCCTTGTTGATCACTTACGTGCCTGCATCCCTGATCGCCGGCCTTGTCGGCGGTGAAGGTGTCGTGCCTATTGCAATTGCTGCATTGGTTGGTGTGCCTGCATATCTGAACGGGTTTGTTGCCCCTCCTCTGATCGCCGGGTTGATGGAACAAGGCATGAGCAGTGGATCAGCCATGGCATTCGTAATCGGTGGCGGGGTTAGCTCTATTCCCGCAATGGCAGCGGTTTGGTCGCTGGTCAGACGCCAAGTCTTTGCAGCCTACATCGGTTTGGGCATCACTGGCGCCATCTTGTCAGGGGTCGTGTTCCAGCTAGTCGTTTAACCACCGAGTTCCGCTTCGACGTGTGCCAGATTACTACGAATTTCGGGAACATCAGGGGCAATCGCGCGGGCGTGTCTTAGGGCCGCCCGCGCACCACGTAAATCCCCTTGAGCGTATAGTGCATTGCCAAGACCAAACTGCCAAAGCCAACTATCAGGCCATTGTTTTGCGCCCGTTTGATACAGCGTTTCTGCTGCACGCAGTTGATCAACACGCTCTAATGCTGCAGCGGCAGACAAGACCCGGGTCTCTGCCACACTGACAGGCAAATCATCGGGGGGTAGAACGACCAAAGCCCAATTTCCAACGCGCTGCCAAGTGCGTTGAAACAGATCAAAGGGAAGAACCATTTGGTCTTCTTGCCCGGAATTCAGGTAAACAGCATCACGTTCAAGATCATACCCTGTCACAACGCCGTAATGCCAAACGGGTGCGATCCCAAGGCCAAGGTTTTGAAACACAATAACCGGATGACCAGCGGCTACTTCAGCCAATAACTGGTCAAATGTCGAAATCTCGACGGCAAGTTGACCGAGCCTGCGACTGCTCCCAATCATATCTGCTTGGTATGTGCCCTTAGCGCGGGGGCTAAACGCGAGTTCGGCAATCTGGTCCTGTTGGATGTCAGAACCCGCCCACTGCATGACCATCGCAATTGCGGTTGGGCCACAAAAAAATGCGTCTTGCTGAATACGTGGTACGCCTTCGACGTGCGCACGGGTGGCTGCGCCCGGAAACGTGGCGATCGGGTCCATTGGGACCGCGCAACCTGCCAGCCAGCAAAACGCTAGCAGGCAGGCTAATCGGTTTAGCGTACGCAACGTGTAAAGTTGAAGATCCGCGTAAAGCAAAGGATGTCAGTGACGAGCAAAATTACGAACACGGTGAACAACGTCCCGACAATATCCGCACCGGCCGTGTCGTTCTGCATTTGCACGACAAGTGCTTCGACTTCAGCATCGGAAAGCGCCGCAAGGCGGGCCTCGGCCTCGGCCGGATCAACGCCTTCTTCGATCATTGCAGCCTGCACATCGTCACGCTGCAACGCATCCATCAAATAACCGCGGTCGGCATGCGTTGCGTATTTATCAATCGCGTTTTCAGTCGCCAGCATTTCGGCCTGCGCCATCGTCGCGGTTTGCGTCGCAAACAAAAGCTGCGTCGTCAAAACCAGCGCAACGCCTTTTTTGGAAATCCCGAGAATACCCATCCATCAAATCCTTTCGTCAGGCGGCCCCGCACCGCCTTCTATGCATTTGACATATAGTGCTCAGGAATTCCCTATCATTGCAAGCGTTTGGTCAAATACTGCGCCAAAGCCCGCGTATTGCTAGTGCAAGAATGCACCGGCGTTATTGTAGAGAAAGATGCGCAAAATCTCGAGGCCAACCAGCACAACGATTGGCGACAAGTCGACGCCACCAAGATCAGGCATAAAGCGGCGGACCCGGCTATAGATCGGCTCAAGAATGCGTTGAAGCGTGTACCAAACCTGGCCCACGAATTCTTGCCGTACATTCAGCACCTCGAAACGGATCAGCCAGCTCATGATAAAATGCGCGATCACGAAGAAGCGGACTACACTGATCAGCAAAAGTAGAGTTTGAATAATAGTTAGCATCGTCTCAGAGACCCTTTGATTGGTTTGCCCTGAATTAAGCGCTCCACCAGCAGCCTACAAGGCCGCCGTTTCCCTTAGGTCAAAGTTGACGCTAACGTCAATCTGGATCATCCCAGACGCGAAACATAATTCGAGGCGCTCATGTACCCTGTTGTTCGTGTCATAAAAGAACTGGTCACCAACCGTAAGGCGCCCAAGCTGCACCCGCTGGATACACATGTGTCGTACCATCGCTGCTGGCCGCAGGACATTGATACATATTTCGAAATGAACAATGGACGCATTCTGACGATCTTTGACCTTGGACGCACAGGCCTAGCGGCGCGTGTCGGGCTTTTAGATGTCCTAAAGAGAAACACCTGGGGCCTTACGATGGCTGGCGTTTCCGTGCGTTACCGCAAGCGCATTCGGCCCTTTGCAAAGTTCAGGATCGTCAGCAAAACTGCGGGCTGGGATCATCGGTTTGTGTATATCGACCAATCGATTTGGATAGGCGACGGATGCGCGACCCAAGCAATGTATCGTTCCGCAATCACCAGCACGAATGGCATCGTGCCACCCGATCAAGTTTTTGCCGCGTTGGGTCACGAGGGTTCATCACCCGAATTGCCTGAGTGGATCAAAAATTGGATCGACGCGGATGCGACGCGCCCATGGCCACCAACCGATAGCGGCACCTAACCGCTTGCTTTTGCCCTGCGTAACGGTGTCTTATCGCCGCAAAGAATACGCAGGGGCAGGCACATGACAGTCGAAAAGAAACGCATCTGGGGATGGATGGCTTTTGATTGGGCGTCACAGCCCTATTACACGCTTGGCCTGACCTTTATCTTCGGACCGTACTTTGCGTCTGTCGCCACCGACTACCTGCAAGGCGGCGGATTAGACGCAGACACTGCAAACGCACAGGCCCAGTCCATCTGGTCGACAGGTCAGATGGTTGCCGGGTTGTTTATCGCGCTCACCGCGCCGTTTCTTGGGGCTTTCGCTGATCATTCGGGGCGAAAAATTCCGTGGATCGCAGCGTTTTCGGTCGTATATATTATCGCCGCCTTTGCCCTTTGGGGGCTAGTGCCCGATAGCAGTTCGGTCTGGCTATACATGGGGATCTTCTTTGTCGGCTTTATTGCTGCTGAATCCGCCTTGAACTTTGTGAACGCCATCCTGCCCAGCCTTGGGAACGACGAAGACGTTGGACGCATTTCTGGATCCGGCGCTGCATTTGGGTATTGGGGCGGCGTACTATCGTTGATCCTCATTTTGCTTTTGCTTGCTGAAAACGGTGATACCGGTAAGACTCTGATTGGGCGTGATCCGTTGTTTGGGCTGAACCCCGACCTGAAGGAAGGCACCCGCGCGGTCGGTCCATTCATCGCGATTTGGTTTGCGATCTTCATGATCCCATTTTTCCTGTGGGTTCGCGACGCACCACAGCCAAAACCTGAAAAAGTGCGCCTTAGCGCAGTGGCAAGCGACTTAGGGCAAACCCTAAAAAATGTGCTCAAACGCAAAAGCCTCCGTAGCTTCCTGCTTGCCTCGATGTTTTACCGTGATGCCGTGAATGCCCTGTATGCTTATGGTGGGATTTACGCCAAATTGGTGCTGGGATGGGAAATTACCCAAATCGGCGTATTCGGCGTGATTGCCGCGATTGCGGCCGCGATTACAACTTGGGTTGGCGGGCTCGCTGACAAAAAATTCGGCCCAAAGCCTGTAATCATCACTGCCGTTTGGGCCATGATCGCTGTGTCTTGTATCATCGTCGGGATGTCCCGCGAGGCCGTCTTTGGCGTGCCTCTCGACCCGTCATCATCATTGCCTGACATCATTTTCTTTGTCTGCGGTGCGGTTATCGGTGGTGCCGGTGGCGCGGTTTATGCAGCGTCTCGTTCTCTTATGGTACGCCACAGCCACCCTGACCGCCCGGCCGAGGCATTTGGCCTATTCGCGCTATCCGGCAAGGCGACTGCGTTCCTTGCGCCAGCGCTGATCGGCCTTGTTTCATGGCTGTCTGGTAACGTACAAATTGGTTTTTCTCCCGTTATTGTACTATTCATTGTGGGGCTTTTGTTGCTACGATGGGTTAACAAAGACGGAGATCGCGCAGAATGGTCCGCATAATCGCAGCAGTATGTATGGTTCTTGGGCTGGCAGCATGTCAGCCAGAGGAACCAACAGTTTCGATTTCATCCCAAAACGCCGGTGACGGCCGTATTGCCAAACATTTGTTTGGGGCGATGCAATCCGGATCGAACCAACGGTCGCAATCGTTCGGGGGATATGCACGTGGCTGTCAGGCCGGTGCTGAACAACTCCCTGAAACCGGCCCAACGTGGCAAGCGATGCGCCTTTCGCGAAACCGCAACTGGGCACAGCCTGTCACTGTCGATTTCGTCCAAGACCTTAGCCGCTTTGCCGCCACCCAATCCGGGTGGGAAGGTCTATATATAGGCGATATGAGCCAACCGCGCGGCGGCCCAATGCTGACAGGACACGCGAGCCACCAAACCGGGCTTGATGCTGATATCTGGATGCTACCACCTGACCGTCTGAACCTGACTGCGGCTGAACGCGAAAGCATTTCATCGATCTCAATGCGGCGGAACGCCGGGGCATACACAAACGACAAATGGACGCCCCAGCATGAGGCAATCTTGCGCGCTGCGGCATCGGACCCGCGTGTTGCACGCATCTTTGTATTCCCAGGGGCAAAGGTCGCCATGTGTAATAGCGCAACGGGTGATCGTAGCTGGCTAAACAAGATTCGGCCATGGTGGGGGCATCACTATCATTTTCACGTGCGACTGAACTGCCCAGAGGGCGCGACTGACTGCACCAATCAGGCTCCTCCGCCAGCTGGTGACGGTTGCGCAGATGCTGCGCGTTGGGTGAACAACATTCTTAACCCACCGCCCCCGGATCCCAATGCCCCTCCACCCACTCCACGTGCAGAGCTGACAATGTCAAACCTGCCCGGCCAATGTGTTGGCGTACTGAGCGCGAACTAAGTGGGTTGGGTTTACGCCCTTGTGGCGATTGGTTGGGCACTACCTGCTGCGGCAGATACCAATTGGATTAATAGTTTTCACTGGAAAGTCGATGACCCGTCATTTGGCGGGTTGTCTGCGATCGAAGTATCACCAGACGGCAGTCAATTTACCGCAGTCAGCGACCGCAGCGCATTTGTCACGGGTACGTTTGTTCGGTCCGACGGTGTTATTACCGGGATCGAAGACTACGCCTTCGCCGAAATGATCGGGACTGGCGACCAAGTCGATAGCGAAGGCATTGCCATCGCACCCGACGGAACAATTTATGTCTCGTTCGAGGGTTTCCACGGCGTTCGACAGTTCAGCAACACCCAATCAGGCTCGACTCTGCTGCCCTTGGCCAGTGCATTTGACGCTATGCAAAACAATTCGTCACTTGAATCGCTTGCGATAGGGCCGGACGGCGCGCTCTATACTATTCCGGAACGATCCGGGCTCGCCACACGACCTTTTCCGGTTTACCGCTTGAAGGACGGCAGTTGGGATCAGACATTCGACATCCCTCGGCGTGGGGCATTTCTGATTGTTGGATCGGACATTGGTCCTGACGGAAACCTATACATCCTTGAACGCGACTTTGTCGGTATCGGTTTCCGAAGCCGTGTCCGGCGGTTTGATCTGACCGGAAACAACGAAAAAACCCTTCTTCAGACGCACACAATGACCCACGACAACCTAGAAGGCATTAGCGTTTGGGACGACGGAACGGGGCTAAGACTAACGATGGTTTCAGATGATAACTTTAGAGTGCTCCAGCGAACCGAGATCGTGGAATATCGGATCGACGATTGACAGGGCACGGCGCAAAGGGCTAAGGCGCTGCGTCCCCGGATGAACCGCGGGGCCAAGTGCCGCACCCTTGTCAAAACGGAAACCTGACATGACACGTATTCTTCCCGGCGTTATCGCCATGGCCACCATCGTTGTGGCGTCCAACATTCTTGTACAATTCCTGATCCTTGACGGGCTGCTCACGTGGGGGGCGTTCACCTATCCGTTCGCGTTCCTTGTGACCGATGTGATGAACCGCGTTTACGGCGTGTCCGCTGCGCGCAAGGTTGTGTTCGTGGGTTTGATCGTTGGGATCGTCTGTAGCCTTATCGGTTCGCAGATCATGCTGGAGTTCGGGCCGGCCGTTCCGGTGCGTGTCGCGATTGCGTCAGCGACGGCATTCATCATCGCGCAATTGCTGGATATCGCTGTATTCAACCGGCTGCGTGAAGGGTCTTGGTGGAAGGCGCCGCTGGGCAGCACTCTCGTAAGCTCTTCTTTTGACACGGTTATTTTCTTTTCGATTGCGTTTGCGGCGGCTTTCAATGGGTTTAGCGCGGCTGCGGCGGATCAGATTATGTGGGCGCAGGACGCTGTGCCGTTCCTGAATGCTGGGCCGCTTGTGCCGCTTTGGGTGTCTTTGGCTGTGGCGGATTGGGGTGTGAAGCTGACTATCGCATTGGTTGCTTTGGTGCCATTTCGCATCATTGTTGGGCGGATCACGCGGCAAAACACTTAAACGCGACCAGTGGTGTTTTTTTTGTTGAAATATACAAAATCTGTGCGAACCTACCTTTAGGCGAAATTTTTGAAAGGAGGTGATCCAGTGCATCATGAGGTATTGGAGAAGTGTGTCGGGACAACTTGTGGGGGTCGCAGCTAGGGCAGCCCTTGGCTGAGAAGATCACAAGGTGGAGATCCTAACCGACCCACCTCCGAAAATCAGAGAAGGGCTATCCCAACGCCGGGGTAGCCCTTTTTTATTGGTTTTTAGGCGTATGTTTGGCGTACACACGGCGTACAGACAGCGTATGTACTGCGTACGGCCAAGTAATTTGAGAACAAGCGAGGGGCCATGCGGGTCAACGATCAGATCGAAATTGCCGATTGGGAACTGACCGAAAGCTTTACGCGCGCGTCCGGGCCGGGCGGGCAGAACGTGAACAAAGTATCCACGGCGGTCGAGCTGCGGTTCGAGGCGGCGCGGTCACCCAACTTGCCGGACCCGGTGAAAAACCGACTGCGGAGGTTGGCGGGGCAACGGTGGACGAAAGACGGGGCGATTGTGATCTTTGTGCAAGAAACCCGGTCCCAAGCCCGCAACCGCGAAATCGCACGGGAACGTCTTGCCGAACTGATCCTAAAAGCAACCGAGCGGCCCAAACGCCGCGTCGCAACCAAACCGACCTATGGGTCCGTCAAACGCAGACTCGCGGGGAAGAAAGCGCGTGGAGAGGTGAAGGCGTTAAGGGGGAAGGTTGAGGAGTGAATGAATTGTGCTGCACCGAGCAACATAATGCGCGGTGCAGCACATCTAACCTAAAAACACTTTGAGCAATCGCTATACGTCTTGCGCATATTGAAAAGCATCATGCGTCAGCCAGTTTTTTCGACAACGCCATCAGACGACCTACTCTCAGACGAATGAAGTCTTCGTAAGAGAGCTGTGCATCCGTATATTCACACAGCGCCTCAGCTAAATACTTGTCACGGTTATTGGCACTAATGTCTTCGAAATACACCGAAGGTGCTTTCGCCTTTATTGAGTTGTTATCAGCTCGAATTAGAAAGCACATGTTAGCTAGAGAGTTCGCCTCTCGCGGCCCAATGCCCATACTTTCCAAGTACTTTTTAGGGAAAATGTGGTGAAACTCATGGCGACTGCCCTTCTTTAATACCTTTGTGACGTCTATTGCACCGCCGCTTAGGAACGAATGTGGACCAATATTCGCGAGCATAAGGATTAGAACTTTAGAGTTAGCTGTCCCCGCAGAGAACCTATTTTTTTCAAAGTCAATTTTAATTTCAAAAGTTCCAAAGCGGAACTCATGATTTTCATCTGCTTTTAAGCTTTTCATTTCGCGAATGTCTGCAGCTTGGCGTTCGGTAACATCTGACGAGTATCGGCGTGTCAGAGCGGATCGCCAGAACCACTTCACAATCTGGGCACGCTGTTTGTCCGAGTAAGATACGCCGTCTGCCTTTTTGCTCGCAAAATAGGCACTCAATGGCACCAAAGCCCCAGGGAAAGGCAGCATCTTGAAGTGCATAACCTTAAGCTCGCGCTTCAAGAAATCAATCGCACCCAGAATGCCATTTTCAATTAAAATGAATTGATTGCGTATATCTTCTCCTTGAAGGTCCAGAATTTTGCTTGGCGAAGTCTCACCAGTGATAATTCCGGCGCATATCCTCAATTGTAGATCTCTTTCGTTTATCAAATCTTCAAAGCCGTGTTCCGCTATTCGATCTTGAAGATCTCCAAATTTTTCAATTAAGTCGAAATCATCTGACCAACTCCAAGCGGCTAGAAGTTCAAAAAGATTCAGCTCTGTGCCTGCACGATTGATCCGCTCGAAGACAATTGCGACTTCATTTCTGTCACTGGTCTCAAATGTCTGATTTTGAATTCTATACTCATAGAATCGGGCTTGCACCGCATCTATCAATCCCGCTTGCTCATCGGTCAATGCCTTAGTTGCCTTGCGATAAGCGACGGTATCAAAAAACGTTCTTATCGGAAAATGACGTGATGGGTCATCTTCCCCTTCCGAAAATGCATAAAAGCTTGTGTCCTGCGAATTGTTAGCAGACTCCATGTCATAATAGATGTCGACCCAAGAATTATCTTCAGGTGTAAGGTCAGTTTGAAAAACACTAAAAAGACTGGTCAGACGTTGTTGCCCATCAAGAACATAATTCACCGGATAGTCTCTTTTAGGCTCAGGCAACTTGAATGCCCCAAGATGTTTTTCGGTTTTGAGACGCTCGTCTGTCTGCCAAAAAACTATCGTGCCTATCGGAAAACCTTTATAAATACTATCGATTAGGAATGCTACTTGGTCGGCTTCCCATACAAAGTCACGCTGGAAGGCAGGGATACGAATGTCACCACTGGTAACCCTATCGATCAAATTTCTTATAGTTAGATCAGCCATTAATCATTCCAGTTTTCTATAATTCGGGTTTCTAAACAAGGACATCAACCCGGTCCTGCTCTCCCACACCGAACACTCTCTTATAACGTGTGATCTCGTCAAGTGGTCCCATTGCCTTATTAGGGTTGTCCGACAGTTTCACGGTGGGGCGTCCGTTGGCCGCGACGGCTTTGCACACGAGGCTGAACGGCGCGAGCGCGTCGCCTGCGGATAGCCCTTTGAAGTCGTTGGTCATCATTGTCCCCCAACCAAAGGACACGCGCACGCGCCCTGCGAATTGGCTATGCAGTTCGAGGATCTTATCCACGTCCAGCCCATCCGAGAAGATGACGAGCTTTTTCGTCGGGTCTTCGCCACGGGATTTCCACCAGTTGATCGCGTTTTCGGCCCCGGTTGCCGGGTCTCCGCTGTCGATCCGCATTCCGGTCCAGCCCGCGAGCCAATCGGGCGCCCTATCAAGGAAACCTTTGGTTCCGAATGTGTCGGGCAGGATGATCCGTAGGTTGCCGTCGTGCTCTTCTTGCCAGTCGGACAGCACGTCGTAGGGCGATTGCAGCAGTTGCGCGTCTGTATCGGCGAGCGCGGCATAGACCATGGGCAATTCATGGGCGTTGGTGCCGATTGCTTCGATCTCTCGCATCATGGCGATCCGGCAGTTTGACGTGCCCGTAAAGCTGTTGCCGAGCCCTTCCATCATCGCCTGCACGCACCAATCCTGCCAGAGGTATGAATGCCGGCGGCGGGTGCCGAAGTCGGCGAGTTTCAGGCCCTCGATTGGTCGCAGTTGTTCGACCTTTTCCCACAGTTTCGTCATGGCACGGGCGTAGAGCACCTGAAGTTCAAACCGCCCCATGTCGCGCAGCACGGCCCGCGACCGCAGTTCCATGATCGTCGCAAGCGCGGGGATTTCCCACAGCATGACCTCGGGCCATGAGCCTTCGAAGGTGAGTTCGTACTGCCCGTCCTTTTTCTCGAGGTGATAAGGGGGGAGTTGGAGGTTCTCGAACCACTCCATAAAGTCGGGCCGGAACATTTGCCGTTTGCCGTAGAAGGTGTTGCCGCGCAGCCAAGTGGATTCACCGCGCGTCAGCCGCAGGGACCGGATATGGTCAAGCTGCTCGCGCAGTTCGCCTTCGTCAATCAGTTCGGCCAGCCGGATGGTTTTGGTCCGGTTGATCAGGGAAAAGGTGACTTGGGTGTTCGGGTGGTTGCGAAACACCGACTGGCACATCAGCAGCTTGTAGAAATCCGTATCGATGAGCGACCGCACGATCGGGTCGATCTTCCATTTGTGGTTCCAGACTCGTGTTGCGATATCGACCATGGTGGCCCCCTTTTGATTGCGCCCGTTAGATCAAATGATTGGGGGAAAGTACAAGCCTTAGCTGGACGCCGGGACCGCGAGGAGTAGATGGGTGAGCACAGCATCTAAGAGGTAAAAGGTAAAATGCGCGGTATAGGCCCAGCGGAACCCGTGTTTGACGCGCAAGTATAAGAACGGCGCGCAGAAACCAAAGATAACGGCGGCTGCGGTGAAGCGGGCGACATAGAGGGAGGTGAACCCATCCAACGCAAGGGTGAGGTGAATGCCTCCGAACATCGTCGCGAGGAGGAATGCAATATAGACGATGCGTATTTTGAGGTGATCGGCGGTGCGCACGATGGCAGCGATCATGACTTGTTGGAACAGGATGTCGGTCGACTTAGGGAGGTAATACCAAGCGGAAGAGAACATGAACTCCGGCGGGTTGGGAGGCGCACGAAAGACCGAGATATCAGGGAAGAGCGGCAGCACCAGTGTAGAAAAGAGACCGATCAGTATCAGGATCGGGAAGAGCGCGATCGCGTGATTTGCGATGCTGACGGTGGTCAGCTCACGTGCTAGGGCGCGCCGGAAGGCAAACATAGCAATAAGCGACCACGCGAGGTAATAGGTTACAAAGGTGAACGGGGCTTGATCGTAACCCCTTTCTAGACCGAGCACTTCGACGACGGCGTAATAGCCCCAGCTTGAGATCGTCCATAGGAAAGCGGCAGTCAGCAGCGTTGGGAACAACTGCGCGATGGGCGCTTGGCGCAGGGCGACGACGGCTCCTACCATGTCAGGATTGTTTCGTTAGGGTGGTCAACTGCGGCACACGCGTATCCTGACTTGATGGTTATGTGACATCAACGCCGGCGGCGCGCATCCCGTCGATGGCGGCAGCGAGGGACCCGTCAAAGTCGATGGCCCGGCAGAGGTCCATTTGGACAGTGACGTTGAACCCAAGCTTGGCCGCGTCCACGGCTGAGTAGTTAACGCAAAAGTCTGTGGCGAGCCCGACCAGTGTGAGTGTGTCGATGCCGCGTGTCCGCAGATACCCTTCGAGCCCTGTTGGTGTTTTGTGGTCGTTTTCAAAGAACGCGGAATAGCTGTCGATGGCGGGGTTGTAGCCTTTGCGGATAATCATATCGGCCCGGTCAACGGTTAAGTTCGGGTGGAAATTCGCGCCGACTGATCCTTGGATACAGTGATCGGGCCAAAGTACCTGTCGGCCGTAGGGCATTTCGGTCAGCGACATTGGTTCGGCATCATGGCTAGAGGCGAATGAAGAGTGCCCAGCTGGGTGCCAGTCTTGGGTCAGGATGACCGCGTCAAAGTCATTCATCGCAGCGTTGATCCCCGATACGATTTCATCGCCACCAGCGACGGCCAGTGCTCCGCCGGGGCAAAAGTCGTTTTGTACGTCGATCACAAGAAGGGCGTGCGTCATGTCGGGTCTCCTATTTTGTGGATAGGCTAGCAATATACGCGCGGACCTGCGAGCGGCTTTGTAGATGATGAACGGACAAATGCGGGTGTTCCGCAATTAACCTCTGAATCCTTGCGCGCGTCCGACGCCGAGAGCTGAATATCCAACGCCAAAAGGCAAAGGTTTCTTGGTGGAACACCTCTGGGCAGTCTTTTGTCATGTCGGGTCGTGTTTGCCCATAGTCACGCAGCAATCGCCGCGCGACGCGCCAAAACCGAAATATAACGGGTAGATCCAACCAAATGAGCGTATCTGCCCGGCTCGCGCGATTATCGTAGGTCGCGGAAAAGCCGCCTTCGAATATCCATGTTTCGCGCGCCTCAACAGCGCGAGCCATTTGCACGCGTTCGTCCATGTCACGCTGTACCCAACCCGGTTTCCACTGGATTTGATCCATGTGAAAGACTGGCAACTCGGTTGCATCGCCCAGTATCCGGGCGAGCGTGCTTTTGCCGGAACCCGGCCCAACTGTGATCATGACGCGCTGCATCTGCAATTGGTATCGCTGAGGTGTCACGATGGAAAGGCGTCAGTCTTCGATGCCGGTCTCATAGCTGCAAAACTGGGTGTACTGGAGCGTCACATCCCCATCCGTGAGATACAAAACGCCATAGTGCGGTGCCTCGGCAGGTGGCGCGAAACTGTCCCAATGCCATTCAGGGCGTGGCGCAGGTGCTTGGAATGAAACCGCGCCTATTGTCGCGAATGGAATGCCGCGGACTGTGCCGCAAGTTGGCCGATGCACGTGCCCCATGAACAGATGCTTTACGTTGCCGTAACGACCAATCAGATCCAAAAACTGGCCCGCATTTTCAAGCATGATTTCATCCTGAGCAGGCAAGTGTAGCGGCAGCGGCGGATGATGCATAAAGATATAGGCTGGTTTGTCACGACGCACATCTAATGTCTGCGCGAGCCATTCGCTGCGTTTGCTACAAATCTCACCTGCGTGTGATCCGAGCTTTTGCGTATCAAGACATAAGAAAGTCGCGGCGTCTGTATCGAGCACATACTGGATAAAATCCGGCATCACCTGTGGCGGCAGGGCTAGGTGCGTACGCATTCCATTTCGATCATCGTTGTTCCCAACCATCGGGTGGATCGGGATGTTTGATTTAGCGAGATAGGAGGCGATACCGGTATAGTCACCTTTGATATCATCACCAACGAGGTCCCCCGACATAATCGCAAAATCAGCGTCAGCATGGTGTGCGTTCATGTGATCAATCGCCGCCGCAAGCCGGACGCGTGGATTGAGGCCATCAATCGTGCCGTTCGCTTGGAAATGTGGATCAGACATCCAAATGATCTTGGTCATAGCGTTCGTTCCTTTTTTCCACCGTAGGATGCACCGCAGAGGGCTTGCAAGCGCCGTTTCGATGGCCTAAACGGCCCACCTTTCACTTATAAAACAGAGGTTATCATGGCGGTTTTGGGTATCGACTTTGGGACCTCGAATACGGCGGCGGGTGTGCTGGCTGGGGATCGTCCGTTTTTGATCGAGGTTGAGCCGGGGCGCACGACGCTGCCGACCTCGGTGTTTTTTGATTATGATCGCGAGGTCACGACCTATGGGTCGGTTGCGAATGCTGCATTGATTGATGGCCGCGAGGGGCGGTTCATGCGTGCGTTGAAGTCCGTTTTGGGCACCCCGCTAATGCGGGAAAAGCGTCAGGTTGCTTATGAGCGTCTGACCCTGATCGAAGTCGTCGCGCGTTTTTTGCGCATGATCCGTGAAAGAGCCGAGGCCGCTACAGGTCAAACCTATGATGTTGCCCTTTCCGGTCGTCCGGTGCGGTTTCATTCATCTGATGACGCGCGCAATGCGCAGGCCGAGGTCGATCTGCGCGAGGCCTATATGATCGCTGGCTTTAAGGACGTACATTTTATGTATGAACCCGAGGCTGCGGCGTTGGCCAGTGGTCCGCTTGATGCCGGCACGCTGGGTCTGATCGTGGATATCGGCGGTGGTACATCGGATTTCTCGGTGTTTGAGCGTGATGGCGACAATACCCGCGTGATTGCCAGCCATGGTGTGCGTGTCGGTGGTACGGATTTTGACCGTGCGATTAGCATTGATCAGGTCATGCCCTTGCTGGGTCGTGGCGCAGAGGTGCGCAATGCGATGGGCTCTGGTCGTCACATCGCGCCGAATGCGATCTTTAATGATCTGGCGACTTGGCAGAAAATCCCGTTCACCTATACGCCCGAAAACAAACGCATGGCTGCGGATTTTGCAAAGCTTGGTATTGATCCGGCGCTGTTCGCGCGGCTTCATACGGTTCTGGATATGGAATTGGGGCATGATATTGCCTTTGCCGTTGAGGCCGGAAAAATCCATATCAACAAACCGGATGTGAACGAGGCCGGGATTGATCTGCGTGTCATTGAACGCGAATTATGGGCGCGGTTTAGCAAGCCGCAGCTGGGTGCGATCCTGACGGATCATGCGGCCGAGATCAGCACTTGCGCGACTGAAACCCTGCGCATGGCGGATGTAAGCCCAAACCAGATCGGCAAGATCGTCTTTGTTGGCGGGTCGAGCCTGCTGCATGTTGTCGAGAATGCAATGACCACGATCTTTCCTCATGCAGCGCTGGAACGTGCCGAAGCCTTTACCGCTGTGGCCGATGGCCTTGCGATTGCGGCATCGCGTCCCTTGCCCTAACAAAACAACAGGATTATCTGATCCCTATGTATACAGTAGCTGCACTATATCACTTTACCCGTTTCGAAGACCCTGCCGCGTTGCAAGGGCCGCTTTTGGACCTGTGCAAATCGCAAGGGATTAGCGGCACGTTGTTGCTCGCCAAAGAGGGTATCAACGGCACCATCGCTGGTAGCCGCGCTGGGATTGATGCGGTCATCGCGCATATCCAATCCTTGCCTGGCTGTGCCAATTTCGAATGGAAAGAAAGCACCGCAAGTGTGCCGCCGTTCCACCGGATGAAGGTCCGCCTGAAACGTGAAATCGTGACCATGGGCCAGCCAGATGTTGACCCGATTGCGAATGGCACCGGACATTATGTTGATCCGGCTGATTGGAACGAATTGATCAGCGCGCCAGATGTGGCTGTGATCGACACGCGCAACGATTACGAAGTCGCGATTGGGACGTTTGACGGGGCGATTGACCCGTTGACCAAATCCTTTGGCGAATTCCCAGCATGGTGGGAAGAAAACAAGCATCGCTTTCATAACAAGCGTATTGCGATGTTCTGCACTGGCGGCATTCGTTGTGAAAAATCCACGAACTTTCTGATGGGCCAAGGTGTTGAGGATGTTTACCACCTGAAGGGTGGCATTCTGAAATACCTTGAGGAAGTCCCGCAAGAGCAAAGCAAATGGGACGGCGAATGTTTCGTCTTTGACGCCCGCGTGAGTGTTGGTCATGAGCTTAAAGAAGGCCCGCACGTGTTGTGCTATGCCTGCCGCCGCCCGATCCTGCCCGAAGATCGCAACCGCGCTGAATTCGAAGAAGGCGTCGCATGTCACCAATGTACGCATGAGACCACCGAAGAAGACAAAACCCGTTTCCGTGAGCGTCAAAAGCAGATCGCGCTCGCGAAAAAGCGCGGCACGCATCACATCGGCGGCCTGTGATCTGAATCAAGACTTGGGGTGCGGTGTTGCCATAGGCTGACATCGCACAACCAAGGAAACACGCCCTATGCCATCAGATACGACGACACCCGAGCTGCGCCGCGCAATCGGTTTGCCGCTACTTGTTCTTTACGGTCTGGGCATCACCATTGGGGCTGGCATCTATGTTCTGATCGGCGAGGCAGCGGCGGCAGCTGGTGTCTATGCCCCCGCTGCTTTCTTGGTCGCCGCTGGCGTGATGACCTTTAGCGCGCTTAGCTTTGCCGAGTTTTCAGGTCGCATTCCGTTAAGTGCTGGCGAGGCGGTTTACGTCGAAGCTGGCTTTGGCTGGTCGTGGCTCACGCTAGGTGTTGGCCTATCCATCATCTTTGCCGCGACGATTGCTGGTGCTGCGATCAGTTTGGGGTGTGCGGGATATGTGGCCGAATTGGTCCCCCTACCCGAACCTATAATTGTCACGGCGATCATTCTGACTATGGGTTGGATTGCGGCGAAGGGCGTACAGGAATCTGTCACCTTTGCCGGGGTGCTTACCGTGATTGAGATTCTGGGACTCTTGGTCATTATCTATGCCGGGTATCGCGTTGACCCCGCAATGATGGCTGAAATCAATAATGTCATTCCACCGATTTCAGACGGTTTTGCAATGACTGGGGTGCTTAGCGCCAGCCTGATTGCCTTTTTTGCGTTCATTGGGTTCGACAACGTCGTGAACCTTGCTGAAGAAGCAAGGAACCCTCGCAAGATAATGCCTTGGGCCATAGGGATTTCGTTGGCCGTTGTGACGGTCATCTATTTCTTTGTCATGCTGGTCGCCGTTCGCGCGCTGCCCCAAGAAGAGCTGATCGCGTCCAAAGCCCCAATTGGCCTTTTGTTTGAACGCTTAACGGGCATGTCCCCGTTTGCGATTACGTTGATCGCCATTGTCGCCACAATGAACGGCGTCGTGATTGAGATCATCATGGCTGCACGCGTAACATACGGCCTTGCGAAAGGTGGCAAGCTTCCAACGGTTTTAGGACGCGTCGACCCAAAGCGCCGCACACCACTTAATGCTACCATCATCATCACAAGTGCCATGCTGGTATCGGCACTGATCGTTCCGCTGGATTTTCTGGTCTCGCTGACTTCACAGATCATTCTAGCGATATTTGTGTTGGTCAACATGGCGCTGGTACGCGTTAAATGGCGCGGCGAACCCGTGCCGGACGGCATTTTTACCGTGCCAATCTTTATCCCAGTCATTGGCGCAATCAGCTGCTTGTTCTTGTTGATCGGCCCGATCTGGATCAACTAGTCCGCTGGCTTTTCATAGACTGACACATGGAATTTGCTTTCGGCAGTAAAGGCGGATTTATCCCAACCACCCCAACGGTGTTTTAGCCGCAGCCCCGCAAGCCGCGCCATCAGGTCCAGCTCTGGTGGATAGGCATAGCGCATGGGCAACGGCACCAGCTTTGTGCCGTCTTGGGTGATCCGAATGCGCTGAAATTCAAAGACCTGATTGACCGGGTCATTTGTCACGGCTTCGATCCAGACAGAGTTCATATCGAGGTGCTTTGTTTTCACCCTTTGGTTTTCTGTGAACCCTGTAAAATTCGGGACAAAGGTTTCGATCAGAAACGTGCCGCCGAGCTTTAGCCGCTTGGCCGTATTGGCAAAGCAACGTATCTGCGCCTCTTGGCTTGTCAGGCTGAACAGTGTGTTAAAAACTAAGAACGCGTGGTCGAATTCACCTGTGATATCCACATCAGCGATATCGCCAATCACTGTCCTGATCCCGTCAGACCCGGGTTTTTCCCGCATCTTCGCGACCATGTCAGGGGATCCTTCGATTCCCGTAACATCAAACCCCATTTGCGCAAGTGGCAAGGCGATGCGCCCTGTGCCAATCGCAAGTTCAAGCAATTTGCCATGCGCAGGCGCAAGCTGAACGATGAGTTCGACAGTCGCGGTCGTTGTGCCGGGATCGTGCAGCGCATCGTAATCATCTGCGTTCAGCGTACCAAACGTCGCTGGACCAAAGTTTTCCATCAAATCGTCTTTCTAAAAATACATGCACCGACTGCATAGCCGCCACACGTTGACCCTACGATACGCGCGGCATATTGCAACTGTGTACCCCATTGCCAAAAGGACGAAAAATGCCCCTGACCGATCAACGTGTTGCTGGGCTAAGCACCCAAATGCTGGCCTTGTTGATCGGGATTACTGGTGGTGTTGCGGCCTATTCGGTAGGGCTGCCGCTGCCTTGGATGTTGGGTCCGATGATCGGGAATACGATTGCGGCAATGGGCCATTTGCCCGTACGAGCGCCAGCGCGTTTGCGCCCTGTGGTCATTCCTGTGATCGGCGTTTTGCTAGGGTCTGGCGTGACTGCCGAAGTGTTCGGGCTACTTCAGTCATGGATTTTGACGCTGCTTCTGTTGCCCGTGTTTTTGGCTTGCGCGTCTGCGGCATCGTTTACTGTATATCGTCGGTTAGGCGGCTATGACACGGTGACAGCGTTTTATGCAGCGATGCCCGGCGGTATTAACGAAATGCTGATGCTGGGCGCCGAAGCGGGTGGTGACGAACGCAAGATCGCGCTCGCCCATGCCGCCCGTATTCTGGTCGTCATTGTGTTTGTTGCCCTTTTCTTTGGGCTGGTTTTGGGTGTGACAAGCGGATCACGAAGCGCGTCGAATTGGGTGCAATTGGATGCGCTGACATGGGCTGATTATGCCATTTTGGGTGTTTGCGCGGTGGCTGGCACATGGCTTGGCAACCGCATTGGCCTGCCCGCGGCACCTGTGTTTGGCCCCATGATCCTGAGTGGTGCAGCCCATATCATTGGGTGGGTCACGGTTGCACCGCCAACCCTGCTGATCATCATCGCGCAGATCACGATTGGCACGATCATCGGCACACGTTTTGCCGGTTCAAGCGTGGCAGAGGTTGGTCGCGACCTTGCGCTGGCGGCGATGGCGTCGCTTGCGATGTTGGTCGTGGCGGTGGTGTTTGCGGTGATTATTGCTTGGCCGAATGGCATCCCAACAAGCCAAGCCTTCCTTGCCTATTCACCGGGTGGCCTGACCGAGATGTCTTTGCTTGCGCTCGCGCTGGACCAAGACGTGACCTATGTGTCGGTGATGCATATCTTTCGGATCACGCTCGTCATTGCCATTGCGCCAGTTGTTTTCGCCAAGTGGCGCAAGCCCTAAGTCACGCTAGAACTGTGATCCCCAGCGCGGGTGTGTATCGTCGATAACCAAAGCGTGGGCGTGATGCCGATGACCCTGTAGATGTGGGTGATCAAGCGGAAGGTTGTCGTGGGTATGTTCCACAATTTCCGGGTCATCTGCGGGCCAAACCCGAAGTGCCACCACAATTCCTGCCGTTGCCAAACCAGCCAAAGCAATTAGCGCAGTCACCGTACCGAATGCTGCCATCAACCATCCCGAAAGCGGATAAGCAACCAACCAACACGCGTGTGACAGCGCGAACTGGGCTGCAAAAACCGCTGGACGGTCTTCGGTGTGCGCCGACCGCCGCAAGAGCCGACCCGACGATGTCAGCACGGCCGAATAGCCCAGTCCCACGACCACCCATGCGGTAAGAAGGATCGGCCACGTCAAACCGACGACGACAATCGCAACAGCCAAGCCAACAAGCGCCGCGACGAGCGTGAACGCACCCGTGATCATCACGGGGCGGTCCGGCAGGTGATCAAGCACCGATGGCAAAAGTAGCGCAGTGGTCATCGAACCCGCCCCAAAAGCAAACATCGTCCATGCCAGCGCGCTTTCGTTAAGTCCCAAATCGGACCGCACGAGGACAACTGAATTCACCAGAACCATCGCGCCTGCGCTTGATACCGCGAGGTTCAATCCCAAGAGCCCGCGAAGGCGCGGTGTGGCCAAATATATGCGAAGGCCCCGCGTTGTCCGGTCATAGATGCCGCGCGGTTCTGCGGGTTTCGGGCTGGGTAACGCAACCGAGACGACCAATAGCGCCGAAGCTGCAAAGCCTGCGACTGTCCCAAAGAAAAGCGTGTTGTAGCTCATGAGTGCGAGCAACAATGCCGCAAGCGTCGGAGATACAATGTTTTCAATATCGTAGGACAGACGAGATAGCGAAAGCGCGCGGGTATAGCGTGCTTCGTCAGGAAGGACGTCGGGAATTGTGGCCTGAAATGTTGGCGTGAAAGCCGCCGAGGCTGACTGCAGAAGGAAGATCAAAACGTAAATTTGCCAGATCTCGGTCACGAAGGGCAGGCAAAGCGCAGTACCGCCACGAACGATATCCAACCAAACAAGCAGGGCCCGCCGGTTCACCCGATCAGCGAACGCACCAGCAATCGGAGCGATACCGACGTAGGCCACCATTTTGATCGTAAACACGGTTCCCAGAACCATGCCCGCCCCTTCGCCCGCTAAATCAAAGGCAAGCAGCCCAAGCGCAACCGTCGCAAGCCCGGTGCCCAATAGCGCAACGACCTGAGACAGGAATAGGTGACGGTAGGTACGATCAGCTAGAATCTCGAACATTATGACCTCAAATGCGTCAAGCAATGCAGTTCAAATCGCGGCCGTGTTTTCCATTATAATGGAAAATATGGGGCAACGCGCAGAATCGGCGTTGCCCCAAATCAATTAGAAATCCAAATGTTCCACGTTCAGCGCGTTGTTTTGGATAAATTCGCGACGTGGTTCGACCACGTCACCCATTAGCTTGGTGAATAGATCGTCGGCTTCGGCGACATCTTCGACTTTCACTTGCAGCAGGGTGCGTGCGTCTGGGTCAAGCGTGGTTTCCCATAGCTGGTCGGGGTTCATCTCGCCCAGACCTTTGTAGCGCTGGAGCGATAGACCTTTTTCGCCCTCTTCAAGGATCGCCTTAAGCAGGTCCAGAGGTCCGTGGATCAGCTGGCTGCGGTCCTTGCGTACCAATGTTGCAGGCAGGTTGTAGACGTCTTGCAGGCTCTTGGTGAAAGTACCTGTTTTACGCGCCTCGCCCGACCGCAGCATGCCGCCGTCGAGTGTGCGAACTTCCTCGACCCCGCGCAGGATGCGGGCCAAACGCATACCTTTGTCTTGGGTGATACGACCCTGCCAACCACGTTCCCATTCCAGCGCGATCAGATCTAGGCGCGCGGCAACGCGATCTGCGGTGCCTTGCAGGTCTTGGTCAACAGCGCCGGGTACAAAGGCCCCTGCGATGGCTGCTTGTTCAAGAATATGGCGCGGGTAATGGGTTGGGAATGCATCTAACACGCGCTTAAGCTGGCGCGCCTCGTCAACGACACGGCGCAGGTCGGCACCAGCGATTTCTTCGCCGTTACCCTGACGCAGCATCGCGCCATCAATGCCTTGTTCGATCAGGTATTCATCCATCGCAGCCTGATCTTTCAGGTACACTTCGGACTTGCCGCGAGACACTTTGTAAAGCGGTGGCTGCGCGATATAGAGGTACCCGCCTTCGATCAGTTCTGGCATTTGACGGAAGAAGAACGTCAGCAAAAGCGTACGGATGTGTGCGCCGTCGACGTCAGCATCGGTCATGATGATGACCTTGTGATAGCGCAGCTTATCGATGTTGAATTCGTCGCGACCGATACCTGTACCCAGCGCCATCACCAGCGTGCCGATTTCCTGAGAGTTCAGCATCCGGTCAAAACGCGCACGTTCAACGTTCAGGATTTTACCTTTCAGCGGCAAGATAGCTTGTGTCTGACGATCACGGCCCGTTTGTGCGGAACCACCAGCAGAGTCACCCTCCACTAGGAAGACTTCGGTTTTGGACGGGTCTTTTTCAGAACAATCTTTGAGCTTGGATGCGTTAAAGTTCACATCCATCGCTGATTTACGACGAATTTCGCGGGCTTTACGTGCCGCTTCGCGGGCTGCGGCGGCTTCGACGATTTTGCTGATGATCGACTTTGCAACGGCTGGGTTTTCTTCGAACCATTCGTTCAGCTTTTCACCCATCAGGTTTTCAACGGCTGGGCGCACTTCGGAACTGACCAGTTTGTCTTTGGTCTGCGACGAGAATTTCGGATCGGGTACTTTGACGGACAGTACGCAGGTCAGACCTTCGCGGGCGTCGTCGCCTGTCAGTGAAACTTTTTCCTTTTTGGAAATCCCGGTTTCAGTCGCATATTTCGTGATCGCGCGGGTGAGTGCGCCACGGAAACCAGCAAGGTGGGTGCCACCATCGCGCTGTGGGATGTTGTTGGTGAATGGCAGAACCATTTCGTTATAGCTGTCGTTCCACCACATCGCGACTTCGACGCCGATATCGTCACGTTCGCCGGTCACATAAATGGGTTCTTCCATCAGTGGCGTTTTGGAGCGGTCGAGGTATTTAACGAATTCTTTGACGCCGCCTTCGTAGAACAGGTCCGCCTTCAAAGGCTCGGCCGGGCGCAAATCTTCGAGGATGATCCGCACGCCAGAGTTCAGGAACGCAAGTTCGCGCAGACGCTTTTCCAGCGTGTGGAATTCAAAATCGCGGTTGCTGAATGTCTCGGTCGAGGCAAGGAATGTGACCTCGGTCCCTTTGCGACCATCGGCATCGCCCATAACCTTTAGGTGTTCAGTGGTAAAGCCGCCTTCGAAACGGGCGTAGTGTTCTTTGCCATCGCGCCAAATGCGCAGCTCTAGGAAATCAGACAGGGCGTTCACAACGGAAACACCCACACCGTGCAAACCGCCGGACACCTTGTAAGAGTTGCTATCGAACTTACCGCCAGCGTGCAGCTGGGTCATGATAACTTCGGCTGCGGAAACGCCTTCTTCTTCGTGGATGCCCACAGGAATTCCGCGCCCGTTATCACCGACGGTGACTGAGCCATCAGCGTTAATTTTTACGTAAACATGGTCCGCGTGACCAGCGAGCGCCTCATCAATGCCGTTGTCCACGACTTCGTACACCATGTGGTGCAGGCCAGAGCCATCGTCTGTGTCCCCGATATACATTCCGGGGCGCTTGCGAACTGCCTCTAAGCCCTTGAGAACTTTGATCGAATCGGCGCCGTATTCTTCTGGATTTTTATTGTCGTCGACCATGTAACTTTTCCCGTGTCTTTATGCGCAAAATATATGCGGTTTACGGAAGTTTGTCACGCAAATGACACAAGATTTTGTGGTTTTCAGCCGATGCTAAGTCAGCGCGATAACGCAGGCGACTCCGATCAGTAGCCAACCCGCTGAGAGGTTCAACCGCCGCACCGCTGTGGGGGATTTTAGGAACCCGCGTACGCGGTCAACGGACACTGCCAAAATCAGGTTTCCAGTCAGTGGAACAACAAAGCTAAGCGTGCAGATCGCAATGATATCTAGCGTTGTCATTTGGGTCAGATCAAAGAACCCCGGCAGGATGCCCATGTAGAACAGCGCGGCCTTTGGGTTGCCGATAATGACCGCTAGCCCTGCTAAGAACCCAGCCCACATGCCGGGACGTGTCAGGCGGCTGTTGCTGCTGAGTGACTTGTCAGCGTTCTTAATTAGCAGAGCGCCCATGAGTAGAAAGACAATCACCGCAACCCAGCGCAACACATCCATGAAACCTGCGAATTCGGACACCAACCAGCTAACGCCCAAGACGGCGACCAACGGCCAGAGGATGTCACCAATGGCGACGCCCATCGCCAGTGGCCAAGCTGCCTGAAAACCACCCGACATTGACCGCGCGAGCAGCGCGACCCAAACCGGGCCGGGGGTCAGGAACAATACAAAGAGCGCCGAAGCATAGAGCATGAGCTCGTAAGGGCTGATCGTCATTAAAATTCATGCCCCATGAGGTCGACTTCGGCAGTGTCATCCCACTCCAAATGACCTGTGGGTGCAACCATAAAGCCGCTGTCCGGTGCTGTTATTACCCCAGACGAATGACCGTCCTTTAGGTCCAGTTGGCGTAGTTGGTTTTGCGCCGTGCGAAATCCATAGCGGTTGTAATGCGCGGGATCGCCAAAAAGTAGCGCAAACTGCGCTTGGCTGTCTTGTGCGATTTGAAGCGATTGTGTCACCAACTTGCGTGCAATGCCTTGGCCGCGATGCGTACTGGCTGTGGCGACCTCGGCCAGACCAATGATCGGGATCAACTGACCACGCGACTGTATAGCGCGGTACAGCAAGGCCACATGCCCAGCCAACACATCCCCATCACGCGCCAAAAGGCGCAGGTGGTGCCGCTGCCGATAGTAGGATCGCCCGCTAAAGCCCGTATCGAAAGCCGCACCCAACAGCGTCGCGATTTCAGCGTCGGTCTGAGGCGTCAGATCAAGTTCGTTGATGTTTTCGATGGATATCGTCATGGGGTCGGTAAGGTCAGGCTACCGTCGTCATTAAGCGGCCAGAACGGATTGTATGCAACCTCCCAAACGTGGCCGTCTGGGTCTGCGTAGTAGCCTGAGTAACCGCCCCAAAACACCTTTTCCGGTGCCTTAAGTGCAGTCGCTCCTGCCGCAAGTGCAGCAGCATACGCCGCATCAACCTCGGCTTCGGTTTCGAAATTTTGCGCAAGTGTCATGGCACCCGTGCCCAGTTTGGCGTCAGGTCGTCCTTGGTCCTTGGCCAGTGGTTCTAACCCAAAGAACCCCAGAACCATGCCGTTGATTTGGTAGAACACCACGCCTTCTGTTTCGGAATGCAGGGTCCAGCCAAGTGTGCCGTAAAATGATTTGGCCCGTTCTAGATCTGCTACCCCAAGGGTAATCAATGTCACGCGCTGCGGTGTCATAGGCTTTCCTTTCGGGTCAGGGTCGATTGCCCTTCGATTTCAGTTACTTCGGCGTATTGGGCGCGGTCGCCTAGTTCAGCAAATAGCTCTGGCCCCGTTCCGGTCATAAATGCCTGTGCGCCAACGCTGCATATTTCATCATAAAGCGCGGCTCGGCGCGTCGCGTCAAGGTGGGCGGCGACTTCGTCAAGCAGCAGGATCGGCGGCGCACCAAAATCGCGGGCAAGTGCACGACCATTGGCAAGGATCAAGCTGATCAACAGCGCCTTTTGTTCACCGGTCGAGCAATCCTTTGCGTCGACGCCCTTGTCCGCGAATATGGCGTGCAAATCAGCACGGTGTGGCCCGATCAAGGTGCGCCCTGCCGCCATATCCCGCCCGCGATTGTCTGCGAATGCCGCCTGAAGGTCATCTGGAAATGGGTCCGGGCTGGTCAGCGTCAGATCGGCGGTTGGAAAGGCTGTGGTCGTGGCCTGTTGTGCAGCGGTCAGTTCGGCGATGGCGCGCTGACGGTTGGCTTGGATCGCTGTGCCTGCCTCTGCCATTTGGGATTCGAGAGCCGTGTACCAATGTGAGTCGCGTACCATGTCCTTGAGCAGGCGATTCCGTTCCCGCATTGCCTTTTCGTATGACAGGACTGCATCGGCATGGCTTGGTTCAAAACTAAGCGTCGCGCGGTCAAGAAACCGACGTCGCCCTTCGGCCCCTTCGATCCAAAGCCGATCCATCGAAGGCACCAGCCACAAGATGCGCCCGATCCGGCCAAGCGCGACCTGCGCCGATGCCTTGCCATCAATGCGCAATTGGCGGGCGCTGCCTGCTTCGACCCAGGTTTCTAGCTCATGGGTTTGGTGCAGTGATTGCAGGACTGAGGTGACCTTCCAACCGAGCGCCTCTGGCCGGCGTGTCAGATCATCTGCCGCAGCACGACGCAGACCGCGACCGGGCGACAGCAATGAAACAGCTTCGATGAGGTTGGTTTTGCCCGCGCCGTTGGGTCCAAAAATGGCCAATGGGCGCGGATCAAGCTCTAACACCGCCCGCTTGTGCGATCGAAAGTGCGACAGCACCAGTTCTGAGATAGCGAGCTTAGTCATATCTGGCCGCAAGGGTTTGAACCAAACCCTTGCGCAATGTTTCTACGAAACCTGTCCGCTTCAAACGCGCATCGGCATGACGACGTAGACGGCAGACATGTCGTTGCCTTCGCGCATCAGTGTCGGATCACCTGAGGAATTGAACATGAAGACGGCGTTTTCGCGGTCAACTTGGCTGGCGATTTCCAGCAGGTATTTCGCGTTGAAGCCAATTTCCAGACGCTCATCACCGTAAGCTACGGCCAATTCTTCTTCGGCAGCACCGCTGTCAGGTGAGTTCACGGAAAGGATCAGGCGGTCTTCGTCGAGTGACAGTTTCACCGCGCGCGAACGCTCGGATGATACGGTTGCCACACGGTCGACGGCCTTTGCGAATTCGCTAGCGTCGACTTCCATCTTGCGTGTGTTTCCTTGCGGAATGACGCGTGTGTAGTCTGGGAATGTCCCGTCGATGACCTTTGAGATCAGCGTGATGTCAGGTGTCGCAAAGCGGATCTTTGTCTCGGACACGGACACCGCGATCTGCATGTCGTCGTCATCAAGAAGCTTGCGCAACTCGCCGACTGTCTTGCGTGGAACGATGACGCCAGCCATCTCGGCCGCACCTTCGGGCAGTTCCGCATCAATGCGTGCCAAACGGTGACCATCTGTCGCCACGCAGCGTAGCACCTTGCCGCCGTCGCCATCAGCGACGTGCATGTAAACGCCGTTTAGGTAGTAACGGGTTTCTTCGGTCGAGATGGCAAATTTGGATTTGTCGAAAAGGCGACGCAGAACTGGCGCAGGTGCCGAGAAGTTCGCAGCATATTCAGACGTTGCCATGACTGGAAAGTCTTCTTTTGGCAGCGTTGCGAGCGAGAAGTTTGAACGCCCTGCTTCGATTGTCAGGCGACCAGATGCGCTATCTTCGGTCAGGGACACGAGCGCCCCATCGGGCAATTTGCGCACGATTTCGTTCAACGTCACGGCGGACACGGTGGTCGCGCCAGCGCGTTCAACCATTGCTGGGGCGCGGTCAACGACTTCGATATCCAGATCGGTCGCGCGGAACTGGACAGAGTCACCTTCGGCTTCGATCAGCACGTTTGCCAAAATTGGAATTGTATTGCGTCTTTCGACGACCGATTGGGCTTGTGCGACGGCCTTAAGGAGGGCTCCGCGTTCGATGCTGATTTTCATGTCCCAATGCTCCGCATATCTTGGTGGCGAGAGCCACCGGGACGGAAAATGTACTGTATTTTCCGTGGGGCTCAAGCGTTTTTTTGGACTGTTGACGATGGGCGCACCGGCGTCAAGCGCTGGACTTATTCTTCCAGCGCGCGACGCAGCAATTCAAGATCGTCTGCGATCTGACTATCGGTGACTTTCAGTTCTTCGATCCGGCGCACACCATGCATGACTGTGGTGTGATCGCGGCCACCAAAACGGCGTCCGATTTCAGGCAATGAACGGCTGGTCATGGTCTTGGCAAGATACATCGCGACCTGACGTGGGCGTGCATAGTTGCGCACGCGCTTTGGCCCGATCATGTCGGACAGGCGGATGTTGTAATGTTCAGATACTTTACGCTGGATTTCTTCGACGGTGACTTTGCGATCTGATGCCTTGAGAACATCTGACAGGCAGTCTTGGGTCAGTTCCAGTGTGATTTCACGACCAACAAGCGACGCGAATGCGAACAGGCGGGTCAAAGCACCCTCAAGAACGCGCACGTTGGTTGAAATACGGTGTGCAAGGAATTCCAAAACGCCAGGTGCGATCGCCAGATCAGGATATTGCGCAGCGTAAACTTCGACTTTGGACTGCAGGATGCCCAGGCGCAGTTCATAGTCAGTCGGGTGCAGGTCAACGACCAAGCCACACTGCAGGCGCGACTTAATACGCTCTTCAAGGTCTTTGATTTCACCGGGGGCACGGTCAGCCGAGATGATGATCTGCTTTTGACCATCAACAAGCGCGTTGAACGTGTGAAAGAACTCTTCTTGAGTGCTGTCTTTACCACCGATGAACTGAACATCGTCGACCATCAGAACATCAACCGAACGGAACAGCTGTTTAAAGTCCATCATCTTGCGTTCGCGCAAAGCAGTGATGAAACGGTACATGAACTGTTCTGCGGAGAGATAAAGTACGTTTAGCTCTGGTGAGCGTACTTTGAGTTCGTGTGCGATGGCGTGCATCAAGTGGGTCTTACCCAGACCAACGCCACCATAAAGGAACAGTGGGTTGAATGTGACGGGGCCACCATCAGCAACGCGGCGCGCAGCGGCGTGGGCCAGTTCGTTGGGCTTACCAACGACAAAAGTGTCGAACTTAAAACGCGAATCAAGCGGCGAGCCCGAGATGTCTTCGGTCGCGGTTGGCTTTGGCGCAGGGGCGGCAACAGCTGCTGGGGCGGCAGCGGGCACGGCGCGCGTTTGTGTCGGCACAGTGAATTCCAAACGGCGTACAGATTCGCCCATCTGGTTCATGTGGTAAATGATCTGGTCGCCAAAGTTCTGGGACACGTAGTTGCCGATAAAGTTGGTTGGTACGTTAAAGGTCACAACACCGGCGGATAGTTTGGAAAATTCCAGTGGCTCGATCCAGCTTGAAAAATTGTTCGCCCCAAGTGCGCCCTTAAGTTTCGTCTGTACCGTTGCCCAAGTTTCGTTCGTCATCTTTATCTTCTGTCCCCAAACACATGCCGTTCTTTACACGAGGTTTGCCTCGTGCATGCGCTACACATTTCCGTGGGCAAAAGAATCCTGGTGCTTGAGCGTACCCGACTCAAACAAGATGTCTTTTACCAAATCCATAGGCCTGGATGCATTGAGCCGACCAATGTCGATCTCAGGCACCTGAGCGGCAGATAGAAGAACACAAACTGCAAAACTACCAAAGAGCAGCCCTTGGTAACCGTACAGACGCAAACCCGTTGGACAGAATTCAAGTGATGCATGAACCTGCCCGCCAGTATTGCATGAAGTTCGACAAAGAATGACCAAGTGCGCGGGCGATTGCCACGTACGCTCAACGATATTTCAATGCAAACTCTCCATGTCCCCCCGGAACGATGTGAATCGCTTGGGCAAACTAGCAAGCTCGCTGCGGACGCTTCAACAGAACATCGTACTTGACTCTAAGAATGCGCGAAAAGAATCTACGGGCCCGCAGAAAACACAACAAACAATCGTAATTTGACAACACTTGCACAAAAAAAGACGCGCCCAGAAAGGACGCGTCTTTTAGCAATATTCCGCCACCCATCGCTGGGTAGAATCGAAAAACTTAGCCGAGCGCCTTAACGCGCGATGCCAAGCGAGAGATTTTACGTGCTGCTGTGTTCTTGTGAACAACGCCTTTTGTGACGCCGCGCATCAGCTCTGGCTGGGCTGCTTTCAGAGCAGCTGCAGCTGCAGCTTGGTCGCCTGAAGCAATCGCTTCTTCAACGAAACGCAGGTAAGTACGGATGCGCGAACGGCGCATTTTGTTTACTGCAAAGCGGGCTTCGTTTTGACGGGCGCGTTTTTTCGCCTGAGGTGTGTTTGCCATTTGGTCTTTCCCTTCGTCGGGTCAAATTAAAATTCACTAGCGTAATAAGCCCCGACCGGGTTCAGAACCGGTTGATCTGGCCAAAGCGGGCCTCACACGCATGTATGAGGCGCCGCATAAGCCAGATTCCCTAGCAATGCAACGCCATTTTTGATCCGCGTTAGTACACGCGCTTTGAGTAAGCCTGATACAAGTCTTCGAGTTCTTCGACCTTATGCAGCTTTACCGCAAGCAAGTGATAGAGATTCGCGCGGTCGTCCACGCTCATCTCTGCGCCCGAAATCACGGTTTCCAGATAACCATTGATCACAGACCAGTCCGAGGCGACATGTTTTAAGTTTTCTGCGATTTCCGCCGTGGGTGCGGGCTTAATGCCCAGTTCAGGCATCCCATCAGTCAATGCGCGCATGCCCACCTCGAATTGACCGATCGTCTTTTGAAGATCTTCGATCAAGGCAGCGTTACCTTCGCCGGACCATACCCGGCATGCCTCATATGCCATCCGCTGTGTCATCATAGCCAAGCGGCCAGACACTTCTAACAACAGCATGTCAGATTGTAGCAGTTCGACAGGGTTCGAATACTCGGCCTCGATTTCGCTGAGCAGATGGTAAGTTTGATCCAACATTCGGTCGGCGGAATCGTAGACGACTTCGACCGCCGCTCGGTCACTCGGGTCGGTCAAAACGGTTAAGGCCGCATCGTAGATCGGCTCCCATGCGACGATCAGTTCTTCGATCTCTCGTGCTACTTTGAAAAGGGTCTCGGGGCCGATAATACCGCGCGTTTCATCGCCGTGCAGCAACGCGAGAACTGTCTCGTCAAACCGCGCGATGCTTTTTCCGAGAAGCTCGGACGCTTCTTCGACATCAACGTCATGATGAAGATAGCAAACCGCTGCGGGAATTTCTTGGGAAAGGGTTCGAAGCAAATCGGCAGCGATGACGCGATTTGCGGCGCCCATATCGATGATGATCTCGGTTTGCTCTGTAAGAACAACCTGATCAGTTGCAGAAGTTGATGTTTGCCCTGCGTACAGCGTGGCGGGGTGGAGGATACTCAGAATACTAGTCACAAACGCAGTTTTTTTAAGCGTCATGAAGGTCATTTCATTCCTTATCTCAGAACATGGCGTTGTGTCGAAACAATCCGTTAAGTTGATGCAAGCTATTCACTTGCAACCCTCGGATTGCATTGCGGCAAAAACAGGTAATCGATACGGCAAAATGGTGGCTAAACAGATCGCATTAGGATGCGAGGCTGGCTACCGGTCGCGGAACTGCGGTTCACGCTTCTCTAAGAACGCGGCCATTCCTTCGGATTGGTCCTCAGTCGCGAAGAGCGACTGGAACAGGCGGCGTTCATGATTCAGGCCTTCGGCCAGTGTGGTTTCATAGGCGCGATTGACTGCTTCTTTGGCCGCAATTGCGGCGATTTGTGATTTCTCAGCAATCTTTTCAGCTGCTGAACGTGCTTCGGACATTAACTTTTTCGCAGGAACGACGCGGCTCACAAGTCCGCTACGCTCTGCCTCATCGGCATCCATGAAACGCCCGGTCAGGTGCATTTCCATCGACTTTGACTTGCCGACAAAGCGCGTCAAACGCTGTGTGCCACCAATCCCAGCGATAACACCAAGGTTGATTTCAGGCTGTCCGAATTTCGCGTTATCAGCGGCAATAATAAAATCACACATCATTGCCAATTCGCAGCCACCGCCCAGCGCATAGCCTGCGACAGCGGCGATGATCGGTTTGCGGGTGCGGTTAAAACGGTCGGTTTCGTTTTCAAAGAACCGAGTCGTGTACATTTCGACAAAGCTTTTGTCGGACATTTCAGCAATATCCGCACCAGCAGCAAATGCCTTTTCGGATCCGGTAACAATGATGCAGCGCACTTTGTCGTTTGCATCGGCTTCTTCAAGCGCTGTGCACAGTTCGCGCAGCAATTGGCCATTCAGCGCATTCATCGCATTTGGGCGGTTCAGAGTGATAGTCGCTACAGAATCGCTGACTTCTACGATGATTTTCTCAAAGGCCATTCAAGTGCTTCCTGTTACCACGGACTACGCTAGTGATTAGCAAAGGCGACACATGGTGCAAGTTATCTTTGGCATTGCGGACAAAAAAAGGACGAGCGTCCCGACTGAACGATTCGCTGAATTGTCTTTTGACATCCGTCGGTTACGCATGTTTTTCCTTCTTGATCATAGACTTGAAAGACATGCTGAAAATATCCTAGCTCGCCGTCCGATTGCCGATAATCGCGCAAAGATGACCCGCCTGCGGCGATTGCTTCGGACAAAACATCGCGGATAACGGGAACTAAACTCGCCACGCGCTTGGCGCTGATTTGGCCCGCTTTTCGTTTGGGGTGGATGCCCGCGCGAAACAGAACCTCGCAAACATAGATATTGCCCAAGCCAGCGACGATTCCCTGATCAAGCAGCGCGGATTTTATTGGTGTGTTCTTACCCTTAAGCCGTTCTACCAAATAAGTTTCGTCAAATGCGTTACCCAGTGGTTCAGGCCCGATGTCGCGGATTAGCCAGTGGTCTTCTTGTGTCGCGGTATCCAGCAAATCCATCGCGCCAAACCGACGCGCATCGTTAAAGGTGATCCGCGCACCGTTTTCCATGTGCAGCACAACATGGTCATGTTTGGCAGGCACAGGGTGCGGGTGATGGAATTCACCAACCTTTACGCCAGACACCAACATCCGCCCCGACATACCAAGATGGATCAGCAGCGTCTCACCGCTATCAAGATCAGCCAAGATATATTTAGAGCGCCGCCGCAGACCCAGTATGCGTTTGCCCGTTAATCGCGCAGACATGTTTTCAGGAAACGGCCATCGCAGATCAGGGCGGTTGATATCGGCTTGTGCAATCACCTGCCCTTCCATTGCGGGGGCGATGCCAGCTTTGACGGTTTCAACTTCGGGAAGTTCGGGCATTACATCCTGTTATTCTTTGCGATTTGTTTCCTTGCATATGTAAGGAAGGGACGGATGCCGACAAGGTATTTCATCACCTCGGTCTTTCTTCCGCTCTCTAATCGCAGGACATAGGCGTACTGCCCGTTATCCCGAATCGAGAGAATATCCTGCCAGCGAAAATCGACCTCGCGCAGGAACCAATCCTTGTGAATGATGCCATGTTGATCATAGCGCAGTTCATATAGGTTCGTATAAAGCAGGCTATATGCGACAACGGCGCTTAGGCCTTCTTTCAAATATGGAACGTCGGGAATGTATTTGGTTCCAGTCAACCAAGTCATCCAAAGAATAGCACCGCCGATTACGATACTAATCAGCCGCATGCCAATTGTTGGACGCAGGATCGTTTCGTTCAGTGTCATATTTGGTTCGGCGTTCTTGCCAACCCCTGCAACAAACCCAACATCCATCGGGAGATTGCTAAGCTGTGTCTTGGCAAAACCCGTCTGTTCGACCTCTTGGCCTTCGCTGTCGCGCTGATTTGTCCATTTAGTCACACGCCGCGCGGTCAAAAACCGAAGATAATGGAAACCGAAAATGACTGCGCCGCAAAATACGAAACCCAAAACGACATATATAATATCTAGCAATGCTGTGCCGACCTCCCGTGTCACATTGACAGTTTGTCTATTGGACCAAGTCCGTATAACCCGTTTGGGACAGTATTCGGGCGAAAGAATGACATGACCGACAAGCCAGAGAACACCACCCACTTTGGGTTTGAAACCGTACCCGAGGGCGAAAAAGCAGGCCGCGTGCAGGGCGTGTTTTCCTCGGTGGCGAGCAAATACGACATTATGAACGATGTGATGTCGGTTGGTATCCACCGGGTCTGGAAAGACGCGATGATGGATTGGCTTGCCCCTCGCCCCGGCCAACGGTTGTTAGATGTTGCTGGCGGCACTGGTGATATTTCATTCCGGTTCTTGAAACGTGCGGGCCACGGGCATTCAACCGTTCTGGATATTACCGAATCCATGCTTGTCGAAGGCCGCAAACGCGCCGAGGCAGAACGCATGTCAGACAGTCTTGATTGGGTGGTTGGCGATGCGATGGCGCTGCCGTTCGAATCGAACACCTTTGATGTTTACACGATCAGCTTTGGCATCCGGAACGTCACCCGCCCCCAAGAGGCGTTGAACGAGGCTTACCGCGTGTTGAAACCCGGTGGTCGTTTGATGGTTCTGGAATTTAGCCAACTGCCGAACCCGATGATGCAGGCCGCATATGACGCTTATTCGTTCAATGTGATCCCGCAGATGGGTCAGCTCATCGCTGGGGATCGGGACAGCTATCAATATCTTGTGGAATCCATCCGCAACTTCCCAGACCAAGACACGTTCCTAGACATGGTGCGCAAAGCGGGCTTTGGGAATGCAAAGTATCGCAACCTGTCGCTTGGCATTGCGGCGCTGCATTCGGGTTGGAAACTGTAATATGCGCGGCCCCCATAATATCATTCGCCTGATCCGTACGGGCGCTACATTTGAACGCACCGGCGCGATGAAAGTCGTTCTGGAAGCTTTGGACGCTGGCCCGTTATTGCGCATGACGTTCCGCACGCTGGTCTGGCCGTTTCAATGGTTAGGCTACAAAGGCGACGTGAACATGCCCCCGGTCACGCGGGCACTGACCGCGCTGGGCCCTGCATATATCAAATTTGGGCAAGTCCTTTCGACGCGGCCGGATGTCGTTGGTGAAGATATGGCTGCGCAACTGCGCGTCCTGCAAGACAAGCTGCCACCGTTCTCAATGGAGGAAGCTAAGACCGCAATCCAAAGCGAACTGGGCGCGTCAACCGATGTGCTATTCTCGACCTTCTCGGAACCAGTTGCTGCGGCATCTCTGGCGCAGGTACACAAGGCCCATCTGGCCGACACTGGCGAAGCTGTTGCCGTCAAGGTTCTGCGCCCCGGTATCGAAAAAGCGTTCCGTAAGGATGTCGATGCATTCTATTTTGCGGCACGCGCGATCGAGGTTCTTTCACCTGCTTCCCGGCGCCTGCGCCCGATGGATGTGATCACCCATTTCGAAGGGGTCGTTGCGGGCGAACTCGATCTGCGGCTTGAGAGCTCGGCCGCAGCAGAATTCGCGACAAACACAGCGAAAGACGAAGGGTTCCAAGTACCTTTGGTGCGCTGGCATCTGTCTAGCCGCCGGGTGATGACGCTTGATTGGGCCGAAGGGTCCAGCATCGGTGAAAACGCCCAGCTTGATGCCGCAGGCCATGATCGCACTGAGCTGGCATCGCGTGTACTGCAACTATTCCTGAACCACGCGCTGCGCGATGGTTTCTTTCACGGTGACATGCATCAAGGGAACCTGAAAGTCGCTGCCAGCGGTGAAATCATTGCCTATGATTTTGGGATCATGGGCCGGATTGATGAATACACACGCCGCGTCTACGCCGAAATCCTGTTCGGCTTTATCCGCAAAGATTACCAGCGCGTTGCCGAAGTCCATTTTGAGGCGGGCTATGTCCCTGCACACCAAGATGTTGATGAATTCGCGCGCGCACTTCGGGCGGTAGGTGAACCGATCTTTGGTATGGACGCGAGCCACATTTCGATGGCGCGTTTGCTAAGCTATCTGTTCGAAGTGACCGAACGCTTTGGCATGGAAACGCGCACTGAACTGATCCTGCTACAACGCACCATGGTCGTGGTCGAAGGTGTCGCACGATCGCTCGACCCGCATATGAACATCTGGCAGGTCGCCAAGCCTGTGGTCGAAAGTTACATTAAGCAAAGCATCGGCCCCAAGGCCCTACTGCGTGATCTTGGAAAAACCGCGATGGTGTTGTCGCGGTTTGGTCCCCAACTGCCCCGCCTCGCGGAACAGGCCCTAATCCGGCAGAACAATCCACAACCGCAACCTAGGCCGACATCATTGGCTAATCAGCTGGGCTGGATGGCTTTCGGTGGTGCGCTTGTCGGCGCGGGTGTTTGGTTAAGCGCGCTGCTTTAGAGTGATCGATCACGCAGCGCGCTCACTTGCGATGTCGCGACAGCCACACCGCCGTCAAGGATCAGGATCGTTTCACCGTTTTGGGCGCGCACTTCGGTTACTGTGGCGTATAGCTCGACCGGGTCTTCGGTCAGCACCTCGCCCTCTAGCGAACTGACCAGTTCGAATGAATACAGCCCCTCTGGGAAGGGGTATCCACCAATGTCCACACCAGCCCACTCCACGGGTTCCGCACTGATCGGAACGTCGAACCGTTGAACTTCGACACCCAAATCGTTACGCACAATCACCTCTGCCTTGTCGGCCACTAATGCTGGGTTCGGCGCCAATGTTATCGGCTCGCCATCAAAATACGCAGGCGTCGCGGCGCGTGCTTCTTTACCGACCCACGCCGCCATATCCGCAAGCCCGCCCGAAGCCAGTTGGCTACTGAGTGACTTCAGCAGGTCATTTGTCATGACTGCCTGTTCAACGCCCGAAAACGTAGCAAGTTGCGTGGCATAGTCGGTCGAATCAACTGGATTGAGCGGGTCCTGATTTTGCATCTGTACAGTCAGCATCTGCAAAAACATCTCAAAATCGCCGCTTGCGCTCGTGGTGGCCTGTGCGGTTTGTGTTGTGGTCGCTGAGTTTACGGCGGTTACATCCATACCATTCTCCTAAAGTCTAATATCCAAACCGCTTTTCAACAGCATCTGCGTGGTCCGCCCCGGCGAGCCATCGTTATGATCCTCTGGGTGGTCATTCCCTGAGCCAAACTCCGTCGGGCTATCATCATCGGGCCTGTCGCCTTGACCAAATGAGAACGAGATATCGCTATAGCCAAGGTTCCGGAACTCGTTCACCAACGTATCGATATGCCGACGTAGCAAATCTGACGTTTCTTGTCGTTCGGCGGAAATGCTAACGTTGATCGCTCCATCCACGACAGACATGCTTAGCCGCACCCGGCCCAATTCTTCTGGATTCAAAGCGATTTCAGTTGCCTTGCCGGGTTGTTCGGTCACCGCAACCGCAAGCTGGTGTGAAGCATGGCGCGCGGTTTCAACTGTCGCCGTCTGGGGCGCAGTGGCCGACGTTTGCAGTTGTGACACTGCAGCTTTTTCGTAGGGAAGTGGTAGAGGTGGATCGCTTGTTAGCACCGGATCGTGGACGATCAAAGCTCCATCGCTAACTGCCTTGGTTTTCTCTATCGGAGGGGTTGCAACGCCAAGGCTAGTCACACTTGTCCGCGCTACGTCTGAGCTACGCTGGCTCTTAGCCACAACCTCTGGATCATCGAATTTGCGCTCAACTTTGTTTGTAAACTCTACCTGCTTTCTAGCGTCTGGCCGCCGCGCCTCAGGTTCATGCATAGGCTTCATTTCTTCCCGCGGAAGTACCCCATTATCATTCACTTGCTTCGCCATTTCGGGAACAGCTTCCGAAGACTTCGCCGGTTTAGGTATCTGCATTTCCAAAATCGTCTGCGCGACGCTTTCGCGAATCGACACCGCTTTGGTCGGGCCGGTTTTCTCAATTTCATTGGCTGCCTTAGACATCGCCACATCGTCCTTCAGTGGCAGCTCATTGTGTTTCGACAAGGCAATTTGACTATTAGGTGCGCCATCCGTTTCAACATGTGTCTCAGCAACCGGCGCGTCAGATTTCGACTTTGCAGGCAACAATTCATCTATGGCGACTGCATCAACCGAAACTTTTTCGATATCCTCTTCAGGCACATTAGCTGGCATCTCCTCATCGGTGATGCTGTCCAATATGTCTGCGAACGCAAACTCTGGTTCAGCATCAGCGAGCTTCCCAAGCGCGATCGCGGGTTCCGTCGCGTTTGACGTATCGAGCAACAACAAAGGTATCATCGGTTCTCCGAAAGAATCTGCGAATACCCGTCTTTTGAACGACAAAGCTTACTGATTGTTTACCGCTACCTGAAACAAGGAACGTCGACACAGACCGGAGAACCCGATGACGACTATCCCTGTTTTACCCCCGCCACGCGCCGCGGCATCACTACCCGACTATATTCAGAACGACGAAAAACTGCGGGTTGCTGCGCAAAAACTCGAGGCCTCGTTTTTTGCAGAAATGTTGAAATCCGCCGGTGTCGGTGAACCGCTTGAAAGTTTCGGCGGTGGCGCAGGAGAGGAACATTTCGCATCGTTTCTTCGTGAAGCACAAGCAAACGAAATGGTGAAATCAGGGGGCATTGGTTTGGCAGAAGCTTTGTTCGAAGCGATGAAGGTAAAGATGCATGCATGAAACGATCACACAAAAACTCCTAACAACACTGAATGCCGAAAAAGCGGCGTTGTGTAGTGGCAGCTTCGACGCTTTGGATGAACTAAGCCATCAGAAGTACCAACAATTTGAAGCATTCTCTGCAACACAACCAACGGGCCCTGAATTGCAGAAAATTCAGCGTCTTCTGTCAGAGAACCAGACCCTGATTTCGGCTGCAATTGCGGGCGTACAAGCAGCGCGCGCGCGCGTTGACGCTCTTCAAAACGTTCGCTCTGGGCTAAGTGTTTATGATCAGTCCGGCGCATTGGCCCGGGTTTCGATCTGTCGGCCTGACGTCGAAAAGAAGGCGTAATTTGGATAAAATTTGCGACGTTTCGACAAGCCGCTTTAACCCCTTGTTCAGCCATTTTCGAACAATCTAACGACATCGCCAAAACGGCTAGTCGTCCCTGCCCAGGCAAGGATGATGACCACCGTCAGAATGACGTTTCATTCCGTGGGTCCTCCACGGTTTCCTGAATCAACATGGCGCAAAGCGCCTCCAACAAAGGACCATGAAACATGTCCAGCATTCTGACAAACAACAGCGCAATGGTTGCGCTTCAAACCCTCAAATCCATCAACGGTGATCTGTCCAAGACACAGTCGATGATTTCGACTGGTAAAGAAGTCAGTTCGGCCAAAGACAATTCGGCGATTTGGGCGATCTCTAAGGTGATGGAATCTGATGTCGCTGGCTTTAAGGCCATCTCAGACAGTCTTTCACTGGGTGAATCTACGGTTGCAGTCGCCTCTGCGGGTGCCGAACAAATCGTTGAAACACTAAAGGAAATGAAGCAGCTGGCGGTTTCGGCACAATCCGAAAACGTGGACTTCGCAAAAATCCAGGCTGACATGGACGAAAAGGCCGCGCAGGTCGCATCAGTTATTGGCGCGTCCCAATTCAACGGTGCAAACCTTTTGGCAACTGACGTGGACGGAAACGGTGGAACTGGGCTGAATGTTCTTTCGTCGCTTGACCGGGTCGGAAACACGGCACCAACGCCATCGCTGATTACAGTCGACAGCGTCAACTTTGAGGCCAACATCGATCTCGTCACGAACCTGACTGCGATCACTGACACCACCACGGCTGCAACCGCGCTTGGAGAGCTTGAGACCTTCCTTACAACAGCGATCGACGGTGCTGCACAGCTTGGCGCGTCCTCAAAACGTATCGACAGCCAAAATGACTTTATCGGTAAACTGTCGGACTCGCTGAAATCCGGGATCGGCACGATGGTTGATGCCGACATGGAAGAAACATCAGCGCGACTGCAAGCGTTGCAAGTTCAGCAGCAGCTTGGTGTTCAATCGCTATCGATTGCGAACCAAGCACCACAGACCATCATGTCGCTCTTCCGTTAAACTGAATAGGTGGCGCCGTTGTCTCGGCGCCATCACTCAATTCGCCGCGGAAAACCCGCGTCTCGTTCGAATTCGTGCCGGAAGGACATCGCGTGAACGTCATAGAACAAGCTCGGCAAGCTTATGCCCCCAATCGAACCTCAATCAGAACAGACAGATCGGTCGAAGCCCAACTGGTTAGCCAAGTCACTGCGCGTCTGCGCGAAGCCATGAACGACCAAACGGTCGGCTTTTCTCGCGTAGCGGGTGCCGTCCATGAAAACCGCCGTATGTGGACGACAATGGCTGCCGACGTCGCCGACGAAGGAAATGGGCTTCCTCGTGATCTGCGAGCGCAGTTGTTTTATCTGGCCGAGTTCACAGAACATCACAGCAGACGTGTTTTGCGTAAAGAGGCGGACCTATCGGCGCTCATCGAAATAAACACCGCAGTCCTTCGTGGGCTTAACGGCCGGGGGGCAGCGTAATGTCAGGTCTTGTACTTAAACTGAATCCGAAAGAGCGCGTTTTAGTGAATGGCGCAGTGATCGAAAACGGTGATCGGCGGAGCAGGTTGTCGATCCTTACACCCAACGCCAATATCTTGCGCTTGCGCGACGCAATCCGCCCTGATGAAGTAAATACGCCAGTTCGACGGGTCTGCTATATCGCCCAACTTGTGCTTTCGGGTGACGTCACAGAAAGCGACGCACGACTGCAGATCATGCGTGGGATTGAGCAACTAAGCCAAGCGTTACGCGACGAAGACAGTCGGCAGCATCTGACTGCTGCGACCCACGCCGTGGAGAAAAGCGACTTCTATCGTTCACTCAAAGCGTTACGCAACTTGCTCCCGAGAGAAGCGCGTCTTCTTGCTAGGCACCATGCATGACATTTCAACCAGTCGTTCCTTTATCTGGTTATGGTGGTTGGCGTTTTCTTGATCGGACACTCGAAAAGCAACAAGACGCCTTTTCTAGCAGCCAACCCATTGTGCGCGATACCGAATACTTTCGTGAAAATATCAGTGGCATTCAAACCGCCGAAGATTTGGTGAATGACCGCCGTTTGCTTTCGGTCGCTCTTGGCGCATTTGGCCTTGATGACGATATCAACAATCGCTTCTTCATCCGCAAAATCCTAGAGGAAGGGACGACATCCGACGATGCGCTTGCCAATCGGCTGGCGGACAATCGTTATGCTGACTTTAGCGACGCGTTTGGGTTTGGCGATCAGACTGTTAACGCGACTGGCGCAGCGGGCTTTGCTGACGACATTATTGATCGATACGAAATTCGTCAGTTTGAAAAGGCTGTTGGCGAACAGGACAACGACCTTCGGCTCGCGATGAGTGTTGGTAATGGGATTGCTGACATTCTTAGCCGCAACAGTACAACGGCAGGCCAGTGGTATTCTGTTATGGGGAACGCGCCAATGCGTAGCGTATTCCAGACTGCGCTTGGTCTGCCATCTAGTACGGCCAGCATTGATCTAGACCAACAGCTTGGAATTTTCCAAGAACGGTCAAAAGCCGTGCTCGGTACCGACAGCTTTGCTGACTTCTCGAACCCTGAAAACCAAGAAAAACTGATACGAATGTTCCTTATCAGGTCGGACGCGGCAAAAATGGCGTCATCTTCGGGTAGTTCAACAGCACTCACGCTTCTCCAATCGATGCCTCAGCTATTTTAAGGGTCAATCGACGACAGCTTTGCGGTCATTCGTTTTGCCAAGGCCTGCCCCCGGACGCATGGCTTGGCGCAGTTTAGCAAAATGCGCCAACGTTCCTCGGCCGTCTTTGATTGTTAAAAAGCTATCTAGATTTGGTTCACAAGCGACTGCAGCATCAATCGTCGAATCCGTGCCAGCTACATATAATCCGGATTGGATCATCAATTCGGCCCGTTGATATACGCCCAAGTGCGCACGTGCTTGCGAAATAAGTGCATTTTCTTGCGGGCTCGCTGCGTTGGGCAAAGAACGCGATACTGACTTTAGGAGGTCAATTGCTGGGAAACGCCCTCGCTGTGCAATCTCGCGATCCAAAACAACATGGCCGTCCAAAACCCCGCGCAACATATCCGCGACGGGCTCATCCATGTCCGAACCTGCAACAAGAACTGAAAAGACAGCCGTGATATCGCCACTATCGTCAGCCCCCGGTCCTGCCCGTTCACAAAGAGCAGCAATGGCAGGGCCAGTTGATGCAGGATATCCGCGAAGGTTTGCCGTTTCACCACCAGCCACTGCGACTTCGCGATGTGCCTCGCAGAAACGTGTTACGGAATCGACCAGCAATAAGACTTGCTTGCCTGCATCCCTAAAATGTTCGGCAACGGCAGTCGCTGCCCATGCACAACGCCGACGCACCTGCGGTGCACGTTCTGACGTGGCAGCGACAACGACGGCGCGCGACGTCCCTTCTTTGCCCAATACCTCTTCGACAAAATGGCGAACCTCGCGACCGCGTTCACCGACAAGTGCGATGACAATTACATCTGCGCTAACACCGCGGGCCAGATCGGCCAACAGTGTTGATTTCCCGACACCTGATCCTGCAAATAGACCAATCCGCTGCCCCTGAACAATTGGTAAGAGCGTGTTGAAAACTGCCAATCCGGTTTCAATGCGCGCCCCCATCGCGCGGCGTTGATGCGGCGCGGGTGGCTCCGCACGAATGCGGCGTGGCGTGACACCGGGCAAAAGCGGACGCCCGTCGATTGGCAGGCCATCGGGATCAATAACACGACCGATCCAACTATCATCTGGGGCAAATATAGGTGGCGGGCCAAAGACGACGCGGTCGGCAAGACAAACGCCGTCCGACGGACCATCAAGCAATGCATGTGCACCATGCTGGTCCAGCCGCACGATTTCACCGTGTATCTGTCGCCCGTCGCTAAACACGCGTGCCCGGTCGCCAACCTTAACAGAATGATTCGCGCCGCCGATCTGCACAGTACCGCCGTGCACCCCCGAAACCCGCCCTACTTTATGAACGGCCCGTAAATTTGCGACAGCCGTTGCTGCCTGTTCAAGAATGTTTTGCGTCATCTGCTGTTCCTGTCGTGGTCTCACAAACCTCTTCTTAAGGAATCAGCCTTAATGCTTTGTTGAAACGAAACGAGGGAGAACCCCCGATGCACAATTCCTTGGATATTTTCCAAACCGCCAGCGCGATGGCCCGACATGCCGGGGCGCGACAGAAGATGGTCGCGCGCAACATCGCAAACGCCGATACCCCCGGTTATCAGGCACAGGATATCGCTCCGTTCACAGACAGCATGCGCGCGTCGCCATCGGAAATGCGCGCAACACGTCCCGGCCACGTGACCCGTGGTGAAAACGCCTTTTCCGCGCAAGCCACGACGACAAAAGCAGAGCCATCGCCAAACGGAAATACCGTCGCGATCGAAGACGAATTAATGAAATCCGTCGTCGTTAGTCGTGATCATGACAAGGCGCTATCCGTCTATCGGCACGCGCTGACCGTGCTGCGCACCAGCCTTGGCAAGTCGTAGGGGAACATTATGACAGATTTTAGCGATGCGATGTCAGTCGCCACCAGCGGAATGAAAGCGCAGGCGAACCGGTTGCGGCATGTGTCCGAAAATATCGCGAACACCGACACGCCTGGTTATCACCGTAAGACCATTTCTTTTAACGAAGTTGTTGCTTCTGGTCGCCCCACAGGGGCTGTCGAAACCGGGCGTGTTCAGCTTGATCAAACCGCGTTGCCACGTGTTTATGACCCGGCAAATCCGCTCGCCGACGCAACCGGTCACTACGATGGGTCAAATGTGAATCTGCTGGTTGAAATCGCGGACGCCCGCGAGGCCCAGCGCAGTTACGAAGCCAACCTCAAGATGTTCGACCAAGTGCGCCAGATGTCGTCTGCGCTCATGGATCTATTACGCAAATAAGGAGAATCCCGATGAACATCAGTTCACTCGTTGCACAAAACTATGCCGCCAGCAAAACCGCCACGGCCCCCGAAGCTGGATCAAGCGGGAACGCATTTTTGGGTGGCGCCCAAGATTTCATGTCGACGATGAAGGCCAGCGAAGACACCGCGATGCAAGCAATGACAAGCGGCGCGGATCCACATGCACTGGTCGAAGCGTTGGCCCAAACAGAGCTAGCGGTCCAAACCGCCGTGGCTGTCCGCGACCGCGTCGTCGAGGCCTATCAAGAAATTCTGCGGATGCCAGTTTAATGACCGAAGCGCTGTTCTATGACACGCTACGGCAAGGGCTTTGGACAGCGTTTATCATCTCAATTCCGATCCTAACCGTCGCCTTGATCACAGGTTTGGTTGTCGGGCTATTTCAGGCGCTGACGTCAATTCAGGAAATGACCCTAACCTTCGTTCCGAAACTGGCGGCGATCATCGCGACTTTCTGGATCACCATGAACTACATGACTGAAACCCTAGTGAGCCTGTTCCAAGGCACACTTATCCCGATCATCGCCGGAGGCTAAACATGGATAACGCATCGTATACCGCGCTAACCCGTCAGTCGGGGCTGATGAATGAAATGCAGGTACTGGCCAACAATATCGCCAACGCATCGACCACCGGATTTCGTGCCGAAGAGGTGCTGTTTTCCGAACATGTTAAGGCGCTTGGCCCTGATAGCGCGTCGCTTTCTATGGCGACAGCGAATGTCCGCGACACCGTGATGACCCAAGGTAGCCTGACCCAGACGGGTGGCACATTTGATCTGGCGATTGAGGGCGACGGTTTCTTTCTTGTTGAAACGCCAAATGGGCAGCGTCTGACCCGCGCCGGGGCCTTTGGCCCGAATGAAAACGGTGATCTTGTGACACCTGATGGCTATCCGGTTCTGGATGCCGGGGGTGCACCGCTGTTTGTCCCACAGGGGGTCGGGCGTGTCGGCATTGGTAGCGATGGCACAGTCAGTGCTGGTGGCCAGCCTATTGGGCAGGTTGGAATCGTTATGCCAACCGATCCAAACCAAATGGTCCGTGAAAGCGGGGTACTGTTTGATGCCCAAGGCGGGTTTGAACCCGCCCCTGACGGCCGCATGCTGCAAGGCTACCTTGAGGAATCCAACGTAAATCCGATCTTGCAGGTCAGCCGCATGATCGAAGTCCAACGTGCCTATGAAATGGGTCAGGGATTTCTGGACAAAGAACACGAACGTATTCGTGGCGTCATTCAATCGATCCGATAACACAGGAGAATTACCATGCGTGCATTAGAAATCGCAGCCGCAGGCATGTCGGCACAGCAAACCCGGGTCGAGGTGATCTCTAACAACCTCGCGAATATGAGCACGACGGGTTACAACGCGCGCCGCGCTGAATTCGCAGATCTGCATTATCAACAGGTCGCGCGTCCCGGCACGATCAACGCGTCAGACGGTACGTCATTGCCGACAGGTGTTCAGCTTGGGCTGGGTGTTCGGACGACAGCCGTTTCTGTCATGTTGTCCCAAGGATCGCTTGCCGCAACTGGGGGCGATTTGGATCTCGCGATCGAAGGCGACGGATATCTAGAAGTCACGCTGCCATCGGGCGTATCGGCGTATACACGCGACGGCGGGCTAAAGCTGACTGGTGATGGCCAAGTCGTAACATCGGATGGATACCCGGTGGTGCCTGATATCACGATTCCCCGCGATACGCAGTCACTTTCGATAAATGCCGAAGGCGAGGTTTACGGATATTTCGCAGATCAAGTACAGCCGCAATTGCTCGGCCAATTCACGATGGCAGGGTTTACCAACCCCAAGGGGTTAGAGGCCGTCGGATCAAACCTGTTTGTCGAAACCCCCGCGTCTGGACTGTCGCTCGTCGGCACACCCGGCGAGGATGGACTGGGCGTATTGCGGCAGGGCTATCTCGAAAGCAGTTCGGTCGATCCGGTGCGCGAAGTGTCAGACCTGATCGCGGCCCAGCGCGGGTACGAATTGAACTCAAAGGTTATAACGGCAGCGGACCAGATGCTAAGTTCAATGGTGCAGGTCCGATGATCCGTCTCACTGCGTTGTTGTGGTTCATGGCGTCATCGGTTTCCGCAGATACCGTGCTAGCGGCACGGACCATTCCCGCGAATTCCACGATCATGCCCGAGGACGTGATGGTTAACGGCCGCACTATCCCCGGCGGTGTTTCGGATCCCCGCGAAATCATCGGTATGGAAGCACGGGTCGCATTGTATGCGGGTCGCCCCATCCGCCCCGGCGACGTTGGTTTTCCAGCTGTCGTCGAACGCAACCAAATTATTGCGCTGCACTATAACCAACATGGCCTCTTGATCAGCACCGAAGGGCGCGCCCTTGGACGCGCGGGGCCGGGTGATGTGATCCGCGTTATGAACATTAGCTCTCGTAGCACCGTGACCGCCCAAATTGGTGCGGATGGTGCGGGGTACGTCACCCATTAAGGATAGATCATGCGCAAAATGCTTTTCTTCATTGCCGCAGTTTCAGGCTGTACCACCACCCCAGTTGGGCGACCGCCCGCCTTTACCCCGCAAGAGCGCACGGTTGAGCGCGAGGCAATGTTCAACCCCAGTTTTCCCGATCCTGTGGTGACAACGATGCTCGGGCCAACGTCGCAAGCGTCGCTTTGGACAGGCGCACGTGGATCGCTGCTTGGTGATCGGCGCGCAATGCAACGTGGCGACATCATGACCGTAGTCATTGAAATTGACGATAGCGCCGAAATTTCAAATTCGTCCGCACGATCCAGATCTGCATCACAACAGGCCGCAATACCGCAACTGATGGGAATCCCACAGCGTATCGATCCACGGCTGCCAGAGGGGGCAACTTCTGCCGCACTTGTCGACCTGAGTTCCGACAGCAATTCCTCTGGAGATGGGTCGGTCCGACGTAACGAAAAGCTAACGCTACGAGTGGCAGTAACCATTACGGACGTACTGCCAAACGGCGTTTTGGCTATCACAGGACAGCAAGAGGTTCGGGTCAATTACGAACTTCGCGAGCTGATCGTGACAGGTTACGTCCGTCCAGAAGACATCACCCGGCAGAACGAAATCACCTACGACAAAATCGCGTCTGCCCGCATTTCGTACGGTGGACGCGGACAAATAACCGACATGCAGCAACCGCGCTACGGACACCAAGTGCTAGAGAGCACGCTACCGTTTTGACCGAACACCGTTAGGAAACCAGATGAAAAAAATGCTTTTGCCACTGTTGCTTTTGTTGGTTGGGACTGGCGGAGGCGTGGGTGCCGGATTTATGCTGTTGCCCGCGTCAGAGGAAGACCATTTCGCCGATGGAAACCCTTGCGGCGAAGTTGCGGCAGAAACCCATGCCGCGGAGCACGCCCCTGTCACAACGGAAGAACGCGAATACGCGAAATTGAACAATCAGTTCGTAATACCCGTCGTAGAAGACGGATTAGTGTCTGCGTTAGTTGTGACGTCCATTAGCCTAGAAGTAACCATGAACAACACATCCGTCGTCCATACGACCGAACCCAAGCTGCGCGATGCGTTCTTGCAGGTCATGTTCGATCACGCGAACATTGGTGGTTTTTCGGGAAACTTCACATCTGGTACTAACATGCGGGCGCTACGCAATGAATTGCTGCGCGCTGCACAACGCATTGCAGGAGAAAACGTAACCGACGTCTTGATCACAGATATTGTGCGTCAAGATTCGTAATGGCCGCGTCGCGCTTCGCTTAGTTTTTGGTCCTGTTGTAGCTTTTTTAATAATGCCTGAACGGCTTGGTCACGGCCAAACGCCTTAGTAAGTTTGGCCCGGTAGTTTTCCTTGAACGCCATGACCTGCGCAAGTTCAGTATTAATCACTGCCCTACGTTGATCGACCCACTGAAGCCACCGCACATCAGCACCTGCTGCAAACGCAGCTCCGTTCGGTGAAATAACAGCATTCGCGCGTTCATGTTTACTTTGCAGCAGTTGATCAAGGTTTTGACGCAGTCCTGCCTCGCGCTGGGCAAGTTGCGTCATCTCGGCCATCGCCGAACGGAATTCTAACGCGGTCAATTGTGCTAGCCCTTGGGCCTGGACAACCTTGTCCATTAGCGACGCGCCTTTGAACGCATGGTTTCGGCAAAACGGATCGCTGCGGCGACCGCCCGGTAATGTTCAGGGTCGATGGTTTGCCCGATCTCAACACCAGCATGAAGTGCCCGCGCGGTCGGCGGATCAGAATGCACAGGTACCGCATTTTCAAACGCGATCTCGCGAATTTTCGCGGCGCTTTCGTCAACCCCTTTGGCAACACAGATTGGTGCGGTTTTTGAAGCACGATCCCATTTGAGCGCCACGGCATAATGTGTTGGATTGACGATCACGACATCTGCAGTCGGCACTTCGGCCAGCATCTTATTCATTGCAATCGCCTGCCCCTTCATCCGACGCTGCTGCTTCATCATCGGATCGCCCTCTGACTGCTTCATTTCGTCCGTCATGTCTTTTCTGCTCATCCGGTTTTTGCGGATATGCTCTGCGCGCTGCCACAGGTAATCAGCGCCGCCCAATACAATCGCCACCACGACAACGATAGCCATCAATTCAAGTAAGATTTTTCCAAGAATTGCGACCACAATGCCGGGCGGCTGATACATGCTCGCAACGATACGCTCTAACTGTGAACGCAAAAAGAAGCCCATAATCGTCGCGTAAATCGTCAGCTTCGCAAGGCTTTTCGCAAACTCAAATAATCCTTGGCGGCCAAATTTATTCTTGATCCCAGAAATCAGTGATATGCGATTTAACTTTGGTTCAATTTTTGACGTAGTTACAACAAATGCCCGTTGCGCGATGATCGAAAATACCGCGAGCAGAGTGGGCAATCCAAACCAAGGCGCCGTATTAACCATTACCGCGCGTATGATCCCGCCCTGCATCGGCTGCACTGACCCGTCGAAGATGAGAACGCTGATTTCATCTGCTTGTGACAGTATTGCCGCTAGCGATGTACCTAGATTTACTAACGCTTGTGCCCCCATGGTCATGCCAACCAACAATAACCCGCCATAAGCTGCTGCCGTCGTCAGATCTGTAGATTTCGCAATTTCACCTTTCTCACGTGCGTCATCTAGTTTCTTCTGGGTAGGCTCAAACTGCTTGTCGCTGGCGTCTGTATCCTCGCTCATGGAATGGGCCCGAACGGTGACGTCATGAACGAACTAAATACAGCATACCAAAGCCCCAGCATGATAGGCGCTGTGATCAAAAGCAAAAGCAAGCCGCCGGCGGTGATCGCAGGCGCGCCAACGAATGACACCATCAATTGCGGCATCGCGCGGTTAATCACCCCCATTACGACGTTGTAGACAAGCGACGCGATCAAAAATGGCGCAGCGAGCGAGAACCCAAGTTCAAAAATTCGCCTGACTTCCTGCAGTCCCAGATCAATAACAATAGCTGCGCTTAGCAACTCACTAGGTGGTACCAAGGTATAAGTTTGGATCATATATCCAGCTATCTGCACGTGTAACCCAGACATAACTGCAAAGGCCGTCCCGCTGACGACCAAGAGGTGCCCAATGGCAGGCTGCGGGTCGACGCCAGCCGATCCCCCAAAAATCTGTGAAAGAGACGTAGACTGAGCCGCGATAGAACCCGCAATTTGTAGGGCGAGAATGAAGAAGCGCAGGAAAAGCCCGAAGAAAAGGCCGGTAATTACTTCAGGACCAATCGTTGCAAAAGCGAGGAAAACGCCAGTTTTTATGGGAGGGATCGCCAGCGCCACCGTCGGGGCGACGATAAACGTGAACATTAACGCCAAGGCAAGCCGTACCCGCATCGGCACGGCGTGACCCCCAAATGCGGGCATCACGGCCAACATCGCGCTGATACGCACAAAAACCACAAACCCCGTCCAAAGCGCGGCTTGCGAAATTGGCAAGAGCGGCATCAGGTCTGCGATCATGCCGGAACCAAACCGACAAGAGCGGGCCGCGCATCAATTCCGATTTCCTCGAATGATAGTACAGGGTTCATGATCCCTTTGGCCGCCATCACAGTTCGCAAAAAGCGGCGCCTTCGCATCGATGTTACGACCGCTGCATATGCACCTGTCGCTGCGGCCTGCCCCAATTTATCAGCAATGCCGTCAGCCAGTTGATTAAAGCTGTCAGGTGGCAGCGCCACATCGCCGCCACCACGATCTGAACGAATTTCATAAGTCGTAAAGGTTTCTTCCCATTCCGGCGCCAGTTGCACCAAGGGAATCGTTCCATCTGGCCGGCGCATTTCGGCAACCAATTGAAAGCCTAGCAACTGACGCACGTGTTCGGTGATACCGTCGGCAGACGGATGAAGCTGGCGGCCTTCTGCGACTCCTTCGATGATGAGAGGCAAGTTACGGATCGAAACGCGCTCTTCCAGTAGTAACCGTAGAACGGAAAGCAGCAAATCAAACGGCACCTTATCTGGAATGAGCTCATCCAGCATTTTGCGGTTTGCTTCGCCGCGTGCCGGGTCACTCAGGTTGACCATCTCGTCCAACCGACGACGCAGCGCTTTGAACGTTAGCAGTCTTGGAAAATTACGTTTCACGACCTCAAGTAGATGAGTGGCAAGAACCTCTGCAGGCTGAACGGTTGTGAGGCCAGCAAGCCCTGCCTCTTCTTGGTCATTTGGCGATATCCATTTTGCCGGAGCCCCATAGACGGGTTCATCTACAGCTTCGCCAGACAATTGTATCGGCTGTGCGTCGTTCAAAAGCGCCAAAATTTGATCTGGTTTCAGTTTGTCGCGCACCTCTTCAACACCTTGAACATGCACGACATAGCACCCCGACGGCAGCACTGCGTTGTCAGTCAGCCGGATTTCAGGAAGTAGAACACCGTAAGACGTGGCAACGTGGCTACGCATGTTGGCGATACGTGCGTCCAGTCCGGTCCCAGGATCCAGCACCATATCCACAAGATCAGGCGCGAATTCCACATGGATGTCATCCAAATCCAAGACGTCGCCCATTGACGGCTCGCGCGGGCCGTCATCGGTTGTAGAAGGCGTTTCAAGATCGCGCTGATTAGCCTTTCTCGCCGCAGAGTTCATAACAAATGCGCATCCACCAAGCGTCATCGCGCCCAACATGAACGGAACAAATGGCATGCCAGGCACCAAAGCAAATAGAGCCATCAAAACGGCCACAGTCGCCAACGCAGCTGGGTGTCGTCCCAGCTGCGACACCAACGCCAAATCCGTAGAACCAGTCGCTCCTCCACGCGCCAGAAGCAACGCAGAAGCAATCGAAATCACAACAGCTGGAATTTGCGAAACTAACCCGTCACCCACGGTTAAAATTGCATAAGTTTCAAAAGCTTGCGACATTGGCATATCGTTGACCGCAACACCTATGATCAAGCCCATCACTAGGTTCAGTGCGGTTATCAACAAGCCCGCCACCGCGTCACCCTTGACGAACTTTGACGCACCATCCAGCGAACCGAAAAAGGTGGTTTCGGCTTGCTCGCGCTCACGTCTGTCCTTTGCTTCTTGGTGATCAATCACACCGGCGGACATGTCGCTATCAATGGCAAGCTGTTTGCCCGGCATAGCGTCGAGCGCGAAACGTGCGCCGACTTCGGCCATCCGTGTCGCCCCTTTGTTGATGACGACGAAATTCACGATTAACAGGACACAAAACACCACCAAGCCGAGCAGAACGTTGCCGCCCATCACGAACATCGCAAACCCTTCGATGACGTCGCCAGCGGCACCCGTACCGGTGTGTCCTTGTCCGATAATCAGTTTTGTTGACGACACGTTCAACGATAACCGCAGCATCAAAGATGCCAACAAAACCGTAGGAAACGCCGAAAAATCAAGCGGCCTTTCGATGAATAGCGTGACGGTAAACATCAGGATCGCTAGCGCAAAAGACGCCGCCAATCCGATATCCAAGACCCATGCAGGAACAGGTAAGATCATCATCACAATGACCGCCATTAGCGCGAGAGCCAGAATAATTGTGGGTTGGAATAAGTCGCGCAACGTTAGCATATTCAACGAACCGACCCTCTAATGTGCTGAACAGAAGCCACAGGGCTACGTCCAACCTCAGCCACAAAGCTTGTGTGGTTTCGAAAGGCCTCTTGCTGGATAGAAGTGCGAGCGTCCATCTTGGTGGGTATCCCAATCTTGTTCTCAATCAGGATAGGCCAAACTTGGTTTACAAATCGTAAGCGTAAACGAGCACCTTAACGTTCCGGCAGCTTCGCTCGGTCCAAGATATCGGCGACCAGCTCTCTAGTCTCCTGAGATTGCCCAACAAGAATCCGGCTGCTCGCTAACGGTGTCTCATTGTTCAGCGGGGTACTAGAAGGCAGCTCAGATAACACGATATCTGGGTTCGCAATGCTAACTGGATTGGCAGGCACCGTGCCTTCATCCTTGGGAATAGCTATATTGACGGGTATCTGACTAATTACTTGGTTATCGAACGCTATAGCGCGTTCGGAAAAACCCAAATCACTTAGTCGGCGTGCGATTACCTGCCGCGAATTGTTAGAGAATAGGTCCGGTGCAGACCCAAACGCGAACTCGAGAAAATCTGCGTCGGTCATGTGTTCAGCGGCACGTTGTGCAAACGCAGCGTACATTGGGTCCACGCTGCCAGTCGTTAACATGCGCGCCACGGTCACCAACTCTAGCGCCTGCTCAAACTGATTCTGACCCAGTCGAGCGTTGAACTGAACTTCGACTAAGTCATGGGCAATAGGCGAGCGGGCATTCTCATATCTTAACGCATCAGCCAAGATGAAGTCGGCCTCTTCAATGAAGATACCAGTCACTATAGCATCATTCAAAAACCCCATCATAGCCTCGGGCGACATTCGTTTGTTTTCACGCGCCAAGCCTCCGAGTATTTCCGATGCTTTATCGTCGTTGCTTAAAGCATTTGCGAGGTTCGCTGAAGGTAAGGCACCACTCTCTCCAATGTCCGTGTATCCGTGAATCGAGGCCAGAACCTGTATTGCCGCGTCATCGTCACCCATCGCAACGAAACGGTCAGACAACCTCGGGCCTAAATGCTGCTGCAGATGGGTAGGTAACGTCTTAAATGTCTTAAGTATCCCGGCGCGATTAGGCTTGGCATCCAACGCGCCGCCCATAGCTAACATAGCCCAGAGCGAGACATAGGACGGGCAGCTAACCTGTTCAACAAATAGGTCGGACGTCGCGGGAGTGCCGTCTAGGATGTGCGCAATTTGAGTGAGGTATAGACGTTCTTGCGAGTAGGATCCGTCAATTTCTAGCGTATCGATAGCCTCAAGCCCGAAGCCAAAATAGGCGTAAAACCGTGCGAGGCGTAGGACTTCGGTTTCTTCGTTTTCGTCAAACTCTAAAGACAGCGCGCCCCTCGCGTCTGCGAGTTGCGTAGAAAATGGTCGATCATCAGCCCAGTTCTCTATGTTAAAATAGGTGTCAGGAAGGCAGCTTGACCCTGATTGGGTATGATCGCCCTGCCCAACATCAGCCATCGCAGCGCTATCAATATTTGTATGGGCCGTTAAACCGGGTAGCCGAACATCCACTCCATCAAAGCGTTGTCTTACGCGCATGTCATCAAGAGCAGTACGACGGGCGTCATGCTTCCCTCTATCCAACGCCCCTTGCGTAAGACCACGCGCTAGGCTTTGTACAATCGAGTCCTCGAACTCATCAAGATCTTCTTCTTGGATTGGACCGCGATGCTCATCTTCATCATCGACTACCACTGGCTCTGCGCTTTCAAACGCTGGTCGGGTGGCACTGCTTGCGGGATTCAGCAGAGGCAGGATTGCATCATTTGGTAGAACATATTGATGTTTCCTAGCCGTTGTCTGCCATCCATCTGTAATCAGATGGAACGGTTCTTCGTATGGTGATCCTTGCGAAGGAGAACCATCATGCACGTCAACAACAAGGATATCGGGTCGGAGAAGAAACGCCTCTGCCTGGCAGTCACATGGAACCGAGATACGCAACCGATCGTCGCCAACCTGATCGACCCTCGTAACCCGGTTTCGAGGAATCCGGTCATAAAACCGTCGCAGGTCGAACCCGTCACGGGAGGAGGTCTGAAGCATATATCCTTGGTCAACCCGACCAAGCTGCCAGTTGGTATCCGCAGAAAGATGGAAAACCATCCGAGTAAAACTTGGGTGTTCACCGGTTTGAACAGATATTGGCTTGGCAGACGCTAACGTGCCACACAGCATGAGGATTGCTACGAATATCTTGCGCATCATGCAGCACTCTGTTTTGTGGCTTTTAGTGCGTTTTCCATGTCGGAAAAGCTAGGTCGAAGGCTACCGGGCATGTTTTGGCGCCCCACCTCGACACAGATGTTAGGCGCATGCGCATGAAGATTCGCGACGAGCACTTCCCGAATGAGTTGATGAAAATGTGCGTCTTCTTCGATGACTGCCTTCACCTTTGTAGAGAAGGGCGCGACCAGCCCATATGCTAAAAACACCCCAAGAAATGTGCCAACTAACGCACCACCGATAAGCTTTCCCAACACCTCTGGAGGTTGGTCAATCGAACCCATCGTTTTGATAACGCCAAGAACAGCCGCAACGATTCCCAAGGCTGGTAAACCATCTGCCACAGTTTGAAGCGCATGCGTCGAGTGCATCTTGTGATGGAGCGTCGCCTCAATCCGTTTTTCCAGGACTTCTTCGACTTGGTGTGGGTCATCGTAGTTCATCGATGCGGAACGCAAAGTATCGCAGATCAATGCAACCGATTCCGCGTCGCTAAGTATTTTTGGGTATTTACCAAATATGGCAGAGTTTTCTGGTTCTTCGATATGGCTTTCAAGGGCGACTGGATTGCTTCTCGCGACGCGGATCAATTCAAACAAAAGACAAAGAACATCGCTATAGTCTTGGGCGTTCCACTTTGGTCCCTTAAACACCTTACCAATGTCTTTTAGGGTGTGTTTAATTGCGGATCCGTCATTGCTAATTGTAAACGCCCCAATCGCGGCACCGCAGATCATGATCATCTCAAATGGTAGCGTTTTCAAGATGATGGCCATTTTCCCACCCGCGAGTAAATAGCCACCAAACACCGTCACAAAGACAAGAACAACGCCGATCAAGCCAACCATTTAGGACTGTCCCTTTTTTTAGAATAAACCGTTATTGGATTTTGATTCTTTTGTACGCCGAAGGTGTTAACGATCAGTCAGCCTCAGTCGGTTGGTGCCAGCGCGTTTCGCCCGGCCAAAACAACGCTGAATGAATATGCTGTCTGAGGTTCGAGTTCGGTCATTATGAGGGCGGCCGCATCAGCACGCATAAGGCCCAGAAAACCTGCAGCGAATTGTGGGGACATTTCTGTAAAAAGCGCCGCCGCCTCTTTGGGTTTCATGTTTTCATAAACTGTCGTTAGTCGCGCGAGATCCGTCTCAGCGGCGCTATCCGCAAGAGCAATTGTTGAACTCAGGTTTTCTTCTGCAGCGATGAGCGTTTGTAGTTTCTTTTCTATTTCAAGTTCAGCAACACGGAGCGCTTGCATTCTCTCATCGAGTTGCGCTTCGCGCTCAGATATACTCGCTTCACGCGCTTGCAGTGCGGCCAATAACGTTCCTGTGTCGGTAACCTCCGGGGCTTTAGTCTCTGATTCTTGCCCCGCATCATTGCTGATGTCTGCCATTGCTGGACCAGCATGCGCCCCAACACGGACCACTGCCGATGCTAGCAAAAGACCTGCGATAACATGCAACGTACCGCCACTTGATCGCCGCTTTACCTTTCGGGTCATTGGTTCCCCTCCGGACCTACCGGACGGTGAACAAAATATGGGCTTTCCGTTGGCTTTTGCGGTGCCGGTTCCGGCAAATCGTGCAATGACGCGACTAACAGCGACAATCGTTGACCGGCCGATTCCGCACGCGCGCTCACTGCGTCGAGCGCCTCAACTGATGATTTTGCAGTCGATTGCGCGTGGGTGAGAGTTTTTGTTAGGTCATCAACTTGCACCGACAATACCGCAACAGCACCCCCGACGCCTTTTTCTAGATCAGTAAATCGGCGCAAGCGCCGTGATAAAACGTAACAATAGAATCCTGCGGCCAATGCGCCCGCAACTAAAAATACATCAGCGATCATTGTCATCTTTTTTCCTTAGCTCAGCACAAATTCCATTATCAAAAGATCGCGAATACGACCCTCGCCCGCGACGATCTGAACCCGACGCAACATGTGGGCACGTATCCGAGTAAGCGCAGCGGGATCTTCTAGCTGCGCAATCTCAACCGCGCGCAAATAGCCGTTTAGAATGTCGATGATCCGAGGTTTGATCGCCTCTACCTCTGCTGCGTGCTCTGGCACGACTTCGAGCTGCGCAGAGAACCGCAAATGGTCGCGACCGTCAGAACGCGGTAGCGAAATAATTAGCGGGTCAAGCGCCACAAATGCGACGGCTGCGGACTTTGGCGCGTATGATTCTTGTTCGACCGTTTCAGTTTGGCGCGCCGCATTCAGCACCCCCGATTGAACCGCGAAAAAACCACCGCCGCCGCCCAGCAGAGCAAGAACTAGCCCTATTAGTAACGGTTTTTTCGATCCCTTCGTCGGGGGGGCAGTTTCTTCCGACATCATGCAGTCCTTTTCGTCCCTTGATGGAACTTTTCATAAACGAAGAAGCCCTAACCGATTGTTAAGGCTCGTCGTTCAAACAGGGAACAACGGTAGAATACCAATTTGATGGAGAACCAGATTGCAGAGTCTCAGCACAGTATGGTCCGCGCTCGGCGTACAGCGACGGATATTCGTTGTTTTTGCAACCATCGCAGTTTTTGCGGCAGTGCTGATTCTAGCGAAAGGCGCCAACACAAAGGACATGGCGCTGCTGTTTGGTGGGCTAGAAGGACGGGCCGCAGGTGATGTCATCACGTCGCTTGATCAGCGCGGGATCGAATATGAAGTGCGCGGCAATGCCATCTATGTACCCACTGGTATGCGCGATACGCTTCGCATGGGACTTGCAGGAGAAGGGCTGCCCGCCAGCGGGAGCCAAGGTTACGAGCTACTCGATTCGCTGTCGGGTTTTGGGACGACCTCGCAGATGTTTGACGCAGCTTACTGGCGCGCAAAGGAAGGGGAATTGGCACGCACAATTTTGGCCAGCCAGCACATCCGCGCCGCACGGGTTCATATCTCTACGCCTGCGGCCAGATCATTCCGGCAAGACCAAACGCCGACCGCTGCTGTAACAGTGACAACCGCCACTGGGGCGCTTTCAGCGCAGCATATTAAGGCGTTGCAGTATCTTGTTGGCGCGGCCGTACCCGGCATGACGCCAAGTTCTGTTGCAATCATTGACGACAATGGCGGGCTTCTCTCCGACTCTGATGGAAACGCGATCTTGCCTGGACACGACGAACGGACAGACGCTTTACGTCAAAGAGCCGAACGCCTTTTGGCCGCCCGTGTCGGTGCCGGGAATGCCGTGGTCGAAATTACCATGGACACGGTGACCGAAACCGAATCGATCACAGAACGACGTGTTGATCCCGAAAGCCGCATCGCAATTAGCACAGATGTGACAGAAAGCGCGGGCACGTCAAACGACAGCCGCGGTGGAGATGTGACAGTCGCATCAAATCTGCCCGATGGTGACGCAAAAGGCGCCGGAGGCGCTGCGACGAATGAAAACAGCGAAAGCCGGGTCTTAACGAATTACGAAGTATCTGAAACCGAAAGACAACTGCTGCGCGCACCGGGCGCAATCAAACGACTGACTGTTGCAGTCCTAGTGAATGAAGCAACGACCGTCGCTGAGGACGGGAGCATAACCAGCAGTCCACGAAGCGACACTGAATTAGCCGCGCTGCAAGAACTCGTCGCCTCTGCAGTCGGCATAGATCCCGCGCGTGGCGATGTGATTACTCTTCGGTCAATGGCGTTCGAACCAGTTGCCCTACTGGGGACCGAGGCCAGCACCGCGGCTACAAAAATACCGCTTGATATGATGCGGCTCATTCAAATCGGTGTACTTGCCCTAGTCACACTAGCCTTGGGGCTATTTGTTGTGCGTCCTATTCTTGCGCCCGTGCCATTGCTGCCTGCACCTAATGTTAACGACAGCACTATTGGATTGGCCCCATCGACTTCTCCTTTAGCAATTGGCAGTGAAGCTGCCGGAAATGCTCAAGAGGGTGAATTAGCTAAGATAAGCAATACGCCAGAAGACCCCGTTTCGCGGTTGCGTCAAATGATATCGGAAAAAGAAACGGAAACGATCCAAATACTGCAAGAATGGATCGAAGACCCAGCACCGAAGGCCGGTGCGTGATGGTGCAGTTGCTTTCACTTGAATCGTTCGAAGACTGCCCAACGAGAAACAACCGGCCAAGCGCAGACTACGAAACGGGATACGAAGAGGGCTTTGCAGCCGCAACCGCCATTTCGAAGGCCGACACAAAAGCGCTAGAACAAACCCTCGTTCAGGCTATCGTTGATATCGATTTCAGCTTTGCTGAAGCCCGCGCAGAATTGCTTGGGGCACTGTCACCGCTTCTGACAAAAGTCGTTAATCGGCTACTGCCTGAAATTACGGCCGCAAGCTTTGGCCCCGTGATTGTTGAAACGCTTTTGAACGCGGCCGCAGCAGATACTGACAAGAGCGCGCAGGTGCACGTGCACCCAAGTCAACACGAATCCATTGAAAAACTAATGGCTGCAGAAAAGCAAAACGTCGTCGTAATCGAAGACCCCAACCTCACCGAACACTCAGCTTGGATTGGGCTCGCGCAAGACGAGACATTTCTTGATGCGGACAACCTGCTCGCTGAAATTCGTGCAGCGCTGAACGCAGTTTCACTTTCAGAAAACAGGGTACAAAAACATGGATGATACTGATCTCATGGCAAAAACCGACGGCAATCCATTAGGGCACATCCCTATCGAAATACTAGTCTCTGTCGGCAAAGCACGCCCACTTGTCAGAGACCTTCTATCGCTTAGTGAAAACGCGATTGTCCCGCTCGATAAGCGGATCGAGGATCCCGTTGAGCTATATATTGGTGATCGCCTTATCGCACGCGGCGAATTGCAGGAACTCGAAGGTGGCGAACCCGGTCAGCTGGCCGTGCGGTTGACCGAAGTTGTCTCTAACGCGAACGAACTAGCGTAAGATGCGTAAGTCCGTTTTTTGGGGCTCCTTGATGCTTGCATTTGTCGCTTCGCCAGCACTCGCACAGGACATCGCGATTTCATTTGGCGATGACGGTTCGTTGGCGACGCGTTCGGTGCAGCTCGTCGTCCTAATTACTGTGCTCAGCCTCGTTCCAGGTATCGCGATCATGGTGACCTGCTTCCCATTTATCGTGACGGTGTTCGCCATTTTGCGTCAGGCGATCGGACTTCAACAATCGCCTCCGAATATGCTCATCATTAGCCTCGCGTTGTTTCTGACATATTTCGTCATGGAGCCCGTATTCTTAGAGGCGTGGGAAAACGGAATTGAACCTCTAGTGAACGGCACGATGGAGGTTGAAGAAGCCTTCGTTCGAGCGATGGAGCCGCTACGCACATTTATGATTGAGCGGGTCGAACCGGATACATACACCACCCTCGCAGAACTGCGGCCAGACGTCGGTGGTCAGATGCCCGTCACAGAAACTCCGCTGTCTGTTTTGGTGCCATCATTTTTGCTTAGCGAAATAGCACGGGCATTTCAGGTCGGATTTTTGATCTTCATGCCGTTTTTGATCATTGATTTAGTCGTCGCCGCAGTCCTTATGTCGATGGGGATGATGATGGTCCCGCCAGCAATTGTCTCACTTCCATTCAAGCTCGCGTTTTTTGTGGTCGCTGATGGTTGGGGGCTGCTCGCTTCGAGCCTCGTCAGAAGTTACAGCTAAATAAGTAGGGGGCGTTTTCGAGAACGCCCTTACACATGGCTAGCGGACAATAAACTCAGCGTGCAGCGCTCCACTTGCCTTGATGCTTTTCAATATGTCGATCATGTCGCGTGGCGCGACGCCAAGCGCGTTCAACCCAGCGACCACCTCACTTAGGGATGTGCCTTCATTTACTTCCGCCAGACCAATCCCCGGTTCATCGACTATGGCGGCATTTGTGCGTGGAACGACGACTGTTTCTCCCGGTGAAAACGGATTTGGTTGTGACACCAACGGCGCTTCTTGGATCCGCAAAGTCAAATTACCTTGGCTCACCGCAACGCGGCTAATTCGAACGTCTTCGCCCATCACGATCGTTCCTGATCGTTGATCCACAACAACGCGTGCGCGCCGCTCGGGCTCTACCAGAATGTTTTCGATCCGACCCAAAGCATGTGCTGGCGAAGCCATGCGCGTTGCCAAGATGTTCAGCTCGACAGTGCCGGCATCCAACATGACCGCGACCCCTCGCTTAAAATCTTGGTTTATTGCCTGCTCGATGCGGCCGGCGGTCGTAAAGTCAGGCGTCCGCAATGCCAAGCGTAGCGTATCCATCGCTGCAAAGTCAAAGGCGACTTCGCGTTCGACTGTGGCGCCCGACGGAATTACGCCGGCTGTCGGAACGCCTTGTACCACGCTTGCACCATCACCTGTGGCAGATGCACCGCCCGCAATTATGGTACCCTGTGCGACCGCATAAATGTCACCATCCGCTGCGTTCAAAGGCGTCATGATAAGCGTGCCGCCAAGTAGGCTATTCGCATCACCTATAGCGGAAACCGTGACATCTACCGGACTGCCTGCACGCGCAAACGGCGGCAAACTTGCCGTCACGATAACCGCCGCTACGTTCTTGGGGCGGAATTGTTCACCGGTCACATTCACACCCAACCGCTCTAGTATATTGCTTAGAATCTCTTCGGTGAATGGCGAATTACGAAGGCCATCACCTGTTCCGTTCAACCCAACGACTAGCCCGTAACCCACCAAGTCATTTGAGCGTACACCGTCAAACTCTACGAGATCCTTGATACGGATCGGTGCCGCCTCTGTGGTGAAAGCTGCCGTTAGTCCGATGCAGCACAATACTACTTTGAAAATGTTCATCAGATAAAACTCAATAACGAGAGCTGGGACATTCGCGCAGTTACCGCGTAATGTGTTTCAAGCTGCAATTGCACCGCTTGGAGCCGCGACGCCGCCTCAAACGGGTCAGCGGCGACAAGATCATTTTTTGCGATAGCCAGCGCCGTAGACTCCGCGCTCATCTCGGTAATTTCACGCGAAACCGTTTCTTCTACGAAGCCAATTCGTGACTGAACCCCCACAAGGGCACTTGTTGTGGAGAAGAGACCAATACCAGATTCTTGAAGGAGACCAGACCGCGTGCCAACATCGAGCCCCGACATTTCGTGAGTGACGGCCGCGAGTGCGGCGAATTTCAATGCATCGCGGATCGCGGGGTCGTCCGCGCGCGCGTCTATGGTCACCGTGGTCGAATCCGACAGACGTTTCTTTACTGCGGGACCGGTGTCACCTAGGTACCCCATGGTCGCAAATCCCCCTGCGGGGTTGTCGAACCAGTCTAAAACCGCGGCTGAAATAGCTGCTTGTGACGTCGCACCACCGATAGCTATCTGAATATCCGCCAACATGTCAGTTGCGCTTGCCAGCGGTGCATTCGCCACTTTAGCTCCACCGAACAACGCGCGATCACCGACGCGAGTGTTAAGTAGATTTACCATCGTATCGAATGTTGACCTCGCGGCTCGCGCGGCCTCGGTCACCTGATCAGAGGATGAATTATTACTGACGAGCAGCAATTGGCTACTCGTCTTTTGGCTAGCACTGTCCAACTGGCCCAAAACAATCTGCATGTTTGCTAGGCGCTGTTCCGTTTCGCGCCCCGCAACAGTGTAACTGGCAAGCTGAGAAAGTGAATAATTGACTCCCGACAATAGCGTGGTTTCCCCGTTTAGATGCCGCGTTATGTCCGCGACGTTTCCGGTCGACATGCTTTCAGATAACCTAGCCAGGTCAGATTTGATCACGCTAGTGTTACGCATTGCGTTAAACTGCTGTGCCATGTCACCCACAGGATTGACTGGCATCTTATATCTCCATCAGTCGTTGCATCATGAAATCCGCTGTTTCGAGAACTTTTGCGTTCGCGGCATATGCCTGCTCAATTCGCATCAGCGTTTGAAGCTCGATATCCGTATCGACTCCGTTCGCAAGTTCCGCAGACTTGATAGTATCCCAACGCGCTGCTGTAAAACTCAACTGCTCTTCGGCGCTCAGACGTGCGGTGCCGATTTTTGCTGTAAAGTCAGAGACGCGCCCTGCAGCGGAACGGGTTGAAACGCCCGCTGCATCCGCCCTAGCGACGCCCAGCGCATCAAGCCAATTATTTAACTGCGCGGCATCGCCCGATGACCCGGCAGTTGCAGCATTTAATCCGTCACGCAACAAGTGAAGTTCGCCCCCACTATTGGGGTCGATGGCCGAGTTCACTGCAATTCGCCCTGCAAGCCCGGCAACATCGCTAAGATTTAGTGGATTACCTTCCTCTGTGAGTAACCCTAGATCGCCTGCATTCAAGGTTGGATCGGTTGCTGGGTCTTCGAAGCGTGCAATCAGATCAACGGCAACTTCGTCAAGCGATTGCTGTAGATCAACCAGCGTTTCGTCACGCAGTGTAAACGCCGCGCCAAGTGCCCCCCCGCTTAAGCGCCCCACCCCCGTAGCCGTATCCAAGGGAACGCCATCCAATGTGATCCCACCGAGCGCACCCGAAGCGAGTGTCATATCCGCCGTGATCGTTGGCGTTGCGGCAAAACCAAATTCAACTGCGCGACTGTCCAACAGTGTCGTGCCACTTGTCGTCATTAGCCCAACGGTTCCATTATCGTGGTCGACCTGCCTTATTGGAACGATTTTCGCGATTTCGTCGACCGCGACCTGCCGCGCATCAAGCAACGCAGAAACGTCTTGGCCTGCGCCCCGCATGCGCACTATGTCTGCATTCAACTGTTCGACCTGCTTGAGAGAGGTGTTTAGTTGCTCCACGCTATTCGCGATCTCTGCGTCCGCCTCTTGCCGATGCGTTTGGATGTCTCGGGTGTTGCTTTGTAGAGTCGCCGTGATGTCACCTAGCCTACTAACGACGCTAGCGAGGCGGGTTTCAGAGGCAGGATCGGCTGTTGCGCTAATAAGAGCTGTCTCAAACGCGGCAAGCTTTCCGACAAGGTTGGCGCTGTCGTTGGGGCCGCCCAGATTTTGTTCAAGCCGATTGAGTGTGCTTACAGTTTCTTGTTGGCTCGTAAGCGCGGAATCGGCAAGACGACGATCATTCAATATCCCGGCATCCGTGAAACGAACGATACCCGTTACTTTTACACCGCCGCCCACGTTCCCCACCTGCACGGACGACAATTCGACTGAACGCTTACCGTACCCTTCTGTTAGGGCATTGGACAGGTTTGACGACACTGCCTCGGCCATACGAGAGGTCGCGGTCAACCCGGCGACCGCATTGTTCAGCGCGCTTGAAATACTCATCGTTCGTCGCTCCTAACAGGATTAGCGTTTGATGTTGGTGGTTTCCTGCAACATCTCGTCAACGGTTTGGATGACCTTTGCGTTTGACGAATATGCGCGCTGGGTTTGGATCAGTTCCGTCAGCTCCCCGGCGACGTCGGTTGCCGATTCTTCACGTGCATAGCTTGCGATGTCTCCCGTAGGTCCATCGCCAGCATCCCAAAGAAAGAAGGTCCCGCTATCTGGCGTTACCCGATAGCTTTGTTGGTCAAGCGCCTCTAGCCCGTTCACATTTGGAACATCCACCAGTGGAATCTGATATAGAATTCGGTTGGTACCAGTATCAAAACTCGCTCGGACGTATCCGCTTTCGTCGACCTCTACCGAGGTCATGTTACCGACAGGCGCGCCATCTTTAGTGATTGAAACGGGTGCGAAGGCGTCCGACAGTTGGGTAAGGCCAGCAGAGCTTCCGAGTTCGCCGATGTTGATCTCAATCGGGCCACCATCAACGGAAACGGTTAAGGACCCTGTCACTGGATCGTAGGCACCACCCGGCCCAGTGTCAACGACACTTGCAAGCGTGCCGCCTCCGCCGCGAGAATCGTCGAAGGTCAGAACATACGTGCCGACCACATCTGGATTTCCATCAGCATCGACATCAGATTCGCTGTCGCGAATTTCCATTGTCCATTCGTTCGATGCCCCGGTTGCCGGAACTGTTGGCGTGAATGAAAAGCTTAAAGTGGATGACGCACCAAGGTTATCAAAATATTCGACCGACAGTGTTTCGATCTCGCCCGCTGATCCTTCACGTGCGGATGTCGCGGGTACGTTTACGGCCAGTTCTACTTGTGTCGTAGGTTCACCTACAAATTGGTTCGCATTGATTTGGATCGGCTGCAATGCATCGGCAGAGTCGCGTGGGTAAGTCGGGATCGTACCATCTGGGTTTGCTGGTATCCCCATCAAGACCAACCCACCTGTCGTGCGCAAATAGCCGTCTGCGTCGGTGCGGAACGAGCCCGTCGTCGTCAGCATCATCGGGTTGTCCCCACCAGCTGCAACAGACGCCTGTGTCGTAACCGGAAGCATGCCGCGACCACGCACTGCCAAGTCGGTTGGGTTTGATGTCGACACTAACGCCCCGCGTTGGTCAATCAACCGTGCGGTCGAAGCCCGAACACCGCCTGCCGAATAGCTGCCCTGACCGCTTTCGATAACCATTGAGTGGAAATCTGTAACGGCGCGTTTGTACCCGAAGGTCGATGAGTTCGAAATATTGTCAGAGATCGTCGCCAAGCGCGATGCATTCGCCGCTAAACCGGCAACGCTCGCGTTCAATGATGAGGAAATAGTCATGGCTGAGCCTTTCTGCGTCCGAGGTCGTTCTTCTACTCTTGCCTAAAGACCCAAACTTAACGTCGCCCTAACAGATAAAATCCATTTCATTTCTTGCTATCGATCAGACCGAAGCAGCACCACTTCGATACGGTTATTGCGCGGTGCGGTTGGGTCGGCGACGGCTGGTGTCCGGTCACCACTGCCTGTCAAACGCGTGATGCGACGCGGGTCTAACCCACCCGCTTCTAGCATTAGGCGCATCTGCGCGGCGCGGCCGGTTGAAAGTTCCCAAATCGGATTGTCAAGCGCCAGAATGGTCTTGGCCCGTAGGTGCCCTTTGACTACGACCGGATTACTCACAATCTGAAACAGGCGCGCCAGAATTGCCGCAATTTCGGCAGTGATCGGATGAGGCGTTGTCGTGTCCGCCACGAACAGTTCAGCATCGGGAAGGTCGAAAATTTCGATGATCAGGCCCTCGTCGGTCAAACGCGTTATAATGTGGCGTAACGCCTGATCCGACAGCATGCTTTCGCCGCCACTCCCCATCAGAATAGCCTCAATGTCGCGCAGGGCAGCGACTTGCGCGGCGACTGCGGCTGCTTCGCCGGGGTTATTATCTTCAGAGCGAACCGGATTTTGACCGATGGTAGGTTGACTGATTCCCGTCCCGCTCTGGGCATAGGAATCATCGGTGAACAGGTTCGAACCACCGAAAGCGCCCGTGCCACCACCCGAAATCCGGTTAATCGGAATCGTGGGCGAAAAGTAGTCAGCAATGCCCTTGCGTTGCTGTTCGGTCGTCGCATTCAACAACCACATCAGCATAAAGAACGCCATCATCGCAGTGACAAAGTCAGCATAGGCGACCTTCCACGCGCCACCATGATGGCCATCACCCGCCACCACTTTTTTGCGCTTAATAATTATCGGTGCATTTGTTCCGGCACTCATTTCCACCACCTATTTGCTCACCCAAGAACAGAGGTAGTGTCTAAGTTATGAATGCATCATTAAGCGGCGAAGTTACCTAAAATGCGTTTGATTAAGCGTCACGGGAACCGTGAATCCCGGCGTACTCTTCATTTAACAGCAATGGTTTGGTCAAATGATCGCGAAGCTCTGTCATGACGTGGTCTAGCGCGTCGCGCGACGCTAAAAATGCCCGCGTGAGCGCCACGAAAGGCACACCAAATTCTGCGCGTTCGTCGCATGCACGCAGGTCTTCTTCGATCGCTAATAAATCACATCGCGCGTTATAAAGGTTTCGCTGCATTCTGTGCAGATCTGGGTCATCAGGCAGCACCCGGCTGGCAAGTCTATCAAGTAGTTTTTTCTGTCGGATGATGCGGCCATCCTGTTGCCCATGTACTGTTGTTTCAATCTGCAACTGTAGGACAACGATGCGATCTATCAGGTCAGCGGCAGCCAACGGGACGAGGATTTCGTTCATATCAAACCTTCCAATCCGTACCGACGCAGCGAACGGGCCAGCGACCTGCAGTAGGCACGACGATACGCCCTACTTGAAAATCATTTCTGAAATATTTGCACAAATCCGTACAGCGCACGGAAAGGGCGAAATTTCACAAATAAACTCAACCCCAATTAAGAAAAAAAGTCAAAATTAGCACCGTACGGTGCTAATTTTATAGAACTTGATCGCGTGATCCGTCTGTGTCTGATGTCACAGCCAAGTCCAAAACGCGCTGTAATGCAGCACCCCGTGAAAAATCTGGATCAACCATCGTTTTGTCACGAATTGCCTGAATAAATCGCGCGTAATTGGTTGGGATTTCAGCAGGTGGAATGTCTGTCCAAGCACCTGTCATCATATCTCCACCGATGCACGATCTTAGGGTGCTGATCTCGTTTTCAAACCGCACCTCAAGCCCGCCTTTCGTACCGAACAAGCGTAGGCTTAGATCATTGATATGACCGCTGGCAAAACGGCTGGCATGGATGACACCAACGGCCCCATTTTCAAGCTCGAGCTGCATGGTCATGCTGTCATTCGCATCCAACGGATAGATACCGATTTGGTCGTTCTCTGCCTTGCGAAAGGTCTTAAGACGACAAGAAATACGTGCGGTATCCGACCCGGCGGCAAAGGTGGCATAGTCCAAGATATGCACCCCAACATCGCCCAACACGCCCATCGACCCATGTGCGGTCGACAATCGCCAAAGCCATTGATCCTCTGTCCGCCAATCGCCCCATGTTGGTTGGGTCAACCAGCTTTGAAGGTATGACGCCTCGAAATGGCGTACCTCACCGATATCACCAGCCGCGACCATTTCCGCAGCTTGCATCAACGCAGGGACATTGCGGTAGGTTAGGTTCACCATATTCACCACACCAGCAGCCTGTGCGGCGGCGGCCATCTCAGCCGCATCTTCGTAATTGGCGGCAAGTGGTTTTTCACAAAGAACGTGCTTGCCCGCCTCAAGGAACGGCAATGTCGTCCGATGATGAACGGCGTCAGGGGTTACATTGGACACCGCATCAAATTCTCCCCAATCAATCGCGTCTTGCACCTGATCAAAGGCATGGGTGATGCCGTGTCTGGCGTTAAATTCGTGCAGGTTATGCGCATTTGGATCGACGCCGGCGACGACTTCAACGCCGTCCATCGCGGCGTAAGCCTCGGCGTGCTGGTTGGCCATGCCACCTGTGCCAACGATCAGGACACGGATCATCGGAAACCTTCCTCGCCGTCTTCGTGAAGGCGCGGACCGCGTTCCTTGATCGGCTCTAGGGCCTGTTCTACGGGCACATTCGGCGCATCATTTACCCCCACGACACGCGGCGCAGGATTATGGGCCCAACGAACAGCGTTTTGCAAAACGCGCTGCACGTTTGCATCGTGATAGGTGGGGTAGGTTTCGTGGCCGGGACGGAAGTAAAACACGTTCCCTGCCCCACGTTTGTAGGTCAGGCCGGAACGGAACACTTCTCCGCCTTGGAACCAACTGATGAACACAGTCTCAAGCGGTTCTGGAACCCCAAAGGGTTCGCCATACATTTCTTCGTTCTCAAGCTCAAAATGATCAGGCAGCCCAGCAGCAATCGGATGGTTTCTGGACGTGACCCAAAGGCGTTCGCGTTCGCCAGCCTCGCGCCATGTCAAATTGCAGGGCGTACCCATCAGTCGTTTAAAGATCTTCGCAAAGTGCGCAGAGTGCAGCAGGATAAGCCCCATGCCCGCATTCACGTGATCCGCTACGCGCTCGACGACCTCATCGGATACATCGCCATGGGCGGCATGCCCCCACCAAAGCAAAACGTCCGTTTCGGCTAGCCGTTCCTCGGTCAAGCCGTGTTCCGGGTCTTGCAGTGTTGCCGTCGTCGCCGTCACGCCGTCGCCATTCAGGGCCGCCGCAATCGCGTTGTGCATCCCATCAGGGTATATCTCTGACACCACCTTATTCGTCTGTTCATGGACATTTTCGCCCCAGACCACCGCACGAATTGTCATTTCTCAACTCCATCTCAAAGCGCTTTGAAGCGACGTTGCGTCAGAGTTTTTCAGAACGCAAGGTGCGATCATTCTGAGGCATTGTGTCGGGGTGTAATCAGGCCGGTTCACCGCTATATGTGCGGCGAACAAACTGGGTCGTACCAATGCCACAACAAATGATTCCCGCATGGGTATACGGGACATTGACCCCCGTTGAAAAATTAGAGGTCCACCAAAAAGGCCTTAAACACAAAGCTGTCAGCGTGTTTGTGATGAACCGAGGTCGGGTTCTGATCCAGCAACGTGCGCTTGAAAAATACCACACACCCGGACTGTGGGCGAATACCTGCTGCACACATCCGCTGTGGAACGAAGCCGACAGCGATTGTGCCGTGCGTAGGCTGGACCAAGAATTGGGCATTACCGGCCTGTATCCCAGCCACCGTGATCAGATTGAATACCGGGCCGATGTCGGAAACGGGTTGATCGAACATGAGGTGGTCGAGGTCTTTGTCGCCGACGCCCCTGATGATCTGGCTTTCACTCCAAATGCAGAAGAAGTCATGGCAACGCGATGGGTCGATTTTTACGATCTTTCCGCTGACGTAGCACGACACCCTGCCAATTATACGCCGTGGCTTAAGATCTATTTGCAAGAGCACAGCACAGCAATTTTCGGAGACTTGGGGATGGCGCAGCGCTAAGTCTTTTCGTTTGGGCAATTCCGGTGTTTATGGTCATCAGGAAAAGGAATGCATGATGTCGCTTTGGGTATTTGGATACGGTTCGCTTCTGTGGAACCCTGGCTTTACTCCGGTAAACGCCGTCAAAGCCTGCTTGCACGACTATCACCGCAGTTTTTGCATGCTTTCGATCCATCACCGCGGATCCGAAGACGAACCAGGCCTAGTGCTTGCGCTTGATGCTTCACCGGGTGCGCGCTGCACCGGGATGGCATTTCAGGTGGCCCCCGCAGAAGAAAACAAAGTGCTTGCCGAATTGCGCGAGCGAGAGCTGATTTCGTCCGCATATTTCGAAGAACACGTCGACCTTAAAACCGATGATGACGATACGATCCGCGCGCTGGCTTACGTTATCGACCCCCATCATGCGCAATATTGCCAATACGACCTCGAACGGCAGGCGCAGATGATTTCCAGCGCCATTGGCGGGCGTGGACCTAACACAGAATACCTATTCAATACCGCTGCGCATCTAACCCAGCTCGGTATCCGTGATGACGATATGGCTTGGCTGGTCGACCGGGTGCGTGCCTTGACGGCAACATAAATTCGCCACCATTATAATTTTATGCTTGGCTAAGTGCCGTTAATGGTATGAGCCAATAGAATAATTCAAGAATAAGGACTCCCATCTGTGTCGGACAAACGGGAAGCCAAAGCGCAGCCGCAATTTTCGCAGCCTATTCGGCAGATTTTTTTCATGCTGGTGGTTCTTGGGCTGGTCGGGGCCGGGTTTTACCTAGGCCTGAATCAAATCGTGGCGATCTACAAATCAAACCCCTACCTGAACGGGGTTATCCTAGCCGTTTTTGTGCTGGGTGTTCTGTCATGTATTAACCAGGTTTTTCTACTGATAAACTCGGTCCGCTGGATTGAACATTTTGCTAAAGAAACGGGCGGTCATAACTTTACCAAAGCGCCGTCGCTGCTTGCGCCATTGGCGACATTGCTGCGGTCACGCGGCGCTCGGACGCAGGTTTCATCCAGCTCTGGCCGGTCGATCCTAGATTCTGTTGCGCAGCGGATCGACGAAGACCGCGAAATCACGCGCTATATTGGCAACGTGCTTATTTTCTTGGGGCTTTTGGGTACCTTCTATGGGCTGGCAACAACGGTGCCCGCGCTAGTTGACACCATTCGTTCGCTGAATCCCGGCGAAGGCGAAAGCGGCGCAGACGTATTTGGACGGCTACAGGCCGGGCTAGAAAGCCAACTTGGCGGTATGGGCACAGCGTTCTCTAGCTCTTTGCTGGGCCTTGCTGGGTCACTGATTGTTGGATTGCTTGAATTGTTCGCTGGCCACGGTCAAAATCGGTTCTATCGCGAGCTCGAAGAATGGCTATCGACCATCACACGGGTCGGCATCGACGGCGAAGAAGGCGGCGGAAGCAATCTGGGTGCCATGGATTCATTTGTTGATCAGCTGGGTGAACTGATGGACACCATGCAGGTCATGATCGGCCAAAACGACGCCGAACGCGAACAAACAGACGCACGATTTGCGAGCCTTGCCGCTGCTGTTGAACAGCTGACCCACACCACCAAAGCAAATGACAACAACGACATGCTTGTGCGCGTCGCCGAGGGGCAGGAAAAGCTGATCAAAAAGCTGGACGACAGCGGGATGGAAGGCATCGACGCCGAAAGTCGGATGCGGCTGCGTTCGATCGACGTGCAACTGCTGCGCATCTTGGAAGAAATGTCCGCCGGCCGCCAAGAAAGCATTGGCGACCTACGCGGCGACTTGGCCGCATTGGCAAGTGCAATCAAGGACAGAGGCTGATCCATGGCGCTAAGCCGCAGATCATCTAACCGTTTCCAAAACGCCATCTGGCCCGGTTTTGTCGATGCTATGACAGGCCTGTTATTGGTGCTGATGTTCGTACTTACCATCTTTATGGTGATCCAATTCGTGCTGCAGGAAACGATATCGGGGCAAGAAAGCGAACTGGATACACTGCACGATGAGGTCGCAGCGCTTGCCAGTACGTTGGGGCTTGAACGCAACCGTAATTCGGCACTGTCCGCGAACCTAGACGCCGCAAACGCCGAAGCAACGCGTCAGGCTAACCGCATCGCATCGTTGATCGCCGACCGCGAAGAACAAGAGCAAGCGCTGGCACGCGCCCAATCCGAGATCACACAATTCGAAGCCCAAGTCGCTGGGCTACTTTCTGACATGAACGCCGCGCGCACCAATGTCGCGAACCTAGAGGCCGAAAAATCCCAGCTGTTGGCCGATCAAGCCGATCTGATGTCTCAACAAGACGCGCTGAACCTTGAGCTTGCGCAGGCGCGTAGCGAAATCGACGCTGGCACCGAAGAAGCCCGCCTTGCCGCCGCGCGTCGTGAAGCTCTCGAAGCGATGGTCGCAGAATTGGAAACCGAAGCCTCGGAAAAATCTGCGCAGCTGTCGGCGTTGGAAACAGAACAGCTGACCGATGCGGCGGCGGCGGCGGCATTGCGTGAACGCCTTGCGAATGCCGACACAGAACTAACGGCCATGACGTTGAACCTTGAACAGCAGCGTCGCGAGGCCGAAGAAACCCTAACGCTTTTGGCTGCGGCACGGGCCGCACAAGAAGAGCTGGACGCCATCCGGAATTCACTACGCAATGAGAACGACACCCTAAGCGTTCAGTTGGCCCAAGCACGCGCCGCACTGGCCCAGATGCAGGGCAACCAATCGAACCAAGTCACCGAAGCCGCGCGCCAAGCGCAGCTGCTTGCGATGGCAAACGAGGCATTGCAGGCAGAAGAGGCCGTATCAGCAGAAAGCCAAAGGCAGGTTGCGCTTTTGAACGAACAGATTGCGGAAATGCGTAGGCAGGTTTCAAACCTCCAAGGTCTTTTGAACCTTGCCGAAGAATCAGACCGTGAAGCGCAGGTTCAGATTGAAACTCTCGGTTCTCAACTCAACACCGCACTTGCCCGTGTTGCGTCGGAAGAACGCCAGCGCCGCGCCTTGGAAGAGGCGGAGCGTATCCGCCTTGAAGCGGAAACGGCGCGTCTGGCCCAAGAAGCTGAGCGCCTGCAAGCCGAGGCCCAAAACCTAGAGCAGTTTAAATCGGACTTCTTTGGCGAACTCCGCAAAATCCTAGAAGGGCAGGATCGCGTTAGGATCGAAGGTGACCGTTTCGTGTTTTCATCGGAGGTTCTGTTTGAACCCGGAAGCGCGCGCCTGTCGCCACTTGGTGAGGCCGAAATCGCGAATATTGCAGGTATTTTGCGCGGTATCTCCGACGACATTCCTGCTGGGATCGATTGGGTAATCCGCGTTGATGGGCATACCGACAACATCCCCGTGTCAGGCGGCGGGCGTTACAGTGACAACTGGGAACTGAGCCAAGCGCGTGCGCTGTCCGTCGTGCGCTTCATGTCCGAAGAACTGGGCATTGATCCACGTCGACTCGCCGCGAATGGTTTCGGCGAATTCCAACCGCTGAACCCGGCCGACACGCCAGAAGCACGCGCACAAAATCGGCGGATCGAGCTAAAGCTCACCGAGCGATAACGCCCTTCTGGCTTGATAGAAATCCTTGCGAGAATCCCAATCTTTGTGCTTGGGTTCTGCAATGAACCAAACACCTGATCTTACAGATGGCAATGAAGCGCCAAGGCTGATGGACTGCCCGAACTGGGTGTACCTCTTGCGAGAGATCGATTCCCTTTACAGGTTCTGGTCAGATGGTGGCAGCATCCCGATCAGAAGCCACCGCAAACGCGTGCGCGATCGACTGTCTGCAACGATAGCAAAGAACCCGCACTTGATTAACCGGCCTGCCACACAAAAGCCCGTCACAGCGCATTTTCCACGCGCGTTGGATCTGGGCGAACGCGCGGCAATGCAGGGAATGGCCCGCGCCCTGCGCGAAGTCAAAGACTGCCTGTCTTGGGAATACGGCTATGAAAAGGTTTCAAAATCACTCGGCCAGAAATACGCATATTGCGAGATATTAGGCCCCCAAGGTCCGGTCCAATGCGACACGTTGATTTTGGGGTTCGTTTTATTCGCCCCCAACACGACCTACCCGCAGCACAGCCATCAAGATATCGAAGAAAGCTATGTTTCGATCTCAGGCGCATGGTCTGAAAACAACACGGCGGTGTATGCGCCCGGATCGCTGATCTTCAATCGGCCCGGAGACGAGCACCGCATTACGACTGGCGACCGCGATCCCTGCCTGCTTGCCTATGCGTGGGTTGGCCCCGGTGAGCGCCTTGCGGAACCCCAGATGAAGTTAAGCGCGGCGCGCAAACCAAAATGACTGCGCTAAACTAATTGGAGGTACTAACGGAAAATGCCCGCCGATTAGGGCGGGCATTTGATAGTCGTTTTGGTTGGATCAATCAGCAGTCAGCAACGGTGGCTTATCACCGCTATCGGTGATCTTGCCTTGTTCTGGCGCCTCATAGGTCAGCGTAAGCGCATCTTTTTTGACGCCTACTTTGACGATCCCACCTTTGACCAATTTGCCAAACAATAGCTCTTCGGCCAGCGGCTTTTTGATGTGCTCTTGGATAACGCGGCCAAGTGGGCGCGCGCCCATTTTTGCATCGTAGCCTTTGTCGGCCAGCCATTCAGCGGCAGCCTTGGTCAGTTCGATATGGACGTTACGGTCAATCAATTGCGCCTCTAGCTGAAGCACGAATTTTTCGACCACTTGCATGATCACTGGTTTCGGCAGCGCGCCGAAGCTGATGATCGCATCCAGACGGTTGCGGAATTCTGGCGTGAATGTCCGCTCGATCGCGGCGGTATCTTCGCCTTCGCGCGTTTCACGACCAAAGCCCATTGCGTTCTTCGACATTTCAGCAGCGCCCGCGTTGGACGTCATGATGATGATCACATTACGGAAATCAGTGGTCCGACCATTGTGGTCAGTCAGTTTCCCGTGATCCATGACCTGCAACAAGATGTTGTAGACATCAGGGTGCGCCTTTTCCATTTCGTCCAGCAACAGCACGCAGTGCGGGTTCTGGTCAACGCCATCAGTCAACATGCCGCCTTGGTCAAAACCGACATAGCCCGGAGGCGCACCGATCAAACGTGAAACCGCGTGTTTTTCCATGTATTCGGACATGTCAAAGCGAAGCAATTCCACACCCAGCGTATCAGCAAGCTGTTTAGCAACTTCGGTCTTACCGACACCTGTTGGACCGGCGAACAGATAGTTACCGATTGGCTTTTCAGGCTCACGCAAACCAGCACGCGCCAGTTTGATCGCCGACGACAGCGCCTCGATCGCGGTGTCCTGACCGAACACAACGCGTTTGAGCGATTTTTCGAGGTCTTTCAGAACCTCGGCATCGTCTTTCGACACGTTCTTTGGCGGGATGCGCGCAATCTTGGCAACGACAGCCTCGATATCCTTGGCGCCAATCGTCTTGCGACGTTTGGATTCAGATAGCAGATGCTGTGCCGCGCCCGCTTCGTCGATGACGTCAATCGCCTTGTCTGGCAGTTTACGGTCATTGATATAACGCGCGGACAGTTCAACAGCCGTTTTGATCGCATCAGCAGTGTATTTGATGCTGTGATGCTCTTCGAAATACGGCTTCAGCCCTTGCAAAATTTTGATCGAATCCGGCACAGATGGCTCTGTTACGTCGATTTTTTGGAAACGGCGGGACAGCGCGCGATCTTTTTCAAAGTGCTGACGGAACTCTTTGTAGGTCGTCGAACCCATGCAGCGCAATTTGCCACCCTGCAGGGCAGGTTTCAGCAGGTTGGACGCATCCATCGCCCCACCAGATGTCGCACCCGCACCGATCACGGTGTGGATTTCGTCGATGAACAGCACCGCATCCGGATGGTTTTCCATCTCGGTCATTACGGCCTTCAGCCGCTCTTCGAAATCACCGCGGTAACGCGTTCCGGCCAGCAAAGCACCCATATCAAGCGAGTAGATTGTCGCCTTAGACAGGACTTCTGGCACCTCTTCGTTCACGATCTTAAATGCCAGACCTTCGGCAATCGCGGTTTTACCTACGCCGGGATCACCCACCAGAAGTGGGTTGTTCTTGCGGCGGCGGCACAACACCTGAATGCAGCGTTCGACCTCGTGGGTACGGCCGATCAACGGATCAACATCACCCTTAGAAGCCTTCACGTTCAGATCAACGCAGTACTTTGCAAGTGCGCTTTCTTTTTCTTCGGCTTCACCACCAGGAGCGATCGTTTCACCGTCTTCAGGTGATCCCGTGACCGGGCGCGATTCGCCAAACGCAGGGTCTTTTGCGACGCCATGCGCGATAAAGTTCACCGCATCGTAACGCGTCATATCCTGTTCTTGCAGGAAATAGGCCGCGTTGCTTTCGCGCTCGGCAAAGATTGCGACCAAAACATTGGCGCCAGTTACTTCGCTACGGCCAGATGACTGCACGTGGATTGCCGCGCGCTGGATCACCCGCTGGAACGCGGCTGTTGGCACGGCTTCAGAACCTTCGACATCTGTAATCAGCGTCGAAAGGTCGTCTTCGATGAAATCTTCTAGATCCTTGCGTAGATCATCCAGATTAACCGAGCAGGCGCGCATTACGCGTGCTGCGTCAGGTTCATCTATCAGCGAGAGCAAAAGATGCTCCAGCGTAGCAAGTTCGTGTTTGCGGGCATTCGCTAGGGCGAGCGCCCCATGAATTGCTTGCTCAAGTGTGGTCGAAAATGATGGCACTTTTGTGCTCCTTCACATCGTGGGTCTGCTTGTGCGGGGCACAAACCTACCGTGGCCTCTTATCCTTAAGGTTTGGTTTTATGCCGGAACCTTCAAGGACTTTTTTCCGATTCATCTTCACAAAACCTGTGAAAAGTGGCTTTTGCGCGAAATTCTGGCCCAATCGGGTAAAACGGCCTTCAGAATCTGTCTTTTCTTGCGCGTATTTCTGCGAACATCTCGACGTCAGTCGCTGTTTCCATCCCTAAGATTGCCTTAAAAGCAGGATCGTCAGCCCGCAGAAACGGGTTTGTCCGCTTTTCATCGCCTAAAATTGAGGGAATCGTTGGCTGATTGGTCGCGCGTGCCGCAGTTATTTTATCAATACGAGAGATAAGTGCTGAATTCTCAGGATCAAGGGACAGAGCGAAACGCGAGTTCGATTCTGTATATTCATGCCCAGAGCAAACCACCGTGTCGTCTGGTAGTGCCCGAAGTTTTTGCATGCTGTCCCACATTTGCCCCGGTGTACCTTCGAACAGTCGCCCGCATCCCAGCGCCATCAGGCTATCTGCGGTGAACGCAAAGCCCGGCTCGGCCATGTAAAATGCTATGTGACCCATGGTATGGCCGGAAACATCAAACACATCGGTTTGTGTGCCGCAAACAGTCAGCATTGCGCCTTCACTTACTTCCACGTCGAGCGGCGGAAGACGATGCACGTCGGCCTTCGCGCCGATCACGCGGGCGTTTCCGCGCAGCGCCTCGACACCGCCGACATGATCCGGGTGATGGTGGGTCAACAAAATATCTGACAAAACCCAACCACGCGCATCTAACGCCGCTTGGATTGGCGCAGGTTCTGGTGCGTCGATCAAAGCCGTTTCACCAGTCTGCGCATTGTGAACAAGAAACGCATAGTTGTCCGATAAGCATGGCACAGTGACCAATTCTAACGCTGCTGAAGTGTTTCCCATGGCAATGTGCCTTTCTGTTGCTATGGTTAAACGTAAACTTTGCCCAAGGAACTGCAACTGTAATGCATCTTGATGTTTTGGACCTGCGCCAATTCTACTACCGAAGCGCCCTTGGCCGCGCGGCCCAAAAAGTGATCCGCAACGAGCTGACACAAATTTGGCCGGAGGCAAAAGGTCAGATGGTTGTGGGCTTTGGCTTCGCTGTGCCACTGCTGCGCCCCTATTTGGGGGATGCCCGGCGTGTCATTGGCTTGATGCCGGGTCCGCAGGGTGTGATGCCGTGGCCACCGGGCGAGAAAAACCAAAGTGTGCTGTGTGAAGACACGCTTTGGCCAATTGAAACCGGACATGTTGATAAGTTGGTAATGATGCATGGGCTGGACACCACCGAACAGCCTACTGCGTTGCTGGAAGAGGCATGGCGCGTTCTTGGACCCGGCGGACGGGCCGTATTTATTGTGCCCAACCGTGCTGGGCTTTGGTCCCGTTCTGACAAGACGCCGTTTGGCTATGGGCGGCCCTATTCGCTGGGCCAGCTGGAATCGCAACTGCGCAAACATCGGTTCGTGACCGAGCGGACGCTTTCGACCTTGTATCAACCACCCTCTAGCGGCCGCATTTGGCGCAAATCGGCAGGGCTGATCGAACGGGTCGGACACGCTGTGCCGTTGATTGCTGCAGGCGGCGTGTTGATGGTCGAGGTCACAAAACAAATGGCCGCGCCAACGCCAACTGGCCTGTCCGAGACAGTAAAGCGACCGCTCCGCGCGCTGGAAGGGATTACGAAACCAGTCCCGAAGCCTGAAACGGCATGACATCAAGCTACATTTCAGTCGCGAGGACCAACACCCAATAGGTGTTACTGCCCGATCCCGCCTTGGCCAATGCGTAATCTTCGAATGCTGGGTTAATGTTGTTCGCATGATGCCCTGGTGAATTGGTCCAGCCTTGCAGAACTTGTTCTTCTGAAGTCTGACCTTTTGCGATATTTTCACCGTAAGTCCGCCAAACATATCCAGTCGCTGTAATGCGATCCCCGGGCGATGAGCCGTTCAACCCAGTATGACTAAAGTAGTTATTCGCCAGCATATCGTCGGCATGGCCCTGCGCCGCCGCCCCTAGACGGGCGTCATAGGACAATGGGCCCGCGCCATTCGTAGCGCGCACATCGTTTAGCATCCCCCGAAAGGATGTATCGACCGGAGTGGTTGGCACTGTTGGCGTAGTTGGTGTGGTTGGGGTTGTTGGCGCCGTCGGTGCTCCCGGCGTGGCCCCACCTGAACCTGAGGAGCCACTACTGCACGCACCCAATACTGATATCGCGATTACTGCTAGATAGGACTTCATTGCGTCACCTCAGTTAGCCTACGAAATGCGTAGCGATACTGGACTGAGCAGCAAAGCCGTTTCCCCAAAGCCGTGAAAGCTGGCGGCATGACGCCGATCATAGGATCAATGTGATCCAATCGTTGCCGGTCTGTTGGGGGCATATTACCGGTAACCTCATGAAGCGTTCATTCCTCGCCATCGCCCTCACTGCCTTGATGTCTTTCACGACCAACGTCGCGGGCGCCGTGCCTGCGCCCCAAGACTTACTGTCGCAATCTGAACAAGCGTTAGTCGAAGGGAACCCGCAACTTGCACTGGAACTCGTGCAGGATGTAGTTGCGCGTGATCCATCAAACTATGCCGCGCTGATCATCATCTCGTTGGCCTATGCGGATCTTGGTCGCGATGATGAGTCAGCGCAAACTGCACGAAAAGCCTATCAATTTGCCAAAGACAACGATGAGCGCTTACGGGCAGCCCGCATCGTGGCCGGCGCGCGGTTTCAACTAGGGCAATACACGCGTGCCCAATGGTGGTTAAGGCGTGCTGCAAATGATGCTGACACCCCGCAAGAGACAGCAACCGTGGCACAGGAATTCGCGCGAATTCGTGTCGCAAACCCACTCACCGTGAATCTTGGCCTTTCCGTCGCGCCGTCTGACAACATCAATAACGGTTCCGAAGCAGAATCGTTTTTCCTTGAAGGTTTAGACGTCGAATTTCTGCTTCCCGAAAGCAGCCTTGCCTTAAGCGGCATTGAATTCGCAGGCGACCTGTTCGCAACCTACGCGCTTTCGCGTGACCAAACGCAGGTAACGCAAATCCAGGGTTATCTATTTGGCCGGACCTTTTCACTGTCATCCCAGTCGCAAGCAAAAGTGCCAGAGGTTTCAGGTAGCGATTACGCGATGATCGTCACCGAGGTATCCGTGAACCACAGCCGCCTCCTGAACGACGGATGGGGTCCGACACGCGTAGGGGTGCATGCCGGTAAAGTTTGGTTTGGCGGTGACCCGCTGTGGGATTACACCAAGTTGTCTTTTGGACAGAGTATCCCCGATGGTGACCGCGACATATTGAACCTATGGCTCAGCGCCGAGGATCGCACAGCCCGAAACCCAATCATTTCTGACACTCAGGTACTGCATTTTTCGGCTGTCCACCAACACAGCCTGCAAAGCCACGACGTGATCGCAGTTACGCTATCAGGGCTTTCACATGATGCCGCTTTCGAAACTGACACCTATACCGACTATTGGGGCAACATCGAATATCGGTTTCACCAGCCAATGTTAGGCACGCGCCTCTCTGTGTCCGCTGGGATCGGGTACAAGAACTACGAAGAGTTCACCCTTTCGCTCGATGGTCGCAGGGATCGCTACGCCAGCCTTGGTGGTACGGTCGTTTTCGATGACGTTACCTATTTCGGTTTCGCACCGACCCTTACGGTGACGGCAACACGCACTGAATCGAACGTCACCCAATTTACGACGTCACAACTTCAGGCGCGTGTTGGTATCCAATCCACGTTCTAGCATGAACGGGCCTTGCGCCAACGTCGTGCTTGGCCCTATGCACAGCGAATGAGCCAATTTGAAATATTCATGACCGCCACTCCCGGACTCGAATCTGCACTACACGCAGAAGCGATAGAAAACGGGTTTCTTGATGCCAAAGTCACACCCGGTGGGGTGACAGTCATGGGCGGTTGGCCAGACGTCTGGCGTGCTAACCTAACCATGCGCGGTGCGACGCGGGTTTTGGCGCGGGTCGGTTCATTCATGGCGTTCCATTTGGCGCAGCTCGACAAACGGTCGCGCAAATTCCCTTGGGGTGACATTTTAGACTCTAATGTGCCTGTTAGGGTCGAAGTTAGCACGAGCAAGAAATCCAAAATCTATCACGCTGGCGCTGCGACACAGCGGATCGAAACCGCACTACGCGAAAGCCACGGCATGACGATCAGCCCCGAGGCCGAGATCGTAATCAAAGCGCGTATAGACGACAACCGGGTGACCATCAGCCTCGATACATCTGGCGAAAGCCTGCATAAGCGCGGTCACAAAGAAGCAGTGAACAAGGCCCCGATGCGTGAAACGCTGGCTTCGCTGTTCTTGCGTGAATGTGGTTATCACGGAAACGAGCCTGTCATAGACCCTATGTGCGGCTCTGGCACCTTTCCGATTGAGGCGGCAGAAATCGCGCGTGGTTTGAACCCAGGTCGGTCACGCAGTTTCGCGTTTGAAAAGCTCGCCAGCTTTGATCAAGCAGCATGGGAAGACATGCGCAAACAATCGCCAAAGCCAACGGCACAGCATTTTTACGGCAGCGACCGCGACGCGGGTGCCATCCGGATGAGCAAAGCAAACGCATTGCGCGCTGGTGTCGATGACCTGATCACCTTTGAAAACCATCCGGTGTCCGACCTGCAACGCCCTGACGGAGCACCCGGCCTGATCATCTGCAACCCGCCCTATGGTGGCCGGATCGGGAATCCCAAACTTCTGTTTGGACTGTACGGTAGCCTAGGTCAGACGCTCAAAGAACGGTTTGGCGGTTGGCGCGTCGGGATCATCACAAGCGACGTCGGGCTCGCCAAGGCCACTGGCCTGCCGTTCAAACCCAAAGGCGCGCCCGTTCCGCATGGCGGGTTAAAGGTCTGGTTGTTCCAAACAGGGCCGCTTTAACTCTGCACTTCCAATGTGATGATTTCACCACCTGCGGCGCGGGCGTCTTCGGCGTCGTGGGTCACCATCAACACAGGCAGTGAACGGGCCTTTGCCCGTGCGAACACCAAATCACGAACCTGCGCGCGTAATGCGGTATCAAGCCGCGAAAACGGTTCATCCAACAGCAACGCACAGGGTTCTGACAACAGCATCCGCATCAAAGCAACACGTGCCTTTTGTCCCCCAGATAGGGTCGCGGGATCGCGATCTTCAAAGCCGGCCAAATCAACCTCGGCCAATGCCTCCGCAATTTTTTTGCGTCGCTCTTCCCGTGTCCCCCCCGGTGCCAGCCCAAACGCAAGGTTTGCAGCGACGGATAGATGCGGGAAAAGCAGATCATCTTGGAACAATATGCCGACATGTCGCCTGTGCGCCAGTGCATGTGTGATGTCATGGCCATCCAAAACAATCCTGCCACTTGCAGCAAAGTCGGCTGACAGGGTGCCCGTAATATAAGCCAGCAGCGTCGATTTCCCCACGCCTGAGGGACCCATAATGGTCAAAACCTCGCCCGGTGCGATGTCGTGTGATAATGTTAGCAGCGGTTGTGCACCGTTCGAAATTTCAACATTCTGCAGGAATAGACCCTTATTCATGCCGTAAACCCTTTCGATTTCGCCAGACCAACGTTGGGATCAGCAGCGCCATGGCAAAGGGTAACAACGCGGCACCCGTTTGCATTAAACCATACACCCCAATCGCGCGGCGGTCGCCACCTGACGCGAGCGCGATGGCCTCGGTCGTTAGGGTCGCGACACGACCGCCCCCGATCAATAGCGTTGGCAAATATTGCCCCACAGAAACAGCAAGCCCAACGGCAAGTGCAGTCAATACTGGGCGCAAAAGCATTGGCAGGCGCACCCGCCACAGCACGCCATCAGGGCTTGCGCCCAATGCTGCGGCGACCGTTCCAGTCCGGGTGTCCCATGCACGAAATGGATCGGAAAGTGACAAAAACACATAGGGCAATACGAAAACCAAATGCGCCAGCATGACAGGTATCCGCCCGACTTCGGCCCCAATCCCTAGCATTAGTGTCTGTAAGCCCGGCAAAAACGCCGTTTGCGGAACCAGCAATGGCAGGTAAAGCAACCACACCGCCCGCTGTGTTACACGTAACCCGTGGCGATACTCGGCCTCTAGGCATCCGATGGTCAAAACCAACGCGCTAATCGCCACGACGATCGCAATAAACGCAGTTTCACCAAGGGCCGCGAATGCGCTTGGCCCATGCCGCGTCCAATTGCGTGAAGTGAACCCGTCTGGGAACGCATCTGGAAAGCTCCAATAACCCGCGACCGACCAGATCGCCAAGACGACCAGCCCAAACAGCACCGCCAAGACCGATACCCCACCTGAAAAAAGGGCGACTTGGCTAATAATAGGGTCACATTTTCCACGCGCACCTGATGCAATCCAACGTCGACCGAAATGGGCGACAACGATCTCGCCCGTCCGCCAAAACGCGAGCGCGCCGACAACCAACGCAAGCTGCATAATCGCACCAGCCGCAGCCAACAGGCGCATAGAAAGGTCCGGATCCGACATCCATTTCACGATCTGCACCGACAGCGTTGGAGGTGTGTTTGGTCCAAGTACCACCGCGACATCAACGACCGACATCGAATAGGCCAACACCACATATACCGGTGGCCTGATCTGGGCATAGACACGTGGAAACACCGTCTTGAGCCAACCTGTCACGCGGCCGTATCCCAATGTTTGGGCGATTGTGACACTGTTTTGTGCCTGCGCTTGGCCAAGGGCCGCGATGCTAATCAAGATCAGGAACGGGATTTCTTTGATGATAAGACCGGCCATCATTGTCAGGCCCAAAGGGTCTTGGACAATTAAAAGGTCCGGTGGCCGGTCCCAGCCCGTCATGACGGGAGACAGCAACCGCGCAATCCATCCAGACGGTGCGATCAAAAACGCCAGACCAAATGCGGCGGCGGCATGCGGCACCGACAAAAGTGGCGACAGTAGTCTTTCAAGAACGCGAAACTGACGGGTCCCCGACCACCCCGCCAAGAGTAAGGTAACAACAGCCAAGGATACGACAGTTGCGCCTATCCCTGTTGTCATTGACAGCAATGCAGCGCGCGGAAGGCCGGGCCAATCGAACAACGCGCGAAAGGGCTCCAACGACGGCCCTGTCAGCCCCGCGCCCGGCAAATGTCCGAAGGCGGGCAGCAGTGTTCCCCAAATGCCCGCAACGACTGGCCCCAGCATAAGCAAAAGGGTCAGCGCAGGCAGCAGGGGCAAAATAGGACGTTGCATATGTATCAACGTCCCAAGATCGCGCTTATTGCGCAACACCGTAACGTGCTGACCAGTCATCTGCGATGCGTGTCATCCAGCTTGGGTGCGGCTCAGCCTGAACAGTGCCAAGCTCGGCTGGTGTCAGCGTCGCGATACCCAATTCCAACCCATCAAAGACGGCACGATCTTCGGCGGTGAGCGCATCCATGTTCAACACGGTTCCATACCCCAAGATAGCTGGGTCTTGTGCACGGGCTTGAGCCTCTGGCGACAGCAAAAAGTCTGCGACGACCATCGCGCCTGCTTTGGACCCGGAATTATAAGGGATCGCCACAAATGACGCGTTGCCGATTGTCCCCTTGTCCAAAACAAAGGTCCGAACTGTGTCAGGCAGTTCATAATTCGCAATCGCTGTAGACGCAGCACCCGGGCTGAAGGAGATCGACAGATCAAGTTCACCATCCGCGATCAGTGGGAACATCGCTGTTCCGGTCGCTGGATATGCTTTGCCTTCGCGCCATAGGTTTGGCGTAAGTTCATCAAGATAAGCCCACAATGGCGCGGTCACGGCATCGTAGTTTTCGTCGGTCTCAGGCGCAGCGAGAACCGAAAGATCATCCAAAATATCGACCAAAACCTGCTTTAGGAAAGTTGTGCCCAAGAAATCCGGCGGCTGCGGATAGCTAAAACGGCCGGGGTTGGCTTGCGCCCAATCCTGTAGCGCCTGCATGGAACCCAACCGATCAGGCATCGTCGCGGTGTTGTGGACAAATACCACTTGGGCCATGGCCCAAGGGCTCTCGTATCCTTCGACGGGGACAGTGAAATCAGTTTGCACTGCCTTGCCTTCGGCATCGACCAATGCCCAGTTTGGCAAGTCTTCGGCATAGGGGCCAAACAGTAGGTCCGCATCTTTCATCGCGGCAAAGTTGGACCCGTTAATCCAGATCATATCAATCGCGCCGTCGTCGTTTTCACCCGCCTGTTTTTCCGAAAGAACACGCGTAACGGCATCGGCTGTGTCAGTCAGCTTAACATGTTCCAGCGTGACACCGTATTCTGCAGACACACGGTCACCGACCCATGCGATGAATTCATTGGTTGTGGTCGATCCACCCCATGCATTCCAATAAACGGTTTGCCCTGTAGCCTCGGCCAGAACGGCATCCCAGTCGGCGGAATTCACATCAGCCAGGGCAGGCAAAGGCGCCAAGAGCGCGGCCAGAACAGCAAGGTGTTTCATCAAGATTGATCCTTTATTCGGTGAATATCTGTTTCGCGGCGTATAGCCGAAGTGTTGCGGTCGCAAAGCAAAGCGCGCCAAAGACCCATGATAGCGGGGCGAAATACGTCGGTAGCAAGCAAAGCAAGACGAAGAACGCGATCGTTTCGGTGCCTTCGAGAATGCCGTTCGAGTAGTAGAGCGATTTCTGACCTTGCGCCGTGGTCTTGTGGCCGTGCTTTTCAGCCAGAATTGCGTAACCCAAAAAGCTGGCACCGTTGAAATAGAACGTCGCCAACAAAAACGCACCCGCAGCGCCATTCGTCGCGGGCGACAGCCAGACGAACGCCATTGGGATCATCCCGTAAAACAGGAAATCCACGGTGATATCCAAGTAGCCGCCAAAGTCCGTTTTCTCGCTGGCCCGTGCAACGGCACCATCCAAGCCATCCGCCAAACGGCTTGCCAATAGGGGGATCAGCGCCAGACAAGGCGCCCCCATCGCAATCGATAATGCAGCCAAGATGCCAAAGGCTAGCCCGACAAGCGTCACGCCATTGGCCGTAACCCCACGCACCGCAAGACCCCGACCAATATGGTTCAGCGGCGGGTCAATCAACGTGCGTGCATAACGGTCGAGCATTCATACCTCCCCAAGGCATGTATCTTGTCGCCGATGCGCCCACCCGACGCAATCTGGCTGACATGAATGTGAGAAAATCGTCTATTCTTGACACATTAGCTATGCGCGATACGTGGCCGACCACTCGCGGTCACACGCAGCGTTGCTTCGATAAACATTTGCTGGCTCTCGACTTCGGCCTCTTTGATTTCGCGGTTCACTGTGACGCGTGGTACCGAAACACCCGCCGCTATAGCCTTAGCTTTGGCCGCTTCTGTAAGCGCCCGTTCCAACGCCTCTAGCCCAGCGTCTTTGCTTGGAAAACGCTGTGGCCCGTCTGGCAAATGGGCCGTAAAGCCGCTGTCGCTGATCAATGAACCGCTGACCTGCATGCGCACCTGCCCAACGACCGCGCCAATAGCGTTCGCGACATCTGCATGTTGGGGCACGATCATTTTTGTGCCCAATCGTTTGCCCACTGCATCGTAATACGCATGGGCCGACGCCCCAAGCCCGACGACAGGTACCCCAAGCGATAACTTCATCCGCAGCACGCCTTCATGGCCATTTAACCCCGCCATAGTCAAAGGATGCTTGGCCAGATTGGCAGGGTCACCATCAATCCCATCTTCTGCAAACGCGGCCTGCAGCAAGCAATCTACCGTTTGATCGGTAAGCTGATCGACGATCATTTTCGCTAGCACCCCGGCATCTGGCGCGATCCGTTGACCCACGCCTGTGCGGCGGCGGGCGAACAGCGTTAACGCCTTGTAAGCAGCGTCCCTATCCCAAGTCTCCAGCTTGCCCAACACATGCGACGCGTCCGACGGCGTAACACCAGCAAGCATAACGAGACCGCGATTAATCAAACGACCGATTGCGGGGTTTTCTGTCCGGCTTTGTACCGCTTCGCCCAATCTCAGTGGCCCCGACTCCAGCCTTTCTGCGATGACGCCTTCGCGGGCATCCAACCCATCTGGCAGCTCTTTCCACAGCGGGATCGCAAATTGTCCGCCATCTGGCGCAGGTATATCGTGGGCCAACGCACGGTCTAACGCGGCATGAATCGGATCTGGGTACAGGGTCGCTGCCAGCGATATTGGCATCAATCGCCGCGGCCCAAGCCGAAGCGCAGAAACCAGCCCATCAACAATGTGTACCTCGCTGTCGCCACCTAACCCGGTCGTCCGCATCGCGACGGCCTCTACCATCGTACGAAACGGCCCGACGCGCGCGCCTTGCGGGTCAAGCATCGGTCGACCATCGCGTAGCAGGCATACGTCTGTTGTGGTCCCGCCAATGTCGCTTACCAATGCGTCCGTTTCGCCGCTCAACCAACTTGCCCCTGCAACCGAAGCAGCCGGACCGCTCAGGATCGTTTCAATCGGCTTTTCCCGCGCGATATCCGCAGAAATCAACGCACCATCACCCCTAACCACCATCAGCCGTGCTGTAATTCCGCGCATGTGCAAATGACCCTCGCAAGCCGTGATCAGCCGGTCAATCATGCCAATCAATCGTGCATTCAAAACCGCAGTAAGCGCTCGCTTTGGCCCACCCAATGATTGGGATAGCTCATGCGAGCACGTCACAGGTTTTCCGGTTTCTTGTCGGATCAAGTCGCGGATCGCTATTTCATGGGCAGGATTACGAGTAGCGAAACTGCTCGCGACCGCAAACCCCGAGACTTCGACATCCATCCCGTCCAGCGCAGAGCGCAGTGCGTGCAAATCAAGCGGTGCCAATTCGGCCCCGGCATAGTTGTGCCCACCTGACAAGCGGATCAAAGGATCGCCGCCCAGGGCCTCAGTCAGTCCAGAGCGCTGCAAGTCCGCATCATCAAAGCCGATGGCGATCAGGCCAACACGACCACCTTGGCCTTCAACCAAAGCATTCGTTGCAAGTGTCGTCGAAAGAGAAACCATCGCAACATCCGATGTCGCGATTCCCGCCTCTGCCAAAGCCGCATCAATCGCCGCACCGACGCCAAGCGAAAGATCAGGGCGCGTCGTCAACGCCTTCGCGGTTGCGACGACTGTGTCCGTTTTTTCGGCCAACACTACAGCATCAGTATAGGTGCCACCCGTGTCCACGCCCAATAGATATGCCATCAAAGCCGCCCTTTAGGTTCGACTTATGGCCATAAACTAGCGCAATATTTCAAACAACAACTGATCCTCACTCGACACAGGAACGCGACGCAACCACTCCGCGCTTCCTCCGCTCGCGAGCCCACGAACATACTCGCTCTGATAATTAAACCCACGACACAAGAGTAGATGGGTCGCAGTCGTATCTCGGACGTAACTGACGAAGTCCGCCTCCTCCATCTGAAAAGGAACGATCCCATTCAAGAACGCATCCGCGCTGCGGTGATAGGGAGCAGCAAGCGAACTATGATGCGTCGCCCAGATTAATGAAGGTCCAAAGTTGATATGAGTAAAGATGACAGTAGATGGAACCTCATTCAGGGCTATCAAAGACTTGTAGCTACGACAGTCGTCTTGTGCCGAGTTCCCTCCGCCCGTACTTGATGGCAAGATTGGAGCCACAGATCGAACGATTGTCTTAGGAGAAAGTAGCATAAGGCCAATGACCAATGCCACTAGGCCATCTTTTAAGTTACGAGAGCCAAGATACTGGCCTATTCTGTCGGCCATGACGACGCCACCGATCATTGGGGCGACAGCAGCTGCGATGATGACAGTGCGCATTTGAAGAAACATCATCGGAATGCCGATCATGCACATCAGCAAAAGCAAACCAAGAGCTTTATGTGCGTGTTTGACCCTAACTGAACCATCGCGTTCACCGAACCATTTAATGAGCCCAAACCCTACCGCCACAAAGATTGGGATGGTGAAAACCAATGCTGCCGCGGCACGCGTGCGTGCATAGACCAAGCCCGGCTTAGCTTCAGTCACTTGTGTCGCAATCAACTCTTGAAGCTCGGCTGGGATTTGCGCGTAAGGTCCCGCTAGGCAGTGGGCAAGCATTGGCCATGCAACCAGCAGCCCTGCAATTGTTACTCCGGCAGCCAACCCTAGATTCAAAAAGGGATTGGTTTGACGATTGGCCAAGACAACAACGAAAAGACTTGCGATCATTGCAATACCAACCATCAGTAGGGTAGGCGGGCCTAACTGGTCGCACATCAGAACGGCACGATCCGCGGGGCCTGTCTGCCCGAACCAAAGACCAACACAACCGAGGCCCAAAGTCGTACAAAACGTAGCCAAAAATTTTCGACTTTCTTGCGTAGAACTGAGAGCCGCACGTACAAATACGATAATCCCAACACCCACAATGAACACGAGGCTTTCCAAACCAACTGCTAGTGAAAACGCCGCAGCGATCCCTCCAATGAAACCAGCTTTGCGTGGATGGTTGGGCCAAATGACGGCAAACGACATTATGACCATCATGAGCCATTGAATATTGTGATGATCAAGATTGCCTGCACGGGAATGCAAATCCGCTGTTAGCGGCCAAAGCACAATGCAAAGCACTGCGAAGCAAGCCGCTGTCGTGCCGAAAACTCGGCGCGATCCAAACCCGACGACCAGCACGCTGACAACCAAGACCAATGTTGGCCAAACTGTGACGGCAATCTGCTCAGCAGTGTCCATAGGTACGAACATAGTCAGAGGCAGAATGATTGCAGATATGCCAGCATCAATATAACGAGACCAATGTAGTGAAACACCCTCCGGCGGCATCAGACGGTATTGCCTTACATCATACCATCCCTGACCCGCTAACCAATCGCGAACAGTCAGCAAACGCATGATATCGTCGTTGCCCTTCGTCGCAAAGTTTTCGTGCATAGCCATGCCAGCAACGATGGATTTAGAAATTGCTAGCGCTAACGCACCGATGACGACAAGGAGGAATGCCTTGGCCTTCAGAATACGAAGTACGGGATTGCTATTCATATAAAACGGTTTCCTTTAGTCACGCTTTCAAGCGCATATAAATAGGTGACTGCCCTAAGCATCATGACGAAACGCTATCTGACGCGCGCCCCAAAAGTTGACGAACATTCCAACGAAGGATCCGAAAACAAACCCTACGAAAATGGCTAGGCTCGTTTCGCCAAATGTACGAACGACAAGCGAATAGAAACAGTAATTCGTTGCAGCTCCTATCAATTGTATTGCTAAGTATTTGTTAAACTGACGTATTCTTCCTGGTTTCCTAGCCGCCCCAAAGGTCCAAGCGCGGTTCAACGCCCAAGTGACAATAACAGCAACGGGGAAGGATAGAGCTCGCGCGACATAAGGGCTAAAGCCATTTGCCAGCAAAAACCAAAGCATGCCGCCGTCAACGATAAAACCAACCCCGCCAACCACACCAAAGCGCATCATTTGTCTGAGTAGCATGGCGTCCACCGAAACCTATTGGTCCCGCGGCGCAAGGTGCGACAGATAAGCCAAACGTTTCATTTCTCGGCGGCCTCGAGTAACGGTATCTAGGATCAGTCCGGCCATCAAAGACAGCGTTGCTATGATCATAATTGCGGAAATCAAGATAGCTGTAGGAAACCGCGGAACCAGACCGGTCTGTACGTATTCTGTTACGATTGGATAGCCCAAAATGACCGAAAGCAGGGCTAGTGCAGCTGCGAGCCCGCCGAAAAACGGCAACGGCCGTTCTTCTTTTACAAGCGACACAATCACACGCAAGATCCGCACGCCGTCACGGATGGTATTCAACTTGCTATCCGAACCGGGCAGTCGGTCAATATAGACGGTTTCATGATCTGCAATCGGCATCCGAAGTTCTAGTGCATGCACAGTCAGTTCTGTTTCGATCTCAAACCCTTGTGACAAGGCAGGAAAGCTTTTGACAAAACGTCGCGAAAACACCCTATAGCCAGTCAGCATGTCGCTTGTCCGCCGCCCAAAAATGCTCGCGACCAATCCTGTCAGCATCCAGTTTCCTAGACGGTGGCCGGGACGGTAAGCCTCTTGAATTTCGGTCACCCGACAGCCGCTGACCATGTCCAAGGTATCGCTTTTTAAAAGCGCTATCATGTCTGCTGCTGCAGCAGCTTCATAAGTGTTGTCACCATCCACAAGCACATAGATGTCGGCATCAATATCAGCAAACATTCGGCGCACAACGTTGCCCTTACCTTGCTGAGTTTCCGTGCGCACAATGGCGCCTGCGGCCTTTGCAACAGCAACAGTGTCATCGGATGAGTTGTTATCGTAGACGTATATATCTGCAGTCGGCAAAGCCTTCTTGAAATCCTGCACGACAAGACCAATTGGTTTTGCCTCATTATAGCAAGGTATTAAAACTACGATTTTTTCTTCCGGTGAAGACACGGCAACGTCCAGTCAATTTCCAATATTTGATCCGCTGTATAAGTGACCAGAGTGATCCTTAACAGACTTAAGTGTCGCTCAAGAAATGCGCGTTACAACTGGTGGTATTGCTGCCTCAGTTGTTTTGTCCAATAGTCCCCCTATGACCGACCAACACATACTGACCCAAGCGGTTGAAAATCGGCGCGATGATCTGATCGCGCTGACCCAAGATTTGATCCGCATTCCCACGCTAAATCCCCCTGGTGAAAACTATCGTGCGATCTGCGAATACTTGGACAATCGTCTTCGCAAATCTGGGTTTGAGACAAAGCTGGTGCGGGCGCATGACACCCCTGGCGACTGCGAAAAATATCCGCGTTGGAATATCGTCGCCCGTCGCGAAGGGACGCACGCAGGTGATTGCGTGCATTTCAACAGCCACACGGATGTTGTTGAAGTCGGCAAAGGATGGACGGTGGATCCGTTCGGCGGCGACCTGATCGATGGCAAAATCTACGGGCGCGGCGCTTGCGATATGAAAGGCGGGCTCGCCGCCTCGATCATTGCCGCTGAAGCGTTTCTTGCCACCTACCCTGATTTTTCCGGCGCGATTGAAATTTCCGGCACGGCAGACGAAGAATCCGGTGGTTATGGCGGTGTCGCTTATCTGGCCGAGCATGGGTTCTTTGCCAACGTGCAGCACGTCATCATTCCCGAACCCTTGAACAAAGACCGCGTTTGCCTTGGCCATCGCGGCGGTTGGTGGGCCGAGATTGAAACATTCGGAGAAATCGCTCACGGTTCGATGCCGTTCTTGGGCGACTGCGCGGTACGGCACATGGGTGCCGTGCTGGGCGAATTCGAAGACAAACTATTCCCCGCCATGGCCGCCCGCCACACCGATATGCCCGTAGTTCCCGAAGGGGCACGATCATCAACGATGAACATCAATTCTATCCACGGCGGTCAGGCCGAACAGTCCGATGATTTCACCGGCCTGCCCGCACATTGCGTGCCTGATAGCTGTCGGATCGTAATTGATCGGCGTTTCTTAGTCGAGGAAAGCCTTGATCAAGTACGGGACGAGGTGACTGGCCTGTTAGAAGGCCTCAAATCCACCCGTCAAAAATTCGACTATTCCCTGACCGAATTAAACAGCGTGCTGCCGAGTATGACAGACCGCAATGCGCCTGTGGTAAAAACCGTCGCCGCGCAGATCGAACAGGTCTTAGGTAAACCAGCCGAATTCGTGGCGTCGCCCGGCACCTACGACCAAAAACACATCGACCGGATCGGGAAGCTGAAAAACTGCATCGCCTACGGGCCCGGAATTTTAGAACTCGCCCACAAACCCGACGAATACATCGGCGTCGATGACATGATCGACAGCGCCAAGGTCATGGCGGGGGCTTTGCGGGAAATTTTGGTGGGGTTAGCTCCTCAACGCTGAAGGTCAGCTTAGAGCCCAAGGTGAAGTGGCTATCCTTTGCTTCGCTTCCGGCTGCTTTCGATCAGATCGAAGAATTCAGAGGCTAAAAAGGTCTCGGGTTCGCAAGCATTCCAATCCTGGATGAGCGTTACTGTCTGAGCGCTAGGATCAATTTCCAGAGCGACTACGTGGAGCTCATGAGTAGTGATAGCCTCCTGTTTCAATGCCCTTTTGACCGTCTTCAAAAATCCAGCAATGTCACGCCCCTCGATTTCGTTATCAAGATAGCTTATCGCAATATTTCTGTTTGCTGATGTCATTTTAGTTGTCTGCCCGATAGCAATTGCAATGGCAACATCGGCGACACCAAGCACTACCCCGAACGGCAACTAAGTCCCGCACAGTGGGCGTACGTATTTACGTATCTAACTTACCCGCAATCTTGATTAAGGTCGTTTTCCTTGCATGGTATTGTTCAATTCGACGAAGAAACCACCGCAATATTATCAATCAACCGCACACCCGCCAGCCACGCTGCCGCAAATAACCGCGCATTAGGCTTGGTTTTATCCAGCAGTGACAAATCCCCGCCATCGCGTAGTTCAAGGTAGTCGATATCGTTGAACCCTACGGCCAGTAAGCGCGCGCGCGCGTCGGCTTCGATGTCTGACATTGCGGCACCGGCCAAAAGCTGATCGCGTAGGTCGTTCATGACCTCGGCTAGTACGGGCGCGTGAATGCGGGATCGGTCGGATAGCAGCAGGTTGCGCGATGACATGGCCAGCCCGTCTTCTTCGCGGATTGTTGGGCATCCGACGACGTCGATTGGGATATCCAGATCAGCGGCCAGACGACGCACGACCTGTAGCTGTTGATAGTCTTTTTCACCAAAGAACGCTTTGTCAGCGCTGGTTTGCAAAAACAGTTTCGGTACCACAGTCGCCACACCATCAAAGTGGCCGGGGCGTGTTGCACCACAAAGCATGTCTGTTAGGCCAGACACCGTAACAGTCGTCGCAAAGCCTTCGGGATAGATTTGATCCGGTGAAGGTACATAGATCAGGTCAACGCCAATTGATTCCAATTTGCGCGCATCGTCGTTTTCTGTGCGGGGATAGTTTTCCAGATCGTCGGGGTTGTTGAACTGTTTGGGGTTCACAAAAATCGTGACAATCACTCGGTCACATGCCGCGCGCGCGGCACGGGCCAGCGACAAATGTCCCTGATGCAGCGCGCCCATTGTCGGCACAACGCCAATCGTCTCGCCTGCTTTACGCCAGACAGCCGTCTGCGCGCGCAACCCGGCAAGGGTCCGTTCAATCGGTGCGATCATTTCTTGGGGGCCTCGTCCGCGAAAATATGTTCTTGGGCTGGGAAGGTCCGTGCGCGGACTTCTTCTGCGTAGTTGGCGATCGCTGCTGCGCCATCGTCGCCCAAATGCGCGTAGCGTTTCACGAACTTCGCCTTAAACGCCGTGAACAGGCCAAGCATATCGTCAACGACAAGAATTTGGCCATCGCAACCCGCGCCTGCGCCAATCCCTATGGTCGGGATCGCAATATCTGCCGTGATCAAGTCCGCCAGGTTTGCCGGTACTTTTTCAAGTACCACTGCAAAAGCACCTGCGTCAGTTACCGCCCGTGCATCTGCAATCAGCGCGTCGCGATCGTCACCACGCCCTTGGACCTTGTAACCACCCAAAGTATTCACGGATTGCGGGGTCAGGCCGATATGGGCCATGACAGGAATGCCACGCGAAACAAGGAACGCGATGGTTTCGGCCATCACAACGCCGCCTTCAAGCTTCACTGCGCCTGCGCCTGTTTCAGACATCAATCGCGCCGCATTCCGAAATGCTTGCTGCGGTCCCTCTTCGTATGAACCAAACGGCATATCCACGACCATCATCGCGCTTTTCAAACCGCGTGCAACGGCTTGGCCGTGCATGATCATCATCTCCATCGTCACGCCAAGTGTTGAAGGAAGACCATGAAGGACCATACCAACGCTGTCACCGACAAGAACGAAATCACAGTGATCGTCCATCATTTCGGCCATTGGTGTGGTGTATGCGGTCAGGCTGACCAGTGGCGCGCCACCTTTTGCAGCACGGATATCATCCGGCAAAGGGGCTCGTTTTTTCGCAGTCGCGCTCATCTGGTCCTCCAACCTAACGCCTAGTTGCACGTCAGATAACAGCCGAACGAGCGTGTTTCCAGCGACAAGCCTCTAGAAACAGGCAATCTAACCCAACGTTGAAATATTATTTCGCGTCCGACTACGACGAAACATAGCAGTGATCAGCAAAAGTTTGCATGAACTTCATTGTCTTACGCGCCCCACCCATGCGAGCATATTGATTATGACATACAGACCCGGCCCTCGAAATCTGATCACCGACATAGCGGGATTGCGCGTCGGTAATGCCCAAGACTCTGATCTAAAGTCAGGCAGCACAGTTTTGGTCGGTGACGCCCCGTTTGTTGCGAGCGTTCATGTAATGGGCGGCGCACCCGGCACTAAAGAAACTGATCTGCTGGCACCGGACAAAACCGTGGGTGCGATCGACGCGCTTGTGTTGTCTGGTGGCTCTGCTTTTGGGCTAGATGCCTGTTCTGGTGTGATGGATGGCCTGCGTGCGATGGGCCGTGGATTTGCCGTCGGCAATTTGGCGATCCCGATTGTGCCCGGTGCAATCGTGTTTGACCTGATCAATGGTGGCAACAAGGATTGGGATGAAAATCCCTATCGTGCCTTGGGTCATGCCGCGTTGCGCAATGCGGCCCCACATTTCGATTTAGGCAGCGTCGGCGCCGGGACTGGTGCACTTGCCGCTATGCAAAAAGGTGGGCTTGGTTCTGCGTCAATGGTTTTACCCGATGGTACGACCGTTGGTGCGCTAGTTGTCGTTAATTCGCTCGGCAGTGTGACGACCCCCGGTGATCGGCATTTTTGGGCCGCCGCGTTTGAAATTGACGGTGAATTTGGCGGCATCGGCCCCGATCCTGCCAGCGGGCTGGTCGCCCCACAAGAAAGCCGCAAAGAAGAGGCGATGGCGTTACAGGATACCGAAACCGCGAACACGACGATCGCCATCGTCGCAACGGATGCGCCCCTGACCAAAACGCAATGCCACCGCATGGCGGTCACTGCCCACGACGGCATGGCGCGTGCAATCGTTCCGTCGCACACTCCGCTAGATGGGGATTTGGTGTTCGCTGCAGCGACCGGCGACGCCAACGGTGTTAACGCAGCGGCAATGAGGGAGATCGGCGCAGCAGCAGCAATATGCCTAAGCCGCGCAATTTGTCGCGGCGTCTACGAAGCAACACCCGCTGAGGGGGACATATTGCCGAGCTATCGTGATAGGAAATAAGTTTCGCCCCAGCAGTACGCCGGAGCGAAGGTTTTCGTCTAATTTTTAGTTCAGAGCAGCATCTGTAATGACACTTGTCCATGCACCCTCTGGCGCGGCAGAGATCACAGGATCAGACCCGCCAGCCAGCAGTGTATCGACCGTGCGCTGATAATCAGCAGGATCGAGCGCGCCATTTGAACCCGCAGTCAGCTTAGCGATCTCGCCCATCATGCGAACCTGTGCTGCCTCGGTTTGCGCACCGGTTTCGTCGTTATCCAAAACGATACCAGCCGCATCTTCGGCATTCTCTTCGGCCCATTTCCAGCCCTTCATAGATGCGCGCACAAAGCGGGTCATCTTGTCGACAAATGCCGGATCTTCGAGGTTATCTTCCAGCACATACATGCCGTCTTCTAGGGTCGCGACGCCTTGGTCCTCATAAAGGAATGTGACTAGTTCGTCAGGTGAAACACCTGCATCCAAAACCTGACCATATTCGTTGTACGTCATCGTCGAAATGCAATCCGCCTGACGCTGCAGCAGTGGATCAACGTTAAAGCCCTGCTTTAGAACGGTCACGCCGTCCTCGCCGCCGTCAGTTGAAATGCCCGCTTGGGACATCCATGACAGGAACGGATATTCGTTGCCAAAGAACCAGACGCCAATGGTTTTGCCACGGAAATCTTCGACACTTTCAATGCCGGTATCTTTCCAGCATGTCAGCATCAGACCCGATGTTTTGAACGGCTGCGCGATATTCACAACTGGCAGACCTTTTTCACGGGCGGACAGCGCGGATGGCATCCAGTTCAGCATGACGTCAGCGCCACCACCAGCAAGCACCTGCGGCGGTGCGATGTCAGGGCCGCCGGGCAAGATCGTGACGTCCAGCCCTTCTTCCTCATAAAACCCTTGGTCGAGCGCCACATAATAGCCCGCAAATTGGGCTTGCGTGACCCACTGCAGTTGCAGTGTTACTTCGTCGTTGGCAGAAGCTGCGCTGCCTAGACCCGCGGCAAGAGCTGCCGCCATCATCAGTTTCTTCATTTTGACCTCCAAGTCAGATTAGAGCCCTCTTTTCGGAGCTTAAGATTATTTTCTTTGCGAAGGGTGCCAAAATGTGACGCGCCCTTCGATCCATGCCATCAGCCCGTAAAGCGTGCTTCCGGCGATTGCTGCCACCACAATTTCAGCCCAGACCATATCCAGCGCAAGCTGCCCGACGCTGGTAGATATGCGAAAGCCCATCCCAACCGTCGGAGAGCCGAAAAATTCAGCAACAATAGCCCCGATAAGCGCAAGAGTTGTCGCAATCTTTAGCCCGTTGAAAATGAATGGCATCGCAGCCGGCAAACGCAATTTAAACAGCGATGGCCAGTATCCGGCACCATAAGTCCGCATCAAATCACGCTGCATCGTGGTCGTGTCTCGCAACCCAGCGACCGTGTTCACAAGGATCGGGAAAAACACCATGACCCCAACGACAGCCGCTTTGGATTCCCAGCCACTACCAAGCCATTTAACAAAGATTGGCGCGGTCCCAACGATAGGCAGCGCCGCCATAAATCCACCAACCGGCAAAATTCCACGCGTCAGAAAATCTGAACGATCAGCAAGGATGGCAACAGCAAACGCAGCAACAGCACCAAAGAGGTATCCGGTCATCGCGCCTTTGATAATGGTCTGCTCAAAATCAGCCCAAAGGCGCGGCAGCTCGCTTACAAACCGCACACCAATCGCCGATGGCGGCGGTAGGATCACCGCATTCACCTCCAACATGCGAACCAGCCATTCCCACATTAGCAACAGGGTCAGTCCGAAAATGATAGGCACAAGAAGCCCTACCAGACGGGTGTCACACTTTGGCCCATTTGCCAGCCGCGTGTTAATAAACCACCCAAGAGCCCAAATGGCCAAGGCCCCGATGATTGCGACCCAAGTCATGCGCGCACCATCCCCATCCGACGTAAGGTCAGACGCTCGAACAGGCTAAACAGTCCGACCAACGCTGCGGCCGTGATCGCCGCAGCAAACAAGGCCGCCCAAGTCACAAGCGGCTGCCCATATTGGTCGCCCACCAACATGCGTGCACCAAATCCAGCACGTGCACCCGTGGGCAATTCAGCAACAATTGCCCCGACAAGAGACGCCGATATCCCTATCTTTAGCGAAGCAAACAGATAAGGGACCGAAGCAGGCAACCGTAGTTTCCAAAACCCTTGGGCAGGGCTGGCATGATAGGTCCGCAGCAAATCAAGCTGCATACCATCTGGGCTGCGCAGCCCCTTTACCATGCCCACGACCACAGGAAAGAAGCTAAGATATGCACTAATAATCGCCTTCGGCAAAAGCCCCTGAATCCCAATCGCGCCCAACATGACGATGATCATCGGAGCCAATGCAAGGATTGGGATCGTCTGGCTCGCAATCGCCCAAGGCATCACGCTCATGTCCATCGCACGGTTATATACAATGCCAACAGCAAGCAAAATCCCCAACCCAGTGCCAATCGCAAAGCCAAGCAAAGTCGCGGATAGCGTCACCCAACCATGGTAGACAAGCGACCGCTTCGACGTAATTTTCTTCATCACAATCGTATCCCACATCTCAACCGCAATCTGATGGGGCGAAGGCAGCCGTGGGCGTTCTTGAACAAAGGTTAGGCCCAACAACGAAGGATTGCGAAGCGACAACCCCAAGCCGCTATAATCTTGGCGCTCTGCCGGTGTTTCCGGTGACACAATCAGCCCATCACGCTGCGCCTGATCCGCAGTCAGATGCATATTCATCGGAATAACGGCTAACACCCAGACGAATAAAATCGCGGCAACAATGGTCAAAACGGGAAGGACAGATTTCATACGGCCACTCCCTCATCTTGCCCAAAATACTCCCGCCGGAGGCTCCTACACATCGTCATGCCCCGCCCTCAATCCATCGCGCACGCGATGGGCAATCTCGATAAATTCCGCGCTGTCGCGAATATCCAAGGGGCGATCTTTAGGTAGTGGGCTTTCGATGACATCGGTAATCCGTCCGGGCCGCGGCGACATAACGACAATCTTGGTCGACAGATAAACCGCCTCGGGGATCGAATGGGTCACAAAGCCAATCGTTTTTTCTGTCCGCGCCCACAGCTTCAAAAGCTGCTCGTTCAAGTGATCACGGACGATTTCGTCAAGCGCGCCGAACGGTTCATCCATCAGCAAAATATCTGCATCAAACGCAAGCGCCCGCGCAATCGACGCCCTCTGCTGCATGCCGCCAGAAAGCTGCCAAGGGAATTTTTTTTCAAACCCGGCGAGATCAACCAGCTCTAAAACACGTCCAACGCGTTCAGCCTGTTCTGCTTTTGAGAAACCCATAATCTCGAGAGGCAGTTTGATGTTCCCGCCAATCGTCCGCCACGGGTACAACCCCGCCGCCTGAAATACATAGCCATATGCACGTGCGCGACGCGCCTCATCGGGGGTCATGCCGTTGACAGTAATTTCGCCGCCCGTAGGCGTTTCAAGTCCTGCCATACAACGCAGAAACGTGGTCTTGCCGCAGCCAGACGGACCGATGAAACTCACAAAGTCGCCTTTGTTAATCTCTAGGTTCACATCTTTCAGTGCATGCACAGGGCCGTCGTTGGTTTGAAACGTCAGGTTCAAACCCTGCGCATTGATGATCGTTTGCTGGCTCACTGCTGGCACCTTCTTATTCTCACGACAATTAATATCGTTTCGTACGATATAAAAAATGGCTCACCAGCATCGCCGAAGAGACGATGATGCCAGCCATAAAAACGAAAAGCGGCGTCATTTTCCAAAGATCGCCGACTGACCCTGTTATCGCGAAAAGCATTACAAATGGGACTAATGCGAGCATTGCGAGTGCCACTCCACCACCACCGAAGCAGACCCACCCGACGATGCCCCGTCGCGCCAACTTGGTTACAACGATGCGCCACATAGGATAACCGATGATCAACAAAGAGATCATCATCGGTATGAAAAGTAACTTAAAAATGAAACCTGTGTTACTGATCAAATCAGATCGTCCTTGTTCTTGGCTTATGTCGGGGAGTGTTGCCCCATAGAATAGCACTAGCCGGGCCCAAAACAGGAGCAGCCCCACGACACCTACCAATGCAACAAACAACGCAAACCTCCAAAACGATCTGACTTTGGCAACGTCAACCATTCATCACACACCCGTCACTGGAATACCCGTACGTTCGACCGGGCGTGGGCTTGTTAGTTCTTTCCATGAAGAAAGCGCCTTGTTTGTCGCTGTATTGCCTTCGCGTGCAACGAACTTACCATGACCTTCTTGGGCACGCACTTCTCCATCATACAAGGCAACCTGCCCGCGTGTTAGCGTAAAGCGCGGCAAGCCTTTGACTTCTTTACCTTCAAACACGTTGTAATCAATCGCAGACTGCTGGCTGTCGGCGCTAATCGTCTTGGATTTCTCGGGGTCCCAGACAACCAAATCGGCGTCAGCGCCTACCAGAACCGCGCCCTTCTTAGGATAGCAATTCAGGATCTTTGCAATGTTGGTCGATGTCACTGCCACGAATTCATTCATGGTCAGCCGCCCCGTATTGACCCCATGCGTCCAAAGCATGGGCATCCGATCTTCTAAGCCTCCAGTCCCGTTCGGAATCTTGGTAAAATCACCGACGCCGTAACGCTTTTGTTCGGTTGTGAATGCACAGTGGTCGGTCGCGACAACGGACAGCGACCCGCTTTGCAGACCCGCCCAAAGGCTGTCTTGGTGTTGTTTATTGCGGAATGGCGGAGACATCACGCGCCGCGCGGCGTGGTCCCAATCTTGGTTAAAGTATTCAGATTCATCGAGCGTCAGATGCTGGATCAGCGGCTCACCCCAAACGCGTTTGCCCTGCATACGTGCCCGGCGGATGGCCTCGTGCGAATCCTCGCAAGACGTGTGCACCACATAAAGCGGCACGCCGGCCATGTCGGCGATCATAATCGCGCGGTTTGTCGCCTCGCCCTCGACTTGCGGAGGGCGGGAATAGGCGTGTGCTTCTGGGCCAGTGTTGCCCTCGGCCAGCAATTTCGCGGATAGCTCTGCGACTACGTCACCATTTTCGGCGTGGACCATCGCGATGCCGCCCAATTCGCCCAGACGTTTGAACGACGCGTACATTTCATCGTCGTTCACCATCAGCGCGCCTTTGTACGCCATAAAGTGCTTAAACGTGTTGATGCCGCGCTCTTTGATGACGCTTTCCATCTCGTTAAACACCTGCTCGCCCCACCAAGTGACGGCCATGTGGAATGAATAGTCGCAAGCCGCACGGCCCGATTTATTGTCCCACATCTGCAACGCGTCATGCAGGCCTTGCCCTGGTGATGGCAGCGCGAAATCCACCACCATCGTCGTGCCGCCTGACAACGCAGCGCGTGTCCCGCTTTCGAAATCATCCGTGGAATAGGTACCCATAAACGGCATCTCAAGGTGGGTATGCGGATCAATGCCGCCCGGCATGACGTAACAACCCGTCGCATCAAGCTCTTCTGACCCCGCGAGATTCGGGCCAATCTCAACAATCATCCCGTTTTCGATCAGCACATCTGCCTTGTAGGTCAGATCAGCTGTGACAATTGTTCCGTTTTTGATGACTTTGGTCATGGTGTTCTCCCTCATTCAAAGAACGCAAGTGCGATCAATGGATTTTGCCCCGGCTCAGTGCACCGGAAATTCACGAAAGCGCTACACTCTAGCAAATCCAGCCATTCGTCCTTCCCGGCTTTCTTAAAGTATTTGTAGTTTCTAATTTTCAGCGTGAGGACTTTGCCTCGTCCGACATGGACCGATGTCATCCGACTTTCAGGGTCATCAAGACTCGACATGCAATCAATCCATGCGTCCATATTGCGTCCGTAGAAATCCGGGAATCCGAGCGCTTTGGCAAACGTGTCATGAAACCTCTCACGCCCAACCAATGTCTTGCCATCGATCTCCACAACAACGTTCTTGTCGATCACCCAACAATCTCCGCCGTTTCAACGACCGCGTGGAACAGCACGTCTGCCCCTGCCGCTGCCCATTCGGGGCTAATCTCCTCGGCCTCGTTATGCGACAGACCGTCAACGCATGGGCACATCACCATTGCTGTTGGGGCCAACCTGTTGATCCAGCAAGCATCGTGCCCCGCGCCCGAGATGATATCCATATGCGAATACCCTAGACGATCCGCGGCGCTGCGCACGGCTGTGACGCAACCTTCGTCAAATGTAACCGGGTCAAAGTGTCCGACAGGTTCGATTTCCATCGTTAGCCCAAGCTCTTCGATGATGGGCACTGCTTCGGCCTCAAGGCGGGCTTTCATGCCGTCGAGTTTATCCTGATCGGGGGAACGGAAATCGATGGTAAAGACCACCTTGCCGGGGATCACGTTGCGCGAATTGGGATAGACATCGCAGTGACCAATCGCGCCAACCGCACCGGGCTGATTATCCATCGCAATCGTGTGGACCAGCTCCGTGATCCGCGCCATGCCAAGCCCAGCGTTTACCCGCATATTCATCGGGGTTGACCCGGTGTGGGCATCTTTGCCCGTAAGGGTAACCTGTAACCACCACAAGCCTTGGCCGTGGGTGACAACGCCGATTTGTTTATTCTCGGCCTCAAGGATTGGACCCTGTTCGATGTGCAATTCAAAGAATGCATGCATCTTGCGGTCGCCAACCTTTTCTTCGCCCTTCCAGCCGATGCGCTCCAGTTCAGCACCGAACTTTTTGCCTTCGGCGTCGGTCCGATCATAGGCCCAGTCTTGGGTATGCATCCCAGCAAACACGCCAGAGGCCAGCATCGCGGGAGCAAAGCGAGTTCCTTCCTCATTCGTCCAGTTGGTGACCACGATTGGGTGTTTGGTTTTAATGTCCAGATCATTCATCGTGCGCAGCAGTTCTAGCCCGCCCAATACGCCAAGAACGCCGTCATATTTGCCGCCAGTTGGCTGCGTATCCAAATGCGACCCCACATAGACAGGAAGCGCGTCTGGGTCTGTCCCCTCGCGGCGCGCGAACATGTTGCCCATCTGGTCCAACCCCATGGTGCAACCTGCATCTTCGCACCACTTCTGGAACAGGTGGCGGCCTTCGCTGTCTTCGTCGGTAAGGGTCTGACGGTTGTTTCCGCCCGCAACACCGGGGCCAATTTTGGCCATTTCCATCAGACTATCCCACAATCGTGCGCCATTGATCTTTAAGTTTTCGCCTGGGGCTGCCATGAGGTATCTCCGCCGTAGGTAAGTCTAATTTGACCATATGGTCAAAGTGAGGCTAACAGAGACATAGGTTCAGTCAAGTTTTCTGCGCAGAGAACATGCAGGTGCCGCAAAAGAATGCAAATGCGCTAGGCAATGATCACCGACGCCCTAAAATTGAGCAAGTACACACTATGAGCAAACCCGAAACACGTATTCAACTGCGCAACCGCGCCGCCATTTTGTCCGCTGGGCTCGATATTTTTTCTCAATTTGGTCTTCGCGGATCAACGCTTGATCAAATCGCCGAAGCAGCCGGGCTATCAAAGCCGAATTTGCTTTATTACTTTAAGTCCAAAGACGCGATTTATACGGCGCTTTTGGAACGCTTGCTTGAAACCTGGCTTGATCCGCTCAAGAAAATGGACGCCAACGGTGACCCCATTCAGGAAATCCTTGGCTATGTGCATCGCAAGCTTGCCATGAGCAAAGACTACCCACGCGAAAGCCGCCTATTTGCGAATGAAATCCTACAAGGCGCCCCGCATATCGCCGAGCACCTAAGCCAAGACTTGCGTCAGCTTGTCGATGAAAAAGCAGTGGTTTTGAAGCAATGGGAAGCGGCCGGAAAGATCGCGCCGATTGACCCCTATCATCTGGTGTTTTCGATCTGGGCGATGACCCAACACTATGCTGATTTTGATGTGCAAGTTCGCGCTGTTCTAGGCGATACGGACCCATTCGATGGGGCAATGACCTATCTTGATACGCTGTTCCGCCGGATGCTGACGCCAGCTAATTCGTAGGCCACACCATAGAAAAGGCCTTGGCAACTCTGACCTGCCAAGGCCCAAAACAGTCTCTATTCTGCGGCAACTGCGCCCGGATTGTTCGGATGCGTTGTCCAATTGGCATATTCTTTTTCTACGACTTTGCCAGTACGTGGGTCGACCTCACCCGGGGTCATTGCCTCCATCGTGATGCAGTCCTCAACCGGGCAGACATCGACGCATAAATTGCAGGCAACGCATTCGTCGTCTTTGACCGTGAATACGCGGTCTGCGGACATTTCGATGGCTTGGTGACTGGTGTCTTCGCAAGCCGCGTAACAACGGCCGCATTTAATGCAGTCGTCTTGGCTGATCTTGGCTTTCGCCACATAGTTCAGGTTCAGATATTGCCAGTCAGTGACATTTGGCACTGCCATCCCAATGAAGTCAGCGGTGGAGGCATAGCCTTTTTCGTCCATCCATTGGGACAGGCCGCTGATCATTTCCTGCACGACCTTAAAGCCGTAGGTCATCGCAGCCGTACAGACCTGCACGTTACCACAACCCAGCGCCATAAACTCCGCGGCATCACGCCATGTCGTCACGCCGCCAATGCCGGAGATTGGCAGACCATGCGTGCCCGGATCGCGCGCGATTTCAGCAACCATATTCATCGCAATCGGCTTAACCGCTGGACCGCAATATCCGCCGTGCGTGCCCTTGCCATCGATCGTTGGCTGCGGCGCCATGATATCCAGATCGACGCTCGTGATTGAATTGATCGTATTGATCAAACTTACCGCGTCCGCACCGCCATCTTTGGCAGCTTGTGCTGGTTTACGCACATCCGTGATGTTCGGCGTTAACTTCACAATCACTGGCTTGTCGTAGTATTTCTTGCACCATTCAGTGACCATCTGGATGTATTCGGGGACCTGCCCAACAGCGGACCCCATGCCGCGTTCCGCCATTCCGTGTGGGCAACCAAAGTTCAGTTCAATCCCGTCAGCGCCAGTCGCAGCGACCTTTGGCAAAATTGCTTTCCATGCTTCTTCTTCGCAGGGAACCATGATCGACACGATGACTGCGCGGTCAGGGTAATCAGCTTTCACGCGGGTGATTTCATCAAGGTTGGTTTGCAAATCACGGTCAGTGATTAGCTCAATGTTGTTCAGCCCCAGTAGGCGACGATCTGCCCCGTAAATCGCGCCATAGCGGGGGCCGTTGACGTTGACGACAGGCGGTCCTTCGGAACCCAGCGTTTTCCAGACGACACCGCCCCAACCTGCCTCGAATGCGCGGCGGACGTTGTATTCCTTGTCGGTTGGCGGTGCTGAAGCGAGCCAAAACGGGTTCGGCGATTTGATCCCTAGAAATTCTGTTGTTAAGTCAGCCATCTTAGTTGCCCCCCATCAAGGTTGCATGAATATCCATTGCTGCGTCGCGGCCTTCGGCCACCGCAGTTACCGTCAGATCATCGCCACCGCTGGCGCAGTCGCCACCAGCCCAGACACCCGCCGCGCTCGTGCGGCCGGCACCCGTTACGGCGATCTTACGACCAGACAGTTCGAGGCCCGCATCAGTTTCAAGCGTTTGCCCGATAGCCTTGAACACCTGATCGGCTGGCAGGCGGATCATTTCTCCGGTTCCATATAGACCGGTGCCGTCGTCTGTGGTGTATTCAAGTTCTAGCTCGCGGACCGCACCGTTGCCATGCACGGCAACCGGCTGAACGTTGAACATCAACCGAACGCCTTTTGATGCCGCAAGATCCTGTTCGTATTTACTTGCGCTCATACCTTCGCGGCCACGGCGATAAGCGATTGTGACGTTCTGTGCACCCAGCAGCTTGGACTGAACCGCCGCATCAACAGCAGTCATCCCACCACCGATTACGACCACGTCACGCCCAACGGGCAATTTGGTCAGGTCCGTTGACTGCCGCAGTGCCTTGATAAAGTCGACAGCATCAGCAACGCCATCCTTGTCTTCACCCTCTGCTCGCAATGCGTTGACGCCGCCAAGCCCCACACCAAGGAACACGGCATCGAATTCCGATTGAAGCCCTTCAAGCGACAAATCCGTACCAAGACGTTTGCCATTTTCAACAGTGATGCCGCCAACGCCCAACAGCCAATCAACCTCTCTCGCTGCGAAATTGTCGGTCGATTTATAAGCAGCGATACCATATTCATTCAGGCCACCCGGCTTTGGCATCGCGTCATACATTGTGACGTCGTGGCCCAGCATCGCAAGCCGATGTGCGCATGCCAAACCTGCTGGGCCTGCACCCACAACGGCAACCTTTTTACCAGTATTCGCTGACCGCGCATAAGGATGGCTTTGCTTTTCCATCAGCTTATCCGTTGCGTGGCGCTGTAGGCGGCCAATCTCGACCGGTTTACCTTCGGCAGCTTCGCGCACACAGGCCTGTTCACACAATTCTTCGGTTGGACAGACGCGGGCACACATGCCGCCAAGAATGTTTTGGTCGAAAATGGTTTTGGCCGCTGCTTCGGGGGTGCCCGTGCTGATCTGTCGGATGAACAAAGGAATATCAATCGACGTCGGACAAGCCGTCATACAAGGCGCATCGTGGCAGAAGTAACAGCGATCCGCAGCGACTGACGCTTCGTGTGGCTCAAGGGGTTCATGAAGGTCGGCAAAGTTGGTTTCAACGGTCTCTGACGGCAAACGCGCCGCAGCAATACCGGGGGTCATTGGGCTGGACATGGTGTCTTCCTGTCGTGGCTTCTTGGGTTTAGCCTGCCACAGGTTTATTTTTTATCAAATGGTAAATTTTTGAATTCGGCAAAAAATGAATAAATGAACGGACGAACACTTCAGACAATAGATCCAGTATTTCACTATATTTTCAATGCGTTACCAACATCCTCTACTCAATTTTCACAGATTGCGACCACCTAGACATTCCAACCCGCCCGATGAGAAACTAGGCAGAAACGGCGCTATATTCAGCGCATTGCAGACACGCACAGCCTGAATTCAGCTGTTATCAGGGCTTGCGATCCTTGTATTGCTGCGGCACCACTGCCCCATGATGCAAACACTTCTTTCTTTCGGTCACGGCTTTAGCGCACAGGCGCTTGCCCGTGTTTTGCTGCCGCAGGGCTACACGATTATCGGAACAACGCGCTCCGCTGATGGCGTCGCCGAGGTCGCAGAAACAGGGGTTGAAGCTATGCTATGGCCCGGCACCGATATGGTACCTGCACTGGATAAGGCGACACATCTGCTGATCTCGACCGCGCCCGGCGATGATGGTGATCCTGTACTTGCTGCCCTGAAAGATGAGATCGCGGCACGTGCAAAACAATTCGAATGGGTCGGCTATTTGTCCACCACTGGCGTTTACGGCGATCACGCTGGTGATTGGGTTGATGAAACCACGCCATTAACCCCAGCAACAAAACGCGGCATCGCCCGGGTCAAGGCAGAGGCCGCTTGGGCAGACATCCCCGACCTCCCGCTACATATTTTCCGGCTTGCGGGCATTTATGGCCCCGGACGCGGACCATTTTCCAAGGTTCGCAGCGGTAGCGCACGGCGTATCATCAAGAAGGGTCAGATCTTTAGCCGCACCCACGTTGATGACATCGCACAGGCTCTTGCGGCCTCTATCGCCAACCCGAACCCCGGTGCGGTCTATAACGTCTGCGACAACGACCCGGCACCGCCCGAAGACGTCATCGGTTACGCGGCCGAATTGCTAGGGTTACCCCTGCCACCCGCCGAAGACTTTGAAACTGCCGAGATGACACCAATGGCCCGCAGCTTTTACGCAGAAAGCAAAAAGGTACGGAACGACAAGATCAAAGACGAACTTGGCGTTCGACTCATCTATCCTGATTACCGCAGCGGGCTTAAGGCGCTTTTGGCGCAGGAAGAAAACGCCTGACGGTCCACGCGATGGCAGCGAATAGTAGCAAAAGAACAATGGCGATCGCTAAGTTTGATCCATAAAAAATCATGCGTTGCGGTAGTTCTAGATTGTTCAAGAACCGATAAGGCAGTCCGCTTGTCACTGCGCCCATAGGGGTTGCGTTAGTTGGACTAATCACAAGTTCGGTCCACAACACGTAGCCACCAATCACCCCGACAAGCCACGCCAAAGGCGCACCCAACCGCCGATAACTGCGATGAATAAAGAGCGTGTCAATCAGCTGAAGCAACGGTCCGAACAGATGCAAGTACAGTTCTAAATGCCATGCCATCAGCTGCCCATTGTCGGTCACCGATGTTGGGTCTGCGAAATACAACCGCCAAAACAAGAATACGACCATCGTATTGATCACGGCGGCCATGCAGACAAAACCGTCCCAGCGCCTTTCGCTTCGGCCCTCTTGGATTGCCATCATACGGCTTGCCGCAAAGAAGGATGCGAAAAGCGCCCAGACGGTCAGATACCTCAGCGGTCCACCAAACCCATCATAGTTGCCAAAAATCAAAGTCCGTAGAACGTAACCGCCGGCCAACAAGAAAACGACCCACCGATAGATGTGAACAAAACGCGTCATATAGATCCTCCCGACGCTTATGCTGCGTTGGTTGTGGATATGCGGTCCATAAGAACGCTACGTCGGGCACGCGAAACGGCCTGTCAGCGCCACCTGATGCGTTGTGCACACATTTGCGCGAATAGCCCCGCCGATCACTTGCGCATTAAACCGGCCCGCGCCATATGAAACCAACAAATTTGGCGGACCGATGACTTACAAAGAAACGCTTGCGCACTACCTTAGCTTATCCTTCACACGCAATTTCATCATCGGTGTCATTCTATTTAATGCCCTGATACTTGGCCTCGAAACATCCGACGCCGTCATGAGCCGTTTCGGTGGTTTGATCGAAGCGCTCGACACGCTGTGCCTTACAATCTTCGTTATCGAAATCGCTGCTAAGCTTGTTGCGCACGGGCGCCAATTCTTTCGTAGCGGCTGGAACCTGTTTGACTTCGTCATCGTTGGCATCGCCTTGATCCCAGCAGCGCAGGGCCTTGCTGTGCTGCGTTCCTTGCGCATTCTGCGGGTGATGCGGATCATGTCAGCAGCACCCAGCCTGCGCCGTGTGATCGAGGGCTTTGTCACCGCGCTTCCTGGCATGGGCAGTGTGTTTTTGTTGATGGCGATCATCTTTTATATCGGCTCGGTCATGTCGACTAAACTGTTCGGCGATAGCTTTCCTCAGTGGTTCGGAACCCTAGGCCAGTCAGCCTATTCACTGTTCCAAATCATGACACTGGAAAGTTGGTCCATGGGAATTGTTAGACCAGTGATGGCGACATACCCCTATGCGTGGGCCTTTTTTATCCCATTCATCATGGTCACAACCTTTGCTGTCGTGAACCTACTGGTGGGTCTGATCGTGAATTCAATGCAAGACGCCCACGCCGAAGAAGCAAACGCAAGTACAGACGCCTATCGTGACGCTGTACTCCAGCGTTTGATCGCGATCGAAAAACACTTGGATATGAAAAACGCGCCTGAGGACTAGGCGCGTTTTCCAATTACTTCAACGCCCAAGACATCCAAAACCTTAGCTTCGATATCATCAGCGTTAAGTCCCGCCGTGTCATACATCGCGCGGGGGCTCGCCTGATCGATAAAGGTATCGGGCAGAACCATGGACCGGAATTTCAGGCCGTGATCAAACACGCCTTCGTCCGACAATAGCTGCGAGACATGTGACCCAAAGCCACCGACACTGCCTTCTTCGATGCAAATCAGTGCTTCGTGATCAGCGGCGAGCTTCAGGATCATGTCTTTATCAAGCGGCTTAGCAAAACGTGCATCGGCCACGGTTGGATTGATACCCTTTGCCGATAGCGCTTCGCAGGCGGCGGTCACTTCTTGTAGCCGCGTCCCGAAAGATAGGATCGCGACGCGCGAGCCTTCTTTGATCATCCGGCCCTTGCCGATTTCCACCAGTTCTGGATTTTGCGGCATCTCAACACCGACGCCTTCGCCCCGTGGGAAACGGAATGCAATCGGACCGTCGTCATAGGCGGCAGCCGTCGCAACCATGCGCACCAATTCTGCCTCGTCAGCGGCGGCCATCACGACCATCCCTGGCAAGTTCGCCAAGAACGCCACATCGAATGCACCTGCATGGGTCGCGCCGTCAGCACCAACAAGCCCAGCGCGGTCAATCGCGAAACGGACGGGTAAACGCTGGATCGCAACATCATGCACAACCTGATCATAGCCACGCTGCAGGAACGTCGAATAAAGCGCACAGAACGGACGCATCCCACCAGCGGCAAGACCTGCACTAAACGTCACCGCGTGTTGTTCGGCGATACCCACGTCAAAACAACGACTGGCGTAGCGTTTCATGAAACGGTCGAGGCCAGTGCCGTCTGGCATCGCAGCAGTGATCGCGCAAATCTTGGGATCATTGGCGGCCAGATCAATCAAAGTCTCAGCAAAGACCGAAGTATAAGACGGCGCGTTGCTTGGCGCTTTCTTTTGTTCGCCAGTAACAACGTCGAACTTTGCGCGGGCATGACCCTTATCGCTCGCGTCTTCGGCTGGGGCGTATCCCTTGCCCTTTTTGGTAATCGCGTGGATCAGGATCGGGCCATCTGCGCGTTCTTTGACAGTGCGTAGCACAGACAAGAGCTGATCCATGTCGTGGCCGTCGATGGGGCCGAGGTAGGAAAACCCAAGCTCTTCGAACATCGTGCCACCGACGGTCATATGCTTCAGCATATCCTTGGCGCGTTTGGCACCTTCGCGGAATGGTTCGGGCAGCAATGACACTGCACCTTTTGCAGCCGCTTTGAATTCCTGAAAAGGTTCCCCCGCGTATAGACGCGACAGGTATGACGACATCGCGCCAGTTGGCGGGGCAATCGACATTTCATTGTCGTTCAAGATCACGATCAAACGCTTGCCCAGATGACCTGCGTTGTTCAGCGCCTCATAGGCCATTCCAGCCGACATCGCGCCATCACCGATTACGGCAATCGCATCGCCACCTTCGCCGCCCAGATCACGTGCAACAGCAAAGCCAAGTGCCGCAGAAATCGACGTGCTCGAATGCGCCGCACCGAACGGGTCGTAGGGGCTTTCAGATCGTTTTGTAAAACCGCTTAGCCCACCTTCGGTCCGCAGCGTGCGAATACGATCACGGCGACCTGTCAAGATTTTATGTGGGTAACATTGGTGGGATACATCCCAGATGATCTTGTCCTTGGGCGCATCGAACACAGCGTGCAATGCGACGGTCATCTCAACCACACCCAGCCCAGCGCCCAAATGCCCGCCGGTCACGGACACCGCTGCGATCGTTTCGGCGCGCAGATCATCGGCCAGCTGCCGCAGCTCCGCGTCCGATAGCTGCTTCATGTCATCTGGCGTATTCACGCGATCCAAAACGGGGGTAAGTGGCTGGCTGGTCATCTTGCTACCCTTCAATGCGTCCGCGAAATCACAAAGCGGGCGGCTTCTTTTAACGTCTCAGCGTCGTTTCCATAGACAGATAGCGCATCACAGGCAGTTTTTACTAGGTCCGCAGCGCGACGTTTCGCCCCGTCCAGCCCTAAATGCGACACAAATGTCGCCTTGCCTGCTGCGGCATCCTTGCCGACGGCCTTACCTACTTGCTCAGCGTCGCCTTCAATATCCAAAACATCGTCCCAGATCTGGAACGCAAGGCCGAGGGAATCCCCGTATTGCTTAAGCGGAGCTATATCAGCTTGGGCCATACGCGCACCTGCCATCGCAGACCACGAAATCAAAGCGCCGGTCTTACCGGCCTGCAACGCCATCACCTGTCCAAGGCTAAGCGGTGCACGCGCAGTCTCGGCTGCGATATCAGCGGCCTGTCCACCCACCATCCCGCGAACGCCCGCGGCCCGCGCCAAGGTCTGGGCTAATACAATGCGTGCGTCAGCTGCGATATCGGGGCGCAGAACACACTCGAACGCAAGCGACTGTAGTGCATCACCGACAAGTACAGCGGTCGCCTCGTCCCATTTCACGTGCACGGTCGGTTGGCCGCGGCGCAGCGCATCGTCATCCATGCAAGGCAAATCATCATGCACCAGTGAATAGGCATGCATGCATTCAATCGCGGCAGCAACTGGCAGCGCTGAGGTCATCCCGTGCAACTTGGCCGTTTCCAACACAAGAAACGCGCGCAAAGCTTTGCCGCCTTGCGTCGCATATACCATACCCTTGCCGATTTCACCGGGCAGGTTGTCCAGTTCACCAGCAATATATCGTTCAGTTTGCGCGGCGGCGGTCCGTAGCGCGACTTCAAATCCCTTAACCATCCAGCGGTGCGGTCCCTTTAGGTTCACCGTTTTCGCCAAACGTAATACGGGCGACTTTTTCTTCAGCTTCTTTCAGCTTTGCCTCGCAGCGCGCCTTTAGCGCGGCACCGCGTTCATACAGGGCAATCGATTGATCCAAGGCCACATCACCACGCTCAAGCTGGCCCACAACGGCCTCTAGCTCTTTCATTGCGTCTTCAAAGCTCATCTCTTCAACAGGCGTGGTCATCGGCCTCTTTCCTCCAATACGCTGACATGGGCGCGGGCGGCATCGCCCAGTGCGTTCAGGTCATACCCACCTTCGAGCATGGACACAACGCGGCCTTCGCAATGTTCGTCTGCCAGATCGCACAGACGCTGTGTTACCCAGCCAAAGTCTTCGGTTTGTAGTCTCATGCCCGCCAATGGATCATCTTCATGTGCATCAAATCCAGCCGAAATCAGCAGAAGTTGAGGAGAAAACGCAGCAACGCGCGGAAGCACCAAACGATCCATCACATCGCGAAATGCCGCTGAGCCCGTTCCTTCGGGCAAGGGAACATTCAGAACGTTGCCTACACCCGTTTCATGTGCGGCCCCGGTACCAGGATATAGCGGCGATTGGTGCGTTGAACAAAAGAGGATGCGCGGATCATCCTCGACCAAATCCTGCGTGCCATTCCCGTGATGCACGTCAAAATCAACGATGGCGACACGATCCAAACCATGGTGGTCCAGCGCATATTTCGCGGCAATCGCGATATTTCCAAAGAAACAAAACCCCATGGCGGTTTCACGTTCCGCATGATGCCCGGGGGGGCGTGTCGCACCAAACGCATTGCTAACATCACCCGACATGACCATATCAACACCACGAACAGCGGCACCCGCCGCACGATAGGCCGCCTGCAAAGTACCAACAGACATGTGGGTATCAGCATCCAGTGATCGCCAACCACTTTCAGGGGCAGCGTCCCTGATCGCGGCAAGGTGCGATTTGGGATGTGCGCGCAGCAGATCATCTTCGGCAACAATCGGGGCTTTCACCCTGTGCAAATCTAAATCGGATAGCGCATTAAGAACTGCATCCAACCGCGCGACTTGTTCTGGGTGACCCGGCGGGGTCACATGATCATAACAGTCGTCATGGGTAATTAGTGCGGTGACCATAGCGCAGCCTTTCGTCCGAAGTACAAAATCTCGATAAGACTAACCTAATAAATGTTGCGCGCCCACCGGGCGCACAACGAGGTCACTCCGGAGCAAGCATATACCCAGCACCCCGAACAGTTTGCAGATAACGAGGCTGCTTTGGATCAACTTCGATCTTTCGACGTAGACGGGTAATTTGCACATCGACGGCACGTTCTTGGGTCTGACCGCCAGACCGGCTTAGTTCTTCGACCAATTGCGCCCGCGTGATTGCTTCACCCGGACTGCCAGAGAAAATCCGCATAAGCTGGCTTTCAGTTGCAGTCAGGCGCACGAGCTCTTCGCCCTGCCACATCTCACCACGTTCAATGTCATAGCGAACTGGCCCCATGTGCATCACCTTGGGCAACACAACGGCGGGCTCTGCCTCTGGCATACGTCGCAAGATCGCATTGATCCGCAGCAGCAGTTCTTTGGGTTCAAAGGGCTTAGACAAATAATCGTCGGCGCCCGCCTCGAGCCCCGAGATACGATCATCCGTTTCGGCCTTTGCGGTCAACAACATGATCGGAGTCGTCAACTTTTGACGCAGGTCACGGCACAGCGTGACACCATCTTCGCCCGGCATCATGACATCCAGCACGATCAGGTCGAACTCTAATCCAGACAAAATGCGACGCGCATGGGCTGCATCACGTGCGGTCGTCACAAGGAAACCGCTTCGCACTAAGAACTTTCTTAACAGGCTGCGAATTCTTTCGTCATCGTCCACAATCAATAAATGGGCGTCGTCAGCCTTCATTCCGTAACATCCTTCATCGCCTCATAATGGTGACGCGCCTGGTCATCCATCATGGCCTCCAACACTTGCCGAAACCCCGCAACGGCGGCAGGGCCCGCAGCACGATATGCCGCCCGCATTCTATCACGTTGCGCATCCGACAATGCTCTTTCTAACGCTTCCCCCTCAGCGGTTAGATGCAAATGTCGCTCACGCTTGTCCTTTTTGCCGACAGTGCTCGCTACCAAACCGTCTTCGATCAGTGTGCGCAACACACGATTAAGCGATTGTTTTGTAACACCAAGAATAGACAGCAAATTATTCACAGTCGTTCCGGGACTTCGATGAATAAAGTGAATAGCACGGTGATGTGCACGGCCATAGGACTTATCTTCAAGAATACGGTCAGGATCTGCGGTGAACCCGCGATAGGCAAAGAACATCGCTTCGATCCCTTTACGCAACTGTTCGTCGGTAAGAAAAAGTAGACTTTGTCCAGTCTGCGGCTGCGGCCCGTCACCCATGCGCGTACTCCTTATAGCTAAGGGAACAATACGTCAGCTTTGTTGACATTCCAAGAATCAACTGCTAGCGAAACCCACAAAACACGCAATATTATGTCCAAAACGGACCTAATGTCGTAACAAATGCAAATTCCCGTGGAGGCAATGATGGCTGGTGCATATGATGACCGTGATGGCAAAATCTGGATGGACGGCCAATTGGTCGAATGGCGCGATGCCAACGTTCACATTCTGACCCACGCTATGCACTATGCGTCATCTGTTTTTGAAGGCGAGCGCTGCTACAATGGCAAGATCTTTAAATCCGTCGAACACTCTGAGCGCCTGATCAAATCCGGCAAGCTTCTTGATATGGATATCCCATACTCGGTCGAAGAGATCGAAAAAGCCAAATACGACGTTCTTAAAGCCAACGGTTGGGATGATGCCTATGTGCGTGTGATCGCATATCGTGGCGCAGGCGAGGACATGGGTGTCGCATCCAACAAAAACCCAGTGCGCATGGCTGTCGCAGCGTGGGAATGGGGTGCCTACTATGGTGACGCTAAGATGAAAGGCGCAAAGCTGGACATCGCGAAATGGAAACGCCCGTCACCGGAAACGATCCCAACAGCGGCTAAGGCCGCCGGTCTTTACATGATTTGCACAATGTCCAAACACGCCGCCGAAGCCAAAGGCTGTTCCGACGCGCTGTTCATGGATTATCGCGGCTATGTGGCCGAAGCGACTGGCGCAAACATCTTTTTCGTCAAAGACGGCGAAGTGCACACACCTGATCCAGATGCGATCCTGAACGGCATCACTCGCCAGACAGTGATCGGCATGCTCGAGGCCAAAGGGATCAAGGTCAATGTGCGCCGCATTCTGCCAGAAGAGCTCGAAGGGTTTGAGCAATGCTGGCTAACCGGCACTGCAGCGGAAGTAACCCCAGTAGGCCAGATCGGTGACTACACATTCGAAGTCGGCGCGCTGACCCGAGAGATCGCCGAAGACTACGAAAAGCTCGTTCGCTCTTAATAGCTTGGCCTTCGCAATAACCTTGCGAAGGCCAATTCATTAGTGAAGCCGGTGAGCGCGATACGCACTCACAAGCCCATTACCCATGCGCGCGCGTTTGCGCCGCTGCAGGATAATGCTTTGCTTGCTTGGTTTGGTGCTACGGGCAACTGACATCATCCGGCCAACAGCTACTTTGGGTGGGCCTTCGGGTCTATCAAGTACGTGCTTTCTCATATCATCCTCCCAACTGGGCGATCAGTATAGCACAAAGAATCAGAATTCCGCACGCGTTAAACGTGTGCCAAGCATGCACATTTCCTGCATAAAATAATTAATCTCGCGGTCTATGAACAAATTTCGGCCAGTTTTCACAGTATAACCGGCCAAGTAATCAGTTCAGCGACTCGACGAGAAACCCCTTCACGATGTTTTCCAAACAACCAGAGAATGGCAACAAAACGGCCGTAGACGAAATCCGGCAAGTTCTAAAGGGCGCGCCCCAAGATCTGTGGCTCGACACGATCCGCCGCGCCAGATACGCGTCACATAACACGCTTATTTCTTGGATGCTGAACCAACCTGAATGCGATTTCGCAATTGCGGTGCATGCTTTCTATCGCAGCAATCCTGCGCAACACCTCGACGACCCAAAACCCTTACCCCTGCACCCAAGCGACGATCAGATTTTCGCACGAGTCTTGGTGAACTGGGACACAGGTTCATTCCGAACGCATCGCCTACGGGTCGAAGAACGCGACGCACCACTTCGACAGATTTCGCGGCTAAATCAAAAAGTTATCGCCAGACCGCGCGGATCACTACCCTTTCAAGTTCCACAGCGTTTTCTGGAACCACGCGGCGGTGAATTGATGCATCTGCCTGCGCATAAGTCGCCCGACAACTCTCATCATCTTTGGGATAAATACGCCAAGGCAGGGTTAGATGTACCGCCGATTGCGCCGGGTCTGGCACGTAAAATCGCTACGGTGCGCGGCACTCTGAAACGCACCTTCGGTCGCGAGTAACGTTCAGCCGCCGACGTTACCTGTCGCTTTGCGTTGCCGCGTGCGCTTTAGCCCAAGCTGGCGTTCGCGCAAGATAATCAGCACACCTGCCGAAATGACCACGGCTGCGCCAAACAGCATCGTCCCGGTCGGCACCTCGTCGAAAACAAAGTAACCGATCACCAACGCAAGAATCATAGAGCTATAATCAAACGGTGCGACCAATGACGCGTCGGCAAATCGGTAGCTTGAGGTCAAGAATATCTGCCCGATGCCCCCAAACAGGCCTGCCAGTATCAACATCAAAGCCATTGAAACTGGCGGAACCGTCCAGCCCCATGGGATTGTAAACAATGCCATAACAGACGATGTGACAGTGAACCAAAACACAATGGCAGCGGTGCCTTCGGTGCTGACCAGCTTACGTACAAAAACCTGTGCCAAGGCGGCCATAACTGCCCCCATCAGAACGACAACCGCGCCCAATGTTTCAGATGCGCCCAACGACGCCCCAACTGAAAGTCGGGGTGAAAGCACGATAAGAACCCCAACCATACCAAGCGCCACCGCCGAAAGACGAAACACGCCAACCTGTTCGTTCAAAAACATCGCTGCAAAGATGACCACCAATAGAGGTGCGGCATAACCGATGGCCGTAACCTCTGGTAATGGCAGCAACCCTAAGCCCGTAAAACCAAGGCCCATCGCAGACGTTCCTACCAATCCGCGCCAAAAGTGACCCATCGGATTCTTGGTTTTCCAGCCATGCCGCAGCTCTCCTCGAATCGCGAGCCAGCCCAATATTATTGGAAGCGCAAAGAAGGACCGAAAAAACACAGCCTCGCCTGGCGGCACATCGTCCGAGGCAGCTTTGATCAAGCTCGACATCGCCATGAACATGCAGACCGACATCACCTTGAGAAGAATTCCGCGCAGCGGCTGCATGATTGTCTCCTTTTGGGCACCCTAGGCCGCATAGCAACCACATTGAAGCCTTTATTCCTTGATACCGATCTGCGTTAAGGTATCCGTTACGCACTCACAATAAGAAGCACTGCATGCCCAAAGATAATACCACTCCGACATCCACTAGCCCACGTGATTGGGTAAGAATTCTCGCAAGTTACCGTGAACCGAACAGCCTTCGAAGCAGTTTTGAACTGGCGATTAGCTTTGTTCCGTTTGTTGGCCTATGGATTCTTGCCTGCTGGGTCGCACAATACAGCTATTTGGGGGCGTTCTTAATTTCCGCTCTCAACGGCGGTTTCCTTCTTCGACTGTTTTGCATTCAGCATGATTGCGGACACGGTTCATTCTACGGCAACCGGACAGTCAGCGACTGGGTCGGCCGCGTATTAGGCGTGGTCACACTGACCCCCTATGACGTTTGGCGTCGCACACACTCAATCCACCACAGCCATGCGGGTGACCTTGACCACCGCGGCATTGGTGACGTGATGACCCTGACTGTTGAAGAATACCATCAGCGCACGCCGTTTGGTCGTTTCATGTACCGCGCTTACCGGCATCCGCTCGTGATGTTTGGCCTTGGCCCAACATACCTGTTCATCCTTCAAAACCGCCTTCCGCTGGGTTTGATGGACCAAGGCAAAAAATATTGGATCAGCGCCATGGGGACAAACGCAGCAATCGCGGCGATCCTTGGTACGATCGTATATTTCGGCGGTTTGCAGGCATTGTTCCTCGTATTCCTTCCAACGACTCTTATCGCCGCGTCGGTTGGTGTGTGGCTGTTCTACGTCCAGCACCAGTTTGAAACCACGCACTGGGAACAGGCACCAGATTGGCAACTACACGAGGCCGCGCTGCACGGCAGCTCTCACTATGATTTGCCACCTATCTTGCGTTGGTTCACAGCGAACATCGGGATCCACCACGTACACCACCTGTACAGCCGTATCCCGTTTTATCGCCTGACAGAGGTTCTACGCGACCATCAAGAATTGATCGAAGTTAGCCGCCTAACAATGCTGCAAAGCGTCAAGTGCGCGAGCCTTGATCTTTGGGACGAGAAAAAGCGCCGGTTAGTTTCATTCGCTGCCGCCCGCCGCGCCGCCGCCTAACTGGTCCAACGCCCACGTTGCAGCCTCTGCGACGGTAGGGTCAGAATCATCAATCAATCGGGCGACCGCACCAGCAAGGGTCCGGTCGCCCGAATTGCCTATGGCATACGCAACGTTGCGCACAAAACGGTCACGCCCAATGCGTTTGATAGGCGACCCCGAAAACCGCGCCCGAAAAGCAGCATCGTCAAGCGTAGCAAGCTCGGATAACGGCGGTGCGATCAGATCTTCGCGCGCGGCATATTTCGCGTCACGGCCCGTGTTTGCGAATTTGTTCCACGGGCAAACGCCCAAACAGTCATCACAACCGTAAATCCGGTTCCCCATCAAGGCACGTAATTCGAGGTCAACCGGACCTTTGTGTTCGATCGTCAGATAGGAAATACAGCGCCGCGCATCTAACTGATACGGGGCTGGAAAGGCCGACGTTGGACAGACATCAAGGCACGCCGTGCAGCTACCGCAGTGGCTGAACTCTGGCGTATCCGGCTCAAATTCAACCGTCGTAAAAATCGCGCCGATAAAGAACCAAGATCCGAGATCGCGCCCCAAAACATTGGTGTGCTTTCCCTGCCAGCCCAGCCCAGCAGCCTGCGCCAGTGGTTTTTCCATAACCGGGGCCGTATCCACGAAAACCTTGATCTGGGCCTCTGGCACTTGTTCGATCAGCCAACGCCCCACGCGCTTTAGCCGTTTTTTCACAACATCATGGTAATCGCGCCCTTGGGCATAGACGCTAATCGCGGCACGGTCAGGATGATCTAATACCTCGAGCGGGTCATGTTCCGGCGTGTAAGGTTCAGCCAGCATTATAACTGACTTTGCCTCTGGCCAAAGCGCGGCGGGGTTGCCCCGCCAATGCATCCGTTCCGCCATCCATTCCATTTGTCCATGCATCCCTGCATCAACAAATGTCGCTAATCGGTCGGCAATCTCAGGAACTGAATCCGGGCGGCAGATGCCTACCTTAGCGAACCCCGCCTCTTGGGCGTATGTGACCAACCGGTCCTTCACTGGCTTACAGCAGAACGTGTTCCGCTACCTTTAGAAATCCAGATCAGCATAGTGCGCAGCCGGTTGGAAACCAGGCACCTCATCCGCCAAAAGCGACCGGAACGCCGGACGCGATTTAATCTTGGCGTACCAGTCCTTCACGACCTCGTGGCGGTTCCAGTCAACGTCGCTGGTGTAATCTAGGCAGGACAAATGCGCCGCTGCCGCGAAATCTGCGATCGTCATTTCGTTGCCAGCAAGCCAACGGCGGTCTTCCAGCAAATAGGCCATGTAATCAAGATGGTACTTGATCGCACGCGCCCCTGCTTTGACGTTCGTGCTGTCCGGGTAACCCGTTCCCATCACCTTGCGATATACACGTTCGCCAATCAGCTTTGTTGTGACCTCGTGATAGAATTTATCGTCGAACCACCCAACAAGGCGTCGCGCCTCGTAACGGGCATCCAACTCGCGCGGCAAAAGAGCGGGCGTTGGGTGCAATTCTTCGAGGTACTCAAAGATCGCATTGCTGTCCGCCATCATGCGACCGTTCATCTTAAGAACAGGAATTTTTCCGGCTGGATTACGGCGAAGAAATTCAGCGTCTTGTTCCCAATAGCGTTCTTCGACAAGACCGACTTCGATCTTCTTTTCGGCAAGGCACAACCGCACTTTGCGCGAATACGGGGACAACGGGTAATGATACAGGGTGTTCATGACGGACTCACAAATCGGTTTTACTCTTCAATGCAGCAAGGGCGCGTCCGGATCAATGGTTGGATCAGCTTTCGAAACAATCCGCGCGGCCATCCGCCTTGATTGTTTGGGCTCCGCTGATGATGGCAGAGGTCCGATCGCGGGTGTATGGGCTGGGGTTTGATGCCGAACGGGTTTTCGGTGCGGGTAGAATCGCGGCAAGCCTTGCGGCCTGTGTCGCAGACAGATTCGCAGCATCCACGCCAAAGTAATGGCGCGCAGCAGCCTTTACACCAAACACACCCTCATCGAATTCAGCGACGTTTAGGTACAGTTCAAGAATACGGCGTTTGGTCCAAACGGCCTCTGACAATGGGGTCCATAATGCCTCCATCGCTTTGCGCAGCCAGCTGCGCCCGTGCCAAAGATAGACGTTTTTGATGACCTGTTGCGAAATCGTCGATGCCCCACCACGCCCACGATCAATCGCGGAACGGATGGCGTTGACGTCCAACCCCCAATGCAAACAGAAATTGGCATCCTCTGCTGCCACGGCAGAGCGTGCCATCACTGGTGCGATATCCTCGATCGGGGTCCAGTCATATTTGATTGAACCCAAACGGCTGCGTTCCGAGAACATATATGGGGTCGTTGGCGGCGGGACGACCGCGTAAATCAAGGTCGCTAACAAAACGAATCCAAGCACTGCAAAACCAAAACCCCAAATCACCCGGCGCACCATTTGCCAGCCCCGCTCGACCAAGCCGGGCTGTTTTTTCCGCGTGTTTCGCTTTTTGGGCGCGGGTTTCTTTTTGGGTGTTTTACGCTCTGCCATCGGCACCATAAGCCACGCAGGCAACGATGTGGTCAACCCTTACGCGTAGGGGTGATGTCAGTTCTATGAAATGCTGCGGATTGAAAACAACGGTAACACTACTGCCTTGTCGGGTAATATTTCTAAGTCTTACAAGAATAAAGGGACGGCTTTCACCGTCCCTTTATAAGCATCTACTAAGACTGTGTAGACTCTGTTGTGATTAGCGGAAATTATAAACGACTGACGCACCCAAGGTGTTACGCGCATCGCCAAAATCGGCATCCGTTGCGTCGTTGAACTGCGTTGTCAGGCTTGTGCGCAAAGCTAGCGATTGCGTCATAGATACGCTCAGCGCCAATTCGTTGTTGACCAGCGTACCGGTTTCAGACGAGATGACATCAGTATCGTTTGTAAGGTAGCTAAAGTCGTTCAGGCTCTGAAAGTAGTTGGAAGACACGCTAGCAGCAACTTCGCGAACATCTTCGCCACCGACAACTTTGGCGACTCGGTAGCCAGGACCAGCTTGGACTGACCACTGACGCTCTGCGTCATTGAAGATCCGATAACCGATCCCCGTGCCAAGGAATGTGTCCAGCTCATAGTCACCGTCTTCGTCAGCAAGACGATCAGACGCGACATCAAGTTTACCGAACGCGAAAAGGTTGGCGTTAAGGTCACGACGATAGTCGAGCCCACCAAGCAAGTTGTTCTGGGTCACTTCGCCGTCAGATTTGCCGTAGTTATAGCTCAGTGTGACGTCAAAGCCGTTAACGCCGTCGTAGTTACCAAAACGTAGACCTACGCCCAAATCGCTTTCGTCGTCGCCATCATTGCTTGTCGCGGTCGCGCGTGCGGACAGCGAACCATATGAACCCAAACGACGGCCAGAATTGCCAAAACGGTCTAGATCGCGATCACGATCCTCACGGATCTGCTCTTCAAGGTTTTCAACTGCGTTGGCAGCTGCATCCTGATTATCGAATGTTGTTTCTTGTGCTTGGGCCGATGCCCCGGCGATACCTGCGATGGCTGCGGATGCGATAATTGTTGCCGCTATTTTCATTGGTCTATCCTTGTTAGTTCCTGCAGCCGAAGCCGCAACTAGGGACAGACCTGACGCGTGCCGCGCCTAGAGTGGAGAGGTAAACGATTTCAAAATTTCCCCAAAGCGGTAAACCGCGCCCTGTAAAAATTTGGGCTTGAAAACAGGATCCTATGAACAGTTGAAACCCAAACTTAATGCCGACAGATACAGCTGCCCACCTAAGACAAGCACCACCAAGAGCCTTCATTTCAAAAGAAAAGCCCCGCTATTTGCGGGGCTTTATGTCTCTACTCAGCTGGGATGGCTGCGTCTTCGATGCTTAGCGGATGCTTCAGATGCACCAGCATTTCTTTCGGGCAGATTTGGACAAAGTTGCCTTTCTCCAGTTCCCAGTGTTGCAAGATGTCAGCAGCTTTGCGGCTACCTGTTTCTTTCGCGTGGCGTTCGATCAGGCCTTTTAGTTGATCGAGCCAGTGATCCACGGTCACAGGGTTCGTCACCAATGTTTCCATGTTGATCAGGTCTGCGGCCTCGCCCTTTGGATCGTATAGATAGGCCATACCGCCCGTCATACCTGCACCAAAATTCGCACCAATTGACCCGAGGATTACTGCAACACCGCCAGTCATGTATTCACAACCGTTGGTTCCGCAGCCTTCGATCACGACTGTCGCGCCAGAGTTCCGCACCGCGAAACGTTCGCCAGCGCGACCAGCCGCAAACAGATAACCGTCAGTCGCACCGTACAGAACAGTGTTCCCGATGATCGTGTTATCGGCAGCAACCAGCGGGCTGACCATTGGCGGACGCACAACGATTGTACCACCCGACAGACCCTTGCCGACATAGTCGTTCGCGTCGCCAGAAACCTCGAGCTTGAGGCCCGGCGCTGCAAATGCACCCAGCGACTGCCCAGCAGAGCCACGCAGTTTGACCGTTAGGTGATCGGGTTGCAGTTCATTGCGCATGCCAAAGTTCTGAACGATGTGGCTAGACGTGCGTGTGCCGATGGTCCGCAATGTGTTTTGCACTGCATAATCCAACTGCATTTTTTCGCCCTCGTTCAAGAAGCGCGCAGCGTCCTGAACGATTTGCGCATCCAACGTGTCATCGACAGCGTTACGTGGCTTGTTGCGGTCATAAGTGATCTTTTCCGCGCCATCGACTGTGATCAGCAATGGGTTCAGGTCAAGGTCATCAAGATGCGCAGAACCACGACTAACCTGCGTCAACAGATCGGCACGGCCGATAACATCATCCAACGAACGCGCACCGATGCTAGCGAGGATTTCGCGTACTTCGGTTGCGTAGAAGGTGATCAGGTTCACGACCTTGTCCGCGTTACCCGTGAACTTGTCGCGCAGTGCTTGGTCTTGTGTACATACGCCGACAGGGCAAGTGTTTGACTGGCACTGGCGCACCATGATGCAGCCCATCGCGATCAGCGCAGCAGTACCGATGCCGTATTCCTCGGCACCAAGCATCGCAGCCATGACGATGTCACGCCCAGTGCGTAGGCCACCATCTGTCCGCAATGTGATACGTTCACGCAGGTTGTTCATGGCAAGCACTTGGTGTGCTTCGGTCAGACCCATTTCCCACGGTAGACCAGCGTATTTGATCGATGTACCCGGTGATGCGCCTGTACCGCCGTTGTGACCTGAAATCAGGATCACGTCGGCCTTCGCCTTAGCAACACCAGCAGCGATCGTACCAACACCAGACGCAGCAACCAGTTTCACTGTGACCTTACAGATCGGGTTGATCTGCTTGAGGTCATAGATCAGCTGGGCCAGATCCTCGATTGAATAGATATCGTGGTGCGGCGGCGGTGAAATCAGCGTCACGCCTTTTGTCGAATGGCGCAGCTTGGCGATCAGGTCAGTGACCTTCATGCCGGGCAGCTGACCGCCTTCGCCGGGTTTCGCACCCTGCGCAACTTTGATCTCAAGTTCTTCACAAGCCAGCAGGTATTCGGCTGTGACGCCGAAACGACCAGACGCGACCTGTTTGATCTTTGCAGAAGCGTTGTCACCGTTTGGTTCTGGTGTGAAATCCTCTGGGCTCTCGCCGCCTTCACCAGAATCCGACTTTGCGCCGATACGGTTCATCGCAATCGACAGCGTACGGTGGGCCTCTGGGCTTAGCGCCCCCAAAGACATGCCTGGCGTGACAAAGCGTTTACGGATCGCAGTGATGCTTTCAACTTCTTCGATCGGAACCGGCTTGCCCATAGGCTTAATCGCTAGCAGGTCACGCAGGTGGATCGGCGGGTTAGCCTGCATTGATTTGCTGTATTGCTGCCACATCGGATAGGATGCGTTGTTACAGGCAGCCTGCAGCATGTGCATTGTCTGCGCTTCCCACGCGTGCTTTTCACCTGAACGGCGGGCTTTGTAGAAGCCACCGATTGGCAGGATATCAGTTGGGTTTTTCCACCCGCGCGCGTGGACTTCTTCCAGCTTGGTTTGGATACCGCTTGTCCCGATACCAGAGATACGGCTTTGCATACCCGGGAAGAATTCCGCAACCATCGCACGTGACAGACCGACAGCTTCGAAGTTCAGACCACCGCGATAAGACGAAAGAACCGAAATCCCCATCTTAGCCATGATCTTCAAAAGCCCGGCATCAACCGCCTTGCGGTAACGGCTGACTGCTTCGGTTAGATTGCTTTCGAGCAATCCGCGTTCAACACGGTTCGCAATCGAGTCCTGCGCCAGATAGGCGTTCACTGTCGTCGCGCCACAGCCGATCAACACCGCGAAATAGTGCGGATCGATACATTCCGCAGAACGTACGTTGATTGAACAGAATGTACGCAGACCTTTTGATGTCAGACCAGAGTGTACAGCAGATGTCGCAAGGATCATCGGCATTGGAACGCGGTCCACCGACTGATGTTGGTCAGTCAGGACAAGGTGGCCAGCACCTGAACGCACAGCATCCTCGGCCTCTTCGCGAATACGCTGAAGACCTGCAGAAAGCGCACCGCGCCCAGTTTCAAACGTACAATCGATAAAGGCGACATTATCGCCGAAATGGCGCACCATTTCACCAAATTCACCGTTAGAAACAAATGGGCTTTCCAGCACAAGAATTTCGGCTTGGGACGAGTTTTCGTCCAGCACGTTTTTCAGGTTACCGAAACGTGTTTTCAACGACATGACGCGTGTTTCACGCAGGCTGTCGATTGGCGGGTTGGTCACCTGGCTAAAGTTCTGACGGAAGAAGTGCGACAGTGGGCGGTAGACGCTTGAAAGAACCGCAGACGGGGTATCGTCGCCCATCGACGCGATCATTTCTTTGCCGTCTTCGGCCATTGGTGCCAGAACTTGCTCTAGGTCTTCAATGGAATAACCGGCGGCAACCTGACGCTGACGCAGATCTGCACCCTCGAACATGGATTCCTCGGCTACATCGCCCATCAGATCAGTCAGATCGACAACTTTTTCGATCCACTCACCAAACGGCTGCGCACCGGCAAGCACGTTTTTCATTTCGGTGTCGTGGAACAGTTTGCCTTCTTGCATGTCGACGGCAATCATTTGGCCGGGACCAAGCGCGCCTTTTTCGACAACAGTGGCTTCGTCGATTGGCACCATGCCAACCTCGGAACCTGCGATCAACAGACCGTCACCAGTTACGACGTAACGCAGTGGACGCAGACCGTTCCGGTCAAGGCCACCACAGACCCAACGACCGTCGGTCATCGCTAGCGCGGCTGGGCCATCCCATGGCTCCATCACGGCGTTGCAATAGCTATACATGTCCTGCCACGCCTGTGGCATGTCAGATGCTTGCTGCGCCCATGCTTCGGGAACCAGCATCGTTTTGGCCATCGGCGCGTTGCGTCCCGCACGTACCAATACCTCGAAAACAGAGTCTAACGCAGACGAATCTGACGCACCCGACGGAATGATCGGCTTAATGTCTTCAGCTTTGTCACCAAAGGCGCTCGATGCCATCCGGATTTCGTGGGACTTCATCCAGTTGACGTTACCCTTCAGCGTGTTGATTTCGCCGTTGTGTGCCAACATGCGGAATGGCTGAGCCAGTGACCACTGCGGGAAAGTGTTTGTGGAGTAACGCTGGTGGTAGATCGCGAATGCCGATTCAAAACGTTCATCCAGCAGGTCCGGGTAGAACTCTGCTACCTGCTCAGCCAGCATCATGCCTTTATAGATGATCGACCGACAAGACAGCGAACAGATGTAGACACCGTTGATCTGCGCCGCAGCCGCGGCTTTTTCGATACGGCGACGGATGATGTACAGTTCACGTTCGAACTGTTCTTCGTCGATGTCTTTTTCACAGCGGATCAGAATCTGTTCGATCTCTGGGCGTGTGGCGTTCGCCTTGTCGCCCAGACATTCGGTGTTCACCGGAACGTGGCGCCAGCCGTAGATATAGTGACCAAGGCGTAGAACCTCGGATTCAACGATTGTACGGCAGCGCTCTTGGGCGCCGAAATCGGTACGTGGCAGAAACACCTGACCAACAGCAATCATTTCACCGTCTTCTGGCTCGTGACCAGTACGGCGGATTTGATCTTGGAAGAATGGGACAGGGATTTGCACGTGGATACCCGCGCCGTCACCTGTTTTGCCGTCAGCATCAACAGCACCACGGTGCCAAATCGCCTTTAGCGCGTCGATCCCGTTTTCGACAACACCACGCGAAGGTGTACCGTCGATGGAGACCACAAGGCCAACACCACAAGACGAATGCTCGTCTTCGTCAGCGTACAGACCGTTTTCGGTCATCCATTTGCGCTTAGCTTCCTCAGCCGCGACCCAAGCTTGATCATAAGTGGTCATAGGTGTTCTCCTCAGAAAGTGGTGCGGATGAGATCGCAACCCCACAGCCGTGTTTTGGCCGTGTGCTTAGAAAACCCGGTTCCCCGGGAAAGATGAATTCGACAGGGCGGTCGTCGTGTTCGAATTGCCCTTCGGGTGTTGTGGTTACGCCTGTGCCGGACAGGAACATGCGCCATTCAGGGCTGATGAATTCCTTGCCCTTGCCGGACCAAATCACCGTGCCTTCAGCATCGCTGGCGGTCAGGTCATAGGTTGTTTCAAGCAGCGTGACGCCATCAATTGTTATTTCGCGACCGGTCAAGGTGTCCTGACCGACGAAATGCGTTTCGCCGAACTGGTCAGACATTGTGCTGAAATCATAGTCATCCACACCTGTAGCAATCAAATCGGACAACGACGCTGGCTCTGCGGGGTTCGGCATCAAACGTTCGCTATGGCCAGTCAGCGCGTGAAAACTAGCGATCCATTGCGTTTCACCGTCGATTTCGCCAGCATATGTCATGCCTTGTTCATCTAGCGACACGCGGCGCTGGTGCCCGGGTGTGTCACCTTCGCAGGTGAAGTGATGATCGACCTGACAGCTTGCACTTTGCACCGTCAGATACGCGGTACAGCCGGCAGGTAGACTGAATGTCGGCCGGCTATCCTGCGCAGCGACAGGGCTGGCAGCAATCAAAAGAGCAATTGCAATCCTCATGGCTGATAGCTCGTCTCAATCTGGTTGCATTCGAAGACAGGCTCGGCCGCAAAAAACCCCGGCTCGCCCGGATAGATGAATTCGACTGGCGACATGTCGGTGATCTGATCAGGTGCTTCGTCGGACCAAGACTGGCCGAAGAAAAACAGGCGGTGATCTTTGCTCACGTATTGGCGGCCACTGCTTGTGTCCAAAACGTTGCCGTCTTCATCCAATGTCTGGCCCTGAAATTCGGTCTCGTACAGGGTTTCGCCGTCGATCTCGATGGTTTGGCCAGTCAACATGTCAAAACCGACGTTACGCTCTGGGCCTTCTTCGGTTTCAATAGTGAAATCCCATGTGTCGACTTGATTGGCAAAAAGTTCGGTCAAAGAAGATGGATCCTCGACTGGCTCCATCAACGCTTCGTTGCCCATGACAGAATATGTTTCCATCCACTGGAACTCGTCATCAACACGCTGAATGCTGAACACGCCAGTCTGGCCGATCAGGGCGATCCACTGGTCGCCTTTTTCGTCCGCTTCGCATGTCCAAACATTGACCATCACGCAGCCCTTTTGCTGAACGGTCAGCTTAGCTTCGCATCCTTCTGGCGCGGCAAAGCTATGCTGTGCTGCGACAGGTGAAGCCAACAAAAGAGCGGCGACAGTCAATAGAGGCTTCATCATGTCTTAACCTTTCAGGTCAGTATGGTGATGTGGCGAAATTTATTCGGCTGCGACGGCGGCAGCCTCGTTGAGATAATCCAAGATCGCGGTGGCTGTGTCACGTCCATCACGGATCGCCCACACAACAAGCGAAGCACCGCGCACGATGTCACCTGCGGCATAAACGCCTTCAAGGCTGGTCGCGCCTGTGCCGAACTCGGCTTTGACGGTGCCCCAACGGGTAACCTCAAGACCATCAACACCCCAAAGCTTGGGCAGATCTTCGGGCGAGAAACCAAGCGCCTTGATTACAAGGTCAGCAGGTTCAACATAGTCGGCACCTTCGATAACTTCGGGTGCTTGACGGCCAGTTGCATCGGGTGCGCCAAGACGCATCTTTTGCACTTTTACGCCGGAAACAGGTTCACCTTCGAACCCATCTGGGGAAGCCAGCCAAACAAACTCTACGCCTTCTTCTTCGGCGTTCTGTACCTCGCGCTGGGAACCGGGCATGTTGGCACGGTCACGACGATACAGACATTTTACGCTTTCAGCGCCCTGACGAATAGATGTGCGGACACAGTCCATAGCCGTGTCACCGCCGCCAATCACAACGACGCGCTTACCGGCTGCGTTTAGCTCTCCGCTGTCGAATTCAGGCACAACGTCGCCAAAGCTTTGGCGGTTGCTCACTGTCAAAAAGTCGATCGCGTTCACGATACCTTCGGCATCGGAATCCGGCAGATCACGTGTTTTATATACACCTGTCGCAATTAGAACCGCATCGTGCTTGCCACGGATCGCGTCAAAGGAAAGGTCTTCGCCGACATTGCAGTTCAAAACAAACTGCACGCCGCCGTCTTCCAGCTGGGCCATGCGCTTCATGACCACGTCTTTTTCTAGCTTAAAGCCGGGAATACCGTAGGTAAGAAGACCACCACCACGATCATAGCGATCATAAACAGTGACCTGAACACCCTGACGACGCAGCATGTCTGCCGCAGCCAAGCCACCCGGGCCAGCACCGATAATACCAACGCTTTCTGAACGCTCAGCGGTTGGACGGATTGGTTTCACCCAACCCTCTTCGAACGCTGTGTCGGTGATATATTTTTCGACTGAACCAATCGTCACTGTACCGTGGCCGGACTGTTCGATCACACAGTTACCTTCGCACAGACGGTCCTGCGGGCAAATGCGGCCACAGATTTCTGGGAATGTGTTTGTAGCCTGAGAAATCTCATAGGCTTCTTCCAGACGACCTTCGGCAGTTAGGCGTAGCCAGTCCGGGATATTGTTGTGCAGCGGGCAGTGCGACTGACAATATGGCACACCACATTGCGAACAACGGCTGGCTTGCTCGGCTGCTTTTGCAGTCGCAAACTCGGCATAGATTTCACCAAAATCCTGTTTGCGCAGATTCGGCGGACGCTTTTCCGGCATCTCGCGTTCTACCGCAGTAAATTTTAGCATCTTCTGGCCAGCCATACGCCGTCCTCCCGTATTACAGAGCGAACTGCCTTTTAAATCGGAACTTCAGAAATGAAAAGTCAGTATTGCTGACCTATATTGAAAAATTTCACCCCATCAAGCTCTGCATTACGCTCAAAGTGCGATTATTAGGTCCGATTCGGACATACATATTCACTTCCCCCCAATTCACATCAGGTTAGGTTGAAGAAAAGCGAATCGCAGGCAGCCTCTGATGACCACATTTAACCTCCTTCTTGTTGCTCTTATTCAGGGCATCACAGAATTTTTGCCCATTTCTTCGTCCGGGCATTTGATCCTGCTGCCGTCGCTTTCGGGGTTGGACGACCAAGGTCAAATCATCGACGTCGCAGCACATGTCGGCACGTTAGCAGCTGTCATTCTATACTTCTGGTCCGATGTTCGCTTGGCGCTTGGCGGCACACGCCGCCTAATCCAAGGCAAAGCGGACACCCCCGGCGCCCGATTGGCGCTTGGCCTTATCATCGCAACGATTCCTGTGATCCTGTTCGGTCTGTTCCTGAAGGTAACGGGACTATCCGACCACATGCGCGGAATCGCCGTGATCGGCTGGACCATGACAATCTTTGGGCTCGTTCTTTATTGGGCGGACCAAAAGGGCCCAACTGTCAAAACCGCCGAAGTTTGGACGCTGAAAGACGCCATCAAGATGGGGCTATGGCAAGCTGTGGCGCTCATCCCCGGCACCTCGCGGTCAGGCATCACGATCACGGCCGGCCGCATGCTGGGTTATACACGCACCGATGCCGCACGACTGTCCATGCTCATGTCAATTCCGACGATCATCGCCTCGGCCAGCTTACTAAGTCTTGATTTGATAGGCACAACAGACGCCAGCGCCTTACGTGACATTGGCATCGTTGCCGTGATGTCATTCATCGCGGCTTTGATTGCCCTAACGCTTATGATGCGACTACTACGCGCGGTTAGTTACACGCCCTACGTAATCTATCGACTCGTTCTGGGCGTGATACTTTTGTGGATCGCCTACACTTAGGCTTTCAGGTTTTTCGCAGATTCTTTGATGGCATCGTACTGACCAGATGGGCGGAAGCGCCACAGGTAGTCAGGAAGAACAGCATCAAGAGATGTGGGCTGAATGCCGAATGCTTCCAGACCTTTAGCCCCATCAGCAACAACATTATCCACTGTCAGGCTAGCAACCTGATCCTTTGTGATCGGCCCTTTGACCAAACCAAACGACAAGGCACGACCAACGCCAAAGCCCCACGCCATGATCCGTGCAATCCAAAACGGAATGTTCAAGATCAAACGACGGCGACGCACAACGCCCAACATCTTTTGCATCAAGCCACGGAAGCTGTGAATGTCTGGTCCACCCAATTCGTAGACACCTGCTTCAGCCTCGCCCAATACCGCCTTAGTCGCAGCAGCGGCTACGTCGTCGACATAAACCGGCTGGAACCGCGCATTCGCGCCCACGATTGGCAGCACAGGACCAAAACGGGACATGCTTGCGAAACGGTTAAAGAATGTATCTTCCGGACCGAACACGATTGAAGGGCGCAGAATTACCGCGCTAGGGAAGCGCCTAAGAACACATTCCTCGCCTTCGGCTTTGGTGCGGCCGTATTCGCTTGGCGAATTCTCGTCTGCTCCAATAGCCGAGATATGAACCATACGCGCAACGTTCAGCTCAGATGCGATGCGCGCAATACGCTCAGCGCCTTCGGCATGAACAGCGTCAAACGTGTTCTTACCTGCCTCGTCCAAAAGACCGACACAGTTAACAACGGCATCCGCACCTTCGGTGACTGCAGCAACGCTGGCATCATCACGAATGTTACAGAAAATTGGTTCAACCTGCCCGACAACGCCGTAGGGACGTACGAACATTGCTTCGTTTACAGAACGGACAGCGACGCGAACGCGCCAACCTTCAAGGGCCATGCGACGGGCGATATAGCGCCCCACAAAACCGGATCCGCCGAAAATGGTGACTAGCTTAGACATGGCAAGGCCTCTTTGCTCGTTTGCCACGGTTTACCCGGCCACCTATTGCCAGACAAGCCGCATTTGAAAGGTTTCTTAGACAGTTCCTTTAACTATCGCATTTTTCCTGTCGAATCGCGTTGACAGTAATGCGTGGCCACCTTAAATCGCCCCCTACGACACCTGCCCAGGTGGCGGAATTGGTAGACGCGCCAGCTTCAGGTGCTGGTGTCTGTATGGACGTGGAGGTTCGAGTCCTCTCCTGGGCACCAAGTCGTTTTCCCCGGCACATTGATGATCATTGTCGCGTACAAAAAAGCGCCACGATAGTTCTGTATCTATCGTAGCGCTGAAAATTGCATGATTCTGGCTATTACCGCCAGAATCAGACTGTTTTAGCCCTGTAAATCAGCGGGTAGCAGTGCTTCTGGTATTCCCTGGAAACAGACTGGTCGTACGAACCGCCGGATCGCCATGGTTCCAACACTGGTTGCCCCGAAATTCGTGGACGCGGGGAACGGACCGCCGTGAACCATAGCATCGGCCACCTCGACCCCGGTTGGGAAACCGTTCACCAGAATACGCCCTGCTTTGCGTTCAAAGATCGGCATGAGTGAGCGTGCCGCATCGGTGTCGGCGTCGTCCATTTGCAGCGTGACAGTAAGCTGACCAGCGAGCTGAGTTGCTATTTTTTGCCGTTCGGCGGCGTCTTTCGCGAAAATTAGAATGCCTGCCGGTCCAAATACTTCATGCGCAAGCTCAGGATGCGCAAGCCAATCAGCACCGGACACGCGGAACGCGGCAGGGACAGCGCAGCGGGCGGGGGCGTCAGCAGGGGTGTTCAGCGCGGTCGCGACACCAGCATCTGCCAACGCCTGAACCCCACGGCCATAGGCGGTAGCGGTTCCGTCTGTCAGCATGACTTGAGGTGCGACATCACCCAAGGCGGCGGCGGCCGTCGATGCGAATTCTTCTGCGGCATCGCCGGAGGTCAAAATCACAACGCCGGGGTTCGTGCAAAATTGTCCGACCCCCATTGTCAGCGATGCAGCCCAGCCCTTGGCAATTTCATCGCCACGTGTGGCCAAGGCGTTATCCATCACGAATACTGGGTTGATCGCACCAAGCTCTCCAAAGAACGGGATCGGTTCGGGGCGTGACATTGCGATATCGAACAGCGCTTTGCCGCCGCCATATGATCCAGTAAAGCCAACCGCGCGGATTAGCGGGTGGCGAACTAATGCCTCGCCCGCTTCGTTCGTGTTGGATTGCACAAAACCAAATGTGCCAGCGGGCATGCCAGTCCGTTTTATTGCCGCGTCAATCGCGCGAGCAACCAATTCGCCAGTACCGGGGTGCCCGGGGTGGCCCTTGAACACAACCGGGCAGCCTGCAGCCAGCGCAGATGCTGTGTCGCCACCTGCTGTTGAAAACGCGAGTGGGAAGTTTGACGCACCAAACACGCCGACGGGGCCGATTGGTCGTTGGATCATGCGCAAATCAGGACGCGGAAGTGGTGCACGATCCGGCAGAGCAACATCATGACGTCGATCAAGATACTCACCCTTACGGATATGCTCCGCAAATAGACGAAGCTGCCCACACGTCCGACCCCGTTCGCCCTGCAAACGCGCCTCTGGTAGACCGGTTTCCGCGTGACCAATGGCCGTCAGCTGATCGCCACGCGCGTCGATTTCTTCGGCGATTGCTTCAAGAAATGCAGCGCGTGTTTCGCGGCTGGTCCAACCATATGTCAGATACGCTTCTTCGGCCGCTTGCACGGCGGAATCTACTTCGCTTTGCCCGCCACAAAGAACGGTCATTGCTTCGCCGCTCGCGGGATCAGACTGGAACGGCACACCGCCATCGGTCCAAACGCCAGCGATCAGATGTTGTCCGGTAAGAGTTGTATCGGTCATGGTTGGTCCTTGGGTTCATTCATGAAAAGGCGCGACTGTTTTTCGGTCACCCAGCATGAAGGCGTCAGCCACGTGCAAAAGCGGGCTAATGTCCACGTCTGAAAGACCTGCTTCGATCAATTCTGCAAAGCGGTGATAAAGGCCGGGGTACTCGCCTGCCTCTGGCAGGGTCTGGGCCACACCGTTTATCGCCAGCGTCGCACCGCCATCGGTCAGCTTTAGCGTGCCTTCGGTGGTTTCGACGGTGATGTTCCACGTTTGCGGACCTTCTTGACGCCAATCGAAATCCGCTTTGACAGTCATCCCTGCGGGTCCAGCAAAGGTCAGATCAGCCGCAATTGGCGTTGCACGGTTTTCCGGAAACGACAGCGTCGATGCGGTCAGGTGCACGGGGTTAGGCAGGATTTCTGTCATGATCGACACGGCATTGATGCCGGGATCAAACACACCCAGACCGCCTGCTTCCCAGATCCAGTCTTGGCCGGGATGCCAGCGGCGCACGTCTTCTTTCCAGTCGATTTGAACCGAGGTGATTTGACGGTCGGACAGCCAACCACGTGCGGCAGCGACGCCAGCAGCGTAACGCGAATGCCACGTCGCAAATAGGGTCACACCCTTTGCCTTGGCCAGTTTTTTAAGCTTCAGAACCTCGGACACCGTCGCGCCGGGTGGTTTTTCAAGCATCGTGTGCTTGCCAGCCATCAGCGACTTTACTGCAATGTCATAGCGTGGCTGCGGCGGCATACACAGCGATAGCGCGGCGATATCCGAACGCCCTGCAATCAACGCGTCGATATCGGCAAAGTTTTCTACGCCATCAACACCGCCAGAGCGGCTGACGGTCGCGGCAAGCTCCATCGTTTCGTTACCAGCAATCGCTGGAATATGTTGATCGCGGGCAATTTTACCCACGCCTAGAATAGCAATCTTAGTGGCTGTCACGGGGTACCTCGTTTCCACGTTGTCCTTTTAGAACGTCAAAGTCCGCACCAGTGTCCGCACCTTCGACATGGTCGAGATACATCCGTGTGTAGCCGCCGACCACACTATTCTTGGGAGCTTGCCACGCAGCCAGTCGTGTTGCCAATTCTTCGTCGCTGATATCAAGGTGAACCCGCCGCGCTGCGACGTCCAGTTCAATCATGTCTCCGTTCTGAACGACGGCCAGCGGACCACCCGCTGCAGCCTCGGGCGTTGTGTGCAAAACAACGGTACCATAGGCGGTGCCAGACATGCGCGCGTCAGAAATACGAACCATATCGGTAATCCCTTTCTTCAGCACCTTGGGCGGTAGTCCCATGTTGCCGACCTCGGACATACCGGGATAACCCTTTGGCCCGCAGTTTTTTAGGACCATCACGCAGTTTTCGTCGATATCCAGCGCATCATCGTTGATCTTGGCCTTATAGTCGTCAATGTCCTCAAACACGACAGCGCGACCACGGTGTTTCATCAAATGCGGGCTAGCGGCGGACGGCTTTAGCACTGCACCATTGGGGGCAAGATTACCTTTCAGCACGGCAATACCGCCAGACGCAGCAAGCGCCTTTTCGACGGGCAGAATAACGTCTTCATTCCAGTTGGTCGCTTCTTTGACTTCGTCCCAGATAGCATCACCGGATACAGTCAGCGCGTCTTTGTGCAACAACCCTGCCTCGCCCAGACGTTTTAGAACAACAGGCAGACCACCTGCATAAAAGAATTCCTCCATCAGATATTTGCCCGATGGCATCAGGTTCACAATCGTCGGCACGTCACGTCCGCAACGATCCCAATCATCTAGCGTCAGATCAACTTCGACCCGACCAGCAAGCGCGAGAAGGTGGATCACTGCGTTGGTCGAACCGCCGATTGCGCCATTGGTACGGATAGCGTTTTCAAAGGCTTCTTTGGTCAAAATATCCGATGGTTTCAGGTCATCTTTTACCATCTGCACAATCCGGCGACCCGTCATCTGTGCCATCACCTTGCGACGACTATCAACGCCGGGAATTGCCGCGTTCCCTGACAGGGCCATGCCCAGCGCCTCGGCCATTGATGCCATCGTGGAGGCGGTACCCATCGTGTTACATGAACCCGATGAACGGCTCATGGCTTGTTCTGCCTCAAGGAAATCTTCTTGGGACATTTTTCCGGCTTTGATGTCTTCGGACATTTGCCAAAGCGCTGTGCCCGATCCGACGCGTTCACCCCGGAACCAACCGTTTAACATCGGGCCGCCCGTCACAGCGATAGACGGAATGTCAGTGCTGGCGGCACCCATCATCAGACTAGGCGTTGTCTTGTCACATCCAACCAGCAGCACGGCACCGTCAATCGGCTGTGCGCGCATGACTTCTTCAACCGCCATCGCAGCAAGGTTACGGTACATCATTGCGGTGGGGCGGAACGTGTTTTCTGATGCTGAAAATACGGGAACTTCGACAGGGAAACCGCCTGCCTCCCAAATCCCAGCTTTTACCTTTTCGGCCAGTTCACGCAGGTGACCGTTGCAAGGGGTCAATTCAGACCACGTGTTCAAGATGCCAATAACCGGCCGCCCGTCGAAAAGGTCATTCGGGTAACCTTGGTTTTTCAGCCAACCACGGTGGTAAATATTATCGCGCGAATTGCCCCCATACCATTCTTGAGAACGCAGCTTGCGGGGCCATTCAGCGGGAATAAAGGTCATGACGGCTCCTATAGTTTGCGGACGGCGACAGCGCCGTTAACCGCAGGGGTGGTGGAAAGTGCATTTCTTAACGGTAGTCCAAAGGCCGGCGCGCTTATCTCGAATACATCGCCATCTTGGGGAACGATGCCATCGGCAAACGACAGCGTCGCTGTGCCAAACATATGCACATGCACATCACCGGGCTGCCGAAACACGTCGTACTTGAAATGGTGGTGTTCGAGGTTCGCAATGGTATGCGACATGTTTGCTTCGCCAGACAGGAATGGCTTTTCGAATACTACGTCGTCACTGCGGGTAATTTTGCTGGTACCTTCCACGCTGTTAGGCAAATCGCCGACCAACATCTCTGGGCCAACGGAACAGGGCCGCAATTTCGAATGCGCAAGGTATAGATAGTTTTGGCGTTCGGTCACGTGGTCCGAAAATTCATTGGCAAGCGCAAAGCCCAAGCGGAACGGCGTCCCATCCGCGCCGATAATATAAAGCCCAGCCAGTTCCGGCTCTTCCCCGCCATCCAACGCGAATGACGGTGATACTAATGGCGCACCCGGTGAGACCAATGCTGCACCCGTGCCTTTGTAAAACCATTCAGGCTGCACACCGACCTGCCCGGCATCAGGCTTGCCGCTTTCGACACCCATGCGAAACATCTTCATGGAATCTGTTTCTTCATCGGCTTTGGCATGCATTGAAGCGCGGGTTGACGCAGACCCAAGATGGGTCAAGCCCGTGCCTGTAAGATGCAGATGTGCCGCGTCCGGGTGGGTCAAAGGCGGGAGCAAACGACCTTCGGCATATAACGCCTCAAGATCAACAGCAGCACCCAAACCGACGTCGGAAATATGTGTATGCAATGTGATACCGTTCGCCGCGCAATCAATCGCCATTTCATACAGCGATTGATCCGATTTTACTTCGAACGCCTCTGTCCCGTCGCGGGCGACAACCTGAATACGACCATCAGCTTTACGGTATTGTGAAATCAGCATCTGATTAGCCTTTCTTCTTGTTGAGAACGTCAAAGACAACCGCAGCCAAAAGCACGAGGCCCTTGATGACTTGTTGCCAGTCAATACCGATCCCTAGGATCGACATGCCGTTATTCATCACCCCCATGATAAAGGCACCGATCACAGCACCTACGACAGTACCAACGCCACCCGCCATCGACGCACCGCCAATAAATACAGCCGCGATCACATCTAGTTCGAAACCAAGACCCGCCTTGGGCGTCGCCGTGTTAAGACGCGCTGCAAAAACCAGACCAGCCAGCGCCGCCAGCACCCCCATGTTTGCGAAGGTAAAGAAGGTCAGCTTTTTACTGTTAATGCCGGACAGCATCGCCGCCTTTTCATTGCCGCCAATCGCATAAATCCGGCGCCCCATCGTCGTCCGAGACGTGATGAAGGAATACACCGCAATCAACAGCGCCATAACGATGAACACATTGGGCAAACCGCGAAAGTCAGCCATCAGCCAGCTCATGTAGATAAGCGCGATAAAGATCAGACCATTCTTGGCGGCAAAGAATACAAATGGTTCTTCGACACTGCCTGTCTTTGTGGCCTCCATGCGGCTGCGCACGGCCAAGCCCACGATGATAAGCGCAACAAGTACCCCCAAGAAAAGAGAGAACAGGTTCAGATCTTCACCATTGAACAGGTCAGGGATAAAGCCAGACGCGATTAGCTGAAACTGCTTGGGAAACGGGCCGACGGATTGACCGGCGAGCAGCCAAAGTGTCAGCCCCTTAAACACCAGCATCCCCGCCAAAGTCACTATGAACGATGGAATACGTAGATAGGCGATCCAGAAACCTTGGGCCATACCGATGATCCCACCTGCAATCAGGCAAAGCACGGCAGCAATCGGATAAGGGATATCCCAGTTCACGATCATCACAGCGGCAAGCGCACCGACAAACCCCATAACGGACCCGACGGACAGGTCGATATGGCCCGCCACAATGACCAACAACATGCCCACGGCCATGATGATGATGTATGAATTTTGGAGGATCAGGTTAGTCAGGTTGACCGGCTTTAGCAAAATACCGTCAGTCGTGATCTGAAAGAAGATCATGATCGCGACAAGCGCAAATAGAATCCCATATTCGCGCATGTGACTGCGTAGGAATGACCAACTTGATTTGACCTCCATCTTGGGCTGATCGTCGGTGGTATTGGTGGTTGCCTGGGTCATGCCTGGTCCCCTGATTTAATGATGGTGGCCATAATTTTTTCTTGAGACGCGTCTTCGGTCGGCATTTCGCCAACAAAGCGGCCTTCGTTCATGACATAAAGTCGGTCGGTGATGCCCAGCAGTTCGGGCAATTCAGAAGAGATAACGATGATCGCTTTGCCTGACGCGGCCAGTTCGCGGATCACCGTGTAAATTTCGAATTTCGCGCCAACATCGATGCCCCGTGTAGGTTCATCAAGGATCAGCACATCAGGGTCGGAAAACAGCCATTTAGACAAAACGACCTTTTGTTGATTGCCCCCCGAAAGGTTCACCGTTTCCTGCTCAATCGAGCTGGACTTGATATTCAGTCGGTCACGATATTGGTTTCCGACAGCCACCTCTTTGGCGTTGTTCACTACGATCCCGTTCGCAACCCCTTCAAGGTCGGCCAAGGGGACATTGCGCCGGATCGTATCATCAAGCACCAAACCATAGGTTTTTCGATCTTCGGTCGCGTATGCCAGCCCCGCGTTAATCGCGCTGCGCACATTGGGCAGATGGACGGGTGCACCGTTGATCGACACCTCGCCACGGATGTGGGCACCATAGCTGCGCCCAAACAGCGACATCGCCAATTCGGTACGGCCAGCGCCCATCAAACCAGCGATACCAAGAACCTCACCCTTCTTTACATAAAACGACACGTCTTTGACGACTTCGCGTTCGGCATGAAGCGGATGCGTGACGCACCAATTCTTGACCTCCATCGCGATCTCATCGCGGGCATGTGGGATGCGCGGCGGATAGCGGTCATCAAGCGACCGACCAACCATATCGCGGATAATATCATCTTCGCTGATGCCCGCACTGCAATCCAATCGCGACACAGCGGCACCGTCGCGGATCACTGTAATCGTATCGGCGACGCGGGAAATCTCGTTCAGTTTATGCGAGATCAAGATCGAGGTAATGCCCCGAGATTTGAACTCGAGCAACAGGTCCAACAGCTTTTCGCTGTCAGTCTCATTCAGGGACGATGTTGGTTCGTCCAATATCAAAAGGCGGACGTTTTTCGATAGTGCCTTTGCGATCTCAACCAGTTGCTGTTTGCCTAGGCCAAGGTTGTCAACAATCGTATCTGGATGTTCGTCCAAGCCGACGCGGGCTAAAACTTCGGCGGCACCTTTGCGGGTGCCACGCCAGTCAATCACGCCACGGTTGGCACGCTCGTTACCCAGAAAGATGTTTTCTGCCACCGACAAAAGCGGCACCAGCGCCAGCTCTTGGTGGATAATGATGATACCCTCGTCTTCGCTATCGCGGATACTGCCAAAGCTTTTGACTTGACCGTCATAAACAATGTCACCCGTGTAGGTGCCATGTGGGTAAACACCTGAAAGCACCTTCATTAGGGTCGATTTTCCGGCACCGTTTTCGCCGACCAAGGCATGAATTTCACCTTCGGCCACCGAAAGGCTCACCTGATCAAGCGCCTTTACACCGGGGAATTCCTTGGTGATCGCGCGCATTTCTAGAATTGTAGACATTCGATTGGCTCTCGTCTGAGCTAGTATAGGTGGTTCCCGCCGAGAAATAGGGGACGGGGCGGGAACCAAACTGACGGCAGGTATAGACATCACCCGCCGTCACGGGACCGGAGTTTATTCGATCTGGCCAGCAGTGTAGTAACCGCCGTCAATCAATACAGATTCCCAGTTTTCAACTGTCACGGCGACCGGCTCTAGCAGATAAGACGGAACAACCTTCACGCCGTTATCATAAGTCGTCGTGTCGTTGATCTCTGGCTCACCATCGTTCAACAGCGCTTCGACCATGCCAACGGTGACACGGGCCAGTTCGCGGGTATCCTTAAAGATCGTCGAGTATTGCTCGCCTGCGATCATGGATTTTACCGAAGGAATTTCGGCATCCTGACCCGAAACGATTGGCATCGGCATATCGCCTGATCCATAGCCCACGCCTTTTAGCGAAGAAAGGATACCGATGGACAGACCATCATAGGGTGACAAGACACCGTGAACCTTTGCATCGGTGTAGTTTGCAGACAGCAGGTTATCCATACGCGCCTGCGCAACGGAGCCATCCCAACGCAATGTGCCGACAGTATCCATGCCCATCTGGCCGGACTGGATTACGATATCACCAGAGTCGATCAAAGGCTGAAGAACTGACATCCCGCCATCATAGAAGAAGTAAGCGTTGTTATCGTCGGGGCTACCGCCAAACAGTTCAACGTTCCACGGTTTGTCATCTGGAAAGCGTTCATTCAGTCCATCGACGATCGTCGTCGCCTGCTGCACACCAACCTTAAAGTTATCGAATGTCGCGTAATAGCTGACGTCGCCGCTGTCGCGGATCAGACGGTCATATGCCACGACCTCGATATCGGACGCTGCGGCGTTGGCCAGTGCGTTCGACAGTGTCGTTCCGTCAATCGCAGCGATAACCAGAACATCAACACCTTTGGTGATCATGTTTTCGATCTGAGCGAGCTGGTTGGGAATGTCGTCCTCCGCGTATTGCAGATCAACTTCGTACCCGGCTGCTTCAAACTGCTGCACCATGTTTTCGCCATCTGCGATCCAACGTGCAGATGATTTCGTTGGCATCGCGATACCAACATAACCTGCGTCCTGCGCAATCGCGCTTGAACCCAATGCCACCAACGCAGTGGTAGCGAGAATTGTCTTAAAACCAGTCATATTTTCCTCCCTGGCGCATCATGCCGTGGTCAAAAACGACCATTCCTCGTGATGCAGTATCGTATCGCCCTACCGCACGGTCCCAATACACCGTCCCACCATACGTAGTGCGAGGCGAACAATCGCAAGCATCGTCATTGCAATCAAATCAGTAATTCGCCATTAGATATAACCATCTTGATATATCCAATGGAGCAGCCAAAGTGAGCGATACAAGCCAATCAGCGCGCCTTATTCAACGTGGCTTACGGTTTTCTCAGCTTCGCTTGATTGTTGCGGTCGAAAACACCGGCCAAATCTCTACTGCGGCAACACAGCTTGGCATGACGCAACCCGCCGCCTCGCGCCTACTATCCGAGCTTGAAAAGACATCGGATTGCAAGCTGTACGAACGACACCCGCGCGGCGTTGTTTTGACCGAAGCAGGCAAATTGCTCGCAGCGCGGGCGCGGACCACGCTGCAAGAATTGGATAATGCTTTTGACGAGATCAATCTGATCAACACCGGCGCTCGTGGTATCGTGCGTATTGGAACGGTGACCGGACCTGGCCTTGAATTGATTTTGCCCATCGTGCGCGAACTGCGTGTCACCTATCCAGACATCGAATTTGATGTGCTTGTTGATACGTCCGACAAACTATCCGAGGCGCTACTTGCGCATGATCTGGATTTCTATCTCGGCCGTATTCTTGGAAATACTGATCCAAGCGCTGTCACCATGCGCAAGATCGGACCAGAGCCCATCGCGCTTGTTGTGCGCGAAGGTCATCCCCTTCTTCGAAAAACCGACCTAACGCTAAAGGACTGTTTGGCCTACGACTGGATCATGCAGGCCCAAAACGGTCTTATGCGAATGGCGACTGAGACATACCTTCTGGAACATGAACTTGAGCCCCCAGCAAAGGTGCTAAGCACATCATCGCTGCTGCTGACCCTTGGGCTGATTAGCGATACCAATGCGATCACCCCTATCGCGCGATCAGTGGCAGAGCTGTTCACTAATCCATCTAAACTGGGCAGCAATGTTCGTGTTCTGGACGTAGCACACGATATGACCGTTGGTGCCTATTCCTTAATCCAACGGCGCAATTCAGACCCTAGCCCTGCGGTGCGGCGTGTTTTAGCACAGCTTGAGGCGCGGCTAGATCAAAGGTCATGATTGTCGAATTCAGCCAGCAACACAGTGTCAGGCGAAATATCTGACAGATCGACACCCTGTTGTTCCAGCCAATCGCCAATCTCTGATTGCAGATCACCAACGCTAAACTGAACTAGGCGGAACCGAGGATTCCATTCGCCGGGCGTATAGACACCCGTTCGGTCAAATGTACCGCCATTCCAATCATCCCACGGTGCGGCAGAATTGATGTGGGCACCGATCTTTGATCGCAGGATAACGCATTTTCCAACCGCCTCGAGCGTTGCGCGACTTATGGTTCCGTGCGGTTCGTCATAATCAGACACAGTTCCTAGATCACATGTGTAACCCGCCAAGGGTGATGTGCCATAGGGCGTGGCGCGCACGCCTTCGAACCATTGCCGTCCAAGACTAAACCGGCCTTTCAGCGCATTTGTACTGCCGTCATGCGTAAAAATGCAGGTGCTAAACACCAGCCCAAATGGCGTACGTATGTTCGTGCTAGGTGCAGCGACCCAAGCATGCGGCGCACGTGATCCGCGAGACACGATTGTGCAGTCCGTAAAATACGCCGTCGTTTGCCCAAAGATAAAATCAACATCGCCAGATATTTTGCAGCCCCTAAAATACGACCGCGACGTCGTGAAAGCGGCGGGGGATTTAAGATAAAGCGTGTCTTGATAGCTATCTAAATGCAGGTTTTCACAGTGTACGCGGTCTACGCCTGCGACCAATAAAGCAACTGCTTGGTGTTGCCCGGTGCTTTGCTGGAACGCCGCACGGGTTACGCCGCTGTCATCTGGACCTTGCGGCAAACGGTCAGCGTTATAGGTGTTTTTCAACGTCAGATGACGCAGCTGACACCCATCATTTTCGACCCGTAACACCGAAGTGTTCGCCGTAGTGATCTTATCGCGATCTGCAATCCTTTCAAAGATCGACAGAATTTCAGGCGCATGACCAACGAACATCCTAGCAAAGCGATCTCGATACTCTGTCCCCGGCATTTCAGCATCGACATTGGCTGTGATCACCGTACGCGCCGGATCGGGATGCATCCCAAACAAAGTGATCGGCACATCATGGCCCTGCCACTTGCACAGGGGAATATAAACCGGGCCGACATATTCGCCGGGTTCCATCCCGATATAAATGCGATCACGGCCAGCGCAGTTTGTGATGGCAAGGTTAATCACATCTGCAAGGCCCGTTTCTGGCGTCGCGATGTAGTCTGGCTCGACCTCCTGTTGCCCTGCCATAAACGCGTCCTGCCACGGAAACCACGGGTCCGATATTTCGCTCCCCGCCGTACCGGTATAACGCAGCACGTTCTCAGCAGAATATGCGTCGGCCTGTGCTTTGGTCAGTTGCGGTCGAAGCTCTCTAGCCAAATGCGCGCGCCTTTTTGACGTCGAGCGACAAAGCGAAGGCAGTCATCAATGGCGACACGCCTTTTGGATCGTCCGTACAGATACGTTCACTGATGTAATATTCGGCGCTCCCGTCGCGGTAACGTCCCTCGAACGGGCCAAGCCCGGCAACCCAACACATGTCATACATTTCAAGTTTCCCATCGCTACGTTTTCGCACGGTTTGTTCAAGCAAGGTTTCGATGAGACCGTCGTATTTTGCGGGCATGATACCCAGCCGAGACGCCTTAACTAACGCATAGACAAACATCGCCGAAGCAGACGATTCTTGATAGTTCCCTTCTAGATCCGGGCGATCAATAACCTGTAGCCACAGCCCACTAGGTTGCCGCAGATCATAGATCGTTTCTAGCAGGTCGATCGTATCTTGGCGAAGTGGAGCGAACTCTTGTTCGGTCACCATTTCAGCGACATCGACTAAGGCCATCGCGACCCAACCAATCGCACGTGCCCAGAATGCAGGTGAATGCCCGGTTTCTTTGTTCGCCCATGGCTGCATCCGTGCTTCGTCATAGGCGTGGGCATATAGGCCCGTCTTTGCGTCTCGCGTCGCGGTAAGGGCTGTCGCAATTTGCGTAAGTGAATCCTGAACCATAGCCTGATCGCCAATGGCCTTTGCATATTTAACTTGAAAGGTTGGCCCCATATACAAACCGTCCAACCAAATCTGCCAAGGATACCGGAGCTTGTGCCAGTAAACGCCAGACATCGTGCGCGGATGGTGCTTTAGCTGTAGCGCAAGATAGTCAGCAGCCGTCATATATTTTGGATCACCTGTTTGCTCGTGCAAATAAACCAAGGCACGACCAGACAGGATGTGATCGATGTTGTATTCGGACGGATCATAGCCAACAGGCAGCGACGCGTCTGTCAGTTGACCGTCCACCAATCGTTTCAAATGATCAAGCCAGCGGTCTTCACCCGTCGCCTGATGCATCGCCTCTAGGCCACGATAGACAAGCCCGTCTTCATAGCACCATGATCCACCTTTATAGTACTGGTGATCTCTGGCGTATGCGTCGAAATATTCGGTTAGCATGGCTACATATCCTCTGGCGAAAGAAGCGTCAGGTCGCCGTCCAACCTGGCAAATTCGGTGATAATTCCGGCGTGGCGTTCGGGGCTGACATTGCTAGCCATTAACGGAACACCCGGCGTGGCATCTGGGTCGTAGGACACCCAGAACCCTTCAATAGAAATTCCGGTGATCGGAGCCTCTGGCAACCCAAGCAAAGCGGCGGCGGCATGCTGCACACCCTTTGCGATGACGTTCTTTAGCGTGATGTCCGTGATCAACGGCGTCGTGTCATCAACCGGTGCTGGTTCGCGCGATTGCACAGCATCGCTTCGCCCGTCGGGATCACAGAAATAGAAAGCATTCACCGCCAAAGGCGTCGCAACGTTTTGCATATGAACCATATCAAGCGCGACGCGCGCGATCTTACCACCGCGTCCACGACGGGTCTTGATCCGAACGCCCCTATCCGTCCCGTCAAAGGTACAACGGGTGATCGTGACATCGGTGATATCGCCACTCATTTCAGAGCCCAACACGACGGCCCCATGCCCGCGTTCCATCAGGCAGTTCCTGATGTCTAGCCGCGCGGTTGGTGCGAGGTGGCGGTTATCGCCTTTTTGGCGTTTGCCAGCTTTTACCGCGATGCAGTCGTCACCAACGGTAATCCGCAATCCGACGATCTGGGTATCAACACAGCTTTCTGGGTTGAACCCATCGGTGTTTGGGCTGTCGGGTGGGTTCTGGATAGACATCGCCGCTGCCATCAGGTTCTGGCAATGAAACGGATGCACCGTCCACGATGGCGAATTCGCGACCGTTATCCCGCTTAGGGTGACATTCTGACAATGCGACAAAAACAGCGTGCGCGGGCGTCGGGCACCGTCGCGTGTTTCTTTTGGCCAGCTCCACCAGTCACCGCGATCACCGCCACCATCAATACGACCTAACCCGGTGATGGTCAGGTTATCACATCCGATGGCCGTAATCGGGGACGCAAAACTGTCCTCAGGTAGCCCCTCCCAAGTACCGACATTAACGCCGTTTTCATCCCAAGCAGGAAGAATTGGCCAATCGGCCCGGTCGCCGGGGGCTGCGATCTCGGCGCCATGCGCCAAATACAGGGTCATATCACTGCGCAAAAATATTGGCTTTGCAACGAAACGACCGGGCGGCACATATAGCGTTCCGCCTTGAGGCAGCGCATCAATCGCTGCGGCAAAGGCGGGCGCGTTATCAGCACTGTCGCTCGCCGCGCCAAAATCAGCCACGTCAATAAGGCCTGCACATGGGGGCGTTTGAAACGTCGCCACACCCATAACAGTCCGAAATTCATAATTCGTGTCCGGTTCTAACCCATCGAGAAAAGCCGCAACCGAGGTCGCCGCGCCCGTTTGTACGGGCTCGTTTCCAGCCTTTGCCAATGACCACGCCACGGGTTTTGCCAGATGGTATAGCACCTCTTGCGGCGATAGCAGTACCGTGGCCGTGCGCGGTGTCACGGCAATGATTTCAATTGCAGACATGGGATAGCCAATTTGGTTTTAGGGGTGATGGCGCCGCATAATCACGGCGCCACCAACGATTTACTTGATGTCAGCGAGCGCTTCTTCGATGCCGTACAGCATGTCGTCAGCCGCTGTTTCCGCGTCGATTTCACCGTAGGCAAATAGCTCTAGGTTATCGGTCATCGCAGAGCGCACATCTGGGTGCTCCATGAAGGGGTGGATCGCAGGGCCTTCGGCATCCAGCACCAATTGCTGTGCGGCTGTTTGCTCTGGTTTGATTGCGCCAGCGTCCGTCAACAGGGCCTTAGCCGCGCTTGAACTTGGGACGCCACGTGCGGTTCCCATTGCTGCCACGCCTTCGGGTTCGTTCAGCAGGCAGTTCAGGACTTCAGCGGCGGCTTGCTGATGCTCCGAGTTAGCCGAGATCGAGAACACCATCGACGACTTGCGATAGATGCCCTCGGTCTGCTGGCCATCCTGGGAAAGGATACCGGTGTAAACAATCTCTTGGCCTTCATCTAAAGGATCTGAGATTTTGAAATAGGTTGAATCCCACTGGTAAGTGCCCGCGATTTCACCGCGTGACCAGCGTGGGTTTTCGTGCAAGGCAACGTTGCCTGCAGCCGCACGATCACGCCAAGCTTCGATCACATGCGCGTCGACCATCGCTTGGTACATCTCGATCGCGTCAACCAGTTCTTCTTTGGTCCACATGACCTCGTTCGTTGTGGGGTCGATCAACGGCTTGCCCGTTTTCTGGGTGCCATACAGTGTGACGATCAAAGCAGCGTCTAGGCCAGCGGCCTCGAACGGATAAAAATCTTCGCCCAGTTGATCGCGAAACACCGGACCCGCAGCCATCAGTTCATCCCAAGTTGTTGGGACCTCTAAACCCGCTTTTGCGTAGGTGCCGGGGTTGAAGACGAACAAGCGGCCTGTCGTCGAAACGGACAAACCATTCAACGCGCCATTCATTGTGCCAGCATCGATTTGCGCAGCGTCCCAGCTAGACAGATCAATTGTGTCCGACAGTTGGTTCATGTCAGCAAAACCAGTGCCGTCTGCAGACAAGATTGGTAGCCATGGCCAGTTAATCTGCATAATGTCGGCTTCGGTGCCACCAGCAACTTGGGTAACGACCTTTTCAAAGTGGCCAGACCAGCCTGTGAATTCTGGGCTGATTGTATGGCCGTGCTTTGCGCCACAAACCTCAAGCGCAGCTTGGGTTGCAGCGTGACGACTATCACCGCCCCACCAGCTCATGCGGAGTTCATCTGCGGTGGCCGATCCGGCCAAAATAGTCGAGGTCAGCGCGACCCCTAGAAGTGTCTTCATATGCGTCATTTGGTTTCCTCCCTTTGACGTTTTTATTCAGCCAGCGACACGTTCTCCCCACTGGCCCTGTCGAAAATATGCATCTGCACACCTGTAGGGCGCAGACCTACGCGATCACCGCGCTGTAATTTGAGATCAAATTTTTCGGTTGGAACGACCGCGATAAATGCCGCGTCACCAATCGTGACGTGAACGTTCACCTCGTGTCCCATGAATTCAATGTTGTGAATAACGCCGGAAAATGCGTCGGCAGCGCCATCGGTTTCGATGGTCATGTGCTGTGGGCGAATACCAAGCGTTACCGGACCCGGCGCAGCATTCAAACGCGCCGACAAATCAGCGGGCGCAGAAATCGTCTGCCCTGCAAGCGTTAGCTTTGGCGTACCATCCATTGTTAGTTCTGCATCGGCAAGGTTCATTTCGGGCATACCTATGAAACCGGCGACAAATGCGTTCGCAGGCTTTTCATATAGCGTCACAGGATCTGCGACCTGCATGATGTGTCCGTCTTTCATCACACAAATCCGGTCGCCCATTGTCATGGCCTCGACCTGATCGTGGGTCACGTAGATCACCGTCGCTGGCCGACCTTCGTCGCGCAGACGTTTATGCAAATCAGTGATCCGCACGCGCATCGACGCACGTAGTTTCGCATCAAGGTTCGACAGCGGTTCATCGAACAAAAACACCTCTGGGCTTTTGATCAGCGCGCGACCAACGGCGACACGTTGCGCCTGACCGCCAGACAGCTGTTTGGGTAGCCGGTCCAACAGTTCGTCGATCTCCAGAATGCCCGAAACTTCGCCAGTCGATGCTTCAATCTTGTCCTTTGGCTTGCGCTTAAGCTTGAGCCCAAAGGACAGATTTTTACGGACCTTCATATGCGGATAAAGCGCGTAGTTTTGGAACACCATCGCGATGCCGCGTTTGCCGGGTGTCAGGTCATTGATGATCTTGTCGCCGATGCGAATTTCACCGCCAGAAATGGTTTCCAATCCTGCAATCATCCGCAGTGTCGTGGATTTGGCGCAGCCTGACGGACCAACCAGCACCATGAATTCACCGTCTTTGACATCAAGGTCGATGCCATGCACCGCCTTGAAACCATTGCCGTACATTTTTTCGACGGATTTTAGTTGCAGCTCAGCCATTAGCCTTTGACCCCCCCGGTCGAGATACCTTCGATGAAGTATTTTTGTGCCATGAAGAACACGATCAGTGACGGCGCGAGCGCCAGACAGGACATCGCCAAAATCTGGTTCCACGCGAACGCCTCGGTCGTGTCGATGGACAGTTTCAGCGCAAGGCTGATCGGATAGTTTTCAACCGATGACAGGTAAATCAGCGGCCCTAGAAAGTCGTTCATCGTCCACATGAACTGGAACAAACAGACCGAGATCAGCGCAGGCGTCAGCATCGGCACAACGATGTAGATCAGGGTCTGCAACGTGTTTGCACCGTCAACGCGGGCAGCTTCTTCCATGTCGCGCGGGATCGCCCGCAAGAACTGGATCAGCATAAAGACAAAGAACGCATCGCCAGCTAGCGCCGAAGGCACCCACAGCGGCAAAAAGCTGTCCAACCAACCGATGTCACGAAACAACAGGTACTGTGGAATCCGCGTTACAACGTTGGGCAGTAGCAGCGTTGCTATCACCGTCGAAAAGATGATCTTTTTGAACGGAAAGTCGAACCGAGCGAACCCGTAGGCGACCAATGTACATGAAATCGCTGTCCCGATCATTTTCGGAATGATGATCATCATCGAGTTCATAAAGAACTTTGCAAAGGTGTACGGCGTCGATGTTTTCCAACCGTCGATGTAGCCCTGAACAGTGGGTTCTTTTGGCCAGAACGATGGGCTCGAGAAAATCTCGGCGTTGGTTTTGAATGATGCACCGAACATCCAGACCAATGGGTAAACCATGATCAATCCAACAATGATCAACAGGCTATAACGAAAGGTCGATGATATACGTGCCCGACGCCGTTGTTTTTCCATATTCGCAAGGGTATCTGCGCTGATTTGTGGCATAGCTGTCATGCGCTTAGCTCCTCTTGTCGCCGGCGTAGTAGACCCATTTCTTTGATGACCAGAAGGCGATCAAAGTCAGGACCATAATGATTACGAAAAGCACCCAAGCAATCGCGCTCGCATAGCCCATATCAAAGCTTTTGAAGGCCTTGTCGTAGATATAGAGCGGCAGCAAATAGGTCGATTTCAGGGGGCCGCCCTCTGTGATGATGTAGGGACCGTTGAATTCTTGGAACGCCTGCACCGTCTGCATGATCAGGTTAAAAAAGATGACCGGTGTGATCAGCGGCAGGGTAATATAGCGGAACAATTGCCACTTGTTTGCGCCGTCAATCGACGCTGCCTCGTACAAGGATTTATCGACTGACTGAAGCGCGGCTAGAAAGATCACCATCGCAGAACCGAACTGCCAACAACGCAACAGACTGATTGTGAACAAAGCGTTTTCGGGATCACCGAACCAGTTCACACCTTCCAGCCCGACACCTTCAAGCATCATGTTCACAAGGCCAGTATCAGCAAAGATATAGCGCCATAAAACCGCAATCGCGATTGAACCACCCAAGATCGAAGGCACATAAAACGCTGTCCGGAATAAACCAATCGCGCGCAGCCGGTAATTCAAGATCACCGCGATGAACAAAGCAAAGGCCAGCTTTAGCGGCACCGTCATAAACACATAGGCCAAGGTAACCTTGAGCGACTTGTCGAACGTCCGGTCACGCGTGAACAGCTTTTGATAGTTATCGAGGCCGGTCCACTCTGGCTTTGACAGCAGATCGTAGTCGGTAAAGCTAAGATAGAAGGACGCAACAAACGGAAACGCCGTGAACAACAACAACCCGATGACATAGGGCGCGACATACCAAAGCCCTAGATATTTACTGTCACCACCCATTTACGCGGCCTCCTTTACCAGTTCCTTCGGAAGGTGGGCCGCAGTCGCGGTCACCATATCCCGATAAAGCGCCCGCGCACGGCTTTCGTCCAGTGGTGCAACCAAAGGATCACTTCGAAATAGATCGAATAATGCTGCGTAATCGCCCGAAGTGACAGCAGCCAAAAGCCCCGACTGTCGCGCAGCGTGGTCTGCAACGACATCATGTAATTCCTGCGGTAATTGTCCGGCGACCATTGGCGTAATCCCAAGGCCCGAGAAGACAGCGTTTGTCTCGACAATTGCGCCGGTGGGAAGCCCTGCCATCTGACCACGGTTTGGCAAGTTCACGTTCGAAATATAGGTCCCTTGCCCCATGACAGCAGCGATTTGATCAACCAACGCCTCATCTGACCGTGACGGTTTTGGTGTTGCCTGACCGTTTGCAAGCGCCATTGCAGCGGCGCGTTTCTGTTCTTGATAGCGAATACGATAATCTACAGGCGTTAGGCCAAAATCCCACCCTTTGGGGTCAGCCAGATACATGCTTTGCGGCATGAATTCCGCCAAATGACGGTCGCCGGCTGCAGCAGGAATACCGTATCGTCGCATGAGGTCGAACTTTACCCGACTGCGATCACCAAAATAGCTTTCGTGTTCGTCATCGGGATGCGGTTCGGCCTCGACCCACCCTGAATTAATGTGCCGTCGCGCGAAGTCTTGGTAGGCAGGCAACATATCCTGACCATTCAACGCGATCTGATCAACAAAGGTGAAATGGTTAATACCAAGGACATTCACCTGCACATCACGGTGCGTCCAACGATCACGGCCCTCGGACTGATTGGCGATCCATGCAACCTGTTTACGTAGCTTGGTGACTTCGTGGCATTCGCCCCAGCATTTGATGTCAGGAAAGGCGTGGTAAAGCGCGCCAGTTAACACGCTCATTGGGTTCGTAAGGTTGCAGACAAAGGCATTCGGCGCATAGGCCGCGATAGCTTGGCCGATTTCAACCAGCATCGGAATTGCCCTTAAGGCGCGTACAAATCCGCCCGGGCCGACAGTATCGCCGACCGCCTGCGCGATGCCGTAGCTTGCAGGAATTTCGATATCCTGCGCCATGTCTGAAAACTGGCCTGGCAGAATAGAAACAACAACGACATCTGCACCGGTCAAGGCATCCTGTAAAGAATCAGCGACGGAGTATTTGGCTGATGCGCCTTCAGAAACGCCAGCAAACATCGCGCCCATTTTTGCGTTCTGAACAGCTGCGTCGCGGTTAATGTCGTAAAGACGAACCTCAGCGCGAAGGCGTGTATCCTGCGCAAGGTCAGCCATCAACTTGGGCGCCCAATTAAGCGAACCGCCACCAATATAGGCAATAGACACGGGGATCCCGTGTTCGGAATTATTCATGCGCCAAATCCCAAACCCGTGCATCGCGCATACGCGCAACAGCGGGTAAGGCTCCTCCCTTGCTGCAAATTCAGCCGAATCTTGCAGACGATTTGCTTCCTCGCTGCTATGTTAGTCTGGTAGTAGAGGTCCCTGAATGAACAGTATGCAATAAAAAGATGGACAAAACCGAACATTCCTTGCTTTCTGCGATGCCAGTACAGGCATTTTCATTGAAATTAGCTCGTACAACGATCCGAATGCACCACACACCCAGCTGGAAAATCGACAAAATTAACCCAGATCATGACCTGGTTATCTGCCTAACCGGATCCGCAGTTTACGATTTGGATGACGAAGAAGTCGCGATTGAACCGGGCATGGCGATGCTGATCCCGGCGTATCAACGTTTTCGCGGGCGCTACACCGGATCAGGTGAGGTGCTGACCGGAGTAGCACAGCACTTTTCGCTTGAACTGTTCGGGCGCGGGGATGTTGTGGGGCAGATGGATCTGCACCGTTGCGTCAAGCTTAGCAATTGGGACGTTCTTGAACCATTGGTCCGGCATTTTCGCAATACGCCGCAGGGTACGGCGACGACCATCGCCGCGCATCATCAATTTATGGTTCTGCTGCTGGCGTTTTTGGACGACGCTTTGATTGGATGGCGCACCGCGAACAGCCCGCAACACGATCAGGACCAGTTGTCCCTGCAAATCATGCTAACTGCGTCCCGTTTAGCCGCCGACCCAGTAGGCGCCGGGGCACTGAACGAAGCCTTGTCAGCTGTCCCCTACAACCCCGACTACTTTCGCCGTGCGTTCCGCGATCGGATTGGCATGACTCCGCAAAAATACCGCGAACTCAAACGGATGGAATTCGCGGTAAACCGTTTGGGCGTTGGATTGTCAGTGAAAGAAGTTGCCGCAGAGTTGGGTTATTCCGACCCCTATTTCTTTAGCCGGATGTTCAAACAGTATATCGGCGCGAGCCCGTCGCGGTATCGTTGGGCGGGCTCGTCACCGATTGATACAGACGAAATCGCCTAACCTACGTGCGATAACCCCGCGATCACGCCGCGCAATTCTGCAAGCCCTCGCAACCGCCCGATAAGCGGATAGCCCGGATGCGTTTTGCGTTCAGCGTCAGACAGCAGATCATGTCCGTGATCAGGGCGAAATGGGATTGAAGCATCAGCGCGACCTTCGGACTTGCGTCGCTTTTCTTCATCCAACAGCACTTTGATCAGCGCGACCATGTCAGTGTCACCCTCCAGATGTGCTGCTTCTTCAAACGCGCCATCTGGGTCTTTGCGAACGTTCCGCAGGTGGGCGAAATGGATACGGTCAGCGTGGGCTGCCGCAATCGCAGGAACGTCATTTACGGGATTAGCGCCAAGCGACCCCGCGCAAAGCGTTAGCCCGTTCGCGTTGCTGTCATGTGCGGACATGATCCAGTCAATATCAGCCGCATTCGACACGATCCGGGGCAACCCCAAAATGTCGCGCGGCGGGTCATCTGGATGAACGCAAAACCGCATCCCAAGGTCTTCAGCGGTTGGAATGATCTCGTTAAGAAACCTACGATAGTTCGCACGCAACGCAGCGCGGTCCAGGCCGTCGTATAACGTCAGCGCATCACGCAACCCATCTACATCGTAGCGGTCGTAAGCACCCGGAAGTCCTGACATAATCGCGTGAAGCAACGCGTCACGGTCAGACTGCGTTGACTGCTGAAACCAAATCGCAGCGCGGTGTTGGACGTCTTCGGAATAATCGTCTTCGGCGGCGGCCCGGCCCAGCATATGGATTTCAAACGCGGCCATGCGGTACGCCTCGAACCGCAGGCATGTCCCACCGCGTGCAACTGGTGCGGCAAGATCGGTACGTGTCCAATCAAGCAAGGGCATGAAGTTGTAGCAAATAACCTGCACACCAGCCGCAGCCAAATTCGCCATCGACTGCCGGTAGTTCGCGAACAGTTGTGTCAGATCGCCTTCGCCACGTTTGATCCGTTCGTGGATCGGCAGGCTTTCGACGACCGCCCAATCAAACCCAGCGGCACGAATTTCATCTGCGCGGGCGTTGATGGCCTCGGGCTTCCAAACTTCGCCATAGGGAATTTCGTGCAGGGCGTTCACGATGCCGGTCGCGCCTGTTTGCGCGACCTCTGGCAGTGTGATTTTGTCAAAAGGCCCGTACCAACGCCAAGTTTCTTGCATTAGCTAAACCCTTGAACCGTTGCCCGCGCACCGTCGTGGCTCAGGCGCAAGAATGCGTCGGTGACGGCGTTACGGAAAACTGGGTTGCCCGCCAGTTCCGGCGCAAAAACTTCCTTGATCGCCAACAAGGCCAACACCTTTTCTTCTGGATCGTCGTTGCTGTCATAAGCGGCACGCAACTGATCAGCGAGCGGGTCTTTCACTTCAATCGCCGCACCTTTTTCGTCGACACCGCCGACGTATCGCATCCATCCGGCGACACCCAATGCGAGCCCGGGAATACCCCTACCAGCGGCCAGATTATCAACAACAGTACCAAGCAACCGTTGCGGTAATTTTTGCGAACCATCCATCGCAATTTGCCATGTGCGATGTCTGATCGCAGGGTTTTGGTAGCGTTCTAGCAAAGCCGCACAATAGGCCAACAAATCCTCACCTTCGGGCTGCGGAACAGTAGGTGTGATTTCGTTTTTCCACAGTGAGTTGATAAGGTTGGCGAACGCCGGATCTGCAACTGTATCGGCAATCGTTTCATACCCTGCCAAATAACCAAGATAGGCCAGCGTCGAATGGGTGCCGTTCAGGCAGCGCAGTTTCATCAGCTCGAACGCCTCAACATCGTTGACCAGTTGTGCACCAACGCCACCCCAGTCTGGGCGTTCACCGTTCACAAAATCGTCTTCGATGACCCACTGCCGAAACGGTTCATGCATCACGCAAGCATTGTCGATGTATCCTTGGGCCGTCGCAAGCGACGCAATATCAACGGGGGTCGTCGCGGGTGTAATCCGATCAACCATTGTCGCGGGGAAACGCCCGTTTTCGGTGATCCATTCCGCTAACTCTGGGTCTAAGGCACGGGCAAAGTCCAAAACTACGCTGCGTGTCAGCGGACCGTTATTCGGTAGATTGTCACATGGCATCAACGTAAAGGGGGAGTTCCCCGCCAAACGCCGACGGTTCAATGCGTGAACGATATAGCCAATTGCGGAACGCGGTGCGTCCGGATGCGTCAAATCATGCACGATATCAGGATGGTCTAACAGCAACGCACCAGTCGCCGGGTTGAGGCAATATCCCTTTTCAGTGATCGTCGTTGATACGATCTTTACCTGCGGGTCCGCCATCGCCGTCAGCACAGCTTCGGGGTTTTCAGGGGCAACCAACACGTCATCGATAACTTCGACCACGGTGTATTCGGCGCCATCTGGTGCCAGCTTTACCGCCGTATAGGCGCAGCCTTGCGGCTTTAACTTGTCGCGGATGTCACTGCTGCGCAGGCTGACAGTCAGAATGCCCCAGTCGCCGCCAGATTTCTCCATTGCCTCTGCTGTGAACGGCGCGTTGAAAGCCCGGAAAAATGCGCCCGGCCCAAGGTGAACAATACCCACCTTTGGACGCGGCGTATCAGAGCGCTGCAAATGTGGTTCAGCGGGCAAGCCAGCCTCCATCAACGTTTAAAACAGCACCATGCACATAGTTCGCAGCCGAAGACGCAAGGAAAACAGCAGCGCCGCCCATGTCAGATGCGTCACCCCAACGGCCCGCAGGAATACGGTCAAGGATTGCTTTGTTGCGTTCTTCGTCCGCACGCAATGCAGTGGTGTTGTTAGTCGAAATGTAACCAGGCGCCAATGCGTTCACGTTGATGCCTTTGGCAGCCCATTCGTTGGCCATCAGCTTGGTCAGGCCTGCGACGCCATGCTTGGACGCCGTGTAAGACGGCACGCGAATGCCACCTTGGAACGAAAGCAGTGACGCAATGTTGACGATCTTGCCGCCAGTCCCGCGTGCCAATGCCGCCTTCGCAAATGCTTGGCAGGTAAAGAACACGGCCTTCAGGTTCACGTCCATGACGTCGTCCCAGTCAGCCTCGGAAAAATCGACGCTGTCATCCCGCCGGATGATGCCTGCGTTATTCACCAGAATATCGATCTGCTGATCCGCAAAGATGCCCGTCGCGGCCATCGGATCAGCAAAGTCTAGCTTCAGCGCGGTCCCATTAGGGACCATCGCGAGCGTTTCATCCATACCGGAACGCCCGGCACAAACCACCTCTGCCCCAGCATTGCCCAAGGCGACAGCAATCGCCTGACCAATGCCGGTGTTCGCGCCCGTCACAAGGGCGCGTTTTCCAGTGAGGTCAAACGGGTTCACCGCAAGTCTCCCATCGCGACCATATCCATGTCAGTGAAATCAACGTTGTCGCCAGCCATCGCCCAACAGAAGGTGTAAGACCCAGTGCCCGCGCCACAGTGGATCGACCATGGTGGAGAAATGATCGCTTCTTCGTTGGCAATCACCATGTGACGTGTCTCTGATGGTTCACCCATAAAGTGGAAGACCCGCTGATCAGGATCTACGTCAAAATACAGGTATGCTTCCATCCGGCGGTCGTGACGGTGTGCAGGCATCGTGTTCCACAATGAACCCGGCTTGAACTGGGTATACCCCATCAACAACTGACAGCTTTTGCAAACATCGGGGTGCAGCACTTGAATGATGACGCGCTCATTTGCTTGTTCACGTGAACCCATTTCAACGCGGCGTGCATCAGATTCTTTGATGTGCGTGGTTGGGTAGGTTTGGTGCGCAGGGGCCGACAGAATGTAGAAACGACCAGCGCCAGAAAACTCAACAGCGCCGCCGCCCATACCCACATACAGAACTTCGCCTTTGGCCAATTCGTACGCAGCGCCATCGACTTTGACCGTCCCGGTTTCGCCGATGTTCAGCACAGCCATTTCACGACGTTCAAGGAACGTCTTCGTGCCGGTTTCGGGCATGTCAGTCAGCGTCAGCGTACCTTTGCCCGGAACAGCCGAACCAAGGATCAAGCGGTCATAGTGGCTATAGACCAGACGAATTTCTCCGTCGGCGAACAGATCACCAACGTGAAAATGGCTGCGTAGCCCTTCGGTATCGAGGGTTTTAGTGGTTGCGGGATCAATGGCGTAGCGGGATTCAGATTTCAGCATGGGGAGGTTCCTTTTCAAAGAAAGTCTTCACGGCGCGGCGTGAAAGTGTCGATCAAGCGGCCGTCTTCTAGGCAGCGGCAGCCGTGAACGGCGCGGGATGGAATTACAAAGCTATCGCCAGGGCCGACTTCGGTTTCGACACCGTCGACGGTGAAAGCAAAGCGACCGGATTCCACATAGGTGGACTGGACGTGCGGATGGCTGTGCAGTTTGCCTTCGCCATCTTTGTCAAAGGTGAAGGCCACCACCATCAACTCGGGGCTTTCGGACAGGACTTGACGTGTTACGCCGGGATCAGCCTGCACGATGGGGAATTTCTGGGTCATAGTTTCCTCAGTGAAAGAGTGACGGCAGCCAAAGCGACAGCGCCGGGATATAGGTGACAAGCATCAGTGTACCAAAGGCAGCACCGTAGAACGGCCAGATGGATTTGACCGCATCAAAGATCGGGATGCGCCCAACCGCACACCCCACGAACAGCACAGCGCCAACGGGCGGCGTACAAAGCCCGATGCCAAGGTTCAGGATCAAGATCACACCAAAGTGTACCGGATCCACCCCAAACGCTGTGGCGACTGGTAGGAAAATAGGTGTCGTGATGACGATCAGGGGCGACATATCCATGAATGTTCCAAGAATCAGCAGGACCACGTTCAGCAACAGCAAGATGACGATAGGGTTGTCAGACACACCTTGCAGCATTTCAACCATCGCGGCGGGCACTTTGAGATAAGCCAACAGCCATCCAAATGATGCTGCGCACCCGATCACCAACAGTACCATCGCGGTTGTGCGAACAGCAGCGAATGTTGCTTCGACAAAATCATGCCAGCTAAGACTTCGATACACAAAGAACGTAATCAGCAACGCATAGACAACGGCGATGTTGGACGATTCAGACGCCGTAAAAATACCGGACCGGACCCCGCCAAAGATGATCGCAACCAGGATCAAACCCGGGGCGGCGGACACAAACAAAGTGCCCATCATAGCAAGACCAGGAAATTTTTCAGTTGGGTAACCACGCTTTTTGGCAACAAACCATGCAGCAGTCATCAGCGACATAGCCAGCAAGAAACCCGGAATGATGCCTGCAGTGAACAGATCAGCAATCGAAATACGGCCACCAGCCGAGATCGAATAGATGATCATGTTGTGCGAAGGCGGCAACATCAGTGCAATGATCGAGCTGACGACGGTTATGTTTACCGCATAGTCCACGCCATAGCCGCGTTCTTTCATTTGGGGAACCATCAAGCCACCCACGGCAGACGCATCAGCCGCAGCCGACCCAGACACGCCACCAAACATGACGGAGGCGAGAATATTCACCTGACCAAGGCCGCCGCGCAAGTGCCCAACAAAGGCACCCGCAAGCGCCACTAGCCGCCGCGCGATATCGCCGCGCACCATCAGGTCGCCTGCGTAAATAAAGAACGGGATCGCCATCAGCGCAAAAACGGACACGCCAGAATTCAGACGTTGGAACACCACCACCGGCGGCAGGCCAAGATAGGCAACCGTGGCAAAGCTAGAAACGCCAAGACAGAACGCAACAGGCGTACCAATCAGAAGCAGGAACACGAATGTTCCAAAAAGGACGTAAAGCTCCATCTTAGGTCGCCTCGCTGTTATCGTCGCCAAAGCGGGCGGTGGGCAGGCCTGCGGCACGGCGCGCGATACGCTCGACCGAGAAAAGCGCGACAAGAACGCCACCAGCAACGATAGGAATAAAATCAAAGGCACCCGAAATGCCCAAAGACGGCAGCGTGTTTCCTGCGGTCTTTTCCGCAAGCTGCCACCCAAACCAGATCATGCCAATGCCAAAGCAAGTCACGACTAGATCGGAAAGAGAATAAAGGAACATCTTGCCCTTATGCGGGATCACATAAAGCAGCACGTCGAACGACAGGTGATACCCTTCGCGAATGCCGACAGCCGCCCCCAAAAAGATGAACCACCCCATGATCATCACAGAGGCAGGTTCAGTCCACGAAATACTGTCATTCAGCACGTAACGCCAAAACACTTGCGCAGCGATCAACACCGTCATCAACACCAGTCCCGTACCAGCTGTCCAAAGCGCGGCGCGCCCGATCATGCCCGTCAGAACTGCAATTTTCATCATAAAGCCCTGCAAAGGCGTTCCCCCCGAAAGTTTCGGCCCGCAACAGCTGCTGCGGGCCAAATTTGGTATTATTCAGTTGCCTGAATGTCAGCGACCATCTGCTGAAGCACAGGTGAAGTTACGTATTTTTCGTAAACTGGAACCATAGCTTCGATGAATGGTGTCTTATCGATGTCTGTGACGATTTCGACACCAGCAGCACGAACGCGCGCTTCGGATTCAGCTTCACGCGCAGCCCAAAGTTCACGCATCACAGGAACGGAATCGCGCGCTGCTTGGCGTACGATTTCCTGATCTTCGGCTGACAGCTTATCAAAGCTGGATTTCGCCATCACCAGAACCTCTGGCACGATCAAGTGCTGATCAAGCGTGTAGTATTGTGCAACTTCGAAGTGACCAGAGCTGTCGTAAGAAGGCCAGTTGTTTTCAGCACCGTCGATCACGCCAGTTTGGATCGAAGAATACACTTCGCCATAAGGCATCGGTGTCGCGTTTGCGCCCAGCGCAGAAACCATATCAACGAACATGTCAGACTGCATGACGCGGAACTTAAGACCGGCAAGATCTTCGATGGAATTGATCGGCTTTTGCGAGTTATAGAAGCTACGTGAACCGCCGTCATAGAACGCCAGACCCACCAGATCATGGTCGCTGAATGCTTCCAGAATCTGATCGCCAACAGGGCCATCCATCACTTTGTGCATGTGCTCAACTGAACGGAAGATGTATGGCAGCGAAGGGATTTGTGTTTCTTCGATGATGTTGTTGAACGGCCCAAGCGAAACACGGTTCATGTCGATCACACCGAACTGTGTCTGCTCGATCGTGTCCTTTTCCTGACCCAGCTGTGCTGAGTGGAATACTTCGATGCAAAGACGGCCGTCAGTGCGCTCTTCCAACAGATCGCCCATGTGGTTCACGGCAGCGACGGTTGGGTATCCATCAGGGTGTGTATCTGATGAACGAAGCGTTACTTCGCACGCTGTTGCAGCCGAAGCCATCGCGACGCTTGCTAGCAGTGCTGCGCCTATTGTTTTAGTAAATGTCATTTTTTCTCCTCCCAGAAAAATGGCCCACTTCAGAGCCGGTAAGCTTGCTTAGCAAGCCGGTAAGTGAGGTCATGTGCGACCTCATGTGCATCCGCCAAACCAAGCCGCCCCGTCGCGACAAGATTAGCCAGATACGCACAATCCGACCGCCGGGCGACGTCGTGCCGGGCGGGAATTGAACAAAATGCGCGGGTGTCGTCGTTAAAGCCGACGGTATTGTAAAACCCGCATGTTTCAGTTGTTGCTTCGCGGAACCGCTTGATCCCTTCGTTGCTGTCAAAGAACCACCAAGGTGGCCCCAAACGCAGCGCGGGGTATGCACCAGCAAGCGGTGCCAATTCGCGGCTGTAGCTGGTTTCGTCCAACGTAAATACGATGATGGTCAGCGACGGCTCCATTCCAACCGCATCCAAAAGCGGCTTTAGCGCGTGCACGTAGTCAGTCTGGCTTGGGATATCGAAGCCCTTGTCACGACCAAAGCCCGCAAAAACACTGGCCGAGTGGTTGCGGAACGATCCGGGATGGATTTGCAGAACCAACCCATCATCAAGGCTCATCCGCGCCATTTCAGTTAGCATCTGCCCGCGAAATGCGTCCGCCTCGTCCGGGGTACATGTCCCCGCCAATGCCTTAGCGAACAACGCCGCCGCATCAGCCTGCGGCATATCTTCGGTACGGGCAGTCGCATGGCCGTGGTCGCTGGCGGTTGCGCCATAGGTTTTAAAGAACGCGCGACGGACCCGGTGCGCCTGAAGATACCCTTCCCAGGTAGAGGTATCTTCGCCAGTCAGCGCGCCAAACTGCGCGACATTATCAGCGAAACCTTCAAATTCAGGATCAACAACGTTGTCCGGGCGGTAGGTCGTTACGACCCGACCATTCCAATCGCTGTCGCCGATCATTTTATGCCACGTCAGATCATCCAATGCGCTTTCAGTCGTCGCAAGCAGCTCAATCCCAAAGCGGTCAAACAACGCCCGTGGGCGGAACGCATCCTCGGCCAGTTTGGCGTCGATGTGATCGTAATATGCATCAGCGGTATCAGCCGACAGGCGCTCATCCAGATCGAACACGTGCTCAAAAGAATGATCCAACCACATCGACGATGGGGTACCGCGTAGCAAATGGTAGTTTTCTGCAAAACGACGCCAGATTTTGCGCGGATCATCCTCGACAGCGCGACCATCCACGCTTGGAACACCCAGATCAGCCATCGGCACGCCTTGGGACACGAGCATCCGGAATACGTAATGGTCCGGGACGACAAACAATTGCGCAGGATCGGGGAAGCGCTCGTTCTTTGCAAACCAGCTTGGATCGCAATGACCGTGGGGACTAATGATCGGCAACTCCGCGACGCTTTCGTACAATTCACGCGCCAGCGTTCGCACCGCTGATTCGACCGGAAAAAGACGGTCCGGATCAGTTAATTTCATTAGATTTCCCCCCAAAGCACTTGCGATACCTCTAGTCATCTAATATGTTAGTCTGGTAGATACGTCAAACTGGAAATTGCCATGCCCGCGCTAGCCTCACTTGCCCAACTACAGACGACGACAGCCACTGATCAGGTATTTCAGGCACTTTATTCTGCGATCATCACGCTGGAACTTGCACCGGGCACAAAGGTTTCCGAGGCTGAAATTGCGCGCAATCTTGGGGTTTCTCGGCAGCCCGTTCGCGATGCGTTTTATCGCCTTTCCGAACTTGGCTTCATGCTGATCCGACCGCAACGCGCGACAACGATTACTTACATTTCCGAACAAGCCCTGCTTGACGCGCGATTTATTCGCACCGCCCTTGAGGTCGAATGCCTGCGCACCGCCATCGCCAAAATGACGGACGACGACATACTGCGGCTTGATGACCTCATCAGCCAACAAGAAGCAGCGATCAAGACCGATGACCGGTTAGGCTTTCATGCCCTCGACGACCAATTCCACGAAGTGATTTGTGAAATTGCTGGGCACCCTAAAGCCTGGAACATGATCCACGAACAGAAGGTCCACCTTGATCGCGTACGCTACCTGTCCCTTGCATTTGGTGCGCAAAGTGCGTTGGATGATCACCGCGCCATCATGCAGTGCATCCGCGACCGTGATCCGGACGGCGCTGAAAAACAGCTGCGCACGCATCTATCGCGCATTCTGAACATCCTTGAACAAGTTAGCGCATCCCACCCAGAGCTGATGGAAAGCCAACAGAAATGACCAATAAGATATTGGCAATTGGCGAGTGCATGGTCGAAATGGCCCCGCAAGCGCAGGGTGGCTATGCGATGGGGTTTGCAGGCGATACGTTTAATACCGCTTGGTATCTGCGCAAAAACCTACCCGCCGATTGGGAGGTCGCATATCTGACCGGCGTCGGAACCGACGCAATGTCAGAGCAGATGACTAACTTCATCAGTGGCGCAGGCATTACGCCAGAGCTGCTGACGGTGCCGGATCGCACGGTCGGGCTTTATATGATTTCTCTCAAGGACGGCGAACGTAGCTTTAGCTATTGGCGTAGCGTTGCCGCAGCACGCAAGCTGGCACAGCATCGCGCACCAATTGATGCGCTGGGAAAAGGTGATGTCGCTTACTTTTCCGGGATCACTGTCGCGATCATCGAACCCGAAGACCGCCAAGCATTGCTTGATGCGCTGTCCGCTGCCCGCGCACGTGGAGTTACCGTCGCGTTTGATCCAAACCTTCGTCCTCGGCTTTGGGCCAGCACTGATGAAATGCGCGACTGGATCATGAAAGCCGCGGCCGTTTCCGACATCGCGCTGCCATCGTTTGAGGATGAAGCAACCGTTTTCGGCGACGCTGACAAGGCCGCGACGCTTGTCCGCTATCAAAATGTCGGGGTGACCTGTGTTGTGGTCAAAGACGGCCCCGACGATGTACTGGCGCAAAACGGATCGGCTGCTGCAGTGACGGTCAGCCCCGAGCTGAACCCCGCGCCGGTGGACACCACTGCTGCAGGGGATTCATTTAACGCCGCCTTCCTTGCTGGTCACTTGCGCGGCGAAGATCTGTCATTAGCGATTACCGCAGGCTGCGCCCTGTCGCACAAAGTTGTGTCGCACAAGGGCGCACTGGTCGACGTAACCTAAACGATCCCACCACCAGCGCCCGAAGACACGGGCCGTGTTTCAGCGACCTGCGCCCGATACCCGGACGCACGGTAAGTCGCGACAGGGTTAATCGCACTGCCCTTTTCAAGACGCGCCATCGCAAGGATCGGCTCGACGTCAGTGCGATAGGCCTGCTTGAGCGTCTCACTCGCCATCAATGCATCGTTACCATCCTGAAAGCCGGATAACGCATCGCGATCTACGATCAGCGCTTGTGCATAGGCACGCTGCACTTCGATCGCTGATGACATCAGGCTTTCGATTGGGTCGGTTACGTTGTGGCTTTGGTCAAGCATATGGGCGGGGTTAAATCCTGGGGCACCGGTCGCATCAACCAACTCGTTAAACACAAGAAACAACTGATAAGGGTTGATCGACCCCGTATCGAGATCATCATCACCGTATTTGCTATCGTTAAAATGGAAACCTCCCAATTTACCGAACCGGATTAACCGGGCAACGATCATCTCGATGTTCACATTTGGCGCATGGTGCCCCAAATCAACAAGACATTGCGCGCGATCACCCAATTCAGTCGCAATCAGATAGTTGGTGCCCCAGTCCTGAACCACGGTTGAATAAAACGCAGGTTCAAAGATTTTATGCTCGGTCAATAATCGCCAATCATCTGGGATCGCTGCATAGACCTCTTTCGCGCTATCAAGGTAGCGGTCAAACTGGCGAATGAAATGCGCCTGCCCCGGAAAGTTAGAACCATCACCGACCCAAACCGTCAGAGCCTCTGACCCGATCTTTTGACCCAGTTCGATGCAGTACAGATTATGTTCAATCGCTTGTTGTCGAACAGCTCTGTCCGTGTGTGAAAGCGAACCAAATTTATAGCTATGCGCCTGATCCGGTTGATCCTGAAAGGTGTTCGAATTCATCGCATCGAACGCCAGATTGGTTTCTTCTGCCTTTGCCAGCAGATCAGCAGCAGGGGCGTCATCCCACGGGATGTGCAGGGACACCTTTGGCGTCGCGCCCGTTAGCTGGTGAATAACACCGCAGTCATCCATCTTATCAAAGATATTCGCAGGCTCGCCCGCGCCCGGGAACCGGGCAAAGCGGGTGCCGCCGGTGCCGGTGCCCCAAGATGGAATGGCAACGCCGTAATCCGAAACCTGTGCCTTGATCGCGGCAATATCGACGCCGCGACGATCAAGCTGTTCGCCCAAGGCATCGTAATCCGCACGCAGCGCTGTTTCAGCCTGCGCATTGGCGGCAGTAATGTGGTCAGTCTTAATCATAGTATCCCCCGATCAACGTGTGAACGCTTGGACGTTGCCGGCATCCACGTTGATGATGTTCCCTGTCGACTTTGCACTGACATCGGCGGCAAAGAAATAACACGCCTCTGCAATATCTTCGGGCAGCACCGACCGCTTTAACAACGACCGCTGACGATACATTTCCTCTAGCCCGTCTTTGTCAGTGTCATAGGTCGATGCCCTTTGCGTCAACCATTCGCCTGACCAGATTTTGGACCCTTTCAACACCGCATCAGGGTTCACAACATTCACGCGGATACCATCAGGCGCGCCTTCCAACGCTAAACAGCGAGCAAGGTGAATTTCGCTGGCCTTAGCCGTGCAATAGGCGGATGCGCCCGGCGATGCGGCCAACCCGTTCTTAGACGCGACAAAAATCATGGACCCGCCGATGCCTTGGGTCTTTAGCAGTTTGAATGCCTCACGAGCGACAAGGAAATAGCCGGTCGAAAGGATCGACATATTCTTGTTCCATAGCTCTAGCGTGGTGTCTTCGACCTTGGCGGATGATGCGATCCCTGCGTTGGACACGACGATATCGACGCCACCGAATTCGACCGCCATATCCGCGTAAGCTTGGGCAACGGCATCTTCCGAGGTGACGTTCATTTCGACGGTGCGCACGACATCGGCACCGTATTTCGCGGCTAAGCCTTCGCGAGTTGACGCCAAAGCATCAGCGTCAATATCGGCAAGCACGACACATGCACCATCCATCAGGTACCGTTCGGCCGTTGCGGCCCCGATGCCCCCAGCACCACCAGTCACAATGGCAACGCGGCCAGCCAGCGCTTTGGGTTTTGGCATGCGCTGCAGCTTTGCTTCTTCTAGCAACCAATATTCGATATCGAACGCTTCTTGCTCGGGCAGACCTTGGTATTCGCTGATTGCGTGTGCGCCACGCATCACATTGATCGCGTTAACATAGAATTCACCAGATACGCGCGCCGTCGCCTTGTCCTTTGCAAAGGTGATCATGCCAACGCCAGGCACGAGGTATACTATCGCATTGGGGTCACGCATGGCCGGGCTGTTATCGTGTTTGCAACGTTCGTAATAGGCGGTGTAATCCGCGCGGTAATCAGCGACCATGCCAGCCAAACCCGCCAACGTCCCATCAATATCAGGGCTCGCGGGATCGAAATCGACAACAAGCGGACGGATCTTCGTGCGCAAGAAATGGTCGGGGCATGACGTGCCCAGCGCGGCCAAGGGCTCCATGTCATTTGAACCAACAAATTGCAGGACAGCATCCTGATCATCAAAATGACCAACCTTATGGCTATCCTCGGAAATCATACCGCGGATCGCGGGCATCAGTGCTGCTGCGACACGGCGACGTTCATCCCTAGACAAAGCTGTATGCTTTTGTCCGCCGAATGCGGGCAAATCCGCCGTCTTATTTTCAAGCCACGCTGTCGCGGTGTTAATCACCTCTAGCGTGGTTTCATAACAAACCTTGGCATCATCATCCCAAGTGAACAAACCGTGCGACCCCAGAATGACGCCTTTCGCATTCGGGTTCTTTTCGCAGAAATCCGAAAGCCACAAACCCAATTCATAACCGGGGCGCTTCCAAGGTAGCCAACCAACCGTGTCGCCAAAAATCTCTTGGGTGAGCGCGATACCGTCTTTGGAAGCAGCAATCGCAATGATTGCGTCTGAATGTACGTGATCAACATGCTTGCGCGGAACATATGCGTGCAGCGGCGTATCAATCGACGCCGCCCGTGTGTTCAGGTTAAACGTACAATGAGGAAGATAGCCGACCATTTCGTCCTCAAATTCGACACCACGATACAACCCCTTAAGGGCGTTCAGCTTGTCCATATAAAGCGTTGAAAATCCGTCCATCTTGATCGAACCGATATCACCACCCGACCCTTTGACCCAAAGAACCTCAACCTGATCACCTGTTAGCGGGTCCGTCTCCATGACCTTAGCTGAAGTATTGCCCCCACCATAATTGGTGACGCGCTTATCGGACCCTAAAAGGTTGGACCGATACAGTAGCTTTTCAGGCTCGGTCATGTTTGAAGCGGTTGCATCGTCCCATAGGTTTTCAAGTCGCGCCTTTGGCGAAGATGTCGGCATGGTTTTCCTCCCATTCGGGACCAGTAATTGGTCACGTTTGCCAGATTACTGCGCGAGATTGAGCGTCGCGTCAATCATTTTCAATCATTATCAATCACGCTGCGCCGCAGAAACGATCAATAATGAAAGAAATTGATTGACAATGACTGATTGAATGATTGAAGCTGCGACCAAAGAACGGGACCAAAAACCATGATCGAAAGCGAACGCCACCGCGTCATTCTCTCTGCTGTAGAAGCCCGGCCCGTTGTCACGGTTGCCGAAATGGTCGAACTGACAGACGCGTCAGAAGCCACCGTGCGCCGCGATATCGCCACGCTTCATATGCAGAAAAAGCTACGCCGCGTGCGGGGTGGGGCAGAGTCAATCGCTCCACCACAGTTCGTTGGCCTTAAGGGGCGTCCGTTCTCGATGAACGAAAGCCACAAGATCGCCGAAAAACGCGCGATTGCGAGTGCAGCCGTCGAACTATGCGATGATGGGGATCCGATCATTATCAACGGTGGCACGACAACGTTTCAGATGGTGCATCCACTGGCAAACAAGCGGTGTCTTGTTTTCACAAACTCTTTCCCCATCGCGGAACATCTGCTGCATCAATCCAAGAACACAGTGATGCTGTCGGGCGGCACAATCTATCGCGAACAGAACATCATTTTGTCGCCGTTCGACAATGACGTCACCCGAAACTTTAGCGCCAAGCGCCTATTTCTTGGGTGCCAAGGCGTGTCCAAACTGGGTGTCATGGAGCAAGACCCACTGATTATTCAGGCCGAAAACAAGCTGATGGGCCAAGCGGACGAAGTTGTATTGCTTGCTGACAGCACAAAATTCAAATCACGGTCTAGCCTCATTTTGTGCGGCCTTGATCAGATTGCCACCATTATTACCGACGACAGGATTGAGGACGCCCATGCCAGCATGATCGACGCGGCTGGCGTCAGATTAATTACCGTTACCCCGACCCGTGCCGAGGAGGAAAAGCGCGAAGTGGGATAACGCACGGCTGCTCATTAGGGAGGAACAACATGAGCTTATCAAAAAAAATCGCACTTGCCGCAGGGCTTGCGACATCATTCATTGCGACAACAGCTATGGCCGACGACGTGCGTATTGCGCTTGTCGTTAAATCACTGGGCAACGGTTTCTTCGAGGCCGCAGCACGCGGCGCAGAAGAAGCCGCCGGTGAATTGGGTGGGGTAGAAATTATCTATACCGGCCCAACCGACACCACCGCAGAAGGGCAGATCGAAGTCATCAATTCGCTGATTGCACAGCGCGTTGACGCGATCGCCGTTTCTGCGAACGACCCTGACGCGTTGGTACCCGCGCTGCAAAAAGCGATGGATCGTGGAATCACAGTTATTTCGTGGGATTCAGGCGTTGCACCTGAAGGCCGCGAAATGCACCTATCACCTTCATCCAACGCGCTGATCGGTCAAACCATCATCAAACTGGCTGCCGACGAAATGCCAGACGGCGGTCAGGTCGCCATTTTGTCAGCAACATCGACATCGACAAACCAGAACATCTGGATTGAAGAAATGAACGCCGTCATGGGCGATTATCCAAACATCGAAGTCGTCGCGACAGTTTACGGCGATGATCTGGCTGACAAATCCTACCGCGAGACTCAGGGTCTTATCCAGACTTACCCTGACTTGGATGCCATCATTGCGCCGACCTCTGTCGGTATCGTCGCAGCCGCCCAAGCCGTGGCTGACGCTGGCAAGATTGGCGAAGTTAACGTGACCGGTCTTGGTCTTCCGTCGGAAATGGCCGGTGCCATCGAAAGCGGTGCGTCAAAGTCCTTCGCGATCTGGAACCCAGTTGATCTAGGCTATGCGACCACGATGCTAGCCTACAATCTGGCGACAGACGCAGCGACAGCCGCGCCGGGTGCAGAAATCGGCATGGGTCGGATGGGCACTGCCACATTGGACGACAATAACGAGGCAGCAATGTCGACGCCGTTCAAATACGACGCCAGCAACATCGACGAATTCAAAAGCGTCTTTTGATCTAACTTGCAGGTCCGGCTTGACTGGGCCTGCATCCTTATTCTCAAGTGAACATCATGACTTTGGACAACACCAAGCAGCCAATAGCGGCGCGCGGGGACACGGCTGATCTTGCGCCGGGTCTTGTGCTGCGTGGCATCACCAAGACTTTTCCCGGCGTCCGCGCGCTGGGTGGCGTTGATCTGGCGCTTTATCCCGGCCAAGTCACCGCTCTCGTTGGTGAAAACGGCGCCGGGAAATCGACACTCGTAAAGGTGCTAACCGGTATTTACCGCCCAGACGCTGGTGACATTGTCATTGATGATACACCCACCCAATTTCAAACGGCCACCGACGCGTCAGACGCGGGTGTGACAGCCATCCACCAAGAAACGGTGCTTTTTGATGATCTGACGGTCGCTGAAAACATCTTTCTGGGTCACGCGCCACGTACCCGCTGGGGGCTAATTGATTGGGGCACCATGCGCACCCAAGCGACCGAAATCCTGACACGTATCGGTGCAAATCTGGACCCAGATGCCACCCTGCGGGAATTGGGCATCGCGAACAAACACCTTGTCGCCATCGCACGTGCTTTGTCCGTGCAGGCCCGCGTCGTTGTGATGGACGAACCAACCGCTGCCTTGTCTAGGGCAGAGATCGAAGAGCTTTACGAACTGGTTGATCGCCTGAAATCCGAAGGCAAAGCGATCCTGTTTATCAGCCACAAATTTGATGAAATCTTCCGCATCGCCGACCGCTATACCGTTTTTCGCGATGGCGAAATGGTGGGTGCGGGCATGATCGCCGACATAACCGAAAACAAGCTGGTCGAAATGATGGTCGGCCGCCCCGTTGGGCAAGTCTTTCCAATCCGCAGCACAAATATAGGTGACGAAATCCTGCGGGTAGCGGGATATTCCCACCCGACCGAATTCGCCGACATCAATTTCGGCCTGCGCCGAGGCGAGATTTTAGGATTTTACGGGCTGGTAGGTGCCGGTCGATCCGAATTCATGCAAGCACTGTTTGGCGTCACAAAGCCATCAAAGGGCGCGATTAAGATCGACGGTAAAATCGCCATCATCCGAAGCCCGAACGAGGCAATCGAACAAGGCATCGTTTACGTCCCCGAGGACCGCGGCAAGCAAGGCGCAATCATTGACTTGCCTATCTTCCAAAACGTGACGCTTCCATCGTTGGGTCGGATTTCTGGCAATGGTTTTCTAAAAATGGCCGAAGAATTCAGCCTTGCGCGCAAATACACAGAACGGCTTGATCTTCGTGCGGCTGCGCTTGACCAGAACGTCGGCAATCTATCTGGCGGGAACCAGCAAAAGGTGGTCATCGCCAAATGGCTCGCCACATTGCCTAAGGTGATCATCCTAGACGAACCCACCAAAGGCATCGACGTAGGCTCCAAAGCAGCCGTGCATGAATTCATGGCCGAGCTTGCGAGCGAAGGGCTGTCGGTGATCATGGTTAGCTCTGAGATCCCGGAAATCTTAGGCATGTCCGACCGCGTGATTGTGATGCGCGAAGGCCGGATCGTGGATGAATACGACCGCGAAGGTCTTACCCCAGAAAAGCTAGTGCGCGCCGCCGCAGGTTACGAGGAGAGCGCCTAATGCTGAAACGTCTAAAATCACGGGAAACGATCCTGCTAGGTGCAATCATCGCCCTGATCGCCTTGGTTGAAACGCGGTTTTCTGGGTTTGCTGCGCCGGGCAATTTGGCAAGCATCTTTAACGACACCTCGATCTTGATGATCCTTGCCTTGGGCCAAATGACGGTCATCTTGACCAAATGCATTGATCTCTCCGTCGCGTCAAACCTTGCACTAACAGGGATGGTTGTTGCGACAATCAACGCCGCGATGCCGGGAATGCCTGTAACGGTTTTGATCCTGATCGCTATCGCACTAGGGATGCTTATGGGGGCATTCAACGGCGTGTTGGTCTGGCTTTTGGACCTGCCTTCAATCGTGGTCACACTAGGTACAATGACGATCTATCGCGGTGTGATCTTCCTGATCTCGGATGGCGCATGGATCAACGCGCATGAAATGAGCGATAGCTTTAAGGCGCTGCCGCGTCATGTGATCCTTGGCCTGCCCGTGCTGGGATGGATCGCGATTTTGGTTATCGCGCTGTTCGTTCCGTTGATCATGCGCACCCCGATGGGCCGCGCGTTCTATGCCGTTGGTGGAAACCCACATGCCGCTGTCTACACTGGCATTAACGTTGGTCGGACGAGGTTCAATAGCTTTGTCTTATCCGGTGGGCTTGCCGGGCTTTGCGGGTATCTTTGGGTGTCGCGTTATGCCGTGGCCTATACGGACGTCGCTGGCGGGTTTGAGTTGGACGTTGTTGCCGCCTGCGTCATTGGCGGTATTTCCATCGCTGGTGGGATCGGATCCGTTGGTGGCGCAGTTTTGGGCGCGTTATTCCTTGGTGTGATCAAGAACGCACTTCCTGTCGCTGGCATTTCGCCATTCTGGCAGCTTGCCATTTCAGGTGCGGCGATCATCATCGCTGTCGCATTTAACGCCCAGTCTGAACGGACCAAGGGCCGTGTTATCCTAAAATCTGCCGAGACCACATCATGAGCATTTCCGACACAGCCCCGCGTACGATCCCGAACCGACTGCACAGCCGTGGTTATCGGCTAATCCGATCATGGGAAGTCCTATTGCTAGGCGTCGCGATCCTGATCTTTTTCGCCAACACCCAAGCCAGCCCATATTTTCTGGACCCTTGGAACCTAAGCGACGCGAGCTTTAACTTTACCGAAAAAGCCATGATCGCTTTTGCAATGGCGCTGCTGATCATCACAGGTGAAATCGACCTAAGCGTTGCCGGGATTATTGCGCTGTCATCCACCGCGATGGGCTATGCGCTGCAGCTTGGGGCAGGCACGCCAACGCTAGTTCTGATTGGTCTAAGCGTCGGTGTGTTATGTGGCGCGTTCAACGGGGTACTGATTACGAAGATGGGTTTGCCATCTATCGTTGTCACCATCGGAACCATGAGCCTGTTTCGCGGTATCGCGTATATTGTCTTGGGCGACCAAGCATTCAACGGCTACCCCAGCGACTTTAGCGTATTCGGGCGGGGCTATGCCTTTGGCGTCATCACATGGGAGATCGTGATTTTCATCGTGCTTGCAATCGCCTTTGGGGTCTTGCTGCATCTGACCAACTTTGGGCGAAAGCTTTATGTAATTGGAAACAACCCCACAGCCGCGTTGTTTTCTGGGGTTAAGGTTCAGAGGACCAAGATGATCTTGTTCCTGCTCACAGGCTTAATGTCGGGTCTTGCTGCTGTTTGCCTGACATCCCGGCTGGGGTCGACACGCCCATCCATCGCATTGGGCTGGGAATTAGAGGTCGTCACGATGGTCGTTCTAGGTGGCATTTCGATCTTAGGCGGGTCAGGCACAATTGTCGGCGTCGTGATCGCAGCACTTGTCATGGGAATGGTTACATTTGGCCTTGGCCTGCTGAACGTTCCCGGCATCGTCATGTCGATCTTTATCGGTGGACTGCTAATCGGGGTTATCGCGCTACCACGTTTGATCGGGCTGATCGCCACACAAAGGAAGCGCTGATGGAACGCTACGCCTTTCGCATGACCTTACTTCCCGGCAAAACCGCAGAATACAAACAACGGCACGATGACATCTGGCCAGAGCTATCCGCGCTGCTGACTGAAGCAGGTGTCAGCGATTATTCGATCTGGTTAGACGAAGACACAAACGCCTTGTTTGGAATCCTGATGCGGACAGACGATCATGGTATGGACAACCTGCCTGACCACCCTGTGATGCAAAAATGGTGGGCGCATATGGCGGACATCATGGAAACGCACCCATCAAACGAACCCATCGCGGTGCCGCTAAAGCCGATGTTTTACATGCCATGACCGACCATCAATTTATTGCTGTCATTGATGTCGGCAAAACAAACGCAAAACTGGCGTTAGTGGATGCCGATACGCTCGACGAAGTCGCGGTTCGAACCCGTCCCAATACCGTCTTGCCAGGCCCGCCTTGGCCGCATTTCGACCTTGAAGGACATTGTGCATTCTTTCTGGAAGCCCTTACTGAATTTGGCCAGACACACGTGATTACTGGTATTTCTATCACCACACATGGGGCCGCTGTCGTTCTCTTGGACAAAGACGGTGCACTTGCCGCGCCGATGTTGGACTATGAACATACCGGGCCTGATGACAGGGCAGCTGAATACGGCGCAATTCGCCCCGAATTTTCGCAAACGGGTTCGCCGCGCCTTCCTATGGGGCTTAACGTTGGGGCGCAGTTGGATTGGCAATTTACGGTGGACCCAACGCTCCGCGACCGCACCGCGCATATCCTGACCTATCCTCAATACTGGGCGTGGCGATTGACTGGTGTCATGGCAACCGAAGTCACATCGCTTGGCTGCCATACTGATCTGTGGAACCCATATGCAGGCGATTTTTCGTCGCTCGTCGATACGCTTGGGATCTCGGGAAAACTGCCAGCAGCACAAAAATCAGGGGCTATTGCAGGGCAATTGGCCGATGATATTGCGACGCAGACTGGGCTTTCATCGGATATCCCCGTCGCCTTTGGCATCCACGACAGCAATGCATCACTTTATCCGCATGTGATCGGTCAGGACAGAGCGTTTAGCGTTGTTTCAACTGGAACATGGGTGATTGCCATGGCCGTGGGTGGCGCTCAGGTCACGCTAGACCCTGCGCGCGACACTCTGATCAACGTCAATGCATTAGGGGCAGCAGTTCCATCGGCGCGGTTCATGGGGGGACGGTCATTCGAAGATATCCGAGGCACCTCAACCGCCGACCCCAACGCCCAAGACCGTATGCGCTTAATCGCTGACGGCGTGATGCTTCTACCATCGGTCGTCCAAGGGTCAGGCCCCTATCCAGACCGCATGCACAGCTGGACAGTAGAACCAGAAACCGACGGCGCACGGATGCTTGGTCTATCGTATTATCTGGCGCTAATGACTGACACCTGCCTGAACCTGATTGGCGCGACTGGCCCAACGATCATCGAAGGCCCCTTTGCGCGTAATGCTGATTACCTAGACATGCTGGCAGCGATCCGACCGGACGGCGTATGCGCATCAGCTGCATCAACGGGAACCAGCGCGGGCAGCGCATTGCTGTTGTTAGACGATGCGCCCTACCAATCGCCGCCAAAGCTTACATGCCCCAGCAATGTGGCCGACTTGCAGGCTTACGCCAGCGCATGGCGCGATCACGTCAATCAAGGCTAATGAAATCCAGCCAAGCCTTTGTAGCAATTGTCTTTCCTTTAATTCTTCCGCTATCAATTTCCAAACGCTTGGAGGAGCCCGCACTATGACCGTGAATATCGAAACCCTAGTGGATCAAATGACGCTGGAAGAGCAGGTTTCGCTGCTGTCAGGCGAAGACCTTTGGTCGATCCCAGCGATAGAACGGCTTGGCCTTAGCAAACTCCGCGTGACTGACGGCCCAAATGGCGCACGTGGTGGCGGTGATTGGTTCGGCGGCGTCACAGCGGCGGCGTTCCCAGTAGGTATCGCACTTGGTGCTACATGGAACCCCGAACTGGCGTATGAGGTTGGCGCAGCGCTAGCCAAAGAAACCAAATCAAAATGTGCGCATGTGTTGCTTGCCCCAACAATCAACATCCATCGGTCCGTCACCAATGGTCGCAACTTTGAATGCTTTGCCGAAGATCCTGAACTCACGGCTTCGCTCACTGTGTCATATATTCATGGGCTTCAGGACAATGGGATTGCGGCAACGCCTAAACACTTTGCGGGGAATGAATCCGAAATTCAGCGTACGACGATGAATTCAGAAGTCGACGAACGCACCCTGCGCGAAGTCTATCTTCGCCCGTTCGAGGCGGCGGTAAAAGACGGCAACGCCTGGGCGATGATGTCTTCATACAACCGATTGAACGCCGACTATACATCCGAGAACACTTGGCTGCTGACCGACGTTCTACGTGGCGACTGGGGTTATGACGGCATTGTCATGTCCGATTGGTTTGGGTCCCACACAACCGCCGAAACCGTCAACGCTGGGCTTGATCTAGAAATGCCCGGACCACCCCGTGACCGAGGCGAAAAGCTGGTTACAGCCGTAAAGGAGGGCGACGTTACACCCGAAATGATCCGCACCCGCGCGCTGAATATGTTGCGCCTGATGGAACGCACCGGGGCGCTGACCGATAAGACACCTTACGACGAAAAGTCAGAGGACCTACCAGAAACCCGCGCACTTATCCGGCGCGCAGGGGCTGAAGGTACGGTGTTGTTAAAGAACGAAAGCATCCTGCCGCTGACTGCAAAGCCCGGCAAGATTGCGGTCATCGGACCAAACGCAGCCGAAGCGCAGATCATGGGTGGCGGATCGTCGTTCATCAACGCGCATTATCGTGTTTCACCGCTTGAGGCGCTGACCGAACGATTTGGCGCCGATAACATCATCCACGCTCCGGGATGTCACAACCACCGGTGGGAACCACTATTCATTGGCGATGTTACCGTTGATTTCTTTGACAATGGCGATCTGTCCGGTGACCCGGTCGCGACGCAAACGCTGGGTCAGACACAGACCTTCTGGATGCCGCCCATTGGTGAAGGCAAGGTTGACCCCACAGGTTTCTCGGCCCGGATTAGCTGGACTTACACGCCCGATGCATCAGGTCCGCACCGGTTCGGGCTTCACGCGACTGGTCGTAGTAAGCTGTTCGTTGATGGCAAGCTTGTTGTAAACGCTGCCGATGGTTGGACACGCGGTCGTACCTTCTTTGAGGAAGGCTGCGACGAAATCGTGGAAGAGGCTGAGCTGAATGCAGGACAATCCTATGCGGTCACCGTCGAATTCGTCGCGCGCAAAGGCGAGATGCTTGATCTGTCGGCCTTCCGCGCTGGCGTAGGGCGCCCGCTGCCAGACGACGCGGTCGCACTAGCGGCCAATGCCGCCAAAGAGGCCGACTCAGCGATTGTATTCGTCGGGCGGTCTGGGGAATGGGACACCGAAGGTTCCGACCTAGAACACATCACTTTGCCCGGTGCCCAAGACGAACTGGTCGCTGCCGTTCTGGCCGCAAACCCGAATGCGGTCATTGTGTTGCAAACGGGTGGCCCGATTGAAATGCCTTGGGTGGATCAAGCCAAGGCCATTTTGCAGGCGTGGTACCCCGGTCAAGAAACAGGCAATGCGATCACTGACGTATTGTTCGGCGATGTTGAACCGGGCGGTCGCCTACCGCAAACTTTCCCTGTGCGCTGGCAAGACAACCCGACATGGTCACAAGACCCCGAGATTTATCCCGGCCTAGACGGCAAAGTCCGTTACGAGGAAGGCGTGTTCATCGGCTATCGTCACTATGACAAACATGGGATCGCACCACTGTTCCCGTTTGGCCACGGGTTAGGGTATACCGAATTCGCCCTGTCCGATTGCACTGTAAAAGCTGTGGGTGACGGCGCGCGCGTGACTGTCACACTGACCAACACCGGCGACCGAAGCGGCGCTACTGTCGTGCAGGTTTACGTTGGTGATAAGGCGTCGAGCATCGCGCGGCCCGTCAAAGAGCTAAAGACCTTTGCGAAGGTTTCATTGGCGCCGGGCGAAAGCCAACAGGTCGATCTTGAGCTGCATGGTCGCGATTTTGCGTATTTCGATGTCGATGCCGCGCTTTGGCGGGTTGAGGCAGGCGAATTTGATATCGCGGTCGGCTTTTCGGCCACGGACATCGCCTGCACCGCGCAAATTACGATGCAGGCAGCGACCTACGAAAAATAACCTAAGCCGATTGGCCTGCCTTGCGAATTTGGTCGAGGCAGGCCAACAACGAAGCATCCTCGATCTGTTGATAAAGCGCGAATTCATCGGCAACGGTTGTGCCCAACGCCTTTTCAAATTCGGCTTTGCTAGATGCGCTGTGACTATCCTGCCCTGCATCATCGCCGAGGTTTGATTGGAAAATCCCTGCGGCGCTGACTGGCAGGAAATCTTCGTAGATGATCGGGCTTAGGGTTAGCACACCTTCATCTAGCAGCGCGGCTGTATCCAGATCGCGCGTGGTGTCTGGAGTGTGGTCGATTGAGAATTTGAAATGGGCCAAGCCCTGATCATACATGCCACGCCAATCGTCAGGGAACACTTTGAACGCTTCTTCCAAGGCCTTCATGTACGCGTCAGCGTTGGATCCATCGCCTGCAGGCAGTATTTCGGCACGAACCGCTGCAAGCGTCCGATCATAAAGATCGCGACCCTTAGGTGTCAGGGCGACGCCGCGTTGTTCGATCTCTCCGAAACGGGCGGTGTGGCTACCAACGGTCGCTTTACCATCCGCTGATGGAAATCTCACAGGCTCTTCTAGCGCTTTGAACGATGTCTGTCGCAGTAAGATGGGGCAGTCACGGCGTGGCGGGCCTTCAACGACGGCTTTGGCAGGCAGGCCGCGTTCGACCATGCCAACCTGCGCGGCATCAATATCCAGCGTGCGCGGTGTGAGGTGATTGATATGCGGACCCTTAAACGAAACCACATCTGCAATGAGGCGGTGCGCGGCGTTCAGTTGATTGAACGTGTCGATATCGACGCAAGCGTCAGCGTGCCAACGAAATGTTTCCAACACCTCGCCCACGAATTTTGTCGCGTCTTCGGGTGACAGCCCGCCTTGGGCCTCTGCTTTTTCGGTCAGGGCGACGGCGCCAGCGGTGAAAATTTGCCGCTTTGCCAAAATGGCCGCGGCTTGCGCGCGCAACGTTTCATCAGCGATCAGTTCTAGGCGCAACAGCGAAGTAAACACCCGGAACGGATTGGCAGCCAGTGCAGCGCGGGTCGTTGGGCGAAAGGCCGTCGAATGCACAGGCACCGCAGCCGCCGACAGGTCGTAATAGCCCACGGGGTACATCCCCATGACCGCGAAAACGCGTGCCATCATTGCCAGCTCATCCGCTGTACCCAGACGGATCGCTCCGTGTCGTTCTTCGGAAATGCGTGAGGTGTCTTCGTCAGGTGTGAGGTTCAACCCTGCCGCCGATGGCCCATTCAGGGTCGCGGCATTTGTGTCCTGAACAATCTCTAGCAGGTCGCCATAGGCCGGGACCTCTGTCCGGTACATCGCAGACATCGCCGCTGAAAAATCAGCGCGGATCGTGTCAGGTTGTGCAAAATTCGGGGTCATCACGGTTCATCCTTGCGTTCAACGACCGGGCCAAACGAATGGCCACAGTCATTTGTAAATCATGCTTTGATGACGCTGAATAGTCCTGTGACGTGAGACCTATTAACCCAGCTACTCAAACATAGAGTTCGAGATCGCGAGCGCGATTTGCTGGAATAGGATGATCAGGAGCAGCGTCACTTATGTCAGTGGCCAAACGCCTATTCAAAACCCAGAGCATCAGAATAATTAGCCGCTATACTGCGTCGGGGCTCGCGACCGCGCTGCGCACCAGATCTAATAGCTGCGCCTGCGCCTTTGTCGGGACCCATCCGGTCCGATAAGTCAGGCCAATTGGCCGGCCTTTCCAATTGGTGTCGACCTGCAAAGCAACTAGCAACCCGCGTAAGGTTTCTGCTTCGGCCTGCTTTTCTGAAATACAGCCCAACATATCGCTGCGCTGCAAGATTTCCCGCATCAGCAGGATTGATCCGCACTCCAAAATGCTGTCCGGGCCATCGACACCGGCATCTGAAAACAATGCATCAAACTGAACGCGACCGGGCGCGCCCCGCCGCGAGACAGCCCAAGCCTGCTTGGAAAGGACCTGTGGACCAATGTCAGCTTTTCCCGCCAACGGGTGTCCGGGACGAGCCAAAATGGCCATCCCATCAAGAAATAGCTCTTCTTGCTTAACATCGCGGATCGGCAAAGGGTCACGCAACGCACCGATCATGAAATCAATTTCCCCAGAACGGACGCCACCCAACAAATCATCATAGGTCCCATCAAATACGGTCACTGGCTGTGTGGGTCGCTGTGCACGAAATTGGGCCAACGCCTGCGGCAGCACGACAGACCGCGACAACGGCAATGAGCCAACAACGATCTTCCCAACCTCTCGACCATCAAATTCGTCCAAATCCGCCTCGGCCTGATCGAATTCAGAAAACGCAAGCTGCGCCACCTTTGCTAGTTCACGGCAGGGGCGTGTGGCAACCAAGCCGAATGTTGTCCGCTCGAACAACGGGCGGGCGGCCTCCTGTTCGATTTGGGTAATCGCACGATGCACTGTCGGCTGCGCCAAGCCCAAATTGCGAGCGGCCAGTGTAAAGTTCTGCGCGGCGACCAACGCGATCAACGCCTGTAGCTGCGCCACCGTAGCCGTCACGGTTAAACGCGGTGATACCTCGGCTAATGCCGCATCCAATCGCTGCATCGCGCGGCGCAAGCGCACTTCGAATAATGCGCCGCGCTCGGTCAAAAAGAATCCGTGACGTGTACGTTCAAAAAGTTCGCCACCCGCCTCTCGTTCGAGCTTAGCCAACGATTGGGTCACGGCGGGTTGCGACACGTTACACCGCGCCGCGGCTATAGTTGGAGAACGCGAAGTGGCAACGGCAAGAAACACCCGAAAGTGCCGGAGATTTCGCGAAATCATTGCTTGTGACCCAAACCGTAATCTGGCGCAGGATGCGTTACAGAACCTAATTCAAGTATCGTGCTACTTTTCACTAAATTATCCCTCTGCGATACCGAAACACTATGCGTATCCACCCAAACAAGCCTGCCATCCGAGGACCAACATGACCATACACTATAGCAAATTCTTATCCTAATAGACGGCCTTCAAAATTGTTTTGCCGGGGATTGCCATGAGACAGTCGGACAACCACGATTTTTCGGAGCCATCCCATGACCACTCAAAAGAAAACCGCCCTCGTTATCTCGGCCCATGCCGCTGACTTTGTCTGGCGTTGCGGCGGGGCAATCGCGCTGCACGCTGAACTTGGCTACGACGTTACTGTTGCCTGCCTTTCATTCGGTGAACGCGGTGAAAGCGCGCGTCTGTGGAAAGAAGGCAAATCACTGCAAGAAGTCAAAGACAACCGTCGCGGCGAAGCAGAAGCCGCGGCTGACGCGCTTGGTGTGCACCATCTGGAATGCTTTGACTTGGGGGATTATCCGCTCGAGCTTGATAAGGACGACAAGTTCAAACTGGTCGATCTTATCCGAAAGGTGCAGCCGTCATTCATGATGAGCCACAGCCAATACGACCCTTACAACACTGACCACATGTATATGACTCAGGTCGCGCTTGAATGCCGAATGATCGCGCAAGCATGGGGCCACAACCCCGGTGAAAAGGTTCTTGGTGCGCCGCAGCTATACCTGTTTGAGCCACATCAAACCGAACAAATGGGTTGGAAGCCAGATACGTTCCTCGACATCACACCGGTCTGGGACAAGAAACGCAAAGCGATGGAATGTAATCAGGGTCAGGTCCACCTGTGGGACTATTACACCCGCGTTGCCCAGCAGCGCGCGAACCATTTTAAGCGTAACTCTGGCGGCCAAGCTGGCGGTCGCGATTGCCAATACGCCGAAGGATTCCAGTCGATTTTCCCACGTACCGTTGACGAGCTGTAAGGTCGCTGAGCATGACAAACGCAACAAACCCATCATTCGATTTGGCCCACTTGGGTCACGTCGAAATGCTAACCGACAAATTCGAAGAAAGCCTTGATTTCTTTACTCGTGTTTATGGCCTCAAGCTCTCTGGGCAGGACGAAACATCGGCATATCTTCGGGCATGGGATGACTACGAATTTGCAACTCTCAAACTGACCAAGGCAGACACCACTGGGGTCGGCCACATTGGTTACCGGGCTGCATCACCCGAAGCGCTAGAGCGCCGCGTTAAGGTGATTGAGGAAAGCGGATATAAGGTCCACGGCTGGAACGATGGCGATCTTAGCCACGGACGGGCGTTCCGTTTCGAAGACCCCTTTGGCCATGTATTCGAAATTTACTACGACACTGTTTGGTTCGAAGCGCAAGGTGATGACGTTGCCGCACTGAAAAACACAGCCTCTGCGTTCGAAGGCGCCGCGCCGCGCCGGATCGACCACCTGAACCTGCTTTCCAGTGATGTGACTGAATTCAAGCGGTTCATGGAGACCTGCCTTGGATCACGTGTCACGGAATACATTGAGCTAGACAACGGGCGCATTGGCGGCTGCTGGTTCACGGTGAATAACAAGACCTACGATCTGGCCTGCACCGAAGAACAAGGCGGAGGCAACGCGCGGCTGCACCACGTGACCTATGCCACGGACCAACGCGAAGACATCCTGCGTGCCGCTGACATCTTTTTGCAAAACGGTGTCCATATCGAAACAGGCCCGCATAAACACGCCATTCAAGGGACGTTCTTTCTGTACGTCTGGGAACCTGCGGGGAACCGCGTGGAATTAGCGAATGCGGGCGCACGCCTGATCATGGCACCCGATTGGAAGCCAATCAAATGGACACAAGCCGACCGCATGAAAGGTCAGGCTTGGGGGCTGAAGACCATCGAAAGCTTCCACACCCACGGCACGCCGCCGATTAAGAAATAAGGAAACCCCATGTCTGTAGTTGTTCAAAACGTGAAACGCGCTGACCCTGAAATCATCAAGAAACTGGGTGAAGCAGGCGTCGCAACCGTTCACGAGGCACAGGGACGCAAAGGGTGCCTAGCCTCCTATATGAACCCGATATATCGCGGTGCACAGATCGCTGGGTCTGCCGTTACGATCAGCGCAGCGCCCGGTGATAACTGGATGCTTCATGTCGCGATTGAGCAGTTGCAAGAAGGCGATATCCTTGTGCTGTCACCAACTTCGCCCTGCGATAACGGGTACTTTGGTGACTTGCTCGCCACATCGGCCATCGCGCACGGTTGTCGTGGGCTGATCATTGATGCGGGCGTGCGTGACATTCGCGACCTTACCCAAATGAATTTCCCGGTCTGGTCCAAAGCGATCAGCGCGCAGGGCACTGTTAAAGAAACGCTTGGTTCAATTAACGTACCAATCGTTTGCGCAGGGCAAGCGATTGACGCAGGTGATGTCATCGTCGCGGATGATGATGGCGTTGTCGTCGTTAAACAGGCCGAAGCCGAGACAGTCTTGGTCAACGCACAAAAACGGCTTGATGCGGAAGAGGCCAAACGCGTGCGCCTAGCTTCGGGTGAGCTGGGATTAGATATCTACGACATGCGGCCACGGCTGGCAGAGAAGGGTCTGAAGTATGTCTGAAGGCATTCCATGTCTTTGGATGCGCGGGGGGGCGTCAAAGGGCGCATATTTTCTCGCGTCCGATTTGCCCACCGACACGGCCGAACGTGACGCATTGCTGCTGCGGATCATGGGGTCACCTGATCCGCAACAGATCGACGGGATCGGTGGGGCAGATCCACTAACGTCCAAGGTAGCGATCCTATCGCCAGCGTCACGCCCTGACGCCGATGTCGATTACCTGTTTCTACAAGTATTCGTTGATCAGGCCGTTGTTACAGACGCCCAAGCCTGCGGAAATATCCTTGCCGGGGTTGGGCCTGCCGCGATTGAACGGGGCTTGGTTCCAGCCCATATGGATGAAACCTCTGTCCGTATTCATATGCTAAACACCGGCGAAATCGCGACTGCTCGAGTGCAAACGCCAGACGGTATCGTGACCTATGCAGGTGACGCGCATATTGATGGCGTCCCCGGCACCCATGCGCCAATTCCGCTGATGTTCGACAATGTGGCAGGGTCGATGTGTGGGGCCCTTCTGCCGTCTGGAAATGCAGTTGATGTTATAGATGGGGTCGAATGTACGCTAATCGATAACGGCATGCCTTGCGTGATTATGCGTGCCACCGATTTTGGGCTAACGGGCTATGAACCCCGCGAAATGCTTGATGCTGATACCGGGCTGAAAGCGCGGTTGGAGGCAATTCGCCTAGAGTGCGGGCCACTGATGAACCTTGGTGATGTCGCGCAAAAATCAGTTCCGAAAATGACCTTGGTCGCGCCGCCAAAAAACGGAACGATCACGACCCGCAGCTTTATTCCGCATCGGTGCCACGCAACGATTGGGGTTTTCGCGGCGGTCAGTGTAGCGACAGCCTGCACTTTGCCCGGATCACCGGCGGCAAGTGTCGCGGTTTTGCCAAGCGACGATACCTTCGCGATCGAACACCCAACTGGGGCGGCCGACGTATTAATTGAGCGTAACAAAGATGGTCAGGTTCTACGCGCGGGCGCCTTGCGGACCGCACGCAAACTATTTGACGGGCAAGTGTTCCCTACGACCTAGTGCAGCTCATCACACGCGACGCCAGTCGGGCTAGGGCTTAGCCTGACGCCAATAGCCGGAAAGATAGCTGTGGTCTGGGCCTATTCCCAATGCGTCACGGAAATGCGCGCGGGCTTTTTGTACTTGCGACTTTTCTGCGCCACACCAAACAAACGGCGGAGCATCTGGCGACAGGTCAGAGTGGTTTTCAATCAACGCGTGTACTGGCCCTAGGTCACGGCCACGGATCAACCACTTTAGCGTAACCCCAACGGGTTTTTCTAACTGCTGAATGTCTCTCTCCGCCCCTACTTCGATATAGGCGTGACCGGTCACTTCAGGTGCTGCCTCGGCTAAAATGCGTCGTATCGCCGGAAGTGCCGTTTCGTCACCCGCTATGATAATCTGATCAGCAACAGGAACGGCGCCACCACCCGGGCCATTGATACCTATTGTGTCACCAGACTTGGCCGCACGCATCCATTCAGTGATGCGCCCACCTTCGTGAATATAGACATCGAAGGTGAAGTGGCCGGTCGGGACATCAATCGAAACAAACGTATAAACAGGATTATGCAGTTGGTCATCGCCGCTTGGGAACCGCGCGCGGCCCGTTTCATCAATGTAAGGCCAGACCGGCGTACGACCTTTGGGGGGTAGCAACAGCCGAAAGTGCATTCCTCCTTCGGTATAACGTTGCATATCTGGCGCCCGCATTGTGACACGATAAAAGCTTGGAAACGGTTGTTCTATAGATACCACTTCCGCCAAACGGAAAGCATCGGACAGTTGCGGAGCGATGGAACTGCTCATGCTTGGGCTGCTGCAGTTGTCGCGACCAGCGCAGCTATCGCCACGCCATAGATTGAACGTTCAAACATCATTAGCCTTTCTGTTTGAAGATCACAGGCTCTGGCGACGGCTATTAGCGCAGTGGTTATAATACCCTTGCGATGTAAGTGAAAAAATAACTGATAAAAAGAGTAAACTTTAAATCATGATTGCTGGCAACGTTGCGACCCCGCCATGTGATTGGCGAGGTCATTGCATATCTCGGCTTAGGTTTCGCGCTTTACCCGGAAAACAGCCAAGTACAGCGCAGGCACAAACACCAGTGTAATCACGGTGCCTGCGATGATCCCGCCCATCATTGCATAGGCCATCGGCCCCCAGAAAATCTGGCGCGAAATCGGGATAAGCGCGAGGCTCGCCGCAGCAGCGGTCAGCAGGATCGGACGTGCACGCGCATCGCTAGCCTCAAAAACCGCGTCCCAAGCGCTGCGACCTTTGTCGCGCAGGACTTCGATTTCGGACACCAGAATAATAGAGTTCCGGATCAAAATCCCCATCAAAGCCAGAACACCCAAGATCGCAACAAAGCCCAACGGCGCGCCGGATGGCACCAGTGCGGCAACCACACCGATCAGCCCCAATGGCGCGACGCAGAACACGATGAAAGCGAGCCTAAAGCCCTGCATCTGGACCATGATCAGTGTCAGCATGATTAACAGCATCACGGGAACAACCGCTGCAATTGGCGCTTGGCTGTCGGCGCTGGATTCAACGGCGCCGCCAATCACCGCCTGATAGCCAAGCGGTAGGTCTGCGTTAAATGCGGCGATCTTATCTGTCAGTTGGGTCACAATGGTCGCCGGCTGATCATCCGTCACAATTGCGGCCTTTACAGTGATCGTCGGCGTACGATCTCGCTGATGGATCACAGGTTGTTCGGTTTCATAGCTAAACGTCGCAACTGACCGCAGCGGGATCGCAGATCCGCTTGGCGTGGATAATTGCAGGTTCGACAGCGCCTCGACGGACTGACGGTCAACTTCATTCCCGCGCACACGAATATCGACAAGGTAGTCATCGTCGCGCAGCGCCGTGACGGTTTTACCATCATAGATCGTATTCAACGCTGTCGCGATATCGCTTGATGACAGGCCAAGCTGGCGTGCTTTGTCTTGTAGGATGTTGATACGCACAACCCGCGCTGGTTCATTCCAATCCAACACGATCCCAGTCAGGCGATCATCGGTGGCCAAAACGGCGGCCAAATCGCGTGCATGATCACGTAACGTGTCGGGGTCAGTGCCGCTTAGGCGATACTGAACAGGGCGACCAACGGGTGGCCCAATTTCCAGCAGTTTCACAAAGATATCAGCACCCGGAAACTGCGTTTCAGCAACCGTGTTGAGTTTTGCGCGCAATTCATCCCGTGCCTCAACTGATGGTGTCTGGATTACAATTTGGCCCGTATGCGGACCCGGTGTCGGCACATCAAACGCGAGCAAGAAGCGCGGTGCGCCACGACCAACATAAGATGTCCAGAACAACGCATTTTCATCACCCTCAAGGTAGGTTTCCAAGCGATCCAATTGTGCCTGAGTTTCCGTAATCGCTGTGTTCTGCGGCAAAGCCAAATCGATAATCAGCTCTGGCCGGTCTGAGCTTGGAAAGAACTGCTGTTCGACGAACCGCATACCAAAGATCGAGAATCCGAAAACCCCGATGGTCAACACAATCGTCGCCCAGCGAAACCGCATTGCGGCACGAAGCACGACATGGAACGCGCGACGAAAACGGCCCGGCTCTGCGTGATGGTGGCCCATGTTTTCCTTTAGCAGGGTCACACCAAGAAGCGGCGCAAACAAAACGGCAACGATCCAAGAGATCAGCAAAGACACCGCAATAACCACAAACAGCGAGAACGTGAATTCACCCGCAGCTGATGAATTCAAACCAATCGGAATAAACCCGGCCACCGTGATCAATGTCCCCGTCAACATTGGGAAAGCGATAGATGTCCACGCGTAGGACGCAGATGCGGTCAGGCTTTCACCCTTTTCAAGGCGCGAGATCATCGTCTCAATCGCGATCATTGCGTCGTCGACCAGTAGGCCCAGCGCAATAATCAACGCGCCCAGCGAAATCCGCTGCAATGTGAACCCGGTGTACTCCATGATGACAAATGTAATCGCTAAAACCAGCGGGATGGTTAGCGCAACGACCAAACCGGCACGCATCCCAAGGCTAACAAAGCTGACGGCAAGAACGATCAACACCGCCTCTAGCAACGCCTGCAAGAAGTGACCGACGGCATCGTCGACAACATGTGGCTGGTTGGCGACCTGATGAATGTCGATGCCAATCGGCAGTTCGGTAATCGCGTGGGCCATCACGGCGTCCAGTTCTACACCGAAATCTACGATATTCGCGCCTTGGCGCATACCAACCGCAAGACCGATTGCCTCTTGGCCCTTATAGCGGAACATCTCAGACGGCGGATCTTCGTAACCGCGCTGAATGTCGGCAATGTCAGTCAACGGAAAGAATTGATCGCCAACGCGCAGGTTAATATCAGCAAGGCTCTCAGCGTCAGCGAATTGTCCACCAATACGGACCAGCACTTGTTCAGCACCCGCTTTAATCACACCGGACGGCAGAATGGCGTTTTGCGCGGCAAGGGTTGCTTGCACGGCCTCTTGGTTCACGCTCAGCGCGGCCATGCGTTCAGTCGAGAATTCAAGATAGATAACCTCATCCCGGACGCCGTAAATCTCGACCTTGCCAGCGTCATCCAGCGATTGGATTTCGCGACGGACACGTTCGACGTAGTCGCGGACCTCGCGCGGGGTGAACCCGTCATAGGTAAAGGCGTACAGATTGCCGAATACGTCGCCGAAACTGTCGTTGAACTGAAAGCCGGAAAATTCTTGTGGGAACTCACCGCGAATATCGCTCATCATGCTGCGGACGCGCTGCCAAATACGCGGTAGTTCATCGGCGTCAGTCGAAGCCAACAATTCAATATAAACAATCGAAGTACCCGCCGCGGTGACTGAACGCGTGAAATCCAGCTCGGGCAGTTCCTCTAGCTTCTTCTCAATGCGGTCAGTGACCTGTGAAAGCGTCTGTTCAACGTCTGCACCGGGTAAGGCCGCCGATACGATCATGGTCTTAATCGCAAAGTTAGGGTCTTCTTCGCGACCGATGTTCACATAAGACATCGCCCCAGCAACGACCGAAACAATCATCAAGAACCAGACAAAAGACCGGTGCGAAAGCGCCCAGTCGGACAGGTTAAAACGGTTCATTGCGATACACTCCGCCCGATGGTTTGGCCTTCATGCAGGGAATGGATACCCCGCAGGACAACTTCGTCGCCCAACTCAATTCCTGTAGTTACGCGGACATGATCACCAAAGGTCGCACCAAGGGTAATCTTCTGTAGCGTCACGACGTTGTGCTCACGGTCGACCAGCCAAACAGCGGCATCGCCGTCGGGGTTCAGGACAGCACTGATGGGTAAGCTAACGACAGCCGTGTCATCGCCAACAGCGCGCACCTGAACCAACGCCCCGAAACGAAAACCCGGGGGCGGATCAGACAACACCAAATGCGCCCGGCGGTTTCGTGTCAGGCTTTCTGCGACGGGATCAATCCGGGCAAGGCGTGCACTTGTCGTCAGCCGCGGGTTTGAGACCAAAGCGACCTCGAACGTGGTGCCTATTTCAAGCTCAGACAAGCCCTGTTCGCTGATGTCCACCACAACTTCGCGGCGATCCGTACTCGCGAGCCGCAGCACCTCTAGCCCCGGCGACACGAGCGCGCCCGCGTCTTCGTATGCGCCAGTGATTACTCCATCTTGCGGAGCACGCAATTCGGCCAAATCCAGTTTGTCTTGGGCGCTCGCCAGATTGGCTTGTGCCTGTTCAAGGCCCGCCTGTGCGGCAACAAGCGAACGCTGCGCATCTTCTTGACGGGTCGCGGAATCAACGCCGCGTTCGGCCAATTCTGCGGCACGGTTCCAAGCCTCTTGCGCCGCACCTAGGTTCGTTTCAGCGACCAAAACGCCCGCCTCTGCGCTACGCATTTCGGCTTGTAAATCTTTGGGGTCTAGCAGGGCTAATACATCGCCTTTGGTGACCAACACCCCCAAATCAACGCGACGCTCTGCCATTGTTCCGCTGATCGGAAACCCTAATGACACCTCATTACCCGCTGCGACGGTGCCAATATAAGTGCTTTCCTGCACCGCATCAGGACCAACGCGCCGCGACACGACGGGTCTGGGAACCTCTGAGATGATCTCTGATGTAACTGGCCCTGACTCGGCAAATGCAGAATGCCCGCTGATCAAAGCTACCAATAGAATTAGACGCTTCATTGGCTGGCCCCCTGTGCAGTACGAACAAGGCGACCGGGATAAAGCAGTTGGGCGCCTGCTGAAACAACAAGCGCACCTTCCTCAATGCCGTCCTCGACCAAGATATTTCCAGTTTCGAACCGATCAACCACAATCTGTTTTAGCGCGACGCGCATAGTTGCAGGGTCCACGACCCAAACGGCTGGCCCCTGCGCTGTCGCGCTCATCGCGCTGTAAGGAAGAACAATCGCTTCGCCTACTGATTCAGTGGTAGAGCCACGAACCGCGTCACCATATTCAACGCCGGCTGGCCTGTCGGCGACGCTGACCGTTACTGCGACGGTACCAGTTGAAGGGTCAACCAGAGGAGACACCTCTCTCACGGTACCTTCAAACCACTGGCTCGGGCGATCCAACGGAGCCAAGCGAACTTGCTCAATATGATTGGCGCTCGTCAGAAGGTTTTCGGGAACATCAAACACCGCATCAACGGCACCACCCAGCGCAAGTTCCACAACTGGCTGTACAGCACCGACCACTTGTCCGGGCTCCACAAAACGAGCGGTCACTGTCGCGGCTTCTGGTGCTGTTACAACTGTGTCTTGCAGCGCCTTTTCCGCAAGATCAAGATCTGCACGCGCTTGGGCAAGCACCCCTTCTTTGACACGCGTCTGATCTGCAGCGGCGTCGCGGGCAACTCGTGTCGTGGCCCCGCGCTCAAGTAGCGCATCTTGCCGCCGCAGATCTTCCAACGCCTGATCGCGGTCAGCGGTTGCGGTCGACACGCCAGCCCGCGCGGCACGTAGCGCCTGTTCTTGCTGGATCGCAGTAATTCTGGCCAAGACGGTGCCAGCGTCCACGATATCGCCCTCACGGACCTCAACGCTGTCGATACGGCCACCACTCGGGAAGGAAACGCTAAGCGAATTTCGTGCAACGATCTCACCGGTAAGGGATATTCCTCGCTCCAGCTCTGTTGACTGGGCTGTGACGATCATCACCGTCAGCGGCTCTTCTGCGCTAGCTGGCCCAGCCAAGACCACCACCGCAATGATTGCCAACTCTTTTAGACGCAACATTGGTTTCCCCATATTCAGTGGCACCCTCTGCTGCAGTCTTTGAGGAGCTACCGCCCCACACCAACACTGCGCTTGGCGCATAACGACGTCACAATAATGATTTCAGATATCACTCGCTATTTGAGCCTACATAGAAGTGGATAATCCAGATTACAACTGTTATCTGTGATCCCATGACACAACAGCTTGAACGATCTACCAGCCGCGCAAAATCTCAGCAGCAAACACGTGACGCGCTTCTTCAGGCAGGGGCCGCATTGATTGCGCAAAACGGTTTCGCAGGCGCATCTGTCCGCGATATCGCCGCGCGTGCAGGTTTCACCCAAGGCGCGTTCTATTCCAATTTTCAAAGCAAAGATGAACTGGTCTTTGCGATCATGCGCAGGCTTTTCCAACATGCCTACGATTCAATTTCAGTGTTCAGCAAAGACGCTTCTAAATCCACGGGCGAAATGGTCGCAGAGGCATCAGCATGGCTCCAAGATATTTGCGGTTCAGACGAAAAAGCCCAGCTTGAGGCCGAGATCAGCCTTCACGCGATGCGCGACGCGAAGTTTGCCGAAAGCTATTTTGCGTTGCTGGAAGAGCACTCAGAAAAGATGACGAAAATCGTTGAGGAAATCGCTAAGGCCAGAAACATGGAACTATGCGCACCAGTCGATCAAATCGCTAAAGGAATGATCGCAATGGCGCGCGGGCTAAAACTTATGATGCCGCACAATGATCCAAAGACGGTAATCGAAACACTTGCAATCTTTTTGGACGCAACGATGCGATCATGCTCTAGCGACAAAAGTGGAGCAGGCGATCAAAGCGCCTGATAAGCCTTTAACAGGTCGCCTACGTCGTCATAAAAGGTGACACCTCCATCGTTTAGGAGAAGCCCGCAATCACAATACTCTTTTATGGTCGCAGCGGAATGTGAGACCATAATGATCTGGCTACTTTGCAGCTTTTCATGAAACACAGCATTACTTTTCTTGCGGAACGTTTGGTCCCCAACAGCGGTGATTTCGTCGATCAGATAGACTTGAAAGTTGATAGCCATACTCAGGCCAAATGCAAGGCGTGCCCGCATACCACTAGAGTAGGTCTTGATAGGTAGCCTTAACGATTGTCCCAACTCCGCAAAGTCTTTAACATAATCGATAACCCGTTCCGTATCTTGGCCATAGATGCGCGAAACAAAACGTATATTTTCGATCCCTGTCATGCTGCCATTGAATCCGCCCGCGAAACCTAATGGCCAAGACACGTTCAAACTGCGATATACGTGACCCGTTGTCGGCGGCTCAGAGCCGGCAAGTAGACGCATCATCGTCGACTTACCGGCGCCGTTCTTGCCCATGATTGCAACATTACGGCTTTCTGGAAAGGCAAAGGACAAGTCATCAAGGATGACCTTTTCTACGCCTTTTAGGTTATAGATTTTTGAAACATGATCAAATGCGAGCACTATTAGAACCTCAACCGCCGAAACAAACGCTCGCCTGCCAACCCAATTAGAAGCAAAATCGCGCCAACCAATACTGGATAAGTCATATCCAAGATGCTGGTGTTATAATTCGAGTAGAATCCGTAGCGGAACCACTCAACGAGGTGCAGTACCGGATTCCATTGCAGAACTTCCTGTGCACGCACGGGCAATTGGCTTGGTACATAGAAAATGCCCGAAATAAAGAAGAGCGGTCGGGTAAGTACCTTTTCGATCTGAATCCAAGTATCCCAAAGTGATGCGATGACCGCGTTTACGGTACCGTATCCTAAACCTAGGAACGCGGTAGAGCAGAAAACCAACACCAATTGTTCTGGCCGAGAAGGTAACTGGGCCATGCCAACGACAATAAGCGCAGAGTAAAATATCACCATAATGACGAGATAGGTTGCAGATATCAGAAGCGTGCGCGCCAAAATTGTATCCACATCTTTTATAACCGGATAAGTTAGCAACGCCTTATTCGCGTCGAACACAGTCATCAGCTTGCCCGACACCTCGGTAAAAAATTGTAGCGTTAAAATGCCTGTCGCAAAGAACAATGCGAGGCTAGACCCAAAAGGGGCATGACGCCCAATTAATGAGAAGAGAACGACCAACACTGCTACGCTGGCCGTCGGCGTAATTACGGCCCATGCATATCCGAACGATGACGTACCGAAGGTGGCACGCGTTTCTCGCAAGACAAGGCTAAGAATTACGCGAAGCTGCAGTGTCAGCAGTTCGCTTGTAGTCATCTGCCTCACGTCAAATGGTCCCTCACAGAATAGGTTAGCAGGGTGCCGATGCCCCACACAGCAAAGAACATGAAACTAGCTAACAAGATGTTTCGTACACGTCTTGGGTATTCCGATTTTTCGGGTGTCTGTGGGCGAACATGGACCGCTAGATAGCGCTGTTGCCGGTCCGCGTCCCGGCGCGCTTGCTCTAGTGAATTCAACGCAGACGCATATGACTGTTCAGCAAGTCGACGCTCGACGTCCAAAGTCTCGAAAGCCGCGAGTTGTTCAGTGACTGCGGAGGTGCCTGCTTCATTCAACAATGAGCCGCCGATCTCCAGTCTGCGGGTGTCGATTTGCTCTGAAAGCGCCTCGGCCTGCCGGCGCAATGCCACCAAGCTGGGCGCGTTTTCGTCAAGAGATTCTCGCTGTGCTGCGATACGCGCATTTATGTCGATTAACCGTGATTCAAGTCCTGACAAAAGCTGGATTTCGAGGGCAGCACTCGCAGTAGGGTCGACAGATTGCTCTGAATTCCGAAAATCACGAATACGGTCAAGTGACTCGCGTAGGCGGGTCTCCTGAAGAGCGACTTCTTCTCTCGCAAAGCTAAGCGCATCTTGGCGTGCACTCGCCGACAATTCATTGACCAAGTTCTGTGTTAGTTCCAACACAGCTGTGCCAATCTGTTGTGCATGTTCGGGCGATACGGATTGCACCTCAAATTCGATGATCCCAGAGGTTGGGTCCGATTGGGTCCGAATACGACGGTTCCAATAGGTCACGAAATCTTCGATGGGGGCATCGGCATCAAGCCGAGTTAAGAAGTCAATGCTCAGATCTGAAAACACCTCTCTCAAAGATAGGCGCGCATCGACGTCCTCTAACAAGCGGCGGCTCTCTAGATAGTCGAGAACGATGTATGTGTCGGCCGTTGTTGATCCCGCACTAGCAAGGCCAGTCAATGCGCCTAGGCCGTCGAGCCCAACACCGGCTTCAATTCCACGTATAGAAAAGCCAGCACGCGCTGCATACCGATCCGTAGCAATGGCCGAATAATAATACGTCACCAGTCCAATAGGTATCAACACCAGTAGAACAAATGATAGCCACAACTTGTTGCGCCGCTTTCGCTGAAGTCCGGCTGTTCTGGCCCTCTGTTCGTCAGTTTTGCCTAATGTAACGACCTTCTGAGCAGTTTCTGTCGGTTTCACGGGTGCCTTTCTCTTCGGAGGCACATCGCTCGGCTGCGCTGCTGCCGGGCCAGCGGTGCCCATATTCTTTTGTGCTGCCGGAACGGGCGTTTTTCGCTGGGCAGGGGCGGCATTCTGACCCTGTTGAAGGTCTTCAGCACCTTTTGCAGCTTGCACTCCAGCATCGGGATTAGGCGCAATAGTCTTTGCCGCACCTGCTGGCTTTACGTCGGTCATTTCTTAATGCCTCTCAATTTGAGCGCGAATACTATCAGCCTTCTACGCAACTTGCGATACCAGTTGCCATGTGACGAAGAGCTACGCAATTTTGCGAGAGTTTCTAGGGTTTTTTCAGGCCCGACGAAGCAATTTGCCTCAAAGTCATAATAGCGCGGGTAGGCAATAAGCACACCAAACACCAAAGCGTCCAACGTCAGCTTCCTTACGCGGCGCGGGCACGGCAACATGTCAGTTGTGAGCCCCCAACCTGCATAGAACGGTATTCCGTGGCAGGTAACTTGGATACCGCGCAGCAATGCCTCAAATCCTATCAGCGACGTCATCGTGTGAACAACATCAACCTGAGAAAGCAAATGATCTGGTGCGATATCAACGGTTAGCACTTCGTCACAATGCGCTACGTATGGATCTTTCGCACCCTGAATATCGCGTAGTCCGGCCATCACATCTGGATGCGGCTTAAAGACAACGTAGTCATTGGGATGCAATGCGCGTGCGCGTTGCAACAGCTCAAGATTTGTTTTGACGTCTGGCGATCCGAACTCCAGCGATGCATCAGTCTCGACCTGTCCGGCTACGAGAACGATCTTTTCAGCGTGCTTTGGCCGTGTCCAAGCGCGAACTCCGACATTGTATTTGCTTACCCCTTCAAAGACGATGCTCTCGCGAAGACGTTGCGCACGGCTGATCTGATCATCCGTCAAATCAATGTTGTTTAGGATAGTCTCAAGATCCGAAGGACCTGTTGCATCGTAATATATTCCCGTCTGATCGATCACCAATGACGATGGGCGGATTAAGTCAGCACCCAACCCTGCCGACCGCAAAAACCCGTCCTCGATGCGCAAGACGGCTTTCGCTACTTCTGGAGCTTGATTACGGCCCCATATAGCGACAGGCATGTCTGGCGAAGCCAGCTTTGCAAAACGAACCTCTGTGTCAGCGAAAAACTGACCTACAAACCGGCGTTTCCAAGGCGAAAACCCTAAAGCCGTAACTTGTGCTGGAAGTTTGAAGCGGTGCTGCCGTTGCAGCGTTACGTGCCTTACAGCATCCTCCGCTTCCCAAGCTTTGTCAGTAAACGGGTCGATGTAACGCACATACCGGATCAATGCCGCGTGTACCAACTGAGCCAAAGAAGAATGCCCTCGACGATCAGGCGCCGGTAACGCGTCTTCCGTTAACCCCCAGCCAGCATAAAAGGGCATGCCAAAAACATGCACTGGCTTACCCCAAATCAACGCCTCAAAACCAACCTGAGATGTCACCGTATACACAGCCTGAGCGTGCTCGATAAGTGAAACAGGATGACAGTTTTCCGCAACGACCTGAACGCGATCCATCTTGCGCAAGCGTTCAGGATCGAAATGGCTTTTTGCAGCGTCGGTGAACACATCCGGGTGCAGTTTTACAATGACTTGAGACGTCGGGTTATCCGCCAGTGCTGTTTGCAACATGTTGTCAAAGCTTTGGGCATCTGCAGCGCCATAACGGATGGACATGTCACCGCGCACCTGATCAATGACCAACACGTATTGATCAGGCAGTTCCTTATCCAGTTCCGGCGCGGCATTGTATTTTGATACCCTGCCATCCCGCCACAGCTGCATCAGCGCCAGCGCGCGTGCCTCTTCTTCGGTCGAAAGAGGCACTTTGATCAACTCTTCAAGCCGGGAAGGCGACGAGGCATCGTAGTGAACACCTATGTCGTCCATCGCGACCGAAAGTGAGCGATCCCGCCGACCGACCGACCGTAGAAACCCATCCTCTAACAGGACGAATTCTGCGCCCTTATCCTTCGCAATATCAACGGCGCGACGACCTGACCATTTCCGACCCCAACCGACAAAACGACACGCGTTGGTGGGAACAAGCCGGCTGTGAAATGCGGGTACGGTCCCTAGTACATGCGCCACTAAAGGATCATCACACAGGTCCATAGAAGTTACCAAGTTGTCACATCTTGCAGAAAGCACGCGGCTAGCCATCAAGCGCGACCACTGCCCGAGTTTCAGCGCACGGCGCCAAGTCAAAGTGGCGGAACGTCTAACACCCATCATATTACCGCAAGCCCAATCTGATGCAGGCTAATATGGCGTGTGTTCAAATGTCTCATAGAATTTTTTCCGAACTGCTACACAGGTCGTCGAAACGGTTCCTTGTGATGCGTTATTCTTCAACACCAGCCCGCAGACAATCGTGAATGTGTAAGAGGCCGCACATCTTTCCACGATCGTCGAGCACGATCGCGGCGGTAATTGACTGGCTACTCATGAACTTTAGCGCGGCGGCAGCCGTTTCATCTGGAGTTACAGACTTCGGCGAACCCACAACCAAGTCTTCGGCGCAAGATTGCCAAAGCTTCGAAACATTGCGGCGCATATCGCCGTCGGTGATCAGGCCCAATACTGCACCGCCTTCGTCACAGACAATTGCAGCACCAAATCCTTTGGCAGACATGGTGATCACCACTTCCTGCATTGGTAGCTCTGGAGTCACAATAGGTAGCGCGCTGCCCGTATGCATAAGATCACGCACAGTCAGCAAACGCGCGCCTAGCTTACCACCCGGATGATATCGCCGGAAATCTTGCGGCTCAGCTTTGGAAAGGTGGCTCACGCCGACAGCTAGTGCGTCTCCGATCGCAAGCGCGACTGTTGTTGACGTCGTCGGGGCAAGACCGTTCACGCATGCTTCTTGTACGCGACCATGCGCGATCACGATTTCGCTCGCTTTGCCTAACGTGCTGTCTTGCGACGCCGTCACGCCGATAACCGGGATCTTGTAGTCGCGACAATACGTCAACAAATCACCGAGTTCCGTGGTTTCGCCAGAGTTCGACAAAACCAGCACCACACTATCATCATGGATAATCCCTAAGTCACCATGACTTGCTTCGGCCGCATGCAAAAACACGGCTTGCCGCCCCAGAGAACGAAAGGTCGACGCAATCTTGCGTCCAATATGTCCGCTTTTGCCGACACCGGCGACCACCAGAGGCCCGTCAGAGGCAAAGATCAACTCTGCGGCGGCACACATCTTGTCCGGTGGGCATTCGCTCAGCTGTAGGAGCGCATTCGCCTCGACGCGGAGTGTTGTCTGAACAACATCCCGCAAACTAGAGGTCGACCGTTGAGAAACGCGATCCTCATGTACGAAATCTGCCATTCAGATTCCCAAGCTTTGAACACTATTCGCGCTACTAACGACAGGTGCCAAAAGAGTTGCGATGAATTTGCGGAATTCGCTAGCGTCAGCAGTCGCGACATAAACGATATCCGTTTCGTTTAACATGAACTGATCAGCAAGAAGAAATGCGTCAGCTCTCGCGAAGTCGACGCGATATGCAACCGGGTCTTCGCCGGCTTTACGCGCCCGGCGGAACACAAACACCGAATTTGGTGCTGCTTGCATATCGTTCAGGCCACCCACTTCAGCCAGAAGGTCAGAAAGCGAAGGATGTGCGATATTCAAGTTAGCATTACCAGTACGGGCCACAGCGCCGTAAACAGCGTAGCGACGTGGTATATGCGTTACCTGTACAGTATCGCCAGGCAGGATGACGATGTTCTCCGAAGAATGCCCGCTCAGCCGGTCCATACGAATCTTACCCGTATGCGAACCGCGTGAAACGGCGATTTCAACTTCCCAAAGTGGATGTGGAACGCCACCCATTTGCGCCAACAAGGCCAACAGCCGGATACCGTTTGCCGGAATATCCGCCCGGCCTGATGTCCGCAAATCTCCAAGCACCGTCGCAGTACGTGCAGAAGTTTCAATTATGCGCACGTTGATCTCTGGGTCGATCGCTTTGCCCTGGTATTTCTCAAGCAAGACCCGGCGAACGCCTGCCGTGGTCAAGCCAGCAGCATTGATACGGCCAGCATATGGAACTTCGATTGTACCAGCGTTGGAAACTTGGAATGACAACACAGTCTCGCGCTGTCCCGACGCTGCAAACAGACCATCATTAGCTGTTTCCCAGATACGAAGCTCTAGCACGTCCGAAACTGAAATGCGTTCATGTTCAACTATGAAACGCTGGGACCGGAAACTATTTGGAAAGCCTCCACCCGCACGACTAGCCGATGGCATTGTCGCCGCCGAAACGTTGATGAGCTGGAATGATGTCATGGCCGCGCCAGCATCAACCTCATAGGCAGAGGCTTCACCGATCTCGTCTGCTGATGGACCGAACGCAGGCAAAGTAGCACAGCCAGAAACAGCAACTGCCGCCACACATAGCGTCAAACGACGGAAGCCCAAAAACGCAAACTGGCACAACGACATCAGGCGGCACCCATCTCTAACTGTTGAAGTGGCAGTTCTTTTGCCAGCTTTTTGGAAATTGCATCCACTGCAACCTTCCGACCATCAGCAACATAAAAGTCACCGGGCAACAAGGCCTGAACTTTCACGGCGCGAATAAAGGCATCAATGCTGTCTTTGCACTTGGCTGACCGTTTCGTCATGAAGTCATGAATTGCCGTAGGATCTTCACCAACTGTGACCAAGTTTTGATGGCGATAAATCGCATCACCCAGCACCAGAATTGGTACTTCATGGTGCAATGCTGAAAATGCCGAAGTCGAATTGATCACAATCATTCCTGATGCGTGGCTCACGACTTCGCCGATTGCACCTGCGTTCAGTACCATCACGCGGTCAGACAACCCCAATCTTTTCGCTGTCTTTTGAATAAATCTGCGCGTTTTAGAAACATTTCGATCTAACGGATGCAGTTTAAAAACAACCGCTTCTTCAGTTCCGTTGTTTTTCTGCGCAAGCATAGTCTCTTCAATGAGTTTTTCATTCGACCACCCGCGCGCTGCGAATTTCAACTGACTGTCTTCTGGCATCTGCAGGGTTACCAAGATGTACTTGCCGCTTAGCTCGCCCTGCAATTTCTTGAGTTTAGTGAATACCTCACGCCATGCATAGCCTCGCGCCACCATATGACTAGCCCAAGACCATGCCAATCGACCAACGCCTTCACGTTTACGGTGGAATATTTCTTCCTCTGAAGGCACAGAATTCAGATCCCGCACAAGATAATAAATCGCTGACCAGACGCGGAGCGCGCCATGGGAAGACGCTAATTGCATAGGCACTGGGATTTGCGCTGAACACTCCACATCCGGCGCCCAATTACACAATGGAGACCGGTCATTGTTGCCACCCAATTCGCAGGTAACATAACCGGATCGAAGATATCCCTCTTCAAGGCAAATCACTTGAATACCGTGAATGGCTGCGATCTGTTTGGCAGCGCAGTGTAGTGGACGTCTCGCGCCAAACAAAACAATGAATTCTGGCCTGTTGCGGTTAAGCTCCTTGCGAAGCCAAGTTCCCCAATCGTCAAGCGAACCAGAGAATTCCACACAGTCTTTTTCATCCGCGAACATTCTATCGCCCGCGTTAAACAGCACGCGCCGTACAACAAACCCATCTCTCTGCAGCCCGCGCTGCAGATCACGAAAAAATGGTCCGACCGGCCCTTGCAGTAAGAGCACCTTGGGCGCGCCAGACGCGTCCGGCTTATCAACATAATGAAACATCTTTACCCCCGCAGCCAAGCACGACACGGATCGCATGACATCAGCTCCGTTGCTTTCGCAAGCACGGTTTGATGAACACTCACTAGGCGCCGATAGTGCTGGGTTGATGTTACTGGTGTTATCACGCTTCTTAACTATTGCTTGTTTTCATTTTCGACGGATGAAGTGCACTAAGCGCTTAGCAATGATAAAACACGCGTATCGCACAATTGCTCAGTTTCGCATTTCCAGACTGATTGCAAGGCGTCACCAACTTTCCCGTTCAAGTGTACTGGCTCTTTACACTTTATGATAAGTGATGGTCTACCCGTTCGGACCGCGTCCACGGTAGGGAGAAAGTTAGAAGAATCTTCCCACAAGCACACAAAACACCACAATCGTTCATATTTTCATCATTTATTTCAACAATGTGAATAGAATATGGCAAAGCAACGCGATCAGGAAACAATAGAGTCGCCAAAAGGTTAAATATGTCAACCGAACTGGTGAAAAGCTTAAAAATACTAGAATCGTGTATCCAGCAACCGCGCCAGAGATTGATTCGTTGCAAAAATACTCGACTATAAGTTGGAAAGCGCTGCTACTGCGATAGTCACAAATCGCATCTTGCAGAAAAGCGACGGCCGCGAGCCATTGCGTTCGCGACCGTCAAATTCATTCTAGCCCGCGTCAAGCAGCTCGTTCGCCCGGGCAAGGACCGCGGCACCGTCGTGGCCAAAGCCGTTCAGCTTTTCGACCCATTCCGTATGTACGGGTTCTGCAATTTCACGCCATTTTGCGATCTCTTCGGCTGCAATTTCGCCGATCGTGTTGCCTTGCGCTTCGACAGCTGCTTTGCCTTTGGTTTCGAACTCATCAAACTGACGCCCGATACGCTGCGACAATGCCGCACCCGAGTGCGCGTCGATAACTCCACGCAGATCGTCTGACATGCCTTCGTAGGCAGCTTGGTTCATCAGCATCGCAAATGTGTTCGCGTACAGCCCACGTGACGCAGGCGCTGGTGCAGAGGTGAAGCCTGTCAGCTCTTGCAGTTTGAACGCTGGAACGATCTCGTATGGTAGACAGCATCCGTCGATGACACCGCTTGATAGGCCAACGACCATCTCAGTCACCGGGAAGAACACCGTTTCGGCCCCGAGTAGTTCGAGCATCTTACCAGTCGCTTGGTTCGGTGCGCGCAGTTTGAGGCCGCGCAGGTCGTCTGCGGTATTGATCAACCCGTTGCGGGTGTGCAGCTTGCCGCCGTCATGAGTATGGAATGCGAGCGTCTTGATTCCAGCGTAGTCATCTTGGCCGAATTCTTCCATCAGCGTGTGCATTACAACCGAAGTCTTTTCAGCGTTCGTTACCATGAACGGCAGCGCAAGCGTTTCGGCAATGGGGAACCGGTCAGGCGTGTAGACGGGCAAAGTCCATGTGATATCGCAAATACCCTGACGTACTTGATCCGGTAATTGCGGCGGCTTGCCGCCAAGCTGCATAGACGGGAATAGCTGCACGTCGATTGCGCCGTCAGACGCTTCGCGCAATTCATCCGCCCATGGCACAAAGAACTGCGAATTCATCGGCGCCGGTGCGGGCAGCATTGAATGCAAGCGAAGCGTGACTTCGGCGGCATTTACACGGCTCAAAAGCGCGGGCGTCGCAAGCGCGGCCCCCGCGCCAGCCAGCACGGCTCTTCTATTTAGTTTTTGTTTCATCGTTTCCTCCCTAGGTGTTGTCCGGCACTCCTCCTGCCGGGTATATGCGCCCGTTATTTGGCCGCTTATGCGGGTTACATCATACCAGCACCTCTGCTGGAGTGACGTCAAATTTTTGTCGGGTCAGCGGCACGCCGCTCGCCATGCCTTTGCGCGCAGTCATATGGACCTTGGCGTTGTTGATCGTTTCAACTGCAGTGATCCGCGAGCCACAAAACCTTAACACGGTTCCATCGGCCAATTCCTCTGCAGTGTCAGCTGGCCCCGCTAGGCCAGCGATCTGCAGCTTCCAATCAGCTTGAGCAGACCAGAACCACGGGACGGCGCGGTAAGGCGCATCAGCCCCCTTGGCGATACGCCTTCCAATCAACCGGGCGTGGTCGGTCGCGGCCTGAACGCTTTCCAGCCGAATACTTCGGCCCGTAACCGGATCGGGGAATGCAGCGCAATCGCCCAGCGCCGAGATTGCAGGATCAGAAGTGACAAGCATTTCATCAACGACAATACCATTGTCGACATGAAGACCAGCTAGTTCGGCCAACTCGACATTCGGAACAACGCCCACGGCAAGCAGTGTCAGATCAGTGTCCACATGCCGCCCTGACGCCAAAGTGAAACCTGCTGAATCAATCTCAGCGACAGCATCACCCAAGATAATTTCGGTGCCCTTTTCCCGGTGTTTATCGGCGAACCTTGCTGACATGGGCTCCGATACCGCACGCGCCATCAAACGGGGGGCAGCTTCGGCCACTGTCACGCTATGGCCTAGCTCGCGTGCGACTGCCGCGAATTCTAACCCAATAAAACCTCCCCCGATCACGCCAACACGCACCCCGTTGACCAAGGATGCCTTGATGGCGCTGGCGTCATGCAGCGTCCGTAATCCTACGCTATGCTCAAGCCCAGCGATCTGCGGGCGAAGGTTACGTGCACCTGTTGCGATAATCAGATGATCATAGGCAATCTGTTCGCCGTCTATCTCGACCCGGGCATTCGCCCGATCAATGGCGCGGACCCAACAGCCCATGCGCAATTCGATCTTATGCGTCTCAAAAAAGCTATCTGGCCGCAGAGATAACGCCTGAACTGTTCCACCTTTGAGATAAGCCTTGGAAAGCGGCGGGCGTTGATACGGAAGTCCCTGTTCATCGCCGATCAGTAGGATTTCACCGTCAAACCCTTCTTGCCGAAGGCTTGCCGCGGCCTGAAAACCGCCCTGCCCAGCGCCGATGATGACAACACGTTCCATCTAGGCCAGCTCAGACGGAAGACGCACGACCATGCCATCAAGGGCATCGGTGACTTTGATCTGACAAGTCAGCCGAGAAGCATCAGTTACTTCGGTTTCGGCGCAATCGAGCATATCGTCCTCGCCATCACTTTTATCGCCAGTTTTCTCCGCCCATTCATCGTCGATATAACAGTGACAGGTTGCGCACATCATCGCCCCGCCACATTCAGCAAAGATGCCTTCGACATTATTGTTGAGCGCAGTCTGCATCACGCTGTCGCCCACAGTTGCCTGCACGGTCTGCGCGGCGCCATCGGGTTGAATGAATGTGATCGACACCATGATGTGCCCTTTCGTAAATACCTGCGGTTAGTCCAAATAGATCGGTAGGTTGAGCGGTCCGCGAAAACCGAACCCGCTCCAAACGACATCTTCGGGGTTTCGAAGTTGCATGTTGGGAAACCGATCAAACAACAGCGGAAGCATGATATGCCCCAGCGTACGGCGGGCGATTTGCGCACCTGCGCAGTGATGCGGCCCACTGCCGAATGATTGGTGGGGATGCTTTTCACGGAAAACGTTAAAGCTTTCTCCGTCGTCAAATATCGCCTCGTCGCGGTTCGCGGATGCCTGAATGGTCATGACGGTTTCGGCTTTGGGTACGACAACATCGCCGATCTGAATTTCTTGGGTCGTGCGGCGGCCAGAGACCTGAATTGGCGCAACCCACCGGATCCCTTCCTCAAAAGCGTCCATCCACGCCTCTTGGCGTTTCACCTCTTCCAACTGGTCCGGATTGGTCAACAATCCGTAGACAATCGTTGCTAAAGCATCACGCGGTTCGTTGATGCCGCCGCCAATTGCGATTTTGATATTGGCGTACATCTGGCTAAGCGGAATTGGTTTTTTCGCGCGAAGCATGACCGAAAACGCAGAGTTGTTCGGCTCTGATTGATGGCGCGGGATGATCTTTTCGAACAGCGCGTTCATCTCGGCGTTGGCTGCGTCGGATGCCTCAAACAGCTTGGGGTCACGTCCAAAGTTTCCTGCACCGTCGATCAGCCGCTGCGACCAGCGTTGCATTTCTTCGTCTGTTGCGTCCTCTAGGCCCAGCATATGCGCTAGAATGCGTGCGGCAACGGGGCCACATAGTTCAGAGAACAGATCAACCGTTTCACCACGCGGAAGGCGCGACACATATTCTTCGGCGATCTTTTCGTAGAGTTCTGCCCAATCAGAGCGAATGACCTTGGGCGAAAACGAAGGCTGCATCGCCATACGTTCCGCGCGATGTTCTGCGCCATCCTTGCGCATCAAGGTATGTGCCTGAAACGCTGGTTTCATCGGCGTCATCGGATCATCCGAGCTAAATATCTCGGGGTTTTCTTTGATCCACTTTGTATGCTCTGCCGTGGTAACAAAAATTCTGTTAGTCTGTGCCACACGGACCACCGGCGTTTCAGCGCGCATCTGTCTATAGATCGGATATGGATCCTTTGTGAGATCGGCCAAAGTTACCGTCTCGTTTATTGGAATATCCATCACGCTAAAGCCCCCCGGTGATCCGCAGCCCGTCCCGAGGCGCAGTTTTGACATGCAACCCTTTACGGACCTATCAATCAATACGATGGACTAGATAGTTAAGATCGAAAGTTTAGATACGATGCCAAAATCTATCGACCCAATGACAATCGACTTTCGTTCGCTTGAGATATTGATCAGCGTTTATCGTCACAATTCATTCACGCGCGCGGCCGATGACCTTGAGATCAATCAATCCGTCGTCAGCTACACGATCGAGAAGCTACGCGGGGTTTTCAACGATCCCCTTTTCGCCCGCGAGGCACGTAGCCTGATCGCGACCCCCCGTTGCGAAGAAGCGGTGACAGAAGCCATCGATCTTGTGCAACGGTTTACCCAGCTGACCGCTGCACGGGATTTCGACCCAAAAGAAAGTGCTGGCACGATTACCATTGCCTGTAATTACTACGAACGGGTTTTGATCATTCCCCAAGTCGTGCACGCGATCCAAAAACAGGCCCCCAACCTGAAGATCGAGATCGTGGATTCATCATATCTGGGCCATGACCGTCTGTTGCGGATGGAAGCCGACCTTTTGATTGGTCCCTTCCAACAATTGGGCGCGGCTTTCTATGGTCGTAAACTATATGATGATCGTTATGTTTGCTTGATGGATCCGGCCCACCCGCTGGCACACACCACCCTAACGCTCGAACAATATCTACCGCTTGATCACATCTACATCACCTACGGCGGCAAGTGGAAATCCCGCTATATGCAGGTTCTTGAGCAGGAAGGGCGTGAAATCTCAATCGCGATCAAAGTGCCTAGTCCTGCTGGTATTCAAAGTCTGATTGCGGGAACAAATTTCGTCGCCACAGTACCTGAACGCCTATCGCGTGAAATTGGTGATGGGCTTCATATCGCGCCATGTCCGGTACCTACCCCAATTGATATTCAGCTGGTATGGACAACGCGGACATTGAATTCGCCCATGCACAAATGGGTACGTGATCTCATCGTAGACCAATGCCGCAGGCTTTGACGCTTAGCCAACAGAGAGACCAGCGTTTGTGTTCAGCAAGAACTGTGAAAAAATTGGGCCGCTGGCAGCACCAATCGCCCGAGCATTGCCACCAATGGTGCCACTTTCGATCACCGGCGGGATCAGGCCACGGGTATCTTGGGTCGCGATATAGCGGCGAACGCGTTCAACCAACTCGGTTCGGATTTCATCCGGAAAAGACCCGTCGATCAGGATGGCTTCGAAATCTATCACCGCGCAAGTCGAAAGGCTCGCCTTTGCGAGTTCCTGCGCTGTCTGTCCTAACCAAGGTTCGACATAGCGCATGATTTTTGACCAGTCCTGCGGGTTCTGCCAGATCATCGCGGGGTCTAGTTCGACCTCTTCTAGCCGGGTTTCCAATAGGTGGATCGACGCCATGTCGACCAGCTGCTTACTTTCGCCATGCGGGCCAATACTGCGCAACGAGCCCAGCGCACCAGCGTTGCCTTGTCGGCCAGCGACGACCGAGTGGTTCAGCACAATGCCCCCACCGATGAAGGCACCGACAAAGAAGTACGCATAGTCGGTAAAGTTCTTACCCCGGCCATAGACATGTTCTGCCTGACAGGCGGCGGTTGCATCGTTGACCAATGAAACTGGCAGGTCACTAAAGGCCGCGACCTGCGCCGGAATGTTAATATCTTTCCACGACAGGAATGCCGGTGATGGCTCGCCTACCAGATCATCCCAGTTCCACATTTCAAAAGGTGCGGCGATACCCAGCCCGCAAATACGCTTGGCAATGTCTGGGGGTAATGCCGCCGTAATTTGCGCCATTCCGCTTGATAGAAACGCGAACACTTCTTCAGGGGTCGGAAAGGTATAGCTAATGTGGCGCTGTTCACGTACTTGGCCCGTGAAATCCATGAGCAACAAATCAGCTGAACGCCGCCCGATCTTAAGCCCAAATGAAAGAACACCGTCCGGCGACAACCGCATTGGGACCGAAGGTTTACCCACTTTGCCGCGGATAGGCTCACCGCGGACAAGCAAGCCATCAGTTTCAAGGCGCTTTAGAATTGCAGAAACAGTAGGAGGAGACAGCGACGACAGTCTAGCAAGATCACTACCCGGCATTTCGCCGTGACGTTGCAGCAAAGATAGCAAAAGCCGTTCATTGTGGTTTCGCACGCCCTTTTGGCTAAGGCCCGCACCGAACGATTTTATGACTGTGTGCTCCATCCCGGCCTTCATAGTATGCTCACCCTTTGGAAGGAATACATGAATTCCATTAATAAATAAAGTTAACTAATTAATTGACAGGCGGGTCAGAATCGCGTTTTTTGTCCGCATTCACTTCGATACATTCGGAGCGAGGAGGGCGGGGGTTACCCCATTTATATTGAGTTTCTGGGAGGAAATCATGAAAAAGCTTCTTATTGGTACTGCGCTGGCAGCAATTACATCAGCTAGCGGCGCGATGGCGGCTGGTCACGGCACGTCTGCTTGTCTGATCACGAAAACCGACACGAACCCGTTCTTTGTGAAAATGCGCGAAGGCGCCGAAGCCGCAGCAGAAGCTGCAGGCATCACATTGCGGTCATACGCCGGTAAAGTTGACGGCGACCACGAAACGCAAGTTGCTGCGATCGAAACATGCATCGCTGATGGCGCTTCTGGTATTCTGATCACAGCGTCTGACACATCTTCTATTGTTGGCGCAGTGACCCAAGCACGCGACGCGGGCCTGCTGGTTATCGCTTTGGATACACCACTAGACCCAATCGACGCTGCGGACGCAACATTTGCAACCGACAACTTCCTTGCTGGTGAACTGATCGGTCAATGGGCCGCGGCGACGCTTGGCGACGAAGCCCCAAATGCACGTATCGCGATGCTTGACCTGGCCGTTAGTCAGCCAACCGTTGGCGTTCTGCGTGACCAAGGTTTCTTGCAAGGCTTTGGCATTGACTTGGGCGACCCGAACAAGTGGGGCGACGAAACTGACCCACGGATTGTTGGTAACGATGTCACTGCAGGCAACGAAGAAGGCGGTCGCAAAGCTATGGAAAACCTGCTCGCGGTCGATCCATCAATCAACGTGGTCTACACTATTAACGAACCAGCCGCAGCTGGCGCATATGAGGCGCTGAAATCATTTGGCCGTGAAGATGACGTACTTATCGTTTCCGTCGATGGCGGTTGCCCTGGCGTGCAAAACGTTGCTGACGGCGTGATCGGTGCGACTTCACAACAGTACCCACTGTTGATGGCATCCAAAGGCATCGAAGCGATTGTTGCTTACGCAGCCGATGGTACGCTGCCAGAAAACACGCCCGGCAAGAACTTCTTTGATACGGGTGTTGCGCTTGTCACTGATCAGCCCGCTGACGGTGTCGAAAGCATCTCTGTCGCGGAAGGCACGGATTTGTGCTGGGGCTAAATCTAGTCTGAGCTAAATACACGAGGGCGAGCAAACTGCTTGCCCTCGTTTGTCTATGCCACGCCACTAAAAATCTAAAAAGGGGAAATCAATATGTCGGGGGATGCTGACAATTTTGAAGCTGCGGTAAAGGCAAAGGGTGCCGAAGCCGTCGCGGAGTTTAAAGATACGCGCAAGGGCGTTCTCGCAACGGTCCAACACGCGTTACATGTGAACCCAGCGCTTGTGCCGCTGTTTGTTTTGGTCGCTTCAATCATCGGTTTTGGCCTGCTGCTTGGGTCCAAGTTCTTTTCGCCATTTGCATTGACGCTCATCCTTCAACAGGTCCAGATCGTCGGTATCGTGGCGGCAGCCCAAAGCCTTGTGATCCTGACCGCCGGGATTGATTTGTCAGTTGGCGCGATCTTGGTGCTGTCGTCTGTCGTCATGGGACAATTCACGTTCCGCTATGGGATACCTGTCGAAATCGCGGTTGCCTTTGGCCTGATGACAGGGATGATTTGCGGTTACATCAATGGCTGGCTTGTTGCAGTGATGAAGTTACCGCCGTTCATTGTGACCCTTGGCATGTGGCAAATCGTTCTTGCCGCGACATTCCTATATTCCGCGAACGAAACCATCCGCGCCCAAGAAATCGAGGCAAACGCCCCTCTCTTGCAGCTATTCGCGACCAAATTTCAGATTGGCGGCGCGGTGTTTACCGTTGGCGTCGTGTTCATGGTGCTACTAATGCTCCTGCTTGCCTACGTCCTAAAGCAAACTGCGTGGGGCAGGCATGTTTACGCGGTCGGTGACGACCCAGAGGCCGCGCAACTGTCAGGCGTCAATGTGCGCCGCACGCTGATCTCGGTCTATGTGCTTTCGGGGTTGATCTGCGGGTTTGCAGGCTGGGCTATGATCGGACGTATCGGTTCAGTTTCCCCGACCTCCGGCCAACTGGCCAATATTGAATCAATCACAGCCGTTGTGATCGGTGGGATTTCATTGTTCGGCGGACGTGGCTCTATCCTTGGTGCACTGTTTGGTGCGCTTATCGTTGGCGTGTTCACGCTTGGCCTGCGGCTTGCTGGAGCTGACGCACAGTGGACCTATCTGTTGATTGGTGTGCTTATCATTGCGGCCGTTGCCGTGGACCAATGGATCAGAAAGGTATCTGCGTAATGGAACCCATTCTCAAAGCTCGTGGACTGGTCAAACGCTACGGAAAAGTGACCGCCCTAGATCACTGCGATTTTGATCTCTATCCCGGCGAAATCCTCGCCGTGATCGGGGACAACGGCGCCGGGAAATCCTCCCTGATTAAAGCGATTTCCGGTGCTGTTGTGCCTGACGAAGGCGAAGTCGAATTGGAGGGACGCAAAGTACGCTTTACGTCGCCGACCGACGCGCGAAAGGAAGGCATCGAAACAGTTTATCAGACGCTCGCCATGTCCCCTGCACTGTCGATCGCTGACAACATGTTCATGGGGCGTGAACTGCGCAAGCCCGGGTTCCGTGGGAAATGGCTACGCCAGTTAGATCGCCCCCGCATGGAAAAGATGGCCCGCGACAAGCTGACTGAACTTGGCCTGATGACGATCCAGAACATCAACCAAGCAGTTGAAACGCTTTCTGGTGGTCAACGCCAAGGCGTTGCCGTGGCCCGTGCAGCTGCGTTTGGGTCCAAGGTCATCATCTTGGACGAACCAACGGCAGCACTTGGGGTCAAGGAATCGCGGCGCGTGCTTGAACTCATACTCGATGTGCGTGCGCGTGGCATTCCGATCATCCTGATTAGCCACAACATGCCGCATGTGTTCGAGGTCGCAGACCGTATCCACGTGCACCGTTTGGGTAAACGCCTTTGTGTGATCGATCCCAAGGATTACACCATGTCAGACGCGGTTGCCTTTATGACCGGCGCGATGGACGCACCAGCACAAGCGAACGCATAACGCATTGTCCACTTGTGGCCTTTGCGTTTGCCAACCCAAGCGTTAACGATCAACTTAGTACGATTTTCTTGGGTGAAACGGCAGCCCGACTTGTCCAGTCGGGCCTGCCACCACAACTTACCAACATTTTAGACGTACTAAGGTTGCCCAATTTTCGACCGGTCCCGCCGGATTCGCGCTGAATATTACTGCACAGACATTAGCGAAGGCGTTTTTGCCTACTTCCCAGCATCATTTGGACACCCAAGGTTGCAATGCGGCCGTCACGAACCATAGAGTTTTAATAAGGCAAGCGGGCAGAACCGTCCGCCATTCGTCGCAACGGCGCGACATAATCTGAGATACCACAATTGGTTTTGCGGCTTCGCCGCACGTTAGTTTCATTTCTGTCCACCCCCGGTCGGACACAAGATGTATCTCGGTCTTCGTTCATTTGAATAACTGGCGCGCCCGGCCCTGTTTTCTGTTGTTTCTCGCGTCAGCCTAACCACCACCAGTTTTCTCGCTCCAAGAAATAAACGCCAACAGACAACCCACGCCTGATTTCAGGCACCTGTAAGCCCCCTCGAAAGGTTACGAACATGTCGTATATCCAACCCAAGGAATTCGCGTCCAAGATGGTCGACGCGGGTGAATCCAAGATTTTCATGGCGACCAAAGACACACTAATCCGCTCTTATATGGCGGGTGCGATCCTTGCTCTCGCGGCTGCGTTCGCTGTGACCATCGCTGTAAACACCGGGAACTTCCTTGTCGCTTCGCTGCTGTTCCCCGTTGGTTTTTGCATGCTGTACCTTTTGGGGTTCGACTTGCTGACAGGTGTGTTCACGCTGGCACCGCTGGCTGTCATCGCAAAACGCCCCGGCTGCACATGGAAAGGTGTGCTTCGGAACTGGGGACTCGTGTTTTGCGGCAACTTTGCTGGCGCGATGACCACCGCTGTATTTATGGCGATCATCTTTACGATGGGCTTTAGCCAAGAACCAAACGCTGTTGGGCAAAGGATCGGCCAAATTGGTGAGGCACGTACATTGGGCTACGCTGCCGCCGGCGGTGCTGGTCTGCTGACGGTCTTTGTCCGCGCTGTTATGTGTAACTGGATGGTTTCGACTGGTGTTGTCGCCGCGATGATGTCCGATTCTGTGTCGGGTAAGATCATGGCGATGTGGATGCCGATCCTTGTCTTCTTCTACCTCGGCTTTGAGCACTCAATCGTGAACATGTTCCTGTTCCCATCGGGCATCATGCTAGGCGGCGAATTCACTTGGTTCGATTACTTTGCATATAACGAAATTCCCGTTGTGCTTGGTAACCTTGTGGGCGGCCTGACCTTTGTGGGCGGCGTGATTTACATGACCCACTTCCGAGAATCTCCAAAACGGAACGCGACTGTCGCACGCAATGACGATGTGTCGTCGATGCCCGCTGAATAATTGCACTTACCAATGGGGCGCGGTCCTGATCCGCGCCCCTTTAGTCATTTGCCGGAGCCCAATATGCCAAAGGATATGAAAGCCACAGACCTGCTTAGCGTTTCTATTGGCCAATATTCCACTGCGGGCCGCAAACCAGAAAACCAAGATTTCCACGGTGCGCTTATTCCAACCGGGGCACCCCTTGCGTTCAAAGGCATTACCCTAGCCATCGCAGACGGCATATCGTCCAGCAGTGTCAGCGCCGAAGCCTCTGCGATAGCAGTCAAATCATTGCTCACAGATTATTACGCGACGTCTGACGCGTGGACCGTCAAAACTGCCGCCCTACAGGTTATCGCCGCAACCAATGCATGGCTCCATGGCCAAAACAGTGCTTTATCCGACATGAACAATGGCCGCGTTTGCACGCTGTCGGCTTTGATCCTGAAAGGGCGCGAAGGGCATGTTTTTCACGTTGGCGACAGCCGAGTGCAACGGCTGGTTGGTTCAAGTCTGGAACCGCTGACCAAAGACCACCGTATGACGGTTTCCAACAACCAAAGCTTTCTTGCGCGTGCCATTGGCGCAGAGTCCAATGTCAAAGTTGATTATCAGAGCACCAAGCTGACCAAAGGCGATGTGTTCGTGCTAACCACAGACGGCGTGCATGAACTCATTAGTGGACCGGATGTCAAAACCGTACTGCAAGAAACCCTCGACCTTGATCAAGCTGCCAAAAAGCTAGCGGCACTCGCTTTTGACCGAGGAAGCGATGATAACCTTACGGTTCAAATTGCGCGGATTGATCAGCTGCCCACCCCCGGTGCTGAACTCCAATTGGAAGGCAGCCAACTACCCATCCCGCCCTTGCCAAATGCCGGAGACATCATCGATGGTTTTCGGATCGTGCGTTCGCTTCATGCAACTGCCCGCAGCCACGTTTACCTTGCTATTGCACCGTCAGGTATGCGGGTCGCGTTAAAGATACCGGCAACCGAAACCGGACAAGACAACGCCTACCTAAATCGTTTCATGCTAGAGGAATGGATCGCGCGGCGCTTGTCATCTGGTCATGTTGTGAACGCTGCCGATGCGCCTGAGCAACGCAGCGCGCTTTACGTCGTCACCGAATATGTCGAAGGCACCACTCTCAGCCAGTGGATGACGGACAACCCCCAGCCAAGCCTTGATCAGGTGCGCGATATCAGCGGTCAAATTGCCACCGGGCTACGCGCCTTCCATCGCCGTGAAATGATCCATCAGGATCTTCGTCCCGAGAACATCATGATCGATAGCGATGGCACAGTAAAAATCATCGACCTAGGATCAGCATCGGTCGCTGGGGTAGAAGAAGCTGCACCAGGCACTTTGGGCGAAATGCCGGGTACATTTCAATACACAGCACCCGAATACTTGTCGGGTGACGCTATCAGCTGGCGATCTGATCAATATGCGCTGGGTGTGATTGGGTATGAGATGCTAACAGGTCGCCTTCCCTATGGAACCCAAGTTGCACGTATCCGATCCCGGCGTGATCAGATGGCGCTTCGCTACCAACCCGCGCGCGACGAATACACAGGTGTGCCCGATTGGATGGATGCCACCTTGCAGCGCATGCTGCACCCCGACCCGATCAAACGATATGACGCGCTGACGGAATGCGTCGCAGATCTCAAACGCCCAAGCCGGTCGTGGAAGTCTGCCCACCAGCGTCCTCTCATGGAACGCAACCCCCTGCGTTTCTGGCAAGGGCTATGCGCGCTCTTGGCAATTTTGTGCGTCGTCCTTGCCACCAGATAACTGCAACAACAGGAGTCCACAGCTATGAAAGACCAACTATCACCCCCTACGCTCGACAAAGAAGATGTCACCGCGCTGATCATCGCGGCCATAAAAGAACTAAATCAGACTTGGGAAGGCATCGCCGCAGCGATCGGAATGTCACCAGTATGGACCCACTCTGCCTGCATGGGGATGAATGCGATGCCGACGGAAAAAGCCCAAGCGCTCGTATCCGTGCTTCAACTACCGACACAGGCCGTTTCGGTTCTGGAGGAAAGCCCAACAAAGGTCTGGTCTCAAACAGTCCCGACGGACCCATGCATCTATCGGCTATATGAAATCGTCGGCGTCTACGGGCCAACGATCAAAGCATTGATCCACGAAGAGTTCGGCGACGGGATCATGTCAGCAATCGATTTCGATATGCAAATTACACGAGTACCACACGAAAAAGGCGATCGAGTTAAGATCGAAATGTCGGGTAAATATCTGGGATACAACGCGTGGTGAGCAAGGAGGAACAAATTCCTTAACTTAGAAGACCTTTGGTCTCTGCAGCAGCGCTTACGTTATCGCAACCGCGGATATCGCCTTTTGTGGCGTTAACGTATCGCAATGTCTGGTATATTGTTGGTTGCGGGAGTAGGATTTGAACCTACGACCTTCAGGTTATGAGCCTGACGAGCTACCGGGCTGCTCCAT
>NZ_JBHZRX010000005.1:0-237950 GCF_043641945.1 Yoonia maritima | reverse complement strand
GCGGGATGGAGCAGCCCGGTAGCTCGTCAGGCTCATAACCTGAAGGTCGTAGGTTCAAATCCTACTCCCGCAACCAAAATTTATACAATATATCAAAGCGTTACCAACCGCCTAAGGGCGGCCGTTTGCGTTCGATTTACAGCGCAAACGCACGTGAAACCCTGTTGTTCGGCTAGAAGCGGGTGGATCGTCGCGACAGGTACCGCAACCGATGGCCTGGTGGCAACATAAAACGCTTTGGGACAATGTCTCGACGGAAAGGTGAAATCTGCTTAGCGGTTTATAAAAGTTGTGGAACGTCATCAATTTTTGTCTGAACCGACTTCGAATACTTCAGAAAACGCTTTTTACGTCATTCAATTCTGACCCAGACCCAAAAGCCGCTAATTTAACAGTAGCCTTGCGGGCCGTGGTTGTCTGGCTCGGGAAACAATGATGCTAGGCGCGGCGCATTCATAACGCGGCCTCGGCCGATTTTATTCCGATACTATCGCCCGCTTCCATTCTCCGCGATAAATGCGCCGGTGGAACGCTGGAAATTTGACGCATTCTTCGAATAGCAGGATCGACAGAACCCAGATGACCGACAGGTCAAAGTACAACACCGCCAGCGCAGTTGCTGGGACACGGAACAGCCACTGTGACCAGACAAAAATATGCATCACATAGATTGTGTCGCCGCTTGCACGAAGTGTGTTTCCGCAAATGGCATTGGAGCCTTTGGGGAAGGGCAAAATGAGCAAGATCGGTAGGAAGCTCAGCAGAAATGACCGCGTTTGCGTGTTCAAATCTGAATACAGGTAACTGGCTGATAAGCAGACTATGAGAAAGATCGCAGCTACAAATGCTGCTGCGATAAAGGCTCCGCGCCAAGCGCTGCTAAGGAAGCGATCTAGCACTTGTTCTTGTTCATTTTGTCCCAACAGCTGTGCCACTATAATGCCAGTTGCTTGCGCCCATTGCATCCCGATTGTTCCTGCAACCATGATCCAAGGCGCGATGAGCGTCATGGCCGCGAATGCGTTCAGGCTCAGCTTTGCATATATTAGCGTGCAGATATGGGTCGCGAAGGTCGCGCTAAAGAAGGTCACGGCAATGGGTAACGCAAAGATCAAATGCCGCTTTAGTGTCTGCGTGAAATTTGTCTGACGCCAGCCCTGTATTTTGCGAAGATAGCTGTCATGCCGTGACAGTTGGTAAATCAGAAAGCTAACTTGGACTGTCGCTGCGATGGCGCTTCCTATCGCTGCTCCGGTTACACCTAGGGCTGGTAACCCCCAGTAACCATGGATGAACGCAATGCTTGCCACGATATTGATCGGCAGTGAGAGGCAAAAGCTATACAGCGAAATTTTGGTTCGTCCGCAGCCGTTGAAAAAGCTCGACAAGCATTGGCCGATGGCTTCGGCCAGGATGACGATTGCGAACACAGCAAGGTAATCTTTGGCAAGGGTCGCGACTTCTTCAGTTGGTGCCATTATGCCAACGACCGTGCCGCCAAATATCGAAATGATGGCGAGCCCGATGCAGCCCACAACCAGACTGATCGTCATACCCGAAGCAAGGACCGACTTAATAAAGACTGGGTCGCGGGTACCATATGCCTGTGCTGTACGAATTTGCATCGCGTTGGAAAACGCGAGTATCGCGCCCAGCACAAAACCAGCGATGGCGGCAGCAAGGCCCATCGCTGCAAGTGATATTTCACCCAATGCCGCGACAAGATATGCATCTATCACGACGGTGCCGTGAAGCATGATTGCTTTTAGCGTCATCGGCCACGCTAACGCGAATATATCACGTGATTTAGGGCCCGAGGTGGTCGATACAGTAGGTCTAGATTTCGTCCACGACATCGATGCTTTCGACCTGTGACTGCTAAACTGCGAGTATTTTTGCAGATATATTAGGTTTATGTCGTGCTGCTGTTTTCTGTTCTGTCTCAGTCATCGGCGTGCTCAAAATAGCTCGCCTTGGTCGCAGATATCCCCTCGATTGTTTCGTCCAATCGCGACAGGTGCAGCATTCCAATTTCGACGGCCTTGTCAGGATCATGTTTTTTGACGGCCTCAGCAATTGCCTTATGATCAGCCACCAGTTCGGGCATGCGGTCTTCCTTAGCGAGGCCAAGCATACAAAGGCGATCGACCTTGGATTTTTCGCTCATGATGACATCAAAGGCAAAGTCGGCCTGCGCAATTGTGCAAAGGGTTTTGTGAAATTCGTAATCAAGTGCACCAAAGCTATCAAAGTCCCTATCTCTGATGGCTTTTTCTTGCTGAGCTAGCGCCATATCGAGTTGCGCAGCACCTTGCGCATCGCAGTATTTAGCTGCTCTTTGCAGGACTTTGCTCTCGACAGCAGCTCGCACAAAGCGTGATTTTTCAATCTCTCGCATCGAGAAGCGCCTTACTTCCGTTGCGCGCTGAGGGCGGATCAGCAGAAGGTCAAGATTGGCGAGACGGCTAAACGCGTCACGCACGGGCTGGCGTGAAACGCCAAACTGGGCCGCGATATCGGCTTCCGAGATTTTGTCACCGGGCCGCAGGTTTAACGACAAGATCTCCTCGTGAAGATAGTCAAAAATGTCATCGACGTTGGTTCGTCGGTCGCCGCGTTGGGTTGCTTGCCCCATCACATCGTCTCCATCTTGTGTTCACGCGCTGCGTCACAAGGAACTTGCTGCGCAACTGTCATTCTTCATGTCATTGCTCGCTTAAAGCAGCAAATCTTTGCACGCATCTCGATCATAGCCGGCCGCAAAATGGAAGGGGGCGGGCACTTTGAATCTCTTACTGTACCTGCAAGCCGCATATTCCAGGTCGCGACGCGCCAGACTGTGCGATCGCGGTGCGCATGTGTTCCTTACTTTTTCTACCATATCGCCGGTTTCGTTAAGGTGTATACCATTTCAGACTAGTATACCAGAACATTTACTAGTATACCAGTTTGAGGCGGAGACGAATCAACCGCAGGGTTCAAGTGCATCACGAGGAGGTGGTGCATGTAGGGGAGGGACCATGTCCGGAGTTAGCCTTAAAGGTATCGTAAAGTCCTATGGTGCGCTGCAAGTGGTGCACGGGATCGATCTAGAAGTGCAGGAGCAGGAGTTCGTTGTTCTTGTCGGTCCGTCGGGTTGCGGCAAGTCGACAACGCTAAGGATGATCGCGGGCCTTGAGGAGATCACAGGTGGTGACCTAACGATTGACGGCCGGCACGTGAACCGTGTTGCCCCCAAAGATCGTGATGTAGCAATGGTTTTCCAAAACTACGCGCTTTATCCACATCTTAACGTCGCTGAAAACATCGCTTTTGGCTTACGCATTCGCAAGGAAAGCAAAGAACATATCGCTTCGTCGGTGGACGAGGTTGGCAATATTCTTGGCCTTACCCCTTATCTCGAACGCCGTCCGGCAGACCTGTCTGGTGGTCAGCGTCAAAGGGTGGCGATGGGCCGTGCCATCGTGCGGCGTCCCAAAGTTTTCCTGTTTGATGAGCCGCTGTCGAACCTGGACGCCAAGCTTCGCACTCAGATGCGTGCTGAAATAAAGCGGCTACATAAACGGCTCGGCGCGACCTCAATTTATGTGACGCACGATCAGGTCGAAGCAATGACGCTGGCCGATCGTATTGTTGTTATGCACGACGGACGGATTGAACAGATCGGCACGCCGATGGAACTGTTCTTGAACCCCGCAAATACTTTTGTTGCCGGATTTTTAGGTTCGCCACCGATGAATATGGTCAAGGCTACCATCGCAACCGGAGATCAGGGCCCTGTTGCGACATTTAGCGGAGGCTCTTTGCAGCTCTCTCAAATCTCCGCACTACAGAATGCGGTCGGCCAAGAGGTGATCCTTGGCATTCGGCCAGAGTTCGTGACCGTCGCGGATAACACCACAGCAAATTGCGTTCCCGTCGAGGTCGATTTAATCGAAACGCTGGGATCAGAGGCTCTCATCCATGCGACCTTACAAGATGACCCATTCGTCATTCGTACCGAAACCGTCGGTCAGATGGCTATCTTAGACGGGATTTCAGGTTTCACGATTGCGCCGGATTTGATCCGTGTCTTCGACGCTGAAACCGGCCAAGCATTGCCCGGTCAGGTGCTCAAGCAATGAGCAACGATCCGAACTTCTCTGGTCCGACTACGGAAGAACTGGTTTTTGACGCCAGCGAGGCCAAGCGGCACCGCAAAGCAAGCCGTATCGTGCGGGTAGGAGACCACCTAAAACGGGAATGGCAGCTTTATGTGATGCTATTGCCAACCATTATTTGGCTGCTCGTCTTTCTGTACAAGCCCATGTACGGGCTTCAAATTGCGTTCAAGGATTACTCGATTTTCCGCGGTGTCGCAGGCAGCCCTTGGATAGGATTCGAACACTTCGAGACCTTGTTCAATAACGATCAATTCCTACGGGCATTGAAGAACACGATCATAATCAGCTTTTATGGGCTGCTCTTTGGCTTTCCGATGCCAATTCTCTTGGCGCTGATGTTCAACGAAGTCCTGAATCAGACCTTCAAAAAGACGGCGCAGACGATTGTCTATCTGCCGCACTTTATCTCGTCTGTGATCATTGCTGGTATTGTCATGACGGCATTTTCGCCCTCGGCGGGGATCGTCAATACGTTCCTTGGTTGGTTTGGCATTGATTCAATTTACTTCCTGACAAAACCTGAATGGTTCCGTCCGATCTTTATCGGCACTGGCATTTGGCAAGAAGCAGGTTTTCAATCGATCGTTTATCTTGCGGCCATCGCTGGGGTTTCACCCACGCTGTATGAAAGCGCTGTCGTTGATGGCGCATCGCGCTGGCAGATGATGTGGAAAATCACGATCCCTTCGATCATGCCAACGATCATTATTATGCTGATCATCCGCATTGGTAACATCCTCGAAGTTTCGTTTGAGATGATCATCCTGCTTTACCAGCCTGCAACCTATGAAACGGCAGATGTGGTGAACACGTATATCTACCGGCAGGGCCTACAGGGCGGGCAATACGATTTTGCCGCGGCAGCGGGTTTGTTCAACGCCTTCGTCGCCTTCGTTCTTGTGATGACCGCGAACACAATCTCCAAACGCTATTCGCGCACGTCACTTTGGTAGGGGGAACGAAGCAATGGCGAATATGAATCTCTACTCTCGCGGCGATAAGCTTTTTGTAATCGTCAACATGGTGCTAATCGCGCTGTTCACGATCTCAACGCTGTATCCGTTCATCTACATCGCGTCATTGTCGATGAGCACCGGGTTCGAAGCACGTGCTGGTAACGTCATCCTGACTCCCGTTGGCTTTACTCTCGAAGCCTATAAGCAAGTGCTGAGCGAACCGCAGTTTTGGATTAGCTACAAGAACACGTTCATCTACACCATTGGCGGCACGCTGATGAGCCTCGCGTTCATTATTCCGGGTGCTTACGCGCTGTCACGTCCGCAGCTTTATGGGCGACGGTTCTGGAACCTAATGGTGGCTTTCACCATGTGGTTCAACGCAGGCCTTATTCCGTTCTTTCTGAATATGCGTGATCTGGGCCTTTTGGACAGCTATTTCGGTATCATCATTGGGTTTGCCGTTAACGGCTTCAACATCATCCTGTTGCGCAATTTCTTTGAAGGTATTCCGCAGTCCTTTGAAGAGGCTGCGCGGATGGACGGTGCCAACGAATTTCAGGTCCTTTGGAAAGTCTATGCGCCACTATCGAAACCAGCCATCGCAACGGTCGCATTGTTTTGCATTGTATCGCGCTGGAACGGGTTCTTTTGGGCGATGGTTCTGTTGCAGGACGAAGACAAAATCCCGCTTCAAGTGTACCTGCGCCACGTCATTGTCGAGTTAACCGACGATGAGGCTTTTGCGGCCACGTTGATCAACGCACCCTATTCTGTCGAAACTGTCAGCGCAGCAATCATCGTATGCTCAATAATTCCAATCCTGCTTATCTACCCCTTCCTCCAGAAATATTTCAGCAAGGGCATCTTGCTGGGCGGAGTGAAGGAATGACCACGTTCGCATTCAGGGAGGAAATCATGCGAAATCTATCACTGTCTATCGCCATGTTGGCGACAACGGCTATCACGACACCGGCCTTTGCCGAAGGTCACCTCATGATCGTTGATAAACCGCTGGAACTGTCGATCCACATGCATTGGCCGCGTGCGCAGGGTTATAACGAAGATTACGCAGTCGAACAAAAGGCGCGTGAACTGACTGGTGTTTCACTAACTGAGGCGACGGTTGGCCGGAACACTAAAGATTCTGCAGAGGCTATGAACCTGCTTATCGCGTCTGGCGATATGCCAGACATTGTCGGTGGTCACCTGATCAAGCAGCCGGTCAACGAATATGGTCCCCAAGGCGCGTTTGTACCCTTGAACGATTTGGTCGCTGAACATGCACCAAATATTCAGGCGTTCTGGGATTCACATCCGGGCCTACAAGAAGCGATCTCGGCTTATGATGGTAACTACTATTATATCCCGTATCTGCCAGATGGAAAATACGGTCGGGCCTATTTCATCCGCCAAGATTGGTTGGACACACTGGGGCTCGAACAGCCGCAGACCGTCGATGAACTGCATGATGTTCTGGTTGCTTTCCGCGACCAAGATCCAAACGGTAACGGCCTAAAAGATGAAGTTCCCTCGTTCTTCCGTAACTGGGAAGAAGTCATTCGGCTCGTGACATTCTGGGATGCGCGTTCGTCGGGTTCAGACACGTACCATGATTTCTATGTCAATGATGACGGTCGTGTTGTGCACCCTTACGCACAGGAAGCTTACCGCGATGGGTTGGCTAACGTCGCAAAGTGGTACGAAGAGGGGTTGATCGACCCAGAGGTATTTACCCGTGGTTCATCCGCTCGCGAATATTTGCTAAGCGAAAACCTAGGTGGATTCACCCATGACTGGTTCGCTTCAACATCTGGCTACAATGCCGCGCTGGCGGATAAGGTTGAAGGCTTTAACTTTGCGCCGTTCTTGCCGCCTGAATCCGTGTCGGGCGTCCGTATGGAAGAACACCGCCGTACGCCGATCAAACCTGACGGATGGGCAATCAGCCATACCAACGAAAACCTTGTTGAGACGATCAAATATTTCGATTTTTGGTTCACCGAAGAGGGGCGTCTGTTGTCCAACTTTGGGGTCGAAGGTGAAACATGGGATATGGTCGATGGCCAACCTGTCTATAAAGACGCTGTCCTCAACAGCGGTGAACCTGTGAACGCGCAGATGTATGCGGTCGGTGCGCAAATTCAGCGCGGTTACTGGCAAGACTACCGTTATGAATGGCAGTGGACTGCGGACGCGGCGCGTAAAGGTATTGAACTATACGACCAACACGACCTTTTGGTTGATCAGTTCCTAGGCGTTGCGTTCACTGAAGATGAACAAGAAATCTATGATCGCTACTGGCCGTCGCTGCGCACCTACATGTTGGAACGTCAGCAGGCATGGGTTCTTGGTTCTGGCGACATCCAGCAAGACTGGGATGCCTACGTCGAGACGCTCAATGACATGGGCTATGAACAGGTCATTGAAGTCATAAATTCGGCCTACGCCCGCCAATACGGCTGATCCTCCAGCAGCCGACGAGTGTGGCTGGGAAGGCCTAGCCGCACTCACTTTTTCTTCACGAAAATCAAGGAAATCAGATGCCCGCTCAAACACTTCTTCCTCTAGACGAACCCAAGGCGGGCCGCCTGACAATTCAGTACGCGCCAGATCGCGGCACACATGTCGTTGAAAATCCGCCGCGGTTTACTTGGCTGCCTGTGATCGAAGATGAAGCGCAGTATGTGCTGCGCGTATCGGCTGATGCGGCGTTTTCGGATCAGGCCACTCAGACGTTTTCAGGTATCCCGCTGAATTTCTTTACACCCGACGTCGTTTTGAAGCCGGGTGAATATCATTGGTCGTACGCAGTCTGCGATCCAAAGACCGGCAGGCCAACAACGGAGTGGAGCACAACACGTACGTTCTCTGTCGCCGAGGGCCTACCGGAAACGCCGCTCTCATCGCGAAAGGTGCGGTTTGCTAAGCTGACCCGCAGCCACCCGCGCTTGTGGATGACATCGGATCGTCTGAATGCATTTCGCAAAGATATTTCCGCTGATCCTGACCATTGTACTTGGGCTACTTTCTTTGAAAAATCGGTCTTACCGTGGATGGACCAAGAGATCATGCCACAACCGGCTGGTTACCCAGACCACAAGCGTGTCGCTTCGGTCTGGCGGCAAACTTATATCGACTGTCAGGAACTGCTGTACGCAATCCGTCATCTAGCGATCGGTGGTCAGGTTACGAATGACGATGCGATGCTCATACGTGCCAAAGAATGGCTATTGTCAGCGGCGGCTTGGGATCCTGCTGGCACGACATCACGCAGCTATACTGACGAATGGGCATTTCGCGTGAACCTTGCGCTCGCTTGGGGGTATGACTGGCTTTATGATCAGATGAATGAGGCGGAACGCGACCTTGTGCGCACATCGCTTTTGGCGCGGACGCGCGAAACAGCGGATCACGTGATCAAGCACGCGAATATTCATCTCTTTCCCTTTGACAGCCACGCGGTGCGCGCAGTTTCGGCTGTCATTATTCCTGCGGCTATCGCGCTTCTTGATGATGAACCAGAGGCCGAAGGTTGGTTGAACTACGCCATCGAATTTCTTTCCACGGTCTACACACCATGGGGTGATACCGACGGCGGTTGGGCCGAAGGGCCGCATTATTGGATGACCGGAATGGCCTATCTTATCGATGCTGCGAACCTTCTTAAGGGGTATGCTGGCATTGATCTGTATAAACGCCCATTCTTTCAAAAAACGGGTGATATGCCGCTCTATACCAAAGCACCGGATACCCGCCGCGCGACATTTGGCGATGATAGCACTATGGGCGATCTGCCTGCGGTTAAGATCGGTTACAATCTACGCCAGTTCGCCGGCGTGACCGGTAATGGTGCGTATCAATGGTATTACGACGAAATCAAGCGCATCAACCCAGGCACCGAAAAAGCATTCTATAACTGGGGATGGTGGGACTTTAATTTTGACGAATTGGTCTATCGCACTGACTTTCCAATTGTCGAAGCAACCATCCCTGAAGATGGCATGCGCTGGTTCAAGGGGATCGGTTGGGTTGCCGTTCAGCACGCGATGGACAAGCCAGATGAGCATATTCAGTTTGTTATGAAATCTTCGCCGTTTGGGTCAATCAGCCACAGCCACGGTGATCAGAACGCGTTCTGCCTGTCTGCGTTTGGCGAAGACTTGGCGATCCAGTCGGGGCATTACGTCGCCTTTAATTCGACCATGCACCAAAACTGGCGCCGTCAAACTGTTTCAAAGAATGCGATCTTGATCGATGGTAAAGGGCAGTACGCTGGCCGTGACAAAGCGGTCGCGATGCAGTCAACCGGTCGCATTGAAATCGCCGAAGATCGTGGCGACCACATATACATTCACGGTGATGCGACGGCGGCCTATCAGACCCTATCGCCCGTGGTTACATCGGTTCAGCGCGAAGTCTATTTCGTGAATGGTGAATACTTTGTCATCGTGGACAGTATTGATGCTGATACACCCGTTAGCATCGATTGGCAGCTTCATGCGAACGCACCACTTGCGCTGGGCGATAGCACGTTCCGCTATAGCGGTGACCGCGCAGGATTTTACGGCAAGGTCTTGTGGTCAGAGTCCGGTGCACCAACCCTATCGCAATATACCGGTTTTCCTGATGTAGACCCATCCGAGATCGAAGGTCTGCCAATCAGCACCTGCCTTAAGATGACTTTTCCAAAGTCGGTTCGCCACCGTATCGCAACATTGCTGGTTCCATACCCGCTGTCCGCCCCGCGCCGCGTGTTTAGCTTTCTCGATGATCAAGGATACGACTGCGATCTCTATTTCACAGATGCCGACGACCGCAGCTTTAAGGTCGTCGTTCCCAAGACATTCGATGTCGGCAATCAGCCGACCGTCTCAGTACAAACAAAGGAAAAAACATGAAACTTCAAGGTAAAGCAGCGATCGTAACAGGTGGTGGCCGGGATATCGGATTGGCTGTCGCGCTTAAGCTGGCGTCAGAAGGTGCAAGCGTTGCGATTAACTATTTTTCAAGTAGTGAAGGCGCTGACAAAGCAGTTGAAACAATCATTGCCCAAGGCGGACGCGCATTTGCGATGCAGGGTGACCTCACGAAGCAAGACGATGTTGACGCGCTTGTCGCAAAAACAGTTGCTGACTTTGGCGGCGTTGATGTTTTGGTGAACAACGCTGGTGGTCTGATCGCGAGAAAAACCATCGCTGATATGCCTATCGATCACTGGAATGCAGTGATGGATTTGAACCTGACCAGCACGTTCATGATCACCAAGGCGTGCCTTGCACATATGGAATCCGGTGCGATTGTGAATCTTGCAAGCCAAGCTGGGCGTGACGGCGGTGGGCCGGGTGCTGTTGCCTATGCCACAGCAAAAGGTGCTGTCATGACAATGACGCGCGGGCTGGCCAAAGAGCTGGGGCCGAATATTCGCGTAAACGCGTTGTGCCCTGGCATGATCGATACCGATTTCCACAACGTCCACACGCCAGATGCAGGGCGCCGTGGGTTTGAAGCCGCAGCGCCGCTCAAGCGCCAAGGTCACACGGATGACGCCGCGAACCTTGTTCTGTTCCTTGCATGTGATGACTCTGCCTTCATTACAGGTGCAAACATCGACCTAAACGGCGGCATGTTGTTTTCCTAACGACACGACAAGGAACGAAAAATGTCTGACTATCCGATTGTTCCAACCGGAGAACACGTCACGCGCCAAGTGTTATCCGATCATCCAGATTTGATGGTCGTTGCCTTCCGCTTTGAAGCGGAGGGCAGCATCGGCGCTTTGCACGATCACCCACATGTGCAGTCTACTTATGTCGAAAGCGGTCGGTTCCGATTTACGCTCGGTGATCAAGAGCGTGAAGTCAGCGCAGGCGATAGCTTTGTCATCCCATCGGGGCAAACGCACGGATGTGTTTGCCTTGAACCGGGCAAGTTGGTTGATTGCTTTACGCCGCGCCGCGACGATTTTTTATAGACTGTAGGATACAAATTATGCGCGTCCTCGCGATTGGCGAATGCATGGCTGAACTTGCTCCGGCGGCCGAGCTTGATGATTATCATCTCGGTTTTGCAGGTGATACTTTTAACACCGCTTGGTACCTTGCACAGATACGGCCTGATATGGATGTGTCGTTTTTTACTGCCGTTGGGACTGATCCGCTGTCGTATCAAATGCGTGAGGCATTCGCGACAAGTGGTATCGACAGCAGCTACGTATTGACCGTGCCGGACAGCACGGTTGGTCTGTATATGATTTCACTCGAGAACGGAGAACGCAGTTTTTCCTATTGGCGTGCGCAATCAGCCGCGCGGCAATTGGCAACCGACCCGCAATTGCTCGCCCGTGCCATGACCGAAGTAGACCTGATCTATTTCTCGGGGATTACGTTAGCTATTTTAGATGTGACTTCACGTGAAATCCTTTTGGATGCGCTGCGAGTTGCCCGTGCCAGCGGGAAAGTAATTGCCTTTGATCCGAACCTACGGCCTCGTTTGTGGTCAGGCACTTCCGAAATGACCGCGACGATCATGCAGGGCGCAGCCGTCAGCGATATTGCTTTGCCGTCCTTTGAAGACGAGGCGGAATGGTTCGGCGATAGCGACCCAATTGCCACGGTCAGTCGTTACGCCTTGGCCAGGGCGACCACCATCGTTGTCAAGAATGGTGCGGATGCTGTGCATTTTCGCCACGGTGATATGTCCGGGGTAATGCCAGTGCCGCCATTGAATCGCGTTATTGATACAACAGCAGCGGGTGACAGTTTTAACGCCGGCATTTTGGCTGGGATCGCTGAAAACGCACCCTTGAATGATAGCATCACGCTGGCTTGCCGTTTGGCGGGGGCAGTAGTGCAAGGAAAAGGTGCGCTTGTTCCTATCGATCCCACTTTGTTTGAAGCGGTGTCTGTCAAAGGAAATGAGAATGCCTAATCCACAGTCAGAAAACGCAATTTCGCTCGACTCTGAAACACTTTCGCGTTTGTCACAGGCAAGTACGGCAACAGTCGCCACGCTTTTGTTTAAGCGAGGATATCATAACGCGTATGTCCAAGGTGTCTCTGCACTCGCGCCGGGAAAGCAGACACTTGTTGGGCCAGCCTATACCTTGCGCTATCTTCCTGCGCGACCCGACACTGATCCGCTTGATGCGTTCCGTGAATCGGACCATCCACAACGCGTTGCTGTCGAAGAATGCCCTGCAGGCGCTGTATTAGTAATGGACTGCAGGCAAGATGCGTCAGCCGCGTCGGCAGGATCGATTTTGTTGACCCGATTACAGATACGCGGTGCAGCTGGCGTTGTAAGCGACGGAGGTATACGGGATGCGGCCGGGGCATCGGCGCTACAGATGCCTGTGTTTGCGGCCAAGCCTTCAGCGCCCACTAATTTGACGAAACACCATGCCGTAGACATCGGCCTTCCGATCGCATGCGGTGGTGTTGCGGTTTATCCGGGCGATATTGTTTTGGGCGATGATGATGGTGTGATGATTATCCCGCGTCACCTTGCAAACGAAATCGCCGAAGAAAGCGTTGCTATGGAACTGTTTGAGGCTTTTGTTCTCGAAGAAGTTAATCGCGGCGTTTCAATCCGCGGCCTATATCCACCAACAGATCCTGACACGCTTGTCCGTTTCCAAGAATGGCAACGGCAAAACGCATAGCATTCAAATTCAATTACCGGAGAAGTTAACAATGCCTACACCCAAACCCATTGCCGGAAGTACACTGAAGCCGATGTCGTTTCCCCGTCTCGGTGGCGGAGAGGTCACTGTCGGCGGTAGCAAAGACAACTGGACTTTGTTTATTGTGTATCGCGGCAAGCATTGTCCGCGCTGTAAAAAGTACCTCAACATACTGAATGATATGCGTGCTGAATGGGCTGCTGCGGGCTTTGATATTGCCGTCGTATCTGCGGATACAGTGGAAAAAGCCGCAGCTGACCAACAGGAGTTTGGGTGGGATTTCGCGCTAGGTTACGGGCTAACAGAACCTCAGATGGCAGAGCTGGGTTTGTTTGTTACCGAGCCTCTTTCGCCAACAGAAACGGATCGCCGTTTTGCAGAACCAGGTACATTCGTGATTCGTCCCGATGGCAGTATTTTGTTGATTTCAATTTCGAACGGCCCCTCCGCACGCCCTGAGCTAAGCGAATTGCTGGACGGTATGATCTTCACAAAGCAAAATGACCGCCCGCCACGTGGCACTGTTTGACAGTTCAACGCCTGCAAACATGTTTAAGCCGCTATTTTTCGGCTTAAACTTAAGAAAACGACACCAAATACTGCTTGCCGCGAAGGGTTTGTTTGACACGTTAACTTGACGAGTATACTAGTATACCTGTTGGCGTGTTGGGAGAGAATCCAACGGTTCTAGGGAAGCACGCAAGCAAACAATTGGATCTGGGAGGATTACATGACATTGGCTTTTACAATTCGCGGCGCCCTAATTGGTAGCTGTCTGGCGTTCGCCGCCACCTCGGTTGCGGCAGAACAACTTCGTGGTTGGAATATCCACGTAGAGGATTATCCGGTTTCCATTGCGATGGAATCCTTCGCAGCAGAGGTTGCCGAACGCACCAATGGCGAACTGACCGCAAAGACATTCCACAACGGTGTCTTAGGTAGTCAGCCTGACGCTATCGAACAAATCCGCCTAGGCGTGATCGACTTTGGTGAATTCAGCCTTGGGCCTATGGGAACATCAATTCCTGAAACAAACGTTGTATCGCTGCCATTCATTTTCCCAAGCATCCCGGCGATGTATGAAATGATGGACGGCGAAGTTGGCGAAGCTATCGGCGCGGGTATGATTGAGCGTGGTATCGTTCCGTTGGGTTGGTACGATGCGGGTGCGCGGTCATTCTATAACTCTGTACGACCGATCAACACTCCAGCAGACGTTGAAGGTCTCAAGGTTCGCGTAATGAGCAATGATTTGTTTGTTTCGATGGTTGAATCGATGGATGGTAACGCGACACCCATGGCGTTCGCCGAAGTGTATCAGTCAATCCAGACTGGCGTTGTCGATGGTGCGGAAAATAACCCACCCTCATACGAATCCACCAGCCACTATGAGGTTGCCCCTTTCTACTCATTGACGGAGCACTTGATCATTCCAGAGTGCCTATGCATGTCGAAAGTAACCTGGGACAAGCTGACAGCTGAACAGCAGGAGATCTTGTTAGATGCAGGTCACAACAGCGCACTTCTTCAGCGTGAACTGTGGCAAGCACGTGAAGCCGCAAGCATGGAAATCGTAAAGGCGGGCGGCACAGTCGTGAACACAATCGCAGACAAAGGCCCATTCCAAGACGCAATGGCGCCTGTTTACGAAAAGTTCCTAGCAGATAATCCAGACCTTGCTGATTTGGTCAACATGATCCGCGACGCAAGCTAAAACACTTGCGAAACGCCAAGCGGCCTGTGTCAATGTGAGGCATGGGCCGTATTTCTGTCAGGCTAAAATTCAAGTGAGACGAGAATGAGCGGTTCTAAATCTCTAATAGCGCGCTGTGAAACTGTACTGGATGTGATCCAGAGGATCAGCATTTTTACGGCATCCGTGGCGTTGGTGGTACTTGTTATCACTTTTGGTTGGTTGGTTTTTGGCCGATATGTTCTGAACGTTACACCGACCTGGGTCGAACAGCTTGCGCTATTACTGATATGCTACATCGCCTTTCTTGGCGCGGCGGCGGGCGTCCGAGAGGGAACACATCTTGGAGTCACCATATTTCGTGACCTGATGCCTATTGTTGTACAGAAAGTTGTAATTATCAGCATCGACTTTGTTCTTGCGGCATTTGGTATTGTGATGTGTATAGCGGGCATCACGCTTATGAAATTTGGGTGGGACTCGTTCCTACCGATGCTCAACATTCCGGAAAGCTTTCGAACGCTTGCCATTACATTGTGTGGCGCGTTGATCGTTTTGAACGCCGGTATCCGCGGCCTCATTCGGATTGCGACGTTCTCCGAATGGAAACCTAACCCATATTTGCAGGAGTCCTAAGATGGGTCTCGCTATTTTGATGCTCGTGTTCGGTGTGGGAGTGGTGCTGGGCGTGCCGGTTGCGTTTGCGATGGGTATCGCAGCAGCTTCTGCCTTTTGGTATGAAGGCTTTCCGATGCTAATCACATTCCAGCGCGCAACCGCTGGGGTGTCGGTATTCTCGCTTTTGGCAATCCCGTTCTTCGTCTTGGCCGGCGAAATCATGTTACGCGGTGGTATCGCAGAGCGGCTGGTAAAGCTTGCATCAGCGTTGGTTGGTCACTTTAAAGGTGGTCTAGCGATGGTGAATATCTTTTCTAGCATGTTATTTGGCGGTATTTCGGGTTCCGCTGTTGCCGATATTTCTGCACTCGGATCGATCCTTGTCCCTGTCATGAAAAAGCGCGGCTACCGCCCTGACTTTGCGGTGAATGTGACGGTCACGTCATCGATTGCGGGTATCGTTATCCCACCAAGCCACAACATGATCATCTTTGCCGTTGCCGCTGGCGGCGGGTTGTCAGTATCGAAACTGTTTCTCGCAGGTGTCATTCCCGGCATGTTGATGTGCGCGAGCCTTGCTGTTGCGGCTTACGTTCTTTCTGTCAAACACAACTACCCGGCTGAACCGTTTCCAGGATGGCGCGAAGTTGGTCGCAGTGCAGGTGACGCGGTTCCCGGGTTCTTAACGGCGGTGATTATCGTCGGGGGTACCTTATCAGGCGTCTTTACGGTGACTGAATCGGGTGCATTCGGCGCGATATATGCGCTGCTTTTGACAACCTTTTTCTATCGTAGCCTTAGCTGGAAATCATTCGTCCTATCGATAACAGGAACGGTGCGCACGACTGCGATGGTCATGATCCTGATAGCTTTCGCTAGTTCGTTTGCCTATTTGTTAGCCCTTTACCAAGTGCCCGAAAGGTTGAGCAACGCACTTGTGACGATCTCGGATAACCCGATCATCATCTTGTTGATGATCAATGTCATCTTGCTACTCTTGGGCATGATCATGGACATGGCGGCATTGATCCTGATCTGCACACCTATCTTCCTACCGATTGCAAAAGGGCTTGGGATGGATCCAACCCAATTTGGTATCATGATGTTGATGAACTTAGGTTTGGGGCTATGCACACCGCCGGTTGGAACTTGCTTGTTCGTCGGGTGTGCTGTGGGGAAAATCAGAATTGAAGACGCACTTAAGTCAATTTGGCCGTTCTACCTGGCCATCTTGGGGGCGTTGATCCTAGTGACCTATGTGCCCGCTGTTTCACTTTGGTTACCATCATTGTTTTAGAGTTGCGGAATACTTGCGCGTGTTCTCGCTCCGAACTTTGAAATTCAGTCAACAATATTAAAAGCGCAAACCGCGCTGTAAACTCGCACCAATTACTGCGGCAGAGTGACAGGAAGCAATTATGCGCAATCTACTCCGCCGGGGCGAACCCCTCTATCATTTGTTTTAGGCCAAAAGCGGCGCCCGTAAAGATCGCCGCAAATGTCACTGGCGCACTGTAAGCTAATAGCGAAAACGCTGAGAGGCCTTGTCCGATACTGCATCCTATTGCGATTACGGCTCCTACGCCCATCAATGCGGCTCCGAATATCTGGCGGCGTAGTTCCCTGGGGTCTTCACAGGCCTCCCAGCGGAAGTGCCCTTTTATCAAGCTTCCTAAGAAGGCGCCGACCCACACGCCTGCGATTGATCCGATACCAAACGACAGTGATCGTGCGCTTGAGGTCATGCCGTAGAGCATTGTCTCGCCAATGGGTGCCGCGAACGTATGACCGACGACTTGTAGGTTCTCAAATCCAGTGCTGTGGATGTAATACATGCCTGCCCAAGCAGAACTGACAGCGAAGCCGACGATGATCGCCCAGATTATTGCGCTCCGATTGTGGATGAAATCTCTGTCAGTAAGCGTGATGGCTGCGATCACTGTTCCAACAACAAGCCCAACGACTGCCACAGGTACGCCAAGTACGTCCCCTAACAGGTGTGCAATACCAGCAGGTGTATCGGCTGGTGTCATGCCTCCAAATATTGCCAATCGAATTGGGGCTAGGGGGCCAGAAATCGTCGCATATGCCGCCATTCCCATGACGACGACGATAACGAACGACCGTAAGTCGCCGCCGCCTAAACGCGCGATTGCGCCGTAGCCGCAGTTGCCAGCCATCGCCATGCCATAGCCGAACATCAGTCCGCCAACGATACTTGAAATAGGGGACCAACGTGCGGCGATATAAAACGAACTGGTTGGATCGAATAGACCGAAGGCCATCAGTCCAAAGCTGCTGATGATCGCGGTTCCAATAGCGAGCCCCCACATGCGCAGGCGCATGTCGTTTGCTCCATAGAGGAAGTCTTCGATAGCGCCGAGTGTGCAGAAGCGGCCAAGCCGTGCTGCTAGCCCCAGAAGGATACCGCCAAGCAACCCTATGATCGCGGCGACATTCCCGTCTCCCCATGCTTCAAGCATTCGCACCCCTCCCAAGGCGTGTGGTCGGACGCATGATCTGTGGGAAACAAGCGGTCCGGTTAGTCAGCCTCGCAGAATAGCTCGTAAACGAGACCAATTATTCTGCGGGACCGATCATCGGTCAAGCTGTAGTAAATCGTTTTGCCTTCGCGGCGGGGCTGCACCAGACCTTCAAGGCGCAGGCGGCCTAATTGCTGGGATACAGCGGCTTGGCGCGCGGAAAGCAGTTCTTCTAGTTCGGTCACTGACTTTTCGCCAGTCGCAAGGTGGCACAGGATCATCAGCCGACCTTCGTGGCTGATTGCTTTTAGATAGTTGGTTGCCGTGGTGGCATTTTCCATCATCCGATCCATCTGATCGTCTTCCAAATTGGCGTTAAGTACTGGAAGTGGCATTAGCACGGGTCCCATGTTTTCGGATAAACACCGAACTCAATAGCGGATATGCGCAGCGGATCAAGTCTGGCACCCGTGTAACCATAGGTAATTAATATATTCCGCACTATTTTGCTCATGATCTAGTCGGAATGCCTGATTTGGTAGGGAATCTCAGCGTGCGCAAGCATTTGCCCTAGAAGTCCCCAAAAGAAATCTTCGCCCGGATAACCTTCTATGCGGTTCACCTCTGCACCGTCCACAAGCAACACAAACGTTGGTGAGAAACTCACACGGCGGACCAGTTGAATATCGTCGGGGATAGGTTTTGTCATATCGACACGACGTAGAGGCGCTGCTTCTCCTTCGCCAGTCTTTGGATAGATTGGGCCGATCTCGGCATTCCATCGTGCGCACCACATACAACCGGGCTCTTCGGCCATCAGAAGTTGGACCTCTGCCCGCAAGGGAAGGGTCAGCACAAAGAGCGACAGGATGCCGCTGAAAAAGATAGCCAAATGCCTACGCATTCAATAATCTTAATATGAATATATCGTTTGATCAAGGAAACAACGATGCTCGACGTTTCTTACTTTGGGGCTGCGATTGCCGGGTTGCTCTCTTTTTTCACACCCTGCGTGTTGCCGATGGTCCCATTTTATTTGTGTTATATGGCTGGTTTGTCGATGAACGAATTGCGCGAAGGCACCGGAATTCCGGCAGGTGCCCAGCGTCGACTTGTGATCTCGGCTGTATTCTTTGCGCTTGGCGTCACAACGATTTTTGTTCTGCTGGGGATGGGCGCAACTGCGTTAGGGCAGACGTTTGGCGCATGGCGTGATGCACTCACGTATGTTGCTGCAGGTATTCTATTCGTCTTTGGTCTGCATTTTCTTGGTATCGTACGTATTCCGATTTTGTTTCGCGAGGCACGCCTAGAAAGCAGTGCGTCACCTACCACGGTTGTCGGTGCTTACCTCATGGGGTTGGCATTTGGCTTTGGCTGGACGCCATGCGTCGGCCCGGCGTTGGCTGCAATTTTGATGGTCGCGAGCGGAATGGGCAACGTATGGCACGGTGGATCGCTGTTGTTCGTATACGGCGTTGCGATGACTGCGCCATTCGTCGTTGCGGCATTATTCGCGCGTCCGTTCTTGGGGTGGCTGCAACGAAACCGTCGTTATTTGGCACATGTCGAAAAGGTGATGGGCGCGATGCTGATCATATTTGCGATCCTGATTGCGACGAACTCGGTGAACTACATCGCGCAATGGATGATAGAAGTCATGCCTGCATTCAGTAACTTGGGATAGGGAGAAGCCCCGATGCTACGTAAAGTTCTAACAACTTTGGCCGTGGTCGCGGCCTTGCCAGCGTTTGCTTTGACGATGGGGGATGATGGTCTGCACAAAACCGACTGGATGCGCGACACCTTCAAAGATCTTCGTGAAGATTTAGACGAGGCCAACGCCGAAGGTAAGCGGCTGATGGTTATCATCGAACAACGTGGCTGTATCTATTGCACGAAGATGCACGAGGAAGTCTTTCCTGATCCGGCTATTGATGCGCTTATTCGCGAAGAGTTTTTCGTCGTCCAAATCAACATGTTCGGCGACATCGAAGTCACAGACTTTGACGGTACTGTGTTGGCGGAAAAAGACATGGTTCGTCGGTGGAATGCACTGTTCACGCCGACCATGATGTTCTTTCCAGAGGAGGTCCCCGAGGATACGACTGCAACGCAAGCGGCCGTCGCGATGATGCCGGGTGCCTTTGGCAAATGGACGACTCTCAATTTGCTAACTTGGATCGTCGATGAGGGGTATTTAGGGGATGAGCCGTTCCAAAAGTACCATGCGCGTATGATCCAAGAGGCTGGAATTACTGAGTAAATGGGACAATTGCATATAAACATTCAAATAATTGATTTTGTTGTTGCGAGAATCTAGTTTCGTGCGCTACGGTATACACCGAGGGTCGATGATCCGCCGATGATCCAGGGAGGGACCATGAAACGTATAATCACCGCTGGCGCTTTGGCCGCCTTTGCAACTGCCGCACTGGCCGAGGATGTTGCGCCCGATGATGTGGTTTTCACTGAGTACGGTGAAGTCGAGAATTCGCTTACGGGTGTGCCGGGTGATGCCGCTGCCGGTTTGGAAATTATGGTCGCTCGTGGTAAAGGTAACTGTATCGCCTGCCACCAAGTGACAGCGCTTGAGGAATACCCGTTCCACGGTGAAGTCGGCCCGTCACTTGATGGTGTTGCCGATCGCTGGGACGCTGCGCAGCTGCGTGGCATCATTGCGAACCCTAAGATGACATATGATGGGACGATCATGCCGGCGTTCTATCGGATTAGCGGTTTTACGCGTCCCGGTAACGCGTTCACTGGCAAAGCAGCCGAAGGGCCGCTGTCGCCGTTGCTGACCGCGCAAGAAATCGAAGATGTGGTGGCCTATCTTCAGACTCTGTCTGAGTGATACGGCCCATTTATGAACAGGAGAAACCATGAAACTGACGCGTAGACACACGCTGATGCTGGCAATGGGGTCGGCTGCTGCGGCGATGCTGCCGCTTCGGGCCTCCGCTGCCGCAGAAGAGGCGATTGCCGCTTTCACAGGTGGCGCTGAGGTCGGAACTGGCGGCTTGACGCTAACCGCACCAGAAATTGCAGAGAACGGGAACACGGTGCCGATCTCGGTCGACGCACCGGGTGCAGAGGCCATCATGATTTTTGCGGCTGGTAATCCAACTCCAGCTGTCGCGACCTTTACGTTTGGTCCGCTCGCCGCGTCCCAAATGGCATCAACACGCATCCGCCTTGCTGGCACCCAGGATGTTGTCGCGGTTGCGCGGATGGCTGACGGCAGCTTTGTCGAGGCCCGCCAAGAAGTAAAAGTCACCATCGGCGGCTGCGGCGGCTAAGCGAGAGGAATAGAAACATGGCAGAGAATGTAAAACCACGCGTTCGTGTTCCCCGCGACGCAACGGCTGGCGAAGTTATCACAATCAAAACGCTGATTAGCCACCCGATGGAGTCTGGGTTGCGCAAAGATGGCGATGGCAACCTGATCCCACGTTCAATCATCAACCGGTTCACTTGTGACTTTAACGGTCAGAACGTGATCGATGTCACGCTCGAGCCGGCGATTTCGACGAACCCGTACTTTGAATTTGAAACTGTTGTGCCTGAATCAGGTGCGTTCGAGTTCACTTGGTATGACGATGACGGGTCTGTCTACACTGATACCAAAGAGATTGCGGTCAACTAAAGACCGCAACATTGCCAGGGAGGGCCAATATTCATGAAGACGCTTATCAAGGGTGGGGCTATGGCCCTCTTGCTGCTGTCCTCGACTGCGCTGCGAGCTGACGAGGAAGCAGATCTGGTGATCAATGAAGAGATCGAGATCACGGTACGTACTGATGCACCAGAACATCTGGAAAATCTGCGTACGATCTATTCCGGTTGGGTATATCGGTCAGACGAGACCCAGTCGCTGCAAATGGATGATTTTGAAAACCCCGGCATGATCTTTGTGGATGATGCACTCGAGACTTGGGCGATGGCTGAAGGCACCGAGGGGAAGTCATGCGCAGATTGTCACGGCGATGCTGAATCCCTTGTTGATGTGCGCGGTAGCTACCCCAAATGGAACGACGAAGCCGAAGAAGTCCGCACCCTTGCGATGCAGATCAACGGATGTCGTACCGAACAGATGGGCGCTGAGGCGTGGAAGTATGACGGCGGTGATATGCTCAACATGGAAGCGCTGATTTCTTCTGTCGGGCGCGGTACACCAGTGAACGTTGCAATCGATGGGCCTGCACAGTCAGCGTGGGAGCTCGGTCGCGAGCTATACTACACGCGTACTGGCCAGCTGGATCTATCGTGCGCGAACTGCCACGAAGACAACTATGGCAACAACATTCGTGCGGATCACCTAAGCCAAGGTCAGATCAACGGCTTTCCGACCTATCGCCTGAAGAACGCAAAGCTGAATGGCGTACAGTCGCGTTTCCGTGGATGTGTCCGTGACACTCGCGCAGAAACATATGCGGTTGGCTCCGATGAGTTCATCGCGCTTGAACTTTATGTAGCTTCCCGCGGTAATGGCCTGTCCGTCGAAGGACCGTCCGTCCGCAACTAATCCTCCCGACTGCCCGTGACTGGATAACTGGTCACGGGTTAACTCTTTTCTTAAATATTCAGTTTTTGGAATATAAAGCTGATACAAAGGATCGACCAAATGATCTCTCGTCGTGATTTCTTACAAGCAGGTATGGCAGCGTCAGCTATTGTCGGTGCGTCTGGTTTTGGGAACTGGGGCAGGTTGGCCGCCCAACAGGCATTGACCCAGAACCAACTGCTCGACTTTGATACCTTCGGTAATGTGTCACTCATCCACATTACTGACATCCACGCCCAGCTTAAGCCGATCTATTTCCGCGAGCCTGAAATCAACCTTGGTGTCGGTGACAACAAGGGGCAGGTGCCGCACGTCACTGGTTCTGATTTCCGCAAGCTCTATGGCATCGAAGACAATAGTCATTCGGCCTATGCGCTGACCTACAATGATTTCACCGCTCTTGGCAGTGCTTACGGCAAAATGGGTGGGATGGATCGTGTTGCGACTGTCGTGAACAATATTCGCGCTGCCCGCCCTGACGCCTTGTTGCTGGATGGCGGCGATACGTGGCACGGGTCCTACACTTGCTATCAGACCGAAGGTCAGGACGTTGTGAACGTCATGAACCTACTGAAACCTGATGCGATGACGTTCCACTGGGAATTCACGCTAGGGTCCGACCGCGTACGCGAAATCGTTGGTGATTTGCCTTTCGCCGCGATGGGGCAGAACATCTTTGACGCCGAATGGGACGAACCCGCCGAAGATTTCGTACCTTACAAATTCTTTGAACGTGGCGGCGTAAAGATCGCCGTCATTGGTCAGGCGTTCCCATATATGCCGATCGCGAACCCCGGCTGGATGTTCCCGGAGTATTCGTTCGGCATCCGTGATCAGCGCATGCAGGAAATGGTCGACGAAGTACGCGCCAAAGGTGCCGAGCTTGTAGTCTGCCTGTCGCACAACGGATTTGACGTCGACAAAAAAATGGCAAGCCGCGTGACCGGGATCGACGTGATCTTGGCGGGGCATACTCATGACGCACTGCCAGAGCCGGTACTGGTCGGCGAGACGATCATCATTGCCTCCGGTTCAAATGGTAAATTCGTGAGCCGCGTTGATCTGGACGTGCGTGACGGCCGTATGATGGGTTTCCGTCACAAGCTGATCCCGATCTTCTCTGACGTGATTGAGCCCGACGCCGAAGTGGCCGCGGCCATCGACGCAGAGCGCGCGCCTTACATCGACACGCTGACAGAAGTGCTGGGTAAGACCGACGACGACACGCTTTTGTATCGTCGTGGGAACTTTAACGGATCATGGGATGACCTGATCTGCGAGGCACTGATCGAGGAACGCGAAGCTGACATTTCGATGTCGCCTGGCGTGCGTTGGGGGCCGTCAATTATGCCTGGCCAAGACATCACACGCGAAGACCTGTGGAACGTCACTTCGATGACGTACCCTAAGGCCTATCGCACGGAAATGACCGGCGAGTTCATCCATACGATCATGGAAGACGTCGCTGACAACCTGTTCAACCCTGACCCCTACTATCAACAGGGTGGCGACATGGTTCGCGTGGGTGGCATGGGCTACCGGATCGATATCACCAAGCCAATTGGCGAACGTATTTCCGACATGACCCTGCTGAAAACAGGCGAACAAATTGACCCTGCCAAGTCCTATGTCGTCGCAGGCTGGGCAAGCGTGAACGAAAACACGGAAGGCCCCGATATCTGGGACGTGGTCGAAAGCCACATTCGCAACAAAGGGACAGTTTCGGTTGCGCCGAACACCTCTGTTCAGGTTGTCGGTGCCTAAGGAAAAGGAACAGAAAATGAGCGATATTTTCAAAGGTATGAAACCTTCGCGGCGCAACTTCTTGCGCGGCGCGGCGGCCAGCGGTGCTGCGCTTGTTGGCGGTGCGACAGTCGCACGGGCAGAAAGCGAGCCCGCAATTTTGGAAACCAAGCCATGGAGCCAATTTCTTGGGCCGGGCGTTGACGAAGCCCCATATGGCATGCCGTCAAAGTTCGAGGCGCATGTGCGCCGCCAGAACGTGCCATGGCTGACAGCTGATCCGATCAGCTCGATCAACTTTACGCCGCTTCACGAGTTGGACGGGATCATTACGCCCAACGGCCTGTGCTTTGAGCGTCACCATGCTGGCGTCGCCGAGATTGATCCCGGCGAGTATCGCCTGATGATCAATGGTCTCGTAGACCGCCCGCTCGTTTTCACGATGGAAGACCTGATGCGGTTCCCACGTGAGAACCACGTATATTTCCTTGAATGCGCGGCGAACTCTGGGATGGAATGGGCTGGTGCACAGCTGAACGGATGTCAATTCACTCACGGTATGATCCACAACGTTCAGTACACCGGCGTTCCGCTGCGCCTATTGCTGCAAGAGGCTGGTGTTAAAACCACAGGCAAATGGCTGCTACCAGAGGGCGCAGACGCGTCTGGTATGACCCGCTCTATCCCGATGGAAAAAGCGCTGGATGATTGCCTTGTTGCGTTCAAAATGAACGGCGAGGCCCTGCGCCCAGAACAAGGTTACCCGGTCCGTCTGGTTGTCCCCGGCTGGGAAGGCAACATGTGGGTCAAATGGCTGCGTCGTATCGAGGTTGGTGACCAGCCTTGGCACCATCGCGAGGAAACCAGCAAATACACTGATCTACTTGGCAATGGTCAGGCGCGTCGCTTCACATGGGAGATGGACGCAAAATCCGTCATCACAAGCCCAAGCCCGCAAAAGCCAATCACCCATGGTCCGGGTCCAATGGTTCTGACCGGTGTTGCATGGTCTGGTCGTGGAACGATCCCGCGTGTGGACGTGACAATTGACGGCGGTGCCAACTGGCATCAGGCCCGCATGTCAGGGCCATCGATGGATAAGTCGATGCACCGTTTCTACTTTGATTTCGAATGGGACGGAAAACCAATGCTGTTGCAAAGCCGCGCGCATGACAGCACGGGTTACGTTCAGCCGACAAAGGATCAGCTACGCGCTGTCCGTGGCGAAAACTCGATCTATCACAACAACGGCATCCAGACATGGGCAGTAAACGAACAAGGGGTGGCTGAAAATGTCGAAATTTCTTAAGGGTTTTGCCCCAATTGGGGCAGCAGTATTGCTCGCAACACCGGCGTTCGCACAAGATACCTTGGGACTTGGCCGCGCAGCGTTGCCTGACGAAATTGCCGCATGGGATACTGATGTGCGCCCAGATGGTCTTGGCCTGCCCGTAGGCAGTGGCGATGTGTTCACTGGCGAAGAAGTGTACGTCGAAAAATGCGCTGCTTGTCATGGCGACTTTGGCGAGGCCGTAGGCCGCTGGCCAGTACTGGCTGGCGGGCATGGTAGCTTGTCAGACGACGACCCAGTCAAAACAATCGGTTCGTACTGGCCCTATCTGTCGACCGTCTATGACTATGTGAACCGCGCGATGCCCTTTGGCGCCGCCCGAACACTTGAGCCGGACGAAGTCTATGCGATTACCGCCTATCTTCTGTACGTGAACGATTTGGTCGAGGACGACTTCACACTTAGCAACGAAAACTTCCTTGATGTGGAAATGCCCAATGCGGACAATTTCTACATGGATGACCGTGCCGAGACTGAGCTTCCTGAGTTCTCGGTCGCAGACATCTGTATGGAAAACTGCAAAGACAGTGTCGAAATCACGATGCACGCGAGCGTGCTGGACGTGACGCCAGAGACTGAGGAAACAGCTGATGAGGAAGCCGTAGCTGTAGAAGAGCCAGCTGTAGAAGAAGTTGCTGAAGCAGAACCAGAAGTCGTTGAAGAAGCCGCACCTGCGGTTGATCCAGCACTGATCGCTGAAGGCGAAGGCTTGTTCCGTCAGTGTAAATCATGCCATGAAGTTGGTGATGGTGCGCGTGGCCGGACAGGTCCACATCTGAACAGCATCATTGGCCGGACGATCGGTGGCGTTGAAGGTTTCCGCTATTCACGCGGATTTGCTGAGGCTGCAGATGCAGGCGAAGTCTGGGCGAACGAGAACCTAGCGGCGTTCCTTATGGATCCTCGGGGAACAATGCCCGGAACAAAGATGTCGTTCCGCGGTTTGCGTGACCCAGCCGATGCAGATGCGTTGATCGCGTATCTTAACCAGTTCGAGGAGTAACGCAGCACTGACGGTCGCAAATGGCAAGGGGAGGGAACGCCATGCTGAACGTAATTCGAAACTTTGTCATTGCGACCGTGTTGTTCATTGGTTCCGCTGTTGGAACTTTGGCGCAAGATGATGGTGTTCATTATCTTGCGCTCCAGATCAGCGATAACGATTCGCAGAAGATGAACACCGTATTGAATGTGGCCGTTAACGTATCAAAGCACTACCAAGATTTAGGCGAAGAAGTCGAAATCAGGATCGTCGCATTTAACGCAGGATTACATATGCTGCGCACGGATACGTCGCCGGTTTTGGAGCGGCTTAGCGCGTTTGAACAGTCTATGCCCAACGTCAGTTTTGCGGCGTGCGGGAATACAATCGACACTATGACAGCAAAAGAGGGTAGCGCCCCACCGATTTCAGACCACGCTGACAGGGTGGCTGCTGGGGTGGCCGAATTGATGATGCTTGATGAAACCGGGTGGACACTGATCCGGCCTTGATCGAGATCAGAAACGCAAAAACCATCCCGCACTAAACTGAACGTAGGAGGATACATTATGAAAAAAATTCTAATTTCCAGTGCGATCTGTCTGCTGGGTGTAACTGCAACTGCCCAAGAGGCAACGACCTATCCGTTTGACGGTAGCTTTGATGACGCGGCATTTGCGGTTGAAAATGCGATCATCGGTAAGGGGCTTGTCATTGATTACGTAAGCCACGTCGGTGACATGATGAACCGTACCGGGGCCGACGTTGGCAGTGATGTCGTGATTTTCGACGCAGCAGATGTGTTTTTGTTCTGCTCGGCGCAAATATCGCGCCAAGTAATGGAAGCTGACCATTTGAATATCGCCCATTGCCCTTATGGGATTTTCGTCGCTGACCGCGAAGGCGAGGTTTTCATCGGGCACCGCAACTATCCCGAAGGCGAAATGCAGCAAGTGCAGACGCTTTTGACAGAAATTATCCAAGACGCCGTCGGCGAATAGGACACGCATGAACTATAACGACTATTTCGAGGCCGAACTGACCCGGCTAAAAGACGAAGGCAATTACCGGGTTTTTGCCGATCTTGAACGTCACCGCGGGAACTTTCCGCATGCGACCAATCGCGGTGACGAAACCAAAGAAGTCACTATTTGGTGCTCGAACGATTATTTGGGCATGGGCCAGCATCCCGCCGTGATATCCGCCATGCATGACGCGTTAGACACGGTTGGTGCAGGCGCGGGCGGCACGCGTAATATCTCTGGCACCACCCATGAACATGTCTTGCTAGAGGCCGAATTGGCCGATCTGCACGGCAAAGAACAAGCTTTGCTTTTTACTTCGGGCTACGTCTCGAACTGGGCGGCGCTTGGGACTTTGGCATCAAAGATACCAAACTGTATTGTCCTGTCAGATGCACTGAACCACGCAAGCATGATAGAAGGCATCCGTCATTCAAAAGCAGAACGTCAGATTTGGCGGCACAATGACTTGGAGCATTTGGAAGAGCTGCTTGCAGCGCAGCCGCTTGACCGTCCAAAACTGATCGCCTTTGAAAGCGTCTACTCCATGGATGGCGACGTGGCCCCAATAGCCGAGATTTGTGATCTCGCAGATAAATACGGCGCGATGACCTATCTTGATGAGGTCCACGCCGTTGGTCTTTACGGCCCACGCGGTGGCGGCATCGCCGAACGCGAAGGGCTGATGGACCGGATTACGGTTATCGAAGGGACACTTGGCAAGGCATACGGTGTGGTAGGTGGCTATATCGCAGCCAGCGCGGCGCTTTGTGACTTTGTACGTTCATTCGCGAGCGGGTTCATTTTTACCACTGCGTTGCCGCCTGCGGTCGCTGCCGGGGCGCGTGCGTCGATCCAACACCTGAAATCCAGCAGTGCAGAGCGTCAGGAACAACAGGCCAATGTGGCCGCCGTACGTGAACGTCTAGACGCGGCTGGTATTCCGCATATCGACAACCCAAGCCACATCATTCCCGTGATGGTGGGTGACCCGGTCAAATGCAAATATCTGTCCGATATCCTGTTGGCCGAACACGGCATTTACATCCAGCCAATCAACTATCCGACGGTTCCAAAAGGCACAGAACGCCTGCGTATCACGCCGTCGCCCGTGCATTCGCCGGAAGACATTGATCGGCTTGTTTCTGCGTTAGAAAAGCTGTGGATGCAGTGCCAACTCGCCCGCATTCCGATGGCGGCACAGTAGCCAAGGGCTAAGCCCCGTCGGCGACAAACCTATAGCTATCGTCGCGTTTTTCGACGCGACCTAACCCACCGTCAGGTAGGTGGAAGCCAACCATACGCATTTGGCTATGCGCCAGTTGATCCAATAGCGATATCCGTGTTTGTGCGGCCATCGGGGCGTCCTGGTCAGAACCTGACAACCATTCAGGGCGCTCAAACGCGACGTGGTGGTTCAAGATGCTATCACCGACGATCATGACTGGCTCATCACCCAACTGGACCTCAAACGCCATATGGCCGGGGGTGTGCCCGAACGTAGCGCGTGCCGCGATGCCGCCTAGGAATTCCTCACCATCATTGAAAAGGTTGATGCGGTCGCCTAGCTCGGCTAACCGACTTGCCGCGCCCACTGCAAACACTTGCCGCGCGGCTTCGATCGTCGAAACGGTATTGGGATCAGTCCAATAATCCCACTCAGCGCGGCCCATATGATAGGCTGCATCGGGGAACGTTAGGTCACCGAAGTCATCCAACAGTCCCCACAAATGATCTGGATGTGCGTGTGTAAAGACCACGTCAGTAATGTCGTAAGGGTCGACACCTAGTTCATCTAGCGCGTCCATCAGTTTACCAGCGGATGGCATAAAATCAGGGCCAGCACCAACATCGAACAAAACCGTGCGATCACCATTCCGCAACAAGGTCACGTTGCAGTCAGGTTCTAACGTTTCGCCGCTGATACCATATTTGGCCAGTATTTGATCCGCTTCCTCCATTGGGGCGTCCCCGAGTGAAAAGGACTTTGGCAAGACCAAATTCCCATCGCTCAGCGTATCCAGCCGAGTACCACCAGCATCCAAGGTGGTCTGCGCCCAAGTCAACTGTGGTGTAAGGAATGACGCGGCGGTGCTGGTTAAAAATGTGCGGCGTGTGATGTGCATAACGATCTCATATTCACTTTTTCGAATACTACTATCGTCGTGTGCAAAAAGAAACTGATTTGTGATGGCCTACTAGAGCGCCAGCTCAGCAAGCATTGCTTCGCGTGTGACATCTGCCTTGCCCGCGCGACGTGTAACTTCGCCTCTTGTCATCACAATGAAACGATCTGCTAGGCCATATGCGAAATCGAAGTTTTGTTCGACGAGGACGATTGCCATGTTTCCTTGCTCGCGCAGCAGGCTGATTGTACGACCGATTTGCTGGATCACGTTCGGCTGGATGCCTTCTGTCGGTTCATCGAGAAGCAATACCTTAGGCCGTGTGATCAGTGCGCGTGCGATAGCTAGTTGTTGTTGCTGACCGCCGGACAGATCGCCGCCGCGTCTTGCTTTCATGTCCAGTAGAACTGGGAAGAGCTGGAAAATCTCTTCAGGAATGGAACGTTCATCCTTGGGAAGGCAGGCAAAGGCAGTCTCTAGGTTTTCTTGTACTGACATCAGCGGGAAGATTTCGCGCCCTTGCGGGACATAGGCGATGCCCGCACGGGCGGCGGCGAATGCGGATGGATGATTAAGCTGCTGATCACCAACTGCCAACGTGCCATCGGTATAAGGGTGGCGGCCAGATATCGCCTTGAGCAGGCTGGTTTTGCCCACACCATTCGTACCCATCACAGCGGTCACTTCGCCAACGGGTGCATTCAGCGTGATGCCATGCAGGATCTGGCTTTGCCCGTAATGCAGGGTCAGGTTCTCAACGTTCAGCATTATTGGCGTCCTAGATACACATCGATAACGGTTTGGTCGGCGGTCACGTGGTCCAGCGATCCTTCGGCAAGAACCGATCCTTCGTGCAGCACGGTGACTTTGCAATCAAGGCGGCGCACGAATTCCATGTCATGTTCAACCACCACAACCGCACGCGTCTTGGCCGCGCGTTTTAACAGGTCAGTTGTCAGTTCGCGTTCCGCAGTTGTCATCCCAGCGGCGGGTTCATCGACGAGCAAAAGGCGTGGATCTTGGGCAAGCAACATCCCGATCTCGAGCCATTGTTTTTGACCATGGCTTAATTCGCCTGCGCGGCGTGTCAGACTATCGGATAGGCCAATCTCGGCCGCTATTTCTTCGATCCGTTGGCCACCTTCTTTGGTCTTTTTATAGAATAGAACAGCGAATGGTCCGCGGGGGTTACGCAAAGCCATCGCAAGGTTTTCGCGCACGGTTTGATCTTCGAAAACGGTGGGCTTTTGAAATTTGCGCCCGATCCCTTCCATCGCGATCTCGCTTTCGGACATGCCAAGTAAAGATATGTTGCGATCACCCCATGTGACGCGCCCTTCATCCGGCTTCGTCTTGCCCGTGATGATATCCATAAAGGTCGTTTTACCTGCGCCGTTCGGGCCGATCACCGCGCGCAATTCAGGTTCGCCGATTTGGATGGATAGGTTGTTGATCGCGCGAAAGCCATCAAAGCTAACTGACACACCGTCGACTTCTAAAAGCGTGCTCATGATGGTTTCCTCACCAGATAATCAAACAACCCGCCGATGCCCTTGGGCGCGTATAGGGTGACTGCGACGAACGACACGCCAAGCAGTACAAGCCACCAGTCGGTCCATTGGATCGTGTAAAAGCCAAGTGGGATGGCCGGTGCGCCACCGCCTGTGAACCAGCTGGACAACAGCGACACAAATGCGGCCCCGATAACCGCGCCATAAAGCCGCCCGCGCCCGCCAATCGCGACCCAAACAGCCAGATAAATTGACGCGATAGGTGCGATTTCTGCTGGGTTAATGATGCCTGCCTGCGGATAATACAGTGCGCCCGCGATGGCGGCGGCGACGGCGGTCAGAGTGAACACGAACAGTTTGTAGCTTTCCACATGATACCCAAGAAACCGGACGCGTGATTCATTGTCACGGATTGCCTTGATGACGCTGCCCATCTTGCCTGATGTGACCCAAGCAAACAGTACGTAACCGAGTGCCACAGCCAGTGCTGATGCGTAGAAGAACGCGAGCGAGATGGTGGATTGCGGTGTGTCTTCAAACCCCGGAATGTTTTGCAGTCCGGACAGGCCGTTATTTCCGCGCAACCCACTGTCGTTTTGGAACAGATACAGTGCCAGCGCGAGGGTCATCGCTTGGGTAAGAATCGACAGGTAGACGCCCGTGACCCGGCTACGGAACGCGAGCCAGCCAAAGACGAGCGCGAGCAACCCCGGCACCAGCACGACCATTAACAACTGAAGGAACAAGCTGTCAGAGAACGCCCAGATCATCGGGAATTCAGAACTACCAACAACGCCAAAGATTTGGTTGCCGATGGCATCAGTGATTTCTTGTGTGGTTGGGGGGATGGTTTGCGTTGCAAGGCTGTCGAGCACGATCCCTTCGGTCCGCGCGTACATTAGCCACATGCCAACGGCATAGCCGCCAATCCCGAAGAAGGCGAAATGCCCAAGGCTTAGGATACCGCAATATCCCCAGACGACATCCATCGCGACAGCGATCAGGCATAGGCATAGTGTCTTACCCAGCGTTTTCACGAATGACGTGGACATGATTCCAAGGCCGGCGTCGGATAGAATGGTAACGACGATGGTAAAGATGCTGAGCCCCAGCAAAAACCAAAGTGTCGACGGATTGCGTATTAGAAAGCTTTTATTCATTGGTTTAGTCCGCCGCTGCCCGGCCCTTAAGCGCAACGATGCCTTTGGGTCGGAACTGAATAAAGAGAATGATGAACAGGATCATGTAGGTCTGCGCGGCCAAGGTATTTGACGGGTTCAGCCATTCGATCCCTTTTTGCAGGAAGCCAATAAGTGACGCGCCTGCAAGCGTGCCCCAGACATTCCCAACGCCGCCGACAACCACGGTCATGAACGACTGCACGATATAATCGGCACCCATCTCGGAGGTGACCTTGGCGTATAGCCCAATCGCAACACCTGCGATCCCTGCGATCCCCGAACCAAGTCCGAAGGTCAGCATGTTGATCCGATCCGGGTTGATCCCCATGGATGCGGCCATGCCGGGGTTTTGGGTGACAGCACGTACCTCTAGCCCAAGCCGGGTGCGTTTCAGGACGAACAAGATCAGGAACAGGAAGATCACCGCGAGTACGAAAATCGCAATACGGATATAGCTGATCTGAACCACATCGTTGAACACCCATGCGCCGTCCAACCATGCTGGCGATGTCAGGGGGCGTGCTTGGGTGCCAAAGATGTTTTTGGCGAGTTGCTGCAACGCGATCGAAATGCCGAATGTCGCCAGCAGAGTTTCCAGTGGGCGGTGGTATAGGTGACGGATCACCAGACGCTCCATCGCGACGCCAGCGGCAAAGGTAACGGCAAAGGCAAGCGGTAGCGCGATGATGATAGACGCCGTGTAGCTGGGGATGAACAGCTGCACGACATATCCCGTATAGGCACCCATCATGATGAATTCGCCGTGGGCCATATTGATGACGCCCATAACGCCGAACGTGATCGCAAGCCCAATGGCCGCCAGAAAATAGATCGAGGCAAGTGACAGTGCATCAAGCGCGAGGTCGGCTGATTGGCCAACGGCTACGCGCGTCTCAACTGACGCAAGTGCGGCCTTCGCGGCATCGGTAATTGCTGCATCGGACTCGTCGTAGACCTCAAAGAAGGTGAACTTCGCTAGCGCCGCATCGCGGTCTGTTTCGGTCACCAGCGGTGGAACCGTACCGGCATGGGCCAGCTGTGCGTAGGCGCGGTTTCGGTTGGCTGTGGTGCCCAGTTGTGCGACAGGCACATCGCCAACGCGACCGTTGATAATGTTGGATGCAAGTGCCGCCTTGATCGTGTCCGCATCGGTACGTGGGGCGGCAAAGTCATCAGCGACCAGCAGTTCGTATGCGGCATCTAATGACATGTCTTCGCCGGGGTTCAGGACACGGGCGATATTGACGTCAGTTGGCAGTTCTTCGGCCAGTGCGGGGTTTGTGGTCAGGATTTGGTTCAATACCGCGCGTGCCTCGACGCTGACATCGGTGGATAGGCTGTCGATGGCGGCAATACGGTCTGCAGGTTCCTCAGCAAAGCTCGCTGACAGGAAATTCGCGAGCTGGATTTTTCGGGCCTTTAGTGTGGAGTCTTCTTCGCCATCAATCGAACCAAGCAGCGGGGTAAGCTGACTTGCCTCTGGACGGCGGGCGATGGATGCGACGGCCGTTGTTCGACGGTTAAGGTCTGGGTCCATCAGTTGGAACTGAACAAGCGCTGTGCCGATCACGCGACGCACGCCACCGTTGGGCTTAAGCTGTGTAAAACCGTCAGAGGGGGCGGTCGTTTCTACACCGCTATCAATATCAGTAAGGATCAGGTTGTCGCCGTCCTCGTCTGCAATAAAGAACAGACCTTCAGGGCTTTGCCAGACGGATTTATCCTGCCATTCCTCTAAAAACGTTGCGACTTGCGGAATGCCGGAGCTAGCAAGGTCATCCAGCACGGTACCAACAGTGCGGCGGCCCGGCTTGGCGACTTGTTCGGCGTGGGTTTGCAGTAGGTTTTGGAGTTCTTGGGCCTGAACCGCGGGCGAAAATCCCAACAGCAAGGCGAGCAAAATTAAGACGCGGGGCATGAGGGTCTTTCGGAATTCAAAAGTGGTCAGGCGCGGAAGGGCTCCGCGCCTGATTGAAATGCTTAGTAGTTTGAAGTCAGCTGAACGCAGCTTTCAGTTTCGACATTGTACATGCCGCAACCAAGTTCCTGCCAATCAGACTTAAGAACCGCTGATTCAGGCAAGAAGTCTGTCCATGCATCGCCCGGAACTTCTTCGGTTTGGCTGATGATATCGAACTGACCGTCGGCTTGGATTTCGCCGATCAGAACTGGCTTTGCCAGGTGGTGGTTTGGCAGCATGACGGCTGTACCGCCTGTCAGGTTCGGGAATTCCTGACCGTACATTGCGTCACGAACAGCGTCGACGTCAGTAGTGCCTGCAGCCTCGACCGCGTTCACCCACATGTTGAAGCCGATGTAATGCGCTTCCATTGGGTCGTTTGTGACACGATCTTCGCCAGCGAATGCTTTCCATGCCGCGATGAAGTCAGTGTTCGCGTCGCTTTCAGCAGACTGAAAGTAGTTCCAAGCGGCCAAGTGACCGACAAGGTTGGATGTATCCAGACCTGACAGTTCTTCTTCACCAACTGAGAAGGCCACAACAGGGATGTCGTCAGCGGATACGCCAGCAGCAGCCAGTTCTTTGTAGAAGCCGATGTTTGCGTCGCCGTTGATGGTGGAAATCACGCCAACCTGTTTGCCGTCTTCGCCAAGCGCTACAACGTCAGCAACAATTGTTGCCCAGTCAGAGTGACCAAACGGTGTGTAGTTCACAAAGATATCTTCTTCTGCGATACCGTTGTCGATCAGGTATGCTTCGAGAATGTTGTTGGTTGTACGTGGGTAAACATAGTCTGTACCCAGCAGCGCAAACTTCTCAACGCCAAGCTCTTCAAGGAAGTAGTCCGTCGCTGGGATCGCTTGCTGGTTCGGGGCCGCACCTGTGTAGAATACGTTACGCGAGGATTCTTCGCCTTCGTATTGTACAGGGTAGAACAGCAAGCCGTTCAGTTCTTCGATCACAGGAAGAACGGATTTACGTGAAACCGACGTCCAGTTACCGAAAATAACGTCGACTTCGGATACGGTCAGCAGCTCGCGTGCTTTTTCAGCGAACAGTGGCCAGTCGGATGCCGGGTCAACGACGACGGCTTCGATTTCACAGCCCAAAAGACCGCCAGCTGCGTTTTGCTGTTCGACCAGCATCAGCATTGCGTCTTTCAGTGTAGTTTCGGAAATCGCCATAGAGCCGGATAGCGAGTGCAATACGCCCACTTTGATCGGATCTGCGCATTCTGCGGCGGCCATAGAAGTGCTGGCCAGCAATGCCGCAAATACGGACGCGCCTAGTGTCTTTTTATATGCCATTGAAACAATATCCCCGTTTCGTTATCGCAGAGCCCTTTCACTTGGCCTGCGCCAGGTGCTATGCGGGATCCGCAACAGTGCTGTTGTAGTCGCGCGGCGGGAAGTTTCTGCCAGGAAGCCCCACTGCGCGGCGATGGATGTCTTTTGTAGACGATCATCTGAGTAGGCTGCGGATTGAGCAGAGTCCTGTTTGCAGCGCTGAATAACACGGCAGTCGCTGTCGGTTGCGGTATTATTCGCCACATTTCGATGCTGTTGTTTAAATTATAGGCATGTGGGGAAGTTGCGGCATTGACGCAGCGTTATGTCGCATTCTGCAAGTCACACAAATGAAAACACCGACCTTTCGGTCGGCGCTTTTTAAACTTTTGTGGCTAGGGTTGTTTTGCCTTGCCTATTAATTAACCTAGGGTGGCGGTCCATGCCGCGACGATTTTCGGCATTTGGCTTGGCTTATAGCTAAACAGACCAACATCGTTGCCATCGATCGCAACCGCGACTGTTGTTCCTTCGCCCAGTGGTTCGTTAAGGCAGAACAGGCGCGCGCCTTCTTGCTTTGGCTGAACGGCACGATGGCGTTTACGGAATTCTGCGACCTGCGTGCTCCACAATGCTTCGAGCATGCCGACATCACCAACAGTTTTGGCAACGTCACCATTCGACACATAGACATAGGCGGTCATGTCGTTGGAATTTGCGGTCAGGAAACGTTCAATCAGCGCGACAGGTTTCGCATCAAGATCGATATGCCATAGCTTGGCTAGACCGCCGGCTGAAATGCCAGCCTCTGAACTTGTACCAAGAGGTTGAACAGGCAAGCTGCGCACGGTGACGCGGTTCGCGGATGCGCATAGCAATAGCATGAGGTCGCCAGCGGCCTGCAGCGTTTCTGGCTCATCACGTGACAACACTTTGCCGATGACGTTTGCAGCCTCTGGCACATTACCTGAAACTTCGACGAGGCCACGAAGACGGCGGCCCGCGACGATCATGCTGACGTTCACATCATCGATGCTAAAGACCAGCGTGCGTTCCAATACAGTCGCGTCGACTTCGTTCAACACGGCGGCTAGTGGGGTCGGGGACCCACCCTGAGAAATAATGCGGCTACCGCCTACATAGACTTCGTTGTCGGCCAGCAGCGCGGCAAGTTTGTTCGCGATAATTGACGTGTCACTCACGGTTGCTGCCTCGGTTCATTACTTTGTTCATACTGCTCATCCACCCGTGCTTAGCTTTTCGAGCAGTGGCTGCGCGTCTGCAAGAAACGCGTTGATATCCAGATTCGATGAGCTAACGCAGCACATCACGTCGTTTGGTTCAGACTTTGCACGGATAAAAATGCGAATCTGGCCGCGGCTTGCGACAACTGCGCTCGCGCTGGGCTCTGTTCCAAGAAATTGCTGGCGCTTGGTGCCCATGGTCAATGCGGCCTCGGCACATAGGTTATCAAGGCCCTCACGGGGCAAAGATGTCGCCGAATTTGTCACAAGGATCATTTGCGTAGACAAATCCGCAAAGGCGATAGTATCGCACGCTGCGAATTTTTCCTGCAATGCATCTAGATCGTCCACAACCATGATTGTTGGCCCGCTAATTTTTCGTTGATATGTGACTGATTACGTCAAAACGGTCCAGTGTGGAAGCCTGTCAAATCGACACACGCCTAGGATGTGGGTGCGCCGGGCTTTGACGGAATTTCCGCTGCCTGTGCCTGTTCTGCTGTCGGTCGTTCCCTTTTGGGGCTGTCTGCGTTCAGCGGGCGTTTGACACGGCGTGGCAATACCGCTGCGGCAACAGGCTCTGGAATCGCTGTTCCATCGGCAATGTTGTACAGGGGCAGTTCTGACCGCGCGGCAAGTTTGCTGAGCTTTTCAACCGCTTGAATGAGGTGCTCAACAAACGGACCCGCGCCGCTTGCATCCCAGCGCTCAAAGTCTTCGCCAGCTTCCAGCGCTTGCAGCAATGAAATTGGGAAGGTGGCAGCAAACTGGCCATCTGTTTCACGACGTACCCGCTTAAAGACGCGCAGGCGGTCTTTCTCGGTTGTTAGCTTATCAAAACGTGTGATCAGAAGAATCGAATTTTCACGGACTGCATTAGGCATCGTGTCCCAAACAGCGGCTTCGGACTGTCGCCATGCTTGGGTCGCGTGGGTCAGCCAGATAACGGCATCCACTTCGGGCAGCATCCGTTCCCAAACGTCGGAAGACATGTTGGGGTCAGAAATGCCGGGAAAGTCGATCAGGTCGCAGACATCCAAGATGTCACATTCCAGAAACAGGCGAATGCACATGGTTTCTTCGACAGGGATATCTTCGAGACGATCAAGCGACACAGGTTCTGTAGACCCATCAACGTCAACACGGAAAGGCGCATGGGTGCCGTGTGACATCCAGACGGGCGACAAACGCGTCGCTGTAACCTTTTCAGGTAGAGGACGTGCACCCATCAAGAGGTTTGAAAGCGTGCTTTTACCGGCCGAAAACTCGCCCATCAAAGCGATGCGTGGTTTGCGTGGCCCACCTGACGCGGGGGTCGTATCAGTCATCAGGCGGTTCCTTCTGCTTCGGCTGGCGCGCTATCACTAAGTTCTTCGAAGATGTAGTCGAATAGCTCTTCGCGTTCTTGCTGCGCAGTGATTCCGAAGATGTCTTTCAGGTCTTCTTTGTTGAGGTTCGATTTTTCGCTGAGATCGGTCAGGAATCCGCGCTGTTCAGCAAGGAAATCACGTAGTTCGGCTTCTGCCAACTTACGAATTTCTTCTGCCTGCCGGACTTTGAGTTCATCCACGATTGGCGCTGTCTCTGCTTCGATCAGGTCATAAAAACCACTTGCGAAGGCACGATAACCTTTGCGGCGTTTCCACCAGCCTTTCCACCACGACGTCTGCAGATCAAGCGCGATGGTTTGACCCAGCGACACGGGCGCAGGGATTTCAGGAGCTGCAGGTGGAGTGATCGAGAAGTTTTCAACCGCGACGCCAAACGCCGTGCGGTAAGTTTCTGCCAGATCAGCGGAAGCCGCCGCAAACACCTGATCACAAGTCGACGACACATTGCGCCGCATCACCTGATAGCTGGTGCGCAGCAACATGCGCAGCCCATCAGGGCTGTATTGCCAAACTTCTTCTTCACCGTTGTTTTCAAGGTGCTGAAGCAATGATTCCAATGCACGATCCAAGAACCGTTTATGCGATTGATCGACGCGTGATCCGAACTGCTGGAAAACGATATCCATGCGGTCGTTCAGGAATTTAAGATTGTCGGCCTCTAGCTTGTCCAAATGGGCAACCAGCTGGTCGTGTGGCATCACTTCGACAGAGTCGCCCTCAAGCCGCATAGAAACCATAGAGCTGGACGCGCGTACGCCGCCAACAAGGTTCAATGCACGCTTGCGCGAGGCAGAAAGAATCTCGGCACCCGGACCTTCGGAAATGCGTTCGGACAAAGCGCGGTACAGTTGAGGTACGCCCGACAGGTGCCAAACCAATTCGTTGATTTCCATGCCAGCGGTTTCAGCGCTTAGCGACGCTTCAGCCCAGTTAAACATGGCTTCCGCACTTTCGGCGACGATGTCGTCAAGCGTTTCGCCAAGGGCGATGTTAGCCCAGTAGGCGCTACCAAAGATAAGTTCCGGATTTTCAGGCCCGTTATTATCCTTCAGCGTTTGTAGAATACTGTCGCGAATTTCTGGAACTTGCTCTGCCGGGTTCGAAAGCTCATCAATCCGGTTCACAAATATGATCACTTCGCGCGATTTGACGTTGGCGATCAGGCGGATCAGGCCCATATCCATCGAGCTAAGTGCCTGATGGGCGGACAACACGACAACACAGATGCGGCTATCGCGCAGCGCGTTGATGGTAATTTGCTCGCGCATCATGAACGTATCGTTCACACCGGGAGTGTCGCGGACACACAGCGGCATCGGAATGGATTTGGCTTCGAGGTATAGATCGGCCGACTTGGTGATATCAGCGAAGCGACCTTGCTGGTCTTCTTCTTCCAAATCTTCGAAATCGTCGCCCATACAGACGTAGCGTTGAACAAGGTCATCGTTCAGTTCTGCATAGTTATGCTTTTGACCAAGCAGCAGTTCGAACTTACGGCCAAGGCGCGCTTTGGTCTTGTCACGCATCTCTGCGATCTGTTCGCGCACTTTTTCGAGCTCTTCGTCGGCGCCAGCACGGCTGGACAGTTCACCGATTCGGCCGCCGTTTTCGACCAAGTGGTCCCATTCACCTTGGCTAAAGAACTGGAACGTCGCCGTCGGCGCGTCCTTTGCTAGAGGAGCATTGAGGTGCAAAGACGTTACAACAGAGGTCCACGGGTTTACGTCCGCAGGTAGTAAATTCGGGCGCCCAACCATGGCGTTCACAAGTGAGGTCTTACCAGATTTGATCTGACCAATCATTGTGATGCTTGGCTCAAATGCGCGTAACTGTTTGATAAGTCGTGTAGATTTCTTTTCCGCATCCGAACCACCTAGCTTGACAACGTCAGCTAGCGTAGCTTCCAGATCAACGACTTCGTCATGAAACGCTTCGAGCTTCTCTAAGCCAAGTCGCATGAACGGGTGGTGTGCTGCCGGGACTTTGTAACCATCCCCTTTTGTCAGCTCTTCCATCTTCATTCGTGTCCGTCCTCAATAGTCTTCTTGGCTACCATCCATATCAGTTGATAGCCGCTTCGCCAAATCACGACGCTATCACAGGTTTATTGCCAAAACGGAAACAGATTGATGCGTTAAGAATAAGGCACCGACCCAAAGTTTTTGACAAATGTACCCAATCTAGGCCGCCAGATCCGCCTGCAATTCGTATTTGATTTGCAACAGCAGGCTTAGCGCCTCGATCGCTGCGTTATCATTCTTTTCCATTTGCATCAGCTGGGCAAGATCCGCCGCATCAAACGCGGTTTCACGTGCGCGAACCAATGCTTGATCAGAATCATCACCGTTTTCATTTAGATAGTCACAAATCCACTGAACGTGTTCGACTGTCGTCGCGATGACTTGCGCTGGCGCGTCTTCGCCCGCAGCTGCAACAATTTCAGCGATCTCGCTGCTTTGCTTGGCGATGTACTGCAGCGCTGTCTCGTACGCTTCGCGAGTTGCGGGGTGCAATGTAACGACGGCGCTTTTGATTTCGTCGCTGTCAGCTGTTCTTGAAACAGGGATATCTGTTTCGATTCTGGAAACGACACCGTTCTCGACAATTGATAGCGTTACAGTTGTCGCATCTTGTGTCTGACCGGGATCGCCAGCGGTAACATCTTGCTTTGAAACAGCTTCTAGTTTTCCTGCGAGCGCATCAGCGTTCTGATGCAAGAGGATATCGCCCCTATCGACAGCTGACTGACGGCCTTGGTCGACTTGCTTCAAAACCGCAGCAATGAGCGCAAGTCCGCCACTGGCGCGCATTTGGTCTTTGTCGACAGAGCCATCTGGCTTGCGAGAGGCCAGTGCGTCGGTCGTTGCGATCGATAATACGTGATTGAATTCGTTGCCTGCGGCCTTGCGAACAGCCGTCATTGCGATGTCCAACTTACCCGCAGCAGCAATGTGATCCGCGTGGGTAAGCATCAAGAAACCGTGGTCTTTGATCATGTCGGGCATTTGCGCCCACACGTTTTGCTCTGCCGGGAGGAAACCTTTTGTACACCACATAGCGACGTCACAGCGTTTTGCAGCCCATTGGCTGGCACGGTGAAGCGCTTCTGGATCACCGCTCGACGCTTCAACTTCCATCACAGAAATTTTCTTTAGCGCGGGAAGCGGCATACGCAGTTCAACAAAGATGGGCTCGAGCTCCGCGATCTCTTGTACGTCAATGCCATTGAGCGTGGTCTTATCTTCGTCGGCAAGCGTACAGATCGCTTGTTCGGTGTCGCCGTAAATCAGCTGTACGGTTGGCAGATTGACGCCATCAGGGATGACCTCTTTTCCGACCAGAAGATTGAGGATTTTGGATTTTCCGGCGCCGGGCATGCCCAGCAAGCCAACACGGACAGGCTGATCCAGCCGTCCCAGCAGTTGCATCGCACGGCGACGCGCGGCATCAGGAAGCAGGCCGCTTTCGACAGCCTGCTTTAGTTCTTCTTGAACACGTGTGCTCAGTGATTGATTCGACATTACTTGCCTCCGGCGGCCACTTTAGCCTGAGGCGTAGCCTCATCAACCTCCGGATTTGTGCTGTCGTCAACTTTGCTGACAGGCTTCACTTCTTTGATAACCGGCTTGGCATCTTTAGCAGCAACTCTGTCAACTTCGGTTGGGTCTACAACACGTGTAATTGTCGAAGCATGTGTTTCCACGTGACCAATTGGTTTCGCGCGGATAGCGCGGATAACCGGCTTGTTGTGGTTTAGCTTGATAACCGAGAATGAGACGTTGTCCTGATCTGGATCGGCCAAAGCTTCGATTGCCTCAAGAAGATAACCTGCGATCTCGGCGCTTTTGCGACGACGATAGCGTTGCAGAATCTTTTGGATCTGCGGCTCTTCTAGGTACTGAAGACCGTCACTGGAAACGACGACGATGTCACCGACTTGCAGTTCGAATGGGGTCTTTGGGCAATCTGATTTCGCAACACGGTCGCCCAGAATAACTGAGGTTAGACAATTGCGGTCAGGGTGGTTTTTACCAGCTTCAGGATCCAACAGACCTGACTGCACCATGAAATCAATCTGCGGTGCCATCGAATGGTCTTCGTTCAGCTGCTGCATCTTGCCGTTGCGGAAGTGGTAAAGGGGAGAGTCCCCAATCGACATCCAGAACATACGGTTTTCGATCAGCACTAGCGATACAAGCGTTGCGCCCATGCCACGTGTCTCAGGGTGCTCCTGCACGTGCTCACGCACCACGTTGTTGGCGTTAACTGCAGCAGCAGTCAGGTACTGCGGGATCTCACTTTCAAAATCTGCAAAGTTTGCACTTTGAAATTTAAGCTCACTGAATACTTCAGTTACGACGATCTTGCTCGCGACGTCACCGGCAGCATGACCGCCCATCCCGTCAGCAAGAACGACCACACCGCTGTCAGCCCCAAAAGGGAAGTCGCTGACAATTGCGTCCTCTTGATAGTCTCGGCCGCCCTGACAAATCGCTGATGCGACGTCAAAACGAGGTTCAGGCGATCGCCACATCTTCGTCCTCCCCAGAAGCGCCATCGGTCCAGTTAAACGTTTGGTCGCACAGAGCTACAAAGCGCAGAACTGTTTCGCCTAGCCGAATGACATCGCCGGACTTCAGGGCTTCGTTACTGATAAGCGGTTTGTCGTTCAGACGAACGATGTTCGATTTGCCGCCGTGTCCAAGCAGGAATTCTTTGGTTTCGGCGTCGTAAACGATCGCCGCGTGGTTCGTGCGCGAGATAGAGTTATCGCCAAAATCAAGCTGGACAGCCTGATCTTCGCCACGACCAATCTGTGACATGCCAGCCATCAGTGTGAAGCATTCGCCACGGCCTGGGCCTTCGGATACCACGAGCCAACCCACTGGGAACTTAGCGCGTTGTGTTGGTGCTGCCTTTGGTGCGTCGTTGAACAGATCAACAACATCGCCGTCAGACTTTTCAAATCCGATAAGACGGGTTTTTGTCCGACGTGCACGTGCTGGCGACCGCGCAGCAGCGGCAGATGCTGCAGCAGGGGACGCGTTTGGCAGTTCAGGTGCTGTTTCAGGCAGGCCTGATGAAGCAGTGTCTTCTTCAACATCCCAGATGTTTGCAGGACCAGCGGACGCCGCTGATTTGTCCGCGGCAGGAGACACCTTGGTGTTCACAGATGACAGAATGTCTGAGACTGCGGCTTCGCCGGACTCGTCGCCAGTGATCGCACCAACGGTATCACGGTATGACTGCTCTAAATTGTCAACGCCTGCAGGACGGCGAGGAGTTTCATCACGCCGCTTTTTACCAATGAGATTACGAATGAATTTCATTTTCTTTACCTTCCAATTTGCATCATGATGCGACCCCCGACGGCCGCGTCATGGATTAGTTTTCAGCGCCTGAATAGATCAGTGAGGCAACCCACATGCTGCCGTCACGTTGAACGGCGAACATGAACTGCTCTACACCTTTATCCAGCTCTCGGTTGAAGATGTTCAACAAAGAGTCGCGGTTAGTGATACTTTCGGCTGTTGGGATATATGATACCACAACGTCGCCAGTTTGCAGGCCACCAGCCAGATTCGTTGGCATATCGGCAACAATTGTCCGCCATGCATCGCCAACGAAGGCAGTTTCAAACTGGACGCCGTTCAGCAAGTTAACCTCTTGCACGACTGGCAGACCCCAAGAATGTTCAGCAGTTGCGCCGGTCGCAGGGTCAATTGTACCAAATGCAACGTTAATATTTGCTGGTACATTTTCTGGGTCGGTTGAAGCACGAAGCGCATTCGGGATATCCGAAATTGAATCGACAGCAATGCCATTGACGCTTGTGATCTCGAGGCCGGGCTTAACCCAAACAGGAGAGATCAGTGCGACCTCAGAAATAACGTTTGAGGCATCATCAGCGGCCGAGAATGGAAGTTCCACGTTCCATGATGATTCCAAAGATGCGGGTACTAGCTCATTGCCGGGTACGACTGCGTCGATTGCGACTTCTAAGCCAGTACCGATCGTATCAACGGTGTCAGGTGTCGCTGGGAGAGCAACATCTGCAGTCTCTGTATCCGCGACAGGGCGATTCCCAGTTTGATTAGGGAATTCAGCGTTCACGTCTGGATCTGTGACTGTGGTCTCTGGCGTTGCAACTGGCTCTGGCAGGGGTTCTGGTTCAGGCTCTGGTAGTGCTGCTTGCTCAACGCTTTCAGGACGAACTGTTGGACGCAGAGTCGGTTCGTCTACAATCACCGGCTCTTCTACGATGACCGGCGCAATTGTAGGTTCTTCAACGACCACAGGTGCGGGCGCAGGTGCCTCTGCTTCTGGTTCGACGACTGCAACTTCTTCTTCCGGCTCAGCCGCTGGTGTCTCTACGACTGGCGCTACTGGTGCAAGCGCTTCAACCTCAGGTGTGGTTTCTGTTGCGACTTCCTGCTCTGCAACTGGTGCGACTGGGGCATCTTCGCCGCCAGACATAGTCATAACAGCAACACCACCAAGAAGAGCAACTACAGCAGCGGAACCAAGCAACAGAGGAAGCTTAGACTTTTTCTTTGTTGTGGCAGCGGCGGCAGCGGCAGCCGGCTTAGCGTTGTTGGTCACATTCAGAGGCGTTACGTTGCTAACGTTGCCGTCCATCACGTCTAGCCATTCTTTGGCAGACTGAATGCGGTCCTTTGGCAGAACGGCCAGCGCTTTGTCGATCGCTTGAAGGAATGAGTCTTCATAGTCAGGGAAACGACCTGCCAACTTGACATATGGGTCTTCGTCGCCAGAAGCGATCGCCGCGAGGCGTGCTTGGCTGTTTGGCGGAACGTCGTTTTCGATCAGGTGGTAGAAAGATGCAGCAAGCGCATAAAGGTCACTGCTTGGGCTTTGCTCGGAACCAGCGATATAGAATTCCTGTGGGGAATAGCCGTCCTTAACAACGCGTAGTGCAGACAGCACACGGCTTTGCTTTGTCGCTTCTTCGCGCGCCGCACCAAAGTCGATCAGAACAGGGTGAAAATCCTGATTGATAAGAATGTTATCTGGCGAAATGTCACGGTGCAGGATGCCCTGATCGTGGATAAAGCCGACAGCACCAAGAACCTCTTTTAGGATCGTCTTGATTTGCGCTGGTGTCAGTGTGTTTGTCGGATCTTCAATCGTATCCAGCAGGTCACGACCTTCGACAAAGTCGAGCGCCATATACGCAGTATCATTGTCTTCGAAGACCTGGTGCACGCCGACGATGTTCGGGTGATTCAGCTTCGCGAGGCTGCGGGCCTCTTGTACGAACAGGCGCACAATTGACTTCAGCTCGTTCTGGTGCGCGCGGGAACGCGCCTGCACGACATAACGGCTACGACGGCAGAATGCTCCTGGGAAGCACTCCTTAATAACGATCTTACGATCAAGGCTATCCTTCGCGAGGTACGTGATCCCAAAACCACCTGCGTTCAGGAAGCTTTCAATCGTGTACTGGCCGTGCATCAACTTCGTGCCCGGCTTAAGCTCGTCAACGAAGCTGTCTTTATCGTCCGCGTTTTCTTTCACTTGCGCCTCGGCCATCCTACATCCAGCTCTCAAACTTCAACGGCATTGCGGAACAGCCGCTTGCCTTTATCGTCTAGTCTCATCCAAATTAGGCCAAAAAGTGACGCCAACTTGTTGTTTAGTGGTTCGTAATCCCCGAAAAATCGATGGATTGCCACCTCAGCAAGAAACAGTAGCAGGCGGTTTTCCGCCTAATCCGCCCTATTTTTACTGATAATAGATGCTTTTCATCTAGAAATATGCCGAAGGCCAGAGCCGTGGCAAAAAATTAGTCCATTTCTTTCTCTAGATACTGAATTTGCATCGATGTGATGCTTGTACGCGTCACTTATGTGAGGGAAACGGGGAAAAATCGTGCAGTTGGAACACCGATTCTCTACGGCCAAGCCATTGGAGCGATGAAAAAACTAGCTCTAGTACCCGCCTTGAACCCCTAATAACAAAGGTGCAGCATCAGGTTAGGCGTCTAAAGGCAGGGCAATGGCACGTATTTTCATCAATGGCTTTGGTCGAATCGGTCGCACAATGCTGCGCACATGGGCATCTGGCCTTTGGCAAGACATTGAGATCGTCGGGATCAACGATATCGCCGCTCCAGAGCTATGCGCGCATCTATTTATGTATGATAGTGTCTTTGGACCCTATCAGGGGAAGGCAGATTTTTCTGACGGTTCACTGATTCTTGATGGTCGAGCGTTTCCATTTAGCCAAACATCCGACATCAGCACGCTCGATCTGCAGGAAGTCGATCTAGTATTAGAGTGTACCGGGAAAGCTGACGCACGTGACATTGCAGAGCGCAGTTTGAAAGCTGGTGCGAAGCGTGTGCTTATTTCCGGACCCTCAAGCGCGGCGGACTTGACCGTAGTCCTGGGCGCTAATGATCATCTGCTTGCCGACCAACCAATCGTGTCGAATGCATCGTGTACGACAAACGCGCTCGCACCTTTGGTGAAGCTTTTGGATGATACGTGGGGTCTGCAAACTGGCTGGATGACGACGATCCACTGTTACACTGGCAGTCAGCCAACAATTGATGCCCCGCGCGGTGACATGATGCGTAGCCGCGCTGCTGGGCTTTCGATGGTGCCGACCACAACATCCGCGCAGCGTCTATTAAACGAAGTGCTTCCTGATATTGCAGGGCGGATCGAAGCTGCGGCCGTACGTGTGCCTGTCGCATCAGTTTCGGCTGTGGACCTAACAGTAACGTTGGACCGAAAGGTGGCATTGGACGAAGTGCACGATGTGCTGCGCCAGCAGTCGGGTATCATCGGCCACACGGACAAGCCGCTGGTGTCATCTGATCTACGTGCCCGTCCAGAAAGTCTGATCGTGTCCCTGCCAGAGACACGCGTGACCGCCGGTGGTTTGGTGCGTGTGTTTGGGTGGTATGACAACGAATGGGGTTTTTCATGTCGGATGCTTGATGTGGCGCAGATGATGACTACTTAGCATCAACATTCCCCAAAACTGTGCGCCGCCGAAGGTATTGCGTAGCCTTTCACTTTCGCTCCGTTCACGTTAAGTTCCATGAGCTAATCAAAGGTTGCTTCATGCCCTCCATCGTTTCTGTCGAAAATCTACGCAAAGCATACCCAGGTGGCTTTGAGGCGCTTAAAGGCGTCAATCTTGAAATTGAAGAGGGCGAGATACTTGCCCTTCTTGGCCCGAACGGGGCTGGTAAAACGACCCTGATCTCGACTGTCTGTGGGATTACAGTTCCGACGGGTGGTTCGATCACTGTGGGTGGTTTCGATACGCTCACTGATTATCGCGCGACGCGTGACCTGATCGGACTTGTCCCCCAAGAGATAAATCTCGAGCCGTTTGAAACGGTTTTTAACACTGTGAGTTTTTCGCGTGGACTATTCGGCAAGCCGCGCAATGATGACTATATTAACCGTATCCTTGATCAGCTGTCGCTTGGTGACAAGAAGAACAGCAAGATCATGGCGCTGTCCGGCGGCATGAAACGTCGCGTGTTGATCGCTAAGGCGCTTTCGCATGAGCCGCGCGTTCTGTTCTTGGACGAACCGACCGCAGGTGTTGATGTCGAACTGCGCAAAGATATGTGGGACGTTGTCGCCGAGCTAAAGGCCGCAGGTGTCACGATCATCCTGACGACACACTATATAGAAGAGGCGGAAGCGATCGCTGATCGTGTGGGTGTTATTAATGGCGGGCAAATCCTGTTGGTGCAGGACAAATCCGAAATGATGGCGCAGATGGGCCAAAAGCAATTGCAGATTTCGCTTAGCGAAGCAGTGGCCGAAGTACCCGCGGCACTCGCAGGTTATGAGCTTGACCGTGCAGATGATGGTCTAAGCCTGACATATACATATGACACCAACGGCGAACGCACTGGCATCACAACACTATTGAATGATCTGGCGGCAGCGGGGCTGACCATGACCGATCTTCAAACCAAACAAAGCAGCCTAGAAGACATTTTTGTCGGCCTCGTAAAGGAAACGGCATGAACATTTACGCAGTTCAGACAATCTATCGATCCGAAATGAAGCGCTTCTTTCGGACGATCATGCAAAGCTTGATCTCTCCGGTGATCTCGACCTCGCTTTACTTTATCGTTTTTGGGGCCGCTATCGGTAGCCGCATCCAAGAAGTCGAAGGCGTCAGCTATGGTGCGTTTATTGTGCCGGGGTTGATCATGCTGTCAGTTATGACGCAGGCCACATCAAACGCGAGCTTTGGGATATATTTCCCGAAATTCACGGGCACGATCTATGAACTACTGTCAGCACCGGTCAACTTCCTAGAGATCGTCTTGGGGTATGTCGGCGCAGCCGCGACGAAAGCGATGTTTATCGGCGTGATAATCCTGATCACCGCGTTCTTCTTTGTCGATCTTAACATCGCGCACCCGATTGCGATGGTCGCTTTCTTGGTAATGACCTGTCTTAGCTTTTCGCTACTTGGGTTCATCATCGGCATTTGGGCAGGCAACTTTGAACAATTGCAGCTGATCCCTCTACTGGTCATCACACCGCTTGTGTTCCTTGGTGGGTCTTTCTATTCGGTATCGATGCTGCCTGGTATTTGGCAGACGATCGCCATGTTTAACCCCGTTGTTTATCTGATCTCTGGGTTCCGCTGGGCGTTTTTTGGGGTGGCCGATGTTGACATCACGGTATCGCTTGCTGCGATTGCGCTGTTCACCGGTGCATGTTTGGCCGCCATCTGGTGGATATTCCGTACTGGCTGGCGGATCCGTCAGTAAGCTTGCGAAACCCGTAATTCTGCCTAAGGTTAACCTATGAAACGCTTTATCCCTTTTGTGAAAACGCCCCCGTTTGTTGCCGTCATTCGGTTGCAGGGTGCGATCACTAATAATGGGCGCGGGTTGGATAACCCGAGCCTTGCCCCGTCCTTTGAGAAGGCATTTCGCAAGGGTAAACCTGCGGCAGTTGCGCTTGAGATTAACTGTCCCGGTGGATCGCCTGTGCAATCATCACTGATTGCTGCACGTATCCGGCGGCTGGCAGATGAAAAGAAAGTACCTGTCTTTGCCTTTGTCGAAGATGTTGCTGCATCCGGCGGCTATTGGCTGGCATGTGCTGCGGACGAAATCTTCATTGATGCCTGCTCGCTGACAGGTTCTATAGGCGTCATTAGTTCTGGTTTTGGTGCGCACGAGGCTATCGCGAGTTACGGAATTGAACGCCGCGTGCATACAGCCGGTAAATCCAAATCAATGATGGACCCGTTTAAGCCCGAAAAACCTGCTGATGTGAAAAAGCTCAAAGTTTGGCTAGATGACCTGCACGAGACCTTTATCGCCTATGTAAAATCGCGTCGCGGGCCAAAGCTTTCGGATAACCCTGATCTATTCACAGGCGAGGTCTACATCGGCCAGAAAAGCGTCGACGAAGGTCTTGTCGATGGGATTGGCCACCTTGTACCCGTGATGAAACAGCGCTTTGGCGACGACGTCCAATTCCGCCGCTACGGTCAGAAAAAGACAATCCTGTCTCGCTTTGGCGCGCAGATTGTTGATAACACTGTGGCAGGGATCGAAGAACGGGCCGCTTTCGCAAGGTTCGGCCTGTGATCGTCAAAGCAATATTTCTGTTTTTGGCCTTCATGGCCGTGCTTGGCATTTTCGGTAAATGGCGATTTCCGGGACAGCAGCGATTGTCCGATGCGAAATGCCCGAACTGCCAGCGCTATCGGATAGGTAAAGGCCCGTGCCAATGCAAAAAGGGACGCCCATGAAGGCGCTTGTAACAGGTGCAGGTGCACGGTTGGGACAGGCGATGGCGCTGTATCTAGGGAAGCGCGGGTATGATGTGGCCGTCCACTATGCTGGCTCCGCTGATGGTGCTGCCGCGACAGTAGCGCAGTTACAGGATATGGGGCGTACTGCGGTGGCTCTTCAGGCTGATTTGCTAGACGAAAGCGCGGCGCAAGCGTTGATCGGGCGTGCTGTTGACGCGCTGGGCGGTCAGTTGACCTGTCTGGTGAATAACGCTTCGATATTTGAATATGACAACGTGACGTCTGCCACCCGTGAAAGCTGGGACAGACATATCGAATCTAACCTACGTGCGCCTTTCGTTTTGACGCAGCAGTTCGCGGCGCAGGCCCCCAAGGCAGGCACTGACGAAAACGGTGAGCCGATTGCGCAGGCGCTGATTGTGAACATGCTGGATCAAAGGGTTCACAAGCTGACTCCAGAGTTCATGAGCTACACGATTGCCAAGATGGGGTTGTGGGCGATGACACAGACCACGGCGCAGGCATTGGCCCCTCATGTGCGGGTGAACGGTATCGGGCCTGGTCCGACCTTGCAGGGCCATCGACAGACCAAAGCCCACTTTGATGCGCAGCGTGCGGCGACCATTCTGGGGCGCGGTGCTAACCCGGCAGACATCACTGCAGCACTTGGATATTTCTTGGATGCGCCCGCGGTGACGGGCCAAATGATTGCCGTGGACGGTGGCCAGCATCTTGGCTGGCAAACGCCAGATGTCCTTGGGGTTGAGTAGTGACGCGAGAGTTGTGCACTATGCGGGTGGCTTGGTCACGAAACTGTCATAATTAACCAGTTTTTCAGGGGTTTAATTGGTTGTTCATAAAAATTCATAGATTTATCAATGACTTAAATATTTGCCTATTTTTTGAGCAAATCGACGAACCCTGCTAAATAGAAAGGAAATTTCCGACTCTCACGGAAATGCCCACCGACTTATCCACAGAAACGGTGGATGCCTTTCCTCTTGTCCCTGCTGCATTACCATTGCAGCCAAAGTAGAATCAAAGAAACGGCCCATGACCGAGCAAACGACCCAGCAACCGACGACAGGATATGATCGGATCTACGGGTATCTGCGTACGTTGGATTCTTCACCGGGCGTTTATCGTATGCTCGATGCGGAAAGCCGGGTGCTGTATGTCGGTAAGGCACGCAACCTGCGGAACCGTGTTAGTAACTATTCTCGGCCGGGCAATCATTCGCCGCGGATCGCGCGGATGATCAGCGAAACTGCCTCGATGATGTTTCTTACGACGCGGACCGAGACAGAGGCGCTGCTTCTTGAGCAGAACCTGATTAAGCAGCTAAAGCCGCGTTACAATGTTTTGCTGCGCGACGATAAATCATTCCCGAATATCCTCGTGACAAAGTCGCACGCTTATCCGCAGATCAAGAAGCACCGTGGTGCTAAGAAGGAAAAGGGTAGCTATTTCGGCCCCTTTGCTAGCGCAGGTGCGGTGAACCGAACGCTAAAGCAGTTGCAGCGCGTTTTCTTGCTGCGCAACTGTACGGATATCGAGTTTGAAAACCGGACACGCCCATGTCTGCAGTATCAGATCAAACGATGCAGTGGCCCGTGCTGTGGCAAAATCTCTGACGAAGATTATGCTGATACAGTGCGCGACGCCGAAAGCTTTCTTCAGGGGCGCACAAAGCGGATTCAGGAAACGTTGGCCAAGCAGATGCAGGATGCGTCTGACAACCTTGAGTTTGAGCGCGCAGCGGCCCTACGCGACCGTATCCAGGCGTTAACGCAGGTGCAATCCGCGCAAGGGATCAATCCGCAAACCACTGAAGAGGCCGACGTCATCGCATTGCACACGGACGGCGGGCAAGCCTGTGTACAGGTGTTCTTTTACCGTGCGAACCAGAACTGGGGGAACCACGATTATTATCCGCGGATCAGCGGCGACGAAGACCCATCCGAGGTGATGGAGGCCTTTGTTGGTCAGTTCTACGCCCACCGAGATCCACCCAAAATGGTGATCCTTTCACATGGGCTGGATAACGATGAGCTGATGGCTGACGCGCTGGCAGAAAAGGCCGGGCGCAAGGTTGATGTGATCATTCCGCAGCGTGGAGAAAAGGCCGAGCTGGTCCATAATGCGCTACGCAATGCCCGCGAAAGCCTTGCGCGGAAAATGTCAGAAACTGCGACACAGGCCCGATTGCTAAAAGGGTTGGCCGAAGCATTCGAACTGCCCAAACCCCCGCAGCGGATTGAGGTCTATGATAACTCGCACATTCAGGGTGCGCATGCTGTCGGCGCAATGGTCGTCGCAGGGCCAGATGGGTTCGAAAAGAACCAATACCGCAAGTTTAACATTCGCGGTAATAACCTCGTGCCGGGGGACGACTTTGGCATGATGAAAGAGGTCATGACTCGCCGCTTCCAACGGCTGTTGAAAGAAGACCCCGATAGAACAACCGGGTCTTGGCCCGACTTGCTGTTGATTGATGGCGGTGCAGGCCAAGTCAGCGCTGTGCGTGAAATTATGACTGAACTTGGCGTTGGCGATATCGCGATGGTCGGAGTGGCCAAAGGCGAGGACCGCGACGCCGGTAAAGAAGAATTCTACCGTACTGGCAAACGTGTCATGGCACTGCGCCACAACGACCCGGTGCTTTATTTCATCCAACGTATGCGCGACGAAGTTCACCGCTTTGCCATTGGCACCCACCGCGCAAAACGTAGCAAAGCGATCGGCGCGACGCCTTTGGATGATGTGCCCGGCGTAGGTGCGACGCGCAAGCGCGCTTTGCTCGCGCATTTCGGATCGGCCAAGGCCGTCACTCGTGCAAATCTTGCTGATCTAAAGGCCGTTGTCGGTGTCTCGGATAGCCTTGCGCAGACCATCTATGACTACTTCCACGAAAAGGGCTAAGCCGAGAACGATATTTGCGTTTAGCTGCGGTATTTCGACACAAAAGAAGTGGGATATGGTCAGCGGCTGCGAAGCGGGGTAGGTAGAGGCATGACAATGAATATACCTAATATCCTCACGATCTTACGTTTGGCCGCTGCGCCAGGCGTTGTGATCATGTTCCTTTACTTTAACAGGCCTTGGGCGGACTGGTTCGCACTGGTGTTGTTCGTCGTGGCTGCGTTGACCGACTTTGTCGATGGCTACCTTGCGCGGCTTTGGAAACAAGAAAGCAAATTGGGCGCGATGCTTGACCCAATCGCTGACAAGGCGATGGTGATTATCGCCCTTGTGGTGATCACCGGCTTTTCCAGTATGAACCCATGGATTCTGTTGCCCGCCACCTTGATCATTTTTCGCGAAGTCTTTGTATCTGGCTTGCGCGAATTCTTGGGTGATACCGCAGGAACTCTAAAAGTCACTAAGCTCGCGAAATGGAAAACGACCGCCCAGATGGTTGGTATCGCACTGCTGTTTGCGGCTGGCGCGTTTGAACACTATTTCATGATCCATTCGCTCGCGATGACTTCAGAAATGGTTGATGCCGCCCTGAATGGCACAGGACCGGATGATTTTGGCCTTTCATGGAAATACAACGGCATGATCTTTAGCAGCTGGGCCGGTATTTCGATTCTTTGGATCGCGGCATTGCTAACGGCGATCACCGGCTGGGATTACTTTAACAAATCTCGCCCATATCTTCGGGATGGTGCATGATGAACGTCGTCTACTTTGCCTGGGTCCGTGAACGTATCGGTCTGCCGCAAGAACAGGTCGATACGAATGCGGCAACTGTGGCAGACTTGGTCGAAGAACTGAAAGCCCGCGAAGATCGGTACAAGGCAGCCTTTGCAGACATATCCGCGCTGCGGGTGGCATTGGATCAAGAACTTGCCGAGTTTGATGCGCCGCTTGCTGGCGTCAAAGAGATCGCATTCTTTCCGCCGATGACAGGTGGATAAATGACAGTCCGCGTGCAGCCAGAATTGTTTGATGCCGGGACCGAACTTAATCGTTTTGCGCAGGGTCGCAGCGACGTTGGTGCCGTGGTTAGTTTTACGGGCGTCGTTCGCGACACCGATGGCGACTTACAGGAAATGCAGATCGAACATTATCCCGGCATGACAGAATCCGCGATTGCAAAGATAGTGCAAGAGGCAACAACCCGTTGGGGGTTGGCCGATGCGCTGGTCATTCATCGGTATGGGGCACTGAAACCGGGCGCCCCGATTATGATGGTGGCCACGGCTGCAGCACACCGGGCAGCGGCGTTCGAGGCGGCCGATTTCCTCATGGATTACCTCAAATCGCGTGCGCCATTCTGGAAGAAAGAGATAACAACAGCAGGTGCAAGCTGGGTCGCGGCTAAGGACGCAGACGAAGATGCGCTAAAACGCTGGTGACGCGTCTTTATTAATCCGATGTTAGTTAGCTTTGGTTCATTTTGGGCATGTCCCAATGGAATCGAAAGATGCAACAAGCTGTTAACGAACTGGATGATCATGCGCTGCTTGATCCCCTGCAATATGCGATGGCGAGCCGTGATGCCGATGTCATGGACTTGGTGCGTGACGCGTTAGGCGCTGGGCGCGCGCAGCTGGCGTTTCAGCCGATCATGACTAGCGAAGCATCCCCGCAAATCGCTTTCTACGAAGGTCTGGTGCGCCTATCGGATGATGCTGGGCGTATTATCCCCGCTGCGCATTTTATGTCCTTGATCGAAGAAACTGTCATGGGGCGTCAGATTGACTGTGTGACGCTAGATTTAGCCCTCAAAATGCTGGTCGCTCGTCCCAACTTGCGGCTGTCTGTTAACCTGTCAGCGCGGTCAATCGGTGACGGTGAATGGCGGCGTATATTGGACAATGGCCTGCTAAATCGGGCAAAGCCGGGTGATCGTCTAATTTTTGAAATTAGCGAGACATCTGCGATGATGCTGCATGAAAATGTCATCCGTTTCATGACCGAGATGCAGCCCAAGGGGGTCGCATTTGCATTGGACGGATTTGGCGCAGGCTATACCGCCTTTCGTCATCTTAAGGATTTCTTCTTTGACCTCGTTAAGATCGACAAAAGCTTTATCAGGGGAATCGATCAGAATGCCGACAACCAAGTTCTGGCAGAGGCGCTGGTAACCGTCGCCCGCCAGTTTGAGATGTTTGCCGTCGCTGACGGCGTCGAGACAGCACAAGAAGCAGCTTTCCTCAAAGGGTTGGGGGTCGATTGTCTTCAGGGCTATTATTACGGGGTTCCAAAATTAGGCCTGTGACTGGATGTCAGCTTGCGCCTTTCGCCTGTAAGTGGCACCGTTCATTTGAGTGAGGAAAACTTAGGGGAAATTTTATGACCAACGTTGTTATTGCGTCCGCCGCACGTACCGCAGTGGGCAGCTTTGCCGGTGCTTTTGCAAACACACCTGCACATGAATTGGGTGCCGCCATTCTAGAGGAAGTTGTAGCGCGCGCTGGGATCGACAAGTCGGAAGTAAGCGAGACAATTCTCGGTCAGGTGCTGACTGCTGCACAGGGTCAAAACCCGGCACGTCAGGCCCATATAAACGCAGGTCTGCCAATCGAATCCGCTGCTTGGGGGATTAACCAAGTATGTGGTTCCGGGCTTCGCGCTGTGGCGCTGGGCGCGCAACATATCCAGCTAGGTGATGCGACGATTGTCGCCGCCGGTGGCCAAGAAAGCATGACCCTTAGCCCCCATGCAGCACACCTACGCGCTGGCCAAAAGATGGGCGACATGCAGTTCATCGATACGATGATCCGCGACGGGCTTTGGGATGCATTCAACAACTATCATATGGGCCAGACTGCTGAAAATGTTGCGAACCAGTGGCAAATCACCCGTGACATGCAGGATGAATTCGCGGTCGCATCGCAAAACAAAGCAGAGGCGGCACAAAAGGCTGGTAAATTCGCGGATGAGATTGCGGCCTTCACGGTAAAGACCCGCAAAGGTGACATCGTCGTTGATCAGGATGAATACATCCGCCACGGCGCGACAATGGAAGCGATGCAAAAATTGCGCCCCGCTTTCACAAAAGATGGGTCGGTTACCGCTGCGAATGCTTCTGGTCTGAATGATGGTGCCGCTGCGACGTTGTTGATGACAGCAGATGATGCCGAAAAACGCGGGATTGAGCCACTAGCGCGGATTGCGTCTTACGCCACTGCTGGTCTTGACCCGTCAATCATGGGTGTCGGTCCCGTCATGGCAAGCCGTAAGGCGCTAGAAAAAGCAGGGTGGAGCGTGTCTGACCTTGACCTTGTAGAGGCGAACGAAGCCTTCGCCGCGCAGGCCTGTGCTGTGAACAAGGAAATGGGCTGGGATCCCGAAATTGTAAACGTCAACGGTGGCGCGATTGCGATTGGACACCCCATTGGTGCGTCCGGTTGTCGCGTGCTGAACACCCTTTTGTTTGAAATGAAGCGCCGCGGTGCAAAAAAAGGACTTGCGACGTTGTGTATCGGTGGCGGTATGGGTGTTGCAATGTGCGTCGAGCGCCCGTAACTATGTGTCTGTAATTGAACGTTTTGAGCAATAAGATTGCTCGCTTAAATCTCTGGGAGGAGAAGAAATGACACGAGTAGCTCTCGTCACAGGAGGCTCGCGCGGTATTGGCGCGGCGATTTCAACAGCACTCAAGGACGCGGGCTACTCAGTCGCAGCGACTTATGCCGGGAATGATGAAAAGGCAGCAGCTTTTACAGCGGAAACCGGCATCAAGACCTACAAATGGGACGTTGGCAATTACGAGGCGTGCGCCGCAGGGATTGCGCAAGTCGAGGCTGATCTTGGTCCAGTTGATGTTCTGGTTAACAATGCAGGTATCACACGCGATGCCCCATTCCACAAAATGACCCCGCAGCAGTGGAAAGAGGTCGTGGATACCAACCTATCTGGGGTCTTCAACATGACCCATCCGGTTTGGCCTGGTATGCGTGAACGCAAGTTTGGGCGCGTCATCACCATTAGCTCGATCAATGGGCAGAAGGGCCAGTTCGCACAGGCGAACTATGCGGCGGCGAAAGCAGGCGACATCGGCTTTACCAAGGCATTGGCGCAAGAAGGTGCCCGCGCTGGCATCACTGTGAACGTCGTTGCACCGGGTTACATCAACACCGAGATGATGAGCACAATCCCCGAAAAGGTGATGAACGAAGTCATTTTGCCCCAAATCCCGGTAGGGCGTCTGGGCGAAGCATCCGAAATCGCGCGTGCTGTTCTGTTCTTGGCGTCAGATGAGGCGGGTTTCATTACTGGTTCAACGATTACCGCCAATGGCGGTCAGTACATGATCTAAACTTGGCACTCATATACGAGAATGGCCACGTCTTGATGACGTGGCCATTTTTGTTTGTGGGGCGTCTGGCTTTGTCTACGCATTCACGGGTGAGATTTCCTATCCACCCGGATCTGGGGCGCGTCAAAGCACAAGAGACGTACTCCTACTTTAGGCGTTTGAGTTTACGCCCGTCGCTTTTAGTGCGTGCTGAGTTTGTTGATTTCTTCTTTCAGCATAAGCTTCTGTTTTTTGAGCTTCGCAATTTCAAGATCGTCTGTCGCAGGGCTTCGCTGCATAACCGCGACATGGTCCGAGAGGTTTTGGTGTTTTTTCTTCAGTTCCTGCAGGTGTGAACTCAAGCTCATGGTCGTCCTCCTCTGGGGTTTGTGAGTAAATCAATTGCAACACATTTGTAACGCGAAGTCACGCTGCACCACAGCAATTCAGTGTGAATATAGGTTGGTTGAAAAACCTTGCTGGAAGATTAAGGGAGGATGGGTAATTCTGCGCCACTTCGCAAAACGTCATTAACTTGCGGGGTATAGCTTTCTTTATCACCAGCATGCACCTTGCCTTTATGCATGACCAGAACGGGTGCCATTCGAAATGCTGCGCGCCCTTCTTGCCGCGCCTGAAGCAAAAATAGTTCCGGCGCACGTTCTTCGCGGCCTGCGATTGGGCGTAGAATCATCGCCCCGAGCCGTCCTTCTAACGCTGCGATGACTTCTGGCAACCGTTCGATCCTTTGAATAATCGTCAGATAGCCACGGGGTCCAACCCGGCGGGCGGCGATATCCAGCCAGTCTGCAAGGGGGGTATCGCCTCCCAGTGCAACGTCGCGCCCGGCGTCTTGTGCGGCGACGCTTGCTGTTCGGTCAAAATACGGAGGGTTCATAATGACGTGATCAAACCGTTGCTGACGGACCTCGGCAGGCAACCGGCGCAGGTCGGCGTTCACCACTTTCAACATGGCGTTATTTTCTAATGCATTTCGGCGGGCGAGCTCCGCATAGTCGTCCTGCAATTCGACGCCCGTCAGACTAAGGTCCGGTACGCGGGCGGCTAAGCACAATGAGGCGACCCCAACGCCACAGCCAAGTTCAAGCACGGTTTGTCCCGGTTTTGCGGGCGTGCTGGCGGCTAGCAGAACGGGATCAACACCAGCGCGGTATCCCTTTCTAGGCTGATAAACCCGCAGTTTACCCCCTAGAAAATCGTCTTTTGTCAGGTCTTCAATCACGGCCAAGGTCAATCTTTGCATCACGCATGACGGCTTCTGCCATAAACAAGTCGCGGTCAATCACCATCAGGCGGCGTGGCATTATGCCTATGCTTCCTTCGAGGACGCTCATATTTACGTCGAAGGTGAACCAGTCTATACCCTCGCTGTCCAGCAGGGCGGTTGCAAAGGCGATGACAGTCGGGTCATTGGTGCGCAAAAGCTCTTTCATAACTAAGACCTAAGACGGGGCGACGCCTTTGTCTATCACATGACGGAACCGCGCATGAGCCTTGACCAAGCAGCCACCAAACCGCACGAACAACTGGCCGCGGCATTGGCCGATGATCTGAGCGCCGTCAATGATATGATCCGTGCGCGTATGGCGTCTGAACATGCCCCCCGAATTCCCGAAGTCACAGCGCATTTGGTTGAGGCAGGCGGAAAACGTTTGCGCCCAATGCTGACGCTCGCTGCGGCTCGCATGTGCGACTATGACGGCCCGTATCACGTTCATTTGGCCGCAACAGTGGAGTTCATTCACACGGCGACGCTATTGCACGACGATGTCGTGGACGAAAGCAGCCAGCGCCGTGGCCGCCCGACTGCGAATTTGCTTTGGGATAATACCTCTAGTGTTCTGGTCGGCGACTATCTGTTTGCCCGTTCATTCCAGTTGATGGTGGAGACTGGGTCGCTGCGGGTGTTGGACATCCTGGCGAATGCGTCCGCAACAATTGCTGAAGGCGAGGTGCTGCAGCTGACAGCCGCGAGCGATCTGGCCACGACAGAAGACATCTATATCCAAGTTGTACGCGGAAAAACCGCCGCGCTCTTTTCTGCCGCAATGGAAGTCGGTGGCGAAATCGCGGGGCAAGACGCGGAGACTAAGAAGGCGCTGTACGATTACGGCGACGCGTTGGGAGTATCGTTCCAAATTGTCGACGACCTGCTGGATTACGGTGGAACCAAAGCAACGGGTAAAAACGTTGGCGACGATTTTCGCGAACGGAAACTGACCCTGCCTGTGATCCGGGCCATTGCCGCTGCCGATGAAACCGAGCGTGAATTCTGGGTGCGTACGATCCAAAAAGGCCGCCAAGAAGATGGCGACCTTGACCACGCAATCGCGCTGCTTGCTAAACACGGCACAATGGAAAGCACCCGCGTTGACGCAATCGCTTGGGCTGAAAAGGCAAAGTCCGCGCTATCAGTGATCCCTGATCACCCGCTGAAAACAATGTTGACTGATCTCGCCGACTACGTCGTGGCACGAATTACCTGATTGGGTACAAACCCATGACGCGGCCAATGGTGACCCAGATCAGGCTGATCACAATGATGCCCACTAGGCCGTCGACGAAGTAATGCCAACCCAAATGAACCGATATCATCCATATCAGTAAAGCATATACAGTCATCAGCACGCCAATAGCACGATTCAGATGCCATCCCGCGAGTGTCCACAAAAAGGCCATCACCACATGCATCGAGGGCATTGCTGATATGCCTCCGCCAAATCCGGCATGGTCGGATTGTTGTAATGCTAGCAAATACTTTTGTGCGTATAGAAAGCTCATGTTTGGAACTTCTTCGCCCTGTGCTGCCAAGTGGGATATTAATGGCGCAAAATCGCCTCCGGTCACGAATAGAATGTCGTCGTAGACTGGACCCGCTGATGACATCGCGGCGGCCATAACCATTCCGATCACAATAAAACCCACCAAAAATGAGGCCATATAGGTGTACCGTAGAGCGGGCTTGCTGCGTGCACTGGCACAAACAAGATAGCCGATCAACATCGGAAGGAATGCTGGGTGGTAGATTATGTCGAACAGTGCTGTTGTCTGTGCATCAGGAAAAATTGCGTGGGTGATTTCCCAAGGTTGTTTGCCAAATATTGCGAGATCCCATTTTGCAAATATGGCATCATAGTCATAACCGTTCATGCCCACGACGCGAGCTTTGAACACAGTGAAGCAGGTCATCGTCATGATTAACCCACCTATTGCGATTAATGTATCGCGCCATGGGATATCCTGTAGGTAGGACTTTTCCCATGCTAACGGTTCTTTGCTAGGTGACCGGACGCCACGCGTGTACAAAATGCGAAGCGTTATGAAATGCGAGAGTAGACAAACTGCAGTAAAGATAATCACGCTGCTGCCGTAAGACGCTCCAATTTGGGACAATGGCCAAAGAAAATCACTAGCACGGGCGGCGAGCAGGCCAAATGCAACAAGCGCGCAGCACACTACAAGATACTGAAATCGACTGGACGTAGCGGTTTGCATAGTTTGCTGTATGCGTGTGTGTGATATGCTTTCCATACGTCATAGTCATAACGGACAGGCCTGAGGCAGAGCAATCAGAATAGCAAAGCCCCCACAAGATATTCTTGTAGGGGCGGTTCATGGCTTGCTAGTCGGTGATTGTTTTCGTTACAGCGCTGCGTGCGGACTCAACAAGTGCTGCGCCGTCAAAGCCTTTGTCGTTCATCTCGCTGATCCAACGTGCGGTGACGTTTTCGCCTAGCGCTACAATGCGTGCTGTTTCTTCTTCGGACAGTGTTGCGATTTCGTTGCCGTCAGCGATCATGACGTCACGCCCAACTGCATCCCCGGTGTCATGCGCATTACCTGCCCACATGCTTGCCATCATACCAGAGTTTGCGTCGATGATCGCGCGCAGGTCTGCTGGCATGCCGTTATAGACGTCCTTGTTCATCGCCCAGAGGAAGTAGAGGTTATAAAGTGCACGCTCGCCAGCGACGTCGGTGTGGCTGTCTGTTAGCTCGTTTAGTTTGAGCGAAGGAGACATTTCCCAAGTGATCACACCACCATCAACAACGCCTTTTGACAATGCCTCTGGGAACTGCGGGACGGGCATGCCGATAGGTGTTGCGCCTAGTTCATCCAGCAGCATCGTGGCTGGCCGTGATGGGCCGCGCAGCTTTAGCCCGGCGAAATCTTCGACAGTCTCAATCGCGTCACCGCGTTTGTGTACGATACCGGGGCCATGCATGTGGGCCGCGATCACGTGAACGTCTTGGAAGTCGTCCATCAGATATTCTTGGGTATAGACCCAAGCCGCTGCACTGGCTTCTTCGGCTGATTTTGTGGTCATGAAGGGCAGTTCAAGCGCCTCGGCCTCGGGGAAACGGTTTGGTTGATAGGCGGGGATAACCCAGCCACCATCAATCGCGCCATCGCGGATCAGGTCGTATTGGTTAGGGGCAGAGCCACCCAACTGCATGAACGGGTATAGTTCAACTTTGATCCGACCGTTGGATTGTTCCTCAATCGCGTCAGCCCAAGGCTGCATGAAATAGGTCGGGTTGGCACTGGCCGGTGACACAAAGTGCTGAAAGCGCAGTGTGACTTCTTGGGCCATGCTGGATGTAGCGGACAGAGTGAAGGCGGCCGCAAACGCGGCATGCTTAAACAGGTGCATGATATGCATCCTTTCGTCGATAATTTTGGGAAGGGTGCCACCGCTAGCGACACCACTTATATAGTGGTGTTGCCTGCTAGTTGCAAGTCATTCGCAAAAGTGACGAATTAAACGTCGAATGTTGGGTGAAAACGACCAGACGGAGAGCCCGTGAAAATCTGGCATCCATCAGCAGTTACACCAACGGAATGTTCAAACTGCGCGGACAAAGATTTGTCGGCTGTCACGGCAGTCCAGTCATCGCGTAGGACTTCGACATAGGGCCGACCAAGGTTGATCATTGGCTCGATGGTAAAGAACATACCTTCTTCTAGCTTCGGACCCGTACCCGGCCGACCAAAGTGCACGACGTTTGGTGGGGCATGAAATACGCGACCCAAGCCGTGACCACAAAAATCACGAACGACAGACATGCCTTGGCTTTCTGCGTAGGTCTGAATGGCGTGGCCAATATCACCAAAGGTGTTGCCCGGCTTAACGGCTTCGATCCCTATCATCAGCGCGTCATGTGTCACATCGATCAGCTTTCTTGCGATCGGTTTTGGCTTGCCCGCAACATACATGCGGCTGCTATCGCCGAACCAACCGTCGACAATGACGGTGACGTCAATGTTTAGGATATCGCCTGCCTTTAGCTTGTCGTCTGCGCGCCGCTTTTCCAAATCTTTGGATACTGTTTCGCTGGCTCCTTTGGGGATGGGGGCGCCGGGGATACCGTGGCAAACGACGTGGTTCACCGAAATGCAGCTTGCGTGCTGATAGCCTTTGTAGCCAATGGTCGCCGAAATCGCGCCAGTGTCATCAACCATTTTCGTGATAAGCCGATCAAGCTCGCCGGTTGTCTGACCAACGCGCACATGCTCGGCGATGTCATCCAAGATTTTAGCGGCAAGCGCACCGGCTGTGGCCATGCCTGCAAAATCGCTGGCTTCGTAAATGCGAATACCATCTTTGGTAATGCGGCCTTTGTTCGTATCCACAGTTATCATCCCTTATCGTGTTACTTGCGACATAGGCGATTTGGCGGCCAAGTTCTAGGGGACCAAAGGCTTGGGGAGGTGGTTCTGGTAACGCCAAGAAATCTTGCGGTTACTTGGTTACTTCGTGCAGTTCGCGTTTCACGCGCTGATAACCGTCGGCGTCCCCGTATTCAAGAAAGTCAGGATAGTGGGCGTGGCGCCCGGCCATCCGTTTTGCGTGTTTAATCGGGCACCAGTGCTTTTCGGTACGCGCGGCGATTTCAACGGTATAGGCCAGCAGCCCATTTCCATAAGAACAATACATACAATTAAGTTTTTCGAGACCGTTTAGATAGGATAAATGCTTGCGATCAAACGTGATGTATTCGGACCGTGTAACTTTTGCGATCCGGTAAACGGGGAAACAAATCGCTTGATAAATCGTCACGAAGATATCCAGCAGGACGAACGGGATAATCATTGAATAGATGACGGGTGCCGTCAGAACCACAAGCGGGCGCGCCTCGACCACATAAGACGACAGCTTTTGTTTAAGCGCCTTGTGGTGGCGGCGGACATCACGTTCAAACACGATGCGGCGTTGTTCAATTCGGTAATTGAACTCTTTCCGGCGCGCATTGAATTCATCCTCTATCTCATCCTCCAATGCATGGATTTTTTTGATAAGGGATTGAACGCGGTCGGTCACTTTTTCGTCTCCATGGTTTTCGTAAATTATCGGTGCCGCGCCCTGTTCAGTATTACCTAGATAGTAAGAGTGCGTAGTGTATTGTCTGCCGCCAGAATTTTGCGACAGGTTGAAAAAGGTATCGTCAGACTTCGGAACGAACGAACTCATCATAGGCCCGCAAGGCCTCAACACCATAAACCGTCGAAGGACCGCCACCCATTAGAATGGCCACACCAATCATCTCGGCCACTTCGTTTCGTGTCGCCCCAGCCTTTAGAACTGCCTGCGCATGGTGGGCTAAGCAGCCATCACAGCGCACTGCAATTGCGATAGCAAAGGCGATCAGTTCTTTTGTCTTGAGTGATAGTTCGCCGTCGGCGGTTGCCACTGACACGAGCTTGCCAAATGCAGATGTCGTGCCGGGAATGACTGCGCCCAGATCCGCATAGCCGGAATGATATTCGTCGGAAATTTCCGCGTAGCTTTTCATTGGTGCGTTCCTTTTGAAACTAGTTGGCAGTGGTCCAAGCGCGGTCGAAGGTCGCGCTTATTCGCTCCAGTCATGGACGTGCACATCCTTGCCGGAATGGCCTTTTAGGATTTTAACAGCGAGTTCTTCTTTCTCTTTGTCAGATGTTCTGACCCATAGAAGAATGCCGCCGTTCTTAATCTGATTAGCGTAATAGTCTTTGTGCTGCTTGCCGACGCGCCGCGCGAGCAATGTACCGATGACAGCAGCGGGACCGCCGCCAATTGCAATCGCAGCGATTGAGGCAGCCAAGGTGCTAACTGGCGTCAGCATGGCCGCCATTGCGATATAAGAACCCAAAAAGAAGAAACCGCCAGCGATAGCGCCTTCTAGTTCGCCAATGGCTTCTTCAGACACAAACGCCGCACGTGGGGCATCTGGGTTGTCCTCTAATTCGGGCGCACGCCAATACGCGGACCCTAATTTCTCTTTCATCGCTTCGGGACCGCCAAGCAGGCTGATGTCGTAGCGGCTGAAACCTGACATACGAAGATCATAGATCGCGGCTTGCAATGTTTCAAAGCTGTCAAATACGCCGACGGCTTCGGGAATATTGATATAGGTCGAATGATGGGGTTTGGGTTCGCTAGTCATGACATTCCTCACTGGTTCTCACTATCGAAGTACCTGAATGCGCATCGGATCGATTGACGTGAATCAATCGGCTTTTGTTCAATCATGTCAGCGTGCTCACAAGCCGAGCTGCAACGCAGTTCCTCTATGACGATCAACAAGTGAGATAAGATAATGACCATTCGCAAGATACTCGTACCGCTAAGCGGCAGACATGCAGCTGACGATCCGCAGAGCGTGGATGTGCCAGCGCTTTCTGCGGCTTTCTCACTTGCGCAGAAATTTGAAGCCAAACTAGAGGCGCTGTGCGTGACGCAGGCCAGAAACACCAAGGACACGGTATGGGATGACTGGATACCGGACTATGGAATGGACGAATTGCTGGATGCGATCGAACGACAAGAAGACGCGCGCAACCGCCAAGCCAAAGAAAGCTACGACAAAGTGCAGGGCGATGTCGAAGGCACGCCCAAGCCCAAGGCAAGCTTTGTCGAACAACTTGGCGAAGTCGGTGAAACAGTGGGTGCCTTTGGTCGGCTATCGGATTTAATCGTCGTGGCCAGTTCCGAGACGACTTGGAACGCGCGGTCGCGCCCGATACTCGACGCGGCGTTTCGACGAACAGCGCGCCCCGTTTTCGTTGCGCCACTGAACATAGACACGGCAGATTGTGCGACTGTCGCGCTAGCATGGAATAACACTGCTGCGGCGGCGCGTGCAGTGGCTGGTGCGATGCCGTTTTTGCAGGCGGCGAAAAAGGTCAACATTCTGTGCTGCGACGAGGGCGATGAATATCTGATGGATGACAATGCCGAAGGGCTAGTCGCCTATCTAAAGCTACATGGCGTATCTGCGAAGGTCCATCGCTTTGTCGGACATGGTGGCTGGCAGTCACCCGAGGCAATCGTGAACAAGGCGGTCGAGCTGGAAAGCGATTTACTTGTGCTTGGCTGTGTCATTCACAGACGCGCGCTTAACCTACTTTACGGTAGCCTGACAGAGACGGTTCTTGAAACACCACGGTTGCCGACGTTGCTTGTTCCCTAAACGATTATTCTGCGGCACGGTCCGACTGGTCGGTTCGTGCCGCATTGGAAAGATATTCGCGGGTTAAAGGCACGCTGTCGATCTTCTTTGATAGCTGAAACTGAAACACAGCTTGACGGCCGTGTCGGAATGTTTGTTCTGATGCCGCGAGGTAGAATTTCCACATCCGTACGAAGCGGTCATCATAAAGGTCCTTTACTGTCGACTGGTTTTCCAGAAAACGGTCGAACCAGTGCCGGATTGTGTAGGCATAATGCAGTCTTAGAAACTCAATGTCTGCCGTCCAAAGCCTAGACCTTTCAATGGCGGCTAACGTTTCGGATGCCGTTGGGATGTAGCCCCCCGGAAAGATATATTTCGCAATCCACGGGTTTGTTGCATCCGGCGGCCCCGTCCAGCCGATCGTATGGACAAGGGCTATCCCACCTGGCGACAGCCTGTCCCTGATGGTCTGGAAATAGGTATCAAAATGGGGAAGTCCGACATGTTCAAACATACCAACTGATACAACGCGGTCGAATGTTTCGTTGACTTCGCGATAGTCACACAGCCGGAAATCAATACGATCAGATAGCCCCTCGCGGGCTGCGCGTTCGACCGCGTAGGCGTGTTGTTCTTTTGAAAGCGTAATACCGACAACATCTGCGCCATAGTCACGCGCAAGGGTAATCGCCATGCCGCCCCAGCCACATCCGATATCCAAGACCCGCATTCCGGGTTTGATTAACAGCTTACCTGCGATGTGATGTTTTTTGTTCGTTTGTGCTTGCTCAAGGGTGTCTGATGGATCCCGAAAATACGCGCATGAATATTGCCGGTCTTCATCTAAGAATAGATCATAGAGTTGACCTGATAGGTCATAGTGATGTGCAACGTTTCGTTTGGCCCGGTGGGCGACGTTGTTTTGCGCAAAGCGCCGCAACGCGACCCGCAGCCGCAAGAGCGGACGTTGCCACCACACCCGCTGCGTTGCGTTCAGGTTTTGGACAATAAGCCCGATCAGCTCTTGTATTTCGTCCCCATCAACGGTCAGCGTCTCATTCATGTAAGATTCGCCAAATGCGAGTTCAGGGTTGATGACCAACCGCCGCACGGTCGCGGTATCAGCCAAGCGCACGGTCAGTGGTTTTCCTGTTTCATCACCGTATCGATGCACCCGCCCATCCGGCATGCAAATACAAATGTTGCCCCGCCCCAAAGTGGAGCGAAGCATCTTATCTAGTGCCTTCTGCCACATCTTCGTTCCTCTGACGTTGCGTGGTAATTCACGCTTGTCTTAAGATTATATCGCGGCATCGCGCATCGGCATAGAATCCTGAGTGTGGGACTATTTAGCGCGCGCGACTTTGACCTTTTTGGTCTGTTCGGCGGCTTCTGGTGGCTTCGGAATTGTGACCGTAAGAACGCCATCCTTTACAACAGCCTCAACCTTATCAGGGTCGATTGTGAAGGGCAGGGTCATGACGCGCTGAAATGCGCCGGACGTACGCTCAATCCGGTGGAATTCGCGCCCTTTTTCGTCGCCGCGCTCTTCTTTCTCGGATTTCTTTTCGCCTTTGATGGTGATGCGGTCACCCGTAATAGAAACATCGACATCAGCTTCGGTCAGGCCAGGAAGTTCCGCAGTAACGCAGAAATCCGTGTCTGTTTCACTGACATTTGAACGAATACTTACATCGGTGTTGCTACTGAAAAAGCCGTTCCCGAAATCGTCGAACAGGCTGTCGACTTCCTTGCGAAGGTTTACGAGTGGGTGTTCGTCATTTTGGCGATTTTTGAGCCAGCTCGCTGGTAGATAATCTTGATAGGACATTGTTACTCTCCTGAATGTTGAAGAACGATTTCAATGTAAAGTGTCCGGCGAGTCGCAAATTGACTGAAGTCAAAGTCGCTTTGCCCGCACACGAAAATTTTAGTGGGCAAGAAGCACCGGAATTTCGGTTTGTTCGACCATAGTGCGTGTGGTGCCGCCAAACATGGCCTGCCGTAATCTGCTGTGATCGTAGGCCCCCATGACAACCATGTCTGCGCCCAACTCTTCGGCGCGTTCCTTGATGCATGTTCCGATTTCTTTGCCACCGCTTGGGTATTGCTGCACGGTGACGTTGCAGCCCATATGGCTTAGCCATTTTGCGAGGTCTGAACCGCTGTTTTCGCCATCGTGCGATTCCGTCATGACCGGGTCAAAGACCGCCACTGTGACCTGTTTTGCCTCGGTCAGGATGGCCCGCGCGGCGTGAACGGCACGCGACGCGCCCAGACTCGCATTCCACGCGATCAACACGTGATCGGCCGCCTTTGCCGATAGGCCGTTTAAAACGACACCCGCAGGTGCATCAAACAAGGCACCGCGAAGCGCGTGATCAAATGCAAAGCCGTTCGCGCGCAGGTCTTGGCTAAGATATACAAAGTCACAGAACCGCGCACGGTCAGCGACAGATTGTTCAATCATCAATGCGTCACCAAAGATCGTTGCGACATCGCCAGACACATCGTGCGTGGCAAGAACGCTTTCGATGTCCTCGGCCTTGGCAATCAGTTTTTTGCGGGCACCTGTATAGTTGTGGTGCCAGTCTTCGCTAAGAAGAGCAGGCGCATAGGGTGTCACGCCATACGCAGGCGCAGGAAGCCGCGGCGCGACACCTACAACGATGACGGCAACATGGGCTCCTGTATCGCGTGCTTTTTCAAGAAACGGAGCAAGCTCTGCTGCGGTGGCTTCAAGGCCAATGAGGGCCAAAATGGTGTGGTTTTTCATCTTATCGTCCTCTTGTGGAATTTGCGTTCAACTTAGACGACGGCGGTTCGCGGAATTTGAGTTGGATCAATCTTCTGGCCGGCAAGCGCGATAAAATCATCTGCAATCAAGACGTAAATTTGGCGCGGGTTTAGCGAGCTAAGGAATGGTGACTTAGATGGATTTTAAGGACTACTACGAAATTCTTGGCCTAGAGCGGAAAGCGACCCAAGATGAGATAAAGCGCGCCTATCGTAAAGTAGCGCGCAAATACCATCCTGACGTCAACCAAACGCCCGAGGCCGACGCCCGTTTTAAAGAAGCTGGCGAAGCTTATGAGGTTCTCAAAGACCCTGAAAAACGCGCAGCCTATGACCAGTTGGGCGCAAACTGGCAGGCTGGCGAACAGTTTCGGACTCCCCCCGAATGGCAACAAGATTTCGCCTTTTCAGGCGGCGGCTATACTGGCGGTGATCAGGCGGATTTCAGTGAATTCTTTGAGACACTTTTTGGACATGCCAACCGTGGCGGGCCACAGTTTTCAAGGGCCGGGGCTGATCAGCTTGCTAAAATTAACGTCGACCTTGCTGATGTTTATAGCGGCGCAACACGGACACTGACCCTGCGCCGGCAAGAGGTCGACCATGGTGGTCTTGTTCATATGCGCAACCACGATATCGCGGTTCACATCCCCAAGGGCGTCAGCGCAGGTCAGCATATTCGGTTAAAAGGGCAGGGTCAGCCTGCAATGGGTGCTGGTATCGCAGGCGATTTGCTACTGGAGGTCGCCTTTAATCCACACCCAGTCTTTCGCGTCGAAGGGCGTGATGTCTATCTAGATTTGCCAATCACCCCTTGGGAGGCGGCATTGGGTGGAAAGGTGAAGATGCCAACGCCTGCAGGCAAGGTTGACATCACTATCCCCAAGAATGCCCGTTCAGGTCAGAAACTGCGGCTAAAGGGGCGGGGAATTCCCGCTGCCCAGCCTGGGAACCTCATCGCCATTCTTAAAATCGTGAACCCGCCCGTCAATTCAACGCAGGCGCGCGAATTCTACGAAAAAATGGCCAAAGAACTTAGCTTTGACCCACGCAAAAAGATGGAGGCCTAGACCATGAAACCTGCATCGTTACATGTCACGACGAGCGAGATCGTCGAAACCGTAACAATCACCGAACTTTGCCGTCATTGCGGTGTTTCGGCTGATTGGGTGATTGAACTTGTCTCAGAAGGGATACTTGACCCGATCTCTGGCAACCAAACGAACTATCGGTTTCAAAGCACGTGTCTAGCGCGGGTGTCAAAGGCCGAAGGGCTGCGCCGTGACATGGGTATCAACCTGTCTGGCATCGCCTTGGTTCTGGATCTGCTGGAAGAACGCGATCGGTTGTTGGCCGCATTATCGCCGTTTCTGACCGAAGAACTTCCCGAAGATTTGGGTGGCGACTGGCTGCTGGCTGATCAACGCGATGTTTCGTCAGAGTAATTGATTGGCATCAATTGCTGACGCTCACGCGGGGTTACACAACAAACACCAACCGCAGTTTCAGAGGATATTCACAATGTCTTTCATACTACGTTGCATCAATACCTTACTTATTTGCGGCCTCGCGGTGCCATCGGTCGCGGAAACGGTTCAGCGAACGAATGGCAGTGACGTCTTTATGGCGGGCAACAATGTCTCGCAGACCATCAACGCGGAGCACGATGTTTTCGCCTCTGGTTCATCGGTAACACTGCGGGGGCAGGCGCAAGGTGACGTTCATGTCTCGGGCTTTGACGTTGATGTCGAAACCCGAACAGCAGGCGATCTTTATGCGATGGGCGCGACGGTGACCGTGCGGGCCGAGATCGCAGAGGACCTGTCTGCGATGGGCTTTTCAGTGCGGACATCCCAAGGCGCTGAGACAGGTGGAAACGCGCGGTTGCTTGGACAAACCGTTACGATTGATGGACCTGTTGGCGGTGCGCTGACTGCCATGGGCAGCGAGGTTTTCTTGAACGCTGCTATTGATGGCGATGCTTGGATTGTTGCAGAAACAATCACTTATGGCCCCGAAGCTGTCATATCGGGACGGCTAAATTATTCATCTACCTCTGAAATTACACCGCCAGAGCGCGTTATTTCGGCGGATCGTGTTAGTTTCGAAAGGTTAGATCGATCAGAGGCATTTTCGTCCGCACGTGAGACTTGGCATCATATGGAATACCCGGTCTTTCCGACTTTCGCGTCGATTTTCGCGGGCTTCCTAATCACGTTGGCTTTCTTTGTCATCGTCGGAGCCATTTTCCTAACATTTCTACCAAAACCAGTTGAGCGGCTGCGTGCGTCCATCTCGGAACGTCCGGGCATGATCTTTTTGGTTGGGGTGATTGGGCTTTCTATTCTGTTTGGAATGGTGCCGATCACGGCAATGACTGTTGTTGGGCTACCGCTGGTGCCGTTTGTTCTGCTCGCTATCGTTCTGGCGTGGACACTTGGTTACATTTTGGCGGCATATGCCGTGGGCATGCGTGTCTGGCAGGCATTTGGCGGCCAAGAAGAACCATCAATCTGGGGGCGTCTGGCCGCACTGGCGATCGCAGTTATCGCAATTGCCATACTGAACTTCATTCCGTTCATCGGTTGGGTGGCCAACTATACGCTGGTCCTGCTGGGTATCGGCGCAATGACGCACATGCTGTTTGAACGGTTGATCGGCAATCCGGGCCCTGCGCTCGATGTGGATATGAAACCCATAAAAGACTGAATTCAAAACACCATAAAGGAGGGCGGTACATGTCTGCTCAGGGATTAGAAGTTATCGAAAGCACAGTTCACCTGACCCATGAATGGATCAACGAACTGGCGGATCGGCTGGATTGGTCCAGCCCGCGCGACGTGCTGCGGTTGATGCGAACAACGCTTCATGCGATTCGAGATCATCTTGGAACGGAGGAGAGCGCGCAGTTCTCTGCCCAGCTGCCGTTGTTGGTTCGCGGTATGTATTTTGAAGGGTGGATGCCTAAGACAACGCCGATCAAGGAACGCCATGTTCAGGACTTCATCATTCGCATCGAAGGGACGGTTGCTGATGTGCTGGAATACCGAGGCGCGGAAGACATTCGAACTGTCTTGAAGATGATCAATGCGCGTATATCACGTGGCGAAGTCGAAGATGTTCGCGCCAATCTACCTAAAGAAATTAAAGAATTTTGGCCTGCGCCATAACACAAAAAGGCCACCCATTTTTAAGAATGGGTGGCGCTTTCTGTGTTGAGATTTTGTGGTTCTAGCAGTCGTCGCCAGCAGAGAGGTTCAACAGCGTATCTGGCTTTAGAACGATAATGGTGTGAACATTTTCAAGAGCGATAACATTGTTGCGACGTAGCTGCGTTAGTGTACGGCTAATTGTTTCGGTGGAAAGGCTTAGGAAGTCAGCAATATCAGACCGACACATAGGCAGGGTAACTTGTGTATAGTTGCCTAGTGGTGAACCAACGCGATCAGCCAATACGCAAAGGAAAGAGGCAACTTTTTCTTCGGCTGATTTGCGTCCCAGCATCATGAAATGATCCTGCATTCCACTAATTTCACGCAGGGCAGCCTGCAGTAGGCGCTTGTGTAATATTGTCTCACCTTCACCGTCTTCCAATACTTCGCGACGGTGCGCGACGACTGTGGCGTCACACAGTACTTCGCACTCAGTGTGGTACTCGTCTCCGTTTGGAAAGCCGACAATGTCGCCAGGGTAACCAAAGGCGATAACTTGGCGGCGCCCGTTTTCCAGAACGCGGCTTAGACGTAACACACCGGTTTCTAACTCATATATGCGTTTTGCTTCGTCGCCTTCACGGTAAAGAAACGTGCCGGCCTTGAGGGTGCGGGCGATAGGTGCTGCTTTTTTGATAGGAGCTGGTTGCGTGCTGATCGGGTTGCTGCGGGTTGTTGGGATCGTAACGTACATCGGGCTCTCCTTGTTGCGTTTGAGGCTAATGTGCAGAAGGATGGTCGCAGCACTCCTTGCTTTCTCGTATTGAATTGTATCATTTTGTAATTGTAATGAGTCGAACCATGGCGTTTTTTGTGACGCAGCCTGCTAAACAAGGCACAAAAGTTTAGTCAGCTGACATTTGTTTTGGGGGACAATATGCACGACGCTCATATACTGGTCGTTGATGACGACCCAAAGATTGCAACGCTGTTACGCAACTGTTTTGAGAGTGAGGGCGCAGTTGTACACGCTGCAGCAAATGGGGCTGAGGCGCTAGCTGTTGTACAATCTAAGAAGCTAAATCTTATCACGCTCGATTTAAATCTCGGCGCGGATAATGGGCTAGAGGTTGCGCGGATGGTCAGGCAAACCTCGCAAGTTCCTATTATTATGGTGACCGGTAAAGATGATGTAATCGACCGAATCGTCGGACTGGAAGTCGGCGCTGATGACTATATCACGAAGCCATTCCACATCCGTGAAGTACTCGCTCGTGTGCGATCAGTGCTTAGGCGAACAGGAATTTCCAGTGACCCTTATGTCGAAGATTCCGTCGAAGAAATCGAAAATGGCCTTCATTTTGATGGTCTGGTAGCGCACATCGACCGGATGGAGCTGATCAGCCGTGAGGGTGACGTCTGTGATTTAACTAGTGGTGATTTCAAACTGCTTAAGATTTTTCTGGATAACCCAAAGCGTAGCCTGTCACGCGAGCGCCTGATGGATCTAATCAATGGTCCAGAGTGGACGCCACTTGATCGGACGATTGATAACCAAGTCGCACGGCTTCGCAAGAAAGTGGAACGTGATCCAGCGCATCCGCAGTTGATCAAGACCGTGCGGGGGATTGGCTATATGTTCGCGAGCGGCGTACGATCCGGCCCCGTTCAAACGTCCGAGAAAAGCGCCTGAAGACGGTGAGCAAGTTCAGCCTGACGGAACGGTTTACGTATCATCTGGAATGCGGAATCATCATCGTGGGCTTGAAACACTACATCTTCTGAGTAACCGGAGGTCAGCAAGATTTTGACTTTCGGGAACTCTACTCTGACTAGGTTAGCGAGCTCATAACCCGACATTGTTCCTGGCATAACGATGTCTGAAAATAGCCCGACTACGTCAGGTTCTGTTTTCAACATGGCATATGCTTCATCAGCGGTTTCGGCCTCAATGGTTTTGAAGCCAAGATCATGCAGCCGTTCAACTGACAATTTTCGAACCCGGGCGTTATCCTCTACGACCAATACAAGGTGACCTGCAAAATTAGGAAGTTCATCCCCACGCTTTGATGTGCCTGTGACAGCATCTAGTTCAGCTTCGTCTATTGCTGGGAAATATAGACTGAACGAAGTGCCGTGACCCAGTTCGCTATAAAGCGTGACGTGCCCACCCGATTGCCGCACGAAACCGTAGACCATGGACAGCCCCAGCCCAGTGCCTTTGCCGTTTTCCTTTGTAGAATAGAACGGCTCAAAGGCGCGTCGCTGCGTTTCTCGGCTCATGCCTTCGCCAGAATCGCTAATCGTCAGGCGCACGTATGATCCTGTATCAAAATCGATTTCTTGGGCAACATAACTATCGTCGATGACAACCTTTTCGGTTTCAAAAACCAACTTGCCGCCGTCTTTCATGGCATCACGTGCATTTAGCGCTAGGTTCATGATCGAGGTCTGCAACTGTGTCGGGTCGATCAGAACCATCGGCAGATCCTCGTGGAACTTCGTCTTGATCGCGTATTTGGCGCCAAGTGTCCGCTTTAGAATCGACAGCGATTTTTCACATGCGTCGTTCAAATTGCAGGTTTCGGGATTCAACATGCTGTTGCGCGCGAATACCATCAGCCGGGATGTGAGGTCTGCGCCCAGCTCTGCCGCTTCGAGCGCATCCTGAATCAAGGTCCTTGGCTTGTCATCATCGATCCGCATTTCGAGCAGTTCAAGGTTACCGATGACGACCGTCAGCAGGTTGTTGAAGTCGTGTGCGATACCGCCGGTCATTTGCCCAATGGCATCTAGCCGCTGCGACCGGGATAATGCTTCTTCGGTTGCGCGCCGGGCGCTCAGGTCATGCATAATGCCGATAAAGACCAATTCGCCATCCACCGTGGCGCGGCCAACGGACAGGTGAAGCGGAAAGACAGAACCGTCTTTGCGCTGCCCTTCGACGTCGCGCCCGATATCAATGATCCGTTTTTCACCGGTTTCAATGTGGTTGTTGATAAAGCTGTCATGGCGGCGCGCTAGCCCTTCGGGCATCAACATGGATACGTTACGGCCTATCATCTCTGATTCCGCGTAACCGAATAGTTTGCAGGCGGCTTCGTTTGCGCGGGTCGCATTACCGTCGCGATCCGAGATAATAATCGCATCAACTGCCGCATCAAATATTGCGGTAAGTAATGCAGCGTCTTTGGACTGAGTAAGCATCGTGGTCTAATCCCCCTACGTGCGCCAGTTTGCCCCTAGCACAGTAGTTACGACAAGCCCCTACGGTAATGAAGTTGACGGTGTTTGAAAACGCGTCGGGCCAACTTGCTGTAGAACCGCCAAGTACCCCATCAAATCTGATAGCGTAATGACGCCTTCTAGATGGTGATCGGTCGCTACAAGAAATTTGCGGCGGCCTTGTTTGGACATCTGTTCAAATAGCTCGTGGGCGGACAGGGTCGCGGACACTGTATTTTCGTCATTAATCGCGACAAAAACATCGTCCACCTGCGTATTTGACCAGTTTTCACGGTCAATTCGGTTTAGGACCTCATTATCGACATAGCCCAAAAGAACATCATCTTCGACAACGGGAACAAAACCAACGCGGTGCCTTAGCATCGTAAGGTTCACTAGCTCAGACAGGCTTTTGTCAGGTGTGATCGTATGGGGGGTCTCAGTCATCATAGACCCGACCGTCTTGTTCTTGAGTGCCGAGGTAATGAGTGTCTGCGTATAAGTGCTCTTAGCGGCAGTTAGCAGAAAGATGCCAATAAAGACTTGCCATAGGCCACCCAAGCCTTGGCCGGTGAAGACCAGAAGCAAACCCAGCCCGATTAGCACGAACGCGATTCTACTGGCCAAGTTGCTGGCGCGACGCGTAGCCTCTAGGAAATTGCCTGTCCGGCTCCACAAGAATGCGCGGTAAACCCGGCCACCATCCAGTGGAAAAGCGGGCAGCAGGTTAAAAATACCCAGCACAAGGTTTATGATCGCCAAATAGGACAAGACGATAGTCAACGCAGTGGCAGGACCGAATGCTTGGGTCATCACGGCAGCTGACCAGTTCAGCGCGGACAATACAAAGCTCATCGCGGGGCCGGCCACGGCGATCAGAAACTCAGATCTTGCTGTCTTGGGCTCACTGCCCAGTTCTGCAACCCCGCCGAAGACAAACAGCGTGATGCCTTTGATCTCTACCCCGTGTTGTCGTGCGACAACGCTGTGCGCCAATTCGTGCAAAATGAGCGATCCGAAAAACCCGATCATCGCGACAACTGACAATAAGAGGTAGGTGAACTGACTCTCATCCTCTAGGAGCTGCGGAAAATATCCAGTGGACAAGGTCCATACGATTAGCGTGGCTATCAAGAACCAGCTTGGATCAACTTTGATGTCAAAGCCCATTAACTTGAACAGCTTGACCGAATTGGAAAACATTTTATTCCGCTCCATATTTCCGCCCAATATAACTGCGGGCGGTTCATGGGTTTTTGATCTCAGTCAAAAGTTGGCTTTGTCTTTGATAAATAAGCCTTATTCTTCTGGTGTTGACAGCGCCTTCGGCTCGGCGTGCAGGCGTAGGATTGATTTCAGAATTTCGGGGACAATTAGCAGTGGAAGTGCGAATAGCCCGATCATGATCCAGTGGTCTTGTCCGATTGGGGCAGTGTGCAACAGCGCCTGCATCGGCGGCCAATAAACAGCGGCAACCTGAAGGCAGAGCGTAATTGAAAGGGCCAACAGCAAAAGTGGGTTCGAAAACCAGCCGATACGCCAGCAGGGCTGACTAAGTGACCGGAATGCAAAGACGCTGATTTTTTCAAATACGACCATCGCGGTAAACGCGGTCGTTCTGGCGACGGCCTCGCCCATTGGTAACAGAGTGATGAATATCCAAAGGCTGGCAAAGCCAGTGTATATCCCGAACGCGCCAATTGTTGCGATGCCGCGGATCCCGAGGATGGGTGCAGATTTGGGTCTTGGCGGTTCACGCATCTGGCGGCGTTCGGCTTTCTCTAAACCAAGGGCGACAGCCGTTGCGCCGTCGGTGACGAGGTTCATCCACAAAATCTGCGTGGCTAAGAATATGAGAGGGCCGCCAATGATAATATTGGCAAGAATGGCCACGACTTCGCCAGTGTTAGAAGAAAGCAGATAGCGGACGAATTTCTTGACGTTGCTAAACTGTCTGCGACCTTCGCGAATTGCGCGGACAATTGTCGCGAAATTATCATCCAGTAGAACGAGGTCAGAGGCGTCTTTGGCTACATCGGTGCCGCGAATACCCATTGAGATGCCGATGTCCGCTTGCTTTAGGGCGGGTGCGTCATTCACGCCATCCCCAGTCATTGCGACCACCTTTTCGCTATTCTGAAGCGCGGCAACGATGCGCATCTTGTCTGCGGGCCGGGTCCGGGCAAATAACACATCGTCCTCTAGCGCGGCACTCAGTTCCTGCTCAGACATGGCCTCTAGCGCGTCACCGGTCAGCGTCTTCGCAATGTTAAGCCCAAGCTGCCCCGCGATCGCGGTGGCGGTCACTGGGCTGTCCCCCGTGATCATAATGATCTTGATACCCGCATGTTGTGCAGCAGAAATGGCTTTTCGTACTTCGGGGCGTGGTGGATCTAGCAGCCCGACAAGACCAAGGAAGGTTAGGTTTTCTTCTGACGTATCGTTTGGGGCAGCATCGCGCATGGCAAGCGCAACAACCCGTAGCCCCCGCCCGGCCATTTCTTCGTAGGCATGTTTGATCTCAGTCATGCGTTCAGTCGTGAGGGGGCTGGGCACCGCGTTTTCCATCACTTGGGTGCATAGGTCCAAGACGATCTCTGGCGCGCCCTTGGTCAGTAGCTTCATTCCGTCGGTGTCTTTGACCAGCACACTCATCCGCTTGCGTTCACCGCTGAACGGACGCTCGAGCACAATATCGTTTGAGGCGGGTAGGTCTGCCCAGCCCTTATAAGCCAGCACCACAAGCGCGGCTTCGGTCGGGACGCCAGTAATGCGCCATTCATTGGAAGAATGATTTAGCTTGGCATGGGTACATCTGATCGCAACATTCAAAAGATTGGCTAGGTCGGTGCTGTCCTTTGCACGAACGCGTGCGCTGTCCAACGCAATGTGTCCGGCGGGGTCATAGCCTGTTCCGGTGACGTTATATCTGGCCAAGGGGGTCCAAATTTCTGTCGCTGTCATTTTGTTTTCGGTCAGCGTGCCGGTCTTATCGGTGCAAATTACGGACGCTGCGCCAAGCGTTTCGACGGCTTGCAGCTTGCGCACCAATGCCTTTTGACGGGCCATTGCTGATGCGCCAAGGGCAAGGGTAATTGTGACCACGGCGGGCAGTCCCTCTGGCACCATCGCCACCGAAAGCGATAGCGCGGTCATCATCATCTCGACCGGGTCTCGTTCCACATACAGCCCAACCGCCAGAATGGCTGCAGCAATAGCAAGCGCGGTAAGGCCCAGCTGTGTTGCCAGCCTACCTAGCTGGACCTGAAGTTGGGTCGTCTTTTGGCCGACTGACCCGGTAAGGTTCGCGATTTTGCCTAGGGCCGTTCCCGCTCCGATGGCGGCGACGCGTGCTTCGGCGCGACCAGAAACAATGCTGGTTCCAGCGAACAACATCGCCTCGGCACTGCGGGCGTCTTTTAGGACAGGTAGGGATTCGCCTGTTAATACGCTTTCATCGACGTTCAGCTCATTTGCGCTAACCGGTACGGCATCTGCCGGAACTTTGTCGCCCGCGTTCAGATAGATAATGTCGCCCGGCACAATTTCGCGCGCGTCTAGCATCGTCTCTACGCCATTGCGCAAGACAATTGCCTGAGGCGATAGGATATTGCGCAACGCCTCTAGCGCTGTTTCGGCACGCCATTCCTGAACGAAACCAAGGACGCCATTCATGATCACGACCAAAGCGATGGCCAAGGTGTCGGCGCGATCACCAAGAAAATAAGCGATCACACCTGCTAGAATTAGGATTATGATAAGAAAGCTGGTAAATTGCCGGAAGAATATCCGTAGTGGCGATGGTGCCGGTGCGCTGGGCAGTTCGTTCCAGCCATGTTTTGCGCGTAATGCTTCAACCTGCGAATCCGACAATCCGTAGGCATCAGGGACGATTGGTTTATCGGCTAACGGGTTCATATCGCGAGTTAGCCGGAAACTGATCTGCCTGAATTGACCCAGATCAATTGAATTTCTGCTATGGAATGCGAGCTTGTGGTATCTTGAGATTTTAAGGGGACCTTCAGATGGCTAAGAAAAGTACGGACACTTCTTCCACGCCGAGCGAAAGTGCGGCGGCGATTTTGACAGGCATGCAAAGTGCGGGAATGGGATCGCTTGCATGGCTGGGAACGACTTGGATTGAACGCATGAGCGACGTCACCGCCGAATGGCTGGATTTCGTGACCGACCGGATCAAAGAAGACGTCGCAACGCAGCACCAAATTCTGCATTGCAAAGACGTTGCTGAATTGCAGAAGATCCAAATCGCGTTTTTCCAGAGAGCGGTAGAGCAGTATCAAGCCGAAACCGGCAAGCTTGTTGAGATGAGTTCAAAACTGTTCGAAGGCACCGAGGACGGCGTGGAAATCACACCGCCAAAGCGTCATAGCACGCCTGTTTAACCGCGTACGTATTCTCCGGGTGCAGGGCCGAGCGACTTGAGTTTCAGTGACGAAACAGCCTCGGCCTTCCCGCTTTCGGATTTGAGCCATTCCACCCAAGCGGGCCACCATGACCCTTCCTTCAGGGGGGCACTTGTCTGCCAATCTTCGGCAGCGGTGTATGCACCACCTTCGCGTTTATGGCGCATCCGGTAGTGGCGGTGAGGATGGCCCGGCTCTGACAAAATACCGCCGTTATGCCCGCCGTTGGTGAGCAAGAATGTGACGTCAGTGTCGGTCAGTGGCAGCAGCTTATAGACTGAATGCCACGGCGCGATGTGGTCTTTTTCTGTCGCAACGCAAAAGATCGGCGCGCGAATATCGCTTAGCGCAACGGATTTTCCGTCAACCTTAAACCGCCCCCGCGCGAGACGGTTTTCTAGAAACAACTGGCGCAAATATTGTGAATGCATGGCGGCGGGCATCCGGGTGCTGTCTGCGTTCCAAGCCATCAGATCATTCATCTTGGTGCGTTCACCCAGCAGATAATGCCTGATGACCCGGCTCCAAACGAGGTCATTGGAACGGAGCATTTTGAACGCACCGGCCATTTGGTCGGCAGATAAATAGCCCTGCGTCGCCATGATGTCTTCGAGAAACGCGACCTGGCTGTCATTGATAAATAGACCGATTTCACCCGGTTCCGAGAAATCGACCTGAGACGCCAACAGGCTAATGGTCTTCAGGCACTTCACACCATCGCGTGCCATCGCAGAGGCTGCGATGGATAGCAGGGTGCCGCCTAGACAATAGCCGACTGCATGGATTTTGTCCCGCTTTCCAAGAGAGTGGATGGCCTTGCAAGCCGCCCGGATGCCCAGATCCAAATAGTCTTGCAGCGTAAAGTCGGCGTCTTCAGCTTGGGGGTTTTTCCATGAAATCATGAACACCTCAAAGCCTTGGTCACAAAGGTATTTCACCAGCGAATTTTCCGGAGAAAGGTCAAGAATGTAGTATTTCATGATCCACGCCGGGACGATCAGGATTGGTTCTGGTCGGATTTCTTTTTGCGTCGGCGTGTAGCGGATCAGTTCCATCAGATCGTTTTTTACGATGACGTCACCTTTGGTGATCGCGACATTCTCTCCCACACAGTATCCTTCGCAGGTTGCTGGCTTTCTGCCGACGAATTGATTCAGGTCGTCGATCCAGTTGTGTAGCCCGCGTGAAAAGTTCTTGCCCTTTTCTTCGACCGTGGCGCGCTGCACGGTTGGGTTTGTCAGTGCGAAATTTGTAGGCGACACCATATCCAACCACTGGCGTGCGCCAAAGCTGACGATCCTTTCATGCTTTGGATCGACGCCTTTAAGATCGGTCGTTGCCGCTTCCCACCACGCTTGTTGGGCAAGGAATGTGTCGCGGTAGATATTGAACGGGTATTGGTCCCAGCCCTTGTCAGTAAACCGCTTGTCGGTCTTGGGATCATCGGCACCGTCAAGGTGATCCGTCATCAGGTCGATAGCTTTGTCGCGGGCAAGTAGGGCCAGTTCGGCCTGCCGACCGGGCGAACCTGCCAGATGCAACGACCAATCCCAAAAAGCACTGGCCAAAGCGACCGGGGATAGCCCGCCGGTGAGCTTGCCAATGGCCGCATGAAATGCAGCGTCTGGTGATTTCTTAACGGTTTCATCCATCTGCGTATTCCTACAATTCACTGCGATTGATGATCAGGCTGCCGACAGAAAGGCTATCGTTGGGGTGTGTGATGACCAATTCGCCGACCTCTAGCCCATCTAAAACTTCGGCCATGCGGTTGTTGCGCTGGCCCAGTGATAGGCGCCGTTCTTCAACATAATCGTCGACCGCAACAAAGGCGGCCCATTCTTCGCCACGCTTAAAAATGGCGCTAAGTGGAACCTGAACTGCGTTGTCATTCTGCCATTCTATGACCCTTACAAAGGCCGAAAAACCATCCCCCAATTTTGGACGATCCGCGAGAGGGGAAGTGATGTCAAAGACCGCATTCACGCGTTGTTCCTCAATACCCAAGGCAGAAACTTTGGTGCGCGCTGTGGGTTCAACCCGAAGCAAAACAGCATCCAGTGGGTTGGGGCCACCCCATCTTTCGACAATTGCGGTGGTGCCGGGGCCGAGTCCGACGGCGTCGGTGGAAAGCAGATCGACAACCAATTCGATATTATGTGGATCACCAATCGACAACAGCGGGCTACCGACCGCGACGGGGCGTTCGCTTGTTGAGCTAACAGAAAGCACAACACCGTCAGTCGGAGAGTATATTTCGACGCAGCAATTACCATTTCCTGAAGCAACTAAATCGGGTTCGATCAATGCAGCGCGGCTTCGCTCCAAAGAGCTGTTTGCCATATCGATGCGCGCCTGCGCCGCTTCGACGGTTGCGTTGGCGACCGCCAGTCTTTGTGCGAAATCTTCAAAGCTCGACAGCGTGGACACGCCGCGTTCGACCAATGCCTGTGCACGGTCAAATTGAGATTGCGCCAATAGTTGGTTTTCTTGTGCTCTGCTCAGCTCTGTTTCTGCGACATGCAAAGCAGCTTGGGCTTCGCGCACGCTGGCTTCGGCTTGAATGCGGCTTCGGGCGTCCAATAGGCTTGGGGTGATGGGTTCAACGACCGCGACCACAGTATGACCTGCAGCCACCAAGTCGCCCACTTCGACGGGTGAGCGTAACGCAGTGCCAGCGATCGGTGCTGAGACTTCGAATAGGTCACGGATCTGGGTCTTGCCGTCCGCGTCTATCGTCACTTGCATCGGCCCCGATGCGACAACGTGAATATCGACTGGTACGGGTTCGGTACGAAAGGTCACATACATGAGACCCGCAACGACTGCGGCACCGACGCCGACAAGCCCGATTGTTCTGGGGTTCCAAGTCATCCGATTACTCCCGTGTTTTCATAACTGAGATAAGGTTGATGCGGTCCAGTCTGCGCTTAACAAGAAGCACCGCAGCCAGCGACGTGCCAAGCACGATCAGGCTCGCAACGCTAAAGGTCGCGGGCTTTAGCACGAGCGGAATGGCGTATAGATCGCTCGAAAATCCGGAACTCATCGCGTAGGAAATGAGTGCGCCCAGCAGCCAGCCAAGGGGCTGTGCCAAGATGGCAAGCATCATGCTTTCGCCGACCAAGACATAGGATACTTCGGCGCGATTAAAGCCAAGAATGCGTAGGCTAGCAAGTTCGCGGGACCGTTCCGACAGTTGGATGCGCGCCCCATTATAGGCGACACCAATCGTCAAAAGTACTGCGATGGTGATATAGACCGCGTTCATCACGACGATATTTTCGCGGATCGTATTCTGAAAAGAGCGGCGTGTTGCGGTCATCATGATTGTGCCGGTCAGCTTTGGAATGTCTTTGATAGCCGCATGAAGCTCATCCAATTTGCTTTCGTCTAGCAAGACATTGGCGACTGAAATACGCGGCGCTTGGCGGAACAACTGATTCAGATAGGTTTGGTCAACATAGGCACCCAATCCGAAATACTGCGTGACGATGCCTGTGACCGTTAGCTCAAAGGTTTCGCGCCGACCGCTTAGGAATTCGACTTCGATGTCGTCGCCGATGGTTGCGTCCAAATGCTGCGCAAGGCGTGTCGATAATACGATGCCACCAGACGGGACTGATACGACATTGCCTGATGTATCAATCACGCGGCTCAGGTCGGTGTATTCTGGCCGGGCCTCGATTGCGGTGGTCTTGTTACGGTGCCCGTTGCGTAGGGTTGCGGCATGAAACTGTTGCCCTTCGGCGCTAAGAACACCGGGCAGTTCTTTGACGTTTTGCAGGGCGGATTCTGGTATGTCTTGGGCGAATAGCAGCATCGCGTCCTGACGGTTCGATTGGTAGAATGCGCTGTCTACGATCTCGTCCAATGCGTCATTGATGTATAGCGCGGCGACAACCGAGGCGACGGCACAAGATAGCCCCAGTGCGGTCAACGCACTGCGCACTGGCCACCTGATGAAACTACGCAGGATCATCGTGGTCGTTTGGGCCAATCGGAGGTGATCTAGCAGACGATCAATGAAAGACCGTTTAAACCGGGGCGGTGCCGGTGGTTGCATCGCTACAGCAGGGGCAAGGCGTGCCGCACTTAGGGCTGATCGTGCCGCACCCAATGCCGTCGTCACCAGCGCAAGAAGCCCCGATATGGCATAGGTGCTGGGCGAGACCCGGAAAATCAAAAACGGAAAGTGAAAGAATTCAGCGTAACTCAGCGACAACATTCGTGCCAGCCATGTGCCTGCCACCCAGCCAATAGCAATACCCGTTAAGGCCACAAGCCCCGCCAGCATCTGATAGTGGAGTGAAATTTCAAGATCAGAGTAACCGATGGCTTTCAAAAGCCCGATTTCACTGCGCTCTAGGGCAACGATACGCCCCATGACCATGCTGACAAGAAATGCAGATATCCCAAAGAAAATGGGCGGTAGAACCGTCGACATGCTGCGCAATTGCGTGATTTCGGCATTAACAAAACTGTCTGATTGGTGCCGCGTCCGGTCGTACGCGCCCAACCCGCCATAAGGGTCCAGCAGTGTATCAATGGCGTCGATGACTTCTTGGGTGCGCGCGCCCGGGATCAGCTTGACGCTTAGGTCGTTAAACGCGCCAGTCTTATCAAATGCGGCGGCAACGGCCCGCTTTGGCATCCAGATAATCCCAAAGGTTTCATTGTCGGGCATCATGCCACCGGGGCCGATTGTGTAAATGAATTCCGGCGACAGCACGGTGCCTGAAATCGTCAGCAGGCGTTTCGTGCCATTCAGGTTGGCGTAGAACTGATCGCCTGTACGAAAGCTGTGCGCCACGGCAAAGGGTTCATTCACCAGAACTTGATCAGAGGCGGTCCGCTGTGGATAGCTGCCGGACCGTAGAATGGGTGCATTGAGAATATGATCGCCAGATTCCGGCAGGGACAGGATGCGCCCAACCGCGGATTTTGAGTATCCGGGAATATCAAGAATGGCGGAGCCCGAAATGCGGGCCTCTAGTGCAGCGATGCCCTCAATTGCGGCAAGCTCTGGTAATAGGGTGTCTGGAACGCGACGGGCATCAACAAACACATCGGCAAAGCGATTACGTTCATAGTACGCCGTTCGCGTATCACCCAAAGCGCGATACATGCCGAATGAGGCAAGCAAAATGGCGACCCCACAGCCGAGCACAAGGGCGATGGCAATGACCTGCACCCACAGACGTCGAAAATCACGCAGCAGCTTTTTATCGAGCACATGTATCATGGTCACCACACGATCTCGGACGGGGCCAACTGGGTCTCGTTGACAGTCACATCGTTGATACGGCCATCCTGAAACCGAATGACGCGGTGGGCCATGCGCTGAATATCGGCGTTATGAGTGATCACCACCGTGGTCGTGCCAAAGCGTTCGTTGATATTGCGCAGTGTCTCAAGCACTTGAACGCCAGTCGTGCTGTCCAACGCACCGGTTGGTTCGTCACACAAAAGGATTTCAGGGCGCTTGGCAATCGCGCGTGCAATGGCGACACGTTGTTGTTCACCACCCGACATTTCAGCCGGAAAGTGATCAAGCCGATGCCCAAGACCAACGAGTTCCAACGCTTCGGCGGGGTTCATCGGATTATGCGCAACATCTGTGACCAGCTGAACATTTTCGCGTGCGGTCAAGCTGGGAACCAGATTGTAAAATTGGAACACAAACCCCACGTGGTCGCGCCGATAACGTGTTAGCGCACGATCCCCGAGGTCCGTTAGTTCAAGATCGCGGAACCAAACGCGACCGGTTGTTGCGTGGTCTAGGCCACCCAAAATGTTCAACAAAGTCGACTTGCCGCTGCCAGAGGGGCCAAGCAGTACTGACAGCTCGCCCGTGTACAGTTCAAGGTCAACGCCGGCCAAGGCATATACCTTCACCTCACCAGTGTCGTAGACCTTGGTCACGTCTTTCATCCTGAACACAACATTATCGGGCAAGGGCTGTCCTTTCCCTGTCATCGTGTCAGGAACCCTTTGGCAGCGTGTTGATCTAACTCAATTGTCCGTAAATTGGATTTTCTTTGGTGGACGAAGACTGGCACGTGGCAAATCGCTTTGCTCGGCCTATAACCAGCTGACCACGATAGGAGAAACACCATGCCAAACCCAACTGCTGCTATGCTCGTCATTGGGGACGAAATACTCTCGGGACGGACGCGTGATGCGAATATGCATTTCCTCGCTGGGCAGTTGACGCAGGCAGGGATTGATTTGCGCGAAGTAAGGGTCGTGAGCGATGATCGAGATGCGATCATCAAGGCGGTCCGGTCGCTGTCAGATGGGTATGATCACGTGTTCACGAGCGGCGGCATTGGGCCGACACATGATGACATCACTGCCGACTGCATCGCTGCGGCTTTCGATACGCCAATCGACATTCGCGACGACGCGCGTGCCTTGCTTCAGGCACACTATGATGCGTCGGGCAAGGAACTGAATGACGCCCGGCTTCGGATGGCGCGAATTCCAGATGGTGCGGCGCTTATCGATAACCCAGTCAGTGTTGCGCCAGGTTTCACTTTGCACAATGTATATGTGATGGCCGGTGTGCCGTCCGTCTTTCAAGCGATGGTCGCTTCTGTACTGCCTAGTCTCGTTGGTGGGGCTCCATTGCAGTCGCGTACGCTGCCATTAATGAAAGGCGAAGGCGATGTCGCGGCACCCTTGGCGGCGTTTGCAAAAGAACACAGTGATATTTCTGTTGGGTCTTATCCGTTCCAAAAGGAAGGGGTGTATGGTACAAACCTTGTCTTGCGTGGGCAGGATGCAGACCGACTGGATGCCGCGCTGGAGGGGTTAAAAAAGGTATTTGATGTATGAGTTTTCCGACGGCCAAAAAACTATATGCGGTGATCGATGGGACTTGGCCAGCAGCAGTTAAACAGGCACTTGGCCCTTGGACGGTACGGCTTGATGACAGCAACAGCAGCAGGGTGAATGCGGCAACTGCCGAATTGCCATACAAAGATGACGATATCAAAATCGCAGAAGACGCCATGATTGACGGTGGGCAGCGCCCGCTGTTCATGATCCGCGAGGGCGAAGAAAAGCTTGATGAAATGCTTGCCGCCCGTGGTTATGTGATCAAGGATCCGGTGAATATGTATGCGGCCAAAGTCGACAAGATTGCTGGCGATGTCGATGTAGAACGGACGATGGAAGTCTGGCCGCCACTCGCAATTCAGGCCGAGATTTGGGCCGCTGGCGGGGTTGGTCCCGGGCGGATTGCCGTGATGGACAGGGCACGCTTTCCCAAAGCCACGGTTTTGGGGCGCGTCGACGAAAACCCAGCCGGAAGCGTATATGTCGCGATCGCAGCGGATTGTGCCATGATCCACGCGCTAGAAGTGGCAGCAACGCATCGGCGCATGGGGCTTGCCCGTGATCTGACACGGGCCGCCGCAAACTGGGCGCAAGCGCAGGGCGCCACATATCTGACGCTGGTCACGACGCGGGAAAACGAAGGTGCGAACGCCCTATATGCTTCCCTTGGCATGACCCATGTGGGACAATACCACTATCGGATTTTGCCGGAGTAACCATTTGAGCGGCTGCACAACTGCCTTAACGACCATGCGATTTTGCCGCTCTATTGCCTTGGCAGGCGCAATTATTTTTGGTGCAACGGCAGCTATCGCCGATACGCTTAGCTTTCCCAGTAACGCCAATCTCCAGCTTGAGCAAATTAGTGTACTTGATAGCTACGCAATGCCGATCGATATCTGGGCAGACGGCGTGTTGCCCGTTGAACAGGTCGAAGGGCAGCTGACGCAGCAGGCGTGGCGCATTGATGCGCAGGCTCTGACGACCTTGCAGCTGTTGCGTCCCTTGCGTGAACAACTGCTTAATGATCGCTACCGGATCATTTTCGAATGCCAAACCGAAGCATGCGGCGGATTTGATTTCCGCTTTGGAACAGAGACGCTGCCGCCGCCGCAAATGCAGATCAATATCGGGGATTTTCGGTTCCTTGCCGCAAAGCGAATAGGTGCAAATGGCCCTGAATACCTAAGCTTATTCGTGAGCCGGACCGCGCAGGCAGGTTTCGTGCAAGTCACCCATGTAGGAACGGCAGTCGAAGATGCGCCGCCACTGACGGTGGCGGCAAGCCCAGCCTTGCGTGCAACGGGAAGTGAAGGGATCGTGCCTCTACGGGACCAACTGGACGAGGTCGGCCGCGCTGTCCTGCCAGATTTGTCGTTTGAAACGGGGTCGTCGCAGTTAGCGGACGAAAGCTTTGTATCACTTCAAGCTTTGGCTGATTACTTGGCCGATTTTCCGGATCGCAACGTCGCGCTTGTCGGGCACACCGATGCGTCTGGCAGCTTGGATGCAAATATCGTGTTGTCAAAACGGCGGGCAGGCTCGGTACTCGAAAGGCTCGTGTCCGAATATGGCGTTAATCGTGCTCAGCTCGCGGCCGAGGGGATGGGATATCTTTCGCCAATCGCTTCGAACCTGACGGAAGAAGGCCGCGAAGAAAACCGGCGCGTTGAGGTTATCATCACGTCAACCAACCAATAACAGCCTAGTGCGTCAAAAGCTGATCACTCCAGACAACCATTCGCGCACGGCCCTCGGCCTTGGCGCGATAAAGCGCCTGATCCGCATTCGCGAGCATGGTGTTCAGCGAAAGGTCAGGGCTGTTTACAGCAGCGCCAATTGAAAGCGTCACGCTTAGATGCGCTTCGGTGCTTTGATCTGTGGGATGGAATGAAATTGGTTTTGTAAGGCGTTCACCGATAATTTGTGCCTGCTCTAGTGTAGTGTCGCATAGAAAGATCGCGAATTCCTCACCGCCAATGCGACCCACAACATCATCGCGCCGGACGTTGCGACGAAGAGTTTCAGCAATACTTTGCAGGCAAATGTCGCCTGCTTGGTGTCCGTAAGAATCGTTAATGCGTTTAAAATGATCGGCATCAAGCAAAAGAAGTGCGCCATCGGTGCGATCCTCACGGCGACGACTGGCGCATTCTAGGAATGTTCGACGGTTGTTCAGCCCGGTCAGGCTGTCCTTGCGCGATAGGATTGATAGTCTTCGCTGAAGACGCACCTGAAACATCATGATGAATAGTGCGAACAGCGCAAACGGTCCGCCGACAAAAATAGCATGTTTTATGTGATAAAGGGGATCGTTGTAGTCGTGTGGGCCGTGCAGGCGTGCAAAGGACATATTGCTAAGGGCAATGAGTGCAATTGCGATGACAAAGCGCGCAATGAGAGCCGGAACACTTCGTGGCTCCAAATAACGCATTAGTTTTTCCATCGGCGACCCCCAACTATAGGAGGTCGACAATACGCGCCATAATGTTAAAGCGGCCTTAACTGGCGTGATAAAACCTTGGCATTTTTACCAGTCGTTCGGGCCTTTGTCGGCAAATGCATGGGCTAAGAAGTCGATAAATGCGCGTACCTTGGGTTGGGTAAAGCGACCCGGTGGGTACACAGCATAGATCCCTTGCGTTTCGACAGGCAGGTCAGGAATCGCCTCTTCGACAAGGCCTGTGCGCATTGCATCTGCGTATAAGAAAGATGGCAAGTAAGCGATGCCAAGCCCACCAATACAAGCGTTTAATAGCGACTGGCCGTCATTCACGGTCAACCATCCAGCAGTACGAACCTGCCTTTTTTCGCCAGATGGCGCGGTCAGTTTCCAAACTGCGGAATTCGCTTGGTTGGAATAGTGCAGCAATTTGTGGTCGTTCAGATCATCGATCTTTTCTGGGCGACCGTATTGTTCAAAATACGCAGGGCTTGCGATCATTCGGCGGGTTGTTTCCGTCAGCTTGCGGGCGCGTAGGGTGCTGTCTTCGAGTTCACCGATACGAACGGCCATGTCGAAACCTTCAGAGATCAGTTCGACGTAGCGGTTATTCAGCACCATGTTCACTGTAATGTCAGGGAATTCGCCAAGGAACTTTCCAAGGACAGGGGACAGGTGATTAACCCCAAAGTCGGTGGCGACGCTAATCCGCAACAACCCAGAGGGCGCAGACTGCATTGAGGTGACCAGCGCATCAGCCTCGCCTGCGTCATTCAGAACGCGACGGGCGCGGTCATAATAAGCAAGACCAATTTCGGTTGGGCTAACGCGGCGCGTTGTGCGGTTGAGAAGGCGCGCGCCAAGGCGGGCCTCAAGCGATGAAACGTGTTTAGAAACGGCGGATTTCGAAATCCCCATCTTCTTGGCTGCGTCTGTGAAGCCACCTTGGTCAACAACCGTGGCAAAGGCTTCCATTTCCGTCAGACGATCCATGAGTGTTCCTAAACTTCTAATTTCCCCCGTCGTTATAGCGAGGGAAATCAGGCAGGAATGGGACCAATGCCTGACAAATCCGGGGTATCCGAGCTGTTATGTCAGGTTAATCGCTTGTTTGAAGCTGTTTTTCGCTCATTGGTTACAGGGACGCAGCAAGTCTCGTGCCCTGATTGATTGCCCGTTTCGCGTCAAGCTCGGCTGCGACATCGGCGCCGCCAATCACATGGACCGTGCGACCAAGCGCGATCAATTGATCTGCCAAGCTGCGTTCCGGTACTTGTCCGGCGCAGAGAACGATGGTGTCAGCTGCGATGACCTGCGGGTCCTCATGCGTTTCACCACGCGTCACATGCAGGCCTTCGGCGTCGATTTTTTCGTAGTTTACGCCGCCAACCATTTCGACATTTTTCATCTGCAAACCAGCGCGGTGAATCCACCCCGTTGTCTTACCTAGTCGTTTTCCGAGCTTTTCAGATTTGCGTTGTAACAGAGTAACTTGGCGCGTTGCGGGTTCCGGCTGTGGGCCTTCGGCCCGCAATCCGCCGGGTGTTTTCTCGGGGTCGCCGACGCCCCATTCTTCGAGCCATTCTTGTAGGTTTTCCGTCGGACTTTCGTCGGTCACGAGGTATTCTGCGACGTCAAAGCCGATGCCGCCAGCGCCGATGATCGCGACGCGTTCACCGACCTCGGCTTTGCCGCGCAGAACGTCGATATAAGACAGGACATTTGGACCATCTTGGCCCGGAATGGACGGATCGCGGGGGGCAACGCCTGTTGCGATGATGGTTTCGTCGAAATCAGCAAGCGTTTCGGGTGTGGCGGCGGTGCCCAGCTTCAACGAAATGTTCGATTTTTCGACCATTGTGCGGAAGTAATCCACCAGACCCCAGAATTCTTCCTTTCCGGGGACTTGTTTTGCCATGTTTAGCTGGCCTCCAAGTTCTGTGGATTTGTCAAAAATAGTCACTATATGCCCGCGATCTGCTGCGGTTAGGGCGGCAGATAGCCCCGCAGGACCGGCGCCCACGACCGCAATTTTCTTGGGGCTGGCGGTTGGTTCGATGACCAGTTCAGTTTCGTGACATGCGCGCGGGTTCACAAGGCAGGACGTCAGTTTGCCGCTGAATGTGTGGTCAAGGCAGGCTTGGTTACATGCGATGCATGGTGCGATTTCAGCGGGTCTTCCAGCGGCTGCCTTGGCAACGAAATCAGGGTCGGCAAGGAACGGACGGGCCATGCTGACCATGTCGGCGCAGCCATCGGCAAGAACAGATTCACCAACGTCAGGCATGTTGATACGGTTGGAAGTGATGATTGGGATTTGAACCTCGCCCATCAGCTTTTTGGTGACCCAAGTGAAGGCGCGGCGCGGGACCGATGTTGCGATCGTTGGAATGCGGGCCTCGTGCCAGCCGATACCAGTGTTCAGGATCGTGGCACCTGCGGCTTCAACTGCTTTGGCAAGCTGAACGACTTCTTCCCATGTGGACCCGTTTGGCACGAGGTCGATCATGGATAGGCGGTAAATCAGGATAAAGTCTGGGCCAACGGCCTCGCGGACGCGACGGACGACTTCGACGGGAAGACGCATACGGTTTTCATACGATCCGCCCCATTCGTCGGTGCGTTTGTTGGTGTGGGTGACCAAGAATTGGTTCAGGAAGTACCCTTCGGACCCCATGACTTCGACACCATCATAGCCGGCCTCTTGGGCGCGGGTGGCGGCGGTGACCATGTCGCTGATCTGTTTTTCAATTCCTTCCGCGTCCAGTTCGGTCGGCGGGAACGGAGAGATCGGCGATTTGATTGCCGAAGGGGCCACGCATTTGGGGCTATAGGCATAGCGGCCAGCGTGTAGGATTTGCATTGCGATCTTGCCGCCAGCGTCATGGACACGGTCGGTTACGATGCGGTGGTTTTCGATGTCTTCGTCCGTGTACAGCCCAGCTGCGCCGGGAAAAACGCCGCCTTCGGGGTTAGGGGCCATGCCGCCAGTCACCATAAGGCCTACGTCACCACGCGCACGCGCTGCATAGAATTCCGCGACGCGGTTCCAGTCTTTCGTTTCCTCAAGGCCGGTGTGCATCGACCCCATCAGCACGCGGTTCTTAAGTGTCGTAAAGCCCAGATCAAGCGGAGCGAGAAGATGTGGATAATCGGTCATTGCGTGCCTCCCATTTGGGCAAATCATGACTGAAGCTGACGCGCACGTCATCCTGTACGTGGCGTAAGATATATCCGTTCCGCGAAATTTCATCGGTTGTTTCGCGAGCAAGACCAAATATGAATGCTGTTAAGATAAATAAGCGATATGGATGGCGCCGATGGATATTACCTTGCTCAAAACCTTCCTAGAGGTCGCAGCGACAGGATCGTTCGTGTCTGCGTCGGATCGTCTATATGTGACGCAATCTGCGGTTTCGTTGCGTATCCAGCGGCTCGAGGATACACTTGGTAAGCCGATGTTCACCCGTTCAAAGGCAGGGGCAGAGCTGACCAACGCCGGACGCGAATTTGAACGCTATGCGTTGTCGATTATCCGCGTTTGGGAAGAAGCCCGTCAGCAAGTCGCCATCCCCGAAGGGTTTACCCGCAGTCTGACAATCGGTGCACAGTATTCGTTATGGCCGCGCATGGGGTTTCGCTGGATCGACGGGCTAAGAGAAACAATGCCAGACCTGAATATTCGCGCTGAACTAGGGATGCCGGATCGGCTTACTCGGTTTTTGATTGAAGGGATCATGCACGTCGGACTGCTTTACATGCCACAGCTGCGTCCGGGGTTGGTGGCCGAACAGGTATTAGAAGAAGAATTGGTGATGGTGGCGTCATGGAAAAATCCGACCATGGATTTGGGCGGGCGCTATGTCTTTGTCGATTGGGGGCCTGAATTTGTGGGTGCGCATGCGCAAGCCTTGCCAGAGCTAACGAACCCCGGACTTACCTTTTCGTTGGGCGCGATGGCGGCGGAATTTATCGTCAATCGGCAGGGCGCGGCATATCTGCCGGCGCGCTATGTCAAAAAGTACATTGATGCCGGGCAGTTGTTCTTGGTCCCTGATGCGCCGCGCTTCCCCTATCCAGTTTGGGCCGTGTGGCGCGACGATATGGATCCAGAAATCCGCAAAATGGCAGAGCAGGCTTTGCACCGTGTTACCAATGTCGCCGAAGCTGATGGCGAGGCAGTGCTGGCCCAGCTACGTGACATTAGTGAGGATCACGAGGTTGAGGTGCTCGGGGAGCCTCACGATCATGAGTAAGCAATAATCATGATAAGCATAATTATTTTGAATTTTCCTTATTGACGGGCTGCCGCTAGATATCCGCTCAGCAGAGATGCTCCCGTTCCTTGAACCGGACGGGTCACCTTCTTGGGAGAGGATAGACCCATGACAAACAACGTATTTATCATCGCTGTAATCAGCGGCTTCGTCGCAACAGCTGGTGCTGCGCAAACAACTGCTTTCAGCAACCAAGACGCTTCTGTTGACGCGGTTGATGATCTGGAAGAAGCAATCGAAGATGACCGTGAGCGGGATCTTGGCCGTTTCGGCAACGAAGGTCGTGAGCTTGGTGCTTATGGTTCGGTCGCGCTTCGTGGTACATCTGTGAAAGATGACGACGGCACAACAACCGACATCGGTCTTGGCCTGCGTTACGGCACATATGACGGCCTGAACGGTATCGACCTGACAGCAAGCCTTGCTTACGGCGAAACTGATGGCGTCAAAACAGAAGACACTTTGCTTGCTGGTATCGACTACCGTCGTGACCTGACAGACACTCTGTTTGCGTTCGGTAAATTGGAAGCTGGTTTTGACAACATGGCTGACACTGACGGCGACTTTACACAGGACGTCTTTGTGGGTGCTGGTCTTGGTTACCGTATTTACAACGCGGCTGACGTTCAGTGGTCTGTACAAGCTGGTCCAGGTTACCGCACAGCAAAGCGTGTGAACATGGAAGACGTTTCCGAAGCAGCTGCTTCTGTGTCATCTAACGTGTTCAAGAGCCTGTCTGACGCGACTTATATCACGAACGATACCGATGTGATCTATTCGGAAACAGCGACAACACTGGTCAACGAACTGGCACTGAACGTCGCAATGACAGAAACTCTGTCGCTGCGTACAGGTTACACAACCTCGTTCAACAGCGAAACAGATGCTGACCTGTCCGAAGGTGTGAACACACTGGGCGTTTCGGTGATCTACAACTTCAACTGATCATTTGATCAGCGTTCCCAAGCCTCTGAGCGAACGATCGGGGGAGATGCAGATGGCGGTGAAAACCGCCATCTGTTTACGTTTAACCGTTACTGCAATGATGACGAAATGCTTGTTTTAGCATGTCCAATTCACTGCGCAGTAAATCCACTTCGGCGCGGATGTCCTCGGCTAATGCTTCGCCGGACAACAAGGAAAAGCTGTCTAGCGTATTGCCTTGGTCGTCACTAATCACAAACGTCTGGACGCCATCACTAATGAGGTGGGCAGGCACAGGGAACTCGACGCGCCACTTTTTTTCAGCCGCGTCATAATCCGTACGCAGCCCTTCAACCGGTTCTCCATGATGGGTGACCCGTAGGTCCGGTTGTTCAGTGCCTGCACCCGTAAGGGAGCCTTCCCATATGCCAGCGACCAGCCGGGTTTTGGTCAGCGTGTAGGTTGTCATAACAGTCCCTTTCCCAGCAATCAGATTTCCGCGCGTGGATAGCGGCAGATGTTTAAGTCGCGGATCGTGATCTTGTTCATGTTTGGATTTTCAAACAGCAAGTCGATCCATATTTTTTCGGTACGTGCTTCGTTTAGTTGCGTGTAGGCAAGGTCGAATTCTGCCATCGTATCAGGTTCATCAGCAGGCAAGGTCAGCAAGATTTGCTCGGTATTAGGCCCATTTTTCACATTCAGCCGCGCATAGATATTAATCGGAACTTCGCGTTCGATCACAGCGGCAAGCTGCAGCACGTGCCGCTTTTTCAGTCCCTCACAGGCGGCGGTGGGTAGATCAACCACAAGCGACAGAAAGCTGCCATCAAAATGGTAGACCTCGAGCGCCAGCCCATATGCGGCAAGATCGTCCCTGCGTAGATTTCTGTATTGCGTCAGTGATAATTCCTGCTGCTGGCAGTCATGAAAAATCGCGACCTCGTCACCGATTTTGTCTTTGTTCAGGGCAGGGGCAAGGCCACGTTTTGCGATCCCGGCGCGCCATGCCATTGGACGCCAAGACCAATCCGTTCCTGCCGGCCGCTGAAACGTATTCGTGCCAATGCGAGGAAGGGCAAGCCGGTTTTCGGCAATATAGCTGAGTTCTTGGAGAGGAACCAAAAGCTGTCGGGCATGTTGGCGGTTCGCTCGCAGTGTTGCCAACTCTGCATTAGGCGCGTTGCGGGCCGCCCTGTTCCAGCGCGTGAGTGAGACACGCTGCATCAACCGCCCAAGCATCCCGTTTGGATTGATCGCCATATGCGCTGCCTTTCCTTACAGGCCTACCCTAGCATGAAACTGGTTAGGAATCAGACGATTGCGTGGTTGCGACCGAGCCTGCAGGTTTAATGCCCGCAGCGATCGCATTCAGCAACCAGTTCCCGGTGTTATTGGTCAGCGGCGAATTGGCCTGTCCACGTAGCGCAATGGTTACCAGTCGACCGTCAACGTCGGTAAAGGCCCGCCATTCACTGTTTTGAAGCCTGGCCATGCCGTGCGGCGCTGAATCGCGGAACTTTACGGTGACAATGCCAGTCCCGGCCTGTGCTGTAACGCCAGTGATGGTGTCGCTGTTGCCCACGCTGCTTAGCAAAACTGCGCCAGCGTCTGACTGGAGAAAATCACGCATCTGGGTTTCAGAGCCGGTGACTGTACCAGAGCCCTTATCGCCAACTTGGATGGTGGCGATTGCTCGGGTGTTTGGTGCGGCCTCGGAGACGCCAAGTGCCGCACAAGGCGCAATGACTGCAAAGCCCTTGCGCGGGTTGCTTGCTGTGCCGTCAAAACAATACCCAGCAGGGGCGCGGGCGATGATATCACCGCCCATAAGCGCAACTGCCTTTTGCGTTGGGGCGGTCGTCGTGCAGGCGATCATCGCCAAGGCCACCGCCACACTCGCAATTACACGAAACATTGGATTAAAGATCCATGTAGATGTGTTTTTCTTTTTTCGCACCGGGATGTGTTACCGCACCAAGACGCGTCGAACCGACCAACTGCGCGTATTTCCAAAGCGCGCCAGAAGCGTAGATCGTTTCCTTTGGCCCTTTCCATTTCGCTTTGCGTTCGGCCAGAACCTCATCAGTCAGGTCTACCGACAGCTCGCCTGTGATCGCGTTGATGGTGATCATGTCGCCGTCTTCAAGCAAAGCAATTGGCCCGCCGTGCGCGGCCTCTGGGCCAACGTGACCCACGCAGAAACCGCGTGTCGCACCAGAGAAACGACCGTCGGTGATCAGCGCGACTTTTTTGCCCATGCCTTGGCCAGACAGTGCAGCGGTTGTTGCCAGCATTTCGCGCATGCCTGGGCCACCTGATGGGCCTTCGTTGCGAATAACCAGAACTTCACCTTCTTTATATTGGCGGGCTTTGACGGCCTCGAATGTGTCTTCTTCGCATTCGAACACGCGTGCTGGGCCGGTAAAGACCTGTTGTTCTTCATCCATTCCGGCAACTTTTACGATCGCTCCTTCGGGGGCAACGTTGCCTTTCAGGCCAACAACACCACCGGTTTTAGTGATCGGGTTTTCAACAGAGTAGATGACTTTATTGTCAGCTTCGCCTTTGATCATGTCCAGTTCTTCGCCGATTGTACGGCCGGATGCTGTCATGCAGTCTTCGTGGATCAGGCCGGCTTTGCGCAGTTCCTTCATTACGACAGGAACGCCGCCTGCTTCGTAAAGGTCTTTGGCAACGTATTGACCGCCCGGTTTCAGATCTACGAAATACGGCGTATCGCGGAAGATGTCGCAAACGTCGAACAGGTCAAAGTCGATGCCAGCCTCGGCCGCCATCGCGGGCAGGTGAAGACCTGCGTTTGTTGATCCGCCTGTACAGGCCACAACGCGCGCTGCGTTTTCGAGCGATTTGCGCGTTACGATATCGCGGGCGCGGATGTTCTTTTCGATCAGGTTCATGACCGCTTCACCAGAAGCGACGCTGTATTGGTCGCGCGATTCATATGGTGCAGGGGCGCCGGATGAATTCATGAGCGCAAGGCCGATTGCCTCGGAAACACATGCCATGGTGTTGGCCGTGAACTGACCACCGCAAGCACCCGCAGAAGGGCACGCAACGCGTTCCAGCACTTCGAGTTCTGCATCAGACATGTTGCCTGCTTGGTGCTGGCCTACGGCCTCGAAGACGTCTTGAACTGTTAGGTCTTTGCCATTCAACCGGCCCGGAAGGATCGAACCACCGTAGATAAAGACGGATGGCACGTTCAGGCGGATCATCGACATCATCATGCCAGGCAGTGATTTGTCACAACCCGCAAGTCCGACCAGCGCGTCATAGCAGTGACCGCGCATCGTCAGTTCAACGGAGTCAGCGATTGCTTCGCGTGATGCCAGCGATGCGCGCATGCCTTCGTGGCCCATCGCGATACCATCGGTGACGGTAATGGTTGTGAATTCACGGGGCGTACCATTCGCCGCTTTAACACCAAGCTTTACAGCTTGGGCCTGACGGTTCAGCGAAATGTTACAAGGAGCAGCTTCGTTCCAGCAGGTCGCGACGCCAACAAATGGCTGTGCAATATCGTCTTCGTCCAGACCCATTGCGTATAGATAAGAGCGGTGCGGTGCACGGCTTGGGCCTACGGTGACGTGGCGGCTAGGTAGGTTTGTCTTGTCGGCTTTGCCTTTAAGCATTGGCTTGTCTCCCGGGAACTGATGCTGTTGGTCTAAAAGTTGGACGGGGGTGACGCAAGTTAGAACTGCGCTTGCGGGCCAGCAGCTGCGCGGCCTAATGTCCACTATGTCTGATCCTTACGCCCCGCATCACAGCTTTGTTAGCGTCGCAGCGCGCGAGCCGCAGCTTTGGCGGGTGGGCCTCGTTGTGTTTGGGTTCGAAGTCATTTTCGGATTGGCCCCCGACATTATGCTGACCTTTTTGTCAGGCTCAGGTGCCCGAGAAGCATATATTGAAGGGACTTCGGCCTTTGGGACCTTAGCGCAGTTCTTTACTTTTGGAATTGGTGCACTTGGCCTCGTGATGTTGCTGAACCTTGTGCATGGGCGCGGGTTTTGGTCATTGATCGGACCGGCTGATGCGGCTTGGCGCGATATGGTGGCTGCGACTTGGGTTGTTGTACTTGTTTTACTGGCACAAGAGCTGTTGCCGCCTTGGTACGACCTAAGTTCTGCACAAATGCCGCGCCCCTTGGCGGCGTGGCTCTTGCTGATTCCCGTGACGTTGCTGGCGTTGTTGGTGCAGGTTGGCACCGAGGAAATGCTGTTTCGCGGGTATCTTCAGCAACAATTTGCCTGCCTGTCAGATAAGCGATGGGTTTGGATGGGCGTGCCTTCGGTCATGTTCGGGGTGCTTCATTACTGGAACGGCAACGGTGCCGCCGAAGGGTTCATGTGGGCACTTTGGGCGACGATGCTGGGGGTTGCCTGCGCGGACTTAACTGCGCGAAGCGGTAATTTGGGGGCGGCGGTTGGGCTGCATTTGGCAAACAACGCCTTCGCGATATTGTTGTATGGGATCAGCGGCTGGTCGGGCACGGGTGTTGCCTTGTTCCTATTCCCATACGAAGACCCGGCGACATACAGCGATGGGATAAGCGCGTTAGTGACGCCGTTTATATTGCTGCAAATCGCAGGTCAGATGCTATCGCTCCTTGTGATGTGGCTGGCAGCACGGCTTGCGATTCGGCGGTGACGCACAGCAGGCGCTTTGCTGTTTTGTGCACGGCAAGGTTCACCACTGATTGCATTTCGTGACGCCTCGTCATATCTGAAAGGCGTTAATGCAAAAGGCGCGCCAATGAACTGGATCACCAACTACGTCCGTCCGACGATCAACTCGCTTTTTTCGCGCCGTGAGGTGCCTGAAAACCTTTGGACCAAGTGTCCCGAGTGCGGAACCATGTTGTTCCACCGCGAACTGGCCGACAATCTGAACGTATGTACGAATTGCGATCACCACATGGCGATTTCGGCGCGTGAACGTCTAATGTCAATCTTTGATGGCGGCGTGTTCGTTGAAGTTGCTGTGCCAGAGCCAGTCGCTGACCCGCTGCATTTCCGTGATCAGAAGAAATACACAGACCGCATCAAAGAAGCCCGTAAGAAGACCGGCGAAAAAGATGCAATGCTGGTCGCCGAGGGCGAAATGGGCCGTACGCCTGTTGTTGTCGCTGTTCAGGACTTTTCCTTTATGGGCGGGTCGATGTCGATGTACGTCGGCAACGCGATTGTTGCCGCTGCTGAACGCGCAATTGCGCTGGGCCGTCCGCTGATCCTGTTTTCCGCCGCAGGTGGCGCACGTATGCAAGAAGGCATTCTTGGCCTTATGCAAATGCCGCGCACCACGATTGCGGTTCAGATGCTCAAAGAAGCAGGCCTGCCTTACGTCGTCGTGCTGACCCACCCAACAACCGGTGGTGTGACTGCGTCCTATGCGATGCTGGGCGACGTGCAGATTGCTGAACCCAACGCGCTGATCGGTTTTGCCGGTGCCCGCGTGATTGAGCAGACGATTGGTGAAAAGCTGCCCGAAGGGTTCCAGCGTGCTGAATACCTGTTGGACCACGGTATGCTGGACCGCGTGACAAAGCGTACCGATCTTAAGGATGAGCTGACCACTATTCTGCGGATGCTGATGGGGCTTGAAGCCCCGATCAAAGGTGACTTGCCTGCGCCCGAAATCGTTGCCGAAGCGGTTGAAGAAGCACCAAAAGAAACACCTGCGAAAGACGCAAAGTGACAGCGTCGTCTGATGTGATCCTTGAAAGGATGATGGCCTTGCATCCCAAGGTCATCGACCTGACCTTGGACCGCGTTTGGACCTTGCTTAAAAAACTGGACAATCCCCAAAACCGTTTGCCGCCTGTCATCCATTTAGCAGGTACGAACGGCAAGGGATCGACCCAAGCCATGATCCGCGCAGGGTTAGAGGCGGGTAATGCCAAGGTGCATGCTTACACCTCACCGCATTTGGCGCGGTTTCACGAACGTATCAGGCTCGCTGGTGAGCTGATCACGGAAGAGGCGCTGACCGAAGTCTTAGACCGTTGCTATCAGGTCAATGGGTCTGACTCGATTACCTATTTTGAAATCACCACCGTTGCTGGTTTGCTGGCGTTCGCTGAAACGCCTGCCGACTATACGTTGCTCGAGGTTGGATTGGGCGGGCGTCTGGATGCGACGAATGTGATCGATAAGCCGGCGGTAACAGTGATTACGCCCGTGGATTTGGACCATCAGCAGTTTCTGGGTGATACGCTGGCGCAGATCGCTGGTGAAAAGGCTGGGATCATCAAACGCGGCGTTCCCTGTGTCGTTGGCCCGCAACATGACGAAAGCTTGGACGTGATCGAAAGCATCGCCGCCCGTCTTGGTGCGCCTCTTTATGCTTACGGTCAGCAGTGGCACGTCAGTGCAGAGCATGAACGGCTGATTTATCAGGACGAGCGCGGGTTGCTTGATTTGCCGCTGCCGAATTTACCTGGGCCACATCAGATCATGAACGCAGGTGCTGCGATTGCGACCCTGCGCCTGCTAGGCAAAGACGAAGCCGCCTGTGAAGCCGCCGTGACCCGCGCCTATTGGCCTGCTCGGATGGAGCGTCTGACCAAAGGCGCGCTTGTTGATCTTGCCGCACCAGCAGAGCTGTGGCTGGACGGTGGTCATAACCCCGCCGCTGGTCGCGCGCTTGCTGAGACATTGCGCCAGCAACCCAAACGGCCGACCCATTTGATATGCGGTATGCTGAACACCAAAGATATCGGCGGCTATCTTGCGCCGCTGTCTGAGGTGGCGGACACGCTGACAGCGGTGTCGATCCCCGGTGAGGCTAACACGATCCCTGCCAAAGATACGGCAAAGGCCGCCACGGACGTCGGGATGCCAGCATCGGTGGCTGATAGTGTGACGGATGCTATCACCACGATCAAAGCGACAGCACCAAATGCCCGCATTTTGATCTGCGGGTCACTGTATCTTGCGGGTCATGTCATGCGCGAGAACGCCAAGTGATCCGCGCTGGTGCCGTCATATTGTCGCTGGCAACGACGCAGGCGAATGCTGCTGATTTCTATTTTTGTTGGATCGGCGCGAATGACTATACAATGACCGGTCAGATGACGATCCCGGACGTGGCGCTGACCCAGCCCATGGTGACCGAGGCCGACGTGACGCGCTTCAAAATCGCGGGCTATCAGGCAGGTTCTTTGTTGGGAAAGTGGGACATGGCAACGCGCCTAGACGGCGCAAGTTGGATGTTACGCTATGACCCGGGCCGCGCTGTGTTCGCGACACCGGGGGAACTGGGTTTAGGCGTGACGCAGGCGTGGAACGCGAACGGGAACGCGAATGACTGCGGTAATCCGGGGTTTGGCTTCAACCTTGGTAACTATGCACAGGACTTTTGCGTGAACGGGCAGTGGATTGAGGAAAGCGGCATGCCGCCAGATACACCGTTTTTGGTCAGTCCTGTGCCTGTTGATCCATATTGCCGAACTTACGCACCGGTAAGTTAACGCCGATTCGCGAATCACTCTATTGACTGCGAATCACTTCATCGCTTAGTGTCGTCTTCAACGTGAAGCGCCAACATAATAGGCGTACCGGAGCAGTCTTGGCAGGGCGAGTTGGCGGGCTTTCGGGCCTGTCTTCTTGTGCCATTTTATGACCTTAGCCAGACCCGCCGCAACATCCTGCCGTCATCACGAGGTCGTGTTTGCATGACTGCCATAGTGTCTTTAGGTTGATATCAAAGCTATCCGGAAGGCCTGTTTAAATCGTGCTTAAACGCTCACTCACTACTATTGTTGTTTCATGTCTGTTGTCTTCTGGGTCTGCTCTACTAGCCGATCCAAACGCGGGTGCGTACCTTGCAGGGCGGCAAGCTATTCACGAACATGATTTTGAAATTGGCGCGCGGTACCTGACCGAGGGGCTGCTTGGCGACCCAACGAACCCTTATTTGCTTGATCGGGCGATGACATCCTATGTGGCGCTTGGTCAGATGGATCAGGCTATTGCGATTGCGCAGGCAATCGTGGATCAGGGCTTTAACAGCCAAGTGGCGCATTTGGTTCTGCAGATCGCGGATGTGAAAGCCGAGAACTGGGATGGTATTTTCCAAGCACTGGAACAGGGCCGCACGGTTAGCCCATTGATTGATGGTGTTGCGCAAGCATGGGCCCATCTTGGTAATGGTGACATGACCAAGGCGAGCGGGGGTTTTGATCGTGTGATCGAGACCGAAGGTATGACCGTCTATGGTGTCACGCATAAAGCCTATGCGCTGGCGTCGGTTGGTGACTTTGAAGGCGCTGAGGCGATGTTTGCCTCTCGTATCCCCGGTGGCATGCGGTACAACCGTCAAAGCGGGATCGCGCACGCTCAAATCCTAAGCCAGCTGGGCCGCAACGACGATGCGGTTGCTATCATGGATGGGATTTTTGGTGCACAGCTTGATCCGGGTCTTGCCAAATTGCGCGATAGATTAGCGGCGGGTGAATCCGTTGCCTATAACGCGGTTACGACCCCTGAACAGGGTATGGCCGAAATCTATCACATCACTGCAGGTGCCATCCAAAGCGAAGCACCGAGCGCCTACACGTTGATGTACGCGCGGGCAGCAAATTACTTGTGGCCAGAGAATACCATCGCGACATTGATGACCGCGGGCCTGTTAGAAGACCTGGGCCAGTATGACCTTTCAAATGCGGCTTACACCAGCGTCCCGCGCGATGATCCTGCATTCCATGCCGCCGAGCTGGGACGCGCCGAAGTCTTGCGTTCTGGTGGCCGCATTGACGCCGCTATCGAAGTGCTAGACGCGCTTGCACGCAGTCATGCAGAGCTACCGCAGGTGTTTGCCAATCAAGGCGATACATTGCGTCAGGCTGGCCGCTATGGCGAAGCCGCCAAAGCGTATTCGCGTGCGATAGAGCTATATTCTGATGATGATCCGGCGAAATGGTTTGTCTATTACACACGCGGAATTTGCGAGCATAAGACGGATAACTGGCCTGCAGCCGAAGCAGATTTTCGCGAAGCCCTTGCTTTGCAGCCAGACCATCCGCAGATCTTGAATTACCTTGGTTATTCGTTGGTCGAGCGCGGTGAAAAGCTGGACGAGGCATTGGGTATGCTGGAAACAGCCGCTGCCGCGCGCCCCGATAATGGTGCGATTATTGATAGCCTTGGCTGGGTGTTGTTCCAACTTGGTCGCTATGATGAAGCAGTAGCGCTGCTTGAAAGCGCGGCTGAGCTAGAGCCAGTAGACGCCGTCGTGAATGATCACCTTGGCGATGTGTATTGGGCCGTCGGTCGCGAGATCGAGGCGCGTTTTCAATGGCAGCGTGCGCTGTCATTTGATCCGCAAGAAGCTAACGCATCGCGGATACGCGATAAGCTAGATCGTGGACTGGATCTTGTACTGCTTGACGAAGGCGTTGCGCCGATACGGGTGGCCAGTGGCGACCATTAAGGCGATAGCACCTGCAAAGGTTAATCTGACCTTACATGTGACAGGACAACGGGATGACGGGTATCACTTGCTTGATAGCCTTGTTGTGTTTGCCGGTGTTGCAGATCAGCTTACTGCGACGATTGCGCCGGATATGCGCATTACGGTGAACGGACCGTTTTCGACTGGTGTGCCAGTTGACGAACGCAATCTGATGATGCGCGCGGCAGATGCGTTACGCCAAGCCCGTGGGGTCACCAACGGCGCACTTCTCACGCTTGAAAAACACCTTCCGCATGCTGCTGGCATCGGAAGCGGGTCGTCGGACGCTGCTGTGACGCTTGCCATGCTGGCAGAGCTATGGGGCGTTGATCCGCTGCCTGCCAGTGCACCAGAGGTGGTCGCATTGGGCGCTGACGTGCCTGTTTGTTTGCGTGCACCCGACCCGACACGGATGTCGGGGATTGGTGATGTGCTTGCCCCTGTGCCGCAACTACCGCCATGTGCAATCGTTTTGGTGCGGCCAAGGGTCGATGTCCCGACGGGGCAGGTTTTCAACACCATGACAGATAAGAATGGCGCGCCTATGACACCGTTGCCTGATGGTGCCGATTATGATGCGTTCGTAAATTGGCTAAAGGTGCAAAGAAACGATATGCAGGCCGCTGCCGAAAAGATCGCGCCTGAGATTGGTGAAGTCATCGCCAAGCTGGATTCTTTGCCCGGGGTGAGTGTCGCGGGCATGTCCGGTTCGGGTGCCACCTGCTATGGTTTGGTCAAGGATATGGCGACGGCACGCCATGTCGCGCGGATCGTCCAAGTGTCACAGATGGATTGGTGGGTCGCCCCGGCCGAGGTGTTAGGCACGGGGCAGGTCTTTTAGGTTATAGCCCAAGCGCTTGCTGGACTTGATCCATGTGGGTTACGGGCGTTGCGCCAGTGTCGCCGATACGTGCAGCGTCACCTTCCGCAACATAGCCAAAACAGGGCATTCCTGCTGCTTTTGCAGCTAAGAACCCAGCGGGCATATCGTCGATCATTACAGCGTCTTGTGGCGTGACGCCCATATCTTTCACGATTTGTAGCAGCATATCTGGTTTGGGCTTTGGTCCGTGGTCGTGGCCGGAATAGATGCGCCCATCGAACAGATCGAAAAGGCCGCTTGGCGTCAGGCTGATTTCCATTTTCGGAATCGGCCCGTTGGACGCGATCGCTCGCTTAATGCCTGCGCGATCAAGCGCATGGATTAGGTCCAATACACCGGCAACGACAGGCGTCCCTTTGCGCAACCCAGCAAAGACTTCGGCATAAATGTCATCTAGCCAGTTGTCGGGCAACTTCGCGCCTCTGCGGGTTGCCTCAACGCCGACCGCTTCCATCGTGCCGCCGGCGAACAGCAAGTGAACCTCTTGTGGGGTGATAGGCTGGCCGTATCGCGTTAGGTTTGCGGACAATATGCGGTCCGTCATTGGTTCGGTGTCCACTAGAACGCCGTCGCAGTCGAAAATAACAAGTTTAGGAGTCATGAAATAGCCTTCAAGAATGTGACCCAAGTATCGCCATAGCGGCGTTGGTCGAGCGTCGTAAAACCGGGTGGTGCGATTTGGGCGGTGCTTTCTTCCCACACGATCAGCGCATCAGGGGCGATCCAGCCTGCGGCCTTGGCCGCGCCAAGCGCCTTTGCGCCCAAACCTTGGCCGTAGGGTGGATCAAGGAAAACTAACGCGCAGGGGTCGCCTTGGGGAAGGCGCGATGCGTCACTGCTAATCAACGTCGTGTCGGACTGTCGCCGCAGTTTGGCGATGTTTTCGCGGATCAGCTTTTGCGCGACCCGCCCGCTATCGACAAAGGTCACATGAGCTGCGCCACGCGACAGGGCTTCAAGCCCAAGCGCACCGGTGCCCGCGAATAAATCCAACACGTTCATGTCCGCGATGGGATTGCCAAACCGGCCACCTAGCAGAACGTTGAACAGGCTTTCGCGCACGCGGTCGGTCGTGGGGCGCAGATGCGCACCTGCGTCGCCTTTGCCGACAGCGGCCAAGGCGGTTCCACGATGGGTGCCTCCGATGATCCTCACGGTTTTAACAGTGCCTTCATATCGGTGGCCGGGTCGGTGATCGCCGCTGGGGCAGGGCTGCGGCCAGCTTCGATTAGGCGCTTGCCGATCATGTAATTGCGTGGGTCGTTCATCGCGTCGACGGCAAGCAGTTCGTCGCCTTTGTAATACCAGTTGGACTGCACACCGGGCGCGTCCCCTTTGCGGATATAAACATCGGTATAACCAATATTCAGCCCGGCGATTTGCAGCTTGCAGTCGTATTGATCAGACCAGAACCATGGCTTCGGCGTATATTCTTCGTCGCGCCCCATGATGTTGCGTGCGACGGCCTCTGCCTGATCAATGGCGTTGCCTACGCTTTCAAGACGGATGCGGTCGCCCTTAAACAAACAAGATGCGCAATCACCTGCCGCCCAGATATGCGGGTCAGACGTGCGCCCGTGGTTGTCAGTGGTGATGCCGTTATCGACGGCGATACCCGCGCTTTCAGCAAGGATCGTGGCTGGGGTGATCCCAACACCAACCACGGCAAAGTCGATCGCTAATTCGGTGCCATCGGTCAGCAACGCACCCGTGACGTGGTCGTCGCCCAGCAATCGATCAAGACCGACGCCTTCGCGGATATCAACGCCATGCGCGCGGTGAAGCTCGCGGAAATAGTCTGATGTCTCTGGGGCCGCGACGCGCTGTAGAATTCGGTCGGCCATTTCGATCAGAGTAACCTTTAGCCCGCGCTTTGCGGCTACTGCAGCGGCTTCTAACCCGATGTAGCCACCGCCAATAATAAGAACATGTTTGTCGGCAACAAACGCCGGTGCCATCGCATCTGCATCGCTTAGGTCGCGCATCGCGTACACGCCATCGAGCATCCCACCAGCAGCGGCAGGCAAAATGCGCGGATGTGCGCCGACTGTCAGTGCGAGATCATCGTAAGAGATGACTTCTTCGTCAGATAGCGTGATGGTTTTGTTCTGGCTATCAACTGCAACCACGCGTGTATTTAGGCGCAGGGTTATGTTGTGATCGGCATAGAATTCTTCGGGGCGTAGATACAGCCGTTCTTCGGCCATTTCCCCAAGTAAATAAGCCTTTGAAAGGGGGGGGCGCTGATAAGGTGGTACCTTTTCTGCTCCGATAAGCGTAACGTCACCATCAAAGCCTTCGCTGCGAAGTTTCGCGGCAAGGGATGCGCCTGCCTGACCTGCACCGACAATGACGACGTGAGCCATACTTATCTCCTTGGGGTTCACCCTCTTGTTTCAGGAACATCTATATGTGAGTCATCAAAAGATACAAACACGAAGGGGCTATAATAATGACTATCAAAACAGGTGATACACTTCCGGGCGCGACCTTGCTTCAGATGGGCGACGACGGGCCAGCACAAGTGGTGCTCGCAGATAAGCTTGAGAACCGCAAAGTGGTGATCTTTGGCTTGCCAGGGGCATACACTGGGACATGTTCAACTGCGCACGTACCAAGCTTTATGATTACGCATGACGATTTTAAGGCCAAAGGCGTTGATGAAATCATCTGCATTTCGGTCAACGATCCATTTGTCATGAAGGCATGGGGCGATGCGACTGGTGCAATTGACGCTGGCATCACAATGTTGGCCGACGCCGAAAGTGCGTTTACCACGGCCATCGGCATGAACTTTAGCGCGGCACCTGTTGGTTTCGTGAACCGGTCCAAGCGTTATTCAATGCTGGTTGAAAACGGCGTAGTCAAAGTTCTAAACGCTGAAGCCAACCCCGGCGAGTGTGAAATCTCGGCTGGTGAAACATTGCTTGAAGCAATTTAATAAATCAAAAAGGGCGGTGCTGATTGCACCGCCCTTTTTCGTTAGGCTTTGGACTGGATCAGTGTCCGTGTCGGGAATGGGATATCGATCCCTGCTTGATCTAACGCCTCTTTGACTTGTCGTTTCATATCCGCCTGAAACTGGAAAAAGTCACCGCTGTCGCACCAAACACGTACCAGAAAATCGACTGAGCTTTCGCCCAGATTATTCACTTGAATGAATGGCGCAGGCTCAGCTTTTGCACGTGGATCGGCAAGGATCGTGTCACGGATGACTTGTTCTACATTCTTAAGGTTGGCACCGTATCCCACGCCAAATGTCCATTCGGCCCGGCGTGTCGGGAACGTGGAGTAGTTCACGATCGTGTTGCCCCAAACCTGCGCGTTGGGAATGATGATTTGCACGTTCGCGGGTGATGCCAGTTCAATGAAATTCAGGGTGATGTCTTTGACGGTACCCATCTGGCCAGAGACTTCGACAAAGTCGCCAATTTTGACGGGGCGGAAAAACACGATCATCACACCGGCTGCGACGTTCGACAGCGTGCCTTGCAAGGCCAAACCGATTGCCAAACCGGCGGCACCGATAACAGCAACAAATGATGTTGTCTCAACTCCAAAGGTGTTCAGTACGAACAGGAATGCAAAGCCAACAGCGATATAGCGCGCGATATTGCCCAAGAAGTTGAACAGCGTGATATCGAGGTGGGTGTTCGTTTCGCCCAGTCGTGTCAGGCGCTTGCGCAGCCAACCACCAATGACAAAGCCCGCGATAATGATGAATAATGCCGCGATGACATTGCCAAAAATAGACGCGAGGAATTCGAGCGTCAGCAGATCCCCAATAGTTTTGCCATTCCAGATGACGGTATTCAGCAGCTTATCCAAGTCAGCCCCCTGCGAGTTTATCCAATTTTGCGCCAAGTTTGGCGTCGAGGGCCGATAGACCACCTGCGTCATGCGTGGTCAACGTGACGTAGACGGTTTTATAGATATTGGACCATTCGGGGTGATGGTTCCATTTTTCGGCCCAGATCGCCGCACGAGTCATAAAGCCGAAGGCGTCGATGAAGTTGGAAAACGTATAGGTTTTTTCAATCGCGTCGCGGCCGCTCACAAACCCCCATCCGTTTTCCAGAAGCGGGGTGATCAATTCGTTGCGTTCGGCTTCGGTCAATGTGTCAGTCATTGCTGTTCCTCACGGTTGGTTTTGCGGAATGGACCATAGCTGGTCAGAACTTCGATTTCGTGGTCGATGGCGTCACGTTCGGCATCAAGATAGCGCGCGACCGCATCTCGAAAGCCTGGATCGCCGAACCAATGCAGCGAATGGGTGGTGACGGGTAGATATCCCCGCGCCAGTTTGTGTTCGCCTTGTGCACCCGCCTCGACCCGCGACAGGCCGTGGGTGATGGCGAATTCTATTGCCTGATAATAACAAAGTTCAAAGTGAAGGCAGGGGTGGTGTTCGATACAGCCCCAATAGCGCCCGTAAAGCGTTTCGCGCCCGATAAAATTCAGCGCCCCAGCCACGGCGCGGCCGTCGCGCACCGCCAGCACCATCATCATATCGTCGCGAAGGGTTTCTTGAGCGCAGTCAAAGAAATTCCGCGTCAGATACGGGGTGCCCCATTTGCGATTGCCCGTGTCTTGGTAAAACTGCCAAAAGGCATCCCAATGTTCGGGCTGAATATCATCGCCTGTCAGGGTAATGATATCTCCGCCAAAGCTTTGGGCCTGTGCGCGTTCTTTGCGGATGTTCTTGCGCTTGCGACTGGATAGCGTGGCAAGGAATGCATCGAAGTCTTTATAGCCGTCGTTGACCCAGTGGAATTGCTGGCCAATGCGGGCAAGCAGCCCCATTTCCGCGCCCGCGATTGCTTCTGCCTCTGTGCAAAAGGTGGCGTGGACGGATGAGATTTCGTTGTCTGCGGCGATCTGGATCGCGCCTTGGATCAGGGCGGACATTCCGATCACCTCATATCCCGGTCTTGTCAGAAACCTGCGTCCTGTGGCCGGGGTAAAAGGTACTGCGATTTGGAGCTTGGGGTAATATCGCCCGCCCGCGTTTTCATAGGCATGCGCCCAGTTGTGATCAAAGATGTATTCGCCCTGACTGTGCCCCTTTGCATAAAGCGGTGCTGCGGCGATCATTTGGCCGTTTTGGCGTACGGTCAAATAGCGTGGCTGCCAGCCACTAGCACCACCAACGGACCCGCTGTCTTCAAGCGCCTTTAGAAACCGATATGTCGTGAACGGATCATAGGGGCGACCGTCTGTTGCCTCTGGGCACGCGCAGTCATCCCAGTCGGCTGGGTGAATGTCCGCAAGGCTGGGGTGAGCGGCGACTTCGATTGGGGTGTCTGTCATATCATCAGACTTGGGTGCGATCTGCGCTTCGTCAAGCGAGGTAGCCTTCAAAGGTCACATTTTCGGCGATCTCGCGCGCTTTTGCCTCGGCTGCGGGCGAACGGATTGTCCAACAAAGCACCTGTGCGCCTTGGGATTTCAGTTCCGCAACGCGCGGACGATCCAAGTCGGCAGCTTCGTGGCTGATAAAGCAGGCCCCGGTACGGTCATAGTCCGGGATCTCTCGTAAAACGGCGCGGGTTTTATCCGGGACTTCGGGCCAGAACTGCGCCTCATAGCTTGATGTTGTGATCCCGCGCGGGATATTCGGGGCAATCTGCGCCATCACGGCGACGCTGTGCGGATTGAACGACATGACCGCAACCTCGCCGGAATAGTCTGTCAGCGCATCGGCAGTGGCCCGTTCGAGGGGGCCGACATTTGGACCCATCGCGCCGTCTTGATCCTTGATTTCGATCAGCAAAGGCACGCGGCCACCGATAGTTTCCAGAACTTGCGTTAGTGTTGGAATGGTTCCAACGTCACCAGTTAACTTTATGGCGCCCAGTTCTTTGCTTGTGCGTGCCCGGACAGGGCCAGTTTCCGCGGTTAAGCGATCAAGCAGGTTGTCGTGAAAAACCATTGCTTGATCATCGCGGCTTAGCTGTACGTCAATTTCGATGCCATAACCTGCATCGACGGCAGCTTGGATAGAGGCAAGGCTATTTTCCACCCGCCCCGCAGCGCGGTTATGTAGGGCGCGGTGCGTGATCGGGCGAGCAAAGAAAGACGGCGGCAAGGTCATTTGATCTGAAAAATCGCTTCGATTTCAACAGCAACGCCAAATGGCAGGCTCGCGGCGCTTACCGCAGACCGCGCGTGGCGTCCTGCATCGCCGAGCGCCGCAACCATAAAGTCAGAAGCGCCGTTGATTACCTTCGGTTGGTCCGTAAATTCTGGGGTCGAGTTCACAAAGCCTACCAGCTTAACGACGCGCACGAGCTGGTCGATATCGCCGCCACAGGCTGCTTTGAGTTGAGCGAGCAGGTTGACCGCGCATGTTTGTGCTGCGGCAGCGCCTGCTTCGGCGTCAGTGTCCTGACCCAGTTTTCCGATAATCAGCCCGTCAGCATTGGCCGAGATCTGGCCGGATACATGGACCAAATCGCCAATAACCACATAGGGGACATAGTTCGCTGCCGGGGCGGGCGCATCCGGTAGAGTGACGCCCAGTTCGGCCAGTTTGGTTTCAATCGCGCTCATGGGAATCTCCTGTCATTTTGCCCGAACGCTAGCGGGCAAAACGACAGGGTGCAATCATGACTCGCGGAACGCCTTGGCGAAATAATCAGCGAGCGGTTTTAGCAGATAGGCCATTGGGCTACGGTCAGCCGTACGCATGAATGCTTCGACGGGCATACCCGGGATCAGTGTCATGTCAGCAGGCAGGCGGTTGATTTCGCCATCGTTCAGCTGAACTTCGGCGCGGTAGAATGACAGCCCGGAATTCTCGTTCTGGAACGCATCCGCTGACACAAGTGTGACCTTGCCGTTCAGTTCTGGGGTGCGATTGCGATCAAAGGCAGAAAACCGCAGGGTTACTTCTTGGCCAACATAAATCTGGTCGACATCTTGAACATTAACCTGCGTCGCGATGACCAGCGGGCGGTCCTGTGGGATTAGGAACAGGACTGGATCAGCAGGGCGTATAACCGACTGCGGTGCGAACACTTGCATGCCGTAAACGACGCCAGACACGGGTGCACGAATATCCAGCCGATCAAGCTGGCGTACCAGCGTACGTCGCCGTTCGGCGAGCTCTAGCTGATTATACTGAAGGTCACGAATGCGCGTGATCGCTTCCTCGCGGCGGGTGGTGGCCAAGCTTAGGATCTGAAGGTCGATTTCAGTCGTGCGCTCTGCGGCTTGGGCGGCTTGGGCGGTTAGTTCGCCCATTGTACCCAGAAGGCTCGCTTCTTCGCGTTGCAGGGCCAAAACACGGCTTGCCTGCGCAAGGCCGCGGTCGAGCAAGCTTTGCTGATCTTGCAGTTCTTGGGCGATCAGATCGCGCTGTGTGGTAAGGGCGGTTTGCTGAGCTTTGATACCGTCGATTTGGCTCGCGATTTGGGCGCGTTGCTGGGTAAGCTGTTCAACTGCACCTTCGTTAGACTCGCGGCGGGCCTCGAACAGGCGCGTTTGCCCTTCGATAAGCTCCATGACCTCTGGGGTGCCGACCTCGGTTAGGGTCGGTGAAAAGGTAAGGGTATCGCTGTCGTCGCGCTCGGCCTCTAGGCGGGCGCGGCGCGCAAGGATTTCGAATAGCTGCCCTTCGACGACGGCAAGCTCTGATTTCAGGATCGTGGCATCAAGGCGGATCAGCAGATCGCCAGCGTTAACAGTGTCACCTTCTTCAACAAGAATTTCGGACACCACACCACCATCAGGGTGTTGAACGACTTGGCGATTGCGGTCGACCTCAATCTGGCCGCTTGTAATAACAGCACCAGTAATTTGCGCGATGATCGCCCAAGTCCCAAAGCCCCCGACAAGAATAAGAAGCGTTAAAATCCCGACGCCCAAGTGTCGTTTCGCGGACCAGCGTTTTTGACTTTGATCGCTCATGCGACACCCCCGGCTTTACCGCTTGCGCGTTGGATTTCACCGTGGTTCTTGACCAGTTCCGCCATGACGGCATCCTTTGGACCAAAGGCGCGGCGCGTGCCGTTTTCGATGACCAAAAGTGTATCGCATTCTTGGATCGCAGCAGGGCGGTGGGCCATAATAAAGATGACGTTTCCTTCGGATTTGAGTGCCTTGATCGCGCGGTTCAAAGCGACCGAACCTTCGTTGTCGAGGTTCGAGTTGGGTTCATCAAGCACAAGAACAACCGGGTCGCCATATAGCGCACGCGCAAGTCCGATCCGCTGAATTTGCCCGCCTGAAAGGCGCCCGCCGGTTGCTGACACGCGTGTGTCGTAACCGTCCGGCAGTCGCAAAATCATTTCGTGCGCTGCAGCCTTTTGCGCGGCTTTAACGACGGCGGCATCGTCTGGCTGCATCGACATGCGTGCGATGTTTTCTTTGATGGTGCCTTCGAACAGCTGCACGCGCTGTGGTAGATAGCCGATGTATTGGCCCAAGATGTCAGGGTCGTATTGTTCAAGCGAAGCACCGTCCAGACGCACATTGCCTGATGCGGGCTGCCAAACGCCGGTCAAAACCCTTGCCAGTGTCGATTTACCCGCGCCAGAGGTGCCGATCACGCCGACGGCCTGACCGGGCTGTACCTCAAAGCTAACAGCGCGAAGGGCTGGCAGTTTTTCACCCGGTGGCACGACGGTTACCTGTTCGACGCGCAGCGCAGCCTTTGGCTTGGGCAGTTCTGTACGCTCTGTGTCTGGTGGGACTGCGCTTAGCAACACGCCTAGGTTTGCCCAGCCTTCGCGGCCACGTTGGAACACGGCCCACTGACCGACGATCATTTCAATCGGGGCAAGCCCACGACCAAGCAAAATGGAACCCGCAATCATCGCACCGGGCGACAGTTCGTTCATAAGCACCAAGTAAGCACCAAGACCCAGCATCGCTGACTGCAAAAATAGACGGAATGTCTTCGTCATCGCGGTAAACGTGCCAGAGGCATCCGCCGCCGAGATCGTAGCATCCAAAGATTTCCCACGGGCCAGCTGCCAGCGATCAAAGGCTGCGCCGCGCATGCCAAGTGAATGTACCATTTCGCTTTCGGACCGGATTTGTGTGCCAAGCTGATCCGCTGCAAAACGTGTCGAGTTCGCAGTTTCGAGCGGTTTACGGCTCGTGATTTGGTTCGCGACCGCGACGATGATCAGAACGACTGCGCCACAGATGGCGAGTATTCCCAACGCGGGATGGAAGATGAAGATACCGAAGAAAAACAAGGGTGCCCAAGGAAGGTCAAACAGGGCCATCAGGGCGGGTGAGGTGATAAGCCGTTGAACCGATTCTAGATCGCGCAAGCCAGTGGCTGCTTCGCGTGGGGCGCGGGCCAGTGTCGTGGCGCGCATAACCGCAGCAAAGACAGGGCGATCAAGGCGCGCCTGAAACCGTGCGCCGATCCTGCCCATCACGCGGCCACGGACGTAATCAAGAATGCCCATCATACCATAAAGGAATGCGACCAGTGCAGATAGCGCGATCAGCGTTTCAAAGGATCGCGAACTTAGAACGCGGTCATACACGTTCAGCATATAAAGCGGCCCGGTCAGCATTAGTAAGTTCACAAAGAAGCTAAATATTGCGACGGACCAATAGAGCGTACGACTTTCTTTTCTGGCGGCACGCAACTGCGAGCGCCCTGTCGGATATGATGGCATTGGTTGGTCTTTTCCTTGCATCGCAAACCTACTGTGCAACCTATAGAAAAACGTGGTGTCGGTAACTGGTTATCTGTTGTTATTTTTCGCGAAGGCGCATGGGTAATATAAATGATTGATCAATATGGCGATTTATCGCAAATATCAACGTCATGAAACATTTGTCTACCTTTTCGTGCGCCATTGCAATCGTGGTTCCATCGCTTGTTTTTGCCGGCCCATATGACGGGCTTTATAAGCAAACAGCACATTCCGAATGCGCGCTTGTTGGCGTCGATGGCGGCACCCTAAAGATCGCGGACGGCATCTTTCATGGTGTCGAGATGGAATGCCGCATGACGAATCCTGTAGATATCAATGACATGGACGCCACGATCTATCAGATGGAATGTTCTGGTGCGGGGCAGACTTGGACCGAACGATCCATCTTGATGAACGACGCGGAAACCGATGGTATCATCATGGTGTGGAACGGATATGCCTTCCGCTATGAGCGGTGTGAACAGGGCGAATACTGATTCTGGCATGTCCGGCCTTGCATAGGGTGCCGCCGGACATGAGGTCGAGACATTAGTTCCCGATGATCGAATCGAGCAAGTTCAAGATGTCTTGATCCAACACCTCACCGCCTTCGCTATGCAGAATCCCGGACTGTGCTGGCCGCTCTGGGATGAGCATGGGCAGTGGCGTCGGCGTTTTGTTCGCAAGAACACGGGTCATCGTCTCGCGCCAGATTGTAGCGGGCAGTCCCCCACCCGTCACACCGCTAAGCGGACGGTTGTCATCATAGCCCATCCATACGCCCGTTACATAGTCGCCGGTGAAGGCAATGAACCATGCATCGCGCGCACCTTGGGTTGTGCCAGATTTCCCAGCGATTTCCCATCCGTCGATATGTGCGCGACGCCCGGTCCCTTCTTCAACGACTTTGGTCATCATCCAGGTGAGCTGACGTGCGGCTTCTTGGCGAATAATTCGTTCGCCAATGCCTGCACCTTGTGAATCCATCAAAGAGTCATTGTCGCCACGAATCCGCAGATCAACCAGCCCATAAGGCGTAACCTGTGATCCGCCGTTCAAGATGCCGGCATATGCGCCAGTCATGTCTAATAAGGTGCTTTCCGATACGCCTAGCGCCAGCGCAGGGCCTGCGGCCAAGTCGCCGTTCAGGCCAAAACCGTTCGCAACATTGCGCACCAATTCGCGGCCAACATCCTCTGACAAAACGATGGCCGGAATGTTACGGCTTTCTGCGAGGGCTTGGATCAAAGTGACCGGGCCTTTGAATTCGCGATCATAGTTTTCGGGGCACCAATCGCCCGCACCACGACGTTTCCAGCAGGTGCGTTCATCGTCAATCATGGTGTAGGGCGACATGCCCAAATCCAACGCAGCAGCGAAAATGAAGGGCTTGAACGCAGACCCGGTCTGTCGGTTCGCTTGCGTGGCGCGGTTGAATGCACCGGTGTCGCCGATGTTTCTTCCGCCGACCATGGCGCGGACTGCGCCGTCGGCAGACATGACCACGATGGCTGCTTGTGCTTCGGACCCTGCGCGGACTTCGGTTTCAAAGACGCTTAGCATTGCTTCTTCGGCGGCGGTTTGGATTTCGGGGTCGAGTGTCGTGCGGATGAATACGTCTTCCGTCGTGTTTCGGGTGAACGATTCTGGGCCGCTTCGCATAATCCAGTCAGCAAAGAAGGTGGCGGCGTTTGCACGTGCGGTTTCTGACAGTGTTGCCGGGTTCGCACGGGCGTCGTCAGCTTGTGCCTTTGTCAGGTAACCTTGTTCTTCCATGAGGCCCACAACGACAGCCGCGCGGTTTTGTGACCGCTGAAGGTTGCTTGTCGGTGCCAGTGTAGAAGGTGCCGTTAAAAGACCGGCGAGCATCGCGGATTCTGCGGGGCTGAGCGCCATAGCTGGGATGTCGAAGTAGCGATGCGATGCTGCCTCAAACCCACGTGCGCCGGCGCCAAGGTAGGCGCGGTTCAAATAGATCGTCAGGATTTCGTCTTTTGTATATGCGATCTCCATGCCGACAGCGAAAACAGCCTCGCGGGCTTTGCGCCAAAGCGAACCTTGACGGCAGTCGTTTTCGTATTCGGCCTCGGAATCCCATTTGTTCGGGTCAAATGGCACGCCAAGGCAAAGCAGTTTCGCGGTTTGCTGCGTAATAGTTGACCCGCCGTGGCCCGATAACGGGCCGCGGTTTTCTCGCAGGTTGATGCGTACAGCAGATGCAATACCGCGGGGAGAAATACCAAAGTGGCGATAGAACCGCTTGTCCTCGGTGGCCACAACGGCGTTTTTCAGATGGTCCGAGATAGTTTCCACGGTAATCATGCCGCCGAATTGATCGCCGCGCCATGCAAAGACCTCTCCACGAAAGTCGGTCATCGTCACCGAACCACGCGTGCGACCATCAATGAGGTCACCGACTGGGGGCATTTGTGAAGCAAAGTAGAACGAGAAACCGGCAATGATCAGCCCGACAACAAGGCCAAGCCGCCAGCTAACCGCCCAGATAATCCGAAGCGCCCATTGGAACGGAAATAGGATCCAGCCGAGTATACCGCGTGGCTTGTTGCGCTTTGGCGTGGCCTTGCGTCGCGCCGCTGGTTTTTTGCGCGGCGCTTTATTGGGCGCAGGCTTCTTTTTCGCTGGCCCATTCGTCGGGTAGCGCTTCTCGGCCACCAAAGGTGTCCGTTTATTACCGTTTCCACTCATGTTCTGCTCGACCGACTGTTTGTCCGATTTTTTTCTACCATAACGGGGGCTTTCACAAATGTAGAGCGCGATGAGTCGCGGGCTCGGTGTTTTTATGCCGCTAAAAAATTAGGCAGTTATGTCCGTTTGTGCAAAAATTGTGCAATCGTGCCTGCTTTTGGGGCGATCTGATACCCCCAGAGCCTTGCTCGCATGGGCGACACGCGGTTTCTGTCTCTTTGCAAGCGAGCGCTGCCAAGAGCGCTTTGCATATGAATTTGCAAGGGGAAGAACGTGAAACTCATCATTGCAACAATTAAGCCGTTTAAACTCGAGGAGGTCCGCGAGGCGCTGACCACCGTGGGCGTGCGCGGCATGATGGTGTCTGAAATCAAGGGCTTCGGCTCGCAGTCCGGCCACACTGAAATTTATCGTGGTGCGGAATACGCCGTGAATTTTGTACCAAAAGTTAAACTCGAGGTCGTCGTGCCAGATTCAATGGCCGAACAGGTGGTTTCTACCATCGCATCCACAGCCAAGACCGAGAAAATCGGTGACGGCAAGATTTTCGTTCTCGACGTTGAAAGCGCCCTTCGCGTGCGCACCGGCGAGACAAACGATGACGCGCTTTAAGCGTGAATTAAGGGACAGACTAATGAAACTGAATAAATCTCTTCTTGTTGGTGCGGGCCTTGCGCTTATGCCGACATTTGCGCTGGCACAGGATGCCGCGCCAACATTCGATGAAATCGGCCCGTATCTGATGACGACCTTGCTGTTCCTTGTGGGCGGCTTTTTGGTGTTCTGGATGGCTGCCGGTTTTGCCATGCTCGAAGCAGGTCTTGTGCGCTCTAAGAACGTTACAACACAGCTGACAAAGAACATCGCGCTGTTTTCAATTGCGTCCATCATGTACTGGTTGGTTGGTTTCAACCTTATGTACCCAGGTGAATGGCTTGTCGAAGGCTGGCTTGGCCCGTTCTTCTCGATCACATCACTAGAGCCTGTAGGGCTGGCTGCTGCTGATGCGTCACTTGATTACGCATCTGTCGCTTCTGACTTCTTCTTCCAGCTAATGTTCTGTGCAACGACTGCATCGATCGTTTCTGGTACTTTGGCTGAGCGCATCAAACTGTGGCCATTCCTGATCTTCGTTGTTGTGCTGACTGGCTTCATCTACCCAATCGAAGCATCTTGGCAGTGGGGCGGCGGCTTCTTGTCTGAAATGGGCTTTTCTGACTTCGCTGGTTCAACTCTGGTTCACGCTGCTGGTGGTTTCGCTGCCCTTGCTGGTGCCTTTGTTCTGGGTCCACGGATCGGTAAATACAAAGACGGCAAAACAATCCCAATGCCGGGTTCTAACCTGACACTTGCTACACTGGGTACATTCATCCTGTGGCTGGGTTGGTTCGGCTTTAACGGTGGTTCGCAGTTGGCTGCGGGTACTGTTGGTGACATCACTGACGTTGGCCGCATCTTTGCAAACACCAACATGGCTGCCGCTGCCGGTGCTGTTGCAGCGCTGATCCTGACACAAGTCATGTACAAAAAGGTCGATCTGACCATGGTGCTGAACGGTGCGCTTGCTGGTCTGGTTTCTATCACGGCTGGCCCGCTTGACCCGTCGCTGTTCGGTGCGCTTTGGATTGGTGCTGTTGGTGGCGTAATCGTTGTCTTCGTTGTTCCATTGCTGGACAGCCTGAAAATCGACGACGTTGTTGGCGCTATTCCAGTCCACCTCGTTGCGGGCTTCTGGGGTACGATGGTTGTGCCTGTTTACACAGATGGCACAAGCTTCGTGACACAGTTCATCGGCTTCGCAGCAATCGGTATCTTCGTCTTTGTCGTATCTCTGATCGTTTGGATTATCCTGAAATCCACAATGGGTATCCGGGTATCTGAAGAGGCTGAGATCAACGGTCTGGACGTGTCCGAGCTGGGCATGGAAGCCTATCCTGAGTTCTCGAAAGGCTGATACCCTTCCTGTCAGTTTTTCAATACTTGCCCGGGCGTTCGCGCCCGGGTTTTTTCTTGGATGGGGGGATCAAGATCTACCCTACGATTTAAGCGCAAGAATTTGTTCTAAACTGCGATATCATGCAAAATTGTTGCGTATAATTTCGTACTGAGAGTCATCTTAACGATATTATTCTAGCAATGACGCGTAATTCTCTCGATAGCAGTTTTCCTCGAATCCGGAGTTTCCCATGATCCAGACCCCATATCTATTGTTTCTGGGCGATGCGCCCGATCAGCTTGCCGCGAAGGTCGCGCAGGGCATCAAGGACTGGCGCCCGGACAATGCCGTTGGACAATTCCGTATGCCGGGCTGTGGCGCGGATGTCGGCATCAAGGACATGACGCTGGCAGAGGCCCAAGCGGCAGGTGCTAAAACTCTTGTGATTGGTGTGGCAAACCGGGGCGGTGTAATTTCGGACGCTTGGAAGGCCGTCTTGGTAGAGGCGCTACAAATGGGCTTCGATGTCGCATCTGGTTTGCACAATCTGCTTCGTGACGAAAATGATCTGATGGCAGCAGCGCGCGTGAATGGGCGTACATTGTTTGATGTGCGTATTCCGTCGGTTGCCTATCCCATCGCGAACGGCAAGAAGCGCATTGGCAAACGGTGTTTGGCAGTTGGTACGGATTGTTCGGTTGGCAAGATGTACACTGGCCTCGCAATGGACGCAGAGATGCAAAAGCGCGGCATGAAGTCGACATTCCGTCCGACCGGGCAGACCGGCATTTTGATCACAGGTGGTGGTGTTCCATTGGATGCGGTGATCGCGGACTTTATGGCGGGCGCTGTGGAGTATCTGACCCCTGATAACGATCCGGATCACTGGGATCATATCGAAGGGCAGGGGAGCCTGTTTCACGTGTCATATTCAGGTGTGACAATGGCACTGATCCACGGTGGGCAGCCCGATGCGTTGGTGCTCGCGCATGAGCCGACCCGCACACATATGCGTGGTTTGCCTGACTACGCACTGCCGAGCCTAGAGGCGCTTCGTGATACTGCGCTTTCGATGGCGCGTATTGCCAACCCTGACTGCCAGGTTGTGGGCGTATCGGTGAATACGCAGCACATGTCTGAGCCCGAAGCGATTGCATATATGGCAGAGATCGAAGAGCGGATGGGCCTTCCAACGGTCGACACGTTCCGCCAAGGGGCAGGGCGACTGGTCGATGCATTGGCGGCAATATAAGATCAAATTTAGCTAAATTTGATCGCGCGCCCGCGTTCTAACCAAGAAAAGGCATATCGATGAAAATTCAAGTGACGCGTGATGTATTCCAGCTCGCGCAGGTGTTCACGATCAGTCGTGGTTCGCGCACGCAGGCAGAGGTGCTAACCGTCACGGTTAGCGGCGATGGCGCCGTTGGTTGGGGTGAATGCGTGCCATATGCGCGCTACGACGAAACCTTGGATAGCGTGACAGAACAGATCAGCGGCTTTTCTGGCGCGTGGGGTGACCTGCAAGATGCTTTGCCAGCGGGTGCGGCGCGTAATGCTTTGGACTGTGCGTATTGGGATCATGCAGCCAAGCAAGCCGGAAAACGGGTTTGGGACTTGTTAGGCCTGCCAGCGCCCGGCCCGGAGATCACTGCCTATACTTTGTCGCTTGATACGCCCGAGGCAATGCAGGTTCAGGCCGCAAAAAATGCGCACCGTCCGTTGCTGAAAATTAAACTTGGTACGCCCGACGATATGGCCCGGTTAGAGGCGGTTCGCCGCGGCGCCCCAGATGCCCGGATTATCGTCGATGCAAACGAAGGTTGGACTGCTGACGTCTATGCTGACCTTGCGCCCCATCTGATCCGGCTCGGCGTACAAATGGTTGAACAGCCACTGACTGCTGGGGAAGACGACATGCTAGCGGAAATCGCGCGCCCCTTGCCGGTATGCGCGGACGAAAGCTGCCATGATCGCAGTAGCCTGCCTGCGCTAAAGGGCAAATATGACATGGTGAACATCAAGCTGGACAAAACGGGTGGCCTGACCGAAGCGCTCGCATTGAAAGAGCAAGCCATCGCTGAGGGTTACGGTGTTATGGTCGGTTGCATGGTCGGATCTTCGCTTGCCATGGCACCTGCTACCATTCTTGCGCAGGGTGTGGCCTTTACGGACCTTGACGGCCCGCTCTTATTGGCCGAAGACCGTGATCAACCACTTATTTTTGATGAACAAGGCGTGCACCCTCCTGCCGCCGCATTATGGGGATGACCATGCGCACAGTTTACGTCAACGGCGAATACCTACCTGAAAACGAAGCCAAGATTTCGATCTTTGATCGCGGTTTCCTGATGGCCGATGGCGTTTACGAGGTAACATCGGTTCTGGATGGCAAGCTGATTGACTTTGACGGGCACGCAAAACGGCTCGAGCGGTCATTGGATGAGCTCGACATGCCGCGCCCTGACGTGCTGCCTGACTTGCTAGAGGTGCACCGCGAATTGGTGCGTTTGAACGGCATTGAGGAAGGCATGATTTATCTTCAAATCACACGCGGTGCGCCAGATGACCGCGACTTTGCCTTCCCTGATCCGGAAACGACCAAACCGACTGTTGTTTTGTTCACCCAGAACAAACCTGGTCTTGCTGACAACCCAACGGCCAAGAAAGGGATCAAAGTGATCTCGATTGAGGATCAGCGCTGGGCGCGTCGTGACATCAAAACTGTTCAGTTGCTGTACCCGTCCATGGGTAAGATGATGGCCAAAGCCGCAGGCGCTGATGATGCGTGGATGGTCGAAGATGGTGCCGTGACCGAAGGCACGTCAAACAACGCCTATATCGTCAAAGGCAACACGATCATTACACGGAACTTGGGCAGCGAAATCCTGCACGGGATCACCCGCGCAGCCGTTCTGCGTTTTGCTCGCGAAGCACAGATGAAGGTCGAAGAACGCAGCTTTACCATTGCCGAAGCGCAAGAAGCTGACGAAGCATTTATCACGTCGGCCAGCACATTCGTGATGCCCGTCGTCGACATTGATGGCGCATCCATAGGCAACGGCACACCCGGCCCAATCGCGGCGCGCTTGCGTGAAATCTATCTGGATGAAAGCCGTAAGTTGGCTGTTTGATATCCGTATTGTCGATCTGTCCATCGGTTGATTGATGTCGATGGACGGCTATCGATTAGTAAGATGACTGCAAAATCCCCGTGAATTGAGCGAGATCATTGAGAGAGTGATTGTCTTGGGTGACCATCCCTAGAGTGGATTTGATTCATTTAAGGATTGTCAGGCATGACCAATGTTGCGACTAGCCCGGCAAAGGACGTGCCTTCATCCGCGCTGGCACTCTTTGTCATCATTACATTTTCGATCACGTGGGGATTGGCCGGTGGCCTGATACTATTTCCAGATCGTGCCGAAGCCATGCTTGGCGAAATCACTGGCACACATCCTGCGTTCTTTCTGGCGACTTGGGGGCCCGCAATAGCGGGTTTCGTTTTGGTGCTGTTTTATGGTGGAGTGTCTGGTGTCAGGTTGTTTTTATCACGGTTGGGGCTTTGGCGGTGTTCACCGTGGTGGGTTGTCTTTGTTCTTTTCGGGGTGCCATTCGTTTTCATCCTAGGATCGTTGATCAAAGGTGGTCCCTTGCTTGCACCTGTTCCGCCGGAGGGGATAGGTACGCTGTTCGCATTGTTAGTACTCATGCTCTTTCTCGGCCCGATCGAAGAGTTTGGATGGCGCGGCGTTGCGCAACCGCTCTTGCAAAGGGATGTCGCGCCGATCTGGGCTGGGATGATCATTGAAACAATTTGGGGCATCTGGCATTTGCCAGCCTTTTACCTTTCCGGCACCGTGCAAAGCGGCTGGAGCTTTACGCCGTTTTTCATCGGCAATGTGGTGCTGGCGGTTCTTGTCACCCCACTGTTCAACAATTCGCGTGGTAGCCTTCTTTGGCCAATGCTGTTGCACTGGCAGCTTAACAACCCGTTCTGGCCGGATGCCCAGCCTTACGATACGTGGATCCTCGCTGCGGTTCTTTTGGTAGTTCTATGGCTAAATAGGGACAAAATGTTCACGCGGCACGGTGCGGTGACTGCGGTTATTCCTAACGCCTCGAGCCATTCAAGTTGATGCGCACATCCTGCCGTTGGCAAATGCAGCGATTACTCACCACGGGCATTGCTGGCACGAAGTGGCTTTTCGCGTCCCATGTTACATCAAATAGGACGCGAAATTACCTCTTGATCGGTCACCCATGTGACTTCTTGAACACTTCTTTTGCCTCCGCACTCGCTTCGGTCTGGTGCTTCGCTTTCCACTCAGAAAACGGCATGCCGTAGAACGTTTCGCGGCCTTGCTCTTTGTCCATTTCGATGCCGCGTTCGTTAGCTGCTTCTTGGTACCAGCGCGACAGACAGTTACGGCAGAAACCGGCAAGGTTCATCATGTCGATGTTTTGCGCGTCGGGCCGATCTTCAAGAAGGTGCTGGCGTAGGCGGCGGAATGCGGCGGCTTCGATTTCGATGCGAGTTTGGTCGTCCATAATAGTCTCCGTCAAAGCCCAGTCTGGGCGAGTACTTCTTTCAATATAGGTGCTAATCGCTGCGCCCAAAGGATTTGTCCGGCTTCTTCAGCAATAAGGTCGTTGCGCACTTCGATAAGAACGTTTGGCCGTCCGTGCTGTAGCGCATGTCGGTCGACAGCGTCGCCTTTGAGGTGGCCAGAATAGGGTTCGTTGTCTCCAACGCACCAACCTTGATTGATACAGGCTTCGATGAATGGTTTCGCAAGCCGATCATCATGCGCGTAAAGCACGCCAACTTCCCAAGGCCGCGCTGACCGTCCGCGTAGTTGCGGTGTGAAGCTATGGACCGCGCAGATCACGGGGTCCCGCATTTGCGCCGCCAGTTCGGCATAGGCGTTGTGATAGGGGCGGTGAAGATACTCTAGCCGCTTTTCCTTTTCAACCACATCGGCATGACGGTTCGCGGGGATGATGGTTCCATCATAAAGACGCATGAGCAGTGTCGGGTCATCTTCACCCCGGTTGGGATCAATCACGAGCCGCGAGAAGTTTGATAGAATGGCTGGGCTGTCCAGTGCCTCTGCTAAATGGCGGGTCACCCCAGCGGCACCGACATCATATGCGATGTGGCGCTGCATGTCGTCATGGGGAAGCCCAAGGTCGCCGTTATTGATCCAATCAGGGACATGGTTGGTTGCATGATCGCAGCTAACAAGCCAGCGGCCCGGGCGATCCGTGCCGATCGTTTCGAAGGTAAAGTGTGTCATCTTTGGTGTCATTCCTTTGTCACCCGATTTAGGCTAGTTGTGATAGGATTGGAATTGCGCAATAAGGGCAACAAGCCACCTGTTATCGCTAACGGCACAGCCGCACGAAGGAAAAATCATGAGACGCCACCGTAACGTAAAGATTGTCGCCACACTCGGCCCAGCTTCCAATGACTATGAGATGATCCGCGCGCTACACGAGGCCGGTGCCGATGTGTTCCGCTTGAACATGTCGCATGGTGATCACGCAGAAATTAAGGTCCGTCACGAGATTATCCGCCAAGTCGAAAAAGACTTGGATAGCCCGATTTCCATTCTTGCAGATTTGCAGGGCCCAAAGTTGCGGGTCGGTGTTTTTGCTAACGGCGAAGAAGAACTGGTTGAAGGTGCAGCGTTCCGCCTTGATCTGGATGACGCCGAGGGCGACGTGAACCGTGTTAAGCTTCCTCACAAAGAGATTTTTGACGCGCTAGAGCCTGGCGCGCACCTGTTGGTGAACGACGGTAAGATTAAGCTACGCGTCAAAGATTGTGGTCGTGACTTTGCTGACTGTGAAGTGGTTGTCGGCGGTACGATTTCTAACCGTAAGGGCGTGAACGTTCCTGACGTTACGCTGCCCGTGGCGGCTTTGTCCGAAAAGGACCGGAAAGACCTAGAGTTCGTATGTGAGTTGGGTGTTGACTGGTTGGCGCTCTCGTTCGTGCAGCGTGCTGCAGACGTTGAAGAGGCGCGTGCGCTTGCAAAGGGCCGTGCTGCGATTCTGTCGAAGATTGAAAAGCCGAACGCGGTGAAGTCATTTGATGAAATCCTAAAGGTCAGCGATGGTATCATGGTCGCGCGTGGTGATCTGGGTGTTGAATTGCCTGTGCAGGCGGTTCCGCCAATTCAAAAGCAACTGATCTTGAAATCACGCGCTGCTGCAAAACCAGTTATCGTGGCGACACAGATGCTCGAGTCGATGATTGAATCACCGATGCCAACCCGCGCCGAAGTATCTGACGTTGCGAACGCGATTTACGAAGGCGCTGACGCGATCATGCTTTCCGCTGAATCTGCGGCGGGTGCCTACCCAATCGAAGCCGTCACAACGATGAACAACGTCGCTGGCGAAGTCGAATCTGATCCGACCTACACGGAGATGATCGAAGCATCGCGCAAGACTGACGGTAAAACAGTCGCAGACGGTATCGTTTCCGCTGCCCGTGAAATTGCAGAGACGACAGACGTCAAAGCAATTTGCTGTTTTTCACAGTCGGGTACTACGGCGCTATTGGTGTCGCGCGAACGTCCACGTGTGCCGATCATTGCTATGACAAACCAAATTGAGACAGCGCGTCGTTTGTGCCTGTCTTGGGGGACAAACTGTGTCGTTACTGGCCCGGTAGATCGCTTTAAGGATGCGGTTATCGCGGCTGTTCGTGCCGCAATTGGTCTAGAGCTGGCAACCAAGGAAGATATGGTGGTTATCACCGCAGGCGTTCCGTTTAACACGCCGGGTTCAACAAACATTCTGCGCGTCGCACCCTGTGATGAGCGTTTGATTTTCCCAGCCGAAGCGGATTAAGCTGCGGCCTGTGATAAAACGGGAACGCGTTGAATGGACTATGATCTGATTTTTGTTGTGGGTGTGCTGTGCTGCGCCTTCGCAATTCCAGCTTTGATCAGCGCGTTTTCGGACCGACGCTTTCCACGCGTGGCGATTCTGTTCGTCGTGGTGGGGGGCGTTAGTATTGCCTATGCGATGCAGGAAAATCCGGGTGTTTACGGCTTTGCGACGATTGACGAAGTATTTGTTGATGTCGTGGGGCGGTATCTGCTCTAAATCCCTTGCCTATTTGAATGATGCGTCCTATACGGCGCGTCTCAACCCGCGCGTCCGGCCCGTATGGCATGCCGAGTCGCGCTTCCGACCGACCCAAAGAGGAGACGGAAATGCCGAAGATGAAGACAAAATCGAGCTGCAAAAAGCGGTTCAAAACGACGGCTTCTGGCCGTGTCGTTGCTGCCCAAGCGGGTAAACAGCACGGCATGATCAAACGCTCGAACAAGTTCCTTCGTAACGCACGTGGCACAACCACATTGTGCAAAGCAGACGAAGGTATCGTTAAATCAATGATGCCTTACGCACGTTAATTAGAGGGAATTAGGATATGCGCGTTAAAGGCGGAACAGTCACACATCGTCGTCACAAAAAAGTTCTCGACGCTGCCAAAGGTTATTATGATCGCCGGTCAAAGACTTTCAAAGTCGCTAAACAGGCCGTCGACAAAGCCAACCAATATGCAACACGCGACCGTCACAATCGCAAGCGCAACTTCCGCGCTTTGTGGATTCAGCGGATCAACGCAGGTGTTCGTTCGGTTGACGAAACACTGAACTATTCCAAGTTCATCAACGGCCTGACACTGGCTGGCATCGAAGTCGACCGTAAGGTTCTGGCTGATCTTGCAGTGAACGAGCCTGAAGCATTTGCGACAATCGTTGGCAAAGCTAAGGACGCTCTGGCTGCTTAAGCTGCCGAGTAACAAGAATTGATCAAGGGCCGCCCATTGGGTGGCCTTTTTTCGTTGGTGCTTCCACTGCGCAGATGCTTGCAACCGTGGCCCCATTTCGCTAGCACCGCGTGGACAGTTGTAAGAGGCGCGCCATGGACGATCTGAAATCCAAATACCTTTCCCTGATTGCCGATGCCGCCGATGAGGCCGCAATCGAAGACCTGCGTGTGCAAGCCGTCGGCAAAAAAGGCGAGATCAGCCTGCAAATGCGTGAACTGGGCAAGATGACCCCAGAAGAACGCCAAGTCGCCGGTCCCGCGCTGAACGCGTTGAAGGATGAGATCAACAGCGCCCTATCCGCGAAAAAGGCCGCGCTGGCTGATGCTGCTTTGGATGAACGCCTGCGCAGCGAATGGCTGGACGTGACCCTGCCGGCGCGTGATCGTCGCGAAGGTTCTATACACCCGATCAGCCAAGTAACTGAAGAAGTCAGCGCGATCTTTGCCGACATGGGCTTTGCCGTGGCCGAAGGCCCGCAGATCGAATCTGATTGGTATAATTTTGATGCGCTGAACATCCCGGGCCACCACCCCGCGCGGGCCGAGATGGATACCTTCTACACGCACCGGGCCGAAGGTGATAACCGCCCGCCGCATGTTTTGCGTACGCACACCAGCCCGGTTCAAATCCGCAGCATGGAGGCCAACGGCGCCCCGATCCGCATCATCTGCCCGGGTCGCGTGTATCGTGCGGACTATGACCAGACCCATACCCCGATGTTTAACCAAGTCGAAGGTCTGGCCATCGACAAAGACATCAGCATGGCGAATCTGAAATGGACACTGGAAGAATTCTTTAGCGCGTATTTCGGTGCCCGCGTGAAAACCCGTTTCCGCGCGTCCCACTTCCCCTTCACCGAACCATCGGCCGAAGTTGATATTCAGTGTTCATGGGTTGATGGGCAGCTAAAGGTCGGCGAAGGCGACGGTTGGCTAGAGGTTCTAGGTTCCGGCATGGTCCACCCCAAGGTGCTGCAAGCCGCCAAAATCGACCCTGATCAATGGCAAGGCTTTGCGTTTGGTGTCGGCATCGACCGGATTGCGATGCTGAAATATGGTATCCCTGATTTGCGCGCGTTCTTTGATAGCGACCTACGCTGGCTGCGGCACTATGGCTTTAGTGCGCTTCAAGTGCCTACGCTGCATGGTGGGCTGTAGGTGAAATTTATTCGTGCTCTCTTTGAAAGGCAAAAGTCTGACGTAACGTCAGCGATCGAGCTGGCACATACTCGTGGATTTACACAAGATGTTGTTGGTGAGGCTAGCTATCAAAAGGCACTAACGAAAATCACGGGTGGGAAAAGGGACAGGAGTGCAAAACACTACTGCGCTGCTTTACTCATTTGTGAAACAGGCAACCGCTACGACAAGAACGCCGTTGCGGTAAAAATAGATAATAGGCTTGTTGGATATTTGCCGAAGGATGTCGCATTGGGGTATCGAAGCGAGTTAGCACAATTGGCAAGCTCACTTCCAAATGCGGTCGTGCGGGCGAAGATCGTGGGCGGCTGGAAGCAACACGACTCTGAAGGTCACTTCGGAGTCAAATTGAACCTCAAAAGACCTTTGGTGTTTAAGTCTGAGTAAGGCAACGGAGGCCGGCTCGAGTTACCTAGACCTTTTGCCGTTTGCCGAGCGGCGCCCTCTGTTTTGAATGAATGGAAATCACATGACCAATGACGTTGAAGACCTGCAAGACACATATCCCGGCGCGGGGACGTTTCGGTTTGGTGATGGGCCAGAGCTGTGCCAGCATCTGATCGCGCTTGTCCGCAAGGGCAAGAAACGCGCGACCTGCGGCGCGCTTTCTGAATTCGATGGTGACCCTGAATCAATGCCCGTCGTTGGCCGCTGCGATATTGCCGCCAACTGGGACGGCACGCCTGCGCTGGTCATCCGCACCACGGGCGTCGAAGAGGTTCGCTTTTGCGATGTGACCGAAGAAATGGCGCTGGCCGAGGGCGAAGACGACACGCTGTTGGCGTGGCGCAAATCGCACAAGGCCTATTTCAAGCGCAACGGCGGTTTCGATCCCGAGATGATGCTCGTGTTCGAACACTTCGAACTGGTCGAAGATTTAGCCGGGCGTGAACTTTAGCGCTTGATCTGCACGATGTGATCGCCTGCGAAAGATCGGTGGCGGTTGTCGGACCGCATGTCGATCTTGCGTACGTCCGCAAAATGTTTGCAGCCAATCTCGACCCCACCCACGGTGCGGCTATGTTGGTTGCAGTAAACTTGGACAGCGGATGCCATGTTGGTCATCCGACCAGACACCAAAGAATCGCTGTTGGAATGCAACAGCAGGCCAACCACAAACAGCGCGGTGGCAAAGAGTAGATACTGAATACCAGACATTTCTCGTAAACCCGGAACGGCTGAACAGTCTCAGTCCGAACTGAACGCTATTTACGCTTGTTCGATTACCTTTTCTAGTGATTTTTTGTGTGATCGCTTTTCCGTGCCACACATTTAGGCTAAGCCCTGTTCAACCAATTAAAACCGCAGGACCGGACCCATGAAATTCACCCTCTCCTGGCTGAAACACCACCTTGAAACTGATGCATCCGTTGCGGAAATCGAGGAAGCGCTGACTGACCTTGGGCTTGAAGTCGAAGGCATCGAAGACCCGGCTGCAAAGCTGCGCGATTTTACCATCGCCAAAGTCGTTCACGCCGAAAAGCACCCTGACGCGGATAAGCTGAAGGTTTGTAAGGTTATCTCAAACGAGGGCGAGACACAAATCGTCTGTGGTGCACCAAACGCGCGCGAAGGTATTATTGTCGTTCTCGCGAAACCCGGCACCTACATTCCCGGTCTGGATATCACCATCAAGGTGGGCAACATTCGCGGCGTTGATAGCTTTGGCATGATGGCCTCTGAAAAAGAGCTGGAACTGTCTGACGAACATAACGGCATCATTGAGCTACCATCTGGCGAAGTTGGCGAAAACTTTGCTGATTGGCTTGCTGCGAATGATCCGTCTAAGGTCGATCCCGTGATTGAAATCGCGATTACCCCGAACCGTCCTGATGCGTTAGGTGTTCGTGGTATTGCTCGCGATTTGGCCGCACGTGGTCTGGGCAAGCTGAAACCGTGCGAGGTTAATCCTGTCGCGGCATCGTTCAAATCTGACCTGACCGTTTCTATTGATGACGATACGCTTGATGGCTGTCCTGTTTTCTATGGTCGCTTGATCAAAGGCGTTAATAACGGCCCAAGCCCGGAATGGCTTCAGCAACAGCTACGTGCCATTGGTTTGCGTCCGATCAGTTTCCTTGTCGATGTGACCAACTGGTTCACATATGACCTAAACCGTCCGCTGCACGTGTTCGATGCGGATAAGGTGGCGGGTAACCTGCGTGTTCATCGTGCTAAGGGTGGCGAAACCATCACTGCGCTGGACGACAAAGAATACACACTGCAGGCTGGCCAGATGGTCATTTCTGACGACAAAACCGTCGAAAGCATCGCTGGCATCATGGGCGGCTCTGACACTGGATGCACCGAAGATACTGTGAACGTGTTCGTTGAAAGCGCCTATTGGGATCCGATCCAGATCGCTTACGCGGGTCGTGCGCTAAAGATCAATTCAGACGCGCGGTATCGTTTTGAACGCGGTGTTGATCCGGCCTTCACACCCGAAGGGTTAGAGCATGCTGTGCGTATGATCGTGGATCACGCTGGTGGTGAGGCATCCGAGGTTGTTCAAGCCGGCGAGGTACCTGATACCGCACGCGCCTACAAGCTGGACGCGAAGCGCGTGATCAGTCTGGTTGGCATGGATATCCCAGAAAGCACACAGCGTCAGACGCTGACTGCGCTTGGTTTCAGGCTCGAAGGTAACATGGCGCATGTGCCGTCATGGCGGCCCGATGTTCAGGGCGAGGCTGATCTGGTCGAAGAGGTCGCGCGTATCGCGTCGCTGACCAAACTCGAAGGTAAGCCACTGCCGCGCATGGACGCTGGCGTGCCAAAGCCAATTCTGACAGACGGCCAAACCCGCCAGAAAAACGCGCGCCGGACTGCTGCTGCGCTTGGTTACAACGAATGCGTCACCTACAGCTTTATCGACCGTGAGGCAGCGACGCTGTTTGGCGGTGGCGATGATGCAACGATGCTTGAGAACCCGATCAGTTCAGAAATGTCGCATATGCGACCTGCGTTGCTGCCCGGTCTGCTGCGTGCTGCTGCCCGCAATCAGGCGCGTGGTTTCATGGATATGGCATTGTTCGAAGTCGGCGCTGCCTTCCACGGTGGTGAGCCCGGCGAACAGCATAACCTCGTTTCTGGTGTTTTGATCGGTCGCACTGGCCCTAAGGATGTGCATGGCACGTCCCGTCCGGTTGATGTTTATGACGCTAAGGCAGATGTTGAGGCCGTGTTGGCCGCGATTGGCGCGCCTACAAAGGTGCAAATCCTACGTGGTGCGCGCGAATGGTGGCATCCTGGTCGCCACGGTAAAGTATGCCTTGGCCCGAAAAAGGTTCTGGCCGTCTTTGGTGAACTGCATCCAAAGGTGCTGCGCGAAATGGACATCAAAGGCCCAGCGGTTGGTTTTACTGTTTGGCTGGACGAAATTCCGACACCGAAGAACAAATCTGCAACGCGTCCTGCGCTTGCCGCGACAGACTTGCAAGCGGTCGAGCGTGACTTTGCCTTTGTCGTCGACGCAGATGTCGAGGCGCTGACGCTGGTCAACGCTGCTGCAGGTGCGGACAAAGGATTGATCACTGATGTGCGCGTTTTCGATGAATTCATCGGTGGCGCTTTGGGTGAGGGCAAGAAATCCCTTGCCGTAACCGTTCGCCTGCAACCCAAAGACAAAACGCTAAAGGATGCGGATATCGAAGCGGTCAGTGCAAAGATCGTCGAAAAAGTAGCCAAAGCCACAGGCGGAACGCTGCGCGGGTAAAACCGTGTCGGCGTTTAGTGTGAAGCAAGCAAAGGAGCAGGAAATGCTAAAGGTATATTTGTCAGGTGAAATCCACACTGACTGGCGTGATCAGATCACGGCAGCGGCTGGTGATCTGGACGTTAGCTTTTCTGCTCCGGTGACTGATCACGCAGCGTCTGATGATTGCGGTGTCGCGATCATGGGCGCAGAGCCGGACAAGTTTTGGCATGACAACAAAGGTGCCAAGCTAAACGCCATCCGCACCCGTCACGCGATTGAGACTGCTGATATTGTCGTCGTTCGGTTCGGTGACAAATACAAACAGTGGAATGCAGCCTTTGATGCGGGATACGCCGCCGCGCTTGGCAAGTCACTGATCGTGATGCATGGCGATGACCACCAGCACGCCCTGAAAGAGGTGGATGCAGCGGCCCTTGCTGTTGTGCAAGAGCCGGCGCAGGTCGTTGATATCTTGCACTACGTGCTTAGCGGACAGCTGCCCCTATCAAGATGATCCATTCGGGTCAGGAATGGTTTTGGCCTTTTGAACAGCTGGGCGTGCAAAAAACCGCTCAACATATGCTGGCACGTTTTTCAGGTCGTGATAGCCGACTTCGTCCTTGGTTCCATAGAACTCGAGCGCGTTGACCCAAGGGGCGATTGCCATATCCGCGATAGAGTAATCACCAGCGACCCAGTCTTGCCCATCTAGCTGTTTTTCAAGCACGTTCAGAAGGCGGATTGCCTCGTCTCGATAACGTTCGCGCGGGCGGGGGTCTTCGATCTGGGAACCCGCGAACTTATAAAAGAAACCCATCTGTCCCAGCATCGGCCCGAGGCCGCCCATTTGGAACATCAGCCACTGGGTCACGCGCGCCTTATCGGTTGCTGTCGTGCCGATGAATTTCCCCGTTTTTTCAGCCAGATAAAGCAGGATCGCTCCGCTCTCAAAAATCCCAATCGGGCCGTCTGGGCCGTTGGGATCAACGATGGCTGGAATCTTGTTGTTGGGGTTGAGCGACAGGAAAGCCGGGCTTTTCACATCGTCGTCGCTAAGCGTCACCAGATGTGCCTCATAAGGTAGGCCCATTTCTTCGAGCGCAATAGAAATTTTGACCCCGTTTGGGGTCGGGTAAGAATAAAGCTGAATGACGGATTTGTCTTGGGCCGGCCAGCGTTCGGTAATCGGAAAATTTGCAGCATCAATCATTGGTTGAATCCTTTGTGTGGCTTCGTTGTTTTCACGTAGGGGGAACGCAGCGAAATAAAACCCATGATTTTGTTCGTAAAACTGCGTAAATATGTGCGCACATGCGCAGCTGGCGTAGGATCAGCGCGCCAAAAAGGAAGTGGGACAACACATGATCAACGAATTCAAAGACTTTATCGCCAAAGGCAATGTCATGGACATGGCAGTTGGTATTATCATCGGTGCAGCCTTCACAGCGATCGTAACATCGCTTGTTGGTGACCTGATCAACCCAATCATCGGCCTCGTGTCTGGTGGCATCGACTTCACTAACAAATACGCTGTTCTGTCTGGTGACATTCCTGCTGGCGCTTCTTTGGAAGCCGCACGTGAAGCAGGCGGTTCGATCTTTGCTTATGGTGCTTTCATCATGGCAATCATCAACTTCCTGATCATCGCGTTCGTGGTGTTCATGCTGGTCAAAATGGTTAACCGCGCCAAAGACGCTGCGGCGAAAGCTGAAGAAGAAGCAGCAGAAGAAGCACCAGCTGGCCCAACTCAGGAAGAGTTGCTGGCAGATATCTTGGCTGCTCTGAAGAAGTAATATTAGCGACTCGCTAATTGCAAAGGCCCGTCGGTTTTCCGGCGGGCCTTTTTGGTTGTTAGACTTTTAACGCCAAAACAGGCGATAGAACGTCGATTTCTAGCGCTTTGCCGACCGCTGCATAGGTCAGCTTACCCGCGTGAACGTTTAGACCGCGAAGCAGATGATCATCCTCTTCACAGGCCTTGCGCCATCCTTTGTTAGCAAGTGCGATCATGAACGGCATGGTTGCGTTGCCAAGCGCGATTGTCGAGGTGCGGGCGACAGCGCCCGGCATATTTGCGACGCAATAATGCATGATTCCATCTACGTCATAGATCGGGTCTTCGTGCGTTGTTGCGCGCGAGGTTTCAAAGCAACCGCCCTGATCAATTGCGACGTCGACAAGCGCAGCACCGGGTTTGAGTTCCGCCAGCTGTGCACGGCTGATGAGTTTGGGCGCAGCGGCACCCGGGATCAAAACCGCACCAATGATTAGATCGGCCTGCTGGGATAGTTCCATGGTGTTTCCGGCACTGGCATAGCTTGTCTTGAACTGACCACCAAAAACATCGTCCAGATACCGAAGCCGAGGCAGCGAGCGATCGAGCACAGTGACGTCGGCACCCATGCCAGCGGCGACCTTGGCGGCTTGTGTGCCCACAACACCGCCACCGATAACGACAACCTTCGCTGGTCCGACGCCGGGTACCCCGCCCATCAACACCCCGCGTCCGCCGTTTGCCTTCTGCAGCGTCCATGCGCCGACCTGAGGGGCCAACCTGCCTGCAACCTCTGACATGGGTGCAAGCAATGGCAGCCCGCCGCGGTCGTCTGTGACGGTCTCATACGCGATGCAGGTCGCGCCGGAATCCAGCAGGTCTTCGGTTTGTGCGCGGTCGGCAGCAAGGTGGAGGTATGTGAACAAGATTTGACCCTCACGCAGCATCTTGCGCTCCGCTGACTGAGGTTCTTTTACTTTGACGATCATCTCGGCGCTGGCAAAGATTTCAGCGGCGGTATCAGCGATGGTCGCACCGGCCGCGATGTAGTCTTGATCCGAAAATCCCGCCCCGGTTCCCGCTCCGGTTTCGATTGTAACCGAATGGCCATGCGCGACGGCCTCTTGGGCGGCAATAGGGGTAATGCCTACGCGGAACTCTTGGGGTTTGATTTCTTTTGGGCAGCCAATGTGCATCTCAGTCTCCTCCTGATGAGAGAAAGCTTTTACGCATTGTAGTGCAATTTCTTGGGTATTCGTATTGGCTGTTTGCGGTAACTGCGGTAGCTTTGTGCGTCATATGGGCAAGGTAGCGAAGGATTGTGCGTCAAATGGAACTGGACAGTATAGATCGTCGAATCTTGCAGGTGCTGCAAAAGAAAGGGCGGATGTCCAATGCTGAACTTTCTGAGGTTGCAAATCTATCGCCGTCTGCATGTCATCGCCGGGTGCAGCGGCTGGAAAAAGAAGGCTTCATTCGGGATTATGTGGCGCTTTTGAACCCGCGCAAGGTTGGGTTGCCAACGATCGTTTTCGTGGAGATCACGCTAAGTGCGCAGGCCGACGAAGTGCTGGATTCATTTGAGCGCGCGGTTGCGTTGGTGCCTGATGTTCTTGAATGTCATTTGATGGCAGGGTCAGCGGACTATTTGCTGAAAGTCGTCGCCAATGACACTGAAGACTTTGCGCGTATCCACAGACGTTACCTTGCACGGCTGCCGGGCGTGGCGCAAATGCAGTCATCATTTGCATTGCGTACAGTTCGACAGACGACGGCTCTACCAGTTTAGGCGTGGGCAAGAACCCGATCGGTAGTGGACGGAATACGCGCTGGGGCTGATGCGGGTGCTGGGACAACGAGATTATGAAGCACTTTCTTCACGTCTTGCACCTTTGCGAAAGGTCTGGCCGGGGTCATGACGGGCTCTGGCGACCCAGATAGAAGTTTAGGAAAAAGATGGATCAGTTCGCGCTGGCACTCTTTGCTCACGCTCAAGAACGCGACAGGTCCCGCGAAGAAGCTTTCAGTTGCGGTGCCATTTGAAATAAGGATTTCGTGCTGTTCCAAAACGATGTGGATGTAGCTGACTGATCGCTTGCCTTTCATCACGCGAATGCCGGGTTTAGTGACAAGCGATTTAGCGGCGACTAATAGCTCTGACTGATCTGTTTCGTCGCGCATCAGTACGCGGTGTTGTGGCGAAATACATAGGTCGCGTTCTGGCAAACCATTCCCCAGTGAGTGGGCAGTAATGGAAATGGGCTTGAACCTCTCTTGGTTCATAACGCCCTTGAATTCCAAGTCAGTTCTAGAAATGGCCTTGATTGGCTGAAACCCATGTTCGCGCGTTTCGACTAGATCACCAGGCACGAGTGTTTCAACTGGACGGTCACCCGTAATTGTACGGATCAATGTACCGTCAGTGAAGCAAGCTGGCGGTGTTGGGGCAGGTGTGAGGATAGAAAAGTCGGTTATCGCGTTATCGATTTTTGCTGAGGACGTTAGCTGCAGTGTTTCATCAAGCGGTGGTATTTCCCCTTCGAAAACAAACCCAGAAAGTCCAATGGTGTCCCCGGCGGCATCGACCTCTGTCAGGACGACGACGCGGTATGTTTCACCGGACGCGGTGGTGAAGTCGAACCGGAACTTTGCTTCAACGATAGATCCAGCCCGGAGTGTTCCAGCAGGCTCTACTACAGTCTGCAGCCCGCTCGGCTCATCGCCAAGAGTGGCGTCACCGTCGTTAATGATGATCGTGTCCGGGTTTGTGAACGTGACATTGGCAAGACTGTCATAGGCCGAAGGTTGATTCAGGTCTGCGGCACCCGTCCATGTGTAGGTGGCTGACGTGTCAGCAAGCGCGACAAATGTAAGTGAATGTTGGACCATTACTGCCTCAAGTGACTACACGCATAAAGCGAGTTGGGTTTGCGTGAACCGCCATAGGTGAGGTTGCTCTCCAGCTAAAAGAACAGTTGCATTTCATAATCGCAATATATTCAAAGGCATCGAAGCTGACGAAAAAGGGTAGGGTATTGTCAAATCTGTATCAGGTTGAACTATGGACATAGGTTCAATTCCGTCGATTTTTGCTAGGCAGAACGCCTCAATTCACGTTTTGCCGTACGGTAGACGGTGACGTTAACTGCATGCCCCTTTCCCTTGGGTTCGTTGCACGTTAATAGGCCTTTGATATAACGAAGGAGCCAGCCAAATGGGCTATAGAATCGTCGTCGTAGGGGCCACCGGTAACGTTGGTCGCGAAATGCTGAACATCCTTGATGAGCGGGAATTTCCAATCGAAGAACTCGCCGTGCTGGCCAGCCGCAAATCGCTGGGCACCGAAGTAAGCTTTGGCGACAAGACCCTGAAAACGCTGGACCTAGACACGTTTGATTTTAAAGGCTGGGATATGGCCCTGTTTGCCGTCGGTTCCGAGGCGACAAAAGTCTACGCTCCAAAGGCCGCCGCAGCCGGTTGCGTCGTGATCGATAACTCTTCGCTTTATCGCTACGATGCTGACGTGCCGCTGATCGTGCCAGAAGTGAACGCAGACGCGATTCACGGGTATTCCAAGAAAAACATCATCGCGAACCCCAACTGTTCGACTGCTCAAATGGTTGTCGCGCTAAAGCCGCTGCATGACCGTGCAACGATCAAACGCGTTGTTGTCAGTACTTATCAGTCTGTTTCAGGCGCTGGTAAGGGTGGGATTGACGAGCTTTGGGATCAGACCAAGTCGATATACAACCCAACCGACGACAAGCCTGCAAAACAGTTCACAAAGCAGATTGCGTTCAACGTTATTCCGCACATCGACGTCTTCATGGAAGACGGATCGACCAAAGAAGAATGGAAGATGGTCGCGGAAACCAAAAAGATCGTCGACAAGAAGATCAAGGTGACAGCGACCTGTGTGCGTGTACCCGTTTTCGTGGGTCACTCTGAAGCGATCAACATCGAATTCGAAGACCACCTAGACGAAGACGAAGCCCGCGAGATCCTGCGCGAAGCACCCGGCGTTATGGTGATCGATAAGCGCGAAGATGGCGGTTATGTCACCCCAGTTGAATGCGTTGGCGATTTCGCGACATTCATCAGCCGTATCCGTCAGGACAGCACAATCGACAACGGCCTGAACCTGTGGTGCGTATCAGACAACCTGCGCAAAGGCGCGGCACTGAACGCGGTACAGATCGCCGAACTGCTTGGACGTGAGTGCTTAAAAAAAGGGTAACGACCCGTTTTAGTATCGATAACGAAAGGGCGTCTTCGGCGCCCTTTTTTGCGTCTAATCGACAGGATAGCGGATCATGGTAGCAAGTGCGACAATCGCCGAGCCCGATACGCGCCCTTTGTTCGGGGTGCTGCTGGTCGCACTCGCGGTATTCTTTTTTGCTGTCGGGGATGTGCTGACCAAAGGGCTGACAGCCCATTATCCGATCCCGATGATTGTCGCTGTGCGGTATCTCGCGAGCCTTGTGTTGCTTACAGTCTTTGTCTGGCCGCGCATGCGATCCAGACTTTGGAAAACAGAACGCACTGGTTTGGTGCTGCTGCGGGGGTGCACGTTGGCGTTAGCCTCTTTGACGATGGGGCTGGCGCTCAGGTTGATGCCCGTCGGTGAAACCATCGCTATTATGTATGTGTCCCCATTCGCAGTAATGGCGATTGCTGTTCCGCTATTGGGTGAAAAAGTAACACCCGCAGGCTGGTTCTTTGCGATCCTTGGTTTCTGCGGCGTGCTGTTGATTATGCGACCTGGTGCCGGGCTTGATCCAATGGGAGTGCTATGGGCGCTGTTAAACGCAGCATGTGCGACCGCCTATCATTTGCTAACGCGCGTGTTGTCGCGGACAGAAACAAGCGTCGCGCTGATCTTTCACGTGACTTTGGTCGGCGCGGTTTTCTTTACGCTTTCGGCGCTTCCCACGCTTAGCGGTCCATTGCCCAGTTTGCCTGATTTTGCGGCGATGGTTTTGCTTGGGGTATTTGCGACGTCGGGCCATTTCCTATTCGCCGTCGCTTACCGCCACGCGCCAGCGTCACTGATCGCGCCTGTGAATTATCTACATTTGGTTTGGGCGGCTTTGCTGGGGTGGTTGGTGTTCGGCGACCTGCCGGATGGCATATCAATGATCGGCATTGTTATGATCATCTTGGCTGGTGTGTGTCTTGCGTTAAAATCGCACTTTCAGCGGCGCTGAGTTGGGACTGCCGCGGGCCTACTACGCCAAAGGATGATCAGGCCGGACGCAACGATAAGCGCGCTACCTAACAACATATTCGTGCTAACGGTTTCTCCAAAGATGAACACACCACAGGCGACCCCGAACAATAGCCGGGAATAGCGGAATGGTGTTACTGCGGACACTTCGCCCGTACGCATGGCCTTCATCAAACCGGCATAGGCTGCGGCGCCTATTACCGACGCACCGCTAAGATGTAGCGCGGCCTGTGCGCTGATGGCGGTGAAAGGCACGGCCTCGTAAGCAGAATAGATCGCACCTGCGATGACGACAGCCAGAAATCCATAGAACCCAAGCGCAGCGGTCCCTAGCGTTTTGGGCGCTGCACGGCTTGCCAGATCGCGACCCGCAAAACCTAGCATTCCAAGCACGGCCAATATCGAGAGGGCAGAGAAGCTATCGCTGCCGGGTTGGATAATGATAAGCACGCCAATCAGTCCGATGATAATTGCGATCCAGCGGCGCGGGCCGACCTTTTCTCCAAACACGAGTGCAGCACTTGCGACGACAACAATGGGGGTCGCTTGCAAGATGACAGTTGCAGAAGAAAGCGGAGTCAGCGCGATGGCGAGTGCATAGAATAGTCGGCCCAAAACCTCGAACAGGACCCTGACACGCATAGGGCCTGAAACAACATCAGCACTAAGCAATGGAGTTTTGGTCACAACGGCAGCCGCGACAAATACAATTGCGCCTCCAGCACCAAACAACATCAACAGTTGCCCAACCGGTAGAGTCACAGAGGCCGCTTTGACAAAGACGTCTTCGATTGCAAAGCACGCCATCGCAGCGATCATCCATAGGCTACCAATTAAATTGGCACGCCGATCCAATGTGATCTGGTCTTGCATGTCAGTCCTGTCGTGAATGGTTCGGCTATGTGTGGTGGGCTTTGTAAGGCTGGTCAATTGACGGCAGAAAAAATTCTAGAATTTTTTGAATGCGTTCCAAGGATTGCCCCGTGACGCGCGTCATATAGTGTACAACTATCTAGCGAAATTTGTAGGAGAACTCATATGTTTCGCCCATTTCTAACCACGAGCTTTATTGCGCTATGCGCCCCTGCTTTTGCCGATACATTCATCGGCGAGGCCAATGTTGATACCGTCACAATCTATCCGGGGCTTGCAACGGTGACACGTCAGGTGACGCTGGATTTACCTGCGGGCCAGCATGAAATCACGGTGCCTGGTTTGCCCGAAGGGTTGGCGACCGAAGGGCTACGCCTTGCTGCGCCACAAGGTGTTCGGATCGGGGCGGTTAGCCTTGCGCGTGATCGCTTGCCCGTGACCCCCGATCAGACTTCGCCAGAAATTCAGGCTGCAAAGGATGAGGTGGAACGGCTCGAGGAAGTGCTTCGCCAACGTGACGTTGAGATCGCTGAAATTCGGCTGCGTGTCATGGCCGCGGAAGAACAAATTGCATTCCTGCAAAGCCTGTCACAGGCCAGCGCTGGCGAAACCCTAACGACCAGCAGTATCGCTGACATTCAGGCACTTGCCCACATGGTCGGCTCTGAAACGCTTGCTGTGCGCAGGGCTGCCTTTGAGGCAGAGCAAGAAGCACAGGCGTCTGAGCGCGCCCGCGAAGATGACGTCGAAGCATTACGTGACGCACAGCGTGCGCTTGAAGCGTTAATGGCGCCAGAGCAAGACGGCTCAGTGTTAACCTTCTCTGTCGTTTTGGAAGAGGCGGGCGAGGTGACCATCGACGTCAGTACCCAAGAAGGGTTTGCGAATTGGTCTCCTGTTTACGATATGCGGCTGACGACCGGGGACACCCCAACGCTTGATCTGGATCGGTCAGTCGTGGTGGCGCAGCATACTGGCCAAGATTGGATGGACGTAAAGCTGATCCTATCAACTGCGCGCCCGGGCGAACAAATTGCGCCAAGCGGCGTTTGGGCACCACTGCGCCGGATCGTTTCAGAGGAAGACCTTCAGCGCGAAAAGACAATGCGCACCATGGCGGATGGAGTCCTTATGGATGCTCCGGTCGCAATGGAATCATTTGCAGCGCCGATGATGCCTGCGCCAAGCGTACAGGCTTCTGCAGACTTTAGTGGCGCCGCCGTGACCTATACCTATCCGGGCCGTGTGAGCATCCGAAACGGCGTAGATGATCTGCGTTTGCCATTGGATACCTTGGCGCTGGAGGCTGACGTCTGGGCCGAAGCCGCCCCAAGCCGCGATAGCATCGCCTACCGCGTCGCGGAATTCACCAATGACACACAGGAAATTCTGCTGCCCGGTACTGCGTTGATGTTCGCTGACGGGACAATGATCGGCTTTGCAGAACTGCCGCTGGTCGCTGCGGGTTCTGAAACCCAAATGGGATTTGGTCCGTTAGATGGCATCGTGCTGAATCGGATGACACCAAGCAAATCTGAGGGCGAGCGCGGCGTGTTTTCCAGCAGCAATCAGCTGGAAGAAGAGGCGGTGATTACGGTCGAAAACCTGACTGGCCAAGACTGGAACGTGCTGCTGCGTGATGCGGTGCCATATTCCGAACAAGACGACCTAGAGGTCGAGGTCACTGCCAGCCCGACTGTGACGCGCACGAACCCCGAAGGGCGTCGTGGTATACTTGAATGGGACTTGTCAGTACCAGCCGGTGAAAAGCAAGAAATCACATTGGATTATACGCTTACATGGCCGTCGGGGTATGTACTTCAATAAGGGTGGATCAAGATCCACCCTACGGGTGCCACGCTAGATTGGTTTGGTCTAACGTGGCACATCATGAGGATGAACTAAGAGACGCTAGCCTCAAAGTTATCTCGATCCTCATTAAACCTTTGCCGAAATCGTGTCGAGCTTCAACGCATTTGCTATTTTTGCTTATGTGTTTCTTGCCGCTCCGCTCTTTCTCGTCGCGCTGATTTTGGAGGTCAGGTTCCGAAGTGCTGAACGGTAAATAAGGGTGGATCAAGATCTACCTTACGGGACTGCGGCATGAAGATGTTGCAGTCTCCCGGTCGCAAAAGGCGATATGGTTTGACAAAAGTCGTAACCTATTCGGCAGGTAATGTTGTTTAGGTGTCGTCAGTCCCAGTGTCAGGTTCACCAATAAACGCCCATACTAACGAAGCAACCAGAACACCAATTGTCACAAATATTAATGTTGGCGTTGCAAGTGTTAGCCAATCATATGCGGATAAAGATCCATCATTCTGTCTAGCGTATGTGTTGGCATCGACGAAGAGAGTAAGCCCGGGGATAAGCGTTTCCCGCAAGTTCATATAGAGGCGGGCTACAGTACCTAACAGAGATATGAGTAACGCAATTCCCCCACCCCAAGATGCCGCTTTGCCCCAAGTTATTTCATCGCGCATAAGGTATTTTAGAATGGGAGCGCCAATGACCCAACAGCAAAGAAATGAAACCGGAAGACCAAATATTGCTGCATAAACGAGAACAAATATGTTGCTTAGTATGGCCAAGGGTATCGCAATACAGGCCCACCCGATAAGTGCTGCTAGGTTCACGGCTCTTATCCACTGTTTTCGAGAGTATGCTGGATAATTTTCCATATTTTGCGTTGCAGTATCCGCAGTTTGATTGTGTCATGAAACCATAAAAGGGCCCCAAGCGGGGCCCTTTTTATTTTACATATTCGGATAGTTCGGTCCGTCGCCGCCTTGTGGGACTGTCCAGTTGATGTTCTGGCTTGGGTCCTTGATATCACAGGTTTTGCAGTGGACGCAGTTTTGGAAGTTAATGACAAAGCGGGTGTCTTTGCCTTCTTCCTCTACGTACTCATAGACGCCAGCCGGGCAGTAACGTGCGGCGGGGCCAGCGTATTTGGGCAGGTTGATGTTAACCGGCACCGACGGGTCCTTGAGGTGCAGGTGGGCAGGTTGGCTTTCCTCGTGGTTGGTAAAGCTGAATGCCACGTTTGTAAGCCGGTCAAATGACAGCGTGCCATCAGGTTTGGGATAGTCGATAACCTTGTGCTTGCTGGCCTCTTCGGTGGCATCCGCGTCGGATTTGCCGTGCTTGAGCGTGCCAAGCAGTGAGAACCCGAATGTGTTGGTCCACATGTCCATGCCGCCAATCGCAAGCGAAGCGAGTAGACCGTATTTTGACCAAAGCGGTTTAACATTCCGGACTTTTTTCAGGTCATCGCCGATTTCGCCATCGCGTACGGTGGTTTCGTAATCGGTGAGTTCGTCGCTTTGACGGCCTTCTTTGAATGCTTCAACCGCTGCTTCGGCAGCCGCGATGCCTGATAGCATTGCGTTATGGTTGCCTTTGATCCGTGGGACGTTGACCATACCCGCAGAACAACCCAGTAGCGCGCCGCCGGGGAATGTCAGCTTTGGCATCGACTGATAGCCGCCTTCGGTAATTGCACGGGCACCGTAAGCGATGCGTTTTCCGCCCTTAAGCAGGTCGGCGACCATTGGGTGATGCTTAAAGCGCTGGAATTCCATGTAAGGGAACAGATGCGGGTTCTTGTAGTTCAGGTGGACAACAAAGCCGACGTACACTTGATTGTTTTCAAGGTGATAGATGAAGGATCCGCCGCCCGCGTTTCCGCCCAAAGGCCAGCCCATGGTGTGGGTTACAGTGCCTTCTTTGTGCTTAGCTGGGTCGATTTCCCAGATTTCTTTCATGCCAACGCCGTATTTCTGAACGTCGTGGCCCGCACCCAGCGCGAATTTCTCGATGACTTCTTTTGATAGTGATCCGCGCACGCCCTCGGACAGGAACACGTATTTGCCGTGCAGTTCCATGCCGGGTTCATAGGATGGGCCGGGTGTGCCGTCTGCGCTTTTGCCGAATTCGCCTGCTACGACGCCTTTGACTTCGCCGTTGTCACCGTAAACGAGTTCGGAACATGCCATCCCAGGGAAGATTTCGACGCCCAGTTCTTCGGCTTGTTCGGCCATCCAACGGCAGACGTTCCCCATCGACACGATGTAGTTGCCATGGTTGTTCATCAGCGGTGGCATGGCGAAATTCGGCACGCGCAGCTGTCCTGCTTCGCCAAGCATGTAGAAATTGTCTTTCTCGACCGGCACGTTCAGGGGCGCGCCTTTTTCTTTCCAATCAGGGATCAGTTTGTCCAGACCACATGGGTCAAGCACCGCACCAGACAGGATATGTGCGCCAACTTCGGACCCTTTTTCCAGCACAACGACGTTCAGATCAGCATCGATTTGCTTCAGGCGGATCGCCGCTGATAGGCCGGCAGGCCCTGCGCCAACGATTACTACGTCATATTCCATCGCTTCGCGTTCAATCTCGGCCATCGACAAATCCTTCACTTATTGGGACTGCTGCCCCCTTTTAATCGGTTGCAGCAAGGGTTACCTGAAGCGAGATTGTGGGGCAATCAAGACACAACGTCAAAACCAGATGCCGCGACACGTGATCGCGGCATGGGCCTTGACTTTGATTACCCCACTTAGGCTATGAACGTTCGATTGACACTTTTTACCCCCGGGAGCGGATGCAATATGGATAAGATTCCACTCACACGCGCAGGCTTTGACAAATTAGATGCCGAACTTAAGCATTTGAAAACAGTTGAGCGCCCCGCAATTATTCGCGCCATCGCCGAAGCTCGCGAGCATGGCGACCTGTCCGAGAACGCGGAATATCATTCTGCGAAAGAAAAGCAGTCCTTTATCGAAGGCCGCGTGAAAGAGCTGGAAGGCGTAATTTCACTGGCTGACGTGATCGACGTGGCCAAGCTAAAGGGCACGGTGAAATTTGGTGCGACAGTTGAGCTGGTCGATGAAGAAACCGACGAAGAAAAGACCTATCAGATTGTTGGCGAGTATGAAGCCGACATCGAAAGTGGTAAGTTGAATATGCAGTCACCGTTGTCACGTGCCTTGATTGGTAAAGACGAAGGTGACAGTGTCGAAGTGCGGACACCAGGTGGTGTGCGTAGTTATGAAATCCTAAGTATCATTTATAAGTAAAAAGGTGCCGTGTTATGGCGCATCGATCAATCAACGGATCGACAACGGGTGGCGATGGGCTAACCCGTTTTGACCGCACCGCTTTGGGGCTTGCGGTCGGCTGGCTTGTTGTTGTCAGCCTGTTTTTCTTGATCTTGCCGCCGGGAGTATTCACCGACGCAGGCTTTGACAGTCTGCGTTTTGTGATGTTGCTGGTCGCGATCTTCATGCCTGTGATGATGATTGCCGTCGTTGCTTTTGCTGCGCGGTCACATCGTGCGTCACGTGATGAATCGTTTCGAATGCAGGCCGCGCTTGATGCGATGCGCCAAACCCGCGCGTCACAGCCTGCACCGCAGCGTCCGGCGGCAGCGTCACCCGCTGCGGCAGCGCGCCGCCAGCCACCAGAGTTGCGGGCCCAGACAGCAGCACCAGTTGCTGATCCACCGGCAGAGCCATCCCCACCTATCCAGCAATTGTCGCATATTGATTTGGTGCGCGCGCTGAACTTTCCCGACAACGAAGATGACGTCGAAGGGTTTGCTGCGCTGCGCCGTGCCTTACGAGACCCTGATGCCCGTCAGATCGTACAATCCAGCCAAGATGTGCTGACCCTGCTTTCGCAGGACGGCATCTATATGGATGACCTGCATGCAGATCCGGCACCAGCTGAACTGTGGCGCCGATTTGCCAAAGGTGAACGTGGTGAGGGTATCGCTGGGCTGGGTGGCGTGAATGATCCTGCGCATCTGGTACCAACTGCCAAACGCATGACCGAAGACACGATCTTTCGTGATTCTATGTCACATTTCCTGCGTCGCTTTGATCAGACGGTTGCGGCCTTTGAAATCAACGCCAGCGATGATGATTTGCTTGCGTTGGCTGAAACCCGGACGGCACGTGCCTTTATGCTGCTAGCCCGCGTGAAAGGCAGCTTTGAATAAGCAAGCCGGGTGACAAGATAGTCATGGTGCGCTAGCCCTTTACCAAACGAAAGGGGCTAGCAATGAAAACCATTTCTGAAAATCGCTGCTACGGCGGCACTCAAGGGGTTTATTCCCACGCTTCTGAAACCTGTAACTGCGATATGACCTTCGCGGTTTTTCTTCCCGAAGAGGCCGCTTTTGGCCCGGTTCCCGTTTTGTGGTTCCTGTCGGGGCTGACCTGCACCCATGAAAACGCGATGACCAAAGCGGGCGCGCAGGCATGGGCCGCCGAACGAGGGATTGCGATCATTTTTCCTGATACGTCACCGCGTGGCGAAGATGTCGCCGACGACGAAGCCTACGATTTGGGGCAGGGCGCTGGGTTCTACATCGACGCGACCGAGGAGCCTTGGAGCAAGCACTACAAAATGTGGAGCTATATCGCGGATGAGCTGCCTGCGCTGGTCGGCGAAAACTTCCCGCTTGATATGGAGCGTCAGTCGATTTGCGGTCATTCTATGGGCGGTCACGGTGCGCTGACGTTTGCGATGGCGCTGCCCGGCCGTTTCCGGTCTGTCTCTGCCTTTGCGCCGATTTGCAATCCACTGAAAAGCGACTGGGGTCGCAAGCAATTCACGGCCTATTGGGGTGCGGATGAATCCAAATGGGGACCACATGACGCCAGTGTCCTGATGCAGGGCGGCGGGTTTGATGGCCCAATCTTGATTGACACAGGAACAGACGATCAGTTTGGTGACCTACTTGGAACCGAGGCGCTCGCGCAAGCGATGGCCGCAAAACGCCAAGAGGGCACTATCCGGCTACAAAAGGGATATGATCACTCGTATTTCTTCATCTCGACCTTCATGGAAGATCACGTCAACTTTCACGCCGAGGCGCTCTACGCATGATATACGTTGATGCCGACGCCTGCCCGGTCAAAGCCGAAGTAGAACGCGTCGGTACCCGCCATAAGCTAAAGATGTTCGTCGTTTCTAACGGCGGCATCCGGCCTTCGGCTAATCCATTCGTCGAAACCGTTGTGGTCCCTGATGGCCCCGATGTGGCGGACATGTGGATTGCTGACCGTGCGACCAAAGGCGATGTGGTGATCACGGGTGACATTCCTCTTGCTGCACGGTGCATCGAAAACGGTGCACTGGTGCTAAAGCATAACGGCGAACCACTGACCCAAGCCAACATTGGCAACGTGCTTGCAACCCGTGATCTTATGGCAGACATGCGCGCAGCCGACCCGTTTCGTCAAGGCGGTGGTAAGCCCTTTAGCAAGACAGACCGCGCACGTTTCTTAGACTCTCTTGAACGGATGGTACGGCAGGCAGCACGCTAGCGAAGTCTACCGTTTACACCCTGTAAGCGACTGCTAAGGTGGCCCTAATTGGAAAATGAGGGGCCAACATGGCAGATATTCAGGCTGTTATTTTTGACATTGGAAACGTGCTAATCGAATGGCAGCCAGAGCGGTTTTACGACCGTGTTATTGGCGCTGATCGTCGCAAGGCTATGTTTGCCGATATTGATCTGCACGGGATCAATGATCTGGTCGATCGTGGCCATCATTTCCGCGACACGATTTATGCCGCTGCCGAAGAAAACCCCGAATGGCGTGACGAAGTCCGCATGTGGCATGATAATTGGTCCGACATGGCGACCCCGACCATTGAGCATTCTGTACGTTTGTTGCGTGCATTACGCGTGGCCGGCGTGCCAGTATTTGCGCTTTCTAACTTTGGTATTCAGACGTTTGAAATCGCAGAGCCTGTCTATCCATTCCTAAAAGAGTTCGACCGGCGTTATATTTCGGGGCACATGAAAGAAGTGAAGCCGGGGCAACGTATTTACGAAATGGTCGAGGAGGACTGCGGCATAGCGCCTGCCGGGTTGCTGTTTGCCGATGATCGGGCGGATAACATCGCGACTGCTGCGGAACGAGGTTGGCAAACCCATTTGTTCACCCACCCACAAGGCTGGGCTGATCGGCTGGTGGCTGAAGGGTTGCTAACACCAGAAGCCGCACAATGACTGTGATGATCCCTTTTGCTGAGGGGGAGGCTCAGCTTGATTGGCTCGCATTGACGGATGCCTTGGCCGATGGCCACAAACTGAAAAAGGCTGATCTCGCGGATGTGTTTTTGTACGAGGGCGACAACACGCTTTTGAATCGATCCGCGTGGATTCCGGGGATGGGCCTCGCCGTGAAATGCGCGACAGTGTTTCCAGGGAACCGTTCTGTCGGCAAGCCGATGGTCGGCGGTGCCGTGAACTTGTTTTCTGACGAGGATGGATCGCTTGAAGCAATTGTCGATTTCCATCTTGTCACCAAATGGAAAACGGCGGGCGATAGCCTGCTTGCCGCGCGTCGGTTGGCGCGACCTGACAGTAAAAATATTCTGATCGTTGGTGCCGGGACAGTCGGGCATGGGCTGCGCGAAGCCTATGCTGCGGCTTTTCCTGATGCGCAGTTTACCGTGTGGAATAGATCGCCTGAAGGCGCTGATCGCTTCAAAGAAGCATTTCCCGATGTCTATATCGCAGAAGACCTTGCCGAGGCCGTAAACCGCGCAGATATTGTGACCTCGGCTACGATGTCGACCGAGCCGTTGATCAAAGGTGAATGGCTACGACCCGGTCAGCACATTGACCTTATCGGTGCGTATCGTCCCGATATGCGCGAAGTTGATGACGCCGCGTTGCAGCGGTCGCGCATATTTGTCGATAGCTTTGACACTACGGTCGATCACATCGGAGAGATCAAAATTCCGCTCAAAACGGGGGCAATTACCCAAGACCGTATCGTGGCGGATTATTATGGGCTAGACCAATTTGTACGCACCGATGATGCCGAAATTACACTCTTTAAAAACGGCGGTGGTGCGCACCTTGATTTGATGACGAGCCGCTACATACTGGCGGCATGGCTAGCGCGGGGCGCGACCTAGCCAAAGAACGGGACGGAAAGTAATGTCGTATCTAGTTTACTTGGGGCTGTTTGTTTTTGTGGCGGCTCTGCCCATCATTCTGGAATTGCGACGCAAGCCAGTCAGTGAAAAAGAACGCGGCGAAACGACGGGTGATTTGGCCCAGTTGAGCCAAGGCATCACGCACTACCGCTGGGTTGGGCCCGTGCGTGGGCCGGTTGCTGTTGTGGTTCATGGGATATCAACGTCGTCGGTCGCTGTCGAAGGTCTGGCACGAGGGCTGGGCGAGATGGGCTATCGGGTTTTGGTCTATGATCTTTATGGGCGTGGATTGTCGGATGCCGTATCCGGCCGGCAGAACCGCGCATTTTTCTTGCAACAGCTGACCGATATGCTCGAGCATCAAGGGCTGACTGAGGATATTACCCTTGTTGGCTATTCGATGGGTGGGTCAATTGCGACGGCGTTCGCGTCAGAGAACCCGCACTATATTAAACGTGTTATCCTTGTCGCTACCGCAGGCGTGATGACCGAAGAAAGCAAGTTTTCACGGTTTTGCCGTCGGTTCCCGCTCATTGGCGATTGGGCGCATGGGATGTTCGCGCGACGTCGTGCGCGCAAGGCGATCCCACGTTCGGGTAACAGCCAAATGGCAAGCACGGTTTATGCCGCGCAGCGCCAAGAACTAAAGCGCCGTGGCTATTTGCCCGCGGTCTTGTCCAGCCGTCGTGGTATCTTGTCAGAAGTTCAAGAAGCCGATCATCGTCGCCTTGCTCGGTTGGATGTACCGACAATCGCAATCTGGGCCGAGAAAGACCACGTCATTCCTATCCGTGCGCTGGGCGTTATGGCGCAATGGCACCGTGATGTCCTGCAAGAGGTTGTACCAGATGCTGGCCACGCGATGCCCTATACCCATTGTTCACAATTAATGCAGGCCATCGGCAAAGCGTTACGTTCCTAAAGATCAGGCTGGCATCGCAGCGGCTGGCCTGTTTTCTTTGATCGGCAGATGAACGATTGCGCTGAACGCCCCGATGCCGACGCCGACCCACCAAACATGGGAATAGGTACCGTAGATGTCGTACAGCTTGCCACCCAGCCAAACGCCCATGAATGACCCAAGCTGGTGCGAAAAGAAGACAATTCCATAAAGCGTGCCCATGTAGCGCAACCCATATAGATGCGCGACCAGGCCTGACGTGAGCGGTACAGTGGCGAGCCAGAGGCTCCCCATACCGACTGAGAACAGGATTACGCTAAGCGGGGTAATTGGGAAGATGATGAACGCGGCCGCAATGATGGTCCGGCCAGCATAAATTCCGGCGAGCAGGTATTTCTTTGAATAATGATTGCCTGCCCAGCCAGCCAGTAGTGTCCCGCCAATGTTTGCAAGCCCGATAAGCGAAATCGCAACAGCGCCAAGCCTGCTGGTCGTTGTGATGCCCATACTGGCAAGAAGCCCGCCCTGATCCAACGGCCCGCACATTTCGGTGACAAGCGCAGGGAAGTGGGCGGTCACAAACGCAAGCTGATACCCGCAGGAAAAGAACCCAAGGAAGATGAGCGTGTAAGACGGATCTTTGAAAGCGCGGATCAGGATGGTGCCCATGCTTTCTTCGAGCTCGGCCTTGGTCGCTTGGGCCGGGCTGCGCATCATTGGCAGAACCAACAGCGTTGCCATGATCATGCCTGCGAATGCCACGAAGGTAGATTGCCACGTCATGAAACCCAGCAGGTATTCCGCTAATGGCGCACCGATGACCTGTCCAGCTGATCCTGCCGCAGTCGCAATGGCCAGCGCCATTGATCGGTTCTCGGCCGATGCTGCCCGGCCCACAACGGCAAGGATCACACCAAAGCCGGTACCCGCGATCCCAAATCCGACAAGAATTTCATAGAATTGATGTGCCTCGGGCGTTGTGGCACCCGCAGACAAAAGTAGCCCAGCGGCATAGAACAGCGCACCCATGATGATCGCTTTACGGTCGCCAATTTTCTCTGCGATAGCGCCAAAGATCGGTTGCCCAATGCCCCAAGCCAAATTCTGAATCGCAATGGCAAGACTGAAATCCGAACGAAGCCATCCGAATTCCGAAGCAATCGGGATTTGGAATACCCCAAATGACGCGCGGATCGCGAAACCGGTCATGATGATCAGACATCCCGCGACTAGAACGGGGGTTATAAGGGGGGCTTTGTGTTCCATATGCCCAGTTCGCGCGGTCACCGGATCATTGTCAATTATTCAATTGTATCGACACGCTTTTCATCATCGCGGTGCCGGGGTATCTCACGGCTATGACAGTTCAAAATGCATATCAGTCCGCCGTTGACGCGGGTACGCTTACACCTGACGACGCCCAGATCGCGGTCCTGCCCGAGCTTGAACGCGTGCGCGTCGCACTTGCTACCCCGGTTAAGCGTGGGTTGTTTCGCAAAGCGCCTCCAGCGGCGCCCGGGCTATATATGTGGGGTGGCGTGGGGCGCGGTAAATCCATGTTGATGGACCTGCTTTATGATCAAGTCGAAGTCCCCAAACGCCGCCGTCATTTCCATGCGTTCATGCAGTGGGTGCATTCTGAAATGACAGAGGCGCGCAAAAAGGGTGTCGATGACGCGATTGCACCTGTTGCCGCCAAACTAGCAGATGAGGTGCGGTTCCTTGCGTTCGACGAAATGCAGATCACCGACATCACAGATGCAATGATTGTTGGGCGCTTGTTCGAGGCGCTATTTGCTGCAGGCGTAATCGTGGTGACAACATCAAACCGCCCACCAGACGATCTGTATAAAAACGGGTTGAACCGCCAGTTGTTCACGCCTTTCATCGCGCTCATCAAAGAGCAGATGGTTGTGCATGAGTTGATCAGCGATACGGATTATCGTCAGGATCGACTAGCCGGGAAACAAAGCTATTTCACACCCAACGATGATGCCGCACGCAGCGCAATAAATGAGATTTGGGATCACCTAAGCAACGGTAAGTCAGAGCCATTGGTGCTGCACGTCAAAGGCCGCGAAGTCGAATTGCCGGGTTATCACAATGGCACGGCGCGGGCGAAATTCTACGATCTATGTGGTCGGTTCCTTGGCGCTGCGGATTATCTGGCGCTGGCCGATGCGGTGCGTGTACTGATCTTGGAAGATATTCCCGCCCTGTCACGTAGTAACTTTAACGAGGCAAAGCGTTTTGTCACACTGATCGACGCGCTTTATGAAGGCAAAGTGCAGCTAATTTGTTCCGCCGCCGCCGAGCCTGAGATGCTATACCTTGAAGGCGAAGGAACCTTTGAATTTGAGCGAACCGCCAGCCGTTTGCGTGAAATGCAATCGGCTGACTGGGGGAATTAGATTCCGACGAATTCGCCGACGTCGGGATCGTAGGCTTCTAACGTGCCTTCGCCGATGTCGTTCCATAGGCCGTGCAGCGACAGCGTGCCTTCTTTGACGGCTTTTTCCACAAACGGGAATGTCATCAGGTTTTCTAGGGACACGAGTACCGCGCCTTTTTCCAACGCGCGCAAGCGGGATTCTTCGTCGCCTTCGGGCAACGCATCGAAGCCAGGGCGCAAGATATCCATCCAGCGGCCAACAAAACTGCCTTTTTCTTCAAGTTCGGGCGCGTTGCCGGAACACATGTGATAGCAGCCTGCGACGCCGCCACAGCTTGAGTGTCCGAGGATCACAAGATGCGATACCTTCAACGCGGTCACTGCATATTCGACTGCTGCCGACGTACCGTGTTGGTTACCATCAGGTTGGAATGGCGGAACCAAGTTTGCGATGTTGCGGTGGATAAAAAATTCACCCTGATCCGCACCAAAGATCGACGTGACATGTACGCGGCTATCACAGCATGAAATGATCATGGCGCGAGGGCGCTGGCCTTCGTCAGCAAGGCGACGATACCAACCTTTATTGTCCGCATAGGTTGTTGCTTTCCAGCCGTGGTAACGTGTGACCATATATGCTGGCAGTGGGCGGGCGAATTTCATTATAGGCTCCCTAGCGATTTTGATCGAAACTATGTCGTATTTTCAGAAATTTCGAGCGCTTTTTCACATCGTTATCAACCTTCCGAAAACCTTAGTGAACTATTGCTCGTTTTATGGAAAACAATACCTCTCATTTCGCGGTCCGGCAGGCACCTTACGATGACATCGTGATTTTGTGCTGTGTGGATAAATTGCAGTTTGACCCTGCCCCACTTAATCGCTTGTTCGCGACAAAACCGGTGGCCGAGGCGGAAGACATCGTTAGCCGTGTGCTTGAGGAGCTAGCCGCGCATCTTGAAGTCTTGCAGCAAGGATTAGCCAGCCAGAATTTTGCGACGATGCTGAAGCCCTGTCGGAAAATTCGGTTGATTGCTGATCAGATTGGTCTGACAGAAATGGCCGTTACTGCCGGCCACATTCAAACTTGCCTTAAGCAGGCTGATGGTATCGCGCTAGAAGCGACGATGGCGCGGCTTGAACGCGCCTTTGACTTTGCGGTGAGCGAGGTGTGGAATTTCCGCCAAAGGTGACAGCCCTACTTGCGGCCCCAGGGTGGCAGGGTAGTCTGGCGGCAAATCAGATGTGATAGGACGCGCCTCATGCTACTTAACTTTGCCACCGAAACAGACAATGTGATCCCGCTACATGTGGTGGAAACAGATGGTCTAGATGCCGCACTGAAAGGATTGTCAGACGCAGGGCGTGGATGGGCAACTGCGCAGGGCTTTAAGGCTGCTCTGGGGCAGGTGTTGACGGTCCCCGGTGACGACGGCGCGATTACGCAAGTGTTGGCAGGCTATGGGACAGCGGGGAACAGGGCGCGTGGTCGTTTTCACATGGGAACGATTGCAGCAAAGTTACCTGACGGTGTCTACCAGATCGCGAGCGGCCTGTCGGGCGCTGATCTGGAAGAGGCCGCATTGGCGTGGTTGCTCGCCCAATACAAGTTCGACCGCTATGCCGTTTCCACCTCGACAGGGGCGCAACTGGCCGCGACCGAAGGTATCGATGCAGATCGCATTGCCACCATTGCAACAGGAGAGGCGCTGACGCGCGATTTGATCAATACGCCTGCATCCGACATGGGACCGCAGGAACTTGAAGATGCTGCGCGTGCGCTGGCGACCAAACACGGCGCAAAGATCGAGGTCACCACTGGCGACGACCTGCTTAGCGCGGGTTTCCCGATGATCCATACGGTGGGGCGTGCGTCTTCGCGGGCGCCCCGTTTGTTGGATATGCGCTGGGGGGAAACTGGCCCGCAGCTAACGCTTGTGGGCAAAGGTGTGTGTTTTGATACCGGCGGCCTGAATATTAAGCCGGGTTCGTCAATGGGGCTGATGAAAAAGGATATGGGCGGTTCTGCCACAGTGCTGGGCCTTGCGCATATGATCATGGGGCTTGGGTTGCCTATCCGGCTTCGGGTTTTGATCCCGGCAGTCGAGAACAGCATTGATGGCGATGCATTCCGTCCGCAAGACATCCTGACGTCGCGCAAGGGTCTAACGGTCGAGATTAACAATACTGACGCCGAAGGGCGGTTGGTATTGGCGGACGCGCTGACGTTATCAGATGAGGATAAGCCAGATCTGGTAATTTCAATGGCAACGCTGACAGGTGCGGCGCGTGTAGCTGTGGGGCCGGACCTGTCGCCTTTCTATACCGACAGGGATGACCATGCGGCAGCGATTAGCGATGCGGCCCGCGCCGTCGCTGATCCGGTTTGGCGGATGCCGTTTTATGAACCCTATGAAACGATGATCGAACCCGGAATTGCGGATCTCGATAACGCGCCCAAAGGTGGGATGGCTGGCAGCATCACGGCCGCGTTGTTCCTGCGCCGCTTTATCGAAAGCCCATATATCCACTTTGATATCTATGGTTGGCAGCCAACCGCTGCGCCGTCGCGACCTAAGGGCGGTGTGGGTATGGGTGCCCGCGCCGTGCTTGAGGCCCTGCCAAAGCTGTTGAATCTATGACGGATCGTCGACAAACCCCTGCCAACGGGCGTGTCGCGGCAATGCACCTTGCTGGCAAGGTAAAGGCTGATGCCTATGTGAGCGGTTGGCCCATGATGGTGAACCGGGCCGTTGCTGATTTGCGGCGGTCACCGGATGGTGCGCGGGAACGGCAATTGTTGTTGGGCGCTGAAGTCACGGTTTTCGAGGATTTGAACGGTTGGTCCTTTGTTCAGGCCGCTAACGGCTACGTCGGTTATGTCTTGTCGAAGCACCTGACTGACCCACAGGACATTACCCATTTTGTGGGAACAATGGCGACGCATGCCTACACTGGTGATGATTTTAAGTCTGAACCTGCGATGGGCTTACCATTCGGCGCACGCGTTTCAGTCATTGATGAACGGCGCGATTTTCTGGAAACGAGTGTTGGCTTTGTCTCGAAAAAGCATCTGCGCCCTGTTGATCGGGCGTTCAAGGACCCAATCAATGTAGCCCAGCTTCATTTTGGGGTGCCTTATCTATGGGGTGGGGATTCGACACGGGGTATCGACTGTTCAGGTCTGATTTCAGCAAGTTTGACGGCCTGCGGTATCCCTTGTCCGGGCGATAGCGACCTGCAATGCGATGTGATCGGCACTGATGTGCAGGGTGAATTACAGCGCGGGGATATCGTGTTTTGGCAAGGCCACGTTGGCATGATGGTCGATCCGGAAACGATGCTACACGCCAGCGCAACACCGATGGCTACGGTCTATGAACCGGTCGCCAAAGTCATGGCACGTGTCGAGGCGCAGGGCCACGGCGGGCCGTTGGCGCGCCGTCGCCTTTAGTGAAGTGTTGCGTGCAGAGGTGCTTGGGGCTGCGGCATGGCCCGGCCACGTAGCAACATTGATTTCAGCGCAAGGCCAACGTCAGCGGCAAGCGATGTAATCACTGGTGCAATATCAGCACGCACAAGTAGGGTGGCAATCAGCAACGCATCTTCGCGATCACCCGTTGCCGCAATCGCCACGAAGTTGGCAAAGCACGCTTCGTCCGCACCCAGACAACTGCACCCGATGGCATGACGCATCAGCGGCCGTCGCCGATGTTCGGTGCAAATGGCGAATAGCTGCTCTAGCGTTTTGAGGGTCGCGCGTCCGTGCGCTTGACCTAGCCCCGTTGCTAAGTCATTCCCAATCGCCATTTGCCCGTCGGGGCCGTCACACCACATCCGAAAATACAGGACGATGCAGGCCTCTAGGCGGGGTTGGTCCGATAGCTGTCCAACGGCCGCGCCACCCTGTTTACGGACGGCCATGTTCATTTAGTCAGGATCAACTTACCTGCACGCGTGATGCGCAATGTATAGACCTGATCGCGCAATACGATGTGCGCTTGGTCGCCATCTTGGGTCAGAATATCTGCGTTATAAGTTGGTAGGTTTTGGGTCGCTGCCGGCTGTGGGCGTGGGACACTGTGGAATGACATTTTTGCGCTCCTTGCGGTGACTATTTTTGTCGAAGAGCTGCTACCACCCGGTTGGGAGACTGGAAGATGCATCGCCTTCGTCCTTTCATTTTCATGATCGGGCTAGCTGTCGTGTGAACAGGTGGCTGGATACAGGGCCTACATTCGTAGAAAGCGCCCAAAAAGTCAATCCGACTTTTTTAGTCAGGTATATTATTTTCTATTCGACCGACCTGATCAGCTTGCGTTCGAGCACGCGCAAAACCTGTTTCAAATCGTTTCCGCGCTTTAAAATACGCCCATCCATACCGATGACAGCGTATTGCCCTTGCCGTGATCGGAGCTTGGGCCGTTTCTCAATCCGGTAGATTGGATGTTCAGCAGCTCGACGAAATATGGAAAATACCGCGACCTCGCGTAGGCATGAAATCCCATAGTCGCGCCATTCGCCCGCTGCGACCATCCGCCCATAGAGCCCAAGAATCACCCCTAGCTCCGTGCGGTGGAATGCGATTTGGGGGTTTTGCGAAAAGGGTTCTGGCGAATGAATAGTCATGGGGTAGCGTTGCGCCAAACGGCACTAAAATCAAGCATTGAAGCGAAATGCCATTGTTATGCCGCAAAATGACCACCCGGCAGACGCAGCAGTTACCAACTGGGGACACAAGTCATTGCAAGGCTAGGGCATAGCAAAATGCTACCCCGGTGTTGCGGCTCATAGCCCCCACCTTGTTCGTGACGCCGGGGAATACTGCTTTCCTGAAAATCTAGCCGCAGTCGATTGCCGCAATCGTTTCGTTTGCGTCGATGCGGAAGTTTATGCGCTCGGCGCGGTAATCCATTGTGACCATATCGTCGGGCCGAATGACCCGGACCATTCCCAGAATCAACACGCGTTCAAGCGCAGTAACATCCTGACCGACTAAATCGGCATGGCTGTTTGCGTTGCAGGTATCTTCTTGCACCGTGGGTAGACTGGGCGCAGTGGCGGCACATGCGCTGAGCGCGAGAATGGGGATGATATATTTCATGATTTGATAATGCCGGGCAACGCGGATAACGCGCAAGTCGAAACAAAGTCCCGGTTGAAGTTTTGTGCCAATTCGCAGATCGTCCGGCCAAGCAAATGGAGAATTAGAATGCGTACACGTGCCGCGGTCGCTGTTGCAGCTGGCAAGCCACTTGAAGTGATGGAAGTGAACCTCGAAGGGCCACGTGCCGGTGAGGTTTTGATCGAGGTGAAGGCGACTGGCCTGTGTCACACCGACGAATTTACCCGCTCTGGCGACGATCCCGAAGGTATCTTTCCAGCGATCCTAGGCCACGAAGGTGCTGGCGTTGTGATCGAGGTCGGCGAAGGCGTCACGACGCTTGAGGTCGGCGATCACGTGATCCCGCTTTACACGCCGGAATGTCGCGAATGCGAATATTGTCTGAACCCCAAAACCAACCTCTGCCAAAAGATCCGCAGCACCCAAGGTGCGGGTCTGTTGCCCGATGGCTCGACCCGGTTTTCGATGCTCGATGGCACGCCGATCCACCATTACATGGGCTGTTCGACCTTCGCGAACCACACGGTTGTGCCGGAAATCGCGCTGGCGAAGGTCCGCAAAGACGCCCCGTTTGATAAGATTTGCTACATTGGTTGTGGCGTCACCACCGGCATCGGCGCAGTGATCAATACGGCGAAAGTCGAGATCGGCAGCCGCGCGATTGTGTTCGGTCTGGGCGGCATTGGCTTGAACGTGCTGCAAGGCCTGCGCCTTGCTGGGGCGGATCAGATTGTTGGCGTCGACATGAACGACGGCAAAGAAGAAATGGGTCGCCACTTTGGCATGACCGATTTCGTGAACCCATCCAAAGTTGACGGCGATCTGGTCGCGCATCTGGTCGAACTGACTGGTGGCGGCGCGGATTACACGTTCGACGCAACGGGCAACGTGGGCGTGATGCGCACAGCGCTTGAGGCTACGCATAAAGGTTGGGGCGAAAGCATCATCATCGGTGTGGCACCTGCCGGGGCCGAGATTTCAACCCGCCCATTCCAACTGGTCACAGGCCGCAGCTGGCGCGGCACCGCGTTCGGCGGCGCACGCGGCCGGACCGACGTGCCCAAGATCGTCGACTGGTACATGAACGGCAAAATCGAAATCGACCCAATGATCACCCATAAGCTCAAGCTCGAAGATATCAACAAAGGCTTCGACCTGATGCACGAAGGAAAATCAATTCGCGCTGTCGTGGAATACTAAACCGCAGTTGGAACTGAAAAGGCCCGGCATTGCCGGGGCCTTTTCGCTGGGGGTTTTTGATGCCCCGTTGTCAGATGGAGGTAGATAGAAAATGTCTAAAGACCGAATGTTACTTGCGGTGCTGATTGATGCTGACAACATTCCTGCGAAGCACGCAAAAGCAATTCTGCGTGAAATCACAACCTATGGTGAGCCCGCACTTCGCCGTGTTTACGGTGATTGGTCCAGCAGTGCGTTGACAAACTGGAAGAAGGAAGTGGTGGAGTTGGGGCTAGTTGCCAATCAAGAAACCGCGAACACCAAGGGTAAAAATGCGAGTGACATAGGACTTGTTATTGATGCCATGGATATTCTGCACACAGGGCGTTTTGATGGCTTTGTACTCGTCAGTTCTGATAGTGACTTTACTGCGTTGGCGAACCGGTTGCGCGAAGATGGTGTCGAGGTGATCGGTATCGGGGAAAGTAAAGCCCCTGTCAGTCTGCGCAATGTTTGTAACCGTTTTATTCTAATAGAAAACTTGTCCGAAATGGATAAAGAAAGCGAGCTTTCTTCAAAGGCGGGTAAAGACACGGCGACAATCACAGGATCCCGACAGCCGCCATCAAAGGTGGTACCATTGGTAATTAAGGCTATGAATAGCATCGACCGAGAGGCTGAGTGGTTTCATTTAGGTCAGCTTGGCCAATATATCACGCGAGCAAATCCAGATTTTGACTCGCGAACGTATGGTAGCTCTAAGTTAAGTGAATTATTGGCGAAGACGGGTCAGTTTGAGGTCCGTAAAAGGCAAGGTCAGGGCAAACATCATGAGGTGCGCAGGTTATTAGGTTAGCTGCCTGTGCCATAACGAGCCATGAAAACATCGACTGCGCCTTTGGCGATACGTTCTTTTTCTTCGCGGCTAAAGCTGTCAGCGATGTTAAAGATCATACGCGGGAACAGGTCAGCGCGGCAAAGTTCGTTGAACTGGTCGGCGGCCAATTCACGGTCTTCGATGGCGAGGTCGCCTTTGGCGATGGCTTTATCAAAGTAGGCAACTAGTCGGTCGCGCACCAGTAACGGTCCGCTTTCATAAAACTGACGTCCAAGTTCTGGGAAGCGGCCACCTTCGCCGACGCAAACCCGAAAAATCCGCATGCCAAAGTCCGAGGTGATAAAATCCCCGATTTCGCGGGCCGCTTGATAAAGCACGTCTTGGACAGGCGCATCCATGTCGATCGTTTCGATCGCACGTTCGGCCTGCTTGCAGCATTCGGCCTTGGCCACCTGCATAAACAGGAACCGTTTGTCAGGGAAATAGCTGTAAAGCGTGGCTTTGGAAACGCCGGCGGCCTTGGCGATATCGTCTACTGACGCACCTTCAAACCCGTCGCACAGGAACACTTGTCTGGCACCATCAAGGACCTGATCAAACTTCCGACCTTTTTTGGGTTCTGCGGCGCCGTCTGGCATTTTTTGGACCTCCCGAGTGAACCGTATCATAAACTGACCGGTTCAGTTCAGGCAAGTATGACGTCGCGATGCGGCGGGTTTAGAATGGCGCTGCTGCGTAGAACATTACTTGGCAACAGGTGCGCAAGTTACGTCGTTCAAGGTTGTCAGGTTAACGCAAGACTGGTCCGAAACTGGTTCTGTCGGTTGCGGTGGGAAAGTCAGCGTTGGAAAGAAGACGCCAAACGATTGGGCGCTGGCTGGGGCAGCGAGGGCGATTGTTGCGGCGGTCATTAGACCAAAAGCGATGCGGTTCATGATGTTCTCCGTTCATGTGTTAATCAGTAATGAATGAACTAAACGGTTTAGTTTTAAATTCAAGTAAAAACTAAACTGATCGGTTCACTATTTGTATTTGTGAAATCCCGTGCTAGCATTACATTAGAATTATTCTAAAAAGGATTTTGCCTATGATCCCAGGATTTGCGAACCGCAGGCGATTTAAAGACTTGTCAGAGCAAGAAATTTTAGCACTTGCGATTTCATCTGAAGAAGATGACGCACGCATCTACAGAAGCTACGCCGAACGATTACGTGCGGATTATCCTGCCTCTGCTGCAGTCTTTGATGGCATGGCATCGGAAGAAGACGAACACCGTCGTCGCCTCATTGACCTGCACAGTGCCCGATTTGGCAAAGTGATTCCCTTAATCCGTCGTGAACATGTGTCCGGGTATTATGGTCGCCGCCCAGTGTGGTTGATCGAAAACCTCGGGCTTGAGCGCATCCGCGAAGAAGCGGCGCAGATGGAACATGATGCCGAACGGTTTTACACAATGGCCGCCGCACAAAGTACCGATGCTGCCACACGAAAGCTGTTAGGCGATCTTGCGGCAGCAGAGGCCAGCCATTCAGAAACTGCCGACGCATTGGCCGAAGAACATCTAGGCAGTGACGAGAAAACCGCGGAAGAGAACGCAGCGCATCGCCAGTTTGTCCTGACATGGGTGCAGCCGGGGCTTGCTGGTCTCATGGATGGGTCGGTATCGACGCTTGCCCCGATCTTTGCCGTTGCGTTTGCGACGCAAGACACTTGGACAACATTTCTAGTTGGTTTGGCAGCGTCGGTCGGGGCAGGGATATCAATGGGCTTTACAGAGGCCGCATCGGATGATGGGCAACTGTCTGGTCGTGGTTCGCCCATTAAACGCGGTATCGCCGCGGGTGTGATGACCACCATTGGTGGGTTGGGCCATGCACTGCCCTATTTGATCCCGGAATTTTGGACAGCGACGATTACGGCCTTTTTTGTAGTGTTCGTTGAGCTTTGGGCAATTGCGTGGATACAAAACCGCTATATGCAGACGCCATTCTTGCGGGCTGCGTTTCAGGTGGTTTTAGGGGGCGCGTTGGTGTTCGCTGCGGGGGCGTTAATTGGGTCTGGTTAGACGTCGCGGACCATCACTGTCGCGGCCTTGAACCCAAAGATATAGCGGAGTAGGCCCAGTTTATGGGTTTCCATTTCGCGGAACCCTTCATGCAAATAAAGCGCACGTGCACGTGGGTTGGTATCAACGACATCAAGGCGGACTTGGCGATAGCCGCGCCGCTTTGCTTCGGCGGCGATCTCATCGAGCAGCGCGGTCCCGACACCTTGTCCGCGTGCCTCTGGTGCGACGAATAGACCATCCATAAGAAAACGTTCGTTCTCGGTATCTGTCTCAAGCGCACCCATCAGCCGCACACGGATCAACGCACCAACCCAGCCGTAAACCTTGCGAATGTCAGTAAAGCTTCCACCAACGAGGGCACCGTTCATTGTCTTGAACCCCGCAACGCCAACAAGGCGTCCGTGATCGTCATGGGCGCAAATCCCATGGTCGGATCGCATCACACGGTTGATGTAGATAAGAGCCCGATATTTCGGCCCCATCGTAAAGCCCAGCTTATTGCCAAAGGCCTCCCAATACAGGGCTGCTGCTTCGCCACGACTGGCGTCAGGAATGCCGACGGTAATTTTCATAGCGCGAAGTTTCCAAAGGGTATGAAACGAACAAGGTCGCCCGGGACAACCTTTTGCGCAGGATCGCCCAATTCGACAAGCCCTGTTGCCCAACTAAGTCCCGAAACGCGGCCAGATCCCTCTGATGCAAAGACCTGAACGTGGCCGTTTTCGATACGTGCTCGCAGATATTCGCGGCGTCCGTCTTTCTTTGACTTGGTGAATGCGGCTGGCACCAAATATCCTTCGGGTTCCTGCCAATCGCCGCCTGCCATTATGCGCAGCGCCGGGCGGGCAAAGATTAAGGCGCAGACCATCGCGGCCACAGGGTTACCGGGCAGTCCGAACACGGGTGTGTCATTCCACAGCCCCATGGCTAGCGGTCGCCCCGGCTTCATTGCAATCCGCCAGAGCGCAAACGAACCAGTGTCTTGCAATAATGCCGACATATGGTCTTCGTCACCGGCAGAGGCACCGCCGGAACTGATAATCACATCGCATTGCTTGGCGGCTTCATCCAGCATCGCGCGCAGCTTAGGTCGATCATCGGGTGCACGCCCTAGATCGATAACATCATAGCCCCAGCCATCCGCCACCGCACAAAGCATAGGGCGGTTGGCATCAAATATATGTCCAACATCTGCATTCGTTCCCGGATCACGCAGTTCGTCGCCCGTGGATAGAATGCCCACGCGCAGGCGTTTGCGTACGGCGACTTCACTAATACCCGCAGCAGCCATGGTGCCCAGATCCGCCGAGGTGAGTTGGTGATTGGCAGGTAATATCACATCGCCTTGCTTCATATCCTCGCCCGCGTTTCTTGCATTGGCACCGCGCTTAAGCGGACCATGAAACGCGATCTGGGTTTCCGAGGCATTGACGTCTTCTTGCAGGACAACCGTATCGACGCCTTCTGGCAGGTTGGCGCCTGTTAGAATACGGATCGCCTGCCCCTTCGGAACAGCGCCTATATAAGGTTGCCCCGCCGCAGCACGTCCCGCGACCAAGGGTATTTGCTGCGGTCCGTCTGGCGCTGGACCTGCAAATCCGTAACCATCGACTGCCGCATTTGGGGCGGGCGGATGAGATCGGAGTGCAATAACATCCTGTGCAAGAAACCGTTTTGCAGCGCTCGCGATAGGGATCGTTTCAACACCAGATATCGCGGACAGTTGATCGCGGAGATGGTTTGAAGCCGTCTCAACAGGTGTCCAATGCGCGCCCTGCGGCATCGTAAAGCAATCATTGCGCAGGGGGGGCGGGTTTAATGGATGCGGGTTGGACTGTGCTTTCATAGCCCGACCTCTGCCAAGATGAAGTCGGCGATAGATTTAGTGTCGTTCAGATCAAAGACGGGGCGGTCGATATCAATCTTGCTGTCTGTGGCGATTGCCCGGATCGTTGGATCATTTGGCGCGATCAACGGGTTTTCGGGCTCGGCGCGGAAGGCCTCGATCTTTGGGTGATTGTCGCGTTTGTAGCCTTCGATCAGGACCAGATCGACGGGGGCAAGTTGCGCCAATAAATCCGACAGCGGTGGTTCAGGCTGATCGCGTAGTTCGGTCATCAATGCCCATCGGGATTTGGAGGCAAGCAGCACCTGATGCGCGCCCGCGTCGCGATGGCGATAGCTGTCTTTGCCGGGCTGATCGACATCGAAACTGTGATGCGCGTGTTTGATGGTTGAAACAGAAACGCCGCGCGACGCGATCTCGGTCACTAGCCGTTCCATCAAACCGGTTTTGCCCGCGTTTTTATATCCAACGACACCATAGATTTTCATAGCATCGCCTGTGCTAGGGCCAGATCGTCTGGCGTATTAACGTTGAAGAAGGCCGCATCGTCGGGGAACGTTGCAGTGCCTGCACCGTGTTTGTCTGTCCATAGAACGACCTTTCGTAGCCCATCGTTTAGCGCTGTGCGCAGGTCATCGCGCAATGCAACGGGCCATAGGCCGAACGTAGGATGACGCCCACCGGGGCTGGAGGCTAACGCGATTTCGGCCCCTGCGATTTCGGCGGCCATCATGAGGTGCGGTACCAGATCGCAGGGAAAAAACGGGGTGTCCGCCGCTGCTGTTACGATATGCGTCGCGCCCTTGCTTGCAGCCCAATCAAGCCCGGCAAGCACACCTGATAAAGGCCCTGCATAGCCTGAAATAGTGTCTGAAATGACCGGTAAGCCAAGGTTGGAAAACCGAGAGGCATCGCCATTCGCGTTCAACGCCAGACCGGCGACCTGCGGTTCTAATCGGTCGATGACGTGGGACAGGATTGTTCCGTTTCCAAGCGGCAGCTGCCCCTTGTCACCACCGCCCATTCGCGTGGCTTGTCCGCCTGCCAGTATGACGCCAAGAGGTTGGATCATGATTTCACCTCGCCTGCGGCGCGGTGAATCCGCCTCTGGCGGGAGTATTTAGGGCAAGATGATAGGGGGGTCATTTACTGCCCTTTCGTCCGCTTTTTGGCGGTTCATTTTCGATTTGGCTTGGGTCTGCGTCGCGGATAAGGCGATCTTCGCCCGCGAGGCAGACGAAACGCTGGCCCTTCATGCGTCCGATCAATGTAAGGCCGACCTGTTGTGCGATTTCGACGCCCCAAGCTGTGAACCCGGACCTAGATGCCAGCACGGGGATTCCCATGAGGGCGGTTTTTATCACCATTTCGGAAGTAAGCCGCCCCGTCGTGTAGAGAACTTTGTCATCTGCTGTGACACCTTCAGACAGCATCCAGCCTGCGATTTTATCGACAGCATTGTGGCGGCCGACGTCTTCCATGTAGACAAGTGGCCGGTCGCCTTGGCAAAGCACAGTGCCATGGATCGCGCCGGCCTCGAGATAGAGCGACGGGGTGCGATTGATCTTAGCGGCGAGTGTATAAAGGTCAGATGTTTTGACAGGCGTCGGGGCAAGTGTGACGTCGTCCAGCCCTTCCATCATATCACCAAAGACTGTGCCAACAGCGCAGCCGCTGGTCCGTGTCTTTTTCTTTAGCTTGTCTTCATAGGTCGTTTGTCCATCGGTACGCACGACGACGACCGAAAGTTCGTCGTCATAGTCGACGCCCTTGATCACCTCACCGTTGCGTAGCATCCCTTGGTTCCGCAAAAAGCCAAGCGCCAAATATTCGGGGTAATCACCGATGGTCATGGCGGTCACGATTTCTTGGGAATTCAAATATATCGTAAGCGGCCGTTCTTCGACCACGTTTAGGTCGATTTTGGTGCCGTTTTGGTCGGTCCCCGTTACCGCGCGCGTCAATCCGGTAGCCGAAGGCTGGGGCGCAATCAGATAGTCAGTGATGTTATCAAGTCGTGCCAATTGTCATTCCCGTTTTGCAGGTCTAAGCCTGTCGTATCACATCAAAGCTAGGGGAAAGAGATGACGACTTCCACCGTCAAAAATCCAGCGAAATCCGCCTACTGGGCCGGATTGCGCGATGGCTTGCCGTATATCTTTATGGCCGCGCCATTTTCGGTGCTGTTTGGTGTTGTCGCCATGGATGCTGGTCTAAGCGTTGGGCAGGCAATGGGGTTTTCCGTTTTGGTCATCGCGGGGGCGTCACAATTTGCGGCGGTTCAGATGATCACGGAAAATGCTGGGATCGCATTTGTTCTGCTGGCTGCACTTGCTGTTAACTTGAGGATGGCGATGTATTCGGCGTCGCTTGTGCCCTATCTCGGGAATGCGCCGCTGTGGCAGCGGGCGTTGGTTTCGTACCTGAATTTTGATCAGACCTATATCACTTCGGTTGCACGTTACGAGGCACGGCCAGAGATGTCAGTGCCAGATCGCGTTGCATATTTTTTCGGGGTGGCAACGCCGATTACGCCTGTTTGGATTGGTATGACTTTGGTCGGCATTCTGGCGGGAAAGGCAATCCCCGAGGCTTGGGCATTGGATTTCATCATGCCGATCATGTTCTTGGCGATGGTCGCCCCGATGATGAAATCGCTAGCCCACGTTGCAGCGGCAGGGGCATCCGTCATCGTTGCGCTCGTGCTGAGCGGGTTGCCGTCTGGCACAGGGCTTTTGATTGCTGCGGCTGTCGCGATGCTGACGGGTGCGATGGTTGAAACATGGACGGAGAAACGCGCGCAATGACTTTTAGTAGCACTGAGATTTGGTTCATAATCGCGGTATTGGGCGTTGGCACCTACCTGATCCGATTTTCGTTCTTGGGTCTTATAGGTGACCGTCCGATGCACCCTTTCGTTCTGCGTTTGCTACGATTCACGCCAGTCGCTGTGTTGCCGGGGATGGTCGCGCCGCTGGTTTTATGGCCTGCTGCGACTGGTGGTCAGCCTGATCTGATACGAATTCTTGCGGCCTTGGCCACCGTGGGTGTCGGGTTGTGGACGCGCAACGTGTTGTGGGCGATTGCCGCTGGGGTAGTGACGCTTTACGCGGGGATGGGGATTACTGCGCCGTAAGGGCCGCGTTGATACGCGCCGCAGCGATAGATTTGTCGTCCTCGTCGGATTCGTGGAACCTACGGCTAGTGACGTTGGGCAGTTGCGCAAAATCTTCGGAAATGCGGTTAGGGTCCCAAGTCTGCCGGAAGTCTGCAAAGCCAGGAAGCTGGCGCAACAGTCGCGATGTTGACCGCGCGCAATGCGCTTGTGGTACAGGGCCGTTAGCCAATGCAAGCTTCAACGCCCGTTCGGCCACGTCAGGCGCAACCTGCGCTGTTTGACCGATGACGTAATAGGTCACGCGGGCATGATAGCTGACATAGAATTCTTCGAGCAACGGCGAAGCACCAAACAGCACGTCGTTGCGTTCCGGCATTCGGTTCTGTTCGAACGATCCCGCCGGGTCAAAAATGACGCGTTGGCTGGCGTTGATTAACAGTGCAGAGTGGGCCCCGCTGTCAGAGCCCACGTTTTTCATAGTATAAAGTGTCAGATATGCGGCGCTGGGGTCGCGGTAGATCGCGCGCGACACAACGTCATCGGGTGCCCACACTTCTGTCGCTGAACATGCAGACAGGGCGAGCGGAAGCCCAACGATAAACTGACGACGATACATCGGTGATTTAGGCGTTAACGAGCGCCACGAAAATCAGCACGACGATGCAAATGACCGCACCCCAAGTGACCTTCTGGATAAAGTCGTTGAACGCTTTTTCTTGCGCTGTGATGTCCATTTCGCCGTGTTTGTAGTCAGACATACTTAGAATCCTTAGTAGACGAGTTTTATAGTCGCATAGCCGATAATATCTGGCCTGTCACCCGGTCAGGTGGTCACATCTGTATCGCGATCAAGTGCTGCCGCCAATTGAAAGCCGATCCGGTTGGGTTCTGGCTGGTCAATATTCTTGGGGCTCGCGATTAGGGTCACATTCATTTGCGTGACGTGTTGGATCAGCTGGGTTTTGGCGCCCGCTTCGTTCGTTCCGTAATAGGTCACAATGTCGGGGTCGTAATACCCGAGCCCTTCGATCCGGATAACGCCAGTTAGGCCGCCGGCCAACCCAACACCAACTTCGTGATCATTATCCAGCTGTTTTTCAAAGTTCTGGATATACATGATGATCCGCTCATATGCCCATTGGGCGGGGCTTTTCTTGGCTGTGGATTCAGCCATCGCTTTGGGCAGATCAGCCTTGGATGGGCAAGGCACATTGGGATCAGTATGGATCTCGTGCGATTTGGGCAGGATGTCGTTTTCAAGCAGCTCCGCAGAGGTGTCTATGCTCATCTGCATGGGGGTATCTTTGGTCATTTGCGCACCTCGGTTGTCTTATTGATTTCTTCAATAACGAAACTTGTGGAAATGTCCGAGACAGAAAAGCGTGAAGTGACCCGATTATAAAAATGCAGCGCGCGTAGGGTGGATTTTAGTCCACGCTACTTGGCTTGGAATACCCACGCACCGTCATCGCGCATGTGACGGGTTACTTGCCCAGTGTGATATAGATGGTTCACATGTGCGATTGCCTCAACCAATGCCAACCCGTATTCGGCAGGGCCAATGCTACGTTTGAACAGCGGTGCAAAACATTCGCCTGCTGCGCGCGGTTCTGACAGATGCTCGAGCAGCCGTGACAACGCGCTGTGATGATTTTCGATCATCTGCTTTATCCGTAGTGGCAAACCAGTAAACGGCAATTTATGCCCACCCAGAACAAGCTGATCGTCCGTTGCATATGGTGCCAGCCGTTCGCAGGACGCGAGCCAATCACCAACAGGGTCGGCCTCTGGTTCGGTTGGGTAAACCCCAAGGTTCGCACTAATCGACGGGAGCAGTTGATCACCACCTATGACAAGGTTGTCGTCGCGGCTCCAGAACGTTGCGTGTTCGGGCGCATGTCCATCGCCCATGCGTATGTCCCATGTCCGCCCGCCTATTTGGATCGACCCGCCGTCAATCAGGCGGTCATAGCCAAGTGGCAAAGGTGTAACACAATCAACAAAGTTGAATGGTCGATCAGATGAGCGCCGGGCAAGCTCGTCTGGATCCATCCCAGCGCGCTTGTAGAAAGCTAGTGTTTCGGCAGGTGCAGTTTCTTGTACATCCAGTGTCAGCATGCGCGCCATTAGCCAGCCCGTGCGCGGCATGCTGAGGGTCGCGCCATTGTCCATGAACCAGCCTGCTAGACCGACGTGATCGGGGTGGTGGTGCGTAACAACAACCCGCCGAACGGGTTTGCCGGCCATGGGGCCACCTAGCAATTTTTGCCAAATCTTGCGGGTGCTGTTGCTAGCAAAACCAGTGTCGATCACTGTCCAGCTATCGCCGTCATCCAGCGCGTAAATATTGACGTGATCAAGCGCCATCGGCAGCGGAAGGCGCATCCATAATACGCCGGGCGCGATAGTAACTGCTTCGCCTTGTGCAGGCGGGGCGTCAAACGGGTAGCGTATGCCGCTGACGCCGTCCGCCATTACGCGACCAGATCTTCAGCTGTGATTGCCAGCAGGTCATCCGCGCCTTCACGCACATGGGCAAGCAGGCCAGCATGTTCTGGCAGCAATCGTTTGATATAGAAGGTTGCCAATTTCACGCGCGACGCATCCCCGGCCATTGCAGAAGCAAGATGAACATGCCCCCCCAATACACGTGCAAACGCACGAAGGTAAGGCACCGCACCCGCAAAGCGCTGATTTAGGTCACTTTGCTCAACCAGCCATTCGGTTGCTTCGCGCAAGGATTCCGCAGATTGCCAAACGGCCTCGGCCAAGTCGGGGTGCGTGGTTTTCGCGGCTTCTGCGCCCTGTTCGATTTCTTCGAGCAAGCGGAAAGCGGCCTCGCCACCATCCATCAATTTACGTGCGACAAGGTCCATGGCCTGAATGCCGTTGGTGCCTTCGTAGATTGCAGTTACGCGCACATCGCGGGAAAACTGTGCCGCGCCTGTTTCTTCGATAAAGCCCATACCGCCGTGGACCTGCACACCTGTGCTGGACACTTCGATGCCTACATCAGTTCCGAAGGCCTTAGTGATTGGGGTGAGGAATGCGGCGCGTGCCTTCCAGCCTGCGTCACCAGTCGCCGTTGTCATATCAATCGCAACTGCGTTCATCAGGGAAATCGCGCGGGCGGCATAAGTGTCGGCCTTCATGCTGGCCAGCATGCGGCGCACGTCAGCGTGTTCGATGATCGCGCCTGATCCGCCAGCTTTGCCTTGTTTGCGTTCTTGGGCGTATGCCAGCGCATGTTGGTAGGCAGCTTCGGCAATGCCGATGCCTTGAACGCCCACGCCTAGACGCGCGTTGTTCATCATTGTGAACATTGCGGCCATCCCGCCATGCTCCGGGCCAACTAGCCATCCAGTTGCGCCATCGTATTCCATGACTGCAGTCGGAGAACCATGCAGGCCAAGCTTGTGCTCTAGGCTGACGACACGCAGGTTGTTGCGCTTGCCGGGGTTGCCATCGGCATCCGGGATAAATTTGGGAACCATGAACAGGCTAATGCCCTTTGTGCCCGGCACGCCGTCAGGAAGGCGTGCAAGAACAAGGTGACATACGTTTTCTGTGAAATCGTTGTCGCCCCAAGTGATGTATATCTTTTGGCCCGAAATCGCGAACGACCCGTCGCCGTTTGGTTCGGCCTTTGAGCGCAGCGCACCAACATCTGACCCTGCCTGTGGTTCGGTCAGGTTCATCGTGCCGCACCATTCCCCCGAGATCATCTTGGGGACATACAGCGCTTTGATTTCCTCAGAGCCGTGGTGCTCTAATGCTTCGATCTGGCCTTGTGACATCAACGGATTTAGCTGCAATGACAGGCAAGAGCTGGACATCATGTCATTGACCGCAGTGGTCAACGTCATTGGCAGACCCATGCCGCCCATGTCGGTGGAGGCAGACATACCGATCCAACCGCCCTCTGCGATTGCGCGGTAGCCATCTGCAAAACCCGGTGACGTGCGAACAACGCCGTTTTCCAATTTCGCAGGGTGAAGATCACCTGCGCGGTTCAATGGGGCAATGACTTCTTCGCACATTTTGGCGGCTTCAGTGAGAATAGCATCGACCATATCTGGTGTGCTTTCTGCAAAACGATCTGTTCCGGCCACTTCGCCGAAACCGACAACATGGTCCATCAGAAAACGAAAATCGCTGACAGGGGCGCGATAAGCCATTGGGTATTCTCCACTCTATGCATCCGCTTGGCAAAATTGGGTGCCACGGCTATGCATCACTCATTCGCTTCTAACCTACCTGCGCCCGCAGACCCATCAACCGAAACGCCACGTCATGATTCATGCACCTTTGCTAAAAATTTCACCGAATGCCCAAGGTTTCACAAAGGCCGCTGAGATTTTGCGGGCAGGTGGGCTAGTCGCCTTCGGAACCGAGACGGTCTACGGGCTGGGTGCTGACGCATGCAATGATACCGCTGTTGCGGGCATTTACAAAGCGAAAGGACGCCCCAGTTTCAACCCGCTGATCGTCCATTTGGCGACCGTTGAGCTGGCCGAAAAATACTGTGTTTTCAACGATGATGCGCGTGCGCTGGCGGCGGCATTCTGGCCGGGCGCGCTGACGCTGGTTTTACCCGTAAGGCCAGACGCTGGCGTGTCCAAACTCGTCACTGCTGGGTTAGATACGCTTGCCGTACGCGTCCCGGATCACGCCGTGGCCCAAGAATTTTTACAGGCTTTCGGCGGTCCAGTGGCAGCACCGTCTGCCAACCCATCGGGCCGGATCAGCCCCACAACAGCAGAACATGTCGTGGCTGGACTAACTGGCAAAATCGACGCTGTCATAGATGGCGGCCCATGTAGCGTTGGGGTTGAGTCGACTATCGTGAGCTGTGTTGGGGAACCTGCGCTGTTGCGGGCAGGTGGCATACCTGCCGAGGCGATATCAGCCTGCCTTGGGCGCCCGATTGCAATGCCAGATGATCCCGATACGCCCATGTCACCCGGTCAACTTGCGTCGCATTATGCGCCAAAGGGTCAAGTGCGGCTGAACGCTGAACATGTTGAAGAGGGTGAAGTATTGCTAGGTTTTGGCCCGGTAGACGCGGATTTGAACTTGTCACCGTCAGGTGATCTGACCGAAGCGGCAGCGCGACTGTTTGACTGCTTGCATCAGCTAGATGCGATGGGAGCGACACGCATTGCGGTGTCGCCAATCCCTAATCACGGGCTAGGGCGTGCGATCAACGATCGGTTGAAACGCGCCGCCGCCCCGCGCGATTAGAATTATTTGCTGTTTTGACGCTCTACATAGGCACGAAGCTCTTCTGCTTCGCGACGTGCTTCGCGTAAACCGTCCATTGCCGCACGCAGTTCGGCTTCTGTCTGGGACAGCTGGTTGGTCATCTCAGCTTCGCGCTGCTGTAGGTAGGTAATGGCCTGATCGCGTGTCTCTTCTGCCTCATGCAGGGATTGCGCCATCTTATCCAGTTCGCCGATCTCGGCTTTGGTGACGCGTGTGAAACGATTAACCAACCAGCTTGCAAACCAACCTAGGGCGAAAGCTACAAACAGGATGATCGCGGTGGCGATAATGAATTCAGTTCTGTTCAACGTCTTTGCCTTTTAGTTATTCAGTGGCCGCTTCATCAGCGGGGGCTTCTTCGCCTGATGCATCTTCTGCGGGCGCAACTGTTTCTGGTAGCGGTTCTTCTTCTGCGATCGCTTCAAGAGTTGTTTCTTCTTCGGGGATCGGTTCAGGAACAATCAAGCTAAATTCGATACGACGGTTTGCTTCACGACCGGATTCGGTACCGTTATCAGCGATTGGGTTCTCCTCGCCAAATCCAACCGATTCGAAAGTAGACACAGGAACACGCCGCGCACGCAGCGCTGTCAGGACCGCATCAGCACGGCGCTGCGATAGTTGCTGGTTCATCTCTTCGCGGCCTTGGCTATCGGTGTAGCCAGCGACCTGAATACGTAGATCACCGCATTTTTTCAGGATGTCAGCAATGTCATCGACAAGTGGCACAGCACCAGCCGAAATATCAGCCGAGCTGGGATCGAACGTGATCTTGCGGTCGGCGGTCACCGATTTGATTTGTTCGATGCATTCTTCTGGCGACGGCAGGTTCGCGATAGGGTCAAGCTGTTTGACGTAGGTTACGTCGATATCAAAGTCAGCGGTTTGGCCCAGCTTTTCGATCAGCAAGCGCGAGATATCTGCGCTCGCCACTTCGTTTCCGGTGTTGCCGCGGACTTCGATCGTATCAGGTTCAACAACAACTGCACCGTTCGAAAGTTCTGACAAGGCCTCGATCCCGGCAAGAACCCGGACAGACCAGCCCGCAGGCAGACCTTCGACAACGCGTGTACCCATGGTGATGTTGCCTTGGCCGAATTTCGCGATGGCAAAGTTTTCGGCGACAGTGTTCGTCAGGTCATCCGGGATACGGCCACGCAATTGCACCTGACCTTCGGGGCTACGCGTTGCGGTAAAGCGGGGCGGGCCTTCGGGTGATGCTTCTGGCATGACGGGTAGCTCTGCGGTGACGGCGAATGCTTCGGGCAAAGCGTTTTCAAGTGCGCCGACAACATCGTCGAATTTGCCTGCGTCAGTGCCCATGGGCGCAAGCAGGGTAACGTCTGTGTCCGCAATCGTGACTGTACCGCCTTCAAGGTCGCCAACAGCTTTGATGGCAAGCGCGACGGCTTCGCCCCACAGACGCGATGGCGCGCCTAGTGCTAATGTGCAGTTCACCTGATCAGTGTGACCAGCTTTTGATGCGGCAGCGATAATCTCGGCAACAGCTTCGCTGGTGTCTGCCGCGCATGCGTCAAACATCGGGCCATCTTCGTCGATCCCAAAACGGACAGTGAACGGCGAAATAACAGGGCGGGGTGCGCTGATTTCTATCGATAGCTCGACATCAGCTGGGGTGTTGCGGGCCAATGCCGTTTCAAGACGGTGCTTTTCTTCGGGGCTGTCGGAAATCGCGTTCACGATTACGCGGTCGGCATTCACAGATATTTTTGAACGCGGAAGCATTTCCAAAGCACGGAAGCCATAGTTCAGCGCGCGGCGCCAGTTTTCTGGGGTGGGGTAATCCGCGACTTCCAATAGATCGGTAACAGGCTGACCATCGGCGATATCTTGGATTTGGTCAGCGAGCGCCTCACGATCTGTTGAAGCAGGAATAAGCCCGATCAGCGAAACGCCGCTATCGTTGCGCAGGATTTCGATGGCGAATTCGGGTGCTGCGATCTTTTCCGAATCGGTCACAGACATGTTGTCTATAACGCGGCTGGCATCCACGACGCCCCCAGCGGCAGAGATCGCACGGAACCGTACAGCCTCGGTTGGGGCCTGCCCTTCGATGATGACTTGAAGCCCATCGCCAAGCACGGAGGCCCATAAATATCCCTGATTGATAAGGGTTTGCTGTACACCCTCTACCGAACGTTCTTCGACGACCGATACTGTGGTGCGTGCCGCGCCGACCGAGACAATGCCTGCTATGGCAAAGGCGACGAGACGAATGAAAATAGCTGAAAGGCGCATGCGTATCCGCTTTGTTGATTGGCGTCCTGCATAGGACTAGCTGCGACGTTGTTCAATCACACGAACATCGCAAGAGCGAAAAATGGCAGGACGATCAACCCAGCGTTTCTGTTTGATCGGAAAAGGTGGAGTAACCCATCATTGTCGTCAGGGTCGAAACGCCGCAATTGCCAAGTTAGATGCCAGCCCAGCGCCCAAGGTCCACCAAGCGCGATGACCAGCGAAAGTATGCTTCTGTCGATACATGCCAACACGACCGCTGCACCGAACAGCAAGATTGTGATGGTCAAGAACAGCCGCAGCCATTCGCGTGTTTGATCGCCAAAAAGACGGGCGGTGGATTTCACGCCGATCAGCGCGTCGTCTTCGGTGTCTTGATGCGCATAGATCGTGTCATAAAATAGCGTCCAAGCGATACCTGCCAGGTATAAAACGACCGGGACTGGTCCAATACTGCCTGTGTGTGCAGCCCAAGCAAGCAGCGCACCCCAGTTAAACGCGAGCCCCAAGAACACCTGCGGCCACCAGGTAAACCGTTTTGCAAACGGATAAACCGCAACAGGCAATAGCGCGAGCACCCCTAGAATAATCGCCGCCCAATAGAAGGTCAGCAAAATTGCAAAGGCAACAAGCGCCTGCGCGATCATCCAGATAACCGCACCGCGCACGGTGACTTGGCCCGATGGAATTGGCCGTGACCGGGTGCGTGCGACCTTAGCGTCAAATTCACGATCCGTGATGTCGTTCCATGTGCAGCCCGCACCGCGCATCAGGAATGCGCCGATACCACATGCAACGGCAATCCAAAGATCATGGATACTTGCGCTTTTCGTCGCCAGCATCGCCAGCCCCAACGCCCACAGGCAGGGCATATACAGCAGCCACGTTCCAATAGGACGATCCGCGCGGGAAAGCCGCAGGTATGGGCGGGCAAAGGCCGGGGCGCTGGTATCGACCCAATTCCCTGTTACGGCATCAGAAACTGTGCCTGTCTGCTCTGGTGTTGGCGCGTTCTCGGTCATATGGTCTGCCTATGGCTTCCAAGGTTCGACTTTATGTAGATCACCCGCTGGGTGAAGGGCAATCAGTTCCGCTTGATCGTGATCAGGCGCACTACCTATTTGGGGTGATGCGACTGGACGAAGGCGCGGTGCTGTCTCTGATCAACAGCCGCGACGGCGAATGGGACGCGGAGGTTGTGAAAGCAGGCAAAAAGGGCGGTATTCTGCTGTGTCAGACACAGACGCGCTCGTTGCAAATGCCGCCTGACCTGTGGCTGATATTCGCCCCGATCCGCAAAGAACGTACCGCGTTCATCGTTGAAAAAGCGGTCGAAATGGGTGCGGCACGGATTATCCCTGCGCAAACAGACTATACCCAAAGCGCGAATCGCATTCGCCAAGACAAGCTACAGGCCCATGCGGTCGAGGCCGCCGAGCAATGCGGTGGTACATTTGTGCCCAAAGTGGAAGAATTGAAAAAGCTGGACCGCTTGCTGGCCGACTGGCCCGCAGACCGTCAACTGATGTTCTGCGATGAAGCAAAAATCGGCGACCCGATCGGCTTGCCAGACACACCCGGCCCATGGGCGATCCTAATCGGCCCCGAAGGCGGATTTTCCCCGGCCGAGCGTGAAAAGCTCCACGCACTCCCCTTCAGCCACCCCGTAAGCCTAGGGCCACGCATCTTGCGGGCCGACACAGCAGCAGTTGCCGCACTCACGGTTTGGCAACAGGCACTGGGGGACTGGGGGTGATCCGCGCGACCGAGGCTGACCGCCCCGCGATTGAGGCATTCCTGACCAACCACATCGCCACGTCGATGTTTCCGCTTTCGAACTTACGCAGCTACGGCATGTCGGGTGGCCACCCGCGTGCTGTGACGTTTTGGGTGCGTTGGCTGGACGGACAAATCACCGATGTGCTGACTGTGACGGACGAGGGCTTCTTGTTCCCGCAATGCCCGACTGGCCCGTGGGGCGATATCAAGACAGTTTTGGCAGGGCAGGCATATCGCGGGATTTTGGGCGATGCTGGGCAAGTGGCGGCTCTGCGTCATGCGTTGAACTGGCAAGGTGAGTCCGGAATCGATGACGTTGAACCACTGTACCATCTATCGCTGTCGGATTTGCAATTGCCTGATTGCGAGGGGTTTGCGCTGTATCCTCTGGCGAATGCGCCCAAAGACACAGTGCTGGGCTGGCGGGCTGCTTATCTGACCGAAGTCATGCCTGTGCCGGGAGAAGAGCCTGATGTAACAGCGGCCAGAGAGATCGCCGCCTATCTTGATGCGGACAGCCACCGGGCGCTTTATCGCGATGGAACACCCGTTGCGATGACGGGGTTTAATGCGCAGTTGCCACAGGTCGTTCAGATCGGTGGTGTTTACACGGAGCCTGAATTCCGGTGCCAGGGGGTTGCACGGCGGGCTGTTGGGCTCCACCTACAAGAGGCACGTCGTAACGGTGTGACGGACGCAATCCTATTTGCGGCAAGTGACAACGCTGCGCGTGCATATGAGGCGATTGGTTTCAACAAGATCGGCGCGTTTTCTATTCTGGTTTATGAGGAACCACAGGTGATCCATGTCTGACTTTCTTCGCCCCGAGGTCCGCGCATTTCTATGGCGCTGGCGCGATACGTTGATCGGTGTCGGGCTGATGGTGCTGGGGCTTTGGTGGGGGTTGCGGGCATTTGGTGCGGTGCAATGGCTTGGATACCTCGTGGTATTAATCGGCGCAATTTTGGCAGCCGCGGGCGTTCAACGCGCCCGTTTTCGGCAGCAAGGCGTTGGCGCTGGTGTTGTGCAGATAAATGAGCGCCGGCTGTCATATTTCGGACCGCTTGATGGTGGCGTCATCGACGTTGCAGACCTGACCAAGCTAGAGTTGGATCCAAGCGCACACCCTGATCCGAATTGGGTTCTAACGGGTGTCGGTGGGCAAAATCTATCTATCCCTATTAATGCGACTGGTGCGGAATCGCTGTTCGATATTTTCGCGGGATTGCCCGGGATCAAGACAGCTGATGTGCTCGACGCGCTTTCACGCACACCAGATGCGCGCGTAACCGTTTGGGCAAGGGTTCGTCCGGTCTTGCATTGACATGAGCCTTGCGGCAGGTCACCGATAGAAATTCTGAAACGCAGCAAGCACGGAGCGCGCGCCATGTCTATTCCTCAGTCCGGTGGTGGCCCAATCGAGCATCACGATCAACTGGCCGAGATGCTCTCGAAGGGTTGCAAGCCCAAGGATCAATGGCGCATCGGCACCGAGCACGAGAAGTTCGGCTATTGTCAGGACACCCTGCGTCCGCTTCCTTATGAAGGCGAGCGTTCGATCGAAGCCGTGCTTGAGGGGCTGGAAGGCCGCTTTGGCTGGTCCCGTGTCGAAGAGGAAGGCAAGATCATTGGCCTGACCAAAGACGGCGCGAATGTCAGCTTGGAACCCGGTGGTGCGCTTGAATTATCCGGTGCCCCGCTTGAGACGATCCACCAGACTTGCGACGAAGTGAATACGCACTTGGCCGAGGTGAAATCAGTCTCGGATGAGATTGGCGTGAAATTCATCGGTTTGGGCGCGGCCCCCGAATGGACTCACGAAGAAATGCCCCTGATGCCCAAAGGCCGTTACAAGCTAATGGACGCCTATATGAAAAAGGTGGGCACAATGGGTACTGCGATGATGCGCCGGACGTGCACCGTGCAGGTGAACCTTGATTTCGGATCAGAAGCCGACATGGTCCAAAAGATGCGTGTCGCCGTGGCGCTACAGCCGGTTGCCGCCGCTTTGTTCGCAAGTTCGCCGTTCTTTGAAGGCAAGGTAAACGGGCACAAGTCGTGGCGTTCACGTATTTGGCGTGATCTTGACGCGTCGCGCACAGGCATGATCCCATTCGTCTTTGACGAAGGTTTCGGGTTCGAAGCCTGGGTTCAGTGGGTTCTCGATGTGCCGATGTACTTTGTTTACCGCGATGGAAAATACATCGATGCGCTGGGCATGTCGTTCCGCGACTTCCTTAAGGGTGAATTGCCCGCGCTACCCGGTGAAAAACCTCTGTTGTCAGATTGGGCCGACCACCTGACAACCGTATTCCCCGAAGCTCGCATGAAGCAGTTCATTGAAATGCGCGGCGCTGATGGTGGCCCTTGGCGGCGCCTTTGCGCTTTGCCTGCGTTCTGGACTGGGCTGACCTATGACCAAACGGCGCTCGATGCGGCTTGGGATATTTGCAAAGACTGGACAGCAGAACAGCGCGAAGCCTTGCGTGTGGCTGCCTCCGTTGATGGGCTTCAGGCGCAGGTCGATGGGATCAATATGCATGAACTCGCCCGCGAGGTCGTTGCGATTTCCGAAGCTGGCCTAAAGAACCGCGCACGCCCCGGCGCTGGTGGTCTGATCCCGGACGAAACCCATTTCCTAAACGCGCTGAAAGAAAGCATCGAGTCAGGCAAGACCTTGGCCGATGAACTGCTGGATCATTACAATGGCGATTGGAATGGTGATCTGAAACGGATCTACAGCGAATACAGCTATTAATCCGTTTCGGAACCTTTTGTTATTCAGTGGTGGCGCTTACCCGTGCCGCTGCTTGCGCAACGATGTCACGCAGCGTTGCAACAGCTTGCGTAAACCCAAGCCCAAGGCAAAGCACAGCAAGGCCAAGCGCAGTCAAAACGCCAGCTGGCGCCATGTGTGGCAAAACTGCTAGCACACCTGCCGCGATCAAAATGACGCCGCCTGCACCAATGGTGACAAACCCTGCAACAATCGTCATTGATCCCGCTTTTGCGGCGCGCCCGGTGTCTGGGCAATCGGCAAGTGCGCTGCCGATCTTTAAGATCATGAATGACAGCCCCGCCAACGCGCCGGCGGCTAGTCCGAAGTAAAGCATCAAATAACTAAGCATAGTGTTTTGTCCTTCTAGATTTGTAGGATGCGTCTGTTTGGATAGAGATTTGCGTAAATGACGCCAAAAGCGCCTGCGTAAAGAGCACCAAAAAGTAGGCCGTATGCGAATATGAAGACTAGCTGCTCGCTCTGGCTGCTTAGGCTGAGAGCATGCGCCGCGAGGCTGGCAAGCAGGCAAACCAAATTCACAGCAAAGCCAAGTATGGCGTAGCTCCAGAGCTCGGGTTCGATCCGGGTCACTGCCCATAGCAACACTGGAGTGCCAAGCAGCAAGTACGGAATTGCCCCAAACGGGAGAGCAAACAGTCCGATGATGGTCCAACACGTCAGTAAAGTTACGCTGACGGGTGCAAGGATTAGCGCGGCAACGAATGCAGTTGGGTTAACGGAGTAGCGGATGGTCCGCTTTGGATTATTTGGGGCAAGTAGAGTTGCGACAGACATTTGAACCTCACCGATTCTAATTAACGTTATTTCTGTAATAACAGAAATAGCAGTACATGCAGCTAAGTCAAGAGTTTGCCGTGGGAGTGGTGAGCCAACAGAAAAAAGGCGCAGCTGAATGAACAACTGCGCCTCCTATCCGTGTCGCTAATGCGATGATTTTTTGGTTAACCCTTTGCCCCGATCTTGGTCTCGGTGTTGGCTTTCAGGCGTTTGATATTGTCCCAATGCCGAAAATAAATCAGCAGACAAAGAAGCGCGGTCAAAAAGAAGCTATGCCCATAGCCAGTGAACGCCATCACGATGGGCGTCCAACCCGCAGCGACCAGCGCAGCAAGCGATGAATACCTCGTGACTGCCGCCATCACGAGCCAGATCAGGCAGGCCACCAATCCCATCGGCCATGCCAGTGCCAGCAAAATACCGATGTAAGTCGCAACACCCTTACCGCCCTTGAAATTCAACCATACGGGAAAGCAGTGCCCAACAAAGGCAGCAAACGCGCCGATCTGCGCGGCGTCTTCGCCCGCAATGGCGCGGGCAAGCAATACGACGATCGCCCCTTTGGCGGCATCAAACAGCAAGGTGAGCGCAGCCGCCTTTTTGTTGCCTGTCCGTAACACATTGGTCGCGCCAATATTGCCTGACCCGATTTCGCGGAGGTTCCCAAGGTTCATCACACGCGCCATGAGCATACCGCCGGACAACGACCCGAAAAGATAACCAATCACAGCCCATAAGGCTAAAACCGCAAAGCCACTTTCAATTGCAGGCATTATGCTTTCTCCCAAACGCGTTCGCCATCGACCCAAGTTCCCAGCACCTTGCCCTGCATACGCGCACCGTCAAAGGGGGTATTTTTCGATTTTGACAAAAGCATAGTCCGGTCTAATTGGAACGGGGCATCTGGGTCGAACAAGATGAGGTCAGCTGGCGCACCTGCAAGTAACCGACCGGCGTCAAGCCGTAGCAACCGTGCCGGGTTCAGCGACAACGCCCGGAACAGTCGCGGCAGGTCGATCATTTCCGCGTGGTACAGGCGCAAAGCGGCGGGCAGCAGCGTTTCAAGTGCTACGGCACCGCTCGCGGCTTCCTCATAGGGCAGACGTTTGCTTTCTTCGTCTTGCGGCGTGTGCATCGAACAGATGATGTCGATCAGCCCGTCAGCGACAGCTTGGACAACTGCGACGCGGTCTTCTTCGCTGCGTAGGGGCGGTTTGACCTTAAAGAAGGTACGGTAGTCCGCGACATCCATTTCATTCAGCGTCAGGTGATGAACGCTAACGCCAGCGGTAATATCAAGCCCGTTACGCTTAGCGCGTTCTAGGGCGGGCAGGGCGCGGGCTGTCGTGATTTGGCTTGCGTGATAACGCGCGCCGGTCATTTCCAGCAGTGCGATATCGCGGTCCAGCGCCATGCGTTCAGCCATAGGGGACACGCCGGGCAGACCGCGCAGCGATGCGAACTTGCCAGAGGTTACAGCAGCACCTTTGGAAAGCCCCGGATCTTGGGTGTGACCGATCACCAATGCATCCAAACTACGCGCATAGGTCAGCGCGCGGCTGAATACTTTGGTATCAGTAACCACCCGGTCAGCGTCAGAAAACGCAACTGCGCCGGCATCTTGCAAAAAGCCAATCTCGGTCATTTCACGGCCTTCACGGCCTTTGGTCAAGGCCGCCATAGGCAAGACGTGAACAGGCGCGTCCGCTTGGGCACGGCGTTCAACGAATTCCAGGATTTCAGGCGTGTCGATGGATGGAATGGTGTCAGGGCGGGTCACGATCGTGGTCACACCTCCTGCCGCTGCCGCACGCCCAGCGGAGCGAAAGGATTCTTTGTGCCGCTCACCGGGTTCTGACACCTTGACACCGATATCGATAATGCCGGGGGCAAGACACTTGCCGCCGCAGTCGACCACGGTCGCACCATTCGCGTCGGGGGCGGTTTCATACACGTCAACGATCTTGCCGTCTCGCACCAACAACGCCCCAAGGCTATCTGTCAGGGCCACCGGATCAATCAGGCGCGCGTTGGTAAATAGCATATCGGTCATGCGATGGGTCCTGTTTCAAATTCTAGCGGGCAGCGTGGAGTCATCCGGCGATCCAAATCATCATGGCCACGATCAGAAACATCACGATAAGGGCGGCAGTTGCGACCATCCCGCCAATACGTGCATCCGACTTTGGGGCTTTGGTAGGCTTGGGGGTAATGACGCCTTCGGCACCTTCAGAGGGCAGTTCAGTTGGCGGTGTCATGCGAATGGTTGGGCTGTATGTCGTGACATGCCGTAGATCGGGGGCAAGGCTCAAAGTAACGTCTTGTCCGCCAGTCGCGCGTGAAAGCAGCAAAATCGCGTAACCCGTGATCGCATCGACCGCCGCCTTATCGACCGCGTCGGGCTGCATGTCATACCCCGAAGCGATATAGTCACTCAGGCTCATATCGCCCAAATCAGCAATGCAAACGACATCAACGTAGGTCACATCAAGGCTAGTGCCGAACAGGTCCGTAATCCCTTTGGGGGACTTTCCCGTCACTTCTGGCGGCAACGGCGACTCGGTCGCGAAGACCCGAATTTGTCCGTGATCATTGGCGGGGATGTTAAGCTGCATCAGTCGTCACACCATTTGCCCTTGCGGCGTACGGCTCGCGCGAAGGTTTTGTGCCAATAGGTCCATTGCAGCCATACGCACGGCGACGCCCATTTCGACCTGTTCTTGAATCACAGAGCGGTTGATGTCGTCAGCGATATTACCGTCGATCTCGACACCGCGGTTCATGGGGCCAGGGTGCATGACGATGGCGTCAGGTTTGGCATGCGCCAGTTTGTCTGCGTCCAGCCCGTAACGGTGGAAATATTCACGCTCTGAAGGGATGAACCCGCCATCCATGCGTTCCTTTTGCAGCCGAAGCATCATGACAACATCGACGTCTTTCAGGCCTTCTTCCATGTTCTCGAACACTTCGCAGCCGAATTCATTCATCCCCGAAGGCATCAAGGTTGGAGGCGCGATCAGGCGAATGCGGTTTTCCATCTTGCCCAGTAGCATGATGTTTGACCGGGCGACGCGGCTATGCGCGACATCGCCGCAAATCGCGATGGACAGACGGTGAAGCCGGCCTTTGGCCCGGCGAATGGTGAGCGCGTCCAGCAATGCTTGCGTTGGATGTTCGTGTTTCCCGTCGCCAGCATTCAGCACCGCACAGTTGACCTTTTGCGCAAGCAAATCGACCGCACCAGAATGTGGGTGCCGAACAACCAGCAAATCAGGGTGCATCGCATTCAGTGTCAGCGCCGTATCAATCAGGGTTTCGCCCTTTTTGATCGAAGACGCCTGCATCCCCATGTTCATCACGTCGGCGCCCAAACGTTTACCCGCGATTTCAAAACTCGCCTGTGTTCGGGTCGAATTTTCAAAGAACATGTTGATCTGCGTCATGCCCGCCAACACATCGCGATGCGCAACGCCGCGCCGGTTATGTTCAGCATAGCTATCGGCTAAATCCAGCAGCGTGGTAATTTCCGTCGGGTGCAGATGTTCAATGCCCAAAAGATGTTTTGCGCGAAATGTCATGATCGGCCCCTTGTCACGGTTTAAAGTGCTTATAGCAGTCCGCGAAGGGGCATCAATGGTTTGCTAGGCATTGGAGTATTGGTTCTGCAATATGCAAACTTCCCGTAGCATCCGTGCGTTCTTTCCTGCAGATTTTGCACAAGCCACTGCACATCCTATGAATTCCCGCGTAGTCTATGCGACATGGATTCGGGGAATACATATTGGGATGACCGCGCGCTGCTGGAATGGCAGGTGGAACTGGGGGCGACTGACGCCATTCAGGACACCCCTGTTGACCGCTACACGCTTGAGGCAGCCAAGCCGAAACCAAAACCCGAAACTCCGACAGGCCCGCCACCTATACCTGTAGAAGTCGAAGTTGACGTTGTCGCAGTTGCCAAAGCAGCCGCGGCGAATGCGACAGATTTGCCTGCGCTTGCTGCTGCAATGCAGGCGTTTGAGCATTGTGAGATCAAACGCGGCGCGCGGTCTTTTGTCTTTAGCGATGGCAACCCCGAAGCAAGGGTGATGATCGTAGGTGAGGCGCCGGGCCGTGAAGAGGATCGTGCTGGTAAGCCATTTGTCGGACGAGCTGGGCAATTGCTTGATCGGATGTTGGGTGCGATCAATCTGGGGCGCGCGCAAGAAGATGCTGCCCGAAGCGTTTATATCACGAACGTGATGCCGTGGCGGCCGCCATCGAACCGGACACCTGATAATGAAGAAATCGCAATGATGCTGCCGTTTTTGGAGCGGCACATTGCGCTGGTCGATCCAGATGTCGTGATCTTGATGGGAAACACGCCGTGTCAGGCGCTTCTTGGGCGAACAGGGATTACGCGGATACGCGGGACATGGACCGAGGTATTGGGCAAACCTTGCCTGCCAATGTTCCACCCGGCCTATCTGCTACGCAACACTGCGGCCAAGCGCGAGGCCTGGGCCGATTTGCTTGAAGTTAACGCGAGATTAAAGACATGAGCCGGATTGACGAGGCGCTTGATTTTGTACCTGTCCGCATTGCTGTACTGACTGTAAGTGATACCCGACAGTTGGAAGATGATAAATCAGGTCAGACACTTGTTGATCGGATCACTGCCGCAGGACATGTAGTAGCGGATCGCAAGATCATCGCTGATGAACGGGCGCAGATTGCTGACCAGCTGCGTGCATGGTGCGGTGATGATGATATCGACGCTGTCATCTCGACCGGGGGTACCGGGCTTACGGGGCGCGACGTGACGGTTGAGGCACACCGCGATGTGTATGAGAAAGAAATCGATGCCTTTGGCACGGTTTTTACCATCGTTAGCATGCAAAAAATCGGGACAAGTGCTGTGCAAAGCCGCGCAACTGCTGGCGTGGCCCAAGGCACATATCTGTTCGCTTTGCCAGGCAGTCCGGGTGCTTGCAAGGACGCGTGGGATGAAATTTTGTGCAAACAGCTCGATTATCGGCACCGTCCCTGTAACTTTGTCGAGATAATGCCAAGATTAGATGAACATCTGCGACGGAAATAGTTTTGTATTCCGTATAACCTAGCAGAAATGCATTTGCGTTTAGCTCAAGGAAATAAATATGCGGTTTTTGCGACGTAGCCTGACTGGCGTCTTTCTTTTGGCGGTGACGCTTGTCCTACTTGCTTGGGCGGGCAGTCTAATACGTGGCGCAGTCGTTGCGAAGATGAACCAAGAACCGCGCAGTTTCCCGCAACGTGAACGCGTTTTGTCGGTGAATGTCGCTATGTTAGACCCGCAAACCATCGTTCCAGAGCTAACCGCTTTTGGTGAGCTTCGTAGTCAGCGGACCCTCGATTTACGCAGTGCCACGGGCGGTATTGTTCAGGAAGTCAGTGAATCCTTGATTGATGGCGGGACCGTGACAAAAGGCGAACTGTTGTTGCGTATCGATCCCGGCGTCGCTGAGGCCGCATTAGATCGTGTCCGCGCGGATTTGCAGGATGCAGAGGCTGAATTGCGCGATGCCGAACGTGCCTTGGTTCTGGCCGAAGATGAATTAACGGCTGCACGGTCGCAATCTGCACTGCGCGATCAGGCATTGACACGGGCGCAAGATTTGGCTGGGCGCGGCGTGGGAACGGCAGCGGCTGTTGAAACGGCTGAACTGGCATCATCCTCTGCGCAGGCTGCGGTGCTGACGCAGCGCCAGTCAGTCGCATCCGCCCAAGCCCGCATTGATCAGGCAACGACCAGCCTTGCCCGGCAACGGATCAACTTGGCCGAAGCTGAACGCGACCTAGCCGATACCGAAGTTTATGCTGCATTCGACGGACAGCTTTCAGATGTGACCGTCAGCGCCGGAGGCCGTGTTACGGCAAATGAATCCTTCGCGAAGCTCGTTGATCCGACGCAGCTAGAGGTCTCGTTTCGTGTCTCTACCTCGCAATACGCCCGTCTTTTGGATGGTCAGGGCAAGTTGGTTCAGGCGCCTGTCAACGTCGCACTGGATGTTGCCGGTCTTGACCTGACCGCGACCGGAAAAATTACGCGTGAAAGCGCGTCTGTCGCAAGTGGCCAAACCGGTCGGTTGTTGTTCGCCACATTAGACACTGCGCTGGGCTTTCGCCCCGGCGATTTTGTGACTGTGCGCATTGATGAACCGGCGTTAGAAAACGTGGCATTGGTCCCCGCAACAGCCGTGGCCGCAGATCAAACCGTCTTGCTGATAGGCGACGACCAACGGCTGTCTGTTGGGCAGGTCAGTTTGCTACGCCGTCAGGGCGACAACGTGATTATCAGCGTCGGCGACTATGCCGGCCGCGCGATCGTTGCTGAGCGTTCACCGTTGTTGGGCGCAGGGATCAAGGTCAGCCCCATAATGCCAGAAGGGCAAGAAATCGCTGTGTTCGAGCCTGAAATGGTAACGTTAGACCCTGAACGCCGGGCAAAGTTAATCGCCTTTGTTTCGGCTGGTCGGATGCCCGACGATGTAAAGGCTCGCATTATCGGACAATTGGAACAAGACGAGGTGTCATCTGAAACGATTGAACGCCTCGAAAGCCGGATGGGCAGCTGATGGTTACGGGCGGCGAACAGCTTAGCACTGGCGCAAGCGGCGTGTTGTCATATTTCACGCGTCACCGGACGGCAGCGAACCTGCTGCTGGTTCTGATGCTCGCGGCGGGCCTTTTGGCGCTGCCCAAAATGCGAGCGCAGTATTTTCCGGATGTGGTCGTTGATGACTTGTCTGTTTCGGTTTCGTGGTCAGGGGCCGGTGCCGAAGATGTAGACACTGCCATCGTGCAGGTTCTTGAACCTGCGCTGTTGGCCGTCGAAGGCGTGATGTCCTCGACCGCGACTTCAGTCGAAGGTCGGGCGACAATTCGGCTAGAGTTTGAACCGGGCTACGACATCGAACAGGCGACCGAAGATGTGCAGCTTGCTGTCGATAGCACGAGCAACCTGCCAGCCGACGCCGATGACCCCAATGTGCGGCGCGGAGGCTGGTCGGACACGGTCACTGATGTGGTCATCGCAGGTCCCGTTGGGGTCGATCAGCTGGCAAGGTTCGCAGATGAATTGGCTACGCGTCTGTTCGCAGAAGGCGTCACGCAAGTGTCTGTACAAGGGGTTGCGGCCCCTTCCACCATCGTCGAGGTGCCTTCGCTTTCAATTATCGAGTACGATATCGGCCTAAGCGATATCGCGTCACGTATCGCCGAAGAAGCCGCGGCAGACCCTGCTGGCGACGTGTCTGGGAATGCGCGTGTGCGTACAGGTGTAGCAAAGCGAAGTGCCGAAGATATCGGTGCGATTGTGTTGCGCTCAAACGCTGACGGATCACAATTAACGATAGCTGATGTTGCGACCGTGCGCGTCGAAGGAACCGATCGCGAACGTGCGTATTACGTTGATGAAAACCCCGCAATCAAACTAAAGGTCACGCGTTCCGCACAGGGTGATGCAATCAAATTGCAGCATACCGTTCAGGATGTCGCGCAAGAACTGACCGCGTCGCTGCCCGAAGGCGTATCTATTCAACTGACCAACGGGCGCGCCGAACTGATTACCGCGCGCCTTGAAATTCTGATGGAAAACGGTGCGACTGGACTATTGCTCGTCGTTGTCTTGCTGTTCCTTTTCTTGAACGCGCGGACCGCGTTTTGGGTCGCTGCGGGTATCCCGGTGGCAATGCTGGCTGCGATTTCATTGATGTATATCTCTGGGATCACGTTCAATATGATCTCTATTTTCGCGCTGATTATCACGCTGGGGATCGTGGTGGATGACGCCATCGTAGTGGGTGAACACGCGGACTACCGGGTGCGCCATCTGGGCGAACACCCTGTTATAGCCTCTGAAAATGCGGCTAAACGCATGTTTAGTCCCGTTCTATCTGCGACGATCACGACGGTCATCGCTTTCTATGGCCTTGTGTTAATCGGCGGGCGCTTTGGCGATTTGATCGGCGATATCCCATTCACGGTGATCGTCGTGTTGATCGCCAGCTTGGCCGAATGCTTTTTAATCCTTCCGAACCACCTGTCCCACACCATTGGCCATTCGGCGAAAGATCACTGGTACGACGCTCCGTCGCGTTTCGTAAACAAAGGCTTTGTCTGGTGCAGAGAGACACTATTCCGCCCGTTTATGGGGTTTGTCGTTTGGGCACGGTATCCAGTCTTCGCGCTGGCGCTGCTGACGCTTGCCTCGCAACTTGCGTTGTTTATCCGTGGCGACGTCAGTTGGCGGTTCTTCAACGCGCCAGAGCAAAGCCAAGTCACAGGTAACTTCGCGATGCTGCCTGGTGCGACGCGCGAGGACACCATGGAAATGATGCGCGAAATGCAGCGTGCTGCAGATGAATTGGGCGCCAAATACGAAGAAGAATACGGCAATAACCCCCTGAAATTCGTCGTTGCTGAAATCGGTGGAAATTCGGGTCGTGCGATTGCTGGGTCTGATACCAAAGACGCGGACCAGTTGGGTGCGATCACGATTGAGTTGATCGACCGTGATAGCCGCCCCTATAGCAGCGCCGCATTTGTAAGCGCCCTACAAGACAGCATTCAACAGCACCCGCTGGCAGAAACGGTTAGTTTTCGCCGTTGGGGAAGCGGGCCGGGTGGCGATAGCCTCTCGGTGCAGATGTTTGGCGCAAATAGTGACACTCTCAAGGCGGCTGCCGAGGCCCTGAAAACCGAACTGGCGCAATTTGGAGAAGTCTCTGCGCTAGAGGATTCACTGTCATACGACAAGGAAGAAATGATCCTCGAGCTGACACCGCAGGGCGAGCGTCTGGGCCTAAGCATTGACGGGCTTGGCAGCGTACTGCGGAACCGCCTAGGTGGGATTGAGGCCGCGACATACCCAGACGGAACACGTTCGGCGTCGATCCAAGTCCAGTTACCTGAAACAGAATTGTCAGCGGATTTCCTTGATCGCATGCAGATAAGAACATCCGATGGTGTCTATGTTCCGCTGGGCGACGTCGTCACGGTGCAAACACGCACTGGATTTTCGACTGTGCGGCGCGAAAACGGTATTCAGTTGATCGCCGTAACAGGTGATCTGGATAGCGACGACGCAACGCGAGCCACTGAAATTCAGACACTAATCAACGACGATATCTTGCCCCGCGTCGAAAGCAATTTCGGTATCGAAACGCAGTTGTCGGGGCAAAGCGAACAAGAGCGCGAATTTCTTTCGGATGCCCGCACTGGTCTGATCTTGGCGTTGTTGGGGATTTACCTAACCCTTTCGTGGATTTTTAGCAGCTGGACGCGGCCCATTGTGGTGATGTCGATCATTCCATTTGCATTGGTCGGCACGATCTACGGCCATAACGCGTGGGGCATTCCGATGAGCATGTTCACCGTTATTGGCCTGATCGGGATGGTCGGGATTATCATCAACGACAGCATCGTTCTGGTCACGACAATCGATGAATACGCAGAAGAACGTGGCCTGATCCCTGCGATCATCGATGGGACGGTCGATCGTTTGCGTCCGGTCATGCTGACCACATTGACGACCGTGCTTGGGCTTGCTCCACTCCTTTATGAAGGCTCTACACAGGCGGAATTCCTTAAACCGACCGTGATCACACTGGTCTTTGGTTTGGCGTTTGGCTTCTTTTTGGTGCTGCTAGTTGTGCCTTCTGTCATGGCGATGCAGGCAGATTTCCAACGACAAGTCACAGCAGCAAAGCGCGCATTACGCGCGCGTCGGGCAGCGATGTCTGTGCCTGCCGCGTTGGCAGGGATTGCAGCGGTGGGTTTGTTTGCCGCGCTGATCGCGCCGCTGCTGCTGACAGGGGCGCCATGGGCGGGGGCGGTGGCGGTATTGCCAATGCTAGCCGCTGGCGGATTTGGCGTGGCGTTCGGGATTTATGTCGTGCTGCTATTTGTGCTGCTGCTGGGCATTTATGCGTCCAGCATGATTGGCATAGGCCTTAAGCGTGGCAAAGCCTAGCTGCTTGAACAGCCGTGAATCTCGACCGCTTGGTGCCCGCCTAAGACAGTGATTTTGATCTTTGAGCGATCAAGGCCAAACGCGGTTTCGGTATTATGCACCATATCGACCGTTGCGCTAATCTGATTGCCAGTACGCTGGGTTTGCGCTTCGGATACCCAGATGTTTGCATCACCAGCTTCTACGATCACAACGTCAGACGACCCGAGCGGAGCAAGGTCAAATTTCGTCGTAACGCGTAGCCCATCGTGAATCGGATCAATTGCGCAGGTCACGTCACCAACACCGGCCTCACTTTGCGTCAGCGGACGGTTAACAAGTGCGGCAGTTATCGCACTATCGCGAGAGCCGCGGATCGGTAGTGTCGCATCAAAGTCGAGGCTGACAGGGATACAGATTTCTTCGCAAACACCGAGATCAATCTGACCTGTAATTTGCATCGGCTGGTCAGGTGTTTTGCTAAACACGGTAAGCGGAAAGACCACGCCGTCGTGGTATCCAATCGTTTGCACGCCGTTGCTGTCGAATACTTCGGGTACCGGCCAATGAGGGGCAACGGCCTGAATGTTCTGAGATCCCGTAAATGAAAATATCGGGGGAATTCCTGCGTCACCGGGCGCACGCCAGTAGGTTTTCCAACCCGGCGCCAGTGTGATTCGAAGGCCCGCAATATGGTCGCCGTTTGCGGCGCGCCATCCCGGCAGGACTTCGACTTGAGCAAGCTTGTCCAAAGGCAATGCTAGGCTAGCAGAGGGTGCGGCCAACAGGGCAAAGGGTATCAGGGTAATCATACGCATGCAGATGTAATTATGCATTCTGACTGCAATGGGAAGTCACGTTCAGGCGAGTAATTGCAACGTTGTTACTTGCATAACCTGCCCTAGATGAACAATTTAGGGGCCATGGAAGCCCAAGATACCAGCCTGACGGGTAAGCTGCTGATCGCCATGCCTGCCATGGACGACCCGCGTTTCGCTCATAGTGTGATATATATGTGTGCCCATTCTGCGGATGGGGGCATGGGATTAATCGTGAATAAGCCCCAGTCTCAGATACATTTTTCGGATCTTCTGGAACAAATGGGTATCAAAAAAGCAGAGGGCGTTCGTGACATCCGTGTCCATTTTGGTGGCCCGGTTGATCAGTCACGCGGATTCGTACTGCATTCCAGTGAATACTCTTCGGATGTTGGCACCCTCGAGGTTGCAAAAGATATTTCGATGACGGCGACGATGACGGTTATCGAAGATATTGCAAAAGGTAACGGCCCCGAGACATCCATGCTTGCGCTTGGTTACGCTGGCTGGGGTCCCGGTCAGCTTGAGTCTGAGATCGCGCATAATGGTTGGCTGACATGCGATGCGCATAGCGACATCATATTTGGCCGGGCAAACGACCATAAATGGTCGGCGGCGTTAAAGCGTATGGGAATTGATCCGTTGCTGCTATCGGGGTCCGCTGGGCGGGCCTAACTGCCCCTTGCGATCAACGCTTCCATCACCGCTATCGCGCTATCGCTTGACCAGTCAGCCTCGCCTTGCATACGCGCGATTTCGTTTCCTTCACGGTCAAGCACAACAGTGACGGGCAACCCAAGAACGCCCATGCTGCGCGAAAGCGATTGGCGCGGGTCAGTGTGTTTTGGTAAATTCTCGACTTCGATTTCAGCAAAGAACCGATCAATCGCCGGGGCAGGGTTGCGACCTGTCGCGATGGTCACGACTTGCATATCGTCGCCGCCCATCAGGTCTTGGAGCGCAGAAAGTTGCGGCATTTCCTGACGACAAGGCGCGCACCAAGTCGCCCAAAAATTCAAAACGACATACTGCCCTTCATAGGCAGCCAAGGTCATTTCGCTTCCATCTTCGGCAAAAAACACAGCGTCTGAACTATCCACGGCTGTTTGGTGAAACATGAGCTTGCGCATGTTTCCTTCGCGCAGTGCCTCAATCGCGGCAGTGTCGGCGGTGGCAGTATTTGCAACAACAGCTAGGGCCGTATAAAGCAGGGCTGACATTAACTTCCGCATAGGCTTTTTTCCTCATGACCAAGACCGCAAACTCGATGTGGGGCGGGCGTTTCGCCGCCGGACCAGACGCGATTATGGAGGCGATTAACGCTTCCATCGGGTATGACCGCCGCCTTGCGCCGCAAGACATCACAGGTTCGCTTGCCCATGCAACCATGTTGGCTGCTAAAGGCATCATCAGTGATACCGATGCCGCGGCGATTAAGGAAGGTCTGGTCACCGTATTGTCAGAGATTGAAACAGGAAAGTTTGAATTCTCGGCTGCGTTGGAAGACATCCACATGAATGTGGAATCGCGTTTGAAAGAACTGGTTGGCGAACCTGCAGGTCGCCTCCACACGGCCCGGTCGCGTAACGATCAGGTTGCCGTCGATTTCCGCCTTTGGGTGCGTGATCAATGTGACCAAGCGGACGAAGCGTTAGCCGCCCTACAAAAGGCTCTGCTTGGTCAGGCCGAAGCTGGCGCAGACTGGGTCATGCCCGGCTTTACCCACCTGCAAACTGCGCAGCCTGTGACATGGGGTCATCATATGCTGGCCTATGTTGAAATGTTCGCACGTGACCGTTCGCGTTTTGCCGATGCACGCAAGCGTATGAACACATCGCCTTTGGGTGCGGCAGCGCTGGCTGGGACTTCCTTCCCGATTGATCGTGAGATGACAGCAGAAGCCTTGGGCTTTGATCGTCCGATGTCCAACTCTCTGGACGCCGTTTCTGACCGTGACTTTGCGCTCGAATTCCTTGCCGCAAGCAGCATTTGTGCCATGCACCTGTCACGCATGGCCGAAGAGCTGGTGATCTGGTCGTCTGCACAGTTCCGCTTTGTGAAGATGTCCGACAAATGGTCAACTGGGTCTTCCATCATGCCACAAAAACGCAACCCCGACGCCGCTGAACTGATCCGCGCTAAGATCGGCCGCATCTTTGGTGCCAACGTTGCGCTGATGACAGTGATGAAGGGGCTTCCGCTGACCTATTCCAAGGATATGCAGGAAGACAAAGAACAAACCTTTGATGCCGCAGACAACCTGATGCTGGCATTGGCCGCGATGACAGGCATGGTTTCAGATATGACCGCGAACCGTGAAAGCCTCAAAGCGGCGGCTTCCAGCGGATTTTCGACTGCAACTGATCTGGCGGATTGGCTGGTGCGCGAACTTGGGCTACCGTTCCGTGACGCGCACCATGTGACCGGATCGCTTGTTGCTATGGCCGAAGGTAAGGACTGTGACCTGCCAGACCTGACGCTTGAAGACATGCAGTCAGTTCACGCTGGTATCCGCGCCGATGTTTTTGATGTGCTTGGGGTAGAAAACTCCGTCGCCTCGCGAATGAGCTTTGGCGGCACAGCCCCAGAGCAGGTTCGCGCGCAGGTCGCGCATTGGAAAGAGGTACTTGGATGAAACGAATTGCTTTGATTCTGTCGGTTGGTGCACTGGCCAGTTGTGGCGCCGATGGCGCGCCATGGCGGCCCGCTGCAAACGTTGGGCTTAGCGTTGGTACTGGGGGCGTAAGCACCAGCACCAGCGTCGGCGCAACTAATGGTGCCGTCAGTGTTGGGGCTAGTTTCTAATGCGTCCGGTTTATCTAGTGTTGGCCATTTGGGGCGCGGTACATCCGATGTACTTTTTCATTCAGTGGTTTCAGCTTGAAGGCTGGAGCCTTATCGGGCTGGTTGACGGTTGGCGCGCGAACTTAGCGTCAACTGGTCTGACTTGGGATGTAACGATTGCTGCAATCGTACTGATCATTTGGATTTTATCCGAGGTGGCAAAGACGCGTAACTTAAGAAGTTTGTGGGCGATCGCCGCTACGATCTGCATCGGGGTAAGCTGTGGCTTGCCGCTTTATCTCTATCTGCGCGACCGGGTCGTTTTTTCACGCGACACCCATACAGTTCGCACGCTGTAACCGCGAAACAAGGGTTGGTCTTTGTCCTTGATCTGATATGTCCAAGACTGATTTTGGACAAGGAAGACAGGTTTGGATCACTTTCTGTATCGTGATGGCGCGCTATTCGCCGAAGATGTACCCGTAGCTGACATCGCAGCTGCGGTTGGCACCCCGTTTTATGTCTACTCCACGGCGACGCTGAAACGTCACTTTACGCTCTTTGACGAAGCACTTTCATGGGGTGACCACCTCGTTTGCTTCGCGATGAAGTCACTGTCTAATCAAGCCGTTCTTAAGGTCCTTGCTGACCTTGGGGCTGGCATGGATGTTGTATCCGTAGGTGAATACATGCGCGCCAAAGCTGCTGGCGTTCCCGGTGACCGCATCGTGTTTTCGGGTGTCGGGAAAACCGCAGACGAAATGCGCGTGGCGCTCGAAGGCGGTATTCGCCAGTTCAACGTCGAAAGCGAACCCGAGATGGCGATGCTTGACTCTGTTGCGCAGTCGCTAGGAAAAGTCGCGCCAATCACGGTGCGGGTGAACCCAGACGTAGACGCCAAAACGCATGCCAAAATCGCGACCGGCAAATCCGAAAACAAGTTCGGCATCCCGATTTCGCGCGCGCGCGAGGTCTATGCGATGGCTGCTAAAATGCCGGGCCTTAAGGTCATTGGGATCGATGTGCACATTGGGTCACAGCTAACCGAACTTGCCCCCTTTGAAGCGGCCTATAAAAAAGTCGCTGAACTGACAGAACAGTTGCGCGCTGATGGTCATGAAATAAGCCGCCTCGATTTGGGTGGCGGTCTTGGTATTCCTTATACTCGCTCGAATGAGGCACCTCCGCTACCTACCGAATATGGTGCGATGGTTCAGCGAACTGTTGGTCATTTGGGTTGCGAGATTGAGATCGAACCGGGTCGTCTGATTTCTGGCAATGCAGGGATTTTGGTTTCGAAGGTGATCTATGTGAAATCCGGTGAAGATCGCGAATTCCTGATCATTGACGGCGCTATGAACGATCTGATCCGTCCCGCGATGTACGAGGCATGGCACGATATCATCCCTGTTGTTGAACCTGCACCGGGTGAAGAGCCTGCGAAATACGATATCGTTGGCCCAATCTGCGAAAGCGGCGATACCTTTGCTAAGGCGCGCGAAATGCCCGCTGTCGGCCCCGATGATTTGATCGCGTTCCGATCTGCTGGTGCCTATGGTGCCGTGATGGCGTCCGAATACAACTCGCGTCCCTTAATCCCAGAGGTTTTGGTCGATGGGGATCAATTTGCAGTTATCCGTAAGCGCCCGACCTATGAAGAAATGATTGCGCGCGATACACTACCCCCATGGCTAAAGTAGCCGAAGTAACAGGAGAGGCCCGCTGAAGGACCAGTCCGAGCAATTGCGTCACCTGCGCTGGCCTATCACGCTCACGCGTTTGGGCATGATCGCAGAACAAACCGTGCGGGCATTTTGGCCGCTTTGGACGGTGCTGTTGTTGATTCTGACGCCTTTGATGATGGGCTGGCACGAACAGCTCCCGCTTGAGGCATTCTGGGCTGGTGTCGTCGTCGCAGCGCTCGGGACTTTTGCTGCACTGTTTTGGGGGCTGCGCTGGTTTCGTATTCCCAAACGGTCAGAGGCCGTCGCGCGTGTTGACGCCGCGATGCCGGGCCGCCCGATTGCGGCCATTGCTGATACACAAGCCATCGGCGCAAGTGATCCAGCTTCGCAAGCTGTTTGGAATGCGCATATCGCACGCATGGCTGAACGAACGAAATCAGCCCATGCGATTGAGCCGAACCTACGGCTGACGGATCGCGATCCATTTGGTTTGCGGTTTATCGCTTTGCTGTTCTTCGTGGTTGCTTTGTTGTTCGGGTCGCTTTTGCGGGTCACGACAGTTGGCGACATGGTGGCAGGTAGCGATCCAAGCCTTGTCACCGGTCCGGTCTGGGAAGGCTGGGTTGAACCCCCTGCGTACACTGGCAAACCTGCGATTTATCTGAATGATATCCCCGCCGGGGATTTGGCCGTACCCGAAGGTAGCCAAGTGACCCTGCGCCTATATGGCGAAGTCGGCGCGCTGACGGTTGCAGAAACCATTTCAGGGCGCACAGGCGAAGTGGGCGCTGCGTCTGACGCGCAACAGCAGTTTAATGTGACGCACTCAGGGACCTTGTCGGTTGCGGGCGAAAACGGCATTGCTTGGGACATCACTGCAATCACGGATTTCCCGCCAGAGGTCGAACTAACCGGCCCGATCGAATCTGATGCGATGGGCGAACTATCCCAGCCGTTTATGGCGCTGGATGACTATGGCGTCGAAAGCGGCACTGCGACGATTGCCTTGGACCTGACTGCGGTAACCCGCGAATACGGTCTGACCATCGACCCTGATCCGATCGAACCTTTGGTGTTGGACTTGCCGATGCCGTTCACTGGGGACAGGACAGATTTCGAAGAATTCCTGATTGAGAACCTGAGCGAGCATCCTTTGGCCAACTTACCAGTGACGATGCAGTTGCAGGTGGTTGACGCAGCTGGGCTAAGCACTGACGCCCCGGCGGAACCTATGATCCTACCCGGGCGGCGATTCTTTCAGCCGTTTGCCAAAGCGGTCATCGAACAGCGCCGTGATCTGATGTGGTCCAAAGCGAACGTGCGTCGCGTGGACCAAGTGCTGCGTGCGCTGTCCAACCGGCCAGAAGACCTTTCCATCGAAGAGGCACCTTATCTGCGCCTTCGCACGATTATCCGCCAATTGGACCGGATGGCCGAATTCGGCATGAACGACGAAGGTCAGGCCGAGATTGTCGATGCGCTTTGGGAATTGGCGGTGCAGCTCGAAGATGGCCGTTTGGCCGATGCGCGCAAGCGGCTTGAGCGCGCCCAAGAGCGTTTGGCAGAGGCGATGCGCAATGGCGCGTCCGACGAGGAAATCGCCGAACTGATGCAGGAATTGCGCGAAGCAACCAATGATTACATGCGTATGTTGGCCGAAGAAATGGAACCAAGCGATGGGACCGATCAGGCTGACAACAGTGGGAACTCGACTGAACTGTCGATGGATGAACTTCAGGCGCTGATGGATCGTATCGAAGAGCTCATGCAAGAGGGTCGCATGGCCGAAGCGCAAGAGCTGATGGAACAGCTGAACGAGATGATGGAAAACCTGCGCATCACGCAAGGTGAAGGTGGCGATGGGCCACAGACACCGGGCCAGCAGTCGATGCAGGATCTTGCTGAAACGCTTCGCGACCAAGAAGATCTTTCGGATGATGCGTTCCGCGACTTGCAAGAACAGTTCAATCCCGGCCAACAAGGCGAACAACAGCCGCAGCCCGGCCAACAAGGCGAACAGGGCCAAGAGGGCGAGCAACCGGGGCAACAGCCCGGCCAGCAAGGCCAAAGCGGTGAACAGCCCGGCCAAGATGGTCAGCAGGGCCAAGGCGAAAACCCCGGCGATGGCGGGCAGGGCGGAGAGCAAGGTGAGGGTAGTTCAGGCGGCGAAGGCGATGAACGCAGCCTTGCTGAGCGGCAGCAAGCGTTGCGCAATGAACTGCAGCGACAGCGCGAAGGCCTCCCAAACCTTGATGGCGAAGCCGGTGACATCGCGCGCAACTCGCTTGAACGTGCCGAAGGTGCGATGGAAGGTGCCGAAGACGCATTGCGCGATGGTGATTTAGCCGAAGCAATTGACCGTCAGGCCGAAGCGATGGATGCTCTGCGCAATGGGATGCGTGAACTGGGGCAGGCGCTGGCAGAAAACGGTAATAACGAACCGGGGCAAGGTACCGAGCAAGGTGAAGCATCGGGTCGTCCTGTTCCCGGTGCGCGTGACCCGTTGGGCCGCGAGATCGGAAACACGGGGCTTTCGGGCACTGATCAGGAACTGTTGGGTGGCGAGGATGTAAACCGTCGCGCAGAGGAACTGTTGGACGAAATCCGTCGCCGGTCTGGCGATCAGGAACGCCCAGAGATCGAGCGCGACTATTTGCGCCGCTTGCTCGATCAGTTCTAGTTAGGGCTTAGTCCAGTGGGGCTGTCGGCATCGAAGCTGGCGCCGTTTCAATCGCGAGCGCATCTGTTGCTGGTGCCGCAGAAATAGGTGCTGCTTCTGCCCCGGTAAATCCTTCGATCATCGCCCGCGCTGTCTGGAACTGCTCGTTCAGCCATAGACGCAGGTTATCGACCGTTTCGATATAGGTTTCCATCGGCTCAGCGACTTGCGGGAACTGTTCGACGATCTGGTCAGCAAAGAAATACGGCGCGATCAAAATTGCCAAAAGCAATAGCATCAAAACAAAGCCACGGCGGAAGCCGCGACGCTTGGCTACTTCTTCTTGTTCGCTTTCAGTTAGGATGCCGTCGCCCTGAGAACGGGCACGCAGCTGTTCATTGATTTCGTCGATGCTTGGTACGGTGCGCAAGTTCGCGTCAGCAGCTACAGCGCCAGTTGCGGCGGCAGCAACCGTTGCAGGCGTTGTTGTATCTTCGGCAGCCATCATGGAAATGCGGCGGCGGGTTTCATCGGCGTTAACTGTCTCGGCTGGTCGATTGAGCGCCGGTTCGCGAACGTCCTCCGCAGGAGCGGCAACTGTCTCGCCTTGCTCAACTGCTTTTTCGCGGGCAGCTTCCTGACGCAAGATATCTGCAATGGATGAATCAAGAGGCTTGCGCTTGGTTACAGCGGATTCGACTTCGGCGGCGACAGATGATGCCGCAGTAGCAGCGGCCGCAACCGCAGGGGCGACAACGCTAGCGGCAGGTGGCGTTTCTTCGGTTTGGAACCATGTATGTGAACAGCTTGAACACTGTACGTCGCGACCGCCTTCTGGAATTGCATCACTGGCGATATCGTACTGTGCGTTACACTTGGGGCAAATCAGCCGCATTTCTTATTATCCTTCTGCCCTACACAAAATTACTAAATTACTAAATCCGTCTGTAATCTAGCAATCATAGCGTCAAACGCAAAGCTTTTGCGCGATTGTGACTTCAGCGGTCATTGTAACCGTGCGCTGATTTAGGCAATACATGCGCGTGACGCAAAGGAAAAACCGTGATTGAACTGGATAATGTGTCGTACGGCCATAATGGATCGGCACTATTTTCTCAACTATCTCTGACACTTGCACCCGGATCGTTTCAATTTCTGACGGGTCCGTCGGGGGCTGGAAAGACGACATTGTTGCGCTTGTGCTACGCAGATTTGCAGGCGCAACGCGGCAAGGTGCGATTGTTCGGACAAGACGCTACAACCCTAGATCGTGATGGGGTGGCGATGGCTCGCCGTCGGATAGGTGTGGTGCATCAGGACTGCCAGTTTTTGGACCACCTGAGCGTCGCCGAAAACATCGCTTTGCCCCTGACTGTCGCTGATCGCGTGTCCGAAGCTGCAGGGAATCTCAAGGAACTGCTTGCGTGGGTTGGGCTGGGTGCGCAATCCGGTCGGCTGCCACCAGAGCTGTCTGGCGGAGAACGCCAGCGCGCCGCACTTGCACGGGCGGTGATCATGTCACCTGAAGTCATTATCGCGGATGAACCCACCGGCAATGTGGATTGGGAAATGTCGCAACGGCTTTTGGGGCTCTTGGTCGAGCTAAACCGGATGGGAAAAACCGTACTGATCGCGACCCATGATTTGACTATGATCAGATCGCTGAAATCAGATGTAGATGCACGTGTGCTGCGGCTAAAGGATGGGCAGCTGACGACAGCGGGGGCTGTGCTATGAAAGCGCTGCTGGATTTAATTGTCGGTGACCCGCAGGCTGACCGCGTCGTGCCGCCGACAGGTATCACTGCACGGCTGACTGTCTTTGTCTCTGCAGTAATGGCGTTCTTGGCGATTATCGCGCTGGCTTTGTCCCTATCGACGGGGCGCGTAGCGGATCGTTGGGCAGATGAGCTGGCCCAAGCAGCAACACTGCGCCTGCCTGCCGACCCGGAACTAGCGAGTTCCCATCTGATAAAGGCGTTAGAGGTGCTTGAAACGACCCCTGGCGTGGCAAGCGCACGCGCGCTGTCAGGCGAGGAACAGCAAGAACTACTTGCACCGTGGTTCGGTGATGACTTGCCGCTTGATACGCTACCTATTCCGCAACTGGTCGAAATCATTGCAGAGGATGCGCCCTATGACGTCGAAGGCCTGCGGGCACGATTGTCGGCTGAAATTCCCGGCGCAGTTCTTGATGATCATGCGAACTGGCGTGATCCTCTGCTTGCTGCGGCTGGACGCGTTCGACTGATTGGCTGGTTCGTGATCTTGCTAATTGGCGCAAGTGTCGCAGCGATGATCACGCTTGCAGCGCATGCATCTTTGGCAGCGAATGCGCAGGTGATCCGGGTTCTCCGACTAGTGGGTGCGCGCGATGTCTATATCGCGCGGGCGTTTGTGCGGCGTTACACGCTTCGGGCTGGATTAGGGGCCATTGCGGGCGTTGTGTTGGGCTTGATTGTGTTGCAGGTTTTGCCCGACGGCGGCGGCTTCTTTGCTGAGGTCGGGTTTGAAGGCGCGGGATGGATTTGGCCGGTTGTGATGCCACTGTTGGCTGCGATCACTGGTTTCTTTGCGACACGGGCAGCTGCATTTGCGAGATTAAGGGAACAAACATGAGTTATGCAATCCAGTGGCTGCGGTCGCTTATTTTCATTGGACAAATGTACGTGGCGATGCTTGTCGTTGGCGTCCTATACTTTCCAGCCGCCATCGTATCGCGGCATGGTGCGATTGCGGGCTGTCATGCTTATGTGCGGTATGTGCGCTGGTCGTCGTCATGGATGATCGGGCTAAAGTGGGAAATTCGTGGAACCCCTCCAACAGACGAAGTCATGGTCGCGGCGAAGCATCAGTCGTTCATGGATGTGCTGGCGATTTACGGCGCCATCCCCCGCGGTAAATTCATTATGAAGGCGATCCTGAAATATGCGCCAATCATCGGACAGTTTGGTCTGCGCATCGGTTGTATCCCGGTGAACCGCGGCAAGCGCGGTGCAGCCATTAAAAAGATGTTAGAGGACGTAAAAGCAGGGCGCGCTTTGCCCGGTCAGCTAATCATCTATCCGCAGGGAACGCGGATCGCGCCAGGCGTAAAGGCCAAGTACAAGATCGGAACGGGTTTGCTTTACCGTGAATTGGGCCAGCCAGTGGTTCCAGTCGCGACCAACGCTGGGCTGTTCTGGCCGAAACGCGGGATATACCGCAAGCCGGGTACGGCTGTCTTTGAATTCTTGCCACAAATTGAGCAAGGCCTAGACGTCGACGTATTCATGGCAAGGCTTGAAGAAGAGATCGAAACGGCATGCGATAGGCTCAACGCCGAAGCCGGTTTCAATGGATAACCACACGGTCACTGATATTGCGGCACTGGAAGAGATCTACGGCAAACCGGGCAAGGCATCGCTGATAAAAGTCGCCGACCACCAGACACCCCTCTACCGCAAATGGATCATGGCGTCGCGATTTTGTGTCGTATCCACCGTTGGCCCAAATGGCACCGATGGCAGCCCACGTGGCGATGATGGCCCTGTCGTTCAGGAGCTGGACTCAAAGACACTGTTATTGCCCGACTGGCGCGGTAACAACCGTATGGATACACTGCGCAACATCGTTCAAGACGGTCGGATCAGTCTGATGTTCTTTGTACCGGGGTCCAACAATGTCGTCCGGGTCAACGGCACCGCAATTGTATCGCTTGATCCCGACCTGTTGGGGCGGTTTGATCAACGGGGTAACCACCCCCGCAGTGTTGCGGTGATTGCCGTGGCCGAGGTCTACAGCCAATGCGCACGTGCTTTGCTGCGTGCTGGGATTTGGAAAGCAGATGACGAAAGCGCCAACTTGCCCACCGTTGGACAGATGCTTGCCGAGCAAGAAGCAGGGTTTGATGGTGTCGAATATGACGCGAGCTGGGGCGCACGAGCAGAAAAGACGATGTGGTAGGTATTGATCGGTTAGCAAACGCCAAGCGACTTTGAATATTACGTCAAAGATATACTCAAACAAGTTTTGGTGCGGTTGCAGCAAATAACCGCTTGGAGCCCAAAGTGCATGAATGCTGATGTGCAGCGAATGGCGGCTTCGGCATCCGAATTTAAGTCATGATGATTGGCTGCGCTTGTAATCAACGATAGCATTTGAAGAATGATAGAAATGCCAGAAAAAAAGAAATCACGTCATTTTACAGTGGTTGTCCGCCGAGAATTTCCGATGTCAGCGGAGGATGCCTACTCCGCTTGGACAGACCCAGAAATCCGAAGAAGTGTCTTAGCCCATGGCCGCTACAAAAATGGTGTGAAAGAAGTATCTGTTTCAGTAGGCGGTCTTGAACGATACGAAGATCGTTGGAAAAATCGCCTTTATGGAGCAACGACACGACGTTACCTGATCCTCCGGCCTGCTAAGATGATAGTCGCTCAATCAGAGACAAGCGTCGAAGGAGATATGTTCGACCAGCACTTCGTTAAGCAGGAACTTCTCTTGTTTAAGACTAAAGACGCAAGTTGCGAAATCGTCGCTTCCGATCAATGCATTTCAATCGAGCCGTCGTTTGTTCATTCAGCGGAAGCTAGTCTCACAGAAACTTTCGATATCTTTGCCAATATGCTGTAAGCATACACTGAGAGGGCGACCATTTAGGTCCGTTTTGTCCGCTTAGAAGGCATTGAGACACAATGCTCAACTTTCTTATACGCAAGGGTTCGGAAGACTTTCGGTGCCAAACCTACGTGTGTGACCTTGTCCACTGTGGTAGTGGAATGTTGCTGTTCCTTCCAAGGCCATAGCGCAGGCAAAGCCCGATTACGCCGATGCTGATGATCAGCCAGATCATCCCCCACATGATTGTCGCGCCGCCGAATTCTTCGGCCAGCATCCGTGCGTCTGACCGTAGCTGGGACCGCAGAATGGTATCGCTGATAATGTCATAGGGCACGTAGAACATGCTGCTTAGGCCGATAACACGCAGCAGGAGGTCATTCACGGCATGCCCAAATTTCCACGCAAGTATGAGCATCGCGCTGCCCATTGCCACGGTGAAGGACATTGCGAATGGCGTGCGAATATAGAGTAGGGTGATCAATAACATCGCGGCGCCAAGGGCTGCCATAATCATCCGATCAGCGTTCGTACGCATTGCGGCGATTAACAGTCCGACGCCGATTAAAAGCGACCCCAAGTAACCAGAAGTCAGGGCAATGAAACGGTTCCCGCCACGGCTCCAGACCGCGCCGCCTTGGTTCTGGTTGATCGAAAAATCGACGATCTCACCGCCAGTGAAGAGGACGGCAATCGCATGGGATAGTTCGTGCAAAAACACGATCAAAATCTTAAGCGGGACCATCGCGGGTGTCCGCCATAGGGCGAACACTATGGCGGTGAGAAGGATCAGTTGCCAATGTCCGGTCACAAAGGCCCGCATCAGTGATTAAGCCGCCAGTCCTTTTGAACCTAGCTTAAGGTACTTATTGCGACGATCAGCGCGCAGTTTTTCAGGGGATTTCCCTTCAAGCTCAGCCAATAGCGTTTTCAGTTTTGCGCCAACGGCACTGATCGCTTTTTCTGCGTCACGGTGCGCGCCGCCTTTTGGCTCTGGGATGATCGCATCGCAGACGCCCAATTCTTTCAGGTCTTTGGATGTCAGACGCAGGGCTTCGGCTGCTTCGCGCATCTTGCCGCCATCTTTCCATAGGATTGATGCGCAGCCTTCGGGGCTGATCACCGAATAGATCGAGTTTTCGAGCATCGCGACACGGTTTGCTGTCGCAAATGCAACGGCACCACCAGAACCACCTTCGCCGATCACAACGCTGATCAGTGGAACGCCAAGCTCAAGACATTTCTCTGTTGAACGCGCGATTGCCTCTGACTGACCACGCTCTTCGGCACCTTTGCCGGGATAAGCGCCGGGGGTGTCGACTAGTGTAATAACTGGAATGCCGAACCGATCAGCAAGGTTCATCAGGCGGATCGCCTTACGGTAACCTTCTGGGCGGGCCATGCCAAAGTTACGCTCAATCCGCGATTTTGTATCGTTACCCTTTTCGTGGCCAATCACCATGACAGGTTTGCCGTCCAAACGTGCGATTCCGCCCATGATGGCGTGGTCGTCAGCAAAGTTCCGGTCACCAGCCAGTGGCGTGTATTCAGTGAACAAGGCATTGATATAGTCAATGCAATGCGGGCGTTCTGGGTGTCGGGCCACCAGACATTTACGCCAAGGGCTAAGGTCCGCGTAAAGCGACACAAGAAGATCAGCCGCCTTTTTATCAAGCGCTTTAGCTTCTTTTTCGACGTCCATTTCGGGATTGTCCCTAGCCATGGCGCGCAGTTCTTCTGCTTTGCCTTCAATCTCAGCCAGAGGTTTTTCGAAATCGAGATATTGTGTCATGCGCTGTGCCAACCTTGTTACGATAGCTGTGGGATATATGGCGCAAGGTCAGGCTGATGGCAACGGGAGCCATAAGATGTTTACAATTGTGGACGATGTCCGCAAAAACGACACGTATTCTTTTTGAGGAGCAGATTATGCGGATTATTGGTCTTGTTGGTATTATGGCGTGTTTCGCTGGTGGCCCGGTTATGGCTCAAAACATCAACTTCGGCGACGATAGCAGCCAATGGGCTAATGACGGAGAATGTGATGACGGTCGCTTTACAGGTCCTGGGCTGACCTCGACGCCGTTGTTGCAAGAAGATGTGCTTGGTGATGCGGCAGATTGCAAAGCGGCGTTTGACGCTGGACGGCTGACTTTGGCGGGTGTCGCCGCAGATGGGACAATTGATTTTGGTAATGACAGCGGTCAGTGGGCGAATGACCAAGAGTGTGACGACATGCGTTTCGCAGGCCCTGGCATGACGTCAACGCCATTGTTGCAAGAAGATATTATGCGAGATGCAACAGATTGCAGAACTGCGTTTAACGCAGGTTCACTGACCCTTGCAGGTCAGTGAACCGAACGTCTTAGCCCGCAATCATCTCTGACTGACGCACAATGACTTCGGCTTGCTTGATCGATGCGATATCGACCAAGCGGCCTTTGTATACGGTCGCACCTTCGCCACGTGCCTTGGCGTCTTCCATCGCGGCAAGGATTTCGCGGGCCTCGGCAACGGCTTCCTCTGACGGCGTGAATACCTCGTTGGCGAGTGCAATTTGTTTTGGGTGGATCGCCCATTTGCCAACCATTCCCAGTGTTGCTGAGCGGCGCGCTTGTGCACGATAGCCTTCATCGTCAGAGAAATCACCAAACGGGCCGTCAACGGGAAGAACGCCATGAGTACGGCAAGCGGCGACAATCGCCGTCTGCGCCCAGTGCCACGGGTCAGAATAGTGCCGTGTGTCGCCATGCAGCATGTAATAGTTTTCTTGCGTTCCACCGATCCCAGTTGTCTGCATACCCATAGAGGCCGCGAAATCCGCAGCGCCTAGTGACATGGCTGCAAGGCGAGGTGAGCTTGCCGCGATTTCTTCGACGTGCGCTATGCCAGCCGCAGATTCGATGATGACCTCAAAACTGATTGGTTTTGTCCGGCCCTTGGCGGTTTCAATCGCAGTTACCAGTGCATCGACAGCGTATACATCCGCAGCGCAACCCACCTTGGGGATCATAATCTGGTCCAAACGGTCGCCGGCTTGTTCTAGCAAATCAACGACATCGCGATACCAATAGGGGGTGTCGAGACCGTTGATCCGTACGCTCAGGTACTTTGTGTTCCAATCGATTGTGTTGATTGCCTCGATGATATTGGCGCGGGCGGTATCCTTGTCTGATGGGGATACGCTGTCTTCAAGATCAAGGTTGATCACATCAGCAGTACTTGCTGCCATTTTTGCGAATAGCTTAGTGTTTGAACCCGGTCCAAACAGTTGGCAGCGGTTCGGGCGAGCAGGCGGAGTAGGCTGAAGACGGAATGACATGGTGTTTCCTTCGTGCATCAAAATTACGAATTGGTCGCCATTCGGGGTATAATGTTGCGCGATGGATCGCAAGAAAATTATGCGCCCGCAGCAAATTACGCTGCGGGCGCATAAAAATTCTAGAATTTTTATCGGCAGAAGGAATTTCTAAAAATTCCTTCGCAGGGATTAAATACCAGCGTCGACGATTGCTTTTGCAAGAACCGGAACCGTTTTTGCGTTTAGACCGGCGATGTTCATGCGGCTATCGCCAACCATATAGATGCCGTGCTCCGCGCGAAGCTGCTCGACCTTTTCAGGTGATGTACCCAAGCGGCTGAACATTCCACGGTGATCAGCAAGGAAATTGAAGCGGTCACTGTTTGTGAGACGTTTCAGTTCGTCCGCAAGCTGTTGACGTAGCGCAAGCATGCCATTGCGGGTTTCTTCCAGCTCGGCTTCCCAGTCGGCACGCAGTTCGGGATCCGTCAGGATCGTGGTCACAACGCGTGCGCCGTGATCTGGCGGGAAGGAATAGTTCTGACGGTTCAGATATGCGAGCGTCTGCTGCGCAAGCGCCTTTTGATCAGCATCTTTTGCGACGGCCATCAGAATACCAGTACGTTCGCGGTAAACCCCGAAGTTCTTTGAACAGCTTGCCGCGATCAGCACATTGTCGAAACTGCTTGCGATCCGGCGCGTGGCTACTGCGTCGGCGTCTAAACCATCACCGAAACCTTGGTAGGCGATATCAACAAGTGGAACCGCGCCTTTGGCCTGAAGCTTGGCAATCACTTGATCCATCTGGTCAAGTGTTAGGTTCGCACCGGTCGGGTTGTGGCAGCAGCCGTGAAGCAGAACAACGTCTCCAGCAGCGATGCCATCGAGGTCCGCCATCAAGCCGTCAAAATCAACGCCACGGGTTTCTTCGTCAAAATACCGATACTCGGCCATTTTCATGCCAAGGTATTTGATGATCGACGGGTGGTTCGGCCATGTTGGGTTGGAAAGCCAAACAGTCGCGTCAGGTGCAGCCATTTTGATCAGCTCAAGTGCCTGACGAATTGCGCCTGTACCGCCCGGTGTTGCAACTGCAGCAACGCGTTCGGCTGGAACGCTGTCAGCCAGTACCAATTCACGCATCGCTGTGCCAAATGCAGGATCACCGGCAAGACCAGTGTAGGCTTTGCTGGTCTGGTCTGCCAAAATCCGACGCTCGGCCTCTTTGACCGCACGCATCACGGGGGTGTTGCCGCTGGCATCTTTATAAACGCCGACGCCCAGATCGACCTTATCGGTGCGCGGGTCTTCTTTGTACTTGGCCATCAGGGCAAGAATTTTGTCGGCAGGTAGGGCTGTAAGGTTTTCCAGCATTAAGCGGCTCCGGTAGCGATTGGAAGGTCGGCGTACATGCCCCATTCGGACCATGAGCCGTCGTAAAGTGAGTGGTCGGTTTTGCCGATCCTCTCGAGGGCGAGCGATAGGATCGCGGCAGTCACGCCGGATCCACAGGTGGTGATAACGGGCTTTTGCATATCAACGCCTGCATCTGTGAAAATCGTGCGCAGCGCATTTGCTTGCTTCATCGTGCCGTCAGCGTTCAGCAAGTCTTGGTAAAAAACGTTCCGCGATCCCGGGATATGTCCAGAACGCAGGCCTTCGCGCGGCTCTTCGATCTCGCCACGGAAACGCGCGGGCGAACGCGCATCGACGATGTTATGATCCTTCAGTTTCGCGGCGCGCGCGACTTGGGTCACGTCCTTCACAAGATCGGGACGCTGCTTGACCGTCATATGTCGATCGCGGATCGTCGCAGGTGTCTTTGTCGTCTTGTGGCCATCGGCGATCCATTTCGGCAACCCGCCATCCAAGACGGCGATATTGGTCTGCCCCATGAGGCGGAAAAGCCACCAAACACGAGCGGCGGAAAACAGCCCACTTCCGTCATAAACAACCACCTGATGGCCGTCACCGACACCCATTGCACGCATACGTGACATGAATTTTTCGACCGGTGGGGCTGTATGCGGTAGCTCGGACCGTAGGTCGCTGATCTCGTCTATGTCGAAAAACCGGGCGCCGGGGATGTGGCCATTTTCAAACTCGGCGCGTGCATCACGGCCTGCATCTGGCAAATACCACGATGCGTCGAATATACGTAAATCGGGATCTTTAAGATGCTCGGAGAGCCAGTCTGTGCTGACCAGTGTTTTGGGGTCATCGGGCGCAGATTTTGTCATGGCATTCACCTTTCGTGGCAATTGCCGAAGGGGTAGCCTGCGCTGTGTATTATGACAAGTAGGGCTGCGGGCCTAGGTCAGCGGTAATGTGACATAATTATTCAAATCGCATGTATTTGGTGCGATCTGCCCCTTAAAACGCATTGCGCCCCCGTGAATTAACGGAGGCGCAAGTAAGCTGTCTTGGCGTATTAGCTGGACATCTTGCTTTTGATCATACCGACAATCGCAGTTACGATTGCACCGCCACCGGCGCCACCAGCAATCTGTGTCACCATGCCCATGATGTCACCGCCGCCGCCAGCGGCCGCTGCGCCGCTACCCAACATAGCAATGAGGCTACCGCCACCAGCGCCGCCAACTAGGCCTGCAACTGTGTTGCCGATTGTACCCAGCGACAGGTTCTTCATTGCTGCGCCAGCTGCGTTGCCACCAACAGCACCCGAGATGAGCTGAATAATCATCTGTTCCATAGATAGTCCCTTCCAAGTGGATCGTTATTTATACTGCGTCGGTCTGATCCGTTACCGCGCTTGGAAGGAAGGTTAACCAATGATTCGGATTCAGCAAAGGTTTTCCTGCGACAATTAGTCCCCGTGGCGAAGCAGGCGTTGTTTCTGGCGGCCCCAGTCACGTTTTGCTTCGGTCGCACGCTTGTCGTGGTTTTTCTTACCCTTAGCGATCCCGATTTTCAGTTTCACTAGTCCGCGGTCATTAAAATACATCACCAGCGGGACCAAAGTCATGCCTTCGCGCTTGGTCGCGTTCCAAAGCTTCGACAGCTCTTTGCGACTGACCAAAAGTTTGCGTTTGCGACGTTCTTCGTGGCTGAACATCGCGCGATCGTAAGGCGCGATATAGGCGTTCGTCAGCCACAGTTCACCGTCATCAACTGACGCATAGCTGTCAGCAATGTTCGATTGGCCGATGCGCAGCGATTTCACCTCGGATCCATGCAATATGATCCCGACTTCAAGGTCGTCCTCAATCGCATAATCGTACCGGGCACGCCGGTTTTCCGCGATGACTTTGTAATTCTTATTTTCTGGTTTCTTTGCCATGATTGCGTTGAGATAGGCCAAGTTGAGGTGCGGAACAAGTGATTGCGGCTTTGCATTGTTATTCACGTGGTTATGGTGGCGTGAAGAAACACAAAGGTCTTGGCTGATGTTCGTCCAACTCGCGCTGGGTTCAGCGCTTTCGCTGCTATCGATTGCTATCGCGGGCTTTAGCTTTTGGGTGATGGAGGGGTTGATTTTGCGTCTTCATCCTTGGCTGACCCGTGAACCGCATCGTCCAAAGCTCATGCTAATGCTTTGCTTGGCGTCTGTTTGGATACTTGGCCAAATGACAGCAGGCGTCTGGATATGGGCGCTGACATTGCGTGGGCTTGGCATTTTTGATGCCATGGAACCCGCAGTCTATTTCTCGTTGGTTGCATTCACCACGCTTGGGTTCGGGGACATCCTATTGCCGATGGAGTGGCGTTTGCTGGGCGGTTTGGCTGCCGCAAACGGATTGCTAAACATTGGCATGGTCACGGCGTTATTGGTCGAGGCATTGCGCCAGGTCCGCCTTCAGCAACTTGCGACTAGAAAGCATTCTGAATGACCGCTCCTATTCTGACGAACACACGTGCCCGACATGTTTTCCTAGAAAGGCATGGTCTAACATCGCGTCCCACTGGACCGGGTAAAGGCGCGGATTTGGCGGCCGCTATTGATGATCTTGGTTTTGTGCAGCTCGACAGCGTGAACACATTCGCCCGTGCGCACGACCTAATCTTATGGTCGCGCCGACAACAATATCGTCCTGCCGCGCTGCAAAACCTGCTGCACCGGGATCGGCAAGTGTTTGAGCATTGGGCCCATGACGCCGCTGCGATCCCTATTGCCAGTTTTCCACATTGGCGTCTGAGATTTCAACGCGACGAAGCCCGGCTGGCAAATCGATGGAAGGATGGCCGGCGCGACGACTTTATGTCTAAGACCGAAGAAGTCCTGCGTCGTATATCGGACGATGGCCCCTGCACATCGGGGCAGGTTGGCAAAGACGAAAGCCGTGGTTCCGGCGGTTGGTGGGATTGGCACCCGTCAAAGACAGCGCTCGAATTCCTGTGGCGCTCTGGGCAATTGTCGGTCCTGCGCCGCGATGGCTTTACCAAAGTCTACGACCTGACTGAACGGGTCATTCCCGATGCTTTCCGTGCTCGCCAGCCTGATACGCAAGACACAATCGAATGGTGCTGCGCTGGCGCATTGGATCGTTTGGGGTTCGCCACGAGTGGCGAACTGGCGGCGTTTTGGGATAACGTCACACCGGCAGAGGCAAAAGCATGGTGCACAACCGCGCTAGCCGATAACCGTATTATTGAGGTGGACGTCGAAGGTGTTGATGGCAAGTTACGTCGGTCCTTTGCGTGGCCCGATGTGATGGACCGGCCCGTCGCGGCACCGGTACCGCGCCTACGCATCCTTTCCCCGTTTGATCCCGCACTGCGTGACCGTAAACGGGCAGAACGGTTATTTGGTTTCCACTACCGGATCGAAATCTTCGTACCCGCGCCGCAGCGCAAGTACGGCTACTACGTGTTTCCTGTGATCGAAGGAGACCGACTAATCGGCCGGATCGACATGAAACGCGATAATGGCGTCTTGGCCATAACTGCTTTTTGGCCCGAAAACGGGGTGCGCATGGGGGCAGGGCGACAAAGCGCTTTGCACGCAGAGCTAGAGCGGGCCGCGCGATTTGGCGGGTGTAATGACATTACTTACGATCCAGACTGGCTGCGTGAACGTTGATCAAATAAATTATTGAACGATGTTCATATTCATGTTAAGCCGCGATTAAGCAAACGCGGAGGCATTAATGTATTACGTTGCTGAAACAGGAAAACTGGTTGCCGATGGGGTGATTAACCCCGCGCAGGCGGTCGAAATCAAACATCGGGCGCGCGCTGCGATGATTGGGCTTTGTGTTAACACACTACTCATTGCCGGGATACTGGCCGCGACGCTGGGGCTCGTGTTCTATCTGGCCAGCCCACTGAGCGTTGCAATCTCTGGCGGACTATTTCTTGGGGTCGGGTTATTGATCCTCCGGTTTGGGACAGCAGTCTATCGGATGTTTGGCAACGCAAGCGCGCTCATCGGTGCAGGGATGCTGATCAGCGGTTCTGGCATTGAATTGCTAGACAAGTACCAAGGCCAAGCAGGCCCCGTCATGTTCGCAATGGGCGGTATCATTGCCGGGCTTTGCGCATGGCGGTTCGCCAAGGCGTTACCTCACTTGCGCTTTTCGTATGGGGCAGTCCTATTGATGGGGGCGGCCATGCATTTGTGCGGGGCATATGCCTTTGCAAATGAATACGCCTACAACTACCCCGATTGGGTCTATTCGTTTCTGCATTTCTACGCATTCGCAGTAATTGCCGCTTGTGGGGTGCTTCTTGATATCCGATTCGTGACGGCACTTGCAATCGTTCCGTTCGCTCAGATGTTGGATACAGGCACTGGCTATTTTCACGCCGCATATGCATTCTACTCACCCGAACCGACGCTTAGCATTCTGCAAATGGCGGCGCTAATTGGTCTGTGCCTATGGGCTGCGAACCGTTGGACCGGGCGGCTCGCGCGCAATGCCGGCATTCTAGCAATCATGGGATTTGTCGTCGCGAACCTTGCGTTTCTGGTTGGCAGCCTATGGGGAGATGTCATTGGTGAAACGCTTTGGGGACCAAATTCCTACTATTATTACAACGGCAGCTACGAAAACTGGCAGCAAGCGCAAGACGCTTTCAAAGAAACCACGCTTGTGATTGGCGAACATGTGTTTAGCGTCGTCTGGGCGGTGATCTTGGTCGGGTTGATTGCGTGGGCTGCCATGACCAACCGTCGTGGACTGTTTAACGCCGGGATGACCTTTGCAGGTATCCACGCCTACACCCAAATGTTTGAAAGCTTTTACGACCAGCCACTTGCATATGTAATCGCTGGCTTGGCCGCTATTCCGATCGCGTTTGGACTATGGAGACTGAACCACGTGTGGTTCGCAACCGCAGACTAACGCGATGAAACCGTAGGGTGGGTTTTAACCCACCCTGCTTTTTGCGCTTAGTTCAGCAAACCAGCGTGCACCATTGCGGCACGCATTTTTTCTTTGGTGCCATCAGTTAGTCCAGTCAGAGGTGAGCGGACGTCTTCGCTGCATAGACCTAGCAACGACATACCGTATTTCGCACCTGCTACGCCGGGCTCTGTAAAGATCGCTTCGTGCAGAGGCATCAAGCGGTCCAGTTGGGTCAACGCTTTGTCGTATTCGCCAGCCAGCGTGCTTTCTTGGAATTCGGCACACAGCTTTGGTGCCACGTTCGCAGTCACCGAAATGCATCCGCAACCGCCGTGGGCGTTAAAGCCTAGCGCAGTCGCATCTTCGCCGGATAGCTGCAGGAAATCAGTGCCGCATGTCATGCGTTGCTTTGGCACGCGGGACAGGTCGCCAGTCGCGTCTTTGACGCCGACAATCATCTCTAGTTTGGCCAGTTCGCCCATCGTTGCAGGTGTCATATCGACAACCGATCGACCGGGGATGTTATAGATGATGATCGGAAGACCACAGTCAGCAGCCGCACTGAAATGTGCGATTAACCCAGCCTGTGTTGGCTTGTTGTAGTAGGGTGTCACCACCAGCGCCGCATCAGCACCCGCAGCTTTCGCTGCTTTGACCAAACGTACAGTTTCGACTGTGTTGTTCGAACCCGCGCCCGCAATCACAGGAATACGGCCAGCGGCGGCTTCGACCACGCAAGCAACGACAGCGTCGTGTTCACTATGTGTCAGTGTTGGGCTCTCGCCAGTTGTCCCGACTGGGACCAAGCCATGTGACCCCTGATCCACATGCCAGTCCACCAGCTTTTTCAGCGCATCAGTGTCCACTTGGCCGTCTTTAAACGGCGTGACGAGGGCGGGGAGTGACCCTTTGAACATGACACGCATCCTTGTTGCTGTGGGCATTGAATCGCCCGGTAAAATCGCGCGGACACTAGACGGGTTTCTGCCGATTGCCAAGTTTGTGAGTTGTTATTACCAGCCGCAACGCTAGTTTATTTGAAAACAGACGGTGCGGTGACTCTGATGCGAGATATAACCTTTGCGATGGCCGTGACATTCCTGTCTGCGCCACTGATGGCCCAAGAGGTCGACCCAAAGGCAGTTGCCGCGTTAACTGCAGCCAGTGTTGACTGGGATGCCGCCTACAATCTGGCTTCGCAAGCGGACCCTTTGACGGCCGAAGTTCTAACATGGTTGCGGTTACGTGATGGTGACGCTGATTTTCAGGACTACCGTCGTTTTGTTTCTGCGCATCCGGATTGGCCGGGTCTAGATCGGCTGCGTGCTAAGGCCGAACCTTTGATTGAAAAGGGCCATCCGGCTGATGAAGTCATCGCATGGTTTGCCGATAATCCGCCCCAAACCGGCGAAGGTGCCACCCGCCTCGCCGAAGCCTTGATGACCAGCGGACAGGTTGACAAAGCGCATGAATATCTACGGACGGCTTGGCTTGAACTTGGGTTAACTGACGATGGCCAAGACGCGTTGATGTCTGCCTTTTCAGATGTGTTAGCACCCTATCACGTGGCGCGCACTGACGCGATGCTGTGGCGATCCCGGCGGACCGATGCGACTCGCATGTTGCCTTTGTTAGAGTCTGATCAGCGCGCGCTAGCTGAAGCGCGCATCGGCTATATCGCGGGCAAACGGAATATGCTGCCGCTTTACGAAGCAGTCCCTGCGTCCCTGCGCGAAGACCCAGGATTCGCATATGACCGCTATAATTGGCGCGCGCAGCGTGGTGATTGGACCGATGCGGTTGCGATGCTTCGCGAGCGATCAACTAGCCGCGCGGCGCTGGGCGACCCATTCCGCTGGGCAGGCTGGCGTCGTGTTCTTGCGCGCTGGGAAATGCGCGAAGGCAGGGCCGAACAAGCTTACCTCATCGCTTCACGCCATTATCTGGATGAAGGTGCGTTTTATGCCGATTTAGAGTGGTTATCCGGTTATCTCGCGCTGACATATCTTGGCGACCCATCACGCGCTTTAGAGCATTTTGAAAAGGCGTCGGCGGCTGTGTCCGGTCCGATTTCTAGCAGTCGGATGCAGTATTGGATGGGCCGAACGCATGCGGTCATGAATAACGCGGATTTGGCCACGCTTTCTTATGGCGCAGCGGCAGCGCATCAGACAGCGTTTTACGGTCTGCTGGCCGCCGAAAAGCTGGGCCGTCCGCTTGATCCGTTTCTCGTCGGGACAGACGTCGAATGGAAGGGAGCGCTCGTCTTTGAACGAGAGCTGACAAAGGTCGCCTTCATGCTGTTGGCTGGCGGTGAACGTGGCGCAGCGGTGACGTTCTTTGCAGAGCTGGGCAAGACACTATCGCCAGTAGAGTTGGCACAAGCCGGTGCCTATCTCGATCACTTAAACGAGCAATATTATACTCTATTACTGGGAAAAACGGCAGTCACGCGGGGGATTGTCATCCCATCACTTTATTACCCTATCCATGATTTGGCAGAGATGGACCTGCCGGTTGACCCGGCGCTTGCCTTATCGATTGCCCGGCGCGAAAGCGAATTCAACACAACGATCGGCAGCCCTGTCGGTGCTCTTGGGTTGATGCAGCTTATGCCGGGCACCGCTGAGGAAGTCGCCGGACTGCTGGATATGCCCTATTCGCGTGGCCGGCTAACGAATGATTGGCGCTATAATGCTACGTTAGGGTCGCAGTATTTGGCGGGACTGCAAGAACAGTTTGGGCCGACGCCCGTGATGATTGCTGCAGGTTATAACGCCGGGCCGGGCCGTCCGCGTACGTGGATGGAAGAACGTGGTGATCCGCGTTTGCGTGAAATGGATGTAATAGACTGGATCGAACACATTCCATTTCGCGAGACACGAAACTACGTGATGCGGGTGACCGAAAGCCTGCCAATCTATGAGGCACGGTTAACCGGTAAAACGGGACCGATTGCGTTCACTGATCTGCTCATCGGTGAAAAGCCATTGCTGCGCCCAAGGGCCCGACCCGAGCGCCAGCCGCAGGAAGAAACACCGACACAGCAGCGGCCAGTTGCCCGACCCGAAGACGGCTAAGACTTTTGTCGTGCCCTCCACAGGGTAAACAGCCCCGCTGCAATAACGATTACTGTGCCCAACGCCACATTGGGCCGTATGGTCTCACCCATAATAAAGACGCCAATAGCGCTGGCAAAAACCAGTTGTAGATATGCAAACGGTTGCACGGCGCTGGCTTCGGCAACTTCGTAGGTTTTGATCAACAGCCAGTGGCCAGTGGCGCCAGTAACGCACAGCGTCGCCATCCATGCCCAATCTTGGCTCGTCATTGGTTCCCATGACCATGCGCCGACAATGGTCATAACGACAGCACCCGCGACGCCCGTCCAAAAGAACGAGGTCACCGTTGTATCTTTGCGTGACGCGTATCGGGTCAAAAGGCCGTACAGCGCGAACATTAATGCCGCGATCAAAGGGATCACCGCAGCTGGCGCAAAGACAGCATAGCCCGGCTGTAAAATGACCAGCACACCGACAAAGCCTATCCCAATGGCAGTCCAACGTCGCCATCCGACCTGTTCGCCCAACACCGGGCCAGATAGGGCTGCGATCAATAGCGGGTAGCATGCGAAAACAGCGTGGCTTTCGACCAGTCCAAGTGCCACGAACCCCGTGACCATCACGCAGATTTCAAGCGACAGCAAAACGCCCCGCGTGATTTGCAGGATCGGCTGCTTTGTGGCCGCGGCCTTTCTGATGGATCCAGATTGCTTTCTGGCGATGGTGATGACGAAGGCCGCAAAGAACCAGTACCGGATCATCACGATCATCAGGACGTTGTAGTTCCCTGCCAAATGGCGCGAGATTCCGTCTTGGATCGCAAACACGAAAGTGGTGGCGATCATGAACATGATGCCAAGGCGCGCGTTATTCTGCATTGTCGATCCTTGCGCGAGTCATGTGGCGTTTGCGCCCATATCCGGGTGTGCGGGTCACGGTGAACCCTGCGGCGGCCAGGCTTTGGCGGACGTGGCCAGCCGCACTATAGGTCGCGGCCGTGCCACCGTAGTTGGTGTGTTCACCGACAGCACGTAAAAGGTCTGTTCCCCACAGTTCAGGGTTCTTGGCGGGTGAAAACCCATCTAGGAACCATGCGTCTGCGCTGGCGTCCCAAGCGGGAACCGTTTCACGGGCATCCCCCACAATAACATCAAGCAATGGACCGCCCGGTAATTGTGTTGCCCCGTCGCCCGGCGACCAATGGTCTAGCAGGACGGCTGCATATTCGGCGACCTCCGGGAAATGCGCTAGTGCGGCTCGCATGTCTTCCTTTGCCATCGGAAAGGCCTCGAAAGACGTAAACCGCAATTGGCCGGGACGCCCTGCCTGATCCCACAGCGCCCAAGTCACCAATAGGTTTAGGCCTGTACCAAAGCCAAGCTCGGCAATCTGAAACGTGCCGCCAAATCGGGCGGGCAGGTCGTTTCCGTCCAAAAACACATGCCGTGTTTCGGCCAGCCCATTATCAAGCGAGTAGTAAGGATCATCGAATTGGGTCGAGATCGGCACACGGCCGTCCCGCCAGTCAAGTTTTGCGGTCTGGTTTGTCATGAGGTCATGCCTTAGGAGTCAGCCCATCTTTGGGCGGAAGGAACCGGAATGGCAACGGCTGATGTGACAGTAATGGGCGCTGGCGTTTTTGGACTATCGGTGGCCTATGCCTGTGCGCGGCGTGGCGCGAAGGTCCAAGTGATCGACCCAAATGGGGTTGCTGCAGGTTCAAGCGGTGGTGTCGTCGGCGCACTGGCACCCCATGTCCCCGAGAACTGGAATGAAAAGAAAGCGTTTCAATTCGAAAGCCTGATCATGGCTGAACAGTTTTGGGCCGAAGTAGAGTCTATTTCAGAGTCTAACGTTGGCTATTCACGGTCAGGGCGGCTTCAGCCCTTGGCCGATGAACGGGCCGTTTCACTGGCGCGTGATCGGGCGATCACTGCCGCAAAGCTTTGGGAAGGCAAAGCGATTTGGGAGGTCGTCCCCGCAGGCCAAGGCGATTGGATGCCGCCATCGCCCACCGGCCTGTTGGTTCGCGATACACTGTCCGCATTGATCCACCCACGCCGCGCGACCCGCGCTTTGGCTGACGCGGTGATTGCGCTTGGCGGTTCCCTCGATACGACTGGCACGGCTTCAGGGCAGGTCGTTTGGGCGACAGGGTGGAAAGGCGTCGCAGAACTGGGCGGCGGCGGCGTCAAAGGTCAGGCTGCAGTGCTTGAATTCAATGCGTCAGGCAAGCCGCAGCTATTTGCAGACGCGCTACACATCATTCCGCACAGCGACGGCACGGTTGCAATTGGGTCCACGTCTGAACGGGAATTCGGCGATCCAACGGCCACTGATGATCAGTTGGACGATGTGCTAACCCGTGCGATCGCGGCGTTTCCAGTGCTGAAAAATGCACCTGTGATCGAACGCTGGGCAGGCGTGCGCCCGCGCAGCCGTAGTCGTTCCCCGATTCTTGGGCGGCACCCCACACGCGCTGGCGAATTCGTCGCGAACGGTGGCTTTAAGATTGGCTTTGGTATGGCTCCAAAAGCAGGCGAGGTAATGGCCGACCTGTTGCTAAACGACCGCGACAACATACCGGCCGGGTTCCACCCTTAAGAGCTATTTCCGCAGCCGGTCCTTGGACTTGCGGTACAGTCGTTTATTCATTTCGACGAACTGATGGATCAGAATGGTCGTAACGCCAGTACGATGCCCTTTCAGAAAGACGTAGCCCGACAGTGCGCCCAACAGGGCGCCGACGCTATCAACAAGCAAGTCACCCATCGTGTCCTGAAGCCCTGATTTCTGCATATTCAGTCCAAAGGTCAGGTCCATCAGGTATTCGAAATTTTCCCACATAGTACCGACGGAAATCGCCACGCAGAACGCCATAAAAGCGATCGCGGCGGGCGGGGCAGCGTAGCGATCCCCCTCGAATAGCATGAAAACGAACAAGAACCCGATCAGTCCAAACCCAACTGCGGACCCGCCATGTAGGGCGATATCCCACCACCAGACCTTCTCATAAAAATCGAACGCTTCGCCCATAAAAACGGTCGCAAAGGTGAACAGGGTCGTTGCAACAAGAAACGGCAGAGGCAGTGTCAGGTTAAGGCGAGAGGCCAAGAATATCGGCGCAATTGCCAACGCTAGCGTGCTGAATGCGACAAACGCCAAGGACCAACGCCCTGCAAACATGGCCACAATTGCCGAAAGCAACAGTAACCCCCAAAGCACGAGCATAACCCTGCTTTGTTTCAGAACCTTGTCAGTGATCATGGCTTGGCCTTTTCATTTGAAGGTCGCGCCCCCATCTTTCTTAACATGTCTACATTTAATAATGGCCTTCGGGTCGCGAGTTACAACATAAGAAAAGCCAAAGGTTTGGATCGCAGGCGTGATCCGATGCGTATTGTGCAGGTTCTCAATGGCCTAGAGGCCGACGTGATTGCCCTGCAAGAGGCGGATTTACGACTGGGTGCGCGCCCCGGTGCGCTGGCCCGAAACGTGATCGAGGCCGAGACCGATTTCGAAATCGTCCCTGTCGCGCGTAATGCCGTCAGCCTTGGCTGGCACGGCAACGCGATCTTGGTCCGTAAGGGCATGAAAATTGGCGCGGTCACGCATATCGACCTGCCGGGATTAGAACCACGTGGCGCTGTCCGCGTTGATCTGCCTGCCTTCAGTTTCGTCGCCGCCCATCTTGGGCTCTTGCGGCGTCACCGCGTGCGGCAGCTTCACGCAATTGCCAAAGCCGTCGAAGGGGCTGAACGCGTTATCGTTGCAGGAGATTTCAACGAATGGTCCCCGCACAAAGGGTTAGAAGCGTTAGGCCAGTTCAACGTCCACGCCCCCGGCCACAGCTTCCACGCAGCACGACCCATCGCGGCATTGGATCGGATCGCAATGTCATCAAAAATAGAGTTACGCGACGCAGGCGTCGTGCAAGAAGGACCGGCGAGACATGCATCGGACCACCTGCCGATATGGGCGGATGTTGTTTAAAGAAATACGTGCCACGAATGACGGTAGTGAGCCCAAAGTGCATGATGCTGCATGATGCGCGAATGTCGGCTTCTGTTCGCGGCCACGGGATAGCTCTCTATTGTTGACCGAATTTGCGCCGCCACTCCGATGGGCTTTCTCCTGTTATCCGTAGAAATTCACGGTTGAAGTTCGATTTTGTAGCGAACCCGGCCGCCAGTGAAACGTCAAGGACAGTGCGATCGGTATCCTTTAACATCGTACATGCGTCCTCAATGCGAAACGTGTTTACGAATTGCGAAACGCTCATCTTGCGCTGCCGATTAACCGCGTTTGATACCTGACGGTCAGGCACCCCGACGCGGCGGGCCAGGCGTCGCAGACTAAGATCTTCGCTGCGGTGCAGGTTGTGATGCTTGAACAGGTCTTCAAGCCGCGCGACGATATCACTGTCGGCCTCGGTTGCTTCTATTTCAGGCGCAGGGGTTTCGGCTTCGTTGGCCGTCTGCTGTGTGGCCCTGCCAAATACGCCGGCGCCCCCAATGATCAGGACGAAGGCAGATTGTACAAACGTCAGAACCAGACCAGCGTTCTGCCCGTCGGTTTTGACGAAGTCATAAATCACATAAACATCCGTCAGCCCCGAAGCGACCAAAGCCGCGCCTGTTACATATATAGCGGTCAAAATCTCGCGGACGTCGTTGATTGGCGAAAGCGACAGATGATCGACACCTCTCCAACCCAGCCGCAAAAGCGAGATGCCAAAGCCGATATAGGTCATCAAGATCATCAGATCAGCCGCGTTGGGTGCAACCATAAAGACCAGCCAATTGAGCGCGACAACGCCCAAAGGCCAAATTTGCCAGCGCATGTGCTGACCCGAAAGCGTTTTGTAGGCAAGATAGGCTGCAGCGGGCAAGATAGGTGCCAGTAGAACGGTAAAGACGGCCACCTCCTTAATCTCGTACCCCCACCGCAAGGTCGAGAGCAATGATTGCACCGTATAAAGACCCACCAGCAGCGCAAATAATTGGTGCGCGCGTACCCACATGTCGCGGGTCAAGACAAAGCGCCCAAGGAGCAGCCCCAAAAACAATGTGGCGAACAAAGGCAATGGGACAAACAGCATCTTAACGCATTCTTTCGAGGTGAATTGGGCTGACGTTATCCTTGAACGCGATATGAGGCGACCTCGAACGTGTTTTAGGACGCATGGGTGTGCAATCTGCGTCACACCTATTGGCATCAACCATCGAACAGACGGAGAAAGACGATGCCAATATTCAAATCAATCACAAAAATCACCGCTTTCGTCGGTGCGATTGGGCCGGCTGGGTGGGCAATATATGACCTTACCCGCCCGCCCTATGACGGAACAGCCGGCATTACCTATAGCGCGGCCTATGCACCGGTGCGCGGTGGCGAGGTTGACTTTGCCATTTGGTATCCGGCCAACCCTGGCGGCAAAGCCGTTACCGTTGGTGGCAACGGCGTGTTCTATGGCACGCCCGCTGGCCGCGGTGCGCCGCATCGAGAGGGCCGGTTTCCAGTTGTTGTCATTTCGCACGGTGCGGGTGGTAACGCAGGACAATTCGGATGGATCGCGTCAGAACTGGCGCAGGCGGGCTATGTTGTTGTTCTGCCCAACCATCCCGGGACCACGACTGGTAATGCCTCGGCTGAGGCTGCGGTCAGGGTTTGGGAGCGTCCGGCCGACGTGTCCGCCGTCCTTGACGAACTGACCGCGAACACTGAAGACTATCCATATATTGATCCCGACCAAATTTCGGCGCTTGGGTTCTCGGCGGGTGGCTATACGGCCTTGGCTTTAGCGGGTGCACGGGTTGATCCAGATCGTCTGCACCGGTTTTGCGACGACACGGATCACGGTATGTCAGATTGTGCATTTCTGGCGCACTTTGGTATTGACCTGCACAGCTTTGATTTATCACCCGCGGGACAGGATTTACGTGATCCAAGGATCACTGATGCGGTTATCGTTGATCCGGGGATTGTCAGCACCCTGACGGCTGAAAGCTTGGCCGAAATTGCGATACCGATGCAGGTGATCAATCTGGGCGACGATGGCACCATACCGGCGGGCGTTGACGCAGGTGTCGCGGCAGCGCTAATCCCGCACGCACAATACACGCTTGTCCCAGATTCCACGCACTTCAGCTTTTTGGCGCAATGCAAACCATCAGGCACGCGGATATTGAAAAACGAGGGCGAACTTGACCCGCTTTGCGATGACGCTGGAGGGCAATCCCGCGCTGATATTCACTCAGCTCTGGTCGGTACTATCATCGGTTACTTGCAACGCGAGACCTAAACCTAAAGCTACCAATGGAAATTGTCATTCGGATGGTAGCTTTGTCCGCAAAGCGGTTATTCTTTTAACGACAAATTTGACCAGTCAGTCCCGATAATCAGACCCTTCTTGATCCAATATCGCGCACATTGCCTCAAAGTGTTGATCCCATGTTTCCATCGGGTAGTCTTCCCAATCGCGGGCGGTTTTTTCGGCGATGTCATCGCTTAGAACCTTTAACGGTAACCCTGTTGCAGCGGCTTTAAGGTACGTACCGCAGGCGCGTTCAAAGTAGTATAATTCATCAAAGGCGCGCGCGACACTTTCGGCAGCGGCCATCACACCATGGTTGCCCATCACCAGAATGCGGTGCGGGCCAAGGGTTTTGGAAATCCGCTCGCCCTCTGATCCTAATCCCATACCGCCGTATCCGTCGTCATATCCATAGTGCCGGAAAAATCGTGCGGTGTTTTGGTCGATGGGCGGAAGTTCCGCCCCAACAATACATGATAGCGCCGTGGCGTTGTCGGCGTGTACATGCAGGCAGGCACGGGCGCGTGGCTCATGACGGTGGAACGCGCCGTGGATCGCCCAAGCCGTGGAGTCAGGCGCATTTTCTTGACCAACCGTTGGAGCAGGGCCATCAGCGTTGCACAGGATCAGGTCAGACGCTTTGATGCGGCTAAAATGCAGCCCTGCTGGGTTAATCAAAAACGTCTTACCATCGTCGGAAACCGCGAGGCTAAAGTGGTTTGCGACTGCTTCGTGCCAACCTTCGCGAAACGCGAGGCGGAACGCGGCGGCAAGTGCGCAGCGTTCTTCGTAGTAATCAAGTTCTGGCATTATTTGGGCCTACCTAGCGGCATGTGCCGGTTCACGTCTTTGTACAATAAATACCGGAATGGTCCCGGGCCGCCTGCATAGCAGGCTTGTGGGCAAAACGCGCGCAACCACATGAAATCACCGGCTTCGACTTCGACCCAGTCTTGGTTCAGGCGGTACACGGCTTTGCCTTCTAAGACGTACAGTCCGTGTTCCATGACGTGGGTTTCGGCGAATGGTATGACGCCGCCGGGTTCCAACGTCACGATGTTCACGTGCATATCGTGGCGCATGTCTGTTGGCTCAACGAAGCGTGTTGTGGCCCATTTACCGTCAGTGTCCGGCATTTCGATTTTCGTCGTATCCGCTTCATGCGTGACGAAAGGTTCCGGCGCGTCGATCCCGTCGACGGCCTGATAGGTTTTGCGGACCCAGTGGAATGTTGCCGGGGCGTCGGTGTCGTTCGACAGTGCCCATTCACAGCCCGCCGGTAGGTATGCATAGCCGCCTGTTTTCAACCGATGAGTTTCGTCGCCGATCCGCAGGGTAAACCCACCGTCGACAACAAATAGCACCCCTTGGGCAGTTGCATCAGGTTCTGGGCGCGTGCTGCCACCACCGGGTGAGACTTCCATGATGTACTGGCTAAAAGTTTCCGCAAATCCCGACATTGGCCGCGCAAGAACCCAGGCACGGGTCTTTTCCCAATGTGGCAGGTAGCTGGTCACGATGTCAGTCATCGTGCCCTTGGGTATAACCGCGTAGCTTTCGGTAAACATTGCGCGGTCGGTCAGCAGTTGGGTCTGCGGAGGTAGCCCGCCCTTGGGGCTATAGTATGGTGCGTTTGTCATGGATTTATCTCCCTTAGGGGCAGTTAACGGTACCCTCGTCCCAAGCGATAGGGGGAAGCGCATGAAAGGATTTAGTTGGAATCTTTGAAGGTGCAGAGATTTATAGTGTTTGCAGTGTGATTCCTGCGTTTTGCAGGTGATCCCGGATGCCGCGGGCCATTTCGACGGCTTCTGGGGTATCGCCGTGCAGGCAGATCGTGTCGATTTCGCAGGGGATGCGTTTGCCGCTTTCGGCGATGATGGCCCCCGCTTTGAGCATTTCAAGAATGCGCGGAGCGGCAATGGCCGTGTCGTGCAGCACGGCGCCCAGCAACCTGCGGTCAACTAATGTGCCATCATCATTGTACGCGCGATCCGCAAAGATTTCTCCTGCCCAAGCGCAGCCCAAATCGCGTACGACGTCTTCCATCGCGGTCGCGGCGAGAACCATGATGATTATGTCGGGATCGACGGCTAGCGCGGCCTCAAAACAAACACGAGCTAGATCGGCATCGACACAGGCCATGTTTGACAAGGCCCCGTGAAGTTTAAGGTGACGCACTTGCCCACCGGCACGCCGCGCCATGGCTTGCGCAGCACCCAATTGGTAGGCCACAGCGTTGGCAATTTCATCAGGGGGAATAGGCAGTTGCCTTCTGCCAAAGCCCTTAAGATCCGCAAAGCCCGGATGCGCCCCAATACCCACGCCGTTTTTGACAGCACGTGCCATGGTCTTGGCCATGACATCTGGGTCGCCTGCGTGAAAACCACAGGCAATATTGGCCGAGGTCACGATATCAAGCAGTGCTGCGTCGTCGCCCATTGACCACGGGCCAAAACCTTCGCCCATGTCGGCGTTTAAATCGACTTTGCGTGTCATGGTATTCTCCCTATGGGTCGTTCCCGGCGGTAACACCGCTGATCAATTGATAGCTAAGCAAGTCTACAATGTCATGTGGGTCACGGATCATTGGCTGGCAATCTTTGCGTAGGTTCGCCAACAATGTCGTGTCTGAAACGGCTGTTGCGTCGGCATCGGCAAGGCTGATGAACGCAAAGCGCAGCTTTGTTCCCGGGGCGGCTTGGGCGAGTTTGGGTAAATCGGCGGGTAGCACAGTGCCTATGCGGGGATAGCCCCCAATCGTTTGGCATTCTGACAACAAGACATACGGCACCCCTTCGCCTGTCATCTGAATGTCGCCCGGCACGATGAGGTCGGAAGTGATATTGAGCGCGCCATCTAACGAAAAGCCAGCCCCATCGTGATCAAGTCGGACCCCTTGCCGATTGCCGCGCGGGCTTCGAACGAATGTCGTCTGCGCAAAGCTGGCTTTCGTGTCGTCACTAAAGAATGCGGTCTGGGGGCCGGGCATCACCCGGATCGTGCCGCCAGTGGTCCGATCGTCAGTAGTTAACCGCATTGGCGCAGACGTGGTGTCACTGTCTGTGCCAAGTGGCAGCGTGTTGCCCGCTTGTAGCACTGCACCGATGCCTGCTGTTAGGTGCGTGGACCTGCTTTCCAACACGGGATCGGTCTGGATACCACCTACGAACGACAGATAACCGAAGGTACCGTGTTTGGCGCCGCCGATGTTTAGCCGTTGTCCGGCCCGTAGAAGGATAGTTGTGTTATGTGGGGCAGGGCTGTCGTCGATGGCTGCCTGCATGTGTGCCCCGGTCAGGACGATGCGGGTGTCGGTGTCCGTGCTGAACACCCCACCAAAGCCCATCATCTCTAACCCTGCTTGTGGCGGTGTTCCCAGTAACGCTGCGGCCTCAAGTATCGCTAGCCGATCCGCTGCGCCGCCGGTTGATAGACCTTGGGCGGTCCACCCCGGACGTCCTAAATCTTGCACGGTGACACCGGGGCCGATGCTGTGAATCGTAAGTGTCGGCATCAGCGCAGTACCTTGCAGGTGGCGCCGCCATTGGTGTCGGTTCGGTTTTGCAATGCGGTTAATTCACTGTCCGCGACGGCGCAAAATTCCACGGTGTCGCCGGGGTTGAATGCAAAAGGTTCCGGGGCATCGGGTTGATAGACCCGAAATGCGGTTTGCCCGATATGCCGCCAGCCTGTCGGCGCGTCCGCCGCGAAAATTATAAGCTGACGCACGGCGACGACCAAGGCACCGTTGGGCATTTTTGGGGTCAGTTCACTTTGGCGCGGTATGTCCCAATGTGGCGGCAGCATCCCCAGATAGGGCTGCCCGGGGGCGAACCCGAGCGCGATCACACGCACGCGTTGCGATGTGATTTCTTTGACGGCTTGTTCTTGTGTCACGCCTGCCAGTTTTGCAGCCTGTGCCATTTGCGGCGCAAGCTCAGGGCCAAAGGCCACGGGAATCCGCCAAAGACGGCGGGGGCCACTGTCCTGTTTTTCAGGGCGTTCAAGAAGGTCCACGATGTGCTGGGTAATCTCGGTACGGTTAGTTCGTTGTGGATCAAAACCGACCCTGACAGAGGTCAAAGATGAGGCAACCTCGGTCACGCCTGGCAGTCCCGCATGCATAATTTGCGTCCGAAAAGCGAGCGCTTGGCTGTTGGCTTCGTCTGTTAAGGTGCGCGCGAAACGTACCAATACGCCGTCGACGCCTAGCGGGCAGATTTCAGGTTTGGTCATGGGCAATTTTCGATTGGGCCGCCCTTGGCCACCCAGTCGGTAAACCCGTCTTTCAGGTGTGACGCCTCAAACCCCATTTCGTTCAGGGTTGCGACGGTCAGCGCGGATCGCCAGCCAGAGGCACAGTGAAAGACGAAACGTTTGTCTTGGGCAAAGATGTCTTTGATGTAGGGGCTGTCGGGATCGACCCAGAATTCGACCATGCCACGCGGACAGTGAAAGCTGCCGGGGATCGCGCCGCTGCGCTGGCGTTCACGTACATCGCGCAGGTCAACGAACACGACTTCCGGATCATCAACCATCTCGATGGCATCGGCGGTGTCGATTTCCGTGATTTTGGCGCGCGCGCTGGCGACCATAGCCGCCGCAGTCGTCTTAAGCTGTCGCAAATTCGCCCCCTTCGACCAGTTGCGCGCCTATCTTACGCACAGCGTCGACCAAGATGTCCAGATCGGCACGCGTGGTTCGGTGATTTGTGATATTCACACGGATCACGGTTTGCCCGTGGATCTGCGTCGTTGACGGTACAGCGATCCCCTGCAGCTGTAGCTGGATCACGATTTCTTCGTTCAAACGGCTCAGGTTCGTGCCTGACGCGACATAGCTAAAACAACAGATATTCAGCGCGACGGGGGCACGCGTTTCCAAAACTGGGTCAGCGTCGATGAGTTCGGCCAAATACTGCGCTTGATCACAGTTTTGCGTGATCAACTGCCCCAGTTTTTCTGTACCATGTTCCACAAGCTGCGCCCAAATTTTGAGCGCACGAAACCCGCGTGACAGTTCCGGCCCATATTCGGTCGGCCAAGGGTTTCCCGCAGCGACACCACGATCAGTGCCCTTCAGGTAATCAGGCCGTTCAGAAAACGCGCGGCGATGCGCATCTTCGTCTCGGATCAGCGCAAACCCAGCGTCGTAATTCACATGAAGCCATTTGTGGAAATCAAACGCGATGCTGTCGGCGCGGGTAAGGCCCGATAGGCGTGGCTTGATTTTGTCGCTTAAGATCGCGGTCGCGCCAAATGCGCCATCGACATGCAACCAAAGTTTTTCGGACCGAGCAATGTCGGCGAGCGTCTCTAGATCGTCAATCGCACCGACATTCACCGCGCCCGCAGTTCCGATGATGGCAAAAGGCGTTAGACCCGCAGCCCGGTCAGCAGAGATCGCGGATTGCAGCGCATTGGTGTCTATTTCAAACGCGTCATTTACCGGGATTCTGCGCAGCGCATCTGTACCTAGCCCAAGCATATCAAAGGTCCGCGCAACGCAAGAATGGGTCTGGGTCGATGTATATCCGACCAGCTTGCCAGCTAGGATACCTGATTGGCGCGAGGCAAAGTTGCTCATGTGATCGCGGGCGGCCTTTAAGGCCACCAAGGTTGCGATGGATGTCCCGGATACGACCAACCCGCTTGCGGTCGCTGGAAAGCCGAACATCTTCTTGCACCAGTTCACAACCTGTTTTTCGATGTAAATTGCGCCGTGGTCACGCCCGCCTAAATTCGCGTTCATCGCAGCCGCGACCATATCGGCCATGATGTTTGATGGCGTCCCTGATCCGTGAACCCACCCAAAGAAGCGAGGGTGCGTATTGCCAACTCCATAAGGCAACAGGTCGGCCAGCTGGGTGTCTACTTTGGTTGCGTCGCCTTGCACCGGAATTGATGACGGGGACTTAATATCATCTGGTACAGGCGTCCAAACACGCCCTTCGCGGGCATTTGCCATCTTGTCGATTGATTTGTCCAACATCGCGTGCGCTCTTGCGCGGAACGCATCCCAATCTTCAGGGTCCAGAGAGTTCTCAGTCATGTTGCCTCGCTATTTATGCAGAATAGGAAGGTTGCGCGAAGAAATGACAAGTCGTGATATCACTTTTTTGAAAAGCCAAATATCCGCTTCATCTAGTGCCCCAAGTTTTGCGGTGCGCGACATAGATGTCGCATTTATGGGCAATTGATTAGTTTGTGTGGCCAATTTGCGGATATGTCCGGGTTTTTCTAGGCTGACGCACTGGTAACCTTAGACCTTCGCCCCTAACTAAGGGCGGATTGCGGTGTGGCACTATGTCCGCCCGACGCTCTATTGATATCGAAGGAAGAACGACATGTCTCAGGATGGTGCTCCGGATTTGACCGGCAAACTTACGTTTGATGGCGACAAAGGGGCGGGGCGGTCAAAGTGGGTGGCCATCTTTATGGGGCTCGCCATGGTTGGCTGGATGGGCAGCGGATATTTCGCGCCCACAGAACCTGAAGAAGAAGTTGCCGATGACAGTGCGCCTAGCATCGTCACCGTCGCCGTGCTTCCTTCGGCGGCGCAAGATGTGCAGTTGGTGTTGACCGCAGAAGGGCAGTCGACACCGGATCGTTCGACTGAAATCCGTGCGAAGACCAGCGGCCAGATTGTTGATGTTCTTGTCGAACGCGGGGATTTGGTGACAACGGGCCAAGAAATAGGGCGCATTGACGCTGAAACTATCGAAGCGCAGCTATTGCAGGCGGAAACGCAACTAGAGCAAGCAACGCGTGATTATGATAACGCAATCGCTTTGCAAAATCGCGGTATCGCGACGGACGACCGTGTGAGTGCGGCACGCGCAACCAAAGCCGCAGCAGAGGCGGCTGTCACCGCAGCAAAAGAGCAGTTGGAAAACACAATTATCACGGCACCTTTCCCGGGCCGTTTGAACGATATGACGCTTGATGTCGGTGAATTCGTCAATAACGGCGATGCAGTCGCCGAAGTTTTGGATAACGACCCGCTGACCGTTGTTGTTCAGGTCCCGCAGCAGGCGCTTTCGCGGTTGCATAAAGGCGATACAGCCAAAGTGTCATTCATCACTGGCGAAGAACGTACAGGTGTGATCGGCTTTATTGGAAGTAACGCTGATGCCCAGACCCGGACCTTCCGTGTCGAGGTTTCAGTAGATAACCCCAACAGCGAAATGCCAGCTGGCCTAAGCGCACGGATCGAAATCCCAACTGGGCAGGCGCGTGGTCACTTTATCTCGCCAGCGATTTTGTCGCTTGGCGCGAATGGTGATCTTGGGGTGAAAACCGTCGCCGAGGGTGATGTTGTTGCATTTAGTGAGGTGTCTATCGTGCGCGCGCAGCCCGATGGCATTTGGGTCACTGGTCTGCCTGACGAGGTTGACATCATTACCGTTGGCCAAGGCTTCGTGAACGCAGGCGACGTTGTTAACCCACGGCCACCTGTCGCCGATCAAACAGCGGATGCATCACAATGAACGCCATAATTGACGCTGCATTTAAACGCAGCAAAGTTGTTCAGCTTGTCTTGGTTTTCTTGCTTTTAGTGGGTGCGGTTTCATATTCTGCCATCCCCAAAGAAAGTAACCCAGAAGTTCCGATCCCGATTGTCTATGTATCAACAAGCCTAGACGGCATTTCGCCAGAGGATTCAGAAGATGTTCTTGTTGGCCCGATGGAGGTCGAGTTCGCATCGCTGACGGGCCTAAAGTCGATGACAGGTACTGCCAGCGAAGGGCACGCTAGTGTTCAGCTGGAATTTGAACCTGGTTTCGATTCTGACGAAGCGCTGGATCGCGTGCGCGAGGCCGCCGACAAGGCCGAGAACGAGCTACCCCAAGATGCTAACGTCACCGTCACCGAAATCAATACGGCGCTGTTCCCGATTTTGACGGTGATCCTATCTGGCCCCGTGCCAGAGCGGACGTTGAACACCATCACCGAAGACCTCAAAGACGATATTGAGGCGCTGAGCGGTGTTCTCGAAGTGGATGTGGGCGGTAAGCGTACCGAACTGCTTGAGGTGCTGATCGACCCAACTGTGTTTGAAACTTACAATATTTCGTTCGACGAATTGATTGGTTCGATAACACGCAACAACCAGTTGATTGCCGCGGGTGCGATCGAAAGCGAAGCGGGACGACTAGTTCTAAAGGTACCCGGTCTTATCGAAGACCTAGAGGACGTGATGGAACTGCCGATCATGGTCCGCGACCAAACCGTCGTTACCTTTGGTGATGTTGCTACGATCCGCCGTACTTTCGTGGATCCGACAGGTTTCGCTCGGATCGATGGACAGCCCGCACTGGCGCTGGAAATCAAGAAACGTGCAGGCGCGAACATCATTGAAACAGTTGCTGCTGTTCGTGAAGTCGTAACTAAATCAAGCGAAGCTTGGCCTGAAAGCGTTCATATCCGCTATACACTGGATGAAAGCGAAACCGTGGTTTCGATGCTTTCAGATCTAGAGGCGAACGTGATCGCAGCGATCTTCCTAGTGATGGTTGTGGTAGTTTACGCGCTTGGTTTCCGGTCTTCCATTCTGGTTGGTCTTGCTATTCCGGGTGCGTTCCTGACGGGTGTCGCTGCTTTGTTTATCATGGGTTACACGATGAACATCGTTGTGCTCTTTTCGTTGATCCTTGTGGTTGGGATGCTTGTGGACGGCGCGATTGTGACCGTTGAGCTGGCTGACCGCTACCTTCACGAAGGGCGATCACCAAAGGTCGCCTATGCAGAGGCCGCCAAGCGGATGGCGTGGCCTATTATTGCGTCCACTGCGACAACCCTTTGTGTGTTCTTGCCGCTGTTGTTCTGGAAAGACATTGTTGGCCAGTTCATGAAGTTCCTGCCAATTACTGTGATCTGCACATTGGCCGCGTCACTATTCATGGCGCTGGTGTTTATCCCAGTCATGGGTGGTCTGATCGGCAAACGGCAGCCACAGTCGGCAAAGGCGCAGGCGCAGATGTATGCGGCTGAACGTGGCGATCCACGCAAAATGACCGGCTTTATGGGCGGCTATGTGCGTGTTCTTGAATGGTCGCTGTTGCGCCCTTGGACTACTCTTAGCTTTGCGATTATGGCGCTGGTCGGTTCGTTTGTTGCTTACGGTACCTTTGGGAACGGGCTGACGTTCTTTCCATCGGTTGAACCTGACTATGCACAGGTCGAAGTGCGCGCCAAAGATAACTTTTCTGTCTACGAACAAGATGCCTTGGTTCGTCAGGTTGAAGCAAAGCTCGAAACCTATGATGAAATTGCAAGCATTTATTCGCGCTCAGGTTCGTCCAGCAGCACTGGCGACGTGATCGGATCAATCCAGCTGGAACTAACCGAATGGGATACACGCCGTCCGGTAGCTTTGATCGCCGAAGACATTCGTGCGGATATGGCGCAGATTCCGGGTATCGATATTCAGGTCCAAACCGACTCTGGTGGGCCGGGTGGTGGCAAGCCGATTAACCTTGAAATCCGTGGCAATAACACTGCCGATCAAGAAGCCAGCGTTCAAATCATCTTGGATGAAATGGAGCGCATGGGCGGGTTCATCGACGTTGTCGACAGTCGCCCAAGTCCGGGTGTGGAATGGCAGATCAGCGTTGACCGGTCAGAGGCTGCACGCAGCGGTGCTGACGTTGCCCTGCTTGGGCAAGCGGTTCAGCTTTTGACGCGCGGGATTACAGTGGCAGATTACCGTCCTGACGATACCGACGAAGAAGTCGACATCGTCGTACGCTTCCCAGCGGTTGACCGGACGCTTGCAGAGCTGGAATCACTGCGCGTTCCGACTGCGTCGGGCCTCGTTCCGATTTCGAACTTTGTGTCGTTCATCCCGGCACCACGCAGCGGGATTATCACGCGCATTGATCAAGAACGCGTTGTTTCGATTTCGGCTGATGTAGCGCCGGGTGTTCTGGCGAACGACCAAACGGTTGCCTTGGAAGGGTCGCTTGATCGTTTAGGGCTGCCTGCTGGTATCGAGGTGAAGTTCGGCGGTGAAGCAGAGGATCAGGCATCATCCATGATCTTCTTGATGGGGGCATTTGTTTCCGCGATTGGCCTGATGTTTGTGATCTTGCTGACGCAGTTCAACAGCTTTTGGCAGGCGTTCATCGTCATGTCGGCGATCATCTTCTCGATTGCTGGCGTGTTGCTGGGCCTCATGATCACCGGGCGTCCGTTCGGTGTTGTAATGGGCGGGATCGGTGTGATCGCGTTGGCGGGGATTGTTGTGAACAACAACATCGTGTTGATCGACGCGTTCAACGAGTTCAAGCAAGAGGGGCTTTCTTCGCTAGAGGCTGCTTTGCGCACAGGTGCGCAGCGTTTGCGCCCTGTTGTACTGACTTCGGTGACGACTGCATTGGGTCTGATGCCGATGGTGATTGGGCTGAACATCAACTTCTTCACCCGCGAAATCGTCTATGGCGCGCCGTCCAGCCAATGGTGGACCGAACTGTCTAGCGCGATTGCGGGTGGGTTGGTTTTTGCGACCATCCTGACGTTGCTGGTGACACCTGCGATGTTGATGCTGGGCGAACGCCGCGCGGCACGCTTTGCCGGGAACGCGGCGCCAATGCCGGCAGAATAAACCGGCACTGGACCAATGGAAAAAGGGCGCGGCCATTGCTGGTCGCGCCCTTTTCGTTTCTTACATGTTGTTGATTACTTTAGATCAAAGCGATCAAGTTCCATCACCTTGGTCCATGCAGCAACGAAGTTGTCCGCGAACGTCGCTTTTGCGTCGTCTTGCGCGTAAACTTCTGCGATTGCGCGCAGCTGCGAGTTGGAACCAAACACGAGGTCAGCACGTGTGCCAGTGCCAAAGACTTCGCCAGTTGTCCGATCACGACCTTCGAACAGGTTCGCGTCACCTTCGACTGGTTTCCATTCGGTCTTGATGTCCAGAATGTTCACGAAGAAGTCGTTGGTCAGCGCATCAGTTTTGTCTGTGAAGACGCCGCTTTTGCTATCGCCGACATTGGCGCCAAGTACGCGCAGGCCACCAACCAGAACGGTCATTTCTGGCGCGGAAAGCGTCAGAAGCTGAGCACGGTCTACCAGCAGCTTTTCAGCCGGAACGGTAAAGTCTTTTTGCAGGTAGTTACGGAAACCATCTGCAAGCGGCTCTAGCACGTCATAGCTTTCGACATCGGTGTCTTCTTGCGATGCATCTGTGCGACCCGGTGTGAACGGTACAGTCACATTGTGGCCCGCATTTTTCGCAGCTTGTTCAACAGCAGCGCTGCCGCCCAGAACGATCAAGTCAGCAATCGATACTTTCTTGCCGCCGGACTGTGCAGCGTTGAACGCGCTTTGGATGCTTTCCAGTTTAGCGAGAACTTTGGCCAGCTTTGCTGGTTCGTTTGCTTCCCAGTCTTTTGCAGGAGCCAAGCGAATACGCGCACCGTTTGCACCACCACGGTTGTCTGAACCACGGAATGTAGATGCAGACGCCCAAGCTGTCGAAACGAGTTCCGAGATTGTCAGGCCAGAGCTAAGCAAGTCAGCTTTCAGCTTTGCGATGTCGGCGTCGTCGATCAGGTCGTGATCAATAGCAGGGATTGGATCCTGCCACAGCAGATCTTCTTGGGGAACGTCAGCACCAAGGTACAGTGACTTTGGACCCATGTCGCGGTGTGTCAGTTTGAACCAAGCACGTGCAAACGCGTCTGCGAACTCTGCAGGGTTTTCCAAGAAGCGCTTGGAAATTGGTGCATAGATCGGGTCGAGCTTCAGCGACATATCTGCTGTTGTCATCATCGGCGCGTGGCGTGATCCGTCGTGCGCATCTGGCACGGCATCAGCCATTGCACCGTTCGCAGGTTTCCACTGGTGCGCACCGGCTGGGGATTTCGTAAGCTCCCAGTCGTTGTTCAGCAGAGTTTCAAGGAATGTCATGTCCCACTTGATCGGCGTTGGGCTCCATGCGCCTTCGATGCCGCTTGTCGTGGTGTGAACACCCTTGCCGCTTTCGAATGCGTTTGCCCAACCAAAGCCCATCGCTTCCATTGGTGCCGCTTCTGGCTCAGGACCAACAAGTGCTGGGTCGCCCGCACCATGTGCCTTACCGAATGTGTGACCACCCGCAACCAGCGCAACAGTTTCTTCGTCGTTCATCGCCATACGTGCAAAGGTGTCACGTACATCACGACCAGATGCCAGTGGATCAGGGTTGCCGTCTGGGCCTTCTGGGTTGACGTAGATCAGACCCATCTGAACCGCAGCTAGCGGGTTTTCCAGTTCACGCTCACCAGAATAGCGGCTGCCTTCTTTATCGGAAGTCGCCAGCCATTCAGCTTCGCCACCCCAATAGATGTCTTCTTCTGGTTCCCAGATGTCTTCGCGGCCGCCAGCGAAACCAAAGGTTTTGAAACCCATAGATTCGAGCGCGATGTTACCGGTCAGGATCATCAAGTCGGCCCAAGAAATCTGGTTGCCGTACTTTTGTTTGATTGGCCACAACAGGCGGCGTGCCTTGTCGAGGTTGCCGTTATCTGGCCAGCTGTTCAGTGGCGCAAAACGCTGTGTACCTGAACGCGAGCCACCGCGGCCATCCGCCGTACGGTATGTACCGGCACTGTGCCAAGCCATACGAATAAAGAACGGACCATAGTGACCATAGTCAGCAGGCCACCAATCTTGGCTGTCTGTCATCAGGGCCGTCAAATCGGCCTTGAGTGCTTCGAGGTCTAGTTTTTTGAACTCTTCCGCATAATCAAAATCCGCGCCAAGCGGATCAGATGCTGGTGTGTTCTGGTGCAGAATGCGCAGGTTTAGCTGGTTTGGCCACCAGTCACGGTTTGACCGCCCTGCGAATGTAGTGTGCACTGCACCTCCGTGTGCAACGGGGCATTTCCCGACGTTGTCTCCGTCCATCTTTTTCTCCGATCCTGGCTGGGTCTATTTATATTAGCTAAGCTGTCGCGACCGGGGCCTCCCCCACCGCACGGACGTCAATTACCATAGTTTTAGAATTAGTTTAAGTTGCATTTTTTAATTGTTGCGATAACTTCAACTTATGAAGAATTTGACGCTCAAACAACTGCGCTATTTCGAAGCACTTGCCCGCCACGGTCATTTTGGCCGCGCAGCAGATGCTTGTTCTATCTCTCAACCTGCTTTGTCTGTTCAGATTAAAGAGCTAGAAGAAAGCCTTGGAACACCACTGTTTGAGCGCAGCCCAAGGCATGTACGCCTGACATCATTTGGCGAAAGCTTTGCTGAACGTGCGCGTTCAATCCTTCAATCGGTTGACGAATTGGGCGAAATGGCGCGGGCTGCCCATGGTGGGTTATACGGGCGTTTGCGTATCGGGGTGATTCCAACGATTGCGCCATACCTTCTGCCCAAGCTGATAAGCCATCTGGATGAAGCGCATCCGGAACTCGACGTGCATATCCGGGAAACCGTGACGCCGCGACTAATTGATGAACTTGCTGACGGACAGATCGATCTGGCGATTGTTGCCTTGCCAGTGTCGGAACCGTGGATGACCGAAGTTCCATTGTTTGATGAAAGCATGGTTTTAGTCCGGCATGAATCACAATCAGAATTGCCCGTGCCAAGCCCTGACGCATTACGGGCCATGAGGTTACTTTTGCTGGAAGAGGGCCACTGTTTTCGCGATCAGGCACTTTCGTTCTGCAACATACAGACCGCTGTCCCGCGTGAAGGGTTGGACGGCAGTTCGCTGTCGACGCTGGTGCAGATGGTCGGGGCAGGGATTGGGGTGACGTTGATCCCTGAAATGGCAATTGCTGTCGAAGGACGGGCAGCGCCAGTTTGCGTAAACCGCTTCAACGGAAAAGAACCCAGCCGAACAGTGGGGATGATCTGGCGTAAAACGAACCCATTGGCGCATCAGTTCGACGCACTTTGTGATATCGTCCGTAAATCGGGGCAACCGTGATGTATAAAACAAACCCGCTTAATCCGATGCTTTCTACGGATTTGGATCTATTCACCCTGTGCCAAAGCGATACAGCGGCAGAGCAGGGCATCTATAACTTGCCGCAAGACGTGGGCGTGGTTGAAAACCTAACCCGACTTTGCCAGCAGGTTTTGCAGCCGGCGATTACCCACTTCGATCTCCCGTTGTTTATCACAAGTGGATATCGTTGCCTCCGTTTGAATGCTGAAATCGGTGGATTGCCGGATTCGCAGCATTTGAGAGGCGAGGCGGCTGATATCATGATGGGCGGTATTGCGAATGACACGCTGGCGCTTTGGCTCATCGACAACACGGATTTCGATGAACTGATCCTTGAAAAGTTCGACCCGCGTTGTGGCGAATATGGCTGGGTGCATGTGTCGTGTGTGGCCGCAGGGAATCGAAAAAAGGTGTCGACCTTTGACGGCGACACCTTTCATGATGGGTTTCACTATTTCGACCTAGCGGGGAAGTAGATGTGCCCCTTGCGGTACCGGATCGTCAAAGGTTTTTAAGCTGTCGCCAATCGCCTCTTCCACCAAATGCTGGATCAGTTCTGAAAACAGGAGTGGCGGATCGGCGGCTTCCCAAAGGAAGAACCCATATGATCCGGGGATCGGGTTGATCTCGTTGAACCACAGTTCACCGGTTTCGCTATCGACCATAAAGTCGATGCGTGGCGCACCGCGTAGCCCGAGCACCGAAAATGCAGCTGATGCGTATTCGTAAATGCGCGCCTTCAACCCTTGGGGGATGTCCGGGTTGATGTCGCGGGTTAGCGAAAGCATCCCTTGTGATGGCACAGGGGAATTCCCCAGTTTGCCGCCCTTCTTGGGTGGACCGCCGTCGCCAGAGGCCAAATACTTCTCTTTAAAGTCCAGTAAGTCAGCGGAAGATTTGGGGCGTTCGATCGCAGAATGGCAAATCTGACCGTCGCGATATGTTAGCGCGACGTTGTATTCGACCAGATTTTGAACCTTCGGTTCGATCAACGCAAATCCGTCTTGGCGCAGCACCGCTTGGCTAAGCGCGATCAAGGTTTCGTCGTCAGTCGCGATGCCGACCCCGATGCTGGACCCAAGGTTGGCAGGTTTCACAATTGCCGGGTAACCAATTTGCTGGGCGACCTTTTGTGCAAAGGCTTTGGGGTTTTGCAGGGTCGCATGGTTTGCCACCACGTGATCAACCACATTCACGCCAACTGTTTTGACAATCGCCTTTGTCGCGTCTTTGCGCATCGCGATGGCAGAATTCGTGGCGTTAAACCCGGTGACTGGAATGCCAAGCAATTCCATCATCCCTTGGATGCGGCCGTCTTCGCCGTAGGGCCCATGGAACACCGGTAGTACGCAGTCAATATTCTTAGACCAACTGCCGTCAGCGGCATTAATACAAGGGCCATTGTCGCCCCATGCAAACGTCACTTGCTTTAGTCCACCGGGGCGGGGCCGAAACGCGCCAAGATCACGCAGGCGTGCGCCATGCATAAAGCGCCCTTCGAAATCTAGATAAATCGGGATGATGTTGAGCTTGCGTAGATCGGCGGCATCCATCAACTGCTGGGCGCTGACAACGCTCACGTCGTGTTCTTGGGTTGGTCCGCCAAAGACAACTGCTATATTTAGCTTGGTCACGTTGTACTGTCCTAGAATATCGTTTGCCTCAGTGATAGTTATACGTCCAAGGGCAGGCAAGCGCCACAGCAGGTGGTGCCAATAGATAAAAAGGTGAATGCGGATGAAGCCAATCGCGAGCGTCGAGCTGGGGCAACCAGATGGACCAGTTGTTGTCTTTGCCCACGGTTGGGGGCGAACCCATGCAGATTTTCTGCCCGTGGCGGAATTGATTGCAGGGCAGGCGCGCTGCATTCTTTTTGATTTGCCCGGCTTTGGCGATACACCCCGCCCAGATGATGCGTGGGATACGAATGACTATGCCGACTACATGCGTACAGTTATGGCTGAAAAGATTGGCGATAAGCCGTGTATCTGGGTCGGCCACAGCTTTGGTGGTCGTGTCGGACTGCGATTAGCTGCGCAACAGCAAAGCCCGATTGCACAGATGGTGATTGTTGCGGGGGCAGGGGTGAAACTTCCTCGCTCTCTTTGGCAACAGCTTCGCGGTCAATGGCGTAGCTTCTTGTTCAAACGCAAAAAGGCCCGCGCGACAGATGACTACGAGATCATCGACCTAGAAAAGAAATACGGCAGTGCCGATTATGTCCATAGTCGCGAGATTGGGATGCGCGACATCTTTATCCAGACGGTTAAGGAAGATCAGACAAACGATGTGGGGCGTATCATCGCGCCGACGCATTTGATTTACGGATCAAAGGATACGGCCACCCCGCCAGCTGAAGGCAGGGTGCTGCACGCTCATATCCCGAACTCTACTTATATAGAGTGTCCTGAATTCGACCACCTGTCTGTTCTGACACGCGGACGGCACCAGATTGCAAACGTGATCAAAGATATCCTGACCGAGGCCCGCACATGATTATTCTCGCTAAACTGATCGTCATGGGTGCGCTTGGCTATTTGCTGCAAACGCGGCTGCGCACGCTGCTCGCGTACTTCCAGCAAGAGGAATACGACGGTGCCCGCTATGTCGGCGCACTGCAATCGGTACGCCTGTATGATGTGCGTGCAAGTGCTGCCATTTTGATCGCGCTGGTGATCATGTTGATGACAGGTCCAAGCGCCGTTGTGCTGTTGATCCTTGCGGCGACACTCGGCGCGATTATCTGGGACGAGAAACGGTACCGCTTTAAAAAGCCGCTTGCGATGACCGAACGCGCACGCCGGATCTATCTGCTTGCAGCAGCATTTTTGGTTTTGCCGTTCTTAATCAGCTTTTACTGGCTGATCTTCGCGATCATCACCATTCAGCTAGCCCCCTTTGCCTTGATCGCAGCCAATCAGGTGCTTGCACCGTTCCAGCAACGCATCAACGACAAGTATATAGTAGAGGCCCGCGAAAAGCTGGCACGCATGGATCCACAACGGATCGGGATTACCGGCAGCTTTGGTAAGACGACCGTCAAACACATCCTTGCAGAGATCCTCGAAGGATCAGCGCCCGTATTCTATAGCCGGGGCAGTATTAATACTGTGCTGGGGCTGACCCGCCATATCCGCCAGCGCCTGCAATGGTCGCACAAATATTTCATCGCCGAGATGGGCGCATATGGTGAAGGTTCGATCAAGCGGCTTTGCGATTTTGCACAGCCGACCCTTGGTATCGTGACCGCAGTGGGCGACGCACACACGGAACGCTTTGGCAGCATCGAAGCAATCGCGCGGGCAAAGTCAGAACTGGTAGAATATGTGTGTAGTAACAACGGCACTGCCATCATCAATGTCGATGTGTTGCGCCATGAGCCGTTTGCAAAACTAAAAGAACAATACGGTAAGCAGGTCATTTCGGTCGGTGCGCAAGATGCAGACGTGATCGTGAATGCGCAAACGGCTGCAGGTGGTGGCTGGACGATTGGCTTGCACTGGGTTGATGGATCGCATGCTGATGTTAGCTTTGATCTGCCATTGCTAGGTGATCATAACGTGATGAACGCCGCGCTGGCCGTTGTCTTGACGTTGCATGTTGATCCTGCGCTCGTCGACGACCTGCCGTTCTTTACCAAGACAGTCTCGCAAATCCCGCACCGTTTGCAAAAAGTCGAGAACCCCGGTGAGCCTCTGATCCTTGATGACGCGTATAACGCGAATGAGCTGGGCTTTAAGTCTGCCGTCGCCACGATGCATGATCTTGCAAAAGAACGTGGCGGTCGCGCGATCCTTGTGACGCCCGGTGTCGCTGAACTGGGGTTAGAGCATGACGCGGTTCACGCCCGGCTTGCCCAGACCTGCAATGATTTCTGCGACACAGTGTATGTAGTGAACCCAAGCCGGATCCGTAGCTTTGCGGATGGCCTTGATAGGGGGCAGGTCAAAGTGATCGAAGTCGCATCCTTTTACGAGGCGCGCGCGAAGATTGATGCAGATATCCAAGCTAAGGACGTTGTGCTGTACGAGAACGATCTTCCTGACCTCTTAGAGGAGCAGCGTTTTCTCTGAAGGCTGTTCAGTCGCTTAAGAATCAAAAAGCCCGGCATTTTGCCGGGTTTTTTGATTCTTTGGGTGTTTTGTTTGCTTTGGATTGGTGTGATTCCAGTGTTTGTTGTGGGTGTTTGTGTGGATAAGTCTAGATGTGGTGTTTTGCGTTTATGAATTGCGTAAGGATTGGGCGGTTGGTGTTGGGATTGGCTTGTGGTGTGGTTTGTAAGCTATTGAATTTGTTTGATTAAAAATGAATGTCTCAAAAACTTTATGATTTTTTGAAAAAGGGGTTGCGGGTGTTGGGTGA